>NZ_JBVJXS010000007.1:358022-511221 GCF_055601245.1 Streptomyces sp. NPDC038135 | reverse complement strand
GGGGACCCTGTGGGAGAGTAGGACGCCGCCGAACAATTATTGGGAAAACCCCCGCATCGAAAGATGCGGGGGTTTTCTGCGTTCCGGACCTTTTCTGAAGGCCGTGACGCCGTCTGCCCCGTATATCGGGTGAGGGCGCCGGCGGACGCCACTACCGTGGCTGCATGACTACCCCGACCAGCGACGACTACGTCGTCCGAGCCATACGCCCCGACGAGTGGGCTGCCGTGAAGCGACTGCGCCTGGACGCCCTGCGGGACCCGGTCGCGCACATCGCCTTCCTGGAGACCTACGAGGACGCCCTGGCCCGCCCGGACTCCTTCTACCAGGAACGGGCGATCGGCTCCGGTGCAGGGTCGTCCACGGCACAGCAGTTCGTCGCCGAGACGCCCGACGGAAACTGGGCCGGCACCGTGACCGTGCTGCTCGAGCAGCCGGGGACGACGGACTGGGCCGGGTACCCGGTCGAGCGGCGTCAGGGCCATGTCGTCGGGGTGTTCGTCCGGCCGGAGCACCGGGGCAACGGACTGATCAAGATGCTGTTCGACGCCGGTGTCTCCTGGGCCTGGCAGCAGAGTGCCGAACGGGTGCGGCTGTTCGTGCACGCGGACAACGCGCGGGCCCAGGGCGCCTACCGCAAGGCCGGGTTCGGGCCGAGCGGGCTGGTCGTGTCGTTCACGAAGGACGAGTCCGAGGAGGAGCTGGAGTTCGTGCTGGAGCGGTGATCGGCCTCGATGCGTCCGTACCCGGGCGTCCGTAGGGCCAGGGACGGGGGTCAGGCCGGCAGGTCCTGGTGCGGCCAGCGGGCCCTTGCCTGTTCGCGGGAGCGGAGCAGGGCGAGGGCGGGCATGCCCTGGTCGGTTCCGGCGGCGAGCAGCCCGGGGAGCTGGGGGATGGGCGCGACGGCCGCGATGTCGTCCAGGACCAGGGTCAGTGGTGGGTCGAGCCGACCGGAGGATGACCGTTCGGCCATGCGCCGGCCGTGCTCGACCACGCTCGAGACGAGAGCCGTCAGGAGGGGCATCGCACCCGGATGGGTCCTGGGGTCCTCGATGGATTCACCGACCACATAAAGCGTGCCCCCTTCGTGGACGAAGGAATCCAGGGCGAGGGCATCGGTTCGGTTCGGGGTGCAGGCTTCCCGGATGTTGACGGTGGAGAGGGCGGACAGCGCCCTGCTGATCAACTCCTGTGCCATGTCGCGTCGTTCCGGATGCGCGGTGAGCGCGGCCTCCAGCTCGCCCGCGGCGCCGGGGGCGGCCTTGGTGTGGGTGCGGAGGGTGCGTACGGCGTCCTGGACCTGGGTGCCCTGCGCCCAGCGGTGGACGTGGCGGACGGTGCGGGACTCCAGCGCGGCGGCGTGCAGATAGCTGCGCAGCAGTGTGGTGGCGGTGTCGGCCACGGCCTGGTCGAGCTTGGCGGTGGGCCGGACGGGGCCGAGCAGGCCCGTGGCCCGGTTCAGCGCCGTTTCCTTGTCCTCGCAGCCGCTGGTGGGGGACCAGTGGAGGCGGGCCGGGGTGTCGCAGAGGTGGGTGGGGTCGTAGAGGTGGACGGGGCCCAGCTTGGTCCTGGCGTCCTTGGTCTCCGCCCAGAGCGCCGGGTCCGAGGTGACCACCAGGGCCGGGCCGGGGGCGTCCTGGACGGCCTGGACGGCGGTGCCGTGCCGGGTCGCCGGCGTGCCGTAACGCACGCCGCGGACGCCGCTCTCGGTGCCGGCCTCCCGGCCGTCCGCCGGGGCGCCGGCACCCACGAGTTTTTCCACAGGCTGTGGAGCGGGATCGGTGCGCGGCACGGGGACCTCGTGCCGCTGCTCGGGCGCCGCCTCGGGAACGGAAGCCGCCACAGGCACTGGTGCGACCGCGGGAACGGGGGCCGAGACGGGTGTGACCGCGGCGGGCGCCGCCCCTCGTTCGGAGGCGCGCCGTGCCTTCTCCGCCCGCCATCTCGCCACCGTGCCCATCACGAACAGGGTGAGGACGAGCAGGATCATCAGCTGGCCGATGAACAGGCCCCAGAACAGGCCCCAGCCGGAGAGCTGTCCGGCCGGGGTGTCCGGCCAGGCGCCGGGCAGGTCGTGGGGCTGCGCGATGAGGTGGCGCATGGCCGGGGCCGTGCGGGTGAACGTCACGCCGGCCGGCCAGGCGCCGTGGGTGAACAGGGCCGCCAGGCCGGTGGCCGTCCACACCAGCACGGTCATGCCGAGGAGGAAGGCGAGTATGCCGATCAGCAGCCCGTCGGGGATTCCGCCCTGACCCTCCCGGTGGGTGTCACGGCGATCGTCCGGTCTCACTCCTGCCCTCCCCTACGCCACCGTCGATTCCGAGTCGCCCAGGTGCTGCTCCACGAAGGCGGCCGCCCGCTGCTCGGCCTCCAGTTCGGCGGCGCGCAGGGCGTCGTCGGCCGCCCGGTCGCTGGAGGACTCGGTCATCGCGCGGTCGGTGAAGACCAGCGGGCGTTCGGTCTCCGTGACGAGGTGCTTGACCACCTGGACGTTGCCGTTGACGTCCCAGACGGCGATGCCCGGGGTGAGGGAGGGGATGATCTCGACCGCCCAGCGGGGCAGACCGAGGACCCGGCCCGTCGCTCTCGCCTCGTCGGCCTTCTGGGCGTAGATGGTCCTGGTCGACGCCATCTTCAGGATGGCCGCCGCCTCCTTCGCCGCCGCGCCGTCCACCACGTCGGACAGGTGGTGGACCACCGCCACGAAGGACAGGCCGAGCCGCCGCCCGAACTTCAGCAGCCGCTGGAAGAGCTGCGCCACGAACGGGCTGTTGATGATGTGCCAGGCCTCTTCCACGAGGAAGATGCGCTTCTTGCGGTCGGGGCGGATCCAGGTGTGCTCCAGCCACACGCCGACGATCGCCATCAGGATGGGCATGGCGATGGAGTTGCGGTCGATGTGGGACAGGTCGAACACGATCAGCGGGGCGTCCAGGTCGATGCCGACCGTGGTCGGGCCGTCGAACATGCCCCGCAGGTCACCGTCGACCAGCCGGTCCAGGACCAGAGCGACGTCCAGGCCCCAGGCCCGTACGTCGTCTATGGCGACGTTCATCGCCTCCGCGGACTCCGGCTCCGGATGCCGCAGTTGCTCCACGATGTCGGTGAGGACGGGCTGGCGGTCGAGGATGGACTCGTTGACGAAGGAGTGGGCGACCTTGAGGGCGAAGCCGGAGCGCTCGTCCAGGCCGTGCCCCATCGCGACCTCGATGATGGTGCGGAGCAGCGCGAGCTGGCCCGTCGTGGTGATCGAGGGGTCCAGGGGGTTCAGCCGGATGCCGTGGTTGAGGGCCGCGGTCGGGTCCAGGCGGATGGGAGTTATCCCCAGCTCCTCCGCGATCAGGTTCCACTCGCCGACGCCGTCCTCGCCCTGGGCGTCCAGGACGACGACCTGGCGGTCCTTGAAGCGGAGCTGCCTGAGGACGTAGGTCTTCTCCAGGGCCGACTTGCCGTTGCCGGACTCGCCGAGCACGAGCCAGTGGGGGGCCGGCAGCTGCTGGCCGTAGAGCTGGAAGGGGTCGTAGATGTAGCCCTTGCCGGAGTACACCTCGCGGCCGATGATGACGCCCGAGTCACCGAGGCCGGGGGCGGCGGTGGGCAGGTAGACCGCCTGGGCCTGGCCCGTGGAGGTGCGCACCGGCAGCCGGGTCGTCTCGACCTTCCCGAACAGGAAGGACGTGAAGGCTTCCGTGAGGACGGACAGCGGATCCCGCATCAGCGCATCAGCCCCTACCTTCGAATGCCGGTGGCGAAGGGAAGTGTGTTCACGAAGGCCCGGTGGTGCTCGCGGTCGCACCACTCCAGCTTCAGGTACGACTTTCCCGCGGAGGCCCTTATGGTCCGCTTGTCGCGGTTGAGGGCCTCCGGGGACCGGGCGGAGACGGTGATGTAGCCGACCAGGTTGACGCCGGCCGCGCCGCTGGCCAGGTCCTCTCCGCGCTGGTCCAGACGGTTGTGGGCGGCGATGTCGCGCGGGTCGACGGTGCGGTTCATCTTGGCGGCCCGGGAGGCCTCGGCCTCGTCGTTGGTCTTCTCGGTCAGCATGCGTTCGATGGCTACCTCGGTGGGTTCGAGATCCATCGTCACGGCGACCGTTCGGATGACGTCCGGGGTGTGGACGAGCAGGGGCGCGAGGAAGTTGACGCCGACGGGGGTCATCGGCCACTCCTTCACCCAGGCGGTGGCGTGGCACCAGGGGGCGCGGGTGGCGGACTCGCGGGTCTTGGCCTGGAGGTAGGTGGGCTCCATGGCGTCCAGTTCGGCCGGCCAGGCGTTGCGCTGGGTCATCGCCTGGATGTGGTCGATGGGGTGGTCCGGGTCGTACATGGAGTGGATGAGGGAGGCGAGTCTGCCCTGCCCGAGGGGCTGGCGGACGCGGATGTCGGCCTCCTGCAGCCGGGAGCAGATGTCGGTCAGCTCGCGGGCCATGACGACGGCGAGTCCGGCGTCCCGGTCGACCTTGCCGCCGCGCGCGCGGACGGCCCGGGCCATGGCGTGCGCCTCGGCGGCCAGTTCGCGGCCGTAGTGCATGCAGGCGACGAGGTAGGCGCGGTGCTGCTCGCTGCTGGTGGACACCATGGACTGGAGCTGGTCGTAGGACCGGGACAGCCATTCGGGGGCCTTGTCGTCCCCGCGCAGCGTGACGTCCTTGGCGTGGGCGTCGGGGTCGGCGGGCAGGGTGCGGGCGAGCATCTGGAGCCGGGTGACGAAGCCGTCGCCGTTGGCCACGTGCTTGAGCAGTGTGCCGAAGCGGTCGACGAGGGCCTCCTGGTCCTCGGAGTCGCGCAGGCCGACGCCGGGGCCCTCGATCTCGATGGCGGCGGTGACGGTCTTGCGGTCGGCGTGCAGCAGTACGGCGATCTCGTCGGGCCCGAACGGCGCGGCGAGCCAGGTGATCCGTCCGATGCCGGGCGGCGGTCCGATCTCGACCTCCCGCCCGTCCAACCGGGTGCCGGCCTCGACCACGCCGGAGCGGTAGGTGGCGCCGCGCTTGACGGTGCGCTTGTACGAGCGGTTGATCTCGAACCACTTGTAGAAGGTGCGGCGCTTGTACGGCACGTAGACCGCGGCGAGCGCGAGCAGCGGGAAGCCGGTCAGCAGCACGATCCGCAGGGACAGGACGGGGACGAGGAGGCCGCACATCATGCCGAGGAACGCGCCGGCGACGATCAGCGCGATCTCGCCGGACTCGCGGTTCCGGCCGATGATCGCGTTCGGCCGGGCGCGGCCGATCAGATACGTACGGCGGGGCGTGACCGGATGGGACATGTGGGACTCGGTCGTCAACGCCCTTCACCTCCTGAGCGGTTGCTGCTGCTGTTGCGTGTGCTGCCGGCGTGCGGGGTGTTGACCGGGCTGGGCGCGCGCGGTGCGGGCGCGGCGGAGGGGACTGCTCCGCCGCCCTGTCCGGTACGGCCGCTGTGGGCGGCGACGCCGCCGGAGGCGGGGTTGGCGGGGCGGGCGCCGGTGGAGCCGCCGCCGCCCGAGCCGTTGTTGTCGGCGCGGGTGCTGTGCGTCTTGATGCCCTGGGCGACGAGGGTCGCCGGGGAGCTGATCACCGCGGCGGCCTTGCCCTCGGCGCCCTGCATGATGCGGTTGCTGCGGGAGCCGGCGATCTCGTCGCCGAAGCCGGGGACGAAGCGGTAGATCATCGCGCTGGCGAAGATGGCGAGCAGGATGATGGCGAGCCCGGAGACGACGGCGGAGAACGCGTCGGGGCCGTTGTCGCCGGCCAGCGCGCCGGCGAGGCCTAGCACGATGACGATGACGGGCTTGACCAGGATGACGGCGATCATGATCCCGGCCCAGCGCCGTACGTGGCCCCAAAGGTTCTTGTCGACGAGGCCGGCGTAGACGACGGTGCCGAGCAGGGCGCCGACGTAGAGCAGGGCGGCGCGGATGACGAGCTCGAGCCAGAGGATGCCGGCGGCGAGGATGCTGACCAGGGAGACGACGATCAGCATGATCGGTCCGCCGCCGATGTCGTCGCCCTTGTCGAGGGCGCCGGAGAAGGTGCCGAAGAAGGTGTCGGTCTGGTCGCCGGTGGCCTTGGCGAGGACGTCCGTGACGCCGTCGGCCGCGGAGACGACGGTGTAGAGGATCAGCGGCGTGAAGGCGGAGGCGAGCACCGTCAGCCACAGGAAGCCGACGGCCTCCGAGATGGCGGTGGTCAGCGGCACGCCGCGCACCGCCCGCTTGGCGACGGCCAGCAGCCACAGCAGCAGCGTGAGGATCGTGGAGGCGGCGAAGACGACGGCGTACTGCTGCAGGAACTTGGTGTTGGTGAAGTCGACGTTGGCGGTCTCCTTCACGGCGTCACTGAGCTTGCCGATGGTCCACGACGCGGCGTCCGCACAGCCCTTGCCGAGGGAGGAGAGGGGGTCGAGGGTGGAGGTGAGGGGGTTGTCGGGGGTGGTGAGGCCTTTTTTGGAGCCGCCGCTGTCCTTTTCGCAGAACTGCTTGGCAGCTCCGTGGATCAGGTCGCAGGCGTTGTTGCTCTTCGTCGGCGTGGGCGTGGGTGAGGGCGCGGCGAAGGCGCGGGTCGCCATGAGGACCGCTGCCGTTTGCACGGCCGTGACGGCGGCGGCCAGGGTGAGTACGCGGCGGTTAGCGCGCATAGGTGAACCCTCCGTACTCGTCGACGGCCTTGGAGATGTCTTCCGAGCTGGAGGCCTTGTCGTCGCCGGGGACGGGCGCCGGGCCTTCCTGCTGGGAGTGCGTGATGATCTTCCAGTCTCCGGCGGTCCACTCGAGTTTCATCGTGATGGTGAACCAGCTGTTGGTGACCGGGTTGGTGGACTTGTCGCCGGCGAGGCCGAGGAGCCCGCTGCACCAGACCTCGACCGTGGCGGCGTCTCCGGTCGCCTCGGTGACCTTCGTGCCGATCGGGTTCGTTCGCGAGACGAACGTGTAGCCCTTGGGTGCCGTGCCGTCCGCGTAGAGCCCGAGACTCTGACTGAAGTCGGGCGTGTACGCCTTGTCCATCGCGGACTTCGAGCTCGTGACCGCGGAAGGGGTCATGATGGCCTGCAGGATGGAGTCACGCTCGTTCTTGTTGAACATCTCCGCCGACCCCAGCGCCACCGCATAGTTCGCGGCAGCGCTCTGCGCCCCCTGCTCCGTGTGGGCGAAGCCGGAGGGGATGTTGGCGGACTTCGTGTCGACCGGCTTCGTGCCGCTCGCCGCCGTGGACGCGGCCTTCGGGCGGTCCCCCTTGTCGGCGGAGCCGTCGGTCGAGGAACCGTCCCCCCGGTTCGCGAAGGCGATCGCCGCGATGAGGAGGACCACCACGCCGACGACCGTGACCAGGCCCCGGGAGGAGGAGCGGCCCGTTCTGCGGGGCGCGCCGCCGTACGGGTCGCCGCCGGGCAGGCGGGTACGGGTCTGGCCCGTCTCGGTGTAACCCTGCTCGTCTCCGGGACTCATGCCGGGTAGGCCCCCTCCACGTCGTGTGCGTACGACGGTAGCCGTGCTGGTTCCCGCGCGGGCGCGGTGTGGTGACTCGACATCAGGGAAACGCAACCTCAGCCGGTGGGCACGACGGGTGGGTGGGGTGGAGGGGGCGACCGGGCCGGCCCGGCGGTGGAGGGGGTGTCAGACCGCCATGCCGTACACGATCGTGAACAGTGTGCCGAGCGATCCGATGATGAACACCCCGGTGAGCCCGGCGATGATGAGGCCCTTGCCCTGTTCCGCGCTGAAGGTGTCCCGCAGGGCCGTCGCGCCGATCCGCTGTTTGGCCGCACCCCAGACCGCGATGCCCAGGCAGAGCAGGATGGCCACGGCCATGACCACCTCGATCATCACCTTGGCCTCGTTGCCCAGGCTGCCGAAGGGGCCCCAGTCCGGAGCGATCCCGCCGATGATGGTGTTGATGTCTCCCTTGTCGGCCGCAAAGAGCATGTAAGTCACCGCCCCTGGTGGGTAGTTCCGCAAGCCCCCTGCGGTGTGCAGAGGTCACGTCCATTCTCGCCGACAACGCCCCGGTCGTATGTCGACTTGACGTCATTGGCTCGCGGGTTTTGCACGGATGACCCGTACCGTCACTCTGTGTATCACGGCAGGTCACGCCGGGCAACGACGCCGGAGCGGAACCTGTCGCGTGGTTCCGTCGTTGACCCCTTCTACGACCCCGCACGGTTCCTGACGGCTGGTCGGGTGAGGCGTCGATACGATGTTCTCACGCCGGGTCAGCCGACCTTGATGCGCTGGTCCATTCCGAGCTGTTTGTGGTTGTCGACCGGGCAGTAGAGGTCGTACGTGCCCTTCTTGAGGTGCACCGTCAGGGTGCCCTGTCGGCCGCTCCGGAGGTCGCCGGTCCTGGCGTCCTTCACGCCGGGGCCGCCGATGGACTCGCGGGGTGGGCCGCCGTCGTGCCGCTCGCCCGGCCGCCGCTCCCGCCGGAGCAGGCCGCGAGGACGAGTGCGGCCGCGCAGGCCGCCGCTGTGGCGCCGAGTCGCTCGAGGGACCGGTGTGCCGGAAGTGTCTGCCGCTCATCCCCTTCCGTACCCGGGATACGGGCGGGTGCGCACCAGGGTTTGCCGGGGGCGCCGGCCGGGGCGGTGGTGACCGGGGGTGACGACTCGGGAGGCGGGAGTGGCGGCGGGACAGTACGGTTGACGCGATCGCGGAGTACCTCGATCCCTCAGGGAGGTCCCGGGTAAGTGGCTCGGTGTGGTCAAGACGGCTTTCTCGGCTCGTGGCGGAGAGTGGGGGCCTGATGAAGCGCATCTGTCGCACCGCGCGCCGCCCGGTCCCCTCGCGGCCCGCGCTCCTCGGGGCTGTGGTGCTGCTCGCGCTGACCTCCCCGTCCGTGGCCGCCGCCGGCGACGGGCCCGGCGCCTACGGGGTCACGGTCACGGCCGGGGCGACGGTGGAGGCCGTCCGGGTGGGCGCCCTGTTCGGGGCGGACCAGGTCGGCAGGCCGGCCGGGGGCCACTTCTGCACCGCCTCGGTGGTGCACAGCCCGCGGCGCGATCTGATCGTCACCGCGGCCCACTGCCTGGGCGGCGTCGAGGGCGAGCTGGTGTTCGCGCCGGGGTACCGGGACGGCGAGGCGCCGTACGGGGTGTGGAAGGTGCGGCAGAGGTTCGTGCCCGACAGGTGGGCGAACGGCGAGAGCGAGGACAGCGACGTGGCCTTCGCCCGCCTGGAGGCGGTGGGCGGCAAGGAGATCGAGGACGTGGTCGGGGCCAACCGGTTCACCGCCGGGACGCCCACCGGCGCCGCCGCCGTGACGGTCCTCGGCTACCCGGACTCCCGCGAGACGCCGATCAGCTGCACCACCAGGCCCAGCCCGCGCGGCCGCACCCAACAGCGCGTCCGGTGTCCCGACTTCGCGTCCGGCACCAGCGGCAGTCCGTGGGTCGACGGCGACGGGCGGGTGGTCGGGGTGCTCGGCGGCCATGAGAAGGGCGGCGACACGGCCGACGTCTCGTACAGCGTGGTGCTGCGCGGCGAGGCGGCCGGGCTGTACCGGGACGCCACGGCGGCCGTCGCCGGTCCCTGAGGGCGCGTCAGCCGTATCCGCGGGCTTCCACGCGTCGCCGTTCCGCGCCGTTCCGCTGTGAAATGACGCCACTTCAGGCGGATCAGGACTGGAACCGGTCCGGTATGGGGGAGAGTTGGACCGTGCGGAAGGTATGGGTGTTCGGTGGGGCGGCGGTCGGGCTCGGCATGGGCTTCGTCATGCTGCTCGTCGTGGGGGTGTACGTCGTCGCCGGGAACCTCGTCAACGGGGTGACCTCGGGCAGCCGGGGACTCGCCAAGGGCGCCGTGCCGGCCGCCTACAAGCAACTGGTGCAGCAGTGGGGCAACCTGTGCCCCGCGCTGACTCCGGCGCTGCTCGCCGCCCAGCTCTACCAGGAGAGCGGCTGGAACCCGACCGTCGTCAGTCCGGCGGACGCGCGCGGCATCGCCCAGTTCATCCCGAGCACCTGGGCGACCCACGGCATCGACGGCAACGGCGACGGCAAGCGCGACATCTGGGACCCGAATGACGCGATTCCGTCGGCCGCGTCGTACGACTGCGAACTCGCCAAGTACGTCAAGGACGTTCCCGGGAACGTCTCCGACAACATGCTCGCCGCCTACAACGCGGGCGCCTACCGCGTCATAAGGTCGGGCGGGGTGCCGGCCATCAGCGAGACGCAGAACTACGTCAAGCGCATCCGCAGCCTGGAGGAGAGCTTCGCCGCGCCGGTCACCCGGCTCGACCCGAGCCGGCAGGCCGCGGGCGCCATCGCCTTCGCCCAGAGCAAGCTCGGCACGCCCTACCTCTGGGGCGGCAACGGCACCGCCGACCAGGGAGGACGCTTCGACTGCTCGGGTCTGACCAAGGCCGCGTACGAGAAGGTCGGCATCACCCTGCCCCGGGTCGCCAACGACCAGTACAACGCCGGTCCGCACCCCTCGCGGGACGAGTTGATGCCGGGCGATCTGGTCTTCTTCTCCGACGACCTCGCCGACTCGCGGGCCATCCGGCACGTGGGTATCTACGTCGGCGGCGGGTACATGATCGACGCGCCGCGGACGGGCGCCGTGATCCGGTTCGACCCGGTCGACACCCCCGACTACTTCGGCGCCACCCGCGTGACCGAAGATGGCGCAAAAGCACTCCCCACCCACGTGTGAACCGAGCGTGAACCTGCCCCCTGAGCTGCGGAGATGAGTCTCTCTTCGATAACGTCTGCGTGATCATTCGGTGGAGAGCGGAACGTATTGATGGGGACCGTGCGTTCCTGTTGACGTAGCCGAGCGGACGTCAGTGCGGCAGTGCAGCGGATGCGGATCTACGAACCACGGGGAGCCGGAGCGACGCACACGAGGTGCGTCCGGGACTACGACGAAGGGGCCGCAGCACCATGGCTGTACTCGCCGAATCCGGATCGAACCCCGACGTCGGCCTGCTGTACGACATCAATGGCCTGGCCAAGGACGCGCCGCACTGGTTCGACCGGGTCATGGAGTTCGTGGGTGAGTACGGGCTGCTGGTCGCCATGGTGCTGCTCGTGCTGTGGTGCTGGTGGTCCGTCCGGCGGCGGGGCGGCGAGGACGCGGCGCCCTCCGTCGCGGCGCTGGTGTGGGCCCCGCTGGCGGCCGGCATCGCGGTCCTGGTGAACGTGCCGATACGGGGGTTCGTCGAGCGGCCCCGGCCCTTCGTGGACCATCAGGGCCTGGACGTGCTGGTCTCCGGGAAGACGGACTTCTCGTTCGTCAGCGACCACGCGACGATCACGATGGCGCTGGGCGTAGGGCTGTTCGTGGCCAACCGCCGCTTCGGCCTGGCCGGCATCGGCTTGGCGCTGCTGGAGGGTTTCTGCCGGGTCTACATGGGCGTGCACTACCCGACGGACGTCGTCGGCGGATTCGCCCTGGGCACGGCGGTCGCGCTGCTGCTGTCGCCGCCGGCCATGGCGCTGCTGACGCCGCTGGCGAAGGCGGTCGAGCGGTCGCCGCGGGCGGGGTGGCTGGTGCGCAGCCGGTCCGCGGGGGAGCAGAGGAACGCCCTGCTCCCCGGTTCCCGCGACTCGCTGAAGTCCGAGGAACGGGATCTCGCGGCCTGAGCGGCTACAGCCCCTGCGCGTAGGAGAAGAACCTCTCCGGGTCGTACTGCTTCTTCACGGCGCTCAGCCGCGTCGCGGCGTCCCCGTAGTAGGCCTTGCGCCAGTTCGTCAGGGTGGGGTCCGTGTAGTTCTGGTAGGCCGCGCCGGAGGCGTGGGGCGCCATCGCCCGGTGGGCCGACGTCAGCCACGACTGCGCCGTGCCGCCCGAGGCGCCCGCGCCCCAGGAGGCGATGTACTGCGCCAGCATCCGGGAGCGGCGGTGGACGAAGGCCGTCGCCGTGGGGGAGACCCGGTTGACCGCGCCGCCGAGCGCGGTGAACGCGATGCTGCCCGCGCCGCCGCGGACGGAGCCGATCTGCCTGAGCAGGGTCTGGATGCCCGCGGCGGACAGGGAGCGGTCGAAGAAGTCGGAGCGGGCCGCGTAGGTCTCCCGGCCCAGCCTGCCCTGGGAGGAGCGGCCGGGGGTCGAGCCGGGCAGGTGGCACTGGGCGTCGGAGGAGAAGGAGGAGCAGCCGGCGTAGATCTCCATGGCCTCCTCGTAGCCCCGGCGGCGCAGCGAGACGGAGGAGGCGTTCGCGCCGGCCTTGTGGGCGAGGCGGTCCACGGCGTTCTGCAGCTCGCCGTAGGTGCCCAGGGAGAAGCAGGCCACCGAGACGGTCGGGGTCCGGCCCGGTGAGCAGGCCAGGTGCAGGGAGGACCAGATCTCGTCCGGCTGGGCCGGGCCCCACTCCTGCCAGGCCTTGACCACCGCCGCCGCCTTGGACCAGGGCCACGTCAGGTACGCCGTCACCGCCTGCGGCGCCGGATGGGTCCTGAACTGCAGCTCGGTGACGACGCCGAAGTTGCCGTTGCCCGCGCCGCGCAGCGCCCAGAACAGGTCGGAGTGGTGGTTCGCGTCGGCCGTGACCTGGGTGCCGTCGGCGGTGACGAGCGTGGCCCGGGTGAGGCTGTCGCAGGTCAGGCCGTACGCGCGGGAGGCGACGCCGTGGCCGCCGCCGAGGACGAGGCCGGAGACGCCGACGGTGGGGCAGGAGCCGGCGGGTATGGTCACGCCCTTCGCGGCGAGCCCGCGGTAGACGTCGATCAGTTTGGAGCCGGCGCCGACGACCGCCTGGCCGCCGCTCACCCGGATCCGGTTCAGCCGGGAGACGTCGAGGACGAGCCGGCCGTCGCCGGAGGAGTAGCCGGCGTAGGAGTGTCCGCCGTTGCGTATCGACACGCGTATGCCGTGGGCCTTGGCGTACGCCAGCGTCGTGCGGATGTCGGCGGTGTGCGAGACGTAGGCCACGGCGGCGGGTTTCAGCCCGTCGAAGCGGGTGTTGTAGAGCTGGTGGGCCGTCGTCCAGCTCGCGTCGCCGGGGCGCACCAGGGTGCCGTCGAGGTCGCGGGCGAGGGCCGCCCAGTTCGCGGCGGCGGCCTGGCTGGTGGTCTTCAGTGCGGTACCCGACGATGAGAGGGACCGTGCCGATGACCGCGCCGAGGATCGCGCGGAGGCGTCCGTGCCGGAGCTGCAGCCCGCCAGCGCGGTGGTGACCAGCGCGGCCGTGCCGCCCGTGATGAACGTACGCCGTTCCATGTCCGTCGCCCTTCCTCGGCTCTCCTGGAACGAGACGACGCCATGCGCACACGGGTTCCCGTCGCACGAGGAAGAGCACCGAATACGTGTCCGCGCGACACGGACGTCGGAACCTCCACGTGCTCTCCCCGTGAGCATTCCGTGACCTCACCGGGCCGACGGCAGGGGTTCACCCCTCGTTCACTTCCGGCCATCGGCGGCTTCACCTGTTCTGCCTAATTTCGGCCTTACGCGGTGCTCGGGGCGGCCATGAACGCGCTCACGCACCTTCGATGACTTCGCACGCCGCCCCCTGCGGCGGCTCCTGGAAGGAACTCCCGAAAGTGAAGCTTCAGCGCAAGAACCGGCTCCGCGCCCTCTCGCTCGGTGCTGTCGCCGTCTCCGGCGCCCTGGCCCTGACGGCGTGCGGCTCCGACGACACGGGCAAGAAGACGACGGACGGTTCTTCGTCGTCGACCAGCGCCAGCTCCATCAAGTGCGACGGCGCCAAGGGCCAGCTCCTCGCCGACGGCTCCTCCGCGCAGAAGAACGCGATCGACGCCTGGGTGAAGAGCTTCTCGCAGGCCTGCGGCGTGCAGATCAACTACAAGGGCGGCGGCTCGGGCGCCGGTGTCACGGCGTTCACGCAGGGCCAGGTGGCCTTCGCCGGCTCCGACTCCGCGCTGAAGCCGGAAGAGGTCACCGCCTCCAAGAAGGTCTGCTCCGGCGGCCAGGGCATCGACCTCCCGATGGTCGGCGGCCCGATCGCCCTCGGTTACAACGTCCCGGGTGTGGACAACCTGGTCCTGGACGCGCCGACCCTCGCCAAGATCTTCGACAGCAAGATCACCAACTGGAACGACCCGGCGATCAAGAAGCTGAACCCCTCGGCGAAGCTCCCCGACCTCAAGATCCAGCCGTTCCACCGCTCGGACGAGTCCGGCACCACGGACAACTTCACCAAGTACCTGATCGCCACCACCCCGGGCAACTGGAAGTACTCCGGCGGCAAGGCCTGGCAGGCCAAGGGCGGCCAGTCCGCTCCGCAGTCCGCGGGCGTGGCCCAGCAGGTGAAGCAGACCTCCGGCGCCATCGGCTACTTCGAGCTGTCCTACGTCTCGGACGGCATCAAGGCCGTCTCCATCGACACGGGCGCCAGCAAGCCGGTCGCGCCGAGCACCGAGAGCGCCACCGCCGACATCGCGGCCGCCAAGGTCGTCGGCACCGGCAAGGACCTGTCGCTGCAGCTCGACTACAAGACCAAGGCCGAGGGTGCCTACCCGATCACCCTGGTCACGTACGAGATCGTCTGCGACAAGGGCAACAAGGCCGACAGCCTGCCCGCCACCAAGGCGTTCCTGCGCTACATCGCGAGCGAGGACGGCCAGAAGGTCCTCTCGGGCATCGACTACGCGCCCGTCCCCGCCGAGATCATCGCGAAGGTCCGCACCACCATCGAGGGCCTGAGCTGACCTGAGTGCGGTCCGGCCCCCCGCGGGGCCGGGCCGCACCGTCCGGTGCACCGCCGCCCGGAGCCGCACCGCCCCGCCGGGGCGTACGGCTCCACCGAGCCGCCCGTCGAGGCGGCTCCGCAGACCGGAGAACCCGATGGACATATCGACGAAGCCAACCGACGCACTTCCCCCAAGTCCCGAGCCGACCCTGACCGAGCAGGCGCGCAGCGCCCGTGGCGCGACCCGCCCCGGTGACCGCGTCTTCCTCGGCCTGTCCCGAGGCTCGGGCATCCTGCTGCTGGTGATCATGGCCGCGATCGCGGTCTTCCTCACCTACCGCGCCTCGCTCGCGATCAGCAAGGACCACGGCAACTTCCTGACCACCTTCGAGTGGAACACCAACCTCACCCCGCCGGTGTTCGGCATCGCGGTGCTGGCCTTCGGCACGGTCGTCTCCTCGGTCGTCGCCATGGTCATCGCGGTCCCGATCTCGGTGGCCATCGCGCTGTTCATCACGCACTACGCGCCGCGCAGGCTGGCCGGCCCGGTCGCGTACGTGATCGACCTGCTCGCCGCCGTGCCGTCCATCGTGTACGGCCTGTGGGGCGCGCTGGTCCTCGTGCCGCACATGACCGGCCTCTACGGCTGGCTGGACAAGTACCTCGGCTGGACCGGCGTCTTCGACTGGCAGGGCGGCGCCCCGCGGTCGATGCTCACCGTCGGCCTGCTGCTCGCGATCATGATCCTGCCGATCATCACCAACGTGAGCCGTGAGGTCTTCCGGCAGGTCCCGCAGATGCACGAGGAGGCCGCGCTGGCCCTCGGCGCCACGCGCTGGGAGGTCATCCGCATGGCGGTGCTGCCCTTCGGCCGCTCCGGCGTGATCTCCGCCTCGATGCTCGGCCTCGGCCGCGCCCTCGGCGAGACGATGGCCGTCGCCACCGTGCTCTCCCCGACCTTCGACATCCAGGCCAGCCTGCTCGACCCGGGCGGCGGCACCTTCGCCCAGAACATCGCCAGCAAGTTCAGCGAGGCGACGCAGGACGGCCGTGACGCGCTGATCGCCTCCGGTCTGGTCCTGTTCGTCATCACCCTGCTGGTCAACGGTGCGGCCCGCGCGATCATCGCCCGCCGCAAGGAGTACTCGGGGGCCAACGCATGAGCACCGCCAGCCTCGCCGACAAGCGCGCCGGTTCGTTGCGCGGCGCGAGCCTGCCCAAGTGGTCCCCCTGGGCCATCGCCGCCGGATCCCTGGTGGTCGCGGTGGGCATCGGCCTCGCCGCCGGCCTGGACAGCAAGGTCCAGTGGGGCCTGATCGCCGCGATCCTGTTCGTCCTCGGCACGTTCGGCATCGCCGCCCGCGTCGAGGGCCGCCGCCAGGCGAAGGACCGTGTCGCGACCTCGCTCGTCTGGGTCGCCTTCCTGCTCGCCGTCGTCCCGCTGGTCTCCCTGATCTGGGTGACCGTGGCGCGCGGAGTGAAGGTCCTCGACGTCTACTTCCTGACCCACTCCATGGGGGTCGTCGCCGACTCCGAGCCGGGCGGCGGCATCTACGCCGCCATCATCGGCAGCCTGGAGCAGGTCGGCCTCGCCACCCTGATCGGCGCGCCGATCGGCATCCTCACCGCGATCTACCTGGTGGAGTACGGGCGCGGCAGGCTCGCCAAGGCCGTCACGTTCTTCGTCGACGTGATGACCGGCATCCCCTCGATCGTCGCGGGCCTGTTCATCCTCAGCCTGATGCTGATCTTCGAGATGCAGCCCTTCGGCTTCGCCGGCTCGCTCGCGCTGGCCATCCTGATGATGCCCGTCGTGGTCCGCTCCACCGAGGAGATGCTCAAGCTCGTACCGAACGAGCTGCGCGAGGCGTCGCTGGCGCTGGGCGTGCCGAAGTGGCGCACCATCCTGAAGGTGGTCCTGCCGACCTCGCTCGGCGGCATCACCACCGGCGTCATGCTCGCCGTCGCCCGTATCGCGGGCGAGACCGCGCCGGTGCTGCTGCTGGTGTTCGGCAACCCGTTCATCAACAACAACCCCTTCGAGGGCGCGCAGGCGTCGCTGCCGCTGTACATCTACCAGCAGTACTCGCAGAGCGCGGGCGCCAACGCGGCGTACGACCGCGCGTGGGCGGCCTCGCTGACGCTGATCGCCTTCGTGATGATCCTCAACATGGTGGCCCGCGGCATCGCCCGCTGGAAGGCCCCGAAGACCGGTCGCTGAGGCATCGAGATGGCGGCTACCGCCGCATGGCGACCCCCCAAGCGACTGACTGGAAGTGAAGTGGTTATGGCCAAGCGAATCGACGTGAGCGGACTGACCGCTTACTACGGCTCCCACAAGGCGATCGAGGACATCTCGATGACGGTCGAGCCGCGCTCGGTGACGGCGTTCATCGGGCCGTCCGGCTGCGGCAAGTCGACGTTCCTGCGCACGCTGAACCGGATGCACGAGGTGACCTCCGGCGGCCGTGTCGAGGGCAAGGTGCTGCTGGACGACGAGGACCTGTACGGCGCCGGGATCGACCCGGTGTCGGTGCGGCGCGAGGTCGGCATGGTGTTCCAGCGGCCGAACCCGTTCCCGACCATGTCGATCTTCGACAACGTGGCGGCGGGCCTGCGGCTGAACGGCAGCTACCGCAAGTCCGAGCTGGGCGACATCGTGGAGAAGTCGCTGAAGGGCGCGAACCTCTGGAACGAGGTCAAGGACCGGCTGAACAAGCCCGGCTCCGGCCTGTCCGGCGGTCAGCAGCAGCGGCTGTGCATCGCCCGGGCGATCGCCGTGGAGCCGAAGGTGCTGCTGATGGACGAGCCGTGCTCGGCCCTGGACCCGATCTCCACGCTCGCCATCGAGGACCTCATCGGTGAGCTGAAGGAGCGCTTCACGATCGTCATCGTGACGCACAACATGCAGCAGGCGGCCCGTGTGTCGGACCGTACGGCGTTCTTCAACCTGGCGGCGGTCGGCCAGCCCGGGCGGCTGATCGAGATCGACGACACCGAGCGGATCTTCTCCAACCCGTCGGTGCAGGCCACGGAGGACTACATCTCCGGGCGCTTCGGATAACCCCAGATCCCCTCGCGGTGCTGCATGGCGGTGCCACCGCGAGGACGCAGAAGGGCCCGCCCCCGGAGTTCCGGGGGCGGGCCCGTTCGCGTTCTGCGTGCCGCCGGCTACAGGACGGTCAGGTTCACCAGCCCGAAGGCCGCGGCGGCGACCAGGGCCGCGGCCGGCATCGTGATGAACCAGCCCAGGACGATGTTCTTCGCCACGCCCCAGCGCACCGCGTTCACCCGCTTCGTCGCGCCCACGCCCATGATCGCCGAGGTGATGACATGGGTGGTGGAGATCGGCGCCTTGAAGATGAACGCCGTGGTGAACATGATCGACGCGCCCGTCGCCTCGGCCGCGAACCCCTGCGGGGGGTCGAGCTCGATGATCTTGCGGCCCAGGGTGCGCATGATCCGCCAGCCGCCGGCGTACGTGCCCAGGGACAGCATCACGGCGCAGACGATCTTGACCCAGACCGGGATCGGGTCGCCGAAGGTCTCGTGGCCCGAGATGACCAGGGCCAGCACCACGACACCCATGGTCTTCTGGGCGTCCTGCAGACCGTGCCCGAGTGCCATGGCGGCCGCCGACACCGTCTGCGCTATGCGGAAGCCCCGCTTGGCCTTGTGCGGGTTGGAGCGGCGGAACAGCCACATGATGGCCGTCATCACCAGGTAGCCGACGATCAGGCCGACGACCGGCGACAGGAACATCGGGATGACGACCTTGTCCAGGACGCCGTTCCAGAGCACCTCGGTGCCGCCCGCGAGCGCCGCGCCCACCATGCCGCCGAACAGGGCGTGGGATGACGACGAGGGCAGGCCGAAGTACCAGGTCAGCAGGTTCCAGACGATGGCGCCGATCAGCGCCGCGAAGAGGATGGCCATCCCCTTCGAGCCCTGCGGCGTCTCGATCAGGCCCTCGCTGACGGTCTTGGCGACCCCGGAGCCCAGGAAGGCGCCGGCGAGGTTCATCACCGCGGCCATGGCGAGCGCCGCCCGCGGGGTCAGCGCCCGCGTCGACACCGAGGTCGCGATCGCGTTCGCGGAGTCGTGGAAGCCGTTCGTGTACGTGAAGAAGAGCGCGACCGCTACGGTCACGATCAGGGCGAAGGTGTCCATCGACGCCTCAGGACTCCTTGACGGCGATGGTCTCCACCGTGTTCGCCACGTGCTCGAACGCGTCCGCCGCCTCCTCGAGCACGTCCACGATCTGCTTCAGCTTGAGGACCTCGATGGCGTCGTACTTGCCGTTGAAGAGGTGCGCCAGCAGCTTGCGGTGGATCTGGTCGGCCTGGTTCTCGAGCCGGTTGACCTCGATCCAGTACTCGGTGAGGTTGTCCATGGTGCGGAGGTTCGGCATCGCCTCCGCGGTCAGCTCGGCCGCCCTGGCCAGCACCTCGATCTGCTGCTCGACGCCCTTCGGCAGCTCCTCGACGTTGTAGAGGACGACCAGGTCGACGGCCTCCTCCATGAAGTCCATGATGTCGTCCAGGGACCCGGCGAGGGTGTAGATGTCCTCACGGTCGAAGGGCGTGATGAAGGAGGAGTTCAGCTGGTGGAAGATCGCGTGCGTGGCGTCGTCACCTGCGTGTTCCGCGGCCCGCATACGCTCTGCGATCTCGGCCCGGGCGGAAGCGTCCGCCCCGAGCAGTTCCATCAGGAGCTTCGAGCCGGTGACGATGTTGTCCGCGGATGCGGCGAACATGTCGTAGAAGCTCGTCTCCCTGGGGGTCAGACGAAAGCGCACTTGGGGTCCTCTAGGTGCTTCGGTTTCGGTCAGGCTGATGCTAGGCGCAACATCCGGCCACGGCTATCGGGCCGTCTCCCAGTGTCGCCCATCGTTCGGAACGATCAGCACGGGGGCGTCCCCAGGGGCCCTCTACCCCGCGAAATTCGTTACCATATACCCAGTAGGGGTATGTATCCGCAGCTCGTCCCGACATGGAGGCCCGTGATGACGACGACCGAGGCCGGCGCCACGCACGGTTACCACAAGCAGAAGGACGAGCACCTCAAGCGGCTGCGCCGCATCGAGGGCCAGATCCGCGGCCTGCAGCGCATGGTGGAGGAGGACACGTACTGCATCGACATACTCACCCAGGTGTCGGCTTCCACCAAGGCCCTGCAGTCCTTCGCCCTGCAACTGCTGGAGGAACACCTGCGGCACTGCGTGGCGGACGCGGCCCTCAAGGGCGGGGACGAGATCGAGGCCAAGGTGGACGAGGCGACGAAGGCGATCGGCCGGCTGCTGCGCACCTGATCCGGGCCCGCCGCCGGGGTCAGCGCCGGTCCCGGCCCCGGGGGCGATCGGCGGGTTTCCGCTCCTCGGCCACCCGCAGCACCTCGTCGATGCTCTCCAGGCTCAGCCGGTCCTCGGCGGCCGAGGCGGCGATGATCAGTTCCCCGCACAGTTCGATCTCGGCGAGGGCCACGTGGTCCTGAACTGCCGTACCGCCGAGCGGAGCCACGTGCGTCACCTCGTCTCTGCCGTCACCGGCTTCCTAGAGTAGGCAGCGCTCCACACACCGCGCATGGCACGGACGGGCTAGTTCGACAGGCGCGTCACTGACTAGTGCCCTGACTGGATCTCGCCCCCGGCGCCGGTCTCCCGGCCGGCCGCGCTCTCGGCGACGCGGCCCGCGTAGATGTCCCCGGGGCTCGGCAGCCGCACGTCGACGGGGGTGCCGAACCCGGACAGCAGCGTGGTCGAGGCGACCGCCACCGGAGTCTTCTCGCGCCCGTTGACGAAGCTGAAGCGCTGGCGCAGCTTGCGGATGCGGCCCTGGTCGTCGAGGTAGGCGTCGAACGGCACGTCCGCCGTGGCGAACCCCTTCGCCGCCGCGGCCAGCGACGCCCGGTTGTCCGCCGAGGCGCCCGCCGACGCGCGGGACAGGTCCGCCGTGCCCCGGTAGTGCCGCACCGGGGTCCCGCCGACCTCGGTCCGCCCCAGGTACGTGGCCGTGCGCGTGCCCCGCAGCACCTCCGCCGCCGCGTACGGGTCGGTGGCGCCGCCGGTCACCAGGTTGCCGTCGGACAGGCCGGCGGTCTCCACCCGTACCCACTTGTCCGCCGGCACGCCCGCGCCCCGGTTCTTCATGAACAGGGCGCCCGGTGCGAGGAGCTCGGTGATGGGCCGGTGCTCGGGGGTGCCCGCCGGGTCGTCCGGCAGCACCACGGTGAGCTGCCCGAGCCGGCGTCTGAAGTCGTAGCCGCCCTGGCCGCGGATGGTGACCCGGGTGCCGCCGGTCGCCATCTCCATGGACGTGGCCGCCCTGGAACTGCCCGCCTCGCGCAGGGTGTCGGCGGCCCGCCGCAGCACGGCCACCGGATCACCGCCCGCGCCGTGCGCGCCCTCGGCGGCGGCCCGGTCACCGGTGCACCCGGTGGCGGCCGCCCCTAGCCCGAGCATGACTCCCACCGCGAGGGCGGTCCTTCCCGCGCGCCTGTACTGCCGCCGATCCATCGCGTGAAACCCCCAGCCGGTAGGTCCGTCACGGGCCCCCTGTCTTCCCGGGTTAACGACCGGTAGGGAGCACCGTCACGCGCTGCCGTACCGTTGTCACCGTGGTGCAGCAGGACGGGCCGGGGCGAGCCCGGCAGGGGCAGGAACACCTCACGACGACGACCGAGCAGGGCCGCTTCTGCGTGGCCCGCTGCAGCTGCGGCTGGCGCGGCCCGGCCCGCCGTGCCCGCAGCCTCGCCAGAGCGGACGCGGAGGCGCACACGGAGCCGGCGTGAAGCGGACCTCCCCGGTGCGCGGCCGTGGGCAGGGCGCACCCCGGGCGGGGGTCAGCGGTGTTCGAGGCGGCGGGTGAGGGCCTCGACGAGGTCGCGGTCGCGGGGCTGGGCCAGCCGGAGGCGGGCTTCGGCGGGGGAGAGCCACAGGATGCGGTCCACCTCGTCGTTCGGGGCGAAGGCTCCCGCGGTGGCCTCGGCCGCCCAGTAACGCACCCGTTTGGGACGGCCGTTGGCCAGGTAGCTCAGGGTCGGCAGCTCGGAGCCGGGCTCCGCCGTGTACCCGGTCTCCTCCGCGACCTCGCGCAGGGCGCCCGCGAGCGCGTCCTCGCCCCGCTTCAGCTTGCCCTTCGGGTGGGACCAGTCGTCGTACTTGGGCCGGTGGACCAGGCAGAGCTCCAGGCCGCCGGCGGCCGGCGAGCGGCGCCACAGGACGCAGCCCGCCGCCTCGACCATGGTGTTCACACCGCCTCCTCGCGTGGGTTCAGGACGCGCCGACCGTCTGCTTCTGCCAGGCCTGCTGGAAGGCGAACCGGGCCGCCTCCACCTCGTGCCGCTGGTCGGCGTGGAGCACGCCCAGCGCGTACGCCGTGGCCGGGGCGATCCGGGGGGTGCGGGCCGCCTGGGCCGCCGCCGCGGCGGCCTCCGAGGCGTCCCGGTGCCGGTTCAGCGCCTGGCCCGCCGTCAGCAGCGTCACGTCGACGGGGGAGTTGCCGCCGTGCAGCACCTCGCGGGCGTAGCGGTGCAGGCGCAGCAGCAGGCGGACCTGGTGCCAGGGGCCGTCCTGGGGGTGCGGGGACGGGTCCGGGGACAGGCCGTGGACGAGGGCCTCCGCGTTGTAGGGGTGGCCTGCTGTGAGCAGCGGCAGGGCGGTGACGGCCTGGGTGAGGCGTTCCTCGGCCGCCGCGGCGAGGGGGTGCAGCGCGGCGCCGGGCGCGTGGGGGGTGAGCGGGACCTCGCTCGCCAGTAAGGCCACCTTGTCGGCGACCGCGTGGAAGCGGGAGGAGCCGAGGGCCTGCAGGGCGGTGGAGTGGGCCCGGGTCCGGGCGAGGGTGAGCTGGCGTTCCAGCAGGGCCCCCGCCTTGGCCGCGCCGACCGTCAGACTGCCCCGTTCCGGGGCGGACGCCGGCCGGGCGGTCCCGCCCGGCCCGGGCGGACCCGCGTCCGCCGGGACGAGCGCCACCCCGGCGGACAGGGTGCCGAAGGCCACCGCGGCCACGGGCCGGGGCGGCAGCGCCGCGGTGCCCGAGAGCCGGTTCAGGGCCTGCAGCAGCCGTTCCAGACGGGCCTCGTAGGCGTGCTCCAGTTTCAGGGTGCCCGACAGCCAGGCCAGTTCCGGGCGCAGCTCCTCGGACCAGTCCGGGTCGAGCAGCGGCCGGAAGGTGTGCAGGCTGGCGCTGATGCGGCGGGCCGAGCGGCGCAGCAGCAGCGCCGCGTCGACGGACTCCTCCGCGCCGCCCGCGGTCGTGCCGCCGGTCTCCCGGTGCGTGCGCAGCGCGCGGAGGAACTCCGTGGCCCGGGCGCGGAGGTAGCCCGCGAGGGCGTCCCCGGTCACCGCCTGGGCCGTGGGGTCCGTCGGGTCAGGGTGTTGCTGTGCCACGCCGGCGCCTCCGGGCGTCTATGAGCATCTCCTGGACGTTGCGCAGGGGCTGTCCGTCGGCGTCGGTCGCGTGCCGGGTCCACTCGCCGTCGGGGCCGAGGTGCCAGGAGGCGGTGGTGTCGGACATGCCGGTGTCGAGCAGCCGGTTCAGGGCCGCCCGGTGGCCGGGGTCGGTGACCCGGACCAGGGCCTCGATGCGCCGGTCGAGGTTGCGGTGCATCATGTCGGCGCTGCCGATCCACACCTCGGGCTCGCCGCCGTTGCCGAAGCCGAACACCCGGGAGTGCTCGAGGAAGCGGCCGAGGATGGAGCGGACCCGGATGTTCTCCGACAGGCCCGCGACGCCGGGGCGGACGGCGCAGATGCCCCGCACCCACACGTCCACCGGGACGCCGGCCTGGGAGGCGCGGTACAGCGCGTCGATGACCGCCTCGTCGACCATCGAGTTGACCTTGATGCGCACGAAGGCGGGGCGGCCGGCCCGGTGGTGCTGGGCCTCCTTTTCGATGCGCGCTATCAGGCCGTCGCGCAGCGACTTGGGGGCGACCAGGAGGCGGCGGTAGGTCTCCCGGCGGGAGTAGCCGGACAGCCGGTTGAAGAGGTCGGAGAGGTCCGCGCCGACCTGCGGGTCGGCGGTGAGCAGGCCGAGGTCCTCGTACAGCCGGGCCGTCTTCGGGTGGTAGTTGCCGGTGCCGACGTGGCTGTAGCGGCGGAGGGTCTCGCCCTCCTGACGGACCACCAGGGAGAGCTTGCAGTGGGTCTTGAGGCCGACCAGGCCGTAGACCACGTGGCAACCGGCCTCCTCCAGCTTGCGCGCCCACTTGATGTTGGCGTGCTCGTCGAAGCGGGCCTTGATCTCGACTAGGACGAGGACCTGCTTGCCGGACTCGGCGGCGTCGATGAGCGCGTCGACTATCGGGGAGTCGCCGGAGGTGCGGTACAGGGTCTGCTTGATCGCCAGCACGTCCGGGTCGCCGGCCGCCTGCTCCAGGAAGGCCTGCACGGAGGTGGAGAAGGAGTCGTACGGGTGGTGCAGCAGCACGTCACGGGTGCGCAGGGCGGCGAAGATGTCCGGCGCGGAGGCGGACTCCACCTCGGCCAGGTCGCGGTTGGTGCCCGCGACGAACTTCGGGTACTTCAGCTCCGGCCGGTCGAGGCTGTGGATGCGGAAGAGACCGGTGAGGTCCAGGGGGCCGGGCAGCGGGTACACCTCGGCCTCGGTGATCTTCAGCTCGCGGACCAGCAGGTCCAGCACCTCGCGGTCGATGGACTCCTCGACCTCCAGGCGCACCGGCGGCCCGAAGCGGCGCCGCATGAGCTCCTTCTCCAGGGCCTGGAGCAGGTTCTCGGCGTCGTCCTCCTCGACCTCGAGGTCCTCGTTGCGGGTGAGCCGGAAGGCGTGGTGCTCCAGCACCTCCATGCCCGGGAACAGCTCCTCCAGGTGCGCGGCGATGACGTCCTCGAGCGGGACGTAGCGGCCCGGGGCGGCCTCCAGGAAGCGGGACAGCAGCGGCGGCACCTTCACGCGGGCGAAGTGCTTGTTGCCGCTGACCGGGTTGCGCACGATGACGGCCAGGTTCAGGGACAGGCCGGAGATGTACGGGAAGGGGTGCGCGGGGTCGACGGCCAGCGGGGTGAGCACGGGGAAGATCTGGTGCCGGAAGAGCGTGAAGAGGCGTGCCTGCTCCTTCTCGGCCAGCTCGTTCCACCGGACCAGGTGGATGCCCTCGTCGGCGAGCGCGGGGGCCACGTCCTCGTGGTAGCAGGCGGCGTGCCTGGCCATCAGCTCGCGCGAGCGGGCCCAGATCATCTCCAGCACCTCGCGCGGCTGGAGGCCGGACGCGGAGCGGGTGGCGACACCGGTGGCGATGCGGCGCTTCAGGCCCGCCACCCGGACCATGAAGAACTCGTCCAGGTTGCTGGCGAAGATCGCCAGGAAGTTGGCGCGCTCCAGCAGGGGGGTGTTCGGGTCCTCGGCCAGTTCGAGGACGCGTTCGTTGAAGGCGAGCCAGCTTCGCTCCCGGTCCAGGAAACGACCCTGGGGCAGCGGCGCCCCGTCGTTCGGCGCCTCTTCGTAGGCGTCGAGGTCGGCGTCGAGGTCGGGTTCCAGGTCGGAAACGGTCGCGGCGACCGTATGGGACCGGTGCGCGGCGATGGAGCCCACGGAGGGCTGCGTGTGCTGGGCCTCTGCCTGGGTGTCTTGCTGACTCATGACACCATTCTTCCGCGCCACGCGCGAGACAGGCGCGTCGGAACGTGCGGGCGGGAGCGTCACGGCTCCGTTCACCGCGAGCCCCTCGGGGGGCGGCGAAGGCTCTGGCACGGCGGGCTTCATTGGCCGAGCGTCGCAAGCCAGTCTGAATCGATGGTTACGGAGACATGACGTCCCGGATATCGCGGAGCGGCCCCCGGGTGCGCGTCCCTCCCCCCGTGGAAGGGACGCGCACCCGGGTCTGCTCAGGCGGCCCGGCGCCGCAGCACCAGGAAGGCGGCCGTCGTCGCCAGCGTGGTCAGGGCCAGCACGACGCCCGTCTCCACGAGGTGCAGAGGCCAGAAGTGGGACGCGGGGTGGTAGACGGCGAATTCGCCGCCGGCGTTCCGTCCCCGGTCCACCTGCCAGGCGCCGTCCGGCAGCGTGAACGGCGTCGGGGAGGTGCGGGTGAGCTTCGGCCACAGATCCGCGCGGTACTCGGTGAGCAGCACGTCGACCAGCCACGTCGCGGCGACGGCGGCGCCGAGCGCGGCCAGGGTCCGGCGCAGCAGCAGCGCCGCGAGGGCGCCGACGGCCAGCGCGCACAGGCCGTACGCCACGGTGAGCGGGCCGCGGGCGACGAAGACGTCGCCGGTGGACCACCGGTCGCCCATGAGGGAGCGGTGGGCTCCCCAGCCCCAGCGGTACACGAGCACCAGGACGGTGCCGCCGGCCGTGACGGCCAGGGCCGGCAGGGCGAGCTTGGCGGTCAGCCAGCGGGTGGGTGTGACGCCCTGGGTCCAGGCGAGGCGGGCGGTGCCGGACTCCAGTTCCCGGCCGATCAGCGCGCCGCCCGCGAAGGCGGCGACGGCGAGGAAGCTGTGGCTGACGAGGGTGCCGATCCAGCCGGTCGGCTCGCTGTAGCCGAGGCCGGTGAAGGCGTCGTGGCACAGGTCGGTGCGGCGGCACCGGGCCAGGGAGTCCAGGACGGAGCCGGCGGTGACCTCGTTCAGCCACACCAGCCAGCCGGTCAGGGAGGCGACGGCGGCGGCCCACCCGAGCAGGGCGGTGCGGTGCAGCCGCAGCACGGTGCGGGGCAGGCCCTGGAGGACGGCGCTCACGCGGCGGCCGCCTTCCCGGCCCGTGACGACCCGGCCAGGCGCCCGAGCACGCGGAACGCGGCCAGGGCGAACACGACGGCCAGGGCCAGCACGAGGGCGCTGGTGGTGAGCTGGAGTGGCCAGTAGTGGGAGGCGGGGTGGTAGGTGTGGAACCAGCCGACGGCGCCCTGTTCGCGGAACGCCCGTGCGCACCCTTCCGTGGTGGCCGCGTAGCACTCGGGCTCGGGGATGTGCCCGCCGCCGCGGGTGACCAGGCCCTTGGCGACCTCCACACCGGAGTACGGGGCGGCGTAGCCGCGCTCGAGGCCGGTCACGCGGGTGACGGGCGGCCACAGGTGCGGCATGAGCCACTGCGCCAGGCCCCAGACGCCCGCGGTGAGGCTGACGGAGACGGCGAGCGCGGGCAGGGCGCGGCCCAGGGCCAGGCCGGTGAGGGCGCCCCCGGCGAGGGCGGCCAGGGCGAGGGCGACGGTGGTGGGGCCGTTGGTGTGGAAGGTCCAGAAGTCGGCCCAGCTCTTGACGGTGTCGACACGGCCGTCGGCGGCCGACCAGGCCCGGCGGTGCAGGAACACCAGCAGGCTCGTGCCCGCGGCGACCGCGGCGGCGGGCAGGGCCAGCCGGGTCGCCAGCCAGCGGACGGGCGTGATGCCCTGGGTCCAGGCGAGGCGGGCGGTGCCGGACTCCAGCTCGCGGCCGGTGAGCGCGGCGCCGGCCCAGGCGGCCACGAGGAACGGCAGCGCGGCGAGGGACAGCGTGAGGTAGTTGTAGACGTCCTTGTAGCGCAGGATCGCGTCCTGGGCGTAGGGGCACTTCTCGGACCACTCGCAGGCGTTGTACTGCCGCCAGCCCTCCGCGGCCGCGTCGGTGAGCGGTCCGGCGAGCCACAGCAGCAGCGCGGCGCCGAGGACCGCCAGGCCGGTCCAGACGACGAGCGCGGGGCGGTGCAGGCGCAGCAGCCAGCGGGCCGTGCGGGGCCGCGCGGCGTGGTTCCGGACGGCGGCCGGGGCGGTGGCGGCGCTCATGCGGCGCTCTCCTCGGTCGCGGCCGGCGCGGTGGTGAGGGCGGGGGCCTGCGGGTTGCGCAGATGGGCGAGGACCAGTTCCTCCAGGGTGGGCGCCGAGGAGCGCCAGTCGCCGCCGAGCGGGCCGGCGGGGCGGATCAGCGCGGTCCGCTGGCGGCCGGTGACCCGGTCCTCGACCACGGTGTGCGCGTCCAGGCGCGTGTTCTCGGCGGGCCCGCTGATCCGCCGGTGGGCGGCGAGCAGGTCGTCGATCTCGCCGGCCAGCCGGACCCGGCCGTCGCCGACCAGCAGCAGGTGGTCGCAGGAGTCCTCCAGCTCGGCGACCACGTGCGAGGACATCACGATCGTGGTGCCGTGCTGGGCGGCCTCGGCCATCAGGGCGCCCATCAGCTCGTGCCGGGCGAGCGGGTCCAGGTCGGCCATCGGCTCGTCCAGGAGCAGCAGTTCGGGGCGCTTGCCGAGGGCCAGGGCGAGCGCGACCCGGGTGCGCTGGCCGCCGGACAGCGCGCGTATGCGGGCCCCGGGATCCAGCGGGCCGGCGGCCACGATCCGGTCGGCGGTCCCCGCGTCCCAGCGCTCGGGGTTGAGGTCGGCGCCCATGCGCAGCGTCTCCGCGACCGTGAGCTGCGGGTACAGCGGCTTGTCCTGGGCGACGTAGCCCACCCGGGCGCGGGCCGCGGCGGGCGCGGCGCCGAGCACGGTCAGCCGGCCCTCGGTGGCGGGGAGCAGTCCCGCGGCGAGGGCGAGCAGCGTGGACTTGCCGGCGCCGTTGGGCCCGACGACGGCGCACACCCGCCCGGCGGGCAGCCGGAAGCCGCACTCGCGCAGCGCCCAGCCTCCCCTGCGCCCGAAGCGCTTGCCGAGGCCGGTGGCCTCCAGAGCCGTGTCGCTCATGAACGTTCTCCCTGGAAGTGCTTGTCGAGTACGGCGGTGAAGAGGGCCGCCACGTCGTCCCGGTCCAGGCCCGCCTCGGCGGCCCGCGCCGTCCACTGCTCCAGCTCCGCCCGCAGGGGGGAGTCGGCGGGGGCGGCGCCCAGCGAGCGGCGGACGAAGGTGCCCAGTCCGCGCCGCGCCTCGACCAGGCCCTCCCGTTCCAGCTCGCGGTAGGCCTTGAGGACCGTGTTGGGGTTGATGGCGGTGGCCTCGACGACCTCGCGGGCCGTCGGCAGCCGGTCGCCCGGGCGCAGCAGGCCCAGCCGGAGGGCCTGTTTGGTCTGCTGGACGATCTGGACGTAGGTGGCGACCCCGCTGTGCCGGTCGATGCGGTATTCGACCACGCGTTGAACCACCCTTTCACTAATTGAGTAGTGAAAGGGTGGTGCAAGAGAGGGGTGGCCGTCAAGCCGGCCACCCCTCGGGTGCGCGCCGGGCGCCGTCCGCGCCCCGGTTCGTCAGGTTTCGGTGCGGTACATCAGGTCGGTCTCGTACGTCGTGAAGCCGAGCCGCTCGTACACCGCGACCGCCGCCTTGTTGTCGGCGTCGACGTAGAGCATGGCCGTCGGCAGCCCCTGCGCCGCCAGGTGGCGCAGGCCGATCAGGGTCAGGGCCTTGCCGAGCCCGCCGCCCTGCTCGCCCGGCCGGACGCCGAGCACGTACACCTCGCCGAGCGCCTCCTCGGCGTGCACCTTGGTCCAGTGGAAGCCCACCAGCTCCCCGCGCCGCTCCGCCAGGAAGAACCCGGCCGGGTCGAACCACGGCAGGGCCTTGCGGTCGTCCAGGTCGCGCTGGGTCAGCGAGCCCTGCTCGGGGTGGTGCGCGAACGCGGCCGCGTTGACCGCGAGCCAGGCCGCGTCGTCCTTGCCGGGCACGAAGGGCCGCACGCTCACGCCCTCCGGCAGCACCGGCTCGGACAGCTCCGGGTCGGTCAAGGGCCGCCGCATCTGGCGCAGTTCACGGAACAGGGTGAGGCCGAGCACCTGGGCGAGATGCCGGGCGGCGGAGTGCCCGCCGTGCGCCCACACCCGCAGCCGCTTGCCCGAGGCGGCGAGCACCGCCGAGCCCAGCGCCCGGCCGTGCCCGTGCCCGCGGTGCGCCGGGTGGACGACCAGTTCGGCGGCCGGCGCCTCCACCGGGTCGGTGTCCTCCAGCTGGCCGTACCCGACCAGTTCGCCCCCGGCGGTCAGCAGCAGGTGCGACACGCCCTCGCGCGGGCCGCCGTGGAGCTGCAGCCGGCCCTGCTCGGACACCGGCTGCTGCCCGTCGACGCGGGCGGCCTCGGCGAGCAGTGCGAGCACGGCCTCGGCCTGCTCCGGGTCGAGCGCGGAGCGGGTCTCGAGGGAACGGGAGGGGACCGGCCGTACGGTGTCGTCGCTGCTCATGCGTACGAGGGTACGGGGCCGCCGGAGCGAAGTCCCGGCACCGCGGGAGGGGGAGGTCCCGGTGCGGCGGAGGGAGGGGGCCGGCGGGGCCGAGGCGGGGGTCCCGGCGGGGCGGAGCGGCAAAGGGAAACCAGGACGTAACCACGAACCCCCTGTCGGGCTACGCGCGTTGACCTTAGGCTGCGCGGCGAACGGGGGCCACGCGCCCCAGCCGACCCACAGGGGGGTTACATGTCAGCCGCACCCCGGCGCACCAGACGCAGGACCTACGGCCTCCTCGCCACCACCGCCGCTCTCGCCACCGCCGCAGGCCTGGCAGCCGCCCTGCCCGCGCAGGCGCACTCCGGCAAGGACGGCCACGGGCACGGCGGTTCGAGCCGCTACCAGGACGTACAGCTCCTGTCGTTCAACGACCTGCACGGCAACCTGGAGCCCCCGTCCGGCTCCTCCGGCCGGGTCACCGAACTCCAGCCGGACGGCACCACGAAGACGATCGACGCGGGCGGCGCCGAGTACCTCGCCACCCATCTGCGCCAGGCCCGCGAGGGCCACCCGTACTCCATCACCGCGGCCGGCGGCGACATGGTGGGCGCCTCCCCGCTGCTGTCCGGGCTCTTCCACGACGAGCCGACCATCGAGGCGCTCAACAAGCTGAAGCTGGACGTCACCTCGGTCGGCAACCACGAGTTCGACGAGGGAGCGCGGGAACTGGCCCGCCTGCAGAACGGCGGCTGCCACCCCACGGACGGCTGTTACGGCGACGGCGAGTTCCAGGGCGCCGACTTCCCGTACCTCACCGCCAACGTCCTGAACGAGAAGACGGACCGGCCGATCCTCAAGCCCTACTGGGTGTGGAAGAAGAAGGACGTCAAGATCGGCTTCATCGGCGTCACGCTGGAGGGGACCCCCGACATCGTCTCCGCGGACGGCGTCAAGGGCCTGAAGTTCAAGGACGAGACCGAGACGATCAACAAGTACGCCAAGGTGCTCCAGCGCCAGGGCGTGCAGTCGATCGTGGCCCTGATCCACGAGGGCGGTTTCCCGGCCTCCGGCTCCTACAACTACGACTGCGACTCCGCGGGCGCGGGCTCCGGCATCTCCGGCCCGATCGTGGACATCGCGAAGAACGTCTCGCCGGCCGTCGACGCGCTCGTCACCGGCCACACCCACAACGCCTACGTCTGCACGATCCCCGACCCGTCGGGCCGGCCCCGCATGGTCACCTCCGCGGCCTCCTTCGGCCGTCTGTACACGGACACCACGCTCACCTACGACCACCGCACCGGTGACATCGTGCGCACGGCCGTGAAGTCCGCGAACCACGTGGTCTCCCGGGACGTCCCCAAGGCGGCGGACATGACCGGGCTGATCTCGAAGTGGAACACCCTGGCCGCCCCGATCGGCAACCGGCCCATCGGCTACATCTCCGGTGACATCAACAACACCGGCACCGAGTCCCCCATGGGCGACCTGATCGCCGACGCACAGCTCGCCCACGGCAAGCAGCTGGACCCGAAGACCAGCCTCGCCCTGATGAACCCGGGCGGTGTGCGCGCGGGCCTGACCTACGCGGCCAAGGGCGCCGAGGGCGACGGGGTCGTCACCTACGCCGAGGGCTTCACGGTCCAGCCCTTCGCCAACACCGTGAACCTCCAGGACTTCACCGGCGCCCAGCTCGTCCAGGTGCTCAAGGAGCAGGTGAGCGGACCCAACGAGGCGGCTCCGAAGATCCTCCAGCCGTCGGCCGGACTCACCTACACGCTCGACATGACCAGGTCCGGGGCGGACCGCGTGGTCACCGACTCCATCCGGCTGAACGGCGCCGCCATCGACCCGTCGGCCACCTACCGCGTCGCCACCAACAGCTTCCTGGCGGGCGGCGGCGACGGCTTCCCCACCCTGGGGCAGGGCACGAACGACCTGGTCGGCAGCGACGACCTGGCCGCCCTTGCGGACTACCTGACGGCCAACTCCTCGGCCGCCGCCCCGATCGCGCCGCCGAAGGCGGACCGCGTGACGATCACGCGGTAGCCGCCGTGCGCCGGGCCGCGTCCCGTCCCGTGGTTTCCGTGTGAATGCCTCGCCGGTTCCGAAATGGCCCTGAGAATCCCTCTCAGGGCCATTTCACTGAGGTCTGACCGACTTCGAGGGCGTCTCTCCGCCCCCCGGACTCCCGCCGCCCCGCCCTGCGGGGCGTCGACTGCACCGCGGGTCCGGGCGAACAGGCCGCGCTGCTGCCGCAGCAGACGCCGGTCCTGAGCGGCACCGCCGGTAAGGGGCGGGGCGGGTTACACGGACTCCGGCGGAGCCGTGGCCGCGCCCGGGAGGCGGATCGTGGCGGTCGTGCCGCCGCCCTCCGCCCGGGCCAGCGAGACCTCGCCGCCCGCCTGCTGGACCGTTCGGGCCACGATGGACAGGCCGAGGCCGGAGCCGGGCAGGGCGCGGGCGCCGGGGGAGCGCCAGAAGCGGTCGAAGACGTGCGGCAGTTCGTCGGCGGGGATGCCGGGGCCGTGGTCGCGGACCGTCAGGACGCCCTCGGCCAGCCGCACCTCGACGGTGCCGCCCTCCGGGCTGAACTTCACCGCGTTGTCGAGGACGTTGACCACCGCCCGCTCCAGCGCGGAGGGTTCCGCGCGGACGTACCAGGGCTCGAGGTCCGCCGTGATGGTCAGTTCGGGGCCGCGCAGACGGGCCCGGCGCAGGGCCGCCTCGACGGTGTCCTGGAAGGACACCACCTGGACGCGCTCGCCCCGCTGGCCCTCCGAGCGGGACAGCTCCTGCAGGTCGCCGATCAGCGCGGCCAGCTCCGTCATCTGCGCCTTCACCGAGGCGAGCAGCGCCTTGCGGTCCTCCGGGGGCAGCGGGCGGCCCGTCTCCTCGCTGCGGGTGAGCAGCTCGATGTTCGTGCGCAGCGAGGTGAGGGGGGTGCGCAGCTCGTGGCCGGCGTCCGCGATGAGCTGCTGCTGGAGGTCGCGGGACCCGGCCAGCGCGGTGGTCATCGAGTTGAAGGAGCGCGAGAGCCGCGCCACCTCGTCCTCGCTGTCGTCGTCGACGGGGATGCGGATGCCGAGGTCCTCGGTCCGGGCCACGTGCTCGACGGCCTCGGTGAGCTTGTCGACCGGGCGCAGCCCCGCCCGGGCCACCGCGAGTCCCGCCGCGCCGGCCCCGACGACTCCGATACCGGAGACGAGGAGCAGGATCAGGGCGAGGTCCTTCAGCGTGTCCTGGGTGTTCTTCAGCGGTATGGCGACCATCAGGGCCGTGTTGGGGTACATCTGGGGCTGCGTCCCGGGCCCCGGACTGAACGTCAGCGGCTGGGTCAGCACCCGCACCGCGTTGCCGTCGGAGTCGGTGCCGTCGCGCAGGATGCCGTCGTGCAGCAGCCCGTCCTGGTCGTCCGCCCGGGCGATGACGTCGGTGTCGGCGGAGGTGGTCTTCACCCGGCCCGCGGAGTTGGAGGACACACAGGCGGTGCCGTTCTGCTTCACGAGCTGGATGTAGTAGTAGTTGCCGTGCGCGTGGAAGTCGCCGAGTCCGGCGTCGCCGGGGGTCTGCGGGCACGACTCCAGCGTGGAGACGATGTTCACCAGCCGCTGCGGCTCCGAGACCTTCTGCAGATCGGCGTCGACCTGGTCGTACAGCTTGCGCTCCACGATGAACCAGCACGTCACCGAGACCGCCGCCACCGCGAACGCCACCGCCGCCGCGACCAGCATCGCCAGCCGGGCCCGGATCGGCAGCGCCCGGTAGCGGCGCGCCAGCCGCCTCACTCCGCGCCGCCCTGCCGCAGTACGTACCCCACGCCCCGGACGGTGTGCACCAGCCGCGGCTCGCCGCCCGCCTCGGTCTTGCGGCGCAGGTACATGACGTAGACGTCCAGCGAGTTGGAGGAGGGCTCGAAGTCGAAGCCCCAGACGGCCTTCAGGATCTGCTCGCGGGTCAGGACCTGGCGCGGGTGGGCCATGAACATCTCCAGGAGCGTGAACTCCGTGCGGGTCAGTTCCACCTGCCGGCCGCCCCGGGTGACCTCCCGGGTGGCGACGTTCATGCGCAGGTCGCCGAAGGTCAGCGCCTCGTCCGCTAGGGCCTCGGACGACACGTCCGCCGCGTACGAGCTGCGCCGCAGCAGCGCGCGGATACGGGCGAACAGCTCGTCCAGCTCGAAGGGCTTGACCAGGTAGTCGTCGGCCCCGGCGTCCAGCCCCGTCACCCGGTCGCCCACCGTGTCGCGGGCCGTGAGCATGAGGATCGGGGTGGTGTCCCCGGCGCCCCGGATCCGGCGGGCCGCGGTCAGGCCGTCCATGCGGGGCATCTGGATGTCCAGCACCACCAGGTCCGGCCGGTACGCGGCCGCCTTCTCCAGGGCGTCCGCGCCGTCGACCGCGACCTCGGTGCCGTACCCCTCGAAGGCGAGGCTGCGCTGCAGTGCCTCGCGCACGGCGGGCTCGTCGTCGACGATCAGGATGCGCTGGGGGTCACGGTCGCCTTCGGCGGGGCTCATCGCTCGCGGTTCCTCGGGGTGCGGTGGGTCGGGTGGACGGACTGGCTCTCAGCCTCGCACGCCCGGGTGGCGCGGGGCACGCACGCCGGGCTCAGGAGCCCAGCATGCTCAGGCCGCGTGCCGCGCCGAGCTGGTGCACCGCGCTCAGCCGGCGCAGCGGCACCTTGCGGCGGTGCGGACGGTCGGCGGAGGTGCGCAGGCCCATCAGCTCGGGGGCCGGTACGGCCACCTCCGGGACGCGGGGGCCGGCGGCGGGGGCGTGCAGCTCGTGCGCCACCGCGAGCGGGAGGTCGAGGGCGGCCGGGCCGGTGCCGGTGACGTCACTGTGCGAGACCTGAGTGATCATGACGTGCTCCCTACTGTGCCGGGTGGGTCGGTCAGCTGGTCGAGCCGGCCCGCAGCTTGGCGAGGTCGGACTTGACGGTGTTGACGGGGATCGCGAAGCCGAGCCCGACGCTGCCCGCGTCCGAGGACGAGGAGGCCTGCGAACTCGACGAGTACATCGCGGAGTTGATGCCGATGACGCGGCCGTTCGAGTCGATCAGCGCGCCGCCGGAGTTGCCGGGGTTCAGCGAGGCGTCGGTCTGGATCGCCTTGTAGGTCGTCGTGGAGGAGCCGGTGTCGCCGTTGAACTGGCGGCCGCCGAACTGGAACGGCCACTGGCCGCCGTCGTCCTGGCCCTGGTTCTGGCCCTGGCTCTCGTCGGTGGAGACGGTCACGTCCCGGTCGAGCGCGGAGACGATGCCGCTGGTGACGGTGCCGGTGAGGCCCTCTGGGGAGCCGATCGCGACGACCGAGTCGCCGACCTGGACGCCGGAGGAGTCGCCCAGCGCGGCGGCCGTCAGCCCGGAGGCCCCCCGCAGCTTGATCAGCGCGAGGTCCTTGGAGCTGTCGGTGCCGACGACGTCGGCGGTGTAGCTCTTGCCGTCGCTGGTGCGCACCTTGATCGTGGAGGCGCCGGAGACGACGTGGTTGTTGGTGACGATCTCGCCGCCGGAGGTGATGATCACACCGGAGCCGGTGGACGAGCCGTTGCCGAGGGTCGCCCGGATCTCGACGACGCTGGGGCTCACGGCCGAGGCGATGGCGGCGACGTCGCCCCTCTTGCCGGCGGGGACCACGGCGGTCGTGGCGCCGGCCGAGGCGACGGTGTCCTTGCCGGTCAGCTCCTGGAAGGCGTAGGCGGTGCCGCCACCGACCGCGGCCGCGACGATCGCCACGGCGGCGAGCAGCGCTATCGGTCCCCGGGGCCGCTTCCCGGCGGGTACGGCGGCCGGTGCGGTGACCGGCTCGGCGCCCGGCGCCGGGACCGTGGCCGCCGCGGGCTCGTACGCCGGCGGGGGCGGCCACTCGGGGTTCACGGGAGCGGAGTAGACGTGCTGCCGGGCGTGGGCGCCCTGGGGGCCCTCGTACTCGTACTCGCCGCTGCGGCGGAGGCTCTCGGTCATGACAATGAGGATGTCCCGCGACCATGAGAGCCGCCTGAGTGCTCCCTGAGAAGCCCGGCAGAACCTCGTTTGCCCGATGTAAAGACGCTTCCGCCCGCTCGGAGCGGGCTCTCACCCGCTCCTCAGATATGCGCCGGGGCCCTCACTCCGAGCAGCCGCAGGACGTGCGCACCACCAGCCGCGACGGGAACGTCTTCAGTCGCTCGCGCCGGGATCCGGCCACCCGCAGTCCGTCGTCCAGGACCAGGTCCACCGCGGCCCGGGCCATCGCCGAGCGGTCCGAGGCGACCGTGGTCAGCGGCGGGTCGGCGAGCGCCGCCTCCTTGATGTCGTCGAACCCGGCCACCGCCAGCTCGCCGGGCACGTCGATGCGCAGCTCGCGGGCGGCCCGCAGCAGGCCGATCGCCTGGTCGTCGGTGGAGCAGAAGAAGGCGGGCGGGCGGTCCGGCCCCGCGAGCACCTTGAGGGCCACCCGGTAGGCGTCGTAGCGGTTGTACGGAGCCTCGTAGAGCCGGCCCTCGGTGGGGATGCCCGCCTCGTCCATCGCCCGCTTCCAGCCCTCGACGTGGTCGGAGACCGGGTCGCCGACGGCCGGCGTCTGCGCCGTGCCGCCCATGCAGGCCACGTACTCGTAGCCGTGCTCCAGCAGGTGCCGCACGGCGAGCTGGGCGCCGCCCAGGTCGTCGGTGACGACGGCGACGTCGTCGATCGCCTCCGGGCGCTCGTGCAGCAGCACCACCCGGGCGTCCCACGCGTCGATCTCGGCGGCGGCCTGGTCGTTCAGGGCGTGCGAGACGAGGATGAGGCCGGAGACCCGCATGCCGAGGAACGCCCGCAGATAGTGGACCTCGCGTTCGGCGATGTAGTCGGTGTTGCCGACCAGGACCATCTTCCCGCGCTCGGATGCGGCCTGCTCGACCGCGTGCGCCATCTCCCCGAAGAAGGGCTGGCGGGCGTCCGGGATGATGAGGCCTATCAGGTCCGTCCGGCGCGAGGCCATGGCCTGGGCGACCCGGTCGGGCCGGTACCCCAGCTCCTTGATCGCCGCGAGGACACGCTCGCGCGTGGCCGGGGCGACCGGCCGGGGTCCGTTGTTGATGACATAACTGACGACGGCGGTGGAGGTCCCAGCCAGCCGTGCCACGTCATCACGAGTCACCTTCGCCACGCGCGGAGTCTACGCGGATTGACCCGCTCCGGGCAGGGCGTATCACATCCCGGCCATGCGCCGGCGGCGCACCGCCGGGCCCGGCCGTCCCCGGCCTACGCGTCCGCGTGGATCTCGGCGGCGTCGAGTGCGGCCGAAGCGTCCGCTTCGTCCGCCTTCGCCCGGTCCGCCTTGGCCTTGTTCTCGTCGGCGCCGCGGTCGCCCTTCTCAGGGGTGACGAAGCGGTAGCCGACGTTGCGGACGGTCCCGATCAGCGACTCGTGCTCCGGGCCGAGCTTGGCGCGCAGCCGCCGTACGTGCACGTCGACCGTGCGGGTGCCGCCGAAGTAGTCGTAGCCCCAGACCTCCTGCAGCAGCTGGGCGCGGGTGAAGACCCGGCCGGGGTGCTGCGCGAGGTACTTGAGCAGCTCGAACTCCTTGAAGGTCAGGTCCAGGACCCGGCCCTTGAGCTTGGCGGAGTAGGTCGCCTCGTCCACGGAGAGGTCGCCGTTGCGGATCTCCATGGGGGAGTCGTCGTTGACGATCTGCTGCCGGCCCATGGCGAGCCGCAGCCGGGCCTCGACCTCGGCCGGACCGGCCGTGTCGAGCAGCACGTCGTCGATGCCCCAGTCGGCGGTGACGGCCGCGAGGCCGCCCTCGGTGACGACGAGGAGGAGGGGACAGCCCGGTCCGGTGGAACGCAGGAGCTGGCACAGGCTGCGCACCTGCGGCAGGTCGCGGCGACCGTCGATGAGGATCACGTCGGCGCCGGGGGTGTCGACGAGGGCGGGACCCTCGGCCGGCGCCACCCGCACGTTGTGCAGCAGCAGGCCCAGCGCGGGAAGCACCTCCGTCGACGGCTGGAGGGCGTTGGTCAGGAGCAGCAGAGAACTCATACGTCTGGTTCCTCCTCGGTCCCTGCGAGGACATGTGCGGTACGGAACTGCTCTGCGATCCCGAAGGCCCCGTACGTCCGCGGTCTCCCGCTTCGTATACAACGCTTCCGAAAGCACAAAAGGACCCGGGGGCTGCGCTGCCCGAGTCCTCTGCCAAGCAGAATAGCCCACATGAGCAACCGTTCGTCGGGTCATGTGGCGCGTTCCACCGTTCGTCCGAATCGCGAGACGGCCGGACGGTCCCCTATCCGGACGTTCCTCCGCACATCGGACGGGATCGCGGTCGAGGCCGTATACGATCCGGGCCCGGTCGTATACGAAGCGTCCCCGTCGGCCTCCTCGCCACCCTCCGGCTACCCGGTGTTCGTGATCGCCCACGGCTTCACCGGGGACGTGGACCGCCCGCACGTGCGCCGTGCGGCGGCCGTGTTCGCCCGCTACGGCGCCGTCGTCGCCTTCTCCTTCCGCGGCCACGGCGCCTCGGGCGGCCGGTCCACGGTCGGCGACAAGGAGGTGCTTGACCTGGCCGCGGCGGTGGAGTGGGCGCGCGGCCTCGGGCACCGGCGCGTGGTGACCGTCGGCTTCTCCATGGGCGGCTCGGTGGTCCTGCGGCACGCGGCCCTGCGGCCCGGCACGGTCGACGCGGTGGTCGCGGTCAGCGCGCCCGCCCGCTGGTACTACCGGGGCACCGCCCCCATGCGCCGTCTGCACTGGCTGGTCACCCGTCCGGCGGGTCGGCTGGTCGGCCGCTACGGCCTGCGCACCCGCATCCACCACCGGCAGTGGGACCCGGTGCCGCTCTCCCCGGTGCAGGCGGTGCCCCGGATCGCGCCGACCCCGCTGCTGATCGTGCACGGCGACCGCGACGGCTACTTCCCCCTCGACCATCCCCGGATGCTGGCCGAGGCGGCCGGCGACCACGGCGAGCTGTGGGTGGAGCCGGGCATGGGCCACGCGGAGAACGCGGCGGACGACGCCCTGCTGGCCCGCGTGGGGGACTGGGCGGCCGCGCGGGCGGGCTAGCCTGACACCATCCGTCTTTGTTCTGTCCGCCGTCGATAGAGGAACCAGATGCCCAAGGTCACGGTCCGCTACTGGGCCGCCGCCAAGGCCGCTGCCGGGGTAGCGGAGGAGCCGTACGACGCGGCCACGCTCGCCGAGGCGCTCGCCACGGTGCGTGAGCGGCACCCCGGTGAACTCACGCGCGTCCTGCGGCGCTGCTCCTTCCTCGTCGACGGCGACCCCGTCGGGACCCGCGCGCATGAGACGGTACGGCTGGCCGAGGGCGGCACGGTCGAGGTGCTCCCGCCGTTCGCAGGAGGATGAGGCGATGAGCGACCAGCCGTACCAGGGCGGGCCGTACGAGGGCTACGACCCGTACGGGCAGCAGCCCTATCAGCAACCCCGGCACCAGCAGCCCCAGCAGTCGCCGGAGCAGCACCAGGGGCAGCAGGGGTGGGCCGGCCACGACGCGTACGCGCAGCCCGGCCACGACCCGCAGCACACCCAGCAGTGGCAGGGGCAGACGTGGGAGACGCAGACCCACGCGCCGGTCCAGCCGGCCGGCGGGGCGTACCCGCTGCCCCCCGAGCAGCAGGGGTACCAGCAGCCGCACCAGGCGGCCCAGCACCGGCCGCAGGTCGCCGAGCCGTACGCGCCGCAGTTCGCCGAGCCGTACGCGCCGCAGACCGGCGACCCGTACGCGCCGCAGCACGGGGCACCGCACGCCCAGCCGCAGCACGGGACACCGCACGCGCAGCCGCAGCCCGGGACGCACGCGGGGGCGCACGCGGGGGCGCCCGCGGCGGAGGCCCCGGCCGGTGACGGGGGCGAGCCCGGTTACGGTCCCGCCACCCTCGCCGGCAACAGCCGTGTCACCGACGCCCAGCGGGCCCGCCTGGAGGGCCGCTCCCCGGTCATCGAGCCCGGTATGCAGCCGGCGCTGCTCACCGCACTGCTGGGCCTGCTGCTGGCCGTGACGGCGCCCGTCGGCTCGTACGCCCTCGTCGTGCCGCTGGTGCTGCTCCAGGCTGTGACGGCCGCGGGCTGGTTCCGGCTGAACGGCATGTGGCCCGCCCGGCAGGGCATCGCGCTGGCCTTCGCGGGAGCGCTCACCGCGGACGTCGCGGTGCTGGCCGCGGGCCGCGACCACGCGCCCGCCGCGATCCTCGGTCCGCTCGGCGCGTGGGTCCTGCTGTCCCTCGTCCTCCAGCTCCGCTCGCACGCCTCGCCCGACGAGCGGATGTACGGCCTGATGGCGACGGTCGCCTCGACGGCCCTGTCGGTGCTGGCCACCGGCTACCTGGGCGCCGACCCGCACGCGGTGTCGGTGGGCGCGGCCGCGGTCGCCGTGGCCGTGGTGGCCCGTGCGCTGCCGCTGCCCACCCCGGCCTCGGTCGTGGTCGCCGTGCTGGCGGCGGCCGGCGCGGGCATCGCGGTGGGCGGCGTGACCGGATTCGGCGCCAGCGGTTCCGCCCTGGGCGCGGCGGCCGGCGTCTGCGCGCTGATCGGCCACCGTGTCGCCAGTTACGACTACCCCTCCCGCTTCGTGCACTTCACCGCGGGTGTGGCCCTGCCCCTGTCGGCGGCGGCCCCGGTGGTGTGGGCGCTGGGGCGGGTGCTCGGCTAGCCGGCCGGACCCGCCGCGCCCCGGGCGCGGACATGCCGAAGGGCCGCATCCCCCTGGCGTCCAACCCAGGGATGCGGCCCTTCGCCGTCACCGAGCCCGTTCGGCCCGCTCAGTCCGCTCAGACGGCGATGGCGACCTCGGCCAGCCCGCCCTGCTGAGCGACGACCGTGCGGTCCGCCGTGCCGCCGGGCACCAGCGCCCGGAGGGTCCAGGTGCCCTCCGCCGCGTAGAAGCGGAACTGGCCCGTGGCGGAGGTGGGCACCTCCGCGGTGAACTCGCCGGTCGAGTCCAGCAGCCGGACGTAGCCCGTCACCGGCTCGCCGTCCCGGGTCACCTGGCCCTGGATCGTGGTCTCACCGGGCTTGATCGTCGAGGCGTCCGGGCCGCCGGCCTTCGCTCCACACATGCGTCTCTCCGTAAGGGGTCTGACCAGAAGGTCGGTCGGGAAGGGTTGGTGTTACTTGCCGGAGCCGAGCTCGATCGGCACGCCGACCAGGGAGCCGTACTCGGTCCAGGAGCCGTCGTAGTTCTTGACGTTCTGCACACCGAGGAGCTCGTGCAGCACGAACCAGGTCAGGGCCGAGCGCTCACCGATGCGGCAGTAGGCGATGGTGTCCTTGGCGAGGTCCACGTCCTCCTGGGCGTAGAGCTCGCGCAGCTCGTCGTCCGACTTGAAGGTGCCGTCGTCGTTGGCGTTCTTGGACCACGGGATGTTCGCGGCGGTCGGGACGTGGCCCGGGCGCTGCGACTGCTCCTGCGGCAGGTGGGCCGGGGCGAGCAGCTTGCCGGAGAACTCGTCGGGGGAGCGCACGTCGACCAGGTTCTGGGAGCCGATCGCGGCCACGACGTCGTCGCGGAAGGCGCGGATCGAGGCGTCCTGCGGCTTGGCCTTGTACTCGGTGCCGGCGCGCTCGGGCACCTCGTCGCCGGCGACCAGCTCGCGGGCGTCCAGCTCCCACTTCTTGCGGCCGCCGTCGAGGAGCTTGACGTTCTCGTGGCCGTACAGCTTGAAGTACCAGTAGGCGTAGGACGCGAACCAGTTGTTGTTGCCGCCGTAGAGGATCACCAGCGTGTCGTTGGCGATGCCCTTCTTCGACAGGAGCTTCTCGAAGCCCTCCTGGTCGATGAAGTCGCGACGGACCGGGTCCTGCAGGTCCTTGGTCCAGTCGATGCGGATCGCGTTCTTGATGTGGTTCTTCTCGTAGGCGGACGTGTCCTCGTCCACCTCGACGATGGCGACGTTCGGGTCGTCCAGGTGCTCCTGGACCCAGTCCGCGTCTACGAGGACGTCGCTGCGGCTCATGCTCTTTCTCCTCCGGGGCAGTTACGGCGGGGCGTGCAAGTGCGTGGGTGCGGGCGCTCGGACGCGAGCGGCGCACGGGTGCCCTTCGAGACAGGGCGGTGGGGAACGCGGGGGCCGGGGCGGCCGCTACCGCTTCAGAAAGGGCGACAGAGCATGGCGGCAACGCGGCACAGGTCCACTGCCCGCCGCTTCGTGAGATCCGCCTGTCGCCTCATGGGTTCGATCGTAGGGATGTCTGGGCGGACGTGTCACCGGCGTGTCGCATTCTGAGACGCGATCGTCCGAATGGTGGGAACAGAAGAGCGCCCGGACCGTCCTCGCACGGTCCCCGGGCGCTCGGGTGCGCTGTCGCATCTGCGGTACGGACGCGGGTGTCTCGACTGCCGGACAACCGCCGTTCTCCGCCGGCTTTCGTACTACCCCGCCAGCCTGACGTCCGAACCGTTCACGCCGATCTCCACGCCGTCCTTCGTGGCCTGCACCCTGGCCAGCTCGATGCCGCCGGGCAGCCGGTCGATGACCTGCTGGAAGTCGGTGACCGAGCGGATCAGGCCCTCCGCGAGGTCGAGGCCGCCGAACCTGGGCACGCCGTCGGCCTTCACCTGCACCTTGTCGTCCTTGACGGCGACCGAGCTCAGCAGGTGGATCGTGGCCAGCCCGGAGACCTTCACGGCCAGCTTGATCTTGCCGTTCCCCCCGTCCGACAGTCCGACCACCTGGGCCGTGAGCCCCAGGCCGAGCGGGGTGGGCTCGGACTTCGCGGCCTTCAGCAGCTCGTCATAGGCGATGGTCGCCGTACCCGTGGCGTCGGCGGCGGTGGCCGAGCTGTAGTCGCCGGAGAAGGTCACGTCCCGCATGTCGGCCCTGAGGTCGTCGATGCGGATCGTCTGCGAGCCCTTGCCGGTGGCCGCCTCGTAGTCCTTGACGCCGACCTCGACGTCGTCCAGCTCGCCGCTCGCCATCTGGGTCAGGAACGGGAAACCCTTGATGGACACGTCGGGCGTGCTCGACAGGTTCTCGCTGGTCTTCAACCGGTCGGCCACCTCGCCCTCCGCGAAGTGCACCGCGACCCGGTCCACGACGACGAACAGCAGGCCGACGACCACGAGGAGGACCAGCAGTATTCGCAAGGCGCGCATGTGGTGAGTACCCCCGGGGTCGGCAGTGGTCTGGGTACGCCACGGTAACCGGGCGGGGAGCGGCAGGCGGAGGATTGTCGATCGGTTGTGACAGCGGCGGGACCGGGCGCCGCGACCTAGGCTTGAAGCATGCTGGCCCGTCGACGGCACATCTACTTCGCCATGATGGCGACCTGTATCGGTCTCTTCGTCCTGGCGTGGGGCGTGGTGCGCCTGTGGTCGATCCCGGCGGCCGTGGGCATGTGCGTGGCGGCCATGGTCATTCCGCCGGTCGCCGCGATGGTCGCGAACCGGAGGGGACCCGACGACCGCTGGTGGGACGACCCGTCCGGCGACCCGAAGTCCGACGAGTGGTGGGACGAGCTGGACGGCAAGAAGCGCCGCCCGTAGGCGCCGCCGGCAGGAGGGGGCAACACATGGCATCGGCACGGCTGTCCACGGTGGTGCTCGACGCGCCCGACGCGCACGCGCTGGCCGGCTTCTACCGGCGCCTGCTCGGCTACGCCGTGTGCGCCGAGGAGCCCGACTGGGTGCTCATCGGCCCGCCGGGCGGCGGCACGGCGCTGTCGTTCCAGACGGAACCCGGATACGTCCCGCCGGTCTGGCCCGGCCGTGAACCGGGCGGCCAGCAGATGATGCTGCACCTCGACATCGAGGTCGACGACCTGGAGGGCGAGACCGCACGGGCGCTCGCCGAGGGCGCGACGCTCGCCGCGCACCAGCCGCAGTCCGACGTCCGGGTGCTGCTGGATCCCGCCGGGCACCCCTTCTGCCTGTGGAGCCGGCAGGGGGAGTGAACCGTCCGGAGCGCGGTCCCGCGCGGTCTCAGTAGACGAGCGCCTGGGTCCCGTCGGCCAGCGCCTCCTGCACGAAGACCTGGGCGCCCGCGATCCGTACGCCCTCCAGGACGTCCTTCTCGGTGATCTCGCGCCGGGCCGCGCACTGGGTGCACAGGGTGATGCGGCCGGCCGCGAGGATCGAGTCGATCAGGTCGGGCAGCGGGGCCGCGTGCGGCAGTTCGAACTCGGCGGCCCGGCCCGGCAGCGCGAACCAGGACGACTCCCCGGTCAGCCACAGGGAGACCTCGACCCCGCTGGCGACGGCGACCGCCGCCACCGTGAACGCCTGCGAGCAGCGCTCGGGGGCGTCGGCCCCGGCAGTCACCTTGATCACGAGCTTCTTCGCCATGGCCGAATCGTAATCAACGCCGCCGCAACTCCCGGACTTGACCGTGAGTCTGCTGTGCAGCGTGGATTCGGAATTCACGCTTCCCGTTCTGTGGGGGGAAGTCTTGGAAGAACCAGAAGTGCCGGAAGACAGACCCGGCGGGCCGGATGTTCCGGGTGTGGCGAATGATCCGGTCGAGCGGACCGGAACCGGCGCGGCGGACCCCTCCGGCGCACCCGCCCCGGCCCGGTCCCGCCGGCGCGGCCGTACGGCCCGGCTGGCCGGCGCCGGCGCGCTGCTCGGCCTGGTGGCCGGTGTCTGCGCCGGCTACCTCGTCCAGGCCGAGCGCGAGCCCACGAGGCTGCCGTCGCTCTCGCAGCCGGTGATCGGCCAGGCCGAGGGCGACGTCGAGCCGCTCTCCGCCGCCGAGGACCGCAAGGTCAGGACGGACGGCGACCTGCGCAAGCTGCTGCTGGACAAGCCGCGCGGCGCGCGCACGGCGTCCTGGGTGCCGCAGGACGGCTGGATGGAACTGGCGGAGTACGCCGACCACTTCAGCCGCCCCGGCGAGAAGTTCAACTCGCTCGCGACGGACCAGTTCCGCCGGGCGGCCGTCACCGGCTGGAGGGTCGGCACCTCGTCCGTCGTCGACATCCGGCTGGTCCAGTACCGGCAGGAGGACTCCATGGCGGCGGCCGACGCCACCCACACCATGGAGGACGACGTGGAATCGGCCCCGGGGACCAGGAGCTGGAGCATTCAGAGGACCGGGGACGGGATGGCGTACGTCCACCCGCGGCCGGTCGTCGACTACGGGTCGGGACGGACGCTGTACTCGGCCGAGGCGTACGCATGGCGCGGTGACGTGGTGATGGAGATCTGGCTGTTCAGCAACGGCCCGATCGCCGAGAAGGAGATCAGGGACCTGGCCCGACGGCAGATGGAGCGGCTGTGACCGAGAACCCGAACAGACCGCCAGAGTCCGCTACGGCCACGGCCCCGCCTGCCCCTGCCGAGTCGGCCGCGCCCGCCGAGCCGGCCGTGCCTGCCGAGCCGGCCGCTCCCGTCGAGTCGGCCGCCCCAGCCGTGCCTGCCGAGCCGGATGTGGCCGTCGAGTCGACTGCCCCCGCTGTGCCTGCCGAGTCGGCCGTGCCTGCCGAGCCGGCCGCGCCCGCCGAGCCGGCCGCGCCCGCCGAGCCGGCCGCGCACCCCCTCCCCGAGCCCGTTCAGGGCGGTGGTGGGCGTACGGGCCGGCGGCGGATCCGTGTTTCCGTCGTCGCCGGGTGCGTGCTGCTGGCCGGAGCCCTCGTCGCGGGGGTGGGGCACACCGTCGTCACCGTGCGGGCGGCCGATCGGGACGCCGGCCCGCCGCTCTGGCGGTTTCCCAGGACCGCGGCCGACGAGAAGAAGGCGGAGCCGCGGCACGGGCTCGCGGGCATGCTCGTGCCGTACGGGACCGGCACCTGGGTCCCCGGTCCCGACATCGGGGAGTTCGGCGCCGACGCCGAGCTGACCGGCGCCCAGGCCACGGCCCTGCGCAAGCGGTCGGTGAGCGGCCTGCCCCGGACCACCCGCAAGGAGATGGAGCGGCAGATCGACCGGCAGCACATCACCGGCATGGCCATGCGCAGCTACTTCAGCGCGCAGTCCCAGCCCTACCTGTGGAACGAGGAGGTCTACGCGGTGAGCATCACGCTGTCCCGGATGGGGGACGAGTCCGCGGCCCGCCGCATCTCCACGTCCACCAACAAGATCGTCCAGGAGCTGGGCGCACTGCGCGCGGGGCCGGCGGTCAAGGGCCACGAGGACGCCAAGTGCTTCCGCTCGCCCAAGGGTTCGGGCGAGGGCGTGAACGGGATGTTCTGCTCGGCCTACGTCGGCGACGTCCTGGTCACCATCACCGCGTCCGGTGCGAAGACCCTCGACGGCGACGGGGTCGCGAAGCTCCTCGCCACCCAGCTCGACCGTATAGCCGAACCGGGAGCGGCCGTATGAGCGAACACCTGTCGACAGAGCCGTCCGCCGCGCTGCCCGAGCCGGCGCCCGAGCCGGCGCCGTCCGCCCCCGGCCGGGACCGCCGCCTCCTGCGGGCCGTGCTGCGCTGGACCGCGGCCGTCGTGGCGTTCGCGGCGGTCGGGGCCGGCACGGCGTACGGGATCACCCGGATGGACCGTACGGACGTACCCGGACTCGCCACCGAGTCCGACGGCCGGTGGGACTACCCGGAGCTGACCAGGCCCCCGCTGCCCGCCGGCAGCCCCGCCCCCTTCGCCGATTCGAACCGGGCCGGCTCGCACTTCGCCGACCTGCGCGCCCTGCTGCTCCCCGCGCCCGAGGGCGCCACCGAGGACAAGGCGCTGCGCGGCCGGGACGGCTGGCTGGCCACCGGCGCCTACCTGGCGGAGTTCCCGCGCAAGGAGGAACGGGACGAGCTGCGGCAGAAACTCCTCGACACCGGCCTGCGGCACATCGCGGCCCGCGGCTGGACCATGCCGGACGGCACCCGGACCCGGATCTACCTGCTGCAGTTCGGCACGGCGAACGTCGTGGAGAACGAGTTCGCCAGCGAGAACGTGGCGTACAGCGTCCCCGGCCGCCAGGTGCGCGGCGTCGGCGAGGCCGTCTACGACGAGCGCTTCCCCGACGCGGCGTCGGTGTCCGGGACCGAGCGCACCGCGTACGTCGAGACCAGGCCCTACGGCGCCGAACAGGTCCGTGAGGCCTTCGTCTCGGCGGGGGACGTGTACGCCGTGGTCCTGCAGTCCCGGAAGGGTTCCGCCCTCGCGATCCCCTTCCAGCAGACGGTGGTGCTGCAGAGCCAGCTGCTCCGCTGACCCCCCGACGGGCTCCGGGGCGCCACCTCGGAAGGAGGGCCGGGTCCCGGCCGCGTAAGCTGGGCCCCGGCTCTGTCGTACGCCCACCCTCGCTCAAGGAGCACCCGTGGAGATCTTCTTCGAAACCCTGCTGGTCCTGGTCTGCGTCGGCGTTCTCGCCTTCGCCGGTCTGACCGTGAAGAAGCTGTACCAGGGCCAGCGCTGACCACCCCCACCCAGGAACTCTGCCGATCATGATCGAGATCCCGTCCGACCTGCACAAGGACCTCGTCCCGCTCGCCTTCCTGCTCGGCAACTGGGCCGGCGCGGGCGTGCACGACTTCCCCGGCTCGGAGAAGTGCAACTTCGGTCAGGAGGTCACCTTCGGCCACGACGGCCGGGACTTCCTGGAGTACCACTCCCGCACCTGGGTGCTGGACAACGACGGCAACAAGGTCCGCCCGCTGGAGTCGGAGTCCGGCTTCTGGCGGATCGACGCCGAGCGCCGGGTCGAGGTGACGATGACCCGCGACGACGGCGTCATCGAGATCTGGTACGGCGAGATGGCCGACAAGAAGCCGCAGATCGACCTCGTCTCCGACACCGTCGCCCGCACCCCCGACGCCCCGCCCTACACCGGCGGCAAGCGGCTGTACGGCTACGTGAAGAGCGACCTCATGTGGGTCGGCGAGAAGCAGACCCCCGAGGTCGAGCTGCGCCCCTACATGTCGGCCCATCTGAAGAAGGTCGTCACCCCGGAGGAGGTCGAGCGCTGGGCGAAGGCCCTGCCCGACGACATGCCGGACGACGGCATCGCGTTCTTCAAGTAGGCCACGCCGTCCGGGCGGCCCGGTCTCCGGCCGGCTCGCGCTTCCGCCCGGTCTGCTCCCGGCCGGCCCACGCCGGCCCGTGCTTCCACAGGCCCGTCCGCCGGCGGGTCCGCCTCACGGCGGCCCGTCCGGCGGGCGGGCCTGTCGCCGCGTGAGCCCCGGGGGCCGGTGGCCCTAGACTTTCCGGTGTGGTGAGCACCGACTGGAAGAGCGACCTCAGGCAGCGCGGCTACCGGCTCACGCCGCAGCGGCAACTCGTGCTCGAAGCCGTGGACGCCCTGGAGCACGCGACCCCCGACGCCATCCTCGGCGAGGTGCGCAAGACCGCCTCGGGGGTCAACATCTCGACCGTCTACCGCACGCTGGAGCTGCTTGAGGAACTCGGTCTGGTCAGCCACGCCCACCTCGGCCACGGCGCGCCCACCTACCACCTCGCCGACCGCCACCACCATCTGCACCTGGTGTGCCGCGACTGCGAGAACGTCATCGAGGCGGACGTGGACGTGGCCGCGGACTTCACCGCCAAGCTCCGCGAGCAGTTCGGCTTCGACACCGACATGAAGCACTTCGCGATCTTCGGCCGCTGCAAGGACTGCGCCCTGAAGGGCTCAACTACCACGACGTAGGCTTGCCGGTATGAAGAGCCCTCTGCTGTCCCTGCCCGGCGCCGTCCCCGGCGAGGGCCCGGACGAAGGCGTCGCCGCCCACTACGGCGAGCTGTTCCGCGAGCAACGCGCCCTCGCCGAAGGCACCGGCTTCGTGGACCTGTCCCACCGCGGCGTGATCACCGTCACCGGCGAGGACCGGCTGAGCTGGCTGCACCTGCTGCTCACCCAGCACGTCAGCGACCTGCCGGCGGGCGAGGCCACCGAGGCCCTGATCCTCTCCGCGAACGGCCACATCGAGCACGCGCTCTACCTGGTGGACGACGGCACGACGGTCTGGGCCCACGTGGAGCCCGGCACCGAGCAGGCGCTGATCGCCTACCTGGAGTCGATGAAGTTCTTCTACCGGGTCGAGGTCGCCGACCGCACCGCCGATGTGGCGGTGGTCCACCTGCCCGCCGGCTCCATCGCCGAGGTGCCCGAGGGCGTCGCCGTACGCGAGACGGCGTACGGCCGTGACCTCTTCCTGCCGCGCGCCGAGCTGGAGTCGTTCGCCGCGAGGTCCGGCCCCGCGGCCGGCCTGCTCGCCCACGAGGCGCTGCGCGTGGAGCACCACCGCCCCCGCCTCGGTTTCGAGACCGACCACCGCACCATCCCGCACGAGCTGGGCTGGATCGGCACCGCCGTCCACCTCCAGAAGGGCTGCTACCGCGGCCAGGAGACGGTGGCCCGGGTGCAGAACCTGGGCAAGCCGCCCCGGCGGCTGGTCTTCCTGCACCTCGACGGCAGCGAGGTGCACCTGCCCGCCCACGGCACCGGGATCCGCCTCGCGGACGAGGGGCCCGACGGCCGCAGGATCGGCTTCGTGACCACGTCCGTGCGCCACCACGAACTGGGCCCGGTGGCCCTCGCCCTGGTCAAGCGCAACGTACCGCTGGACGCCCGGCTGGTGGCCGGGGAGACGGCCGCCGCCCAGGAAGTGATCGTCGAGCCGTAGCGCCCTCGCCCGCCGAGGGGCCTACGGCGGCAGGCCCGCGGCGGGCGCGTCACATCTCCAGCAGCACCGTGAACGGCCCGTCGTTCGTCAGGGACACCCGCATCCGGGCCCCGAACCGCCCCGTCGCCACCGTCGCGCCCAGCGCCCGCAGCTGGGCGACGACCTCGTCCACCAGCGGCTCGGCGACATCGCCGGGCGCGGCCGCGTTCCAGGTGGGGCGGCGCCCCTTGCGGGCGTCGCCGTACAGGGTGAACTGGCTGACGACGAGCAGCGGGGCGTCGACGTCGCTGCACGACCGCTCGTCCTGCAGCATCCGGATCGACCAGAGCTTGCGGGCGAGCTGGGCCGCCTTCTCCTTGGTGTCCTCGTGGGTGACGCCGACCAGGACGCACAGGCCCTCGCCCTCGATCGCGCCCACCGTCTCGCCGTCCACGACGACGCTCGCGCCGTCCACCCTCTGCACCACCGCACGCATGCCGACCATCATGCCGGGTGGCCGGGCCCCGGACACGGTCGGCCCATTATTGATCCTTACGCCCCCATGTGGGGCCGTTCGGGGGCACTCGGTCACATAGCGGCGACTTGGGGTGGCACGATGCTCCCACACGCCGGTCGAGGGGACGGTCACACGCACATGAGCACACCGAGTACCGGAAGGCTGGAGACGCACCGGCCGCCCGCGCAGCGCGGCGAGGAGCAGCCCGGCCCTTCGCTGCCCGCGGAGCCGGCCGAGTACGACCTGACCCGGCCGAGCCTGCCCGAGCTGCGCGCCCTGCGCCGCGACGCCCAGCGCGACGAGGCGGACCTCAGCTACGTGCGGCGGCTGCTGCAGGGCCGGATCGACATCCTGCGCGCCGAACTCGCCCGCCGCGGCCGGGCCTCCGTACCGGCGCCCGCGGACGCCTCCGTGGTGGAGCGGCTCCCGGAGATCCTCACCGACGCCCCGGCCCGCCAGCGCTCCTCGGCCCGCCACGTCACCCTCGGCACCCCGCTCAACGAGGAGTACCGGCTGCTGGCCGCGGAGATGCTCGGCGAGGTCGAGCTGTCGGACCTCGGGGCCCGCACCGACCGGGAGCTGACCTGCGCCATGGGCCGTCTGATCGGCTACGAGCAGGAGGTCTCCCGGCGCCGCCAGCGCCTGCAGCGCGTCACGGACGACTGCAGCGGGGAGATCGCCCGCCGTTACCGGGTGGGCGAGGCGCAGGTCGACGACCTGCTGACCTGACCGGCGCGGGGACGGCCGGACGGAGGGAAAACCGCGCGACAGGGTCCGGCGCGCCCGCCTAGCGTGACCCCATGACGATCGACATCCGCACGGCGACCGAGGCCGATTTCGAGGACTGGCAGCGCGCGCGGAACATCGGATTCCTCCAGGAGCCGGTGCTCAAGCCCGAGCAGCTCGAGGGGCGCCGCAAGCACTGGGCCGGAAGCCGGCCGCTCGGCGCCTTCGACAACGGCCGCTGTGTGGCGACCTTCCGCTCCTTCGACCAGGAGATCACCGCGGTGGGCGGCGGCGCCGTGCCCGCGGACGCCATCACCAACGTCACCGTCACCCCCACCCACCGCCGGCGCGGCCTGCTGAGCCGCATGATGGCGCGGGACCTGGCGGCCGCGAAGGAGCGCGGTGACGTCGTCGCCACGCTGATCGCCGCCGAGTACCCGATCTACGGCCGCTACGGCTTCGGCCCGGCGACCTGGACGACCGAGTGGACCGTCGAGGTGCCCCGCAGCGGCCTCGATCCGCGCTGGTCGGGACCGGAGGACGGCGGTCGGATCGATCTGGTGGACGGGGAGGACGTCCGCGAGCTGGGTCCCGGGCTGCACGAGCGGGTCCGCCGCGCCCAGCCCGGCGCGGTCAGCAGGAACGAGCTGTGGTGGCAGCTGAACACCGGGATCCTGGGCCGCGACAGCGGCTGGACCGAGCCGTTCTACGCCGTCTACCGGTCGGCCTCCGGCGAGGTCGAGGGCCTGGTGTCGTACGAGTCGGACGACCGCTGGCACGACAAGCAGCCGCACAACACCGCCGACGTCAACTGGCTGCTCGCCGCCACTCCGGCGGCGGAGCGGGCGCTGTGGCGGTTCCTGTGCTCGATCGACTGGATCACGAAGGTCAAGAGCGGCTGGCGCGGCCCGGACGACCTGCTGCCGTTCTTCCTCCCCGACCCCCGCGCGGCGCGGGTGACGGCCCACGCGGACTGGCTGTGGGTGCGGATCCTGGACGTCGTACGGGCCCTGGAGGCGCGCACGTACGACGGGACGGGCTCGCTGGTGCTGGAGGTCGTGGACGCGGACGGCCTGGCCGGTGGGCGGTTCCGGCTGGAGGCCTCGCCGCAGGGCGCCTCCTGCGGGCCGGCCGGTGGGGTGGGCGCCGATCTGACGCTTCCGGTCGCGGAGTTGGGCACGGTGTGGCTGGGGGACGAGTCCCTGGTGCGGCTCGCGGCCCTCGGACGGGTCCAGGAAGAGCGAGAGGGCGCCGCCCGTAAGGCCGACGCCCTGCTGCGCACGCCCGGGCGACCGTGGTGCCCGGACATCTTCTGAGGTCCCTTCTGCCGGCGGCACGTGCTGTTCATCCGTAGCGAGCTGTTCGGTTGTCACGGTGTTCGGTTGTGGCTGTGCGATGACGTGTTCAGTTGTGGCTGTGCGGGCCGTACGGGCCGTTCAGTTGTGACTGTGCGCTCCGGTGGCCGCCCCCTGCCCGGGCTCCCGGCTCCCCTCCGGAAGGGAGCCCGGTCGGCCAACCACTGAGAAGCTCGACCATGTCGCCCAAGTTGGCGACCAACTTCACTGTACTTATCTCCGTTTGGAAGCGGCTCATAACCACCTTTCCGTGAACTGCCGCAACTTGGCGCGAAGTTGTAGTGTGCGTTCGTGGACCCGGAACACGCCTCCGCCAATGGGCGGAAGAGGCCACAGCGGTCACGCACGTCACACCGCGAGGTGGCCGACGAACTGCGCGCCCGGATCAGGTCCGGGGACCTGCGGCCGGGCCAGCGCATGCCCACCCAGGCCAAGCTGGCCGACGAGTTCGGTGTGGAGCGCGGCGCCGTGCGCCAGGCGCTGCGCATCCTGCAGTCGGAGCACCTGCTGACCGGCGTCTCCAAGGGCGCCCCCGCCATCGTGGCCGCCCTCGCCCAGCAGGCCGGGCCCGCGGCCGGCCCCGCGGCCGGGCCGCAGCCCACCATGGTCGGCCTCGCCCCGCGCATCGCGGCCGCCTTCGCCGCCCCGCACGTCGAGGTCGACGCGCTGTGCCTGACGGCCGTCTCGCTCACGCTGGCGATCGGGGAGCCGCTCCGGCAGATCCACGCCGGACGGCTGAAACCGGCCAAGATCGATGTGCGGGTCCTGCTGCCGTCCCGGAACATCGACCTCGCCTTCCCGGTCTCCGTCGACGCGCAGGGCGACGACGATCCCGTGCACCGGCGCTGGCTGGAGATGCGCAACGCCCAGGGCCAGGTGCTGCGCGACAACCTGCTCGCGCTGCGCACCACTCACGGCATGGACGTGCGCGTGTCCTTCCGGGCCCTGCCCTTCACCCCGCCGGTCAAGCTGTACCTGCTCAACGGGAGCGAGGCGCTGTTCGCCTACTACACGCTCACCCGCCGCGAGCGGGAGATCGACCACGAGCACCTCCAGCTCTACGACGCCGAGGGCACGCGGTCGATGCTGTTCCCCTTCGCGCAGGGTGCGGACCTGCGCGACACCACGTTCGTGGAACAGTCCCACCTGTGGTTCAACGCACTGTGGGAGACGATCAGTTCGGACCTGCTGCTCACGCCCTAGGCGCGCTGTCCGGGCGCGCCCGGGGGATCGCCGGCGCCGTTCACAGGGCCGGGCCGGCGAGGAGCAGGGCGAGCAGCAGGGCCCCGGCGGAGCTGACCGCCGGGCTCTTGGCCTTGATGCCCACGGAGAGCAGCAGCAGGCCGACCAGACCGGCGGCGCCGTACTTCCATTCGACGAGCTGTTCGAAGCCGACGACGAGGACGGCGCAGAGGAGCGCGAGGACAGGCATGGACGTTCCCCCTTTCAGTCTGCCAACTCGCCCGAGTTGGCAGCCAACTCTGTTTAAGTTGTCCCCACTTGGTCCATACTCATAAACAACTTGGCGACAACTCCCGTCAGATGGATCAGGGTTGTAGCGTTTGGTTGTGGCTCAGGAGAACGTGGCAGTGAACGGCAGCGGCAGGCTCACGTCCCGGCAGATCGCCGACGTCCTGCGGGAACGCATCCGCACCGGCGAGCTGAAGGCCGGGGAGCGCCTGCCCACCCAGGCCGAGCTCGCCGTCGAGTTCGGCGTGGAGCGCGGGGCCGTACGGCAGGCCCTGCGGGCGTTGGCGGACGACGGTCTGCTGAGCGGCGTCAGCAAGGGCAGTCCACCGCGCGTCGCCGAGCCCGCCCCCGCCCATGACGAGCCCCAGCCGACGATGGTGGGCCTCGCCCCCCGGCTGACCGAGGCCTTCGCGGCCCCGCACGTGCGCATCGACGCCGTGTGCCTGACCGCGCAGAGCCTGATCCCGGCCCTCGGCGAACCGCTGAGGCTGATCCACGAGGGCCGTATCCGCCCCGGCCGGATCGACGTGCGGGTCCTGCTGCCGTCCCGGGACATCAACCTCGCCTTCCCGGTCTCGGTCGAGGCGCGGGGCGACGACGACCCCGTGCACCGGCGCTGGCTGGAGATGCGCAACGCCCAGGGCCAGGTCCTGCAGTACAACCTGCGGGCCCTGCGCTCCACGCACGACATCGACGTCCACGTCACCTTCCGGGCCCTGCCCTTCACCCCGCCGGTCAAGCTGTACCTGCTCAACGGCGTGGAAGCGCTCTTCGCGCACTACATGGTCACCCGCCGCGAGGAGCCCACCGACTCCGGAACACTGGAGATGTACGACACGCTCGGCTCCGAGTCCCTGCTCTTCTCCTTCGAGAGGCGGGCCGGCCAGCGGGACGCCGCATTCGTGGAGCAATCGCAGAAGTGGTTCGACGCCCTCTGGGAAACCATCACGACGGACCTGACACTCTCCTAGTGACTTCTGATGCGACGCGGACCGAACCGGTGACGGAAGAGACCGAGGACGAGACCGAGGACGAGACCGAGGAACTGCGGAATCTGATCAGACGCGCACGTGTCGTGCTGTGGGACTTCGACGGGCCGATCTGCCGGCTCTTCGCCGGGCACTCGGCGGAGCGGGTGGCCGTCGACCTGGCCCGCTGGCTGGAGAGCCGGGGCCTGCACGGCCTGCTCACCCAAGAGGAACGGGAGTCCCTGGACCCGCACGTCGTGCTGCGCGCCGTGGACCGCAGGCACCCCGGCAGCGACCTGGTCGGTGAGCTCGAGGAACGCCTCACCCAGGAGGAGCTGCGGGCCACCGGATCGGCGATGCCCACGGCGTACGCCGATCCGCTGATCCGCACCTGGACGGCGGTCGGCTCCCGGCTCGCCATCACCACCAACAACTCGCCGCGGGTGGTGCGCGAGTACCTGGCGGGCCGGGGTCTCGTGGACTGCTTCACGCCGCACATCTACGGTCGCAGCCAGGACCTCCATCACCTCAAACCGGACCCGCACTGCCTGAACCGTGCCCTGAGCGCGATGGGCGCGGCCCCCGGGACCGCCCTGATGATCGGCGACACGCCCTCGGACCTGCTCGCGGCGAACAGCGCGGGCGTCCCCTTCCTCGGCTACGCGCGCAACGAGCGCAAGGAGAAGCTGCTGCGGGAGGCCGGAGCCACCCGCACCGTGCGTTCGCTGCAGTCGGTGCTGAGAGAGGTGCTGGCTCAGGCCTGAGCCATCAGCAGCGTGAAGAGCACGGCGGCCCCGACGGCGAGGCCGGCCCGCCGCGCCCGTACGCCCACCGCCACGGTGGTCAGGAGCAGCACGCCGGCGACGCCGAGCCTGGCCTGCGCCTCTGCACCGAGAAGGAGTTCGAAAACCGCTCTGACGATCTGAAGCAGGAGCATGGCCCCCCACCTTCCGTCCACTTCCGGCAACCGTCCAAGACTCGGTCCAATTGGCCTGCTGGACTGGTTCTGGTCTGCCCGGTCCGGCTGATCGCTTAACCAACAGGCGGAAATAGCTGACGAGTTGGCCGTGCGCCCGGTTTGCCGGTGGACGGAAAGCGGTACGGTCCTGTTGTGGACGACCAGCAGACCAGTGAGGGCGGCCAGGGCAGGAAGTTCCAGCGTGTCGCCGGTGAGCTGCGCTCCAGGATGACCGACGGGACGTACCGGCTGCGTTCCTTCCTGCCCTCGGAGCGCGACCTCGCCGAGGAGCTCGAGGTCTCCCGGGACACGGTCCAGCGGGCCCTGCGCGAACTGGCCGACGAGGGCTGGATCGAGTCCCGCCAGGGCAGCGGCTGGCGGGTGGTCAAGACCCAGCTCATACAGTCCGCGACGCCCAAGGCCACCCGGTCGAGCCGAGGAGCGACCCTGGGCCCGCTCATCAGCGAGGCGTTCGAACGCGCCGAAGTGAACCTGGACGTCTACACGTTGACGTCCGAGACGCTGGACGCGCACATCCGCCTGCAGGTGGAGCGCATCCGCGCCGGCATCATCCGTCCGCAGCGCATCGCCCTGCGCGTACTGCTGCCCTCCGAGTCGCTGGTCCTGCCCTATCCGCGGAACAGGGACGACCGGGCGGACGACCGCCCCCAGAAGCGCCTGCGGGCCATCGGCCGGCGCCACACGCAGTCCCTGCGGACCATGCTGGGCGAACTGATGACGGAGGGGCTGGTCCCGTCCGTGGAGTTCCTTGTCCGGTACGCCCAGCTCACCCCCGTGTGCAAGCTCTACCTGCTCAACGGCGTCGAGGCGCTGCACGGCATGTACGAGGTGATCGAACGTCCGATCATGCTCGACGACGGAGAGGTGATCACCGCCCTCGACGTGCTCGGCCTGGGCGCCACCCTGACCCACCATGTGAAGGACGGCGACCCGAGCTCGCCCGGATCGGTGTTCGTCGGCAGCATGCAGGCGTGGTTCGACTCGGTCTGGGACCGCCTCGCCGAATAGCGCGGGGCGCCCCGGAGGGCGGCGCCCGTGCGCTAGCATTCCCGCACCGCTGCACCGGTCGGTCTGCTCCCCGTGCATGGAGACGGCGAACCAGCACGCCCGGCGACCGGCCTCGAAACCCGGCAGACCACCCGTTGTGACCATTCGAGGCCCATTCCGGTCGTGCCTGGAATCACCTGCACCTAATGTTTGGCATACCTTCCGTCTCTCTCGCGCGAATCACCCGGAGCGGCCAGTGGGCGCACCCTCTCTTCCCCGTCGGTACCCCGGGGAAGGCGCCTGGCCCGGCGCCGTCAGCGCATTCGTCCGCAGAGCCGCCGAACGGGGCGTGGCGAGCAGCGGGCACCACAACCGGAACTACGTGCTGCCGGTCACCGAGGACGTGCGGCACCTGCTGGGGCGGGACACCGGCACCTCCGTGACGGTGCGGGTCCGCCGGGGCGACGCGCTGCCGGTCGTGATCAGGACCTGGCAGGACGAGTCGGCGATCCTGGACGCCATCAAGGGCATCCTGCCGCACGTCCCGCAGTGCCTGGCCAAGGGTGACGGCTACGCGATCCACAGCTATGTCGAGGGCGTGCCGCTGTCCAGCGTGTGCGAGAACGGCAAGCCGGTCGACGCCCTGCTCGTCAAGGCCCTGGCCGGTCTGCTCGGGCAGATGGCGCAGGTGCGCAGGGAGGCGCTGCCGCCCCTGCCGGCCGTCTGGCCGCGCAACGACAAGGACAGCCAGGGCTTCCTGCAGACGCTGGCCCATATGGCGGACCGTCAGATCAGACGGGCGAACTGGCCGGGCTTCGGCGGACTGTTCGCCGCGCTCGGCATCCCGGAGGACGCCCTGACGCGGTTCGCCGAGCGGGTCCCGGCCATGGCCCGGCGCCCCTACAGCCTGCTCCACGCCGATCTTCACCGCGACAACCTGATCATGTCCTACGGTGGTGACCCGCCCCTGATCTGCGTCGACTTCGAGCTCGCGACCTACGGCGACCCCCTGCACGACCTGGCGACCCACCTGGTCCGCATGCAGTACCCCGCGCACCAGTGGAACGAGGTGATCGACGCCTGGGCGGACGCCATGCGGCTGATCCGTCCCGCGGCCGTCAACGGGCTCGCCAAGGACCTGCGGCACTACATCGCCTTCGAGCGGGCCCAGTCGGTCTACCCGGACGTGATGCGGGCGGCCGACTCCCTGCACGCGTCACCCGACCAGAAGAGCCTGGACGACGCGACCGCGGCGGTGCGGCGCGCCCTGGAGGCGGCGGCCGGCCCGCTCCGCCTCGGCAATCTGCCGGACGCGCGCGAGATCGAGCGGATCCTCTTCCGCTGGCGCGCCGCGCGCAACGGCGGCCTCGGACTGTCGGCGAAGATCAGGGACTGGCACCAGGACCAGCGCGTCCCGGAGCACCCGGACTTCCCGCACTCGGCGGTGCGCCAGGCCCTCTTCGCGGAGGGCGCCACACCCGCCAGCCGGGTCTTCAAGGGCACCGGGCACCTCAACTCGGTGGTGCGGGTCCCCGAGGTCGACTTCCCCGTCGTGGTCCGGCGCAAGGTGGCCAACGTCTGCCGCCGGGAGCGCGGTTTCCTGAGCGAGCACGCCGTGCTGAGGGCCATCGAACTCGCCGGCGTGGGCGTGGCGGCCCCCAAGCTCCTGGCCCTGGGGACCAGCTACCAGGGGGAGCAGTTCGCCATCCACACCTACGAGGGACCGCGGGACGGCGAGCATCCGCCCAACCACCCCGTGCACGGCCTGCTGCCGCACGAGGCGGACCGGCTGGTGGACCAGCTCCACGCCCTGACACGGGTGGGCTACAAGGAGCTCGACCCGGCGGGCGGCGAGGGGGACTTCTACGGCATGCTGAGCGACCGGCTCGTCCTGCTCGTGGAGGAACTGCCGAAGGAGTCCCAGCAACTGGCGCGGCTCTTCGGACTGCCCGACGCCGGCCGGCTCCGGCAGATCCTGGCCCGGCACACCGTGAGCCGCCGTGAGCCGGCCCTGCTGCACGGCGACCTCAATCCGTGGAACCTGGTGCGCCGTGCGGACGGGCTGGCGCTGACGATCATCGACTGGGAGATGGCGGTGGTCGGCGACCCGCTCTACGACCTGGTCAGGCACATGCACCTCACCCCGACCCGCCCGGAGATCCGGGACCGCATGTTCCAGCGCTGGCAGAAGCTGCTGGCCCCCGGGCACACCGTCGACTGGCCGCAGGACTGGCGGGTCTACCGCTGGATCGAGATCGTGCGCTCGGCCTACGTGGACCTGGACCGCCTGGTGACCGGCGCGAGCCTGGACGCCCCCAACGTCCGCCGGGCCGTCGACTCGTACGCCATGACGCTGGCCGCCGCGACCGCCTCCCTCGGCCTGCCCACCCGCCGCCCGACCGCGAACCCGTACCTGGCCCGCGCTCTGGCGTGAGCCGGGACGGGCCCTGCGCCCAGGCTCCCCCCATGGCCGTCCCCCGCCTGGACGTCGTCCACTCCCGGCCGCTGCCGTTCCGGTGACGCTCTTCAGCCGGCGCCCGGCGAAGGGCATCCTGGACGGTGATGCTGCTCTTCCTCGACGTGGACGGGCCGCTCATCCCGTTCGGGGCGTCGGACGGGGCCTATCCGGTGTTCGACCGCGGCCTCGCCGGGCCGCCGGACGCGGGCGGCCACCCCCTGCTGAACCGGGTCGACCCGGCGCTCGGCGCGCGACTCCGCGGGCTCGGCTGCGAACTGGTGTGGGCGACGACCTGGATGGACGACGCCAACGCGTGCCTGGCGCCGTGGCTCGGGCTGCCCGCGCTGCCCGTCGTGCGGTGGCCGGACGAGGACGAGCCGCCCGGCCTGCTGCACTGGAAGACCCGCCCGCTGGTCGCCTGGGCGGCGGGCCGCCCCTTCGTCTGGATCGACGACGAGCTGACCGAGGCCGACCGTTCCTGGGTCGCCGTCCACCACCGCGCGCCCGCCCTCCTGCACCGGGTCGACCACCGGTACGGCCTGACCGGGGCGGACTTCGGCGCCGTGGCGGACTGGCTGCGGCTGCCGGCCCCGGTGCTCAGCCGGCCGCGGCGTCGGTGACGATCGCCCGGAGCCGGGCCCGGCACTCGGCGACGAAGGCGGGCCAGGTGTGCCAGTAGTAGGAGACCCCGCTGACCCCGACCGCGATCGCCCAGGCGCGGGCGCGCGCCCAGGTCGCGTCGTCGAGGTCCAGGGCGTCCCGGTAGGCCTGGCGCGCCTGGGGCGGCAGGTCCCACACGGGGGCGTGCTCGGCGTCGGGGAAGCCGACGGAGAGCGCTCCGAAGTCGATGACGGCGTGCAGCGCGCCGTCCCGGACCAGCACGTTGGTCGGCTTGAGGTCGCCGTGCAGCCACACATGGGGTCCGCAGGGGTCGGGCAGGGCGAGCGCCGCCCGCCACAGCCGCTCCAGGAGGTCGACGTCCATCTCCTGGCCCACGGTGGCCCGGCAGTCCTCGAAGGCCGCGCCGACCCACTCGTCGCAGGGCCCGAGGAGGCCGCCGCGGTACCAGCTCAGGTCCCCGGCCCGCGTCGCCCCCATGAGGTCGACGGCGTGCAGCTCCCGCACCACCGCCGCCAGGTCGGCGCCGTAGGCCGCCCAGTCCCGGACGGTGTGCGGGCCGGCCTCGTCGCCGTCGATCCAGCGGTGCACGGACCAGACGGCGGGGAAGGCGCCGGTGGGCGTCCCGGCGTGCACGGGCTCGGGAATCGGGCGGGACAGCAGCGGCGCCAGGCGGGGGAGCCACTGCTGTTCCTTGCGCACGGACCGCCCGTCGGCGGTCCGCGGCAGCCGTACCAGCAGGTCGTCGCCCAGCCGGTGCATGGTGTTGTCCGAGCCGGAGCCCGCGGGCGACAACGGCAGGCCGGCCCACTGCGGGCACTGGGCCCGCAGCAGCGACCGGATGAGCGTCTCGTCGACCGGGATCTCGTCCTCGTGCAGCGTCACCGCGGCAGTCTCACGTCCGGAGCCGCCGGGACGCCAGCGAGTTTCCGTGCGGCTCGGGCCCCGGAGGGGGCCGGCACTGGGACGAGCGGGTGAACTCCGCGCGTGGCGTGGCGCACTCTTGCAAGCAGATGCTTGCAATTGTTAGCGGAAGTGCGGCATGGTGGAGTCATGGCATCGCTCAACGTCGGCAATCTCGGTGAGTACCTGCGCGAGCAGCGGCGAAACGCCCAGCTCTCGCTGCGGCAGCTCGCCGATGCCGCCGGGGTGTCCAATCCGTACCTGAGCCAGATCGAGCGCGGGCTGCGCAAGCCCAGCGCGGAGGTGCTGCAGCAGGTCGCCAAGGCGCTGCGCATCTCCGCCGAGACGCTGTACGTCCGCGCCGGCATCCTCGACGCCGAACGGGACCGGGACGAGGTCGAGACGCGCGCCGTCATCCTCGCCGATCCCTCGCTCAACGAGCGGCAGAAGCAGGTGCTGCTCCAGATCTACGAGTCCTTCCGCAAGGAGAACGGATTCGGGGTCGGCGAGCCGGCGGCGCGGGAGGGGCACGCGGCGGAGCGGACCGAAGGCGCCGAAGTCCCGGGCGACACCGCCGAACGCGGCATCCGCACGGCCGGCGGCAGTGATGCCGGTCCGCGGCGGACGGCCGGATAGCCGGACCAGGGCCCGGCCGCCCAGACCGCGGACACACCAACCTCAGCCGAACGCGAATCCGGGAGGACCATCACCATGGCCATCACCGACGACCTGCGCAAGACCCTCAGCGACCCGAAGCCCCTCTACTTCGCCGCCGGCACCGCCGACCTCGCGCTCCAGCAGGCCAAGAAGGTGCCCGCCCTGGTCGAGCAGCTGCGCGCCGAGGCGCCGGCCCGCATCGACGCGGTGCGCAACACCGACCCGAAGGCCGTGCAGGAGCGGGCCGCCAGCCGGGCCAAGGAGGCCCAGACGACCCTGCAGGCCAAGGTCAACGAGTTCATCGGCACCCTGGACGTCGACCTGAAGAAGCTGGGCGAGAACGCCCAGGACCTCGCCCTGCGCGGGGTCGGCGTCGCCGCCGAGTACGCCGTCAAGGCGCGCGAGGCCTACGAGAAGGTCGCCGAGCACGGTGAGCAGACCGTGCGCAACTGGCGCGGCGAGGCCGCCGAGGAGATCGAGGACCTGGCCATCGCCGTCGAGGGCAAGCCCGAGCCGGGCGAGGTCCGGACGCAACCGAAGCCGGCCGTGGTCAGGACCGAGCCCGCCGCCGTGAAGAAGCCCGTGGTCAAGGAGTCCGCCGTCAAGGAGCCCGCGGCCAAGGACTCCGCATCGAAGAAGGCCCCGGCGCCGCGCAAGGTCACCCCCACCACCACCACCGCGAAGAAGACGACGCCGCCGGCCAAGTGAGCAGGTCCGGCAGAACGGCCGGCAGGACCTGAACGGGCCGGGCACCCTTGGGGTGCCCGGCCCGTTCTACGGGTACGGTGACCGCGTACGGATCAGGAGAAACGGGCGGTGGACAGCATGCTGATGTTGGGCTTCGCGGGGTTCATGGGGATCTTGAAGATCGTCATGATGGCCATCGCCGCGTTCGGGCTGTTCGACGCCGCCTTCCGGCGCGAGGACGCCTTCCGCGCGGCCGACAAGCAGAACAAGGTCTTCTGGCTGATCATCCTCGGCATCGCGCTCGTGGTCAGCTACCTGTTCTCGCTCCTGTCGATCCTGCCGATCGCCGGCGTGATCGCGAGCATCGTCTACATCGTCGACGTGCGTCCCGCGCTCAAGCAGGTCTCCGGCGGCAGCGGCTGGGGCCGCCGCCGCGGCGGAAGCAGCAGCGACGGCCCCTACGGCCCGTACAACGGCGGCCGCTGACGGCGGGCCGCCGCGCGGTCAGGCCGTGCGGTCCAGCAGGACCACCGCCACGTCGTCGGTCAGCTCGCCGCCGTTGAGGTCGCGGACCTCGCTCACGGCGGCCCGCAGCAGGTCCTCGCCGCGCAGCCCCTCGGCCAGCTGGCGGCGGATCATGTCCACCATGCCGTCCTGGCCGAGCCGCTCGCCGTCCGTGCCGACGCGGCCCTCGATCAGGCCGTCGGTGTAGAGCATCAGGCTCCACTCGGCGCCCAGCTCCACCTGCATCCGGGGCCAGCGGGCGCCGGGCAGCAGGCCGAGGGCGGGGCCGTTGTTCTCGTACGGCAGCAGCTTCGGGGCCCGGCCGGGGCGGGCGATCAGCGGCGACGGGTGACCGGCCAGGCACAGGCCCGCCCGGCGGCCGTCGGGCGCGATGTCCACCGTGCACAGCGTCGCGAAGATCTCCTCGTCCGCGCGCTCGTGCTCCAGCACCTCCTGGAGGGTGCCCAGCAGCTCGTCCCCGCACAGCCCGGCGAGCGTCAGCGCGCGCCAGGCGATGCGCAGCTCCACGCCGAGCGCGGCCTCGTCCGGGCCGTGGCCGCAGACGTCGCCGATCATGGCGTGCACGGTGCCGTCGGGGGTGCGTACGGCGTCGTAGAAGTCGCCGCCGAGCAGGGCCCGGGAGCGCCCCGGCCGGTAGCGGGCGGCGAAGCGCAGCGAGGAGCCCTCCAGCAGGGGCGTGGGCAGCAGGCCCCGCTCCAGCCGGCGGTTCTCCTGGGCGCGCAGCTTGCCCTCGGCGAGCCGCCGCTCGGCGGTGTCGGAACGCTTGCGCTCCACCGCGTAGCGGATGGCACGGCTGAGCAGCCGGCCGTCCAGCTCGTCCCGGAACAGGTAGTCCTGGGCGCCGACGCGCACGGCCTCGGCGCCGCGCTCGGCGTCGCCGGAGGCGGTCAGCGCGAGCACGGCGTGCCGGGGCGCGAGCTGGAGCACGTGCCGGAGCACGGCCAGCTCGTCGGCGTCCTCGTCGTGCGCCCGGCCGGGCGCCGGGAGGGCGAGGTCCAGCAGGATGCAGTGGACGTCGTCGGTGAGGAGCCGCTCGGCCTCGGTGAGGTTGCGGGCGCGGCGGACACGGACCGGCTTGCCGGAGGAGTCCAGCATGTCGGGCACGATCGGCAGGCCTGCCGGATCGTCCTCGATCAGCAGCAGGGTGAGAGTGGCGCTGTTGGCGCCGGCCGTGGCGTTGCGGTGAGCCTCTTCCTTGAGGGGGCCGCCTTGAGCGACGGCCTGCGCCTGACCACTCTCCACGGCCGGGATCGCTCTCTGCCGCGGTACGGGTACGGGCATCGTCCTGTTTTCCTTCCCTCCCCCCGAGGGCAGGCGGGGCGAGGGACCTCGACCCACCGACGGGTGACCCTAGCGGTACTGCCCGCCTCGACGGAATGGTGTGAGCCGCGTCGCTCGCGCGCAGGCCCCTGTCATATGCCGCGATTCGTACCGCAGTTGGACAGCCCGCCCGGGCGGCGGGGATGACGAAGCTCACTGATCGCCCCGTCCGTAAGGCGGTTGGCCGTGCGGTGGGTCACACGGACGGGGTGCGACGGGGCCCGCGGGGGGCCGCCGGAGGGTGTGCGTCGCCCGGCGTGCGGGCCGTCACATGACCTGGGTCACGCGTCCGGACGTACGACGCCCAGGATCGGCATCGTGCCCGCGCCCGCCACCGTCACCGTCCGCCCCGGCCGCGGGGCGTGGATGATCTTGCCGTCGCCGGCGTACATCGCGACGTGGCTGGCGTCGCCGAAGTAGATGATGAGGTCGCCGGGGCGCATGTCCTCGACGGCGACGTGCGGGAGCCGCTTCCACTGCTCCTGCGAGGTGCGCGGGATGGGCCGGCCGGCGTCGGCCCAGGCCTGGGAGGTCAGGCCCGAGCAGTCGAAGGAGTCGGGGCCCTCGGCTCCCCACACGTACGGCTTGCCGAGCTGGGCGGTGGCGAACTCCACCGCCGCGCGGCCCTGCTTGGAGGCCTTGGCGCCGATGTCGTCGAGGACGCCGCTGTCCAGCCACTTCGTCTGGGCCTTGGCGGCGGCCTGCGCCTCCAGTTGGGCGAGCCGCTCCTTCTCCTTCTCCTCGAGCCGGTTCTCGAGCTGCTCGGCCGCCGAGATCTGCCGCTTGATCCGCTTCTTGGCGGCGGCCTTGGCCTTGCGGTTGAGTTCGAGCTTCTTCCACTGGGCGGCGGCGTCGTCGGCGTAGTCCCGCAAGTCCGCCTGGGTGCGGGTCATTTCGCCGATCAGCTTGTGGGTGGCCCGCTGGCCGTTCAGCACCGTCCCGGCGCCGTCGACGAAGCGCTGCGGGTCGTCGCTGAGCAGGAACTGGGCCGTGGGCGGCAGTCCGCCGTTGCGGTACTGGGCCCGGGCCGACGCGCCGGCCTGGTTCCTGAGCCGCTCCAGCTTCTCCTGGCCCTCGGTGATCTTCTTGGTGAGCGCGGCGATCCGGGCCGACTGCTTCTTCGTCTTCTCCTCGGCCGCGTTGTAGGCGTCGGTGGCCACGGCCGCGTCGTGGTAGAGCCGGTCGAGTCTCGCGCGGACCTGCTCCAGGTCCCTGTTCGGCGGGGGAGCCGGGCTCGGGGACGCGCCCGGTGTCGCGCTCCCGCTCGGTGTGGGAGTCGGAGCGGCGAACGCCGTGCCGGGCGCCGTCAGCACGGTCACCGCGCAGACCACGGTCACGGCGGCCATGAGCAGGCCGCGCTTGCCCGTCCCCATACAGTCCCCCAAGCTGGTTAACCGTCAGTAACTTGTGGTCGTCCGAGGATCGTGCCATGGCGGCGCGCAAAACGACAGAGGTCATGGGAAGTCGGGTTTCCGCCCGCCGCGGCGCCCTCGGGCACGCCCCGGTCACCCATCGCCCCGTCCCCGCTTCCCCTGGCCGGCGCCCGTCACGACGATCTTCTCGACGATGTGACGAACGACGCACCGAGATCGTTCCCGGCGGCGAGTCGGCGCGGGTTCGCGCGGATGCGCGCCGGTTGGCGCGGTTTCAGTGGGCGCGCGGCGCCAACGCGTCCCAGGCGACCGTCACTTCACCCTGCCGCCAGCGCGCGGCGGTGTCCGTCACGGGCCAGTCGGCGGTGAGGTCCCGCACCGCGCGGATCCAGCGCTGGCGGGCGCCGTACGAGGCGTAGGGGGCGGCGGCGGCCCAGGCGCGGTCGAAGTCGCGCAGGAAGGAGTGCACCGGCTCGCCGGGGACGTTCCGGTGGATCAGCGCCTTCGGCAGCCGCTCGGCGAGGTCGGACGGCCGCTGGAGCGAGCCGAGCCGGGTCGCGAAGGTCACCGTCCGCGGGCCCTCCGGACCCAGCGCCACCCATACGTGCCGCCGGCCGATCTCGTCGCAGGTCCCCTCCACCAGCAGCCCACCGGGCGAGCCGGCGTCCGCCGGCGCGAGCCGCGCGCACAGCCGCTGCCACACGGCGGCGACCTGGTCCTCGTCGTACTGCCGCAGCACGTTCGCGGCCCGCACCAGCACCGGGCGCCCGGGCACGGGGATCTCGAAGCCGCCGTGCCGGAAGGCGAGTCCGTCCCGCTCGTACGGCCGGGCGGCCGCGACCCGCGCCGGTTCGATCTCGACGCCCACCACGCGGGCGCGGGGCGCGACGGTGCGCAGCCGGCCGAGCAGTTCGACGGCGGTCCAGGGCGCGGCCCCGTACCCGAGATCGATCGCCACCGGGTCGGCCGCGCGGCGCAGGGCGGCGCCGTGCGTGGCGGCGATCCAGCGGTCCATGCGGCGCAGCCGGTTGGGGTTGGTGGTGCCGCGCGTCACGTTCCCCACCACGGCGCCCGCCCCGCTCGGGCGGCGCCGGGCGTGGGGGAGGGGCGTGGCGCGGGCGGTCATGACTACGAGGGTAAGCGGGGCCCCGCGGCGGCCGGCTCCGCTCGGTCTCCGTCCGGGTTCCCGCCGCGGCCCACGCACGCTCCAGTCGAACGGTTGAGCGAGACCAGGTCATGATTCGGTAAAGGCGCGTGATCGGGAAATGGCAGGGCACCCGTCGGCTGTTGCACTCCCAGGAGGGCGCGGTAGGTCCTCCGGCAGGCATGCCCGCACCGAGGAGGAACGCCACGTGAGCCAGTACGCCGGCAGGCTCGGGCGTCGCTCCCCGGCGGCGTCCCCGCGGCTCAGGCTGCACCGCAGACCGCGCCGCGTCGCCATGCTCTCCGTGCACACCTCGCCGCTGCACCAGCCGGGAACCGGTGACGCCGGCGGCATGAACGTCTACATCGTGGAACTGGCCCAGCGGCTGGCCGCGATCAACATCGAGGTGGAGATCTTCACCCGGGCCACCGAGGGCGGCCTGCCGCCCCGCGTCGACCTCGCCCCGGGCGTCCTCGTCCGGCACGTCGACGCCGGTCCCTACGAGGGCCTGGCCAAGGAGGACCTGCCCGCCCAGCTCTGCGCCTTCACGCACGGCGTGATGCAGGCGTGGGCCGGCCACCGCCCGGGCCACTACGACCTCGTCCACTCCCACTACTGGCTCTCCGGCCATGTCGGCTGGCTCGCCGCCCAGCGCTGGGGCGTGCCGCTGGTGCACGCCATGCACACCATGGCCAAGGTCAAGAACGCCAACCTGGCCGACGGCGACACCCCCGAGCCCGCCGCCCGCGTCATCGGCGAGACCCAGATCGTCGCCGCCGCCGACCGCCTCATCGCCAACACCGAGGAGGAGGCCGGCGAACTCGCCCGGCACTACGCGGCGGACCCCGGCAAGGTCGCCGTCGTCCACCCCGGCGTGAACCTCGACCGGTTCCGCCCCGCCGACGGCCGCGCCGCCGCCCGTGCCCGCCTCGGTCTCCCGCAGGACGCCCTGATCCCCCTCTTCGCGGGCCGCATACAGCCCCTGAAGGCGCCGGACGTGCTGCTGCGGGCGGTCGCCGCCCTGCTGGACGAGCGGCCCGAGCTGCGCTCCCGGATCGTCGTACCGGTCGTCGGCGGGCCCAGCGGCAGCGGTCTCGCCCGGCCCGAGGGCCTGCAGAAGCTCGCCGCGCGCCTCGGCATCGCCGACGTCGTGCAGTTCCGCCCGCCGGTCGGGCAGGAGCAGCTCGCGGACTGGCTCCGGGCGGCCTCCGTCCTGGTCATGCCGTCCTACAGCGAGTCCTTCGGGCTGGTCGCCATAGAGGCGCAGGCGGCCGGGACCCCGGTGCTGGCCGCCTCGGTCGGCGGGCTGCCGGTGGCCGTGCGCGACGGCGCCACCGGCTTCCTCGTGCAGGGCCACCGCCCGGCCGAGTACGCGCGCGTGCTGGCCCGCTTCGCCGATCACCCCGCGCTGACGGACAGCATGGGCGCGGCCGCCGCCCGGCACGCGCTGGGCTTCGGCTGGGACACAGCGGCGGCCGCGACCGCCGACGTCTACACGGCCGCGACCCAGTCCCACCGCCGTCGCGTACGCTCCCAGCATGGGTGATGTCGAGAAGGCCACGCAGGTCGTCGAGGACGTCCTGAAGGACGCCGAGCTGGAATGGGAGAGCCCCGAGACCGGGACGTACGTCGTCAAGCTCCCCGGCACCCGCAAGCTCTCCACCACGGTCAGCCTCATCGTCGGCCGCCACACCCTCTCCCTCAACGCCTTCGTCATCCGGCACCCGGACGAGAACGAGGCGGGCGTCCACCGCTGGCTGCTGGAGCGCAACCTCAAGCTGTTCGGCGTGAGTTACGCCGTCGACCGGCTCGGCGACATCTACGTCACCGCCCGGCTGCCGCTGGCCGCCGTCACGCCCGAGGAGACCGACCGCCTCCTCGGCCAGGTCCTGGAGGCCGCCGACGGCGCCTTCAACACCCTGCTGGAGATGGGCTTCGCCTCGGCGATCCGCAAGGAGTACGCCTGGCGGGTGTCGCGCGGCGAGTCGACCCGGAACCTGGACGCCTTCAGCCACCTCCTAGAGCGTCCGGCCGACTGACGGACGGGACCCGGCCCCGGGGTCCCAAGCGGCCCTTCCCCGCGTGCTGTTAGCCTGCGGCGACCCGGATTCTCACCGGGTCCTTACCGCTCTCTCACCAGCAAGAGGTTGTGCATGCGCGCAGGAAGATCGGGCTCCGCGGCCGCGCTCGCGGGAGCGCTCGCCCTCGGGGCGTACGCCGCGCCGTCCGCGGCGGCGGCGGACACCGGCGTCACGGTGTCGAACCTGGTCGTGAACAAGGGCAAGCCCGTCGTCGTGGGCACCACCGCCGAGGTGCGGCCCGGCTTCACCTTCCACATGTCCCTGCCGTCCGGCGTCACCGCCGACGACGTCACCCCGTTCCCGTACCTGTACCACGACACCACGGCCGCCAAGGGCGCCGAGTCCGGCGGCATCTACACGGGCTTCACCAGCTGCAGCCCGGCCGGTCCGCGCGCCGCCGACTGCGAGGGCGAGCTGTACATCGACCCGCGCTCGCGGCTCGACTCCAACAACGACGCGACCACCTGGAAGACGGCCGTCTGGGTGCGCCTGTGGGACTCGAACGAGAACTTCAAGGGCGAGGAGTACCTGACCGGATTGAGCTCCGTCCAGGTCAAGCGCGCGGGCAAGGCCACCGTCAACGCCTCGCCCGAGCCCGTCGCCAAGGGCGGGAAGATCACCGTGACCGGCCGGCTCACCCGCGCCGACTGGGTGAAGCACACCTACACGGGCTTCGGCGGCAAGTCGGCCAAGCTGCAGTTCCGCAAGGCGGGCACCAGCACCTACTCCACCGTCAAGATCGTGCAGGCCGACTCCGCGGGCTACCTCAAGACCACGGTCACCGCTGCCGCGGACGGCTACTGGCGCTGGACGTACGGCGAGACGTCCACGACCGGCGGCGCCACGGCCGCCGGCGACTACGTCGACGTCAGGTGACCCGGCGCTCCCTCACCGGGCACTGAGCCGGTAGCGCCCGGGCGGCACGCCCACCAGTCTCTTGAAGTGCCGGGTGAGATGGGCCTGGTCGCAGAACCCGGTGGCCGCGGCCACCTCGCCCGGCGGCAGCCCGTCCAGCAGCAGCCGCCGGGCCCGGCCGACCCGGCGGGACGTCAGGTACTGGTGCGGGGGGATGCCGTAGGCGCCGCTGAACGCCCGCACCAGGTGGGCCGGATGGGCGTGCAGCAGCCGTGCCGCGTCGGCGAGCACCAGCCCCTCGGTGACGTGCTCGTCGAGCAGCTCGCGCAGCGACCGGGCGAGAGCGGGGCCGCGGCCGGGCCGGCGGGCGCCGGCGTCCCGGCGCCGCAGATGCTCCCGCAGCCGCTCCCCGACCAGCGCCAGCCGGCTCTCCGCCTCCAGCTCGTCGCCGGGCCGGCCCAGCACGGAGTGCAACTGCCCGACCCGCAGCCGCAGTACCGGGTCCCGCAGGTCGGGGCCGTCCACGGCCGGGCCGATCAGCTCGTCGCCCAGGTGGCTGCCGCCCAGTACAGCACCCGCTTGCGGAAGCCGCGCGGGGTGGCGGGGGAGCCGTTGTGCGGCACGTGCGGCGGCAGCAGCGAGACGGTGTCGTGCGGGGTGCCGTGCTCGTGCCGGTCGAGGTCGTACCGTACGGCGCCGTCGTCGACGATCAGCAGCGTCCAGGCGTCGTGGACGTGCATCGGGTACGCGTACTCGGTGAAGTGGGCGTGGAAGACCTCCACGACACCCGGGACGCGCGGGCGCCAGGCGGAGACGGCGGACTGGTCGGCGGCCACGCAAAAAACGTACAAGACCGCGGCGCGCCCCGGTCGGCAGTCTCACTCCATGAACACCGAACCGCAGGCCGACCCGGCCGCCGCCCCCGTCCGCTTCGACACCAAGATCGCCGTACTGCTCCGCGAGGACCTGGCGCCCTGGCAGCGACTGAACGTGACGGCGTTCCTGGTCAGCGGTCTGGGCAGCCAGGTCCCCGAGGTGATCGGGGAGCCGTACGAGGACGCCGACGGCGTGTCCTACCTGCCGATGTTCCGCCAGCCGGTGCTGGTCTTCGAGGGCGCCAAGGAGACCCTCACGGCGGCCCACGCCCGGGCCCTGTCCCGCGCCCTGCCCCGGTCGGTGTTCACCTCCGACCTGTTCGTCACCGGCAACGACCGCGACAACCGCGCCGCGGTGCGGGCGGTGGGGACGGCGGGCCTGGATCTCGTCGGGCTCGCCGTGTACGGCCCGCGCAACGGCGTGGACAAGGTGCTGAAGGGCGCCCGGATGCATCGGTGACCGAATCTGCACAGCGCACACGCAAGCCCGCGCCCGCGAACGCGCTTGGTACGCAGTTGTCCGGATCGGGCCGGGCCTGGCAAGGGCTACGGCCCCGCCGCGCCGGACCGCTTGTGGAGAAGCTGCCCGCAACCGATGACCGGGTGTGCACGGATGAGGAGCCGGCGCTCCCAACTGCCCGGTGCCGCACGGCGGTCGACTGGATGCCGGACACGCTCCGTGATTTGATCCATCGCGCCGCCGGGTTCAAGCCAGGGCGTCCGGAAACGGATGCCTTACGCCCGCGCGGCCGAGCCGTCCGTCCCCGGCGGCTCCGCCCTCCCCTTGTGGAACCTCCGACGAAGGGCAGTTTCGACATGACCTCCGCTCCCCAGGTCCAGACCGCCGAGATCTCCGACGCCGAGCTGGACGGCGTCTCCGGCGGCCTCAACCCGCAGGCCGGCATCGTCGCCGGGCCCGCCGCGCTCAACAGCTCGGACCTGCTGGCCCAGCTCGACACCGTCACGGACACGGTCCAGGGCGCCGTCGGTCAGCTCCAGGGCGCCGCCGCCCAGTTCAACCGGGTCGGCGTCTACGCCTCCTTCTGACCGCCCTCGCGCCGCCCCACCGGCGCCGACGGCGACGAGCCCCCCGCACGCGGAGTCACCGCGCGCGGGGGGCTCGCCCCTTTTCGTCCCGACCTCCGTCTCGCCGGTGCTCAGGCCGCGCTCAGCTCGGCCTCCGCATCGGCCGGGGCGGTCTCCGCCGGCCGCCGCTCGGCCGGGGTCCGCCGCATCAGCACCCCGTACCCGACGCCGGCCACGGTCCCCACGCCGGCGCACATGGCCCACAGCCACTCGGCGCCGAACCGGTCGATGACCGCGCCGGACATGAGCGGCGCCACCAGCGCGGCCAGGGACCACGACAGCGTGTAGACCCCCTGATAGCGCCCGCGCCCGTGCACCGGCGACAGCCGCACCACGAGCCCGGTCTGGGTCGGGGCGTTGACGATCTCGGCGAGCGTCCAGACGCACACGGTGAGCGCGAAGACGCCGACCGACCCGGCGAAGGCGGTGAGCCCGAAGCCGTACCCGGCGAGCAGGGAGGAGGCGACGAGGAGCGTGCGCGGGTCGCGGTGCTCGATGAAACGGGTGACCGGGATCTGCAGGGCGACGATCAGGACGCCGTTGACGGCGACCGCGAAGCCGTAGTCGGCGGCCGTGAACCCGGCCCGGCCCATGGCCACCGGCAGTCCGACGGACCCCTGCTGGAAGACGAGGGCGACGAGGAAGGACAGCCCGACGACGGCCATGTACCGCCCGTCGCGCAGCACCGTGCCGAGGCCCACGTCACCGTCCGCCCGCTTGGCCGTGGCCACGGGCCGCGACTCGGGCAGCTTGAGGAAGACGACCACCGCGCACGCGAGGGTCATCCCCGCCTCGATGAGGAACCCGGCCAGATAGCTGAACTCGGCGATGAACCCGGCGGCCATGGAGGAGACGGCGAAGCCGAGGTTGATCGCCCAGTAGTTCAGCGAGAACGCCCGCACCCGGTCCTCCGGCCGGACGATGTCGGCCATCATCGCCTGCACGGCGGGCCGCGAGGCGTTGGAGGCCATGCCGACGAGGAAGGCGACGCCGGCGATGGTGACCGGGTCCTGCATGAACCCGAGCACCGCGACGGACACGGCGGTGGCGGTCTGGGCGATCAGCAGGGTGGGCCGCCTCCCGAGCCGGTCGGCCATCACCCCGCCGCCGAGCGAGGAGACGACGCCGCCGAGCCCGTGCAGCGAGGCGACGAGACCGGCGTACGAGGCCGAGTAGCCCCGGTCGAGCGTGAGGTACAGCGCCATGAACGTGGCGACGAACGCGCCGAGCCGGTTGACCAGGGTGCTCGTCCACAGCCACCAGAACTCGCGGGGCAGTCCGGAGACGGTCTCCCGGGCGGCACGTCTGAGACGGGCGACGGACGCGACGGACGCGACGGACATGGACGGGACCCCCCACGGGTACGGAGATGTAAGCGGCTCACAAGGCATCCGCAACTTACATCCACGGGGCGTCCGACGGCCACTCGATTAACGGGCAACCGCAGGCGAGCCGCACGTGAGCTCCACGAAGGCCGCACGGAGACCGCACGGAGGCCGGGCCGGAGGCCCGAGGGGGGCGGCCCGGCCTCCGGACGGCCTGTCCGCCCACCGGGCGGGCCGGGCAACGGCCCGAACACGTGGATTACGCTCTGAGGCATGGCCGACGCACCGTACAAGCTGATCCTCCTCCGCCACGGCGAGAGCGAGTGGAACGCGAAGAACCTGTTCACCGGCTGGGTGGACGTCAACCTGAACGAGAAGGGCGAGAAGGAGGCAGTCCGCGGTGGCGAGCTCCTGAAGGACGCCGACCTCCTGCCCGACGTGGTCCACACGTCGCTCCAGAAGCGCGCGATCCGCACGGCCCAGCTGGCCCTCGAGGCCGCGGACCGCCACTGGATCCCGGTCCACCGCAGCTGGCGCCTGAACGAGCGCCACTACGGCGCCCTGCAGGGCAAGGACAAGGCGGCGACGCTGGCCGAGTTCGGCGAGGAGCAGTTCATGCTCTGGCGCCGCTCCTACGACACCCCGCCGCCCCCGCTCCCGGACGACTCCGAGTTCTCCCAGGCGCACGACGCCCGCTACGCGACGATCCCGCCGGAGCTGCGTCCGCGCACGGAGTGCCTGAAGGACGTCGTGCACCGCATGCTCCCGTACTGGTACGACGGCATCGTCCCCGACCTCCTGACCGGCCGCACGGTCCTCGTCGCCGCCCACGGCAACTCCCTGCGCGCCCTGGTCAAGCACCTGGACGGCATCTCGGACGCCGACATCGCGGGCCTCAACATCCCGACGGGCATCCCCCTGTACTACGAACTCGACGCCGACTTCCGCCCGGTCACCCCCGGCGGCAAGTACCTCGACCCGGAGGCCGCGGCGGCGGCCATCGAGGCGGTCAAGAACCAGGGCAAGAAGAAGTAATTCTGATGCACCAGGCCCCCTACCAGGGATTTCTCCGCTGACAGGAGGCCTGGTGTCATGTCTGGGCCGTGGTGGGGCCGTGACGCTAGATGCCCCGCCTCCTCCAGATGCGGACGCCTACTCGGAACGTGACGAGGAAGGCCCCGACGGCAACGGCATACACAGGGGCTTCCGCCCAGATACCGAGGGAGCTGCCCGCGCCCCCGACCAACGCGAACGGAAGTTCGCGGGGGGTGATGTCGATGGTTACGCCAAAGCGTGGCACCATGGTGTTCTCCATGGGTTCCTCCTTGTTGTCGCAACGAAAAGGCGCTAATGGAGATCGAAGGCCACCCAGGGCAATGGGTGGCCTTCTCGCTTCCCCGCTAGCGATCGGGACGATATTGCACAGGCGTCACGTCGCGCAAATCCCTACATGGTTGCGGAACTAGTGCCTCCGCGTAGGTGTCGAGTCAGTCGGCACACTTAAGCTGCCAGGACTTCTTTCGAACCCTACTTCCGGCACGATTTGTTTCCTTGTGCCTGCCGGTCTTGTTCTGTGTGAACGTCCGCCTTCGCGGTGACTGATAGGGCGGCTTCCCGGTCGGACGGCCGACCGGTTGGGAGGGAGACCGGCCGGGCGTCCGGGCGTCCGGGCGGGCGGGCGTCCGGGCGGCCGGGCGGGCGTCCGGGCAGATGGGCCAGTGGGTGGCTTGCCACCGGGCTCCTCGCTCACCCATCTGCGGTTTCGTCGAAGATGTGGGTACCGAGGTGGCTTTCACGGATGGTGTTACCACCTTGGAAAGTCCGCGGCTTTGTCGAAGATGTGGGTACCGAGGTGGCTTTTACGGATGGTGTTACCACCCTGGAAAGTCCGCGGCTTTGTCGAAGATGTGGGTACCGAGGTGGCTTTCACGGATGGTGTTACCGCCCTGGAAAGTCCGCGGCTTTGTCGAAGATGTGGGTACCGAGGTGGCTTTCACGGATGGTGTTACCACCCTGGAAAGTCCGCGGCTTTGTCGAGCATCGGTCTCCTGGAGGAGTCAAAGACAGAGGCCACAGCGTTACGCGTACGCTCCTGGCTCGACGGCATCAGGTGCGCATACACCCGGAGCGTCAGACCGGGGTCCGAGTGGCCGAGGTACTCGGCGAGGGCCTTGATGTTCTCGCCCGCGTCCAGGAGCACCGAGGCGTAGAAGTGGCGCAGGGCGTGCATCCCGTTCTCGCGGGACTCGGCGTACGGCTCGCCCGGCTTCCGCTTGGGAATCACGCCGACCGAGGCGAGAGCCCGCTTCCATGCCTCTTCGTTGAGCGACGTACGCCAGACGTGCCCGCCACGCGGCCCGGTGAAGATCAGCCGCTTGGTCACCGGTGGACCGTCCGCCACCTTCCACGGCAAGGTGACCTCGACCGGCGGGAACCGCTTCATGTGCTCCCGAAGCGCATCAGCCACGGGACCAGGAAGCGGGACGTCCCGAAGCTTGCCGCCCTTCGGCGGGGCGAACACGGCCTTGCTGCGGCTCAACTTCAGTTGCTGGACCACGTGGAGCGTGTCCGAGGTGAAGTCGACCGCGTCGACGGCCACGCCAAGGATCTCGCCCTGACGGAGCCCGCAGCCACCGCCCAGGTCGACCATGGCTTGGAAGCGCTCGGGCATGGCGGCCCGGACGGCGAAGACCCGCTCTGGCGTCCAGGGCGCGACGCGCTTGTTGTCGACGGTCGGCGGCCGGACGGACCGGGCGGCACAGGGGTTGCGCGGAAGATGGCCGTCATCCACTGCCGCGCTGAGCGCTGCCCGCACGTTGGAGTAGATGGTCCGGGCGTACGACCCCCGGACGCCGTTCTCCTGGAGTTGCCGCACCCAGTCGCGGATGTGCGCCGGCTGAAAGGAGCCGAGTGGACGCGAGCCGAGGTAGGGGAAGGCGTGCAGCCGTAACTGCGACTCCATCGAGGCTTGCGTGTTGGGGTCGGCGCCCTGCGTGGTGACCCACTGCTCGGCGTACTGCTGGAAGGTGATCCGGGCCGCGCGCGGGTCGATGTACTGCCCGCGCGCCATGTCCGCTTCGACGTGCGCCAACCACTGATCAGCAAGCCGCTTCTGTCGGTCGGGGAAGCTCTTGGACTTCTCCGTGCCGTCCGGGCCGACGTAGCGAGCGCGGTAGCGGAGACCCGAGCCGTAGCGCTCGGTCTTGACCTTGCGTACCTTCCCGTCCGGGCCGGTCTCGGTCCGGTACCACCGGTCCTGGATGTGCCCGGCCATCAGGCGGCAGCTCCTTCACGCAGGGACTCCACCCAGGCTCGAACGTCCGCAGGGTCGTAGCGAAGGTGTCGGCCGACTCGGAAGCCGCGGGGACCGGTGCGCTTGCGACGCCACTGGTAGACCGTCTCGACACTGGGGAGGTCGAACATCACCACGAGGTCGTCAGGAGTCAGGTACCTCGACGGCAGGTCACCGGATCCGGAGGCCGCTTCCGCGACAGTGAGGCGTCGGCTACCCATGGGTGGGCTCTCCTTCGGTTCCGGGTGCGGGTTCGAGGGATGCGGCCAGCCAGGCTTCGGCATTGGACAGGCCGGTGCCGGCGAACACCCAGTGGGCGAGGACGTACGTCGTGTCCGTCGGCCGTTCGTCGGTTGCTGCCTGGGCTCGGCGCCACTCGGCACGTGCGTCGCGCAGGGCGCCGAGGGTGGTGGAGTACCGCCGGGACTTGGTGGAGAAGTGGCCGCGGAACCCGAGCATGTGGGCCCAGGCGCGCAGGCGGAGGTGTTCGAGGTCCTTGCGGGCGCCGAGGGTCCAGGCCGTTCGGATGAGGCGGCGGGCGTGGTCGCTGATGTCGAGCTGGGCGAGTTCAGCGACGAACTTGAGCGGACGGTCGAGAGCTCCCGTGGCGGTCTCAGCACCCTTGGTGGCGTACTTGGCGATGTACGCCGCGACGGCCCGCTCGGTCAGTTCCTGGCCGCCGTCGAAGTCGGCCGAGCGGATGGTGCGGACGTCGAGCTGTCGGCCGAAGACGAAGGTGTGCGCACGGCCGTCGATGACTGGGCCGTCGACGCGGACCTTGGCGGCGGCGGCCTCGATGGCGTCCGTGAGGAGTTCGGCGGTCGCCCAGGCCGGGGGCGGAGTGTCGCCGCCGCCGGGGCCGTCGAGGCGGATGACGGCGTGGAAGTGGACGGCTCCGCGCTTCTGGTACTCGGCGACCTTGGCGAAGGAGACGCGGGCGTGCCGGCGGAAGTGGCGCTGTGACAGGCCCGCGCGCTTGGCGGCCTCTCGGCGGAGGTAGATGGAGAAGCGCCGCCAGAGCTGTCCGGCGTGCGCGTTCCAGAGGACGGCCGCTTCGTAGTCGTACGTGTCCGGGGCGAGCGGTGTGCCAAGGGCGTCGTCGTCCTGGTCGTGGTGGGTGCCGCAGCGGCAGGAGCGGCCGTCCGTGCGGCGGTTGTGGACCGGGCCGAAGCCGGGGGCGGTGAAGGTGGCGAAGACGCGAGGGTGGGCGGCGACGTGTTCCGGAGTGCCCTTGCCGCCGCGCAGTCCAGCGGTGATCAGGTGGAAGGTGTCGCGGCGGTAGACCTCGGCGCAGGCCGGACAGCGGGTGGTCCGACGGTTGTTGCAGCGGACGAGGAGTTGGCCGGCCGGGAGGGCGGTCGAGTCGAGGTGCTGGAGGACACGGCCGATCTCGCCGGTCGTGGTGTCGACGTCGTACTCGGTGCGGTGGCCGTCCAGCCGGATGGGGTGCGTGCAGCCGCCGAGCCCGGAGAGCTGACGGAGGATACCCGGCAGGGTGCCGTCGGCGGCGAGGTTGCAGAGTTCCGGGAGCGGTGGCGGGGTGGTGCGGGCGAAGATGGCGGTCTCCTTCTGACGGGCACTGTCGGGAGGGATGGGCCACCGGGGCGGCGGATGCTTGGCCGTGTCACGCCGCCCCGGAGGTCTGGGCGCCTCAGCGCCGGTTGTGCTCGTGGAGCAGCGAGCGCACGACCACGGCGGCGATGGCGACAGAGATGGCCGTGACGGCGACGGCGGCCAGGAGCGCGGTGAGGACCACACCCGCGACGACCACGGCCGCGACCGTCTTCTGGTCGATGGAGATCGACGGCAGGGCGCGTCGGGCGGGAGCCGGGTCGGTCGGGGCGTGCGTGTGAACCGGCGGCGGGGTCGGGTTGTCCGGGTACTTGGGCAGGAACACGACGGGCTTCTCCTTGCCTACTCGTCTAGTCATGTGAGCCGTTTACGACACCCACGCCGGACCGCGTGCCGGACTCGATGGCGGGCGCGAGGAAGGTGTGCGAGAGCCAGAAGCCGAACAGGGCGATCAGGACGACGATCCAGGTGCGGACGCCGAGGAACTTGATCGCTCCCCAGGCAAAGAAGCCGAGAACGACGACGAGCGGCAGGCTGACGGTCACGGTGATCCGGGTCCTTTCAGCGGAAGGGGCAGCGATGGGTGCGGGCGGCCAGTTCGGCGGCGGCGCGGCTGTCGTAGTCGGCGGAGAAGCCGCAACGCGGTGCGGTGCAGGCGGCGGTGTGCTTCTCGCGGCCTCGGTGGTCGTAGGCGGTGCCGACCTGGACGGGGCCGATGCGGGTGACGTTGCGGAAGCTGCGGCTGGCGGCCATGGATCTCCTCTCAGAGGTGGGCGGCGATGGCTTCGGCCATGGGCACCGGGACACCGAGGCGAGCGCGCAGGGTCGGGGTGTCGATCGGGGTGCCGGTCCGGGCGTGGTGCTCGGCGGCGACCTTGCGGGCGTGGGCGACCAGGGCAGATGGCACGGGTACGGGCGGGGGCTGCGGCGGTTCCTCGATGGCGGGTTGGGCGGGCGGGTCGGCCGCGGCTTCGGGCTCGTCCTCGTGGTCCTCGATGACCTCCGCACCGGGGCCCGTCTTCGGCGCGGTGTGCGCGAGGAGGGTCCCGCCGAGGAAAGCGACAGCGGGCCAGCCCGCGACGAGGATGCGCAGCCAGGCCGGGACGTTGCCGAGGTCGAGAAGGCCGGCGGTGGCGACATTGGCGCCGAGGGATGCGGTGAGTGCGACGACGAACCAGCACCAGGCCGCCGTCTTGGTCGTACCGGAGCGCAGTCGACGCCAGGCGGCGACGAGCAGCAGGTCAACGGAGACGGGGTAGGCCCAGGCCTTCCAGCCGTCCTGTCCGGCCGCCACGGCGACGTCGTGCAGATGGGCGAAGGACAGCGCGGCGGCGATGAGCGCCTGGACGAGCACCGCGTCGACGCGGGCCAAGCGGGCGCGCATGATGCGGCTCCTTCCGGAGTCGAGCAGAGGAGATCAGTCGGTGACCGGGCGGGGCAGGAAGACCGGGGCCGCGGTCCCGACCGGGCGCACGGGTACGTCGGGCCGGAAGGGCTTCAGCGCGGGCAGGTCGGGCACCAGGTGGGCCGACTCGCGGCAGGTCTCGGCAGCGTCCCCGAGGGAGAGGTACGGCGTGCGGATGCGGGACCAGCCGCCGGAGGTGTCGCCCGCTACGGCCAGGCCAGACCGTTCGGGAGCGATGGAACAGGCTGCCTGGACAGCCTCCGGTGCGATGTCGCCGAGGGCCATCTTTGCGGAGGCCTCGTCGTTGACGCGGTGGCAGACGCGGCCGGTGAGCTGGGCGCGGAGCATGGTGGCGCCCTTGCCGAGTTCAGCGCCGAAGCGCTGCCCGCAAACCTCCAGGTAGATGCCGGCTGCGCGGCCGAGCTGGGCGAGCCGGATGAGCTGGGTGACCATCTCGTCGCGGCGTTCCTCGTCCTTCTTGGTCGCGACGAGGAAGAGTTCAGCGACCTCGTCCACGAACAGGACGACGGGCACCGGGCGTTCGTGGTCGGGCAGGCCCCAGATGTCGGAGGTGATCTCCTCGTCCGGAGTGCCAGGGGCGATGCCCTGCCGGGCCTTGATCAGGTCGTACCGGTCCTCCATCTCGTTGACCAGTACGGGCAGCAGCTCGGCCGCCTGCTCCGGGTCGGTGGCCAGTGCGGAGAGCCGCGGTGCGAAGGGGGCCAGTTCGACGCCCCGCTTGCAGTCGATGCCGACCAGGGCGACGGACTGAGAAGCGAGCCCGGCGACCAGATGCCGCAGGTACATGGACTTCCCGGACAGGGTGGCGCCGAGGGTGAGTTGGTGGGGGATGGTGCGGTAGTCCCGGACGAAGGGGGTGGCGTCCTCTCGCAGCGCGACCGGCACTTTGAGGGGGCCGTGCGCGGCCTTGCGAGGCATGCGCACCCGCCGTAAGACGTCGTAGCCGACGAGCCGCAGGTCGACGACCCCAGGCTTCACGGTGGTGACGTAGACGGCGTGGACGCCCCAGGCGTGCCGCAGTCGCTCGGCGGAGGCCGCGAAGTCGGCGGGCTCCTGGCCCGGCGCCAGGCGGAGACGGAGCCGCAGTCCGGTCGTGGTGGGTCGGATGATGCCCCGGCGGGGCGGCACGGGCCGCACTTCGCGCTGGGTCATGGCCTTGACGGTGAGGACCCGCAGCCGGGAGGGAGTCACGGTCAGGCCGCATGCCTCCATGACCGAGCCGTACGAGCTGAGCAGTCGGACCGTGGACACCGGGAGGCCGACCGTCGACCAGTACGCCGCCGGGTGCTTGGCCCGGGCGTAGGCGGCCCCACCGCCGAGCGCGGCGACAGGACCACCCACTTCGAGGAGCGTCGTCAGGTCGGACATCAGGCGGCGGCCCCGGCGACGGCCGGGAAGGCGGCCGGGGTGACGGCGGCGGCCCGGTAGGCGATGCCGTGGCGCTGCTGGCCGTTGAAGACGGACTCCCACGGCCGGGCGATGAGGCCGGGCAGCGACACCGGCGAGCCGAGGATCAGGCCCTCGGAGACACCGCCCTCGGGAACGGTGACCTTGATGAGCGAAGACTCACCGTCCTCGATGTAGACGACGCCGATGGTCATCAGCGCCTCGCCGCTGGTCGCGTCCTTGGCGATCTCGCCGGTCTGCCGGTCACGGACCTTCGGCTCCGGGGCCTCCGTGAGGAGGATCGTCGCGGCGGAGGTCTCAACGCGGATGGTGCGCAAGGTATTGCCCCTATCTACTCGTCTATACAAGAGTCGATCCGTGAGCCCGATCTCCGGGATCATGTGGATCACCTTGCCACACAACTTGCCCACTCGTCTATACGAGTAAGCGTGTCGGTGTGTACGAGTTCGGAGAAGCGTCCCCGCGCACTACCGCCGCTCCCTGGATCAGGTAGCCGGGAGCTGGTAAGACAGGACGTACGCGTCCGCCGCCATGACCGTGTCGCAGACCTCGACGGCACGTCCTTCGGCATCGAAGGCGGTCCGGATCAGGTGGATGACGGGCACGCCGGCCGCCAGGTGCAGGAGCTTGACCTCTGCGGGCGAGGGCATGCGGGCGCGGATCTCTTCCTCGAAGTGGTCGAGGTGGTGCCCCAGCTCTTCGAGGCGGGCGTAGATGCCGCCGGGACCCGGGTTGGGCTCGGCGATAGGAGTGCCGCGGGCGATATCGAGCGGGAGGTAGGAGGTCGCGAACTCGACCGGCCGCCCGTCGAGGAGATACCGGCGCCGACGAGCGAGGACGCGCCGCACCGACCCGAGCCGGGTGGAGATGTCCTGACTGGGCTTCTCCTCCTTGACCTCAAGGCTGTCGACCGTCGGATGACTGCCTGCGGCGTCGGCCTCCACGATGAAGGCGGACTTGCCCTGCTCGCGGTGGCGCCGGGCGAACCGGTCGGAGGCGAGCCGGCGCACGGGGGGACGCGGCCGGACGAAGACGCCCTTGCCGTGCTCGGCGTGCACCAGGCCCTCGCCCGTGAGGACGGAGAAGGAGTTCCGGACGGTCATCCGGGAGACGCCGTAGTGCTCTACCAGCTCGGCTTCGGAGGGCAGCTTCTCGCCCTCACGGAATCGCCCACGGTCGATGGCCTCGCGCAGCTGGTCGGCAATCTGCCGGAAGACCGCACGATCGCTCGTGGGGTCGAGATCACCGAGGAGGCCCGAAGGAAGAGGGCTCACGTGAGTACTCCTTTAGGTATCTAGACGAGTGGGCGAGTTCTGTTGCTACGGTGGAGAGCCTAGCCAGCCGAGAGGGCCGAGGAACGTGAGCACTGAACGCCCGCACTCCGTGAGCGTCGCCGGGGTCGTCGTGGACGACCAGGGCCGGGCCCTCCTGATCCAGCGCCGGGACAACGGCCACTGGGAGCCGCCGGGCGGCATCCTCGAACGCGAGGAGACCATCCCGGAAGCCCTTCAGCGCGAAGTCCTCGAAGAGACCGGCATCAAGATCGCGCTTCCCGCGACTCTGACCGGCGTCTACAAGAACATGACGGGCCTGATCGTCTCGCTGGTCTTCCGCTGTGAAGCCGCCGACGGTGTGCCCACCACCGGTGACGAGACCCGCGCGCTGCGCTGGGCCACCCGCGAAGAGGTCACCGAGCTTGCCGACGAGGCGTATTCGATCCGCGTCCTGGACGCACTCGACGCGACGACCCCGCCGGCCATCCGCGCCCACGACGGCGTGAAACTCGTCTAGCCCGAACCCGCTGCACATGGCGGCCTACCAGCGTAAAGGAACTTGTATGCACGAGTATACGAGTACAACTCGGGTCTGGGGGCTGAGTTGCCCAGGATTCCCGGAAGAGGTGAGCCGGGCCCGTCGATGGACCCGTGACATCCTGCGCGGCTCCCCTTTAGCGGAGGACGCCGAACTGATCGTGAGCGAGCTGAGCGCGAACGCGATCCTTCACACGGCGAGCGGTCGGGAGTACGGCAGCTTCCACCTGGCCGTCGCGGTCTCCGCTCGGGTGGTGGCAGTCTCGGTCACGGACGACGGCGGCACGGGGACGGCCCCGAAGGTCGAGCACCAGGACCAGGACGCCGAGCATGGCCGGGGCCTGGGCATGGTCAGCGTCATCGCTCACCGGGTCGTCGTGCACGACAGCGACCAGGGCCACACGGTCACCGCGGAGCTGTACGCGGACGCCCGGCGGGGAGGTGGGCTGTGTTGATGAAGCCACCGCAGCGGGGCTACTGGTGCGAGTGCTGGACTGAGGACCTGACCGAGGAGTGGCCGCCGGCACTGCTTGCATCGTGCGACGCCTACTCCGCAGCGCAGGCGGATCGTTGGGTAGCGGTCGTACTCCGCACGATCTCACCGGCACTGGACGCGGACGCATCGGCCGCGGCGTGGGAGTGGCTGTACGAGGGCCGCATCGAGACCCGACGAGCCCTGCTGCGGGCGGAGCCGTGCACGGTGCCTGTCACCCACGCCAGGACCCGGATCACGTGGACCATCCGGCCGGTGCTCTTCCTACCGCTGGCTCACCGTCAGGACGCCGAACTACCTTCGTGCGCATACCGTTTCAAGGCCCACGCGACCGACTGAGTTACAACTTTCTCTACTGGTTCAAGGCGGCTCGCTCCGCTCACCGCGCGCGGCCCGGCCCCCGGCCGGGCCTGCGCTCCTGTCTCCGCCCCGCTCCAGCCCGGCCGGCGCCCGTCCCGCGCGCACCGATCAGCCGCCTGACGCCAGAGAAGGGGTACGTCGTGGCTGGGGCGGTCGGCTCCGCGATTTTAGGCAGCCACTTTGGCGCGAGCCTCGAAGATCATGGCCCCAACGTCGTGCTTTACCGGGCAGGTCCACAGACTGCCCGACGCGCCGGAAGCTTACGGGGCCATGATCACTCGCGCCAAAGCAGCTCCAGCCCAAAATCGCTCCGCCGACCTAAAGAGTGGCGTGACCACTACATGACGTCCGTTACCACCCACGAGGCAGGCAAACCTTGAGAATCCTGCAACACGACAGGCTCGTATTTCTTCGATGCACTCTGTATTGCGACCTTCAGTGCGTCATCTAGATTCCTAGTCACGTTGGTGGCGCGAGTTGCATTCTCTCTTATTTCGCGATATCCCCTGGGGCCCGGCTCCAAGAATCGCAGACTCAGCCCCGTCGAGACTTTGATTTTTCCGGCAAGAATTTTGGCGTCACCCTGTTTCAGTAGCCGAGCAGCCCTGCTCAGGATAATGTCAAACCCGAGAGCGATTGACACGGCTTGCGTGCAGAAAGTCTCCAGGTCTCGCGGCTGAGTGTCGGCATCAGCATTGTGGGCTGCCTCGTGACGCCACCGCATTGCCTGGTCGTAAGCAGATTTTAGCGGCAAGCTGCCCGCACCGCATCTGCTTGCGATAAGAGATATTTCGTTCCAGGCATCAGCAGCATTAAAGGAGGTGACAATCTGTGCTATCTCGCCACTGCTTACATTCGAACCAGAATACCCAAGACTGAACCGGCTCAATTGAAGAGCGCCGGCGGCCGTGCTCGCAACATGCATGGCGGCCTCCTGGAGCAGCGCTACTGGATCCTGACCGGCGTTCTTGACTATATCCGCTCGGGCCCTGGCCGCCTTCATAGCTCCCAGCGTGGCGGCATTTCGCAGAATTTCCGGCAAATCCGTGAAATGAACGACCGTTCTGCTCACCGCATGCAGCAAGTCCCCCGTCCTGGCGCGGATGAAATCCTCCAGGGACGTGAAAGCCACAACCATGAGTCCATTCCGCAACAGGCGGGCGCGGCTATTATGAGCTACATCGGTCAGCACGCGATCGATAAGGAACGATTCGCTAGCGGCTTGCTCGATTGTGCGGATCCGCTGAATGAACGCTTCACGCGATGACAGAGACATATATACCCCCCGCAGGCCGCTAGAACTCCGTCACCAATTCCAAAACCCTACTGATCCGATAAACTAGACGCGAAGGCGTGTTAGTAGACAGGCGGACGGCTTCATTGAAGGCCCGGTCTTCAAACAGGGAGCGCGTCTTTTCCACAACGTCGCTGCTCCTTGACATCAGCGAAGCTAGCCGCTTGTCATCTACTGAACTTACGGCCACCATTTGGGCGTCGTACATGCCAGCCAACATCTGGTCACGCCAGCCGTTTCCCTCGGGGCGCTTGAAGGCGTGAGGTCCCCAAATTTGCTCGCATGCACTGAGCGCCCGCATAAACGTTTGGCGAAGCCGATCGATTTCCCGAGCAGCCATGTTCATGTTTGCCTCCATGTAGCTATCCATAGAGGCTCGATAGTCGCCAGAGAAATCCCGCCACTGCTCCAGAAGGACCAGGTAACGCAGCACGGACTCTGCATCTTGCATTAGGTTGTAGGCAGAAGACCTATTGTCCCTAATTTTAAGTTGCTGCCGCAAGAATGGCGCCTCAGAAAGCTCCATAAGCAGATCATTCAGTGGGCCGCGGTAGATTACGTTGCGGATCTCCTGTGCGTTGAGTGGCTCACCGCCGGAGTTCAGGCGATGGAACACCTCATATTTTGTTGACCGGTCCGACTGTCGCAGGATGGTGATTGCCCTAATGTAGGGCCTAACTTTGAGAGCATTTTGAAGCTCGCCTGGCAAGTCCGAGAATCGCAAGCCATTGATCTCTTCAAAGCGAGTTAGCTGCGTTAGCTGAAACTTGTCTGCCATGAAGTCGCGAATCGCCGTGATGCGCTGCTTGCCGTCGATTACGGAATACTTTCCGTAATCATCCTCAGACAGATATACCGGCGGAACGGGGACGTTCATTAGGAAGGACTCGATGAGAGCAGACTGGCGACGCTGATCCCACCTCTCTCGGCGTTGAAATAGTGGCGCAACGTCGATCGCGTCAGTTTGCGCCATCTGAAAGATGGTTTCCAAAGAAAGGTCAGACGCTTGGATTACTAGAGCATCTTGAGACTGCTTGAACTTCTTGACAATGCCAGATTCCGACATTCCCGCCCCGATCCTTAACCCCAGAAGACTTCATTAACTCCACGATGAGTATGCCTCAGGCGGCGCGACACGGGAACAGGTTCACTGCTTCCAGCGACATGGGTACATGTGGGAGCCGCGTAATAGGCGGGCCTAGACCCGGTTGGTGCACGACTCGGACGACAACCCGGGGTTAGGGCGGAGGAGCGTGCCATAGGCGTGCCAGATCGTGCGGGGAACCACGGGGAACACCGGGGACCAGGCCAGTGGCCAATCCGGCGCCGGGACCGCATCACCGCAAGTCAGCTCAACAACCGGGCGTAGATCACCCTAGCTTCCCAACCTGATGGCTCGGGCAGTGTGCTCACGGGCCGGCCGTCCTGGCTTCCTCTGGTCGACAACACCGCGACAGCGTGGCTGAGGTCTGTGGGAGTGCGGCGAGGCACACGCGCGCCTGGTCGGTTGGCAGACCCGCCATCGTGGCTGACTGTCGTCGGTTGAGGTGTCGGCGACTTGAGTGCACGCACCGTGCGGGCCGGCTTAGGTGACGTCCCTGCCCTGCGTGATTCTGCGGTGTGGACGGGGAATGCAGCCCTGTGGCGGAGTAGGGCCAGGGGAGGGGTAAACAGGTGGCGCAACGGGGTGGCGGTCGAGGCAACGACTATCAGCGGCAGCAGCAGGCGTTACGACGTGCCCAGGAGCAACAGGCACGGCAAGTGGAGAGGGAACGCAAGGCCGCTGAGACAGCCAGCAAGCGGCAGGAGCGCGAGCGGAAGGCTGCGTATCAGGAGCAGCAGGCCGAGCAGGCGCAGGTGCGCACGATCGGGGTCGAGCACGAGGTCGAGCAGCTTGGGCAGTTGCTCCGTGACGCGTTGGTGGGCGATCCGCCAACGACCTTTGAGCGCCGGCGGAGGACTCACACGCCAACAAAGTTAGACGAGCGTCCCTGGTCTCGTCCGGAGCCTTCACGGCGCTGGGAGGAGTTCGCACCACCGGAGCCCGGCGGTCTGGCTGCTGTCCTGGGTCTTGGCAGGAAGCGCTATGAAGCTGAAGTTGCCGATGCGCGTGTGCGGTTCGGTGAGGCACAAGAGCGCCACAGGCGAGCCGAGGAGAAGCGGCTGGCAACGCTGGAGCGGAAGCGTGCCGAGCACCGCCAGGCCGAAGCGCAAGCCCTTGACGAGGTGGCGACCTTCAACGGGAAGTTGGACGAGGAGCGCGAGGCGTACAGGGCCGGGGAGCCCGCGGCGGTCGAGGCTCATCTAGGGGCTGTTCTGGATGCATCGGAGTATCCATTGGGCTTCCCCCACGAGCATCGGATCGCCTTTCGACCTGCCACCGGCGACTTACTCGTTGAGATCCACTTGCCTCCTGAGGCGATCATTCCTACCGCGCGGGGCTACCGGTACGTGAAGAACCGAGACGAGACGACCGTGCTGCCTCGTCTGGAGAAGGAGCGCAAGGAGATCTATGCCTCTGTCCTGGCGCAAGTTGCTCTGAGGACGGTCCACGAGGTCCTTACGGGTGATCCGGACCGGGTCGTCAATGGCGTGATCCTGAACGGCCACGTGAGAACCATTGATCGGGCGACCGGTCAGGAAGTCTCACCCTGTCTGGTGACACTCAGCGCTAGCAGGGAGCAGTTCGGGAAGCTTCGTCTCAGTCAGGTTGATCCAGCGCAGTGCCTCAGGGGGCTTAACGCTCTGGTGTCTCCCAACCCCTACGATCTCGAACCGATTCGTCCCATCGTCGAGTTCGACCTGTCGAAGTACCGGCTCATGGACAGCATGGATGTAGTCGCCGGTCTGGACAGCAGGCCCGTGCTGGTGAAGCTGACGCCCACCGAGTTCGAGCACCTCATTCGCCAACTGTTTGAGGCGATCGGCATGGAGGCCTGGAACACCCAGGCGTCCAAGGACGAGGGCGTTGATGCGGTGGCCGTCAGCAAGGACCCCGTCTTCAACGGTGAGTGCATCATTCAGGCGAAGCGCTACAGCAAGCTCGTGGGTGTTGAGTCCGTTCAGGCGCTCGCCGGCGTAGTCGAGCACAAGCGTGCTGCCAAGGGAGTCTTGATCACCACGTCGTGGTTCGGCAGGGCCAGCCACGACTTTGCCCGCCAGCATGGCCGGCTCCAACTCATCGAGGGGCCGGAACTCAAATACCTGATCAAGGAACACCTTGGCAAGGATGTGATCCCTGGCCCGGTTCCCCCGAAGAGGCGCCCCTCGCGCTGAGACCGGCGGGCCGCCCCCTCAGACCGAGGAGCTGGGCCGTCCCTGGGCCGTCCGAGGCCGCTCTGCAGTGGCCAACGACGACCAACGACGACCACCAGGCGCACGAGCCCACCGCCTCTGAGCAGCGAAAACGCAGGTCCCCAAGATCTCCGGCAAGACCCAGGGCAAGAAGAAGTAGGGTTCGTGATCATGCCCCCGACTTGCGCATGCGGCGCGGATCGGGGGCATTTTCGCGGCCCGGGCCCTCTCCGGGCCCTCAGGCCCCCGGGTCCTGCGGCCGGAGTGCTCGTCCGAGGGCTTTCCGGGCGCGGTCTCGGCCGCTCGGCATGAGGTGCGCGCCGGGTTGTTGAGTCGCCCGGCAGTTGGGTGTGCTTACTGGTTCGTCAGCGGCGCCACTCCACCAGGAGGAGTGTGGCGTCGTCTGTGGTCTGTCCGCCCCGCGCCCGTTTGAGTGTGTGCGACAGGGCACGCGCCACTGCTCTGACTCCGCGGCCGGTCGTCTCCAGTCGGTTCACCCAGTCGATCAACTGCTCCTCCCCGAACTGTTCCTCACCGGCCACGTGCTCCTCGATCAGCCCGTCGGTGAAGCACAGGACGCGGTCGCCCCGTTCCAACCCCAGCTCACTGACCTCTGGCTCCGCTCCGCCAAGTCCCACGGGGAGAGTCGTCGGCCCAACCATCTGGCGCGTGACACGGTGCTCGCGGACAAGCAATGGTGCGGGGTGGCCGGCGTTGACCCACTGGAGATGGCCCGTCGTCGTGTCCAGCTGCATCATCTGCGCGGTGACGAAGTGCTCGGTGCCGAACTGGTCCGCCACGGCCTCATCCATGAAGGCATAAATCTCCTTCAGGCCGGTGCGGAGGCGGCGGGCATGGCGGTAGGCGCCGATAGCCACGGTGGCCATGGTGGCGGCGCCGAGTCCGTGCCCCATAGCGTCGATCATGGCTACGTGGAGGACATCGCCGTTGAGCGCGTAGTCAAAGCTATCCCCTGCCACGTCGTACGCGGGCTCCAGTACTCCCGCGACTGCGACGCTCGGCATGATCATGGCCAGAGGCGGCAGTAGGGACCACTGGATCTCGGCGGCCACACTCATCGCTTCACCGCGTCGGGTGCGGAAGAACAGGTCGGAATACCCGTGCTTGGTCACCAGCAGGTCGGCCACCAAATTCGAGAGCCGTCGCAGCATGCGGCGGTCGTCGTCATCGACCCGGCCGAGCGTCACGGCCATGACACCCACTTGGTCACCGCCGTCCAGCAGCGGCAGATGGAGCCGTACGCCGTCGTCCAGCGGCAGCTCCACGGTCAGCGCGTCGAGAAAGCAGTGACCCGCTGCGGCATCGTCGATCACCTGCGGGGCACCACCTTCGAGGCCCTCGCCTGGCAGAGGGACGAGCAGCAGCTGGCCGTAGTCCTGCAGCAGGATCTGCGGACTGCGACCCCCCAGCCGCTTCACCACGTCGGCGACTAGCGGGCCGATGAGGTGGGGCGGAAGCTCATGGGCACGATCCAGAATCGTGCCTAGAAGTGCTTCACCGAAGCTTTCGCTGCGGTCCGCGCGCGGTTCGGCCGTCATCCGCTCACCACGACGCCATCCACGTGGACGCGCGATTCTGTGGCCGACGAAGACGCTACTTGTCCCATTAATCCATCATGGGGCGTTCCGATCCCTGGCGCTCTCCTGACCGAAGCCGCCCTGGCCCGCCTTCCTGGAACAGGACCAGCACGCGCGGGGCGCCCCGGCCGGGCAGCCCTACCATCTCCCCGCAGTTCTGCCACCCCCAGGACTTGAAGGCGGCTTGCCCGGCGTTGTCGGTCACAAGGAGCAGGCTGACTCCGAGCGCGGTGCGCCGGTCGGCCAGCAACCGTCGTTGCAGGCGGTGGCCGATGTCGCGGTGCTGGGCGTGGTGAGGCGCTACGACCTGGGTGACAAGCAGGAAGTGGTTCCGACCCGTGAGCCGCTGGACGCTCTCCTGCAATCTCTGCTCAGAGCGTGCCCCTGGCCCTATCGGAAACCCGAAGGCACACCCCACCAGCACGGTCGTCTCGGCGACCACCAGTGCGAAGCCCGGCCGTCCGGCGTTCGCAGCGAGCCACCGCAAGAAGCCGCCTCGCTCCCGGTACGCCTGCGCCGAGAGACACGCGACCGGCTCCACGGCCAGGTCGGCGATGTCCTCACTCATGTCCTCCGTCTGCTGGCGGGTCAGGCGGCGGAGACGGATCCCGTCTCTGACGACTGGCGCACTGACAAGGTCTCCGCCGTCCTGCCGCACATCGGCCGACGGGAGCGCATCGGGTACCCCGCTGAGCAGCGAGGCGGAACCGGTGACGGCGAGGAGGCGCGTGATCTGCGCGCAGGGATGGTGCAGCCGTACGGAGGCATGCACCCGGTCCGCGCACTGCGATGCCACCCGGAACACGTCCAGGCCCGTCGAGTCACAGGAGCCGACGGTGGCGAGGTCGACGTCGATGGCGGTCACGCCGTCGCGCAGGCACTGATTCAGCGCGGCCCGCAGTAGAGGAGCCGTGATCGGCCCGATCGCACCGGCCAGCGTCATGAGGGCCCTCTCCCCCCGGTCATGCCGGTGGATATCCAGCCGCTGGACGACCATCACGTCACCCCAGCAGGGGGAGGCACATTAGTCGAAAAGCGTCTCGGGGCAACTGACATCGCGGCGGACATGATGGTCCGACCCCTCTCCGGGCCGTCCTGTCGGGTGGCCCTGGGCTCGTCTCTCACCAACCGAGTAGGGCCGCCTACCGAAACGGTCTTGGGAGCCTTCAACGGCAGACGGCCCGCTCGTGGAGCCATCTGCCTTACCCCATACCTGCGGGGTAACCACCGATCCTGGGTTCAAGCGCGTTCCGCGGCCTTGGCTCACACCCGCTCGCGCGCAGGCCCGGAAGCGAGACAGCGCATAGGCGCGCAGTTGACCGGCGGCTCGTTCGGTGTGGTCTCAGTCGCTACACGATCCATCACCACCCTGCGGATACCACTACGCAGGGCACTCTGGACTTCCCACCGTGAGACGAGGGAAGAAGCGAGGAGCGATCTAAGGGACCGCAACGACAGGACTGTGCCGGACTGCTGGCAGGCCGGGTGCGGGAGGCTGCTCCTCTTCGCGGCTGAGGGCCCGCGGCGACGCCGCCGGGGCCCTCTCTGGGCCCTCCGAGAGTGACAAGCAAGGGCCAATAACGACCAGCCATGACCACCCGATCGCAGGTCAGCGCTAGTCAGTGTCCCGCTGGCCTGGGCAAAAACCCGGGCCCGCCAGACCCAGGGCAAGAAGAAATAGGTTCCGCGATCATGCCCCCGACCTGCGCATGCGGCGCGGCTCGGGGGCATTTTCACGGCCGGGTTACTCGACGGGGCCGTTTCAGCGACCGTAGACGTGACCTCGCACCAACGGGTCGTGCTCCAGGATGAAGTCCGAGACCTGCCAGAACTCCGCCAGGCGGGGATGCCGCAGAGCGGCTTCCCGGTCCAGCTTGCGGCCGAAGAGCGGGCCGTCGGGATGCGCGAGTCCCGCAGTGACGAGGGTGGACGCGGGCTGGACCTGACCGGCGACCGGTCCCACCCGGCATGCGAACGAGACGTGATCGTCCCACCGGTCGGATCCGGCGCCCCAGGTCCCGAAGATCACGTCTATCCACGCGTCGTGGTCCCGGTCCTCGTGGTGGTAGCAGTTCGCGAAGTACACCGCGCACGGCGCGCCGTCCGCATACACGAAGTTCCAGGCCCGCTCGATGGGGGCGTTGCAGCAGTCGCACCGGAACTCGCGGGTCTGCCGGTCGGGGCCGAAGGTCAGAGGCATGAAGCACATGATGGGGCAGAGCCCAGCTCTGGCCTCGGGAGGCCCGGGCCCTCCGCTCACGGCCGCCATGAGTCCGAGAGATCTACCCGCATTCGGGGTCTACTGAGAAGTCCGCTGCTCGAAGCGCTCCAGCTCGGAAAGCGCCGCCCGAACCACCTCGACAGAACTCGGGCCCGTCCGTGCCATTTCGTCCAGCCGCTGCCGAAGCGTGTTCAGCAGCTCGTCAGCGATCAACCCGGAGCCCCGCTGGTGCCTGGCCTCCCGAAGGAGGTCGACGAGAGAGGTGGTGGCGGGTGCCGGCGACAAGCGCTCGAGGTCCTGCAGCAGCTCTGGGAAGGATTCCACCAATGCCGAGTGGAGCATTGCGCGCCGGATGATGGACTCGTCGTCCTCCGCCGGAGGCCGGGACCAGAACGCGGAGAGGTGGAAGGTCCAGTTCCCCGAGGGTGCTGAGATCACGAACGGGTTCAGCTCTTCGACATCCCGGACTTCCACTTGCACCGGGGGGCCGAAGCCGAGCAGTACCGCCGCCCGCAGGGGCCGCTTGTCCACGTCGGACCAGGTGATGCCCAACGTGGGCAGCGTTACGGTCTGTCCCGGCTGCAGAACGAACGGGAACTGCACCCGGTCCCGAGGGTCGGCGTATCCCGCTGGGGCGCTGAAGGTCAAGCACGGCGAGAAGATGAGAAGCCGCGCACGAGCATCCACCCAGCCGATCCGCGCGATGAGCACCGCTCGCCAGGCGAGCCTGCGGAGGCGTCGTCCGTTCACCTGTGCCCAGATGGCGACGCCCTCCACCGACGCGGCAAGCCGGCCGGCATTGGTGACATTCACGCGCACGATCCACTGGTCGTCCAGTTTCTCGCGGGTGGCGAATATCCGGACTCTTCCACCCGTGAGCCTGTGGGTCAGGATCTGCCAGCCGAGGCCGACGGCACCGGTGATGAAGCCGAGTACGGCCAGCCATGTGGTCAGGTCCATGCCGGGCTCGACGTCTCCATCTTCCGCGGCCGACCCGACAAGTCGCCGTCGGCGTACGTGAGTAGTCCCGCCTTCGCCCCCATGGCACCTCCCCCGGAGCGTCGCGCTCGCTCGCGGTACCAACATAGCCGCGGGCACTGATCGCCAGGGCTGGGTCCGTATGACACGTTCCGTCCGCCGTTCGTGCCGTGCCGTGGCCGCCGTAGGCGTCTGCCGGCGCCGGGGAAGGGGATATGCGGTTCAGTTTTGGCTTCGGCGAGGTCGAAGTCGCAGGTCAGCGGCTTGGGGTGGGGGTGCTCGTGTGGATCTGTGCCGACGGCCACAGCAAACAGGTCGAACGAAGGCGCATACTGAGCCATGACAAAGCCTGCTGCGCCGAAGCGCCATCTGCCCACGAGCCCCTTCAAGGCGCCGGTCGCACCGGCTCCCAAGTACTTCGCCGTGGGCGACCAGGTCACGCACGACATGTACGGCCTCGGCCGAGTCGTCGGCATCGAGGACGGAGTCGCGGTGCTCGTGGACTTCGGCTCGTCGCAGATGCGGATCCTGAGCCCGTACGCCAAGATGACCAAGCTGTAGGACCGCTGTGCCCGGTCACGGCACAACCAGGTTCCCTTAAGGGACCTGCACCGAGAGAGAGTTCTCCGATCGACATGACGTCGCTTTTCTCCGCCCTGGAAGCGCAGCCCGGCCGCTCCGCGGCGGTGTCGCCGCCTCCGGCGACCAACCCCTTCCAGGCCCCCGACTTCGGGGACGACGAAACCCTGCTGCTCGACGACACGCTGGAGCCGGACCCGGCCGTACGCGCGCCGGGACGCAAGGCGGCTTAGCGCCACGAACGACGGGGGCGCCGGCCGCCGGCCGCCCCCCGCAGCTCCGATCACCCGGCCGCGCGTCACGCGGCGCGCCGGCTCATCGGCGGCTGAACGGTATCCGCCTTTCTTCAGCGACCCGTTGAGGAGCGTCCTCGGTGGTGCGAGGCCCAGGGTGACGCTGGGCGAGGCCGATGAGGAGTGCCCTAGAGGCGACGGCCCCGCGCCGTGCCTGATCCGGCGTCACGCGCCGTCCCCCGTGCGGTCTCCCGGAGAACAGCGCGACCAGCTGGCTCTCCTGCGCCCGTACGGCGTAGGCGAGTCGGGACCCCGGCTCCGGGTCGTGCAGGCCATGTCCGGCAGGGTGATCCGCGGTGAGAGGGCGGACCCGCGCGTGAGGTGCCGTTGACCGACCTCCCGCCGTCGCGCACATGGCCGCGCGGACGCCTCATGCTTCACCCGCCTCGGTGACCGTGGGGCCCCTGGTGATTCGGCCGCGCGCGTTCTGGAAACCCGTAGCGGCATGATCCGGAGCATCTTGTGGGGGTGTGCCGCGGGGGCTGCCGGTACCACCGCGCTGAACGCAGTGACGTACGGGGACATGGCGCTGCGCGGCAGGCCTTCCAGCGGGACCCCCGAGACCGTGGTGGACAAGGTCAGCTCGGGCCTGGGGCACCCGGTCCCGGAGTCGGAGGGCCGGGCGAACCGGCTGACCGGGCTGGGGGCGCTGTCGGGCATCGCCGTGGGCGTGGCGGCCGGGGTGGCCGTGGCACTGGCTCACCGGGCCGGTGCGCGCGTACCGGTGTGGCTGGGTGGCCCGCTCACCGGGGCCTTGGCGATGGCGGCGGCGGACGCTCCGATCGCCGGTCTCGGGGTGAGCGATCCGCGCACGTGGTCCGCGGTGGACTGGGCCTCGGACGCCATCCCGCACCTGGCCTACGGCCTGGTCACCTACGGGGTCGTGGTGGCGTCAGCGGACCGGTGATCTCCGCAGGACCCCACCTCAGGACGGCTCCGCCAGGCGGCCGGTCCCGGCGGTGAGCGGGCTGTCCCTCGGCGAGCGGGCTGTCCCCTCAGGGAGCAGGCTGTCCCCTCGGCGAGCGGGCTGTCCGCCTCGGCCGGCGGGCTGTCCGGCTCCGGAAAGCGGGCGTTCGGCGATTTTCCGTGCTACTTCCCGTGAGCGGGGAACTCGGCCGCCGTAGCGCCCCGGACAGCGATCCGGGGACGGGATACTGAGGGATCATGTCTGCTGACCGCTTGGCCCGACGGGGGTGATGACCATGCCGCCCGGGCAGCCCGAGCAGCCGGACGGTGGTGGTGTGCCGCCCGATGTCCGGAGCCGGATCCATGTCAGTGACGCGCTGGCCGCGGCGGCCCGCGCGGTGCGGGACGACCCGCAGCGGATGCCGGAGGCGCTGTGCCAGGCGTGCGTACGTCTGCTGCCGGTGACCGGCGCCTCCGTGTCGATCTCCGGGGGACGCGGCGTCCAGGTGACCTGGTGCGCCAGCGACCGCGTCGCGGCACGGCTCGCCGAACTGCAGTACACCCTGGGCGACGGCCCCTGCCAGACCGCCCTGGACCAGGGCGCGCCGGTGATCGCCGCCGACCTGACCGCGGGCCGTGACGCCCGGCGCTGGCCGGTCTTCGCGCACGAGGCGGCCGGGCTGGGCGTGCTCGCGGTGTTCTCCCTCCCCCTCGGGGTCAGCGGCGCCGCCGTCGGCACCCTCGACCTGTACTGCGACCAGGTGGGCGGCCTGTCCGAACCCGATCTGCGGACCGCGCTGTGGGTGCGCGACGCGGTCACCTACGCCCTGATGAGCGTGCAGCCCGCCTACGGGACCGATGACGAGGCGGAGGAGGGGGTAGCGTCCTGGGTAGAGGCCTCGGAGGCGGACCACACCGAGGTCTACCAGGCGGTCGGCATGGTGATGGTGCAGATCGACGTGGACCCCGAGCAGGCCCTGGACCGGATGCGCGCCCGCGCCTTCGCCGAGGGCCGTACGGTCAGCCAGGTGGCCCGGGAGGTCCTGGCCCGCAAGCTCCGTTTCCAGCCGGAACCGGACGACCCCGACGACGAGCAGGAAAGGGACGGTGACCGGTCATGAGCCGGGAACAGCAGCTCGCCGAGGCGCTCGTCGGGCTGGCCGACTCCTTCGCCGACGACGTCGACCCGGTCGTGCTCGTCGACCGGCTGGCCCAGCACTGCGTCGAGATCACCGGGGCGGACGCGGTCGGGATCATGGCCGTCACCGTCCGCGGCGACCTGCGCACGCTCGCGGTCACCGACGACCAGGCCGGCTTCCTGGAGCTGTTCGAGCTGCAGACCGACGAGGGGCCCTGCCTGGACTGCTTCCGCGAGGGTCACCGCGTCGACGCCCGGGACCTCGCCGCCGACACCGACCGCTGGCCCCTGGTCGTCCCGTTCGCCCTGAACAGCGGCTTCCGCGCGGCGCACGCGCTGCCGTTGCGCGTCCACGGGCAGACCGTGGGCGCGGTCAACCTGCTGCTGCGCAGGCCGGGCGGGCTCGCCCCGCTGGAGCTGGAGCTGGCCCAGGCGCTCGCGGACGTGTCGGCCGTCGCGCTGGTCAACTGGACCCCGGACCCGCTGCGGGCCACGGACGTCGCCAGCAGCGTCCAGGCCGCGCTGGCCGGCCGCGCGGCGGTCAGCATGGCCACCGGGATGATCGCCGAGACGGCGGGCGTCTCCCTGACCGAGGCCCACGGCCTGCTGCGCGCGTACTCCCGGGACCGGCACCAGCGCCTCGTCGACACCGCGCACGCCCTGATCCGCCGCACCCTCGCCCCGGACGCCGTGATCACGCCCCGGAGCTGACGCCCGCACCCCGGTTCGCCGCGGGTGTCGCTCTCGTGCGCAGGGGCGCAGCCGAGGGCTTTCGGGGGGCGGGTCCGCTGGAGAGGGGCGGCGGGTGCTGGGGGGGAGCGGACCTCACACCCCGGGACCAGTCCCGCCCCGCCCCCTGACCCACCGAGGATCTGCCGTCCCGCCCGGGCGCGACTACGCTGAGAAGTGCCGGGAAGCGCCCGGCAGCGAGGCCCGCAGGTCCCGTCGCCCCCCAGCGCAGGGAGCGGCCATGCAACAGTTCTCCTGCGAGACCGTGGCCGACCTGGCGGTCCCCGGACTGGCCACCGGCAGGCTCACGGTGCTCGCCCTGCACGGCGTCGCCGACGCCACGACCAGTGCCGGTCTCGCCGCCGCCCTCGCCGCGCCCGGCGCCGCCCAGCTCATCGTCGACCTGACCGGGCTGTACCGGCTGGAGCCCGCGGGCGCCGAGGTCCTGTACCGGTTCGCCGAGGAGTCGGCCGACCTGGGCCGCCCGCTGCGCCTGACCGGCTGCACCGCCCAGGCGGCCGCCGTGCTCGCCCGGACCGGGGCGGCCCTCGAGCGGGCCGGCCGGGCCGGGCCCGAGCTGTACGCGTCGGTGTCCGAAGCGCTCGCCGGGGTCATCGCCGCGGCCGCGGCGGCCCCGGAGCCGTCGCCGGCACCGCCGTTCGCGCGCACCGACGCCGTGGAACTGCGGCACCGCCTGCTCACGCACGCCCTGGTCGCCCGCGCGCAGGGCGTGCTCGTGGAGCGCTACGGCCTGCCCGGCCCGGACACCGCCGGCACGCTGCTGCGCACGGTGGCCCGGCGGCACGGGATGCGGGCGGTCCGGCTGGCCGGTGCACTGGTGCAGGCCGAGCCGCCGCGCTCCGGCGAGCCCTGGTTCCCCGGGCGCGCGCACCCCGCCGAGCCGGCCGTCGGTTTCCTGCCCCTGCCCGTCGGCCACTCGCTGCCGCTGCACGTGTTCCTGGACGCGCTCCGCGACACCGCCTGCGCGATCACCCACACCGACATGGCGAACGTCCAGCTCCTGGACCCCTGCGACAACACGCTGCGGCTGGAGTCCCACTGCGGTTTCCCCGCCGACTTCGTGCACTTCTTCGCGGTGGTCGACGGCACCACGACCCCCTGCGGCCAGGCGGCCCGCAAGAGCGAGCGGGTCGTCGTGGACGACGTGGCCAGCGCCCCGGACTTCGACGAGCCCTCACGCGCCGCGGCGCTCGCCGCGCACAGCCGCTCGGTGCAGTGCACGCCCATCCCCGGCCCCGCCGGCCGCGCGCAGGGCATGTTCTCCACCCACCACGCTCAGCCGGGCCACGACTTCACCGGCGCCGAACTGGACGCCCTGGACCTGGTCGCCCGGGAGGCGGGGGCCTGGCTCGACTGGTACCGGACGTCCACGGCGCTGGACGCGTTGGAGGACCTGCACCGCAGCGCGCAGGCGCCCTGAACGCCGACGCGTGAGCGGCGGGAACGCCGAGGGGCCGGTGTGAAACGGGTTCACACCGGCCCCTCGGCGTTCGTCCGGGTCAGCCGCACTGGCAGGGAGCGCCCGACTGGCACCCGCAGCCACAGCCCGATCCGCAGCCGCACGCGGCGACGAGCGGGAGGTGCCTGCTCTCGGTGGGCTGGTCCGACTCACGCGCTTGCGTGGGATCGGGCGTGGTGCCGGGGGATTCGGCCATGGGTCCCCTCCTCAGAGGCTCGGCAAAATGCCTTCGCCCATTCCATGCCCGTTCCGCCGGGCGCATCAACGGCGCATCGAGGCGTCCGGCCGCCCCGCCCGGCCTCCCCGCGAGCCGGTCGCGATCCGGCCGGGAGACCGGCTCGATCCGGCCCGGGAGCGGCTCGATCCGGCGGGAGGCGCTACGCCCCCTCGACCTTGGTCACCGGCTGGATGTCCTGCTGCAGGTCGTCCGCGTGCTCGCCCGTCACCAGGTAGACGACCCGCTTGGCGACGGCCACCGCGTGGTCGGCGTAGCGCTCGTAGTACCGGCCCAGCAGGGTGACGTCGACGGCGGTCTCGATGCCGTGCTTCCAGCGGTCGTCGATCAGGTGCTGGAAGAGGGTGCGGTGCAGCAGGTCCATCTCGTCGTCGTCCTGCTCGAGCTGCATCGCGAGGTCGACGTCCTTGGTGATGAGCACCTCGGCCGCCTTCGCCATCAGGCGCTGGGCGAGCTGGCCCATCTCCAGGATCGTGGCGTGCAGGTCGTACGGCACCGCGCGCTCGGGGAAGCGCAGCCGGGCCAGCTTCGCCACGTGCTGGGCGAGGTCGCCGGAGCGCTCCAGGTCGGCCGACATGCGCAGCGAGGTGACGACGATCCGCAGATCCGTCGCGACCGGCTGCTGGCGGGCGAGCAGGGCTATCGCCCGGGCCTCCAGGTCGTGCTGGAGCTCGTCGACCTTCTTGTCGGCCTCGATGACGTTCTCGGCCAGCTTCAGGTCGGTGTCGAGGATGGCGGTCGTGGCGCGCCCGATCGCCGACCCGACCAGCCGGGCCATCTCCACCAGGCTGTCGCCGATCGAGTCAAGTTCCTCGTGGTACGCGTCCCGCATCAGAGATTCCCTCTCGTACGTTCTTCCTTCGGGGTTCCCGGGGGCCGTGACACCAGGCGCCCCGTGGCGTGACCGGCGGTATGAACCCCACGCTCCCACGTTCTGCCCCGTACGCGTCCGTTTCCGCCACCCCAAATGAACCGGTCCTGGCTCCAAGGTGAACTCTGGGCGACGAGTGTTCGAGGTCGCACCTCGACGGCTGTGGTCACGTCGCACGCCATGCCTAACCTTGTGGCATGGACGTGAACGCGGCGGTCGCCGCAGCGGCAGCGATCGCCGGGGTGCTCACCGGTGTCATCGCCATGCTGGCGTTCCGCTGGAGCGAACGCGACCAGAAGCGACCCACCAGGACTTCCTTGCACACCGATGCCGTACTCCCGCCCGGCGTGGACACCGTGCTGTCCGTGCTCCGCTCCTCGGCCGTCGTCCTCGACGAGGCCGACGCCGTCGTCAAGGCCAGCTCCGCCGCGTACGCCCTCGGGCTGGTCCGCGGCGGCAGGCTCTCCGTCGAGCCGATGCTGCAGATGGCGCGGGACACCAGACGCGACGGCGAGATACGCCAGGTCGAACTGGACCTGCCCCGGCGCGGCACCGGACGCGGCGAGGCGCTCGCCGTCTCCGCGCGCGTGGCCCCGCTCGGCTCCCGGCTGGTCCTGCTGCTGGTCGAGGACCTGACCGAGGCCCGCAGGATCGAGGCCGTGCGGCGCGACTTCGTGGCCAACGTGAGCCATGAGCTGAAGACGCCCGTCGGCGCGCTCTCCCTGCTCTCCGAGGCCGTCATGGACGCCTCCGACGACCCCGAGGCCGTCCAGCGCTTCGCCGGCCGCATGCAGATCGAGGCGACCCGGCTGACCAACCTGGTCCAGGAGCTCATCGACCTGTCCCGGGTGCAGAACGACGATCCCCTCGAGGACGCCGAGCCGGTCCGGGTGGACGAGCTGGTCGCCGAGGCCGTCGACCGCTGCCGCCACCAGGCAGGCGCCAAGCAGATCACCATGGCCTCGAACGTGTGGTCCCCCGAAGGGCCCGACCAGACCGGCGGCGGACGGCGCGAGGACGGCGCCGACCTGCACGTCTGGGGCAACCGCGGCCAGCTCGCCGCCGCGCTCGGCAACCTGGTCGAGAACGCCGTCAACTACTCCCCGGCCCGCACCCGCGTCGGCATCGCCGCCCGCCGGGTCAGCGCCCCGGGCGGCGACCTGATCGAACTGGCCGTCACCGACCAGGGCATCGGCATCTCCGACCGGGACAAGGAGCGCATCTTCGAGCGCTTCTACCGCGTCGACCCGGCCCGCTCCCGGGCCACCGGAGGCACCGGTCTGGGTCTCGCGATCGTCAAGCACGTGGTTGCCTCGCACGGCGGGGAGGTCACGGTGTGGAGCGCCGAGAACCAGGGCTCCACGTTCACCCTCAGGCTGCCGGAGGCGGGCGTGGCCCGCGACCGCGCACAGCAGCACCCCGACCTCGATGACGAGGCCGGCGGCACGCCCGACTCATCTCCTTACGAACCGCTTCCCGCCCCGGAGGTCCTTCCGTGACCCGAGTGCTCGTCGTCGAGGACGAGGAGTCCTTCTCCGACGCCCTGTCGTACATGCTCCGCAAGGAGGGCTTCGAGGTCGCAGTCGCGGCCACCGGCCCCGACGGACTCGACGAGTTCGAGCGCAACGGCGCCGACCTCGTTCTCCTCGACCTGATGCTGCCGGGTCTGCCCGGTACCGAGGTGTGCCGTCAGCTGCGCGGCCGCTCCAACGTCCCCGTGATCATGGTGACCGCGAAGGACAGCGAGATCGACAAGGTCGTGGGGCTCGAGATAGGAGCCGACGACTACGTCACCAAGCCCTTCTCCTCCCGCGAGCTGGTCGCCCGCATCCGCGCGGTGCTGCGCCGCCGCGGCGAGCCGGAGGAGGTCACCCCGGCCGCCCTGGAGGCCGGTCCGGTCCGCATGGACGTCGACCGGCACGTGGTGACGGTCTCCGGCTCCAAGGTCGACCTCCCGCTGAAGGAGTTCGACCTGCTGGAGATGCTGCTGCGCAACGCGGGCCGCGTCCTGACCCGCATGCAGCTCATCGACCGGGTCTGGGGCGCCGACTACGTGGGCGACACCAAGACGCTCGACGTCCACGTCAAGCGTCTGCGGGCCAAGATCGAGCCGGACCCCGGGGCGCCCCGGTACCTGGTGACGGTGCGGGGCCTGGGCTACAAGTTCGAGCCGTAGACCGGCAGGCCCGACGACCGGTGAGGCTGCCGGCGGGCGGACACGCGGACACGACGAAGGGCGGCACCCCGTGCGGGGTGCCGCCCTTCGTGTCGCGGCTGCTCAGTTGCCGGCGGCCGACTGCGACGCGGAGTCGCTCGGGGTGGCGCCGGTGGCGTCGCCGCCGGCGGCGTCACCGCCCGAGACGGACGCGGCGTCCGAGGCGCTCGCCGAGGCGCTCGCCTTGTCGTTCTTGCCCTTGCCCTTGCCGGAGGCGTTCGCGCCCGGAGCCGCGGAGGCGGAGGCCGACGGGACCTCGCTCGGGCCCCAGCCGCTGAAGTAGCTGGTGGCCGGCACCACGAAGGCGCGCAGGCTCACGTCACCGGCCTTGTCGAAGGTGAAGGTGACCTTCTGGGCGTTGCCGTCCCGGACCGCCTCGCGGCTGCTCTCCAGCACCGCGGAGGCGTTGTCCTTGCCGCCGAGGATCAGCGAGCCCTGCGGCGGGATGGTCAGGCTCTGGCCCTTGGCGGGGTGCAGCGTGGCGGTCTTGCCGGTGCCCGGGACGGCGATCGACTGCAGCGTCTCGGCGGTCTTGCCGGTGTTGAAGATGGTCGCGGACACGACGGCGGGACCGGTGGACGTCAGGTCGGGCTGCGTGATGACCGTGGCGTTCTGGACCTTGATGTTCCCGACGCTGGTCGCCGCGTTGTCCGGCTTGATCTGCAGAGTCTGGGCGTCGTTGCCGGAGCCGCACGCGGCGAGCGAGGCGACCGAGAAGGCGATGGCGGCGGCGCCGAGGGCGCCGCGTCGAAGGCTGCTGCTCACGGCGGCGGCATCTCCTTGAACGCAGGGGCGGCTCCCGTATAAAGCCGCCCTAAGTGTCTGTCAGCGGCCTCAGGTTACCGAGCCGTTCCCACGCGATCGCACCCGACCCTCCCCCAAGCGCCCCGCTTCCCTCCGGCTGGGGGTACCCCGCGGCCGGAAGTGACCCGCCGGTCACATTGCCGGAGCGGGCCGTCCGCATTCGTATAACGCGCCCGTGACGCCGGGGTCCGCATCCCGGCAACACGCTGCGCGAAATTTCCGTGAAGGAATGCGCGACCACCCCGGATATTGATCACCGACCGCCCTTCCCGGCCGTTGTGATCAATTCCGGAATCGTCCCGGACCCGACCCCCGCCGCCGAACGGAGTAGCGGAAGTCGTACGCTTGGGAGCGGACATATCGGGACGTTCAACCTTCTGGAGGCGGCTCGGCGCGTGTGTGGCGTACGTGTTTCGCCTCGCCCGAAGAGCCCCTCCGACCTGCGAATTCCCGCCGCCTTCCGGCTCGGACGCCACCCTCGCAGCACGTTCCTGTTGCTGTTGTCAAGCCCCGAGATATGCCCTGACCTGCGAAAACGCCATTCAGAACACGCCGTATCCGTGTTACCCTGGATAGCCACGGAAGGGGTACCTGTCACATGACGTTCAAGGTTGGCGACACCGTGGTCTATCCCCATCACGGGGCCGCGCTGATCGAGGCCATCGAAACTCGTCAGATCAAAGGCGTGGACAAGACCTACTTGGTGCTGAAGGTCGCCCAGGGTGACCTCACGGTGCGTGTGCCAGCGGACAATGCGGAGTTCGTCGGCGTGCGTGATGTGGTCGGTCAGGACGGGCTGGACCGGGTCTTCGAGGTACTGCGCGCGCCGTACGCAGAGGAGCCCACGAACTGGTCCCGTCGCTACAAGGCAAACCTGGAGAAGCTCGCCTCCGGCGATGTCATCAAGGTCGCGGAAGTCGTGCGTGACCTGTGGCGTCGCGAGCGCGAGCGCGGACTCTCCGCCGGCGAGAAGCGCATGCTCGCCAAGGCCCGCCAGATCCTGGTGAGCGAGCTCGCCCTCGCGGAGAACACCAACGAGGACAAGGCCGAGGCCCTGCTCGACGAGGTGCTCGCCTCCTGACGCGCGACGGACGGCACGCGCCGCCGTCGACTCGCTCAGCACAGTGAAGATGCCGCGGTGCCCGATGACACTCACCCTGTCGCCGGGCGCTGCGGCATGTTCGTACCCGGACATACCGTCCGCCGTGCCGGGCGCCGCGAGCGCCTGCCGTTCATCTCGGGTGAGGTCCCCCGATACTTGGTGTGCCGGGCCCGGGCAGATGGCTCGACCAGGGTCACGGAAGGGTCCGGTCGAGCGGTCGTGCCCGGCACTCTCCAGGCCATACCCACGTAGGTCGAGCACACAAACCTGACAGGAACCGATGTCTGACGATTCGCGCCCCGCACCCGCGCAGATCCCCGTCGCCGCCGTGATTCCCGCCGCCGGCCGCGGCGTACGCCTCGGCCCGGGCGCCCCCAAGGCGCTGCGCACGCTGAACGGCACGCCCATGCTGATCCACGCGGTGCGCGCCCTCGCCGCGTCCCGCCACGTCTCCCTGGTGATCGTCGTCGCGCCGCCCGACGGCGCCGCCGAGGCCAAGTCGCTGCTCGACGCGCACGCCCTGCCCGACCGCACCGACTTCCTCGTCGTGCCCGGCGGGGACAGCCGCCAGGAGTCGGTCCGGCTCGGCCTCGACGCCCTGCCGCCCGAGTACGGCGTCGTCCTCGTGCACGACGCGGCCCGCCCGCTGGTGCCGGTCGACACCGTGGACGCGGTCATCGAGGCCGTGCGCGACGGCGCGCCCGCCGTCGTCCCCGCGCTGCCGCTGGCCGACACCGTCAAGGAGGTCGAGCCCGCGGCCGTCCCCGGCGACCCCGAGCCGGTGGTGGCCACGCCCGAGCGGTCCCGGCTGCGCGCCGTGCAGACGCCCCAGGGCTTCGACCGGCAGACCCTGGTCCACGCCCACGAGACGGTCACCGAGGACGTCACGGACGACGCGAGCATGGTCGAGCAGCTCGGCCGGCGGGTCGTCACCGTCCCCGGCCACGAGGAGGCCTTCAAGGTCACCCGCCCGCTCGACCTCGTGCTCGCCGAGGCGGTCCTGGCCCGCAGGAGGCTCAACGATGGCTTCTGACGCCCCCGTGCTGCCCCAGGTCGGCATCGGCACCGACATCCACGCCTTCGAGGACGGCCGCGAGCTGTGGTGCGCCGGACTGAAGTGGGAGGGGGAGGGGCCGGGCCTGGCCGGGCACTCCGACGCCGACGTCGTCGCCCACGCCGCCTGCAACGCGCTCTTCTCCGCGGCCGGCCTCGGCGACCTCGGACAGCACTTCGGCACCGGCCGTCCCGAGTGGTCCGGCGCCTCCGGCGTCACCCTGCTCACCGAGGCCGCCCGGATCGTCCGCGAGGCGGGGTTCACCATCGGCAACGTCGCCGTCCAGGTCGTCGGGCCCCGCCCGAAGATCGGCAGGCGGCGCGACGAGGCGCAGAAGATCCTCTCCGAGGCGGCCGGGGCGCCGGTGTCGGTGTCCGGCGCGACGACGGACGGGCTCGGTTTCCCCGGACGCGACGAGGGACTGATGGCGGTCGCCACCGCGCTCGTGGTGCGGGTGCGCTGAGGGCGTGCGAGGGTACCTGCCAAGTCACCGCAGACTCGAGCTTGTGGAGGTACCCATGCCCGCCGCCCTGTCCGACCGGCTCAAGTCCCTGCTCGACGGACCCGTCTTCATCGTGGTCGGCACGATCCAGCCCGACGGCAGCCCCCAGCTGTCCCCGGTGTGGGTGAAGCGGGACGGCGACCAGATCCTGTTCTCCACCACCGTCGACCGCCGCAAGAAGAAGAACATGGACCGCGACGCCCGGGTGAGCGTCGTCGTCCAGGACCCCGAGATGCCCTACGTCTACGGGGAGATCCGGGGCACCGCGGAGTTCACCACCGACGGCGCCGACGACCTCATCGACGAACTGTCGGTGAAGTACACCGGAAAGAGGTACGCCGAGTTCAACCCGGCGTCCGTCGACGACGCCGACCGGGTGGTCGTCCGGATCACCCCCGAAAAGGTCGTGGGCATGTTCTAGCCAACCGGCACGAGGCACCGCTCCTGGCCCACTACCCTGGAGTGGTGACTATTCGCCTGTACGACACCAACGCCCGGCAGATCCGCGACTTCACCCCGCTCAAGCCGGGTTGTGTCTCGATCTACCTCTGTGGCGCGACCGTGCAGGCGGCTCCGCACATCGGGCACATCCGCTCGGGCCTGAACTTCGACATCATGCGCCGCTGGTTCGAGTACCGCGGCTACGAGGTGACGTTCATCCGCAACGTCACCGACATCGACGACAAGATCATCGCCAAGGCCGCGGAGCAGAACCGGCCCTGGTGGTCGATCGGCTACGAGAACGAGCGCGCGTTCAACGACGGCTACACCGCCCTCGGCTGCCTCCCGCCCACCTACGAGCCCCGCGCCACCGGCCACGTCACCGAGATGGTCGAGATGATGCAGGGCCTCATCGAGCGCGGGCACGCCTACGCGGCCGACGGCAACGTCTACTTCGACGTGCGGTCCTTCCCGCGCTACCTGGAGCTGTCCCGGCAGGAGCTGGACAACCTGCTCCAGCCATCCGGCGAGGGCGAGACCGGCAAGCGGGACCCGCGTGACTTCGCGATGTGGAAGGCGGCCAAGCCGGGCGAGCCCACCTGGCCCACCCCGTGGGGCCCGGGCCGGCCCGGCTGGCACCTGGAGTGCTCCGCCATGGCCCACAAGTACCTGGGCAGCGCCTTCGACATCCACGGCGGCGGCCTGGACCTGATCTTCCCGCACCACGAGAACGAGATCGCCCAGGCCAAGGCCTACGGCGACGACTTCGCCCGGTACTGGGTGCACAACGCCTGGGTCACCATGGCCGGCGACAAGATGTCCAAGTCGCTCGGCAACAGCGTCCTGGTCTCCGAGATGGTCAAGCAGTGGCGCCCGGTCGTCCTGCGCTACTACCTCGGCACCCCGCACTACCGGTCGATGATCGAGTACAGCGAGGAGGCGCTGCGCGAGGCCGAGTCGGCGTACGCGCGCATCGAGGGCTTCGTGCAGCGCGTGGTGGAACTGGCCGGGGGAGTGGTCGAGCCCGCCGCCGAGGTCCCGCCCGCGTTCGCCGACGCCATGGACGACGACCTCGGCGTCCCGCAGGCCCTCGCCGTGGTGCACACCACCGTCCGGCAGGGCAACAGCGCGCTGGCCGCCGACGACAAGGAGGCCGCCGTCGCCCGGCTCGCCGAGGTGCGGGCCATGCTCGGCGTCCTCGGCCTCGACCCGCTGGACCCCCGGTGGGCCGGCGAGGGCGACCGGGGCGACGACCTGCACGGCGTCGTCGACAGCCTCGTCCGGCTCGTCCTCGGGCAGCGCGAGTCCGCCCGCGCGCGCAAGGACTGGGCCACCGCCGACGCCATCCGCGACCAGCTGGGGCAGGCCGGACTGGTCATCGAGGACAGCCCGCAGGGTCCGCGCTGGAGCCTCGGCCCGCGCTGAACCGGCGGGCGATCCGGTGATCGATTGTGCCGTCCGGCCCTCCGGGCGGCACACTGCATAGACGTACGAACACTTCCGTCAGAGAACAGGTAGGTCATGGCCGCGAACAACCGCCGCATGTCCGGCAAGAAGGGCGCGCAGGTCGGCAGTGGCGGCCAGCGGCGCAAGGGCCTCGAAGGCAGGGGCCCGACCCCGCCCGCCGAGATGCGCAAGGGCCACAAGAAGAACCGCGTCGCCAACGCGAAGGCGAAGCAGGCCGTGCGCCGCCCCGTGGCCCGGGGCCGCGGCGGCAAGTCCGCCTCCGAGCTGGTCGTCGGCCGCAACCCGGTCGTCGAGGCGCTGCGCGAGGGCGTGCCCGCGTCCACGCTCTACGTGCAGCAGTTCATCGACAACGACGAGCGGGTGCGCGAGGCCCTCCAGCTCGCCGGCGAGCGCGGCGGGATCAACCTCATGGAGGCCCCGCGCCCGGAGCTGGACCGGATGACCAACGGCCTGAACCACCAGGGCCTGGTCCTGCAGGTCCCGCCGTACGAGTACGCGCACCCCGAGGACCTCACCGCGGCGGCGTACGACGCGGGCGAGGACCCGCTGATCGTCGCCCTCGACGGCGTCACCGACCCGCGCAACCTCGGCGCCGTCGTCCGCTCCGTCTCCGCCTTCGGCGGGCACGGCGTGGTCGTCCCCGAGCGCCGCTCGGCCGGCATGACCGCCGGCGCCTGGAAGACCTCGGCCGGCACGGCGGCCCGCACCCCGGTCGCCCGCGCCACCAACCTCACCCGCACCCTGGAGGCCTGCAAGAAGGCCGGCATCACGGTCGTCGGCCTCGCGGCCGACGGCGAGGTGGAGCTCGGCGACCTGGAGGCGCTGGGCGGTCCGGTGGTCATCGTGGTCGGCTCCGAGGGCAAGGGCCTGTCCCGCCTGGTCGGCGAGACCTGCGACTACCGGGTCCGCATCCCGATGCCGGGTGGCGCGGAGTCGCTGAACGCCGGTGTGGCGGCGGGCATCGTGCTGTACGAGGCGGCGCGCCGCCGTAGCTGACGCGACGTCACGCGGACGGGCCTGAACACCCGTCCGCGGCTTCACTCGCACGGGGGAATTCAGGTGTCCATGGGGTGTTCGGGACACCTTTGACGGAGTCCGGACACATCCGCCCCGTCGTGGCAGTGTCCTAACTCCACGTCACTCGGTTAGATGAGTGTGGACACCAGAACACCCCGCACACCCACGGGGGACCGCTCGTCGGGGTACGACGACGCTCCCGCGCTGAGCATGGTGAAGGTGCCGAGCGATCCGGCGCAGGTCATCGTCACCCACGCCAGTTTCCGCGTGCAGCTGGGCGCGTCGTCGAGGCGCAGCCAGTCCCCGCGGATCGCCCGCCACCTGAGTGCCGCCCAGGACACCGCCCGCATGCCGTCCGTGGGCGCGGCGGGCCGGGCCGGGGCGGCCGGGCGCCGCCGGCCCGTCGTGTGGAGCGGCAGGTCCGCCCCCGACGACACCGGCGCCCACCGGCTGCTCCAGGCCGTGCGGGGCAGCAGCGTCCGCCACACCGAGGAGCCCGGCCTGGCCGGCGCCACCCAGGTCATCCCGCGTGTCGGCGGCGGGTATCCGGACGGCTACGGCGACCTCGACGGGACCGTGGAGACCCCCGTCGTCGGCCACCAGCGCACCTCCTCCGACGACGGCACCCGGCTGCTGCCGCCCCTGCGCGGCGGCGGCAGCGTCTACGACGAACCGGGCTACGCCGAGTCGGCGTACGGCGACTCCGGCAACGAACAGCCCGCGTACGACGACGAGTTCGACGACTACGAGGACTCCGCGGAGACGGCCGGCGACCGCCCCCGCCGCGGCAGGCGGCACAGCGACGACCCGGCCCGGCACGCCTACTACCCGGGCCGCCGGATGAACCTCGGCGTCGTCCTGCTCCCGCTGCGCATCTTCCTCGGCTTCATCTCCATCTACGCCGGCATGGGCAAGCTGTGCGACCCCGTCTACTTCGACGGCGGCAAGCGCGGCTCCATGGTCACCTGGCTCAACACCCTGCACCCGTGGGAAGTCGCCGAGCCGCTGCGCCAGTTCGCCCTGCACCACCCCATCGGCTCCGGGCTGGTCATCGCCTTCCTGCAGGTGGTCGTCGGCGTCCTGACCATCGCCGGCTGCTGGCAGCGGGTCGCGGCCGTCGTGGGCGCCCTGCTCTCCGCCGCGCTGATCGTCACCGTGAGCTGGAAGACGGTCCCGGCCTACGACGCGCCCGACATCATCTACCTCGCCGCCTGGTCCCCGCTGGTGATCGCCGGCGCCCCGGTGTACTCGGTCGACGGCCGGCTGGCCGGCAGCGCCTGGCGCAGGCTCGGGCCCCGCTCCGACATCTGGGAGCTGCGCCGCTACGTCCTGCGCCGCGGCGCCCTCGTCACCGCCGTCACCGTCGGCCTCACCCTGCTCGTCGGCTCCCTGCTGGGCGGTGCGGTGCGCGACTCCAGCCGGGTGGTCGTCCCGGGCCCCGGCGAGGCCCCGCGCAACAACGTGCCCGGCTCCCCGCTCCCGCACAAGCCCGGCCAGGACCGGCGGTCGTCCCCGCCGGCCTCCAGGGCGCCCAGCGGGGGCGCCACCACCGGCCCGTCCGGTGCGGCGAGCACGCCCGGCGCGAGCCGCAGCAGCGCCGGCACCACCACGACGACGCCCAGCCAGACCCAGGGCACCACCGGCCGGATCCCGCCCCGCCCGACCTCCCCGACCGGCGGCGGCGCCCCGAGCACCACGGCGGGCCCGACCAGCACCGGCGGCGGCTCGACGGGCGGCGGCGGCTCGACCGGCGGCACCGGTTCGGGCGGCAGCACCTCCTCCGGCCAGCCGGGCCTGGTGGGCGGCCTGCTGGGCTAGCGCCCGTCGCGACGAACACCGAAGGGCCCGTACCGGCGCGGTACGGGTCCTTCGCTCGGCTCGGGCCGGGTCTACCGCCCCAGAGCCGCCAGTTCCTTGGCCGCCTCGGCGAGGTCCTTGGCGGTGTCGATGGCCCGCCAGTAGGCGCCCTGCGGGATCGTGAAGCCCGCCAGCCGGCGTTCCCGGGCCAGCCGGGGGAACGTCGTCCGCTCGTGGTCGCCCCGCTCGGGCAGCAGGCCGGCGAACTCGGGCGAGAACACGTAGACACCCGCGTTGATCTCGAACGTCGACGGCGGGGCCTCGATGAAGTCGGTGATGTGCCCGAAGCCGTCGGTCCGCACCGCGCCCCAGGGCAGCCGCGGCCGGGCCAGCGCGAGCGTGGCGACGGCGTCCCGCTCGGTGTGGAAGTCGGCCATGTCCCGCAGGGAGAAGCGGGTCCAGATGTCGCCGTTGGTGGCGTACCAGGGCCGGTCGGGGTGGGGCAGACGCGCGGCGGCGTACTTCAGGCCGCCGCCGCGGCCGAGTGGCTCCGTCTCGACGACGGTGGTGACGGACACCGGCAGATCGGCCGAGTCCAGCCACTTCTGCAGGACCTCGGCGAGGTGGCCGCAGGAGACCACCACGTCCGTCACGCCCTCCTCGGCGAGCCAGGCAAGCTGATGGCCGATGATCGGAGTTCCCGTGCCCGGGATCTCGACCATCGGCTTGGGCCGGTCGTCGGTGTAGGGACGCAGCCGTGAGCCCTGGCCACCGGCCAGGACGACGGCTTGAGTGGGGCGCGACGCCGAGTTCGGATGGGTCATGCCCGAACTGTACGTGGCGCCCCGGCGGCTCAGCCTCGCGCGGTCAGCACCCCGGAGGCGAAGGACGTGTCGCAGACCGGGCGGGCGTACGACTGGGCGCGCGTGGGGCCGTAGATGCGCACGGCGGCCTTGCCGAGGGCGCGGGCGATGGAGCCGCAGTGCCTGGCCAGTGACGGGTGCCCGTTCACCGCCTGCTGGAGGTGGGTCAGGACCACGCCCGGGTTCTTGTCCTGCAGCTCGGTCATCAGCCGGTCACGGAGCAGGTCCTGCGGGGCGCGGGAGACGGCCTTGGAGGAGACGGACGCCGAGGAGACGTCCGAGGCCATGAGCACCGAGCTGGAGGAGCTCCCCGTCCAGTTGACCCGGGTGACCGCGAGGGTTCCGGAGAGCACCAGGACGACGGGCAGGACGAGGGCGAGAGTGCGGCCGATACGGCGGGCAGGGCCGCCCCGGTGGCCGCGTCGCGTCTGAGGGATGGTGGAGTGCTTCACGCGTGTGAGGGTAGCGCCCGGTAATGATTTGGCGACATTTAGTCACCCCTATGGGGGATGAAGTGCCGCTACTTTCTGGGTAAGGGGTTGACGCCCATCGCCCGAAATGATCGCTCTGCCGGGGTATGTCGACACAAACGGAGAGGCCCCGCGGCGGTTCGCGGGGCCTCTGGCGTCAACGTGACCGGTTCATCCCGGATTCACCCGGGGTTCCTCGGCCCGTCGGGGCTCAGTCGGAGAGACGCTCGCCCGTGGAGGTCGAGAACACGTGGGTCTCGCCCGGACGCGGCACGACGTGCAGCGTGGCGCCCTTCTCCGGGACCTGGCGGCCGTTGACCCGGACCACCAGGTCCTTGACCTCGCCGCTGACCTCGGCGGTGCCGTAGACGTAGCCGTCGGCGCCCAGCTCCTCGACGACGTTCACGGAGACGGCGAGACCGGCCGGGGCGTCCTCGGTGTCCTTGGACAGCGAGGTGGCGGCGGCGCCGCCGCCCAGCTCGACCACGTCGAAGTGCTCGGGCCGGACGCCGACGGTGACCGTGCGGTCGCCCTTGTCGGCGGCGGCCTTCAGCGCGTCCCGGTTCACCGGCACCACGCTGTTGCCGAACTTCACACCGCCGTCGGTGATCGGCACCTCGACCAGGTTCATGGCCGGGGAGCCGATGAAGCCGGCGACGAACAGGTTCGCGGGCTTGTCGTACATGTTGCGCGGCGAGTCGACCTGCTGGAGCAGACCGTCCTTGAGCACGGCCACCCGGTCGCCCATCGTCATGGCCTCGACCTGGTCGTGGGTGACGTAGACGGTGGTGATGCCGAGGCGGCGCTGCAGCGAGGCGATCTGCGTACGGGTGGACACGCGGAGCTTGGCGTCCAGGTTGGACAGCGGCTCGTCCATGAGGAAGACCTGGGGCTCGCGCACGATGGCGCGGCCCATGGCGACACGCTGGCGCTGACCGCCGGAGAGCGCCTTCGGCTTGCGGTCCAGGTACTCCGTGAGGTCGAGGATCTTCGCGGCCTCCTCGACCTTCTGCCGGATCTCCGCCTTGTTGACGCCGGCGATCTTGAGCGCGAAGCCCATGTTGTCGGCGACCGTCATGTGCGGGTAGAGGGCGTAGTTCTGGAACACCATGGCGATGTCCCGGTCCTTGGGCGGCAGGTGCGTGACGTCGCGGTCACCGATGCGGATCGCGCCGCCGTTGACGTCCTCCAGGCCCGCGAGCATGCGCAGGGAGGTGGACTTGCCGCAGCCCGACGGACCGACCAGGACGAGGAACTCGCCGTCCTCGATCGCGATGTCGAGACCGTCGACGGCGGGCTTGGTGGAACCCGGGTAGATCCGGGTCGCCTTGTCGAACGTGACAGTGGCCATGGTGAATGGGCCCCCTTCTACCGGCAGGAACGTGCCGGACGATCCGTTGTAGGAAGGTGGTTGGTGTAGTCCACCGAAGTGAACCGGCTCAGGACGCTACCCGGCGGCACGCGGTCTGTCAGTACCCCGCCCCTGTGAACTTCGCGGATTTTCCCTCCGGGGCCCGGCCCGGACGTGGGTACACTGCTGGCACGCCCGCGCCACGCGCGCGCGTGCAGGCCTCCTTAGCTCAGCTGGTCAGAGCGCCGCTCTTGTAAAGCGAAGGTCGTCGGTTCGAATCCGACAGGGGGCTCCGCGAGACAGGGCCACCCGCACCGGTGCGGGTGGCCCTGTCGTCGTCCCGGGTCAGCCGGTGCGCAGCACCGCTGCGAGGACCTCGCGCAGCACGCCCTCCGGGTCCGGTACGGCGCCTGTCGCGCGCCACGCCACGAAGCCGTCCGGGCGGACGAGGACCGCGCCGTCGGCGGTGACGCCGTGCAGCTCGGCCCAGTCGGCGGCGTCGTCCTCGTAGGTCAGGTCCGCGTCCGCGCCCGGGCCGATGCGGTAGGCGTCCAGGCGTACGCCGTCCGCCGCGGCGATCGCGCGCGCGGCCGTGTGCCAGCCCGCGTCGTCGGGGGCGTCGCTGAGGAGGACCAGGGAGCGCTCGTAGAGGTCCAGGGTGGACAGCCGGCGGTTGGCCTGGCGCAGCCAGAGGTGCGGGGCGCGGGTGCCGGGCCGGCCGGTGAGGTCGAGGGCGTCGGAGACGACCGGACGGCCGGGGTCGGCGCCGAGGACGGCGCCGTCCGGGTAGTGGTAGCCGAGGACGACGTTGAGGATGCCGCCGCGCTTGCCGCCGCCGACGCCGGGGGCGGGGGCGAAGCCCGGGTGGCTGTGCTCGACGGAGCGGGCGGAGGCGCGGGCGCTGGTGGCGGTCGCGACCGGGCGGCGCTCGGTGTCGTAGGTGGCGAGGAGGGCGGGGCCCGCCCAGCCGTCGAGGACGGCGGCGAGCTTCCAGGCGAGGTTGTGGGCGTCCTGGATGCCGGTGTTGGAGCCGAAGGCGCCGGTGGGCGACATCTCGTGGGCGGAGTCGCCGGCGAGGAAGACGCGGCCGCTGGAGTAGCGGTCGGCCACTCGTTCGGCGGCGCGCCAGGACGCCTTTCCGGTGATCTGGACGTCGAGGTCGGGGACGCCGACGGCCCGCCGGATGTGGTGCTGGAGCCGTTCCTCGGTGAACTCCTCCAGGGTCTCGCCGCGCTCGGGGTGCCAGGGGGCGTGGAAGACCCAGTGCTCCTTGTTGTCGACGGGGAGCAGGGCGCCGTCGGCCTCGGGGTCGGTGAGGTAGCAGCAGATGAAGCGGCGGTCGCCGACGGTGTCCGCCAGCCGGGTGGAGCGGAAGGTGGCGCTGACGTTGGCGAAGAGGTCGCCGGGGCCGCTCTGGCCGATGCCGAGGGCGCCGCGGACGGGGCTGCGGGGGCCGTCGGCGGCGACCAGGTAGTCCGCCCGGACGGTGTAGCGCTCCCCGGTGCCGCGGTCGAGGACCACGGCCGTCACCCCGTCGGCGTCCTGTTCGAAGGACTCCATCTGGTGGAAGTAGCGCAGGTCGCCGCCGAGTTCGCGGGCACTGTCGACGAGGACGGGTTCGAGGTCGTTCTGGCTGCACAGGCACCAGCCGGTGGGGCTGAACCTGGCGAGTCCGCCGCCGGGGTCGATGTGCTTGAAGAGCCATTCGCCCGCGTCGCCCACGAGGGTGGGCGTCTGCAGGATGCCGTGGTTGTCGGCGAGGAGTGAGGCCGCCGCCTTGATGTCCGGTTCGATGCCGGCCACCCGGAAGAGCTCCATGGTGCGGACGTTGTTGCCGCGTCCGCGCGGGTGGATGGAGGTGCCGGAGTGCCGCTCGACGAGCATGTGCCGGACACCGAGACGGCCCAGGAAGACGGACGTGGACAGGCCCACCAGGGAGCCGCCCACGATGAGGACGGGGACCCGGTGGTCGGCTTTCTGATGCATCGAAGCCTCCAGAGGCAAGGGGGGCGCGAGATGGGGGGCCTGTGTGTGTTCTTGCCCGGTGGCGGTGGCTCCGCGTGCCCAATCACCCACGTGGTTCATACGAGTCGCGGGCGTGAGGGGTCCGGCACAGGATCAAGGAACGCTGCCGTCGCGTCAGTCGCGCGGCGTCGACTCTGCCCCGCGAAGGAGATGTGTACAGGATGACCACGACGTCTGAACGTCCTTCAGCAACGCCGGCCCGTGAGGTGTCGAAGCGTGTCTCGCAGTCCGTCTTCGACGGCTCGCGGCTCCGGGTGGTGCTGCTGGTCGATGTCCACGACGGAGCGCAGCAGCAGTTCCTGGAGGCCTACGAGCAGCTGTGCAACCAGGTCGCCTCGGTGCCGGGCCATGTGAGCGACCAGCTCTGCCAGTCGATCGAGAACCCGTCCCAGTGGCTCATCACGAGCGAGTGGGAGAGTGCGCCGCCGTTCCTCACCTGGGTGAACAGCGAGGAGCACGTGCGGATGGTGGAGCCGCTGCACAGCTGCGTCCGCGACACCCGGTCGCTGCGGTTCCACGTGGTGCGCGAGACCGGCGGCGCCGCGTCGCAGGCCGAGCAGGGGCAGCGCCGGCTGCAGGCCCACCCGCGCATCGGCGACGGCGTGATCCGCCACGCGCTGACCTTCACCGTGAAGCCCGGCAGCGAGAAGAAGGTCGCGGAGATCCTCTCGGACTACGCCTCGCCCGAGGCCCGGGTGGACGACACCACGCGGCTGTGCCGGACCTCGCTGTTCATGCACGGCAACCGGGTGGTGCGGGCCATCGAGGTGCGGGGCGACCTGCTCGCGGCGCTGCGGCACGTGGCCCGGCAGCCTGAGGTGCGGGCCGTGGAGGAGGCGATCAACCCGTATCTGGAGCAGGACCGGGACCTCGACGACCAGGAGTCGGCCCGGATGTTCTTCACCCGTGCGGCGCTGCCCGCCGTGCACCACGTGAGCGCGGGTGACCAGCAGGAGGGGCTGCGCCAGGCCCTGTACTACGCGGCCCGGCCGGGCCGGGGGATGCACCTGGCGGAGCTGCTCGCCAAGGCCGACTCGGAGTCCGCCGACGACCCGTCGAGCCCGGTGCTGCGCAGCACGGTGTTCCAGCGGGACGACGTCGTGGTGCGGCTGGTCGACGTCCGTCCCGACCAGGGCGCCGATGCGGTGCCGCTGCCGGCGCGGGTGGCGGCCGAGGCGCGTGCGCTGCTGGACGCCGACGCCGCGCGCATGGACCTGATCACCGACCGCCGTTCGCCCGAAGCCTGATCCTGCGGCGGCTCCCACCAGCACCCAGCGCCGTACGCGGCCCAGACACCGGAGGAAACGTTGTCCATCAAACCCCGTCCGAAAATCGTGGACCTCAGCGAGGTCGAGCCCAACGTCCGGCGAGGTGGCGACCTGCGCGCCATGCTCACCCCTGCCACGGTCGGCTCCACCAGCGGCTTCATGGGCGTGGCCATCGTGCAGCCCGGTGACCGCATCGGTGAGCACTACCACCCGTACTCCGAGGAGTTCGTCTACGTCGTCTGCGGTCAGCTCGAGGTGGACCTGGACGACGAGCCGCACACGCTGCGGCCCGAGCAGGGCCTGATGATCCCGGCGCACATGCGGCACCGGTTCCGCAACGTCGGGAAGGTCGAGGCGCGGATCGTCTTCCACCTGGGTCCGCTGGCGCCGCGTCCGCAGCTCGGCCATGTCGACACCGAGGAGACGGAGATCATCGGGGCCGCCGCGGTGGTCACGGAGCCGGCCGCGGCGGGTGCCGGCCACGACCGGGGTCAGGTCCGGTCATGACCCGGCGCGTGGCGGTCACTGGCATAGGCATCGTGGCTCCGGGTGGTATCGGCGTACCTGCTTTCTGGGATCTGCTTGCCAACGGCCGGACCGCGACGCGGGGCATCACCTTCTTCGATCCCTCGGGGCTGCGGTCACGGATAGCGGCCGAGTGCGACTTCGACCCGGCGGCGCACGGCCTGGGCGAGGACGAGGCCGCGCGTGCGGACCGGTACATCCAGTTCGCCCTGGTCGCCGGGCAGGAGGCGGTCCGGGACTCCGGTCTCGACCTGTCCGCCGAGGACCCGTGGCGGGTGGGCGTCTCGGTGGGCACCGCGGTCGGCGGCACGACCCGGCTGGAGCACGACTACGTCCTGGTCAGCCACCGCGGTGAGCGCTGGGACGTGGACCACCGGGAGGCGGAGCCGCACCTGCACCGGGCGTTCTCGCCGAGCACGGTCGCCTCGGCGGTGGCGGAACGGTTCGGCGCCCAGGGTCCGGTGCAGACCGTCTCCACCGGCTGCACCTCGGGTCTGGACGCCGTCGGATACGCCTTCCACACGGTCGAGGAGGGCCGGGCCGACATCTGCATAGCCGGGGCGTCGGACTCGCCGATCTCCCCGATCACCATGGCCTGCTTCGACGCGATCAAGGCCACCTCCCCGAACAACGACGACCCCGCGCACGCCTCCCGGCCCTTCGACAACAACCGTGACGGGTTCGTCATGGGCGAGGGCGGCGCGGTGCTCGTCCTGGAGGAGCTGGAGCACGCCCGGGCCCGCGGCGCGCACGTCTACTGCGAGCTCGGCGGCTACGCCACCTTCGGCAACGCCTACCACATGACCGGCCTGACCAGCGAGGGCCTGGAGATGGCCCGGGCGATCGACATGGCCCTCGGCCACGCCCGGCTGGACCCCACGGCGATCGACTACGTCAACGCCCACGGCTCCGGCACCCGGCAGAACGACCGCCACGAGACGGCGGCCGTGAAGCGGGCGCTCGGCCACCACGCCTACGACACCCCCATGAGCTCCATCAAGTCGATGGTGGGGCACTCCCTCGGGGCGATCGGGGCGATCGAGGTGGTCGCGTGCGTGCTGGCCCTCGCCAAGCAGGTCGTCCCCCCGACCGCGAACTACGAGATCCCCGACCCCGAGTGCGACCTGGACTACGTCCCACGCGTCGCCCGCGACCGGAAGCTGAACAGCGTCCTGTCCGTGGGCAGCGGGTTCGGCGGCTTCCAGTCCGCGGTGGTCCTGACCCGTTCCAGGGAGTGAGGACAGGATGAGTGCTCCGCATGAACGGCGCGCGGCCGTCACCGGCATCGGGGTGGTCGCGCCCAACGGAACCAGCACCGACACGTTCTGGAAGGCCACCCAGGAAGGCCTCAGCGTCCTCGACCGGGTCACCCGCGAGGGCTGTGAGCACCTTCCGCTGAAGGTGGCCGGCGAGGTCCGCGGCTTCGAACCGGCCGCGACCATCGACGAGCGGTTCCTCGTCCAGACCGACCGGTTCACCCACTTCGCCCTGGCCGCGGCCGACTTCGCGCTGGAGGACGCCCGGCTGGGGCAGGCCGACACCTCCCAGGAGCCGTACTCCATCGGGGTGGTCACCGCGGCCGGGTCCGGCGGCGGCGAGTTCGGCCAGCGCGAGCTCCAGCAGCTCTGGGGCAAGGGCAGCCGGTTCGTCGGCCCGTACCAGTCCATCGCCTGGTTCTACGCCGCGAGCACCGGCCAGATCTCCATCCGCCGGAAGTTCAAGGGCCCCTGCTCGGTCGTCGCCTCCGACGAGGCGGGCGGTCTGGACGCCCTGGCGCACGCCGCCCGGGCGGTGCGGCGCGGCACCGACGTGATCGTGGCCGGTTCCACCGAGGCGCCGCTGGCGCCGTACTCGGTGGTCTGCCAGCTCGGTTACGAGGAGCTGAGCACCGAGACCGACCCGTCCCGCGCCTACCGCCCGTTCACGGACGCCGCGTGCGGCTTCGTGCCGGCCGAGGGCGGCGCCATGCTCGTGGTGGAGGCGGAGACGTCGGCCCGCGAGCGCGGCGCGGACGTGCGGGCCTACGTCGCGGGCCACGCGGCGACCTTCACCGGCGCCTCCCGCTGGGACCGGTCCCGGGACGGTCTGGCGCAGGCCGTCAGGCAGGCGCTGGACGAGGCCGGCTGCGCTCCCGAGGAGGTCGACGTCGTCTTCGCCGACGCCCTCGGGGTGCCGGAGGCGGACCGGGCGGAGGCCCTCGCGCTCGCCGACGCCCTCGGCGCGCACGGCACCCGGGTACCGGTCACCGCGCCGAAGGCCGGCATCGGCCGGGGCTACTGCGCGGCCCCGGTGCTGGACACCGCGGCCGCGGTGCTCGCGATGGAGCACGGCCTGATCCCACCCACCCCCAACGTCGCCGACGTCTGCCACGACCTCGACCTCGTGACCGGCCGCGCCCGCGTCGCCGAAGTGCGCACGGCGCTGGTGCTCAGCCGCGGACTCATGGGGTCGAACTCGGCGCTCGTGCTCCGGCACGGCGCCGCGCAGTGAGGACAGCAAAGGAGGAGAGCAATGCCTCAGATCACCGTGGAAGAACTCGCCGCGCTGATGAAGAAGGCTGCCGGGGTCACCGTCAGCCCGCAGCAGCTCCAGGACACGCCGGACACGGGCTTCGACGTCCTCGGCATCGACTCGCTCGGCCTGCTCGGCATCGTCGGCGAGCTGGAGAACACGCACGGCACCCCGATGCCGGTCGACGCGGAGCGCTGCAAGACACCCCAGCAGTTCCTCAACCTCGTCAACAGCACCCTGATGGCAGGAGCCTGAGATGGCAGGACACACGCAGAACGAGATCACCATCGCCGCGCCGTTCGACCTGGTCTGGGACATGACCAACGACCTGGAGAAGTGGCCGCAGCTCTTCAGCGAGTACGCGTCCGTCGAGATCCTCTCCCAGGAGGGGCGCAGGACGACGTTCCGGCTGACCATGCACCCGGACGACAACGGCACCGTCTGGAGCTGGGTCTCCGAGCGCGAGCCGGACCGCAAGGCCCGCACGGTGAAGGCCCGCCGGGTCGAGACCGGCCCGTTCGCCCACATGGACATCCTCTGGCAGTACGAGGAGGTCCCGGCGGGCACCCGGATGGTCTGGACGCAGGACTTCGCGATGAAGCCGGACGCCCCGGTCGACGACGACTGGATGACCGACAACATCAACAAGAACTCCAAGGTCCAGATGGCCCTCATCCGGGAGAAGATCGAGAAGGCGGCCGCCGGACGGCGTCCCGCGCCGGCCCTCGCCGACTAGCCGGAGGAAGGACCGAGCCCATGCACCAGGCACTGATCGTCGCGCGCATGGCCCCGGGCTCCGCCCCGGACATCGCCAAGGTGTTCGAGGAGTCCGACCGGGGGGAGCTGCCCCACCTCGTCGGTGTGGTGCGGCGCAGCCTCTTCCAGTTCGGCGACGTGTACATGCACCTCGTCGAGTCCGAGCGCGACCCCGGGCCCGCCATCGCCAAGGTGACCGGCCACCCCGAGTTCCGTGACATCAGCGAGCGCCTGACGGCGTACGTCAGCGCGTACGACCCGGAGACCTGGCGGTCCCCGAAGGACGCGATGGCACAGCGCTTCTACGTCTGGGAGCGCGACTGAGCCGTACGGCACCCCCGGACGGCCACCGGCCGCCGGGCCCGCAGCGTCGCGGGCCCGGCGGCCGGTGGCCTGTGCCGTCGTGTCCGCGTCACGCGGGCACGTGGCAGTCGAACGCGTGCAGGTAGGGGTTGACCGGACGGATGTCGCCCACCTTCAGGCCCGCCGCGGTCAGCCGGCCCACCATGGAGTCGGTGGTGTGCTTGGCCCCGCCGACGTTGAGGAGGAGCAGCAGGTCCATGGCGGTGCTGAAGCGCATCGAGGGGGTGTCGTCGACCAGGTTCTCGATGACGACGACGCGGGTGCCCGGGCCGCCCGCCTCGACGACGTTGCGCAGCGTGCGGGACGTGCTCTCGTCGTCCCACTCCAGGATGTTCTTGATGATGTAGACGTCGGCCTGGACCGGGATCGCGTCCCGGACGTCACCGGGCACGATCCGCGCGCGGTCGGCGAGGTCGCCGCCCTCGCGCAGCCGCGGCAGGGCGTTCTCCACCACCCGGGGCAGGTCGAGCAGGCTGCCGCGCATCGACGGGTACTTGTCCAGCAGGCAGGCCACCACGTGGCCCTGGCCGCCGCCGATGTCCGCGACCGACTTGGCCCCGGACAGGTCGAGCAGGGCGGCGACCTCGCGCGCGGACTGCTCGCTGGAGCGGGTCATGGCGCGGTTGAAGACGTCCGCTGACTCCGGGGCGTCCTCGTTGAGGTAGGTGAAGAACTCCTTGCCGTACAGGCCCTCCACGACGTTGTCGCCGGTGCGCACCGCCTCGTCGAGCCTGGGCCAGGCGTCCCAGGTCCACGGCTCGGTGCACCACAGGGCGATGGCGCGCAGGCTGTTGGGGTCGTCCTCGCGCAGCAGCCGGGACATGCCGGTGTGCGCGAACGTGCCGTCCTGCCGCTCCTCGAAGACGTCGTAGCAGGACAGCGCCCGCAGCAGCCGGCGCAGGGGCTTCGGTTCGGTCTTGACCGCGGCGGCGAGGTCCTCCGCGGTCATCGGGGTGTCGTCGAGGGCGTCGGCGACGCCCAGCCGGGCGGCGGCCCGGACGGCGGCGGCACAGGCCGCGCCGAACACGAGTTCGCGCAGCCGCATGGGAGGCGGTGGTGCTGTTTCAGCGGACGTCATCTGCCGCCCTCTCTCTTTCCTTGGCCTTCGTCGGTCCAGCAGTGGCAGCGCCCGTGCGGTCAGCACAGGCCCGCGGGCTTCGAAGCCCGGCAGGAGTTGCGCTCGAAGGAGTTGGTTTTGCCGGTCTCGGTGCTCACCAGGTCGGCGGGGGAGTTCTCCGAGAGGACGTTGCCGTCGACGCGGTTGTTCGTGCCGGCCACGCCCACGAAGCTCTTGAACAGCACGATGCCGCCGGACAGCGGGGACTTGCCGGAGTTGCCGGCGACCCAGTTGCGCGACACCCGGGTCTGCTCGGTGCCGGTCAGGACGATGCCGGAGCCCTTCAGGGCGGGCAGCCGCTCGGTCTTCGCGCAGGACTTGTTGTTCGCGACCACCTGGTTGGCGGTGACGTCCAGGTGTCCGGCCTTGGGCTTGTTCTCGTCACCGACCACGAACACCCCGGCGCAGTTGCCGGAGACGTAGTTCCGGGCGACGCTCAGGTTCCGCAGCCGGCGCACGGTGACGCCGATCCGGTTGCCCTCCAGCCGGTTGTGCGCCACCAGGGTCTGCTTGGCGTCGTAGGCGCCCGCCTCCTCCTGGATGGTGTTGGCGAGGAACACGCCGGCGTCGCCGTTGCCGTGCGCGTAGTTGTCCCGCAGCAGGCTGCGCACCGACCGCTCCTCGGCGATGCCCCACACGCCGTTGTTCGCGGCGTTCACCCCGCGCACGGTCAGGCCGTCGGTCGCCATGCCGAAGACCCCGGTGCGGCTGAACTTGGTCACCTTGAGGTCGGCGACGGTGACGCCCTTGACGTCCTTGGTCTTGGTGCCGAGCACACAGATGCCGTTGCCGCCCTCGGCGCAGCTCTTCGCGACCTTCTTGGGCTTCTTGGAGGCCTTCTTCGAGACCTTCTCGGCGGCCTTTCCGGCGCTCGCCCCGGCGGGCTTCTTCTTGGCCTTCTTGGCCTTCTTGGCGGCGGGCTCGATGACCGTCCCGGAACCCACGCCCCGCAGGGTCACGTAGGGGGTGCGGATCGTCACGCTCTCGTGGTAGGTGCCGGCGAGCACGAGGACGGTGTCGCCGGCCTTGGCGGCGTCGACCGCCTTCTGGATCGACTCGCCGGGGCGGACCACCAGCGTCGAGTGGGCGGCCACCGCGGGAGCGGCGCCGAGGGCGGTGCCGACGAGGGCGGCGGTGCACGCGAGATATGCGATGTGACATCTCTTCATATCGCCTACGGTATGGCTGTTTTATCCTGCTATGGCCGTATGGGCCATCCGGCGGCGTGTCAGGGGCGGCGCGGACGGCGGGCCGGAAGCGGGCGCGCCGACCGGTGTGCCGGGGCCGGCGGTGACCCGTTCGGCCCCGCCGGGCACCGCCCCGGCTTCACCCGGACGGCGCAGCGCGCGAAGCGGCGGGGACGGCCCCGGGCCGGAGTCGCCGGGCGCCCCGGACCCCGCGGCGACCATACTGTCGGTTGTGAACCGGGTCATCCGCGCACGGCGAGGGCTCCGGGCGGCCGCGGCCTACGTGCTCAGCGCCCCGGGCGCCTACGTCTGGCTCACGATCCTGTTCTTCACCACCGTCGCCCTGCACCACATGTCACCGGCGTTCGAGCAGGACTTCCTGCGGCAGCGCTCGACCAACATCCACGAGCTGTCGCGGAACCCGGTGCGGGTGCTCATCACCAGCGCGATGTGGATCGACAGCGGGCGCTGGCTGCCGTACGCCGTGCTGTACACCGTCTTCCACGCCCAGGCCGAGCGCTGGCTCGGCACCCTGCGCTGGCTCGCGGTGTGCGTCGCCGCGCACGTGCTCGCCACGCTGATCAGCGAGCTGGCCCTGCTCCAGGCGATCCACGCCGGCCATGCCCCGCCGTCCGCCGTCAACTCGCTCGACATCGGCGTGAGTTACGCGCTGGCCGGGGTGATGGCCGTGCTCACCTACCGGATCGCGAAGCCCTGGCGGTACCTGTACCTCGCCTGTCTGCTCGCCTTCTACGCAGTGCCGCTGGCCGCCGGCCGTACCTTCACCGACTTCGGGCACTTCCTGGCCGTCCTGGTCGGTCTCGCCTGCCGTCCGCTGGTCAGAGGCCGCGGAAAAGCATGGAATCCGAAGGAGACACTGGCCGCTCCCAGGGGTTAACGTCCCGGCCATGAGCAGCTCGGCAACCAGTGTCGTCAACGGTGGGATCTCCTTCTGGTACGCGGACGACGGCCTCCCGGCCGCGCGCGAGCCGCTGTCCGGGGACGCCTCGGCGGACGTCGTCATCGTCGGCGGCGGCTACACGGGGCTGTGGACCGCGTACTACCTGAAGAAGGCCGCCCCCTTCCTGCGGATCACCGTCCTGGAGCAGAAGTTCTGCGGATACGGCGCCTCCGGCCGCAACGGCGGCTGGCTCTACAACGGGATCGCGGGCCGCGACCGGTACGCGAAGCTGCACGGCCACGAGGCCGCCGTACGCCTGCAGCGGGCGATGAACGACACCGTGGCCGAGGTGGTCGCCGTCACCGAGGCGGAGGGCATCGACGCCGGTGTGCACAAGGGCGGGGTGCTGGAAGTGGCGACCACACCGGCCCAGTTGGCCCGGCTGCGGGCGTTCCACGAGCATGAGCTGTCGTACGGCGAGAAGGACCGCGAGCTGTACGGGGCCCGGCAGACCGCCGAGCGGATCAGGGTGGCCGGCGCGGTGGGCTCGAGCTGGACCCCGCACGGCGCCCGGCTGCACCCGGTGAAGCTGGTCAAGGGGCTCGCGGCGGCCGCGGAGGCGCTGGGCGTGGTCATCCACGAGTCGACGCCGGTCACCGAGATCCGGCCCAAGCACGCCGTCACCCCGTACGGCACGGTCCGCGCGCCCTACGTGCTGCGCTGCACGGAGGGCTTCACCGCCTCGCTCCGGGGCCAGCGGCGGACCTGGCTGCCGATGAACTCCTCGATGATCGCCACCGAGCCGCTCGGCGACGAGCAGTGGGCGGCGATCGGCTGGGACGGCCGGGAGACGCTGGGCGACATGGCGCACGCCTACATGTACGCGCAACGCACCGCCGACGGCCGGATCGCGCTGGGCGGGCGCGGGGTGCCCTACCGCTTCGGCTCGCGCACCGACAACGACGGCCGCACCCAGAGCGAGACGGTAGAGGCCCTGCGGGAGATCCTGACCCGCTTCTTCCCGGCCCTCGCGGGGGTGCGGGTCGAGCACGCCTGGTCCGGTGTGCTCGGCGTCCCGCGCGACTGGTGCGCCACGGTCACCCTCGACCGGGCCACCGGACTCGGCTGGGCGGGCGGCTACGTCGGCTCGGGCGTCGCCACCGCCAACCTGGCCGCCCGCACCCTGCGCGACCTCGTGCAGCAGGACTCGGGCCAGGCCGGCCGGACCGAACTGACCGACCTGCCCTGGGTGAACCACAAGGTCCGCAAGTGGGAGCCGGAACCCTTCCGCTGGCTCGGTGTGCACGGCATGTACGCCACCTACCGGGCCGCCGACCGCCGGGAGCTGCTCCGCCCGGGCGCCGGGTCCTCCCGGCTGGCCAGGGTGGCCGACCGGGTGGCGGGCCGGAGCTGACCGGGGTGACCGGGCCGGACGCGCCCGGTTAGCCTCACCCTCATGATTCGCTCCGCTACCCCCGCCGACGTCCCCGTCATCCACGCCCTGATCCGCGAGCTGGCCGAGTACGAGAAGGCCCCGCGGGAGGCGCGGGCGACCGAGGAGCAGTTGCGCGAGGCGCTGTTCGGGGAGCGGCCGGCGGCGTACGCGCACATGGCCGTGGACGAGGAGACCGGGGAGAGCGTCGGCTTCGCGCTGTGGTTCCTGAACTTCTCCACCTGGCGCGGTGTGCACGGCATCTACCTGGAGGACCTCTACGTCCGTCCCTCCGCCCGGGGCGGCGGGCACGGCCGGGCGCTGCTGACCGAGCTGGCGCGCATCTGCGTGCGGCGCGGTTACGAGCGCCTGGAGTGGTCGGTGCTGAACTGGAACCGGCCCGCGATCGGCTTCTACGAGGCCCTCGGCGCGCGCCCGCAGGACGAGTGGACGGTGTACCGGCTCACCGACGGGGCGCTGGCCGGGCTGGGCCGCTCAGCCGACTGACTCCGGCACCGCCGTCTCGGCCGGGGCCCCGCGTCCCGGGGCCCGGGCGGTCACCATCAGGCCCGCCACCAGGCCGGCCAGCAGCATCACGCCCGCCGCCCACGCGATCGCGACCGTGTAGCCGTGCACCACGCCCGCCGGGACGACCGCGGCCTTCGAGGCCGGACCGCGCAGGTGGGCGCTGATGTAGGCGGCGCTGCTGGTGGTGGCGACGGTGTTGAGCAGGGCCGTGCCGATCGAGCCGCCCACCTGCTGGGAGGTGTTGACGGTCGCCGAGGTGACGCCGGCGTCGCGCGGGGCCACGCCGGCGGTGGCGGTGGCGAACACCGGCATGAAGGTCAGGCCCATGCCGAGGCCCATCAGGATCAGCGCGGGCAGGATCTCGCCCGTGTAGGAGGAGCCGACGGTCATCCGGGTCAGGAGCAGCAGCCCGGACGCGGCCAGCAGCATGCCGGGGACCATGAGCAGGCGCGGGGCGACCCGCTGCAGCAGCCGGGCCGATATCTGGGTGGAGCCGATGATGATCGCCGCGGTCAGCGGCAGGAAGGCGAGGCCGGCTCGGACCGGCGAGTAGCCGAGGATGACCTGCAGGTAGTAGGTCATGAACAGGAACAGCCCGAACATGCCGATCACCGCGAGCATCATGGTCAGGAAGCAGCCCGCGCGGTTGCGGTCCCGGACGATGTGCAGCGGGAGCAGCGGGCTCGGCGCCCGGCTCTGCCACCGCACGAACGCCACGAGCAGCACCGCGCCGGACGCGAACAGGGCGATCACCAGCGGGTCGCTCCAGCCGCGCGGTTCGGCCTCGGCGAAGCCGTAGACGATCGCGACGAGCCCGCCGCAGCCGAGCAGCACGCCGGGCACGTCGAGCCGGGACTCGCGGTGGCCCGGGTGGTCGCGCAGCAGGGCGAGCGCGCCGAGCACCGCGACGACGGCGATGGGCACGTTGACGTACAGGCACCAGCGCCAGTTCAGGTACTCGGTGAGCAGGCCGCCGACGATGAACCCGATGGCCGAGCCGCTGCCGGCCAGCGCGCCGTAGATGCCGAAGGCCCTGCCGCGCTCGCGCGGGTCGGTGAACGTCGTGGTCAGCAGGCTCAGCGCGGAGGGCGCGAGCAGGGCGGCGAAGACGCCCTGGAGGGCGCGGGCGCCGAACAGCATCCCGGAGCTGGTGGCGGCGCCGCCGAGCGCGGAGGCGGCCGCGAAGCCGATGAGGCCGACGACGAAGGTGCGTTTTCGGCCCACGAGGTCGGAGACCCGGCCGCCCAGCAGCAGGAGCCCGCCGAAGGCCAGCGTGTAGGCGGTGATCACCCACTGCCGGTTGGCGTCGGACATGTGCAGGTCGTGCTGGGCGGAGGGCAGCGCGATGTTCACGATCGTCGCGTCCAGGACCACCATCAGCTGGGCGAGGGCGATGACGACCAGGCCCCACCAGCGGTGGGGGTCGGTTCGTCCGGCGTCGGCGGACGAACGCGGGGCCTCACCCTTTCGGCCGCTATCCATCTGGTCAGAACACCACGAATCGGTGCTTGTCGCATCCGCGTGCGCCGGAGCTCTCGCGCACGCGGGCCGGTTCCCGCAGGCCGGCCCGACTGTCAGTGGTCCGGTGCAGCATGGGGGCATGGCGAGGAGAGCGGCGGGCGCGGACGGGACACGGGTGAAGGGCGCGCGGCGGCCGGAGGTGCGGCTGCCGCCCCTGGAGCCCTGGACCGGCGGCGGCCTGGAGCCGGACGGCGACTACGACGGTCTCGAGTTCCGCGCGGCGGACCTGGCCGGGCAGGACGGCGCCGGCGCCCGCTTCATGGACTGCGCGCTGACGGAGTGCGCGGTGGACGAGGCGGTGCTGCGCCGCGCGCGCGTGCTGGACTCGGTCCTGCGCGGCCTGCGGGGCGTCGGCACCGACCTCGCCGAGGCCACGTTCCGGGACGTGGAGCTGCTGGACCCGCGGCTGGGCGGCACCCAGTTGCACGGCGCCGTGCTGGAGCGGGTCGTCATCCGCGGCGGCAAGATCGACTTCCTCAACCTGCGCGAGGCCCGGCTCAGGGACGTGGTCTTCGACTCCTGCGTCCTGGTCGAGCCGGACTTCGCCGGCGCCCGTCTGGAGCGGGTGGAGTTCACCGGCTGCGCCCTGAAGGAGGCCGACTTCGGCGGCGCGACCCTCAGGGACGTCGATCTGCGCGGGGCCGCCCCGCTGGAGATCGTCCGGGGCCTGGACCGGCTGGCGGGGGCGGTGATCAGCACCGGGCAGCTGCTGGACCTGGCTCCGGTGCTGGCGGGCGAGCTGGGGATCAGGGTGGAGGACTGAGGGCTCAGGCCACGCGGGGGAAGCGGGCCTGCAGGGTCCAGATCGCCGGATTCTCCGACAGGTCCTCGTGGAGATCGCTCAGATCGGCGATCAGGTCATGCAGGAAGTCCCGGGCCTCCCGGCGCAGTTCCGAGTGGGAGAAGGACAGCGGGGCCTCCTCGGCCGGCATCCAGTCGGCCTCGATGTCCACCCAGCCGAAGCGGCGCTCGAAGAGCATCCGGTCGGTGGACTCGGTGAAGTCCAGTTCCGCCTGCTGCGGCCGGGAGGCACGCGAGCCCATCGGGTCCCGGTCCAGCCGCTCCACGATGTCGCACAGCGCCCACGCGAAGTCCAGCACCGGCACCCATCCCCAGGCCGTGGACAGCTCCCGGTCCGATTTCGTGTCCGCGAGATAGACGTCCCCGCAGAACAGGTCGTGCCGCAGCGCGTGGACGTCCGCACGGCGGTAGTCGGTCTGCGGCGGGTCCGGGAAGCGGTTGGAGAGGGCGTAGCCGATGTCGAGCACGCAGGAGATGGTGTCACGCCCCGCCACGGCGCCCCGATCCGGTGCCGCGCCGCGCCGTAGCATCGGGGACATGTCCGGAGCCGCACGCCTTGTCCCGGCCGCCGCCGCCCTCCTCGCGCTCGCGCTCACCGGCACCGCGTGCGAGGCCGGCGTCCGCGGCACCCCGGGCGGCTCGGGCGTGCACGACCCCTACTTCCCGAAGGCGGGCAACGGCGGCTACGACGTCACCCACTACGCCCTGACCCTCGACTACACCCCGGACACCCGCCGGCTCACCGGCCGGGCCGTGATCACCGCCCGCGCCACCCAGGACCTGACCGCCTTCGACCTCGACCTCGACGGACTGGACGTCGCCGCGGTCACCGTCGGGGGCGAGGACGCCCGCTGGAACCGGGCCGGCCAGGAACTCACCGTCCGCCCCCACGACGACCTCCGCGAGGGCGAGACCTTCACCGCCGCCGTCCGCTACTCCGGAACCCCGCGGACCCTCACCGACCCGGACGGCTCCGAGGAGGGCTGGCTGCCCACGGCCGACGGCGCGCTCGGGCTCGGCGAGCCGGTCGGCTCGATGGCGTGGTTCCCGGGCAACCACCATCCCTCGGACAAGGCGACGTACGACATCACGGTGACCGTCCCCGAGGGACTGCAGGCCGTCTCCAACGGGGAGCTGACCGGACGGACCGGAAAGGGCGGCCGGACGACGTACTCCTGGCACGCCGCCGAGCCGATGGCGAGCTACCTGGCCACCGTCGCCGTCGGGCACTACGACATCGGCCGCGGCACCGGGCCGCACGGCCTGCCCGTCCTCAACGCCGTCGATCCCCGGCAGGCGAAGGCGAGCAAGGACGTCCTGGCGAAGATCCCGGAGATCCTCGGCTGGGAGGAGCGCACCTTCGGTCCCTACCCCTTCTCCTCCGCCGGCGTGATCGTCGACCGCCCGGGGGACGCCGACTACGCCCTGGAGACGCAGACCCGCCCCGTCTTCCCCGGCGCCCCCGACACCGGCACGCTCGTCCACGAACTCGCCCACCAGTGGTACGGCGACTCGGTCACCCCGCTGAGCTGGCAGGACATGTGGCTCAACGAGGGCTTCGCGACATACGCGGAGTGGCTGTACCAGGAGGACCACGGCGGCAAGAGCGCCCAGCAGACCTTCACCGACCTGTACGACGGCGACGACGACGCCGTCTGGGACTTCCCGCCGGCCAGGCCGGCCGGCGCCGCGCACATCTCCGACACCCCGGTCTACGAGCGCGGCGCGATGGTGCTGCAGAAGATCCGCCAGAAGGTCGGCGACGGCGCGTTCCGCGACCTCCTCCGTGGCTGGGCCGCAGCCCACCGCCACGGCACCGCCGACACAGCCCAGTTCACCGCGTTCGTGGAGAAGCGGGCCCCGGGCAAGGACTTCGGCGGGATCTGGAGGGACTGGCTCTACGGAGACGGCAGGCCGGACCGCCCGTGACGGACGGCCCGGCTGCCCTTGCCCCGCTGCGCGGTGCTAGTTGACGTTGACCGCCTTCCAGGCCGCCGCCACCGCGTTGTACTCCGCGCTGCCCGAGCCGTACAGGGCGGCCGCCGCCTGCAGGGTGCCGGTGCGGGCGCCCGCGTAGTTGGTGGTCGAGGTGAAGTACGTGCTCAGGGCCTTGTACCAGATCTGGATCGCCTTGTCCCGGCCGATGCCGGTGACCGTGGAGCCGTCGTACGTCGGGGAGTTGTAGGACACCCCGTTGACCGTCTTCGCGCCGCTGCCCTCGGACAGCAGGTAGAAGAAGTGGTTGGCGACACCGGACGAGTAGTGCACGTCCAGGCGGCCGACGGACTTCGACCAGTAGTCGGCGGAGCCGCCGTCCTTGCTGGGCTTGTCCATGTAGCGCAGCGGGGTGCCGTTGCCGTTGATGTCGATCTTCTCGCCGATGAGGTAGTCACCGGGGTCGGAGGAGTTGTTCGCGGAGAACTCCACCGCGGTGCCGAAGATGTCGCTGGTGGCCTCGTTCAGGCCGCCGGACTCGCCCCGGTAGTTGAGCTTCGCCGTGGCCGCGGTCAGACCGTGGCTCATCTCGTGGCCCGCCACGTCGAGCGAGGTCAGCGGGTCGGCGTTGCCGGAGCCGTCGCCGTACGTCATGCAGAAGCAGCTGTCGTCCCAGAAGGCGTTGACGTAGGCGTTGCCGTAGTGGACGCGGGAGTAGGCGGCCTTGCCGTCGCCCGCGATGCCGTTGCGGTTGAAGGCGGACTTGTAGAAGTCCCAGGTGGCGGCGGCGCCGTAGGCGGCGTCCACGGCGGCGGTCTGGCGGTTGGAGACCGTGCCGTTGCCCCAGACGTCGTCGGCGTCGTGGAAGAGGGCGCCGGTGCCGGTGGTGCCGCCGTTCAGGTCGTACGTCTTGTGGCCGCCGCGGCCGCCGTCGATCAGGTCGTAGCCGCCGGAGGCGGAGGCGGTGGTGCCGATGGTGACGGTGCCGCTGTACTGGCTGGTGCCCGTGCCCGTCTCGATCGCCTCGTAGGAGTAGATCTTCTTGCCGGTCCGCGCGTCGGTGACGACGTGCAGCTCGCTCGGGGTGCCGTCGTGCTGGACGCCCTTGACGACCGACTCGTAGGCGAGGACCGGCTTGGCGCCGGCGGCCCAGACCACCTTGCGGGAGGTCGAAGCGGCGGCCTTCGCGGTGTCCGCGGCCTTGAGGGCGGTCTTCTTCGCGCTCGCGGCGGAGACGGCGGCCGTGGTGGTCGGCACGGATATGCGGGCCTTGGCCGCCTTGCTGACGCCCTCGAGGGAGCCGCTCTTCGTCACGTGGGTGACCAGGTCGCCGCCGAGCACGGGAAGACCCGCGTACGTCCGCTCGTAACGGGTGTGCACGGTGCCGTCGGCGTCCTTGATCACGTCCCGGACGACCAGCTTCTCCTTGGCGCCGAGACCGAGTTCGCGGGCCGTGGCGCCGGCGTGCCGCTGGGCCGTCTCGATGGCGGCGGCGCGGGCCGGGGCGCTGAGCGGGGCCGCCGTGGCGCCGGGGGTGTGCGTGGGGGCGGCGGTGGCGGAACCGTTCTGCAGGGCGAGGACGACCATCGCCGCCGAGCCGGCCAGCGCGGCGGTGCGCATGGCGGTCCTGCGGGAGGCGCTGGGGTGCTGAGTCACTCGATCTCCTTATGGCTGGCCTCCGGTGGGGCCGGAGACACAGTTGGGGCACAGGGGACGTACAACTGCGGCGGGTGCGGAGAGAGTGACACTGGGCAGCCACTGTTTGACAGAGCGCCGACAAGATGTTACGTGTTCGTTTCCGAATGCCGTGCCTCGAAAACCGTTATCCGGACGTGCGCGGAGAGTTCAACTCAGCATTCTGTAAGCGCAATTGAGCGCTCCGGCGTCACACCTCGCGGGCCGGCCGGTGTGACGGGCTTTCAGCCCTCCCACTCGTCCAGCATCCGGGCGAGGCCGGGCGGCCAGACCGGCTCCGGCTCCCGGGCCAGTTCCTCCCTGCTCCACCAGCGCCAGGTGAGGATGCCGTCGGCGGCGTGCGCGGCGGCCAGATGGGGGCCGGCCGGTTCGCGGTGCGGGCCGTGGGTGACGTAGACGTGCTCGTGCTGGTGGACGGGGACGCCCGTGTGCGTGAAGTCGTGTTCCCAGGTGCACAGCAGCGGGCCCGGCTGCAGGTCGGTCCAGCCGGTCTCCTCGGTCAGTTCCCGCAGGGCGCCCTCGCGCGGGGTCTCGCCCGGCTCCAGCCCGCCGCCGGGCAGCGCCCAGTGCACGCCGACCTCGACGTTGTCGTAGCGGAAGAGCAGTACCGCGCCGTCGGGATCCACGACGGCGACCCGGGCGGCCTGACGGGGTGTCCGCAGCACCTTGCGCAGCACGGCGCAGGGGCGGCCGAGGGCGTGGTCGCGGCGGTGGTCCACGACCTCGTAGCCGAGGGCCGTCCAGAAGGCCAGCGCCCCGGGGTTGTTCTCCAGGACGGCCAGGCGCACGGCCCGGCGGCCGGCGGCCCGGAAGCGCTCCTCGACCGCCGCGGCGACCCGGCGGCCGTACCCCTTGCCCTGTTCGGTCGCGTCCACCATCAGCAGCCCGATCCACGGATCGGGGTCGGCCGGGTCGGGGTGGCGGGCGAGGGTGATCACGACCGCGACCAGACGCCCCTCGGACCGGGCCAGCAGGACCTCGGCGTCCGGCTGGGCCAGTTCGTCGGCCAGCGCCGCCGCCACCTGCTCGCTGCGGACGTCGTCCGGGTCGGGGAAGTCGCCGCTGAGCGCGTGGAAGGCGCGGTTGGAGGCGTAGAGCGCGGTCAGCTCGGTGAGCAGCGGGCCCGGGAGGTCATGACCGGCGGTGCGGGCGAGGGGTTCGAGGATCACCCGGGCAACGTATCGCGGGGCCCTGGCGGCTCCGCCGGAAATCACGGGCGGGCGCGGGCCGGGGCGGACAGGCCCCCGGCCCGCGGGCCGGGCCTGTCCGCCCCGGCGGGGCGTGCGTCAGACGTTCACGCCGAAGTCCTGGGCGATGCCCACCAGGCCCGAGGCGTAGCCCTGGCCCACCGCGCGGAACTTCCACTCCGCGCCGTTGCGGTACAGCTCGCCGAAGACCATGGCGGTCTCGGTGGCGGCGTCCTCGGAGAGGTCGTAGCGGGCGATCTCGGCGCCGCCGGCCTGGTTGACGATGCGGATGTAGGCGTTGCGGACCTGGCCGAAGTTCTGGCCGCGGTTCTCGGCGTCGTAGATGGAGACCGGGAAGACGATCTTGTCGATGTCGGCCGGGAGCGCGGCCAGGTTGACGTTGATCGCCTCGTCGTCGCCGGCGCCCTCGCCGGTGCGGTTGTCACCGGTGTGGACGATGGAGTTGTCCGGCGTCTGCTTGTTGTTGAAGAAGACGAAGTGGGCGTCGGAGTAGACCTTGCCCTGCCCGTTGACCGCGATGGCGGAGGCGTCCAGGTCGAAGTCCGTGCCGGTGGTGGTGCGGACGTCCCAGCCGAGGCCCACGGTGACGGCGGTCAGGCCCGGAGCCTCCTTGGTGAGCGAGACGTTGCCACCCTTGGACAGGCTTACAGCCATGATTGGGAGTCCCTTCCCTAGTTATTCGTGCGCATCTGTGCCGACGAAGCTACCGTCACCGGGGACAACGTCGAGGGGGGTCCCGGTGGTTCCGGATCCCTTTACCTTTTTTACCCATGTGGCCGTCTCCCGGTGAAAACCGCGTGACGTGGGACGGGCGGTGCCGGGAACATGGGAGGCATGTCCGGTCCCCATGTCATCCGCGGTTCGGTCTCGCTGCCCGAGGCCGAGCTGATGTGGCGTTTCTCGAGGTCCTCCGGGCCGGGCGGGCAGCACGTCAACACCAGTGACTCGCAGGTCGAGCTGCGCTTCGACCTGGCGCGCACCGAGGCGCTGCCGCCGGTGTGGAAGGAGCGGGCGCTCGCCCGGCTGGCCGGGCGGCTGGTGGACGGCGTGGTCGTCGTGCGGTCCTCCGAGCACCGCTCCCAGTGGCGCAACCGCGAGGCCGCCGCCGTGCGCCTCGCCGCCCTCCTCGCCGAGGCCACCGCGCCCCCGCCGAAACCCCGCCGCCCCACCCGCATCCCGCGGGGCATCAACGAGCGCCGGCTGCGCGAGAAGAAGCAGCGCTCGGAACGCAAGCGCGGCCGCTCCGGGCGGGACTGGGGCTGACACCCCCCGGCCGGGTCGGCCGTCAGCCCAGATGGCGGTAGCGGCCGCGGAAGTACATCAGCGGGCCGCCCTGCGCGTCCGGCGCCCGTGCGGTCAGCACCCGGCCGATGACGAGGGTGTGGTCGCCGGCCGGCACCCGCTGCTCGGTGCGGCACTCCAGGGTGGCCAGCGCGCCGTCGACCAGCGGGGCGCCGGAGACCTCCCCGCGCTCGCGCGGCAGGTCCTGGAAGAGCAGCCGGTCGCTGATGCGGCCCTTCATGGCGAACCGCCCGGCGATGTGGCGCTGGCCGTCGGCGAGCACCGACACCCCCCACAGCGGCTGTTCGGCGAGCAGTTCGTCCATACGCGAGCCCTCGCGCAGACTGACCATCACCAGCGGCGGGTCCAGCGAGACGGACATGAAGGCGGTGGCGGTCATGCCGACGTCCTCGCCGCCGGGCGCGGCCGGGTCGTCGGGGTCCAGCGGCGGTTCCTGCGCGGTCACCAGGACCACGCCCGCGGCCAGCCGGGACATGGCGGCCCGGAACTCGTCGTTGCTCACCCCCTCAGCATGCCCGTTGACTGCTGCGGCGGTGGTGGAGGAGGTGTTCAGCACGCCATGAACGCTAATCTCCGCCCCGGACGGGCCGCATCGGGCCCTGGCCCTAGCCGGGTCCTAGGACCGGGGGACCACGAGGTGACGGTTCGTGCATCATGTGCGCACAACGACAAAGCTTGCGTTCAGTAAACGCACAGGGAAAACGCAGAAACTCCACTCAATTGTTCACGTTCCCCTGTGACTTGAGTCACAAGGGACAGATATTGTTGACCCTGTGTACCGAGTGGGCAGCGCGCTGTGATTCAGTGGCTGAAGACCACTGAGAGACGACGGGAAGCACTGTAAGGAAGCGCCGGACACAGCCCTTGATTCGCTGCGAGGTCTGGGGGGAGGGCGAGCATGGAGACCGAGTCGGAACCGTATGTCCGCCTTGCGTCCCTGCGGCAGCTGCACCAGGTCATGGCCGACATGAACACGGCACGCAGCCTGGCGGACACACTGCAGACGGTCGCCGACGGCGCGGTCAGCGCCCTCGGGTACGAGCTGGCGTGCGTCAACCTCGTGCGCCCCGACGGTGACCTCGTCATCGCCGCCTTCTCGGGCAACGCCGCCGCCGAGGCCCTGATCACCGGCCGGGTCGGCTCCCGCGACGCCTGGGACCGGCGGCTGAGCATGGGCGAGCAGTGGGGCGACCTCGTGTTCATACCCCACACCGAGGGCTGGGTGCTGGACGACGACGACGTCCCGCAGTGGTACACCGACGGCCCCGCCCCGCGCTTCGAGGACGAGTGGCATCCCTCCGACCGCCTCTTCGCCCCGATGTACACGCCCGGGGCGCAGGGCGGCGGCTCCTCCGGCGAGCTGCTCGGCGTCATATCCGTCGACCGGCCGCGCAACGGCCGCCACCCCGGCGCCTGGGGCCGCGAGGCCCTGCAGATGTACGCCTTCCAGGCCGCCATCGCGATCAGCAACGCGCGTCTGCGGTCCAACATGCAGCGCGCCCTGGTCCGGCTCGAGCGCGAGCAGCAGGCGCTCCGGGCCAGCGAGGAGAGCTTCCGGCAGGCCTTCGAGTACGCGCCCTCCGGTATGGCGATCGCCGAGATGGGCGGCGACCAGCACGGCCGCATCCTGCGCACCAACGACGCCCTGTGCCGGCTGCTCGGCCGCCCCGCCTCCGCGATGCGCCGCTACTCCTTCTCCGACCTGGTCCACCCCGAGGACATCGGCACGCTGCTGAGGACCTCCGCCGAGGGCGGCCGGGCCGAACTCCGCCTGGGCCGCCGCGACGGCAGCTACGTCTGGGTGAGCCTGCGCAACAGCGTCGTCGCCGACGCCGCCGACGGGCCCCGCTTCCTGCTGACCCACGTCGAGGACATCGAGGAGCGCAAGCGCCGCGAGCTGCAGCTCGCCCACCGCGCCTCCCACGACTCCCTCACCGGCCTGCCGAACTCCGCCGAGCTGCGCTCCCGGCTGTCCGCCCGCCTGTGCCACCGTCCGTCCCACGCCGGCGCCCTGGAGTCGCTGGACGCGGCCTACGGCCACCCCGCCTTCGACGCCCAGCCCGGGCACGGCTTCGACTTCGCGCAGGGCGCCGAGGCCTTCGACGGCTACGACCACCACGTCCACACCGTCGCCCCCGAGGACGGCCACGACGACGGCGCCAAGGGCCTCGCCGTCCTCTTCTGCGACCTGGACGGCTTCAAGTCGATCAACGACAGGTTCGGCCACAACGCGGGCGACGCGGTGCTGATCGAGGTCGCCCGGCGGCTGACCCGCGGGGTGCGCGACGGCGACACCGTCGCCCGGCTCGGCGGCGACGAGTTCGTGATCCTCGCCGACGGCCTCGGCAAGGCCGACGCCCAGGACCTCGCGGTACGCCTGCGCAACGAGATCATCCAGCCCATCCGCGCCGAGGGCCGGGCCGTCCGGGTGGGCGCCAGCTTCGGCATCGGGTGGGCACACTGCGGCATGACGGCGGACGAAGTGTTGAAGTCCGCCGACGAACGGATGTACGTCGAGAAAAGATCTCGTCCCAAACAGCACCGGCGCGCCGGATGAATCGCAGGTCAGTGAGCTGATGCGATCCGGGTCACCCGTTTGGCCCAGTCGGAGCGGGTAGGCTCGCCATTCCACACCCGTATCGCATCCACCCGCACCTGTTGAGGAGTACCAAGGGATGACGCCCGGCGACAACGGCGCGAGCACGCCCGAGGACGACGACCCGTTCGGCTACCTGTACGCCGACGGTCAGGCCCGAGGCGCCCAGCCGCCGTCGGGTGGCTACGGCTATCCGAACTCGGTCAGCAGAGTGCGCGCGGTCGGCGAGCGCCAGTACGGCCAGCCGCAGGCCGCCTACGGCCAGCAGCAGCCCACGGTCCCGCAGCAGGGCGCCTACGGCCAGCCGAACACGCACTACCAGGCCCCGGAGACGCTGCCCGGCGGCGCGCCGACGAGCAGGCAGTCCATGCCGCCCGCCGGCGGCGGGCGCCGCGGCCCCAACACCAAGGGCCTGCTGATCGGCGCGATCGCGGTGGTCGCGGCGGTCGTCATCGGCATCGGTGTGGCGATGATCAACGGCAACACGGACGACGACAAGTCCGGCAACCAGGCGGACGCCTCCCCGAGCCAGTCCCAGACCGGCGCGCCGAGCCCGTCGAACAGCGCCTCGGCCCCGGCCGGCGAGCTGCCGAAGTCGGACGCGAGCGCCCTCCAGCTGGCCGGCGGTGCGACCAAGGCGACGGACGTACCGGGCGCGCAGGCGGCCGGTGGCACCTACGTGGGCGGCCTGAGCACAGTGGGCGCCTCGGTGACCTGGACCGTGGACATTCCCGAGGAGGGCGCGTACACCCTCCTCGCGCGGTACAACAACGCCGGTGAGGACCAGTCGATGACCCTCACCGTCAACGGTCAGAAGTACGGCAGCGGATTCAACTTCGCCAACTTCACGCACCAGACCGATCCGAAGCTCGCCTGGACGGAGAGCTTCGCCTACCCGAACCTGAACAAGGGGTCCAACACCCTCTCGCTCTCCTGCGCGCCCGGCGACAAGTGCAACGTCCTCCTGGACCAGCTTCGGCTGAAGAAGGGCAAGGTAGGACGGAACTGAGGCGCGCCGGATGGCTTCGCGTCACGTCACGCCGCGCTGACCACCCCGGACACCGCGACCCGTGCCAGCAGTTCCTCGTAGGTCCCGGGGTCGAACTCGCCCGCGCCGGGCGCTCGTACCGTCGCCGCCGACAGGGCCGCCGCGCGGGCCAGGCGGTCCGGCCAGGGGAGTCGTTCCACGAGCCCCGACAGCAGGGCCGCCACCGCCGAGTCGCCCGCGCCCGTCGGGTTGCCGTGGATGCGCGCGGGCGGGGTGGCGCGCCAGCGGCCCTCGGGGGTGGCCGCGAGCAGGCCGTCCGGGCCCAGGGAGGCGACCACCGCGTGGGCGCCGCGGCGGCGGGCGTCCTGGGTGGCGCGCAGCGGCTCGTGGGAGCCGGTGAGTTCGGCCAGTTCCTCGGAGTTCGGCTTGATGATGTCGGGGCGGGCCGCCACCCCGCGGCGCAGCGGCTCCCCGCCGGCGTCCAGCAGCACGGGCACACCGTGGGCGCGGGCCGCGCGTATCAGTCCCGCGTACGCGCCGACGGGCACGCCGGGCGGGAGGCTGCCGGACAGCGCCACCGCCGAGGCCCGGCCGAGCAGTTCCGCGTACCGGTCCTGGAAGGCGCCCCACTCGGCCGGCGCTATCTGCGGGCCCGGTTCGTTGAGCTGGGTGGTGTCGCCGGTCCGCTCGTCCACGACGGCGACCGTGCGCCGGGTGGCCCCGGCGACGGGCACCAGCGCGTCCGTCACCCCGGGCGCGGCCGCGAGGTGTTCGCGCAGCACCCGGCCGGTGGCGCCGCCCGCGAAGCCGGTGGCCGTCACCTCGTGGCCGAGGGCGGCCAGCACCCTGGCCACGTTCACGCCCTTGCCGCCCGGCCGTTCGAGGACCTGGGAGACCCGGTGCGAGGCGTGCGGCCGCAACGACCGTACGTAATAGGTGATGTCGAGAGCGGTGTTGAGCGTGACCGTGAGGATCACCAGGTCCGACCTCCCTCGAAGTCCGTCGCGTCATCGGTCTGCGGGGACCTGATCATGCCAAAGAGACGGCGGCCGGCCCAGTGCGCGGGCCGGTCACCGTCTCTCGGCGCCGGGACGGATCAGGGCAGTCGGGGCGCGACGACCCATTCCCCCTGGCGCAGCACGCCCTTGAGGTCGAAGTCCGCGTCCAGCAGCACCAGGTCGGCGTCCTTGCCGGGCTCCAGGGAGCCGATGCGGTCGGACAGGCCGAGCAGACGGGCCGGGTTGACGGACAGCGCGGTGACGGCGTCCGTCACCGCCAGCCCGTCGACCGTGACCGCCCGCTTGAACGCGCGGTCCAGGGTCAGCGTGGAGCCGGCGATCGAACCGCCGTGCACCAGCCGGGCCACGCCGTCGCTGACCTCGACCTCCAGCGGGCCGAGCATGTAGCGGCCGTCGCCGGTGCCGGCCGCGTCCATCGCGTCGGTGATGAACGCGACCCGGTCGGCGCCCGCGTGACGGAAGGCCAGCTCCAGCGCGGCGGGGTGCAGATGCGTGCCGTCGTTGATCAGCTCGACCGTGACCCGCTCGTCCTCCAGCAGGGCGGCGATCGGGCCGGGGGCGCGGTGGCCCAGGGCGGGCATGGCGTTGAAGAGGTGGGTGGCGACGGTGGCGCCCGCGTCGACGGCCGCGACGGTCTGCTCGTAGGTGGCGTCCGTGTGCCCGACCGCCGCGATCACCCCGTGCTCGGCGAGCAGCCGCACCGAGTCGATGCCGCCCGGCAGTTCGGTGGCGAGCGTGACCATCCTCGCCCGGCCGCGCCCGGCGTCGATCAGCTTGCGCACCTCGGCCGGCTCCGGGTCGCGCAGCAGCTCCTCGGAGTGCGCGCCCTTGCGGCACGGCGAGATGAACGGCCCCTCGAAGTGGATGCCCGCGATGTCGCCCTGCTCGGCCAGCTCGCTCAGCAGCCCGGCCTGCCTGACCAGCAGGTCCATCTCGTCGGTGACGGTGGAGGCGACCAGCGTGGTGGTGCCGTGCAGCCGGTGGGTGCGGACGGCGGTGAGGATCTCCTCGGCCGTGCCGGAGAAGGACGCCCCGCCGCCGCCGTGGTTGTGGAGGTCCACGAAGCCCGGGACCAGCCAGTGACCGCTCACGTCGATCACCTCGGCGCCGGCCGGGGCCGCGGCGCCTCCGGGGTCCGGCGCGCCGGCCGCGGTGATCCTCGTGCCCTCCACGGTCACGCGCCCGTCGTCCACCACCCCGGTGGGCAGCACCACCCGAGCACCTGCGAGAACCAAGCTGGGAGCCATCAGGCGGTTACCTCCGAGGGGTCGGTCGTGGGGTCGGTGGAGTCGAGGAGATCCCGGGCGAGAAGCCCCGCGCCCAGGCAGCCGGCGGTGTCGCCGAGGGCGGCGGGGACGATGGACGGCAGTTTCTGGAAGGTGACCCGGCGCCGGACGGCGTCCCGCAGCGGCTGGAACAACACTTCCCCCGCCTCGGCCAGGCCGCCACCGATGATCAGCGTGCGCGGGTCCAGCAGGGTGAGCGCGGTGACCAGCCCGTCGGCGAGCGCGTCCACCGCCTCCTGCCACACCCGGACGGCGTTCGGGTCACCGGACGCGACGGCCTTGGCGCAGTCGGCGGCGTCCGCCTCCGGGTCGCCGCAGGCCGCGGCCCACGCCTCGCTGACGGCGGACGCGGAGGCGTACCGCTCCAGGCAGCCGTGCTGCCCGCAGGGGCACGCGGCGCCGCCGGGCCGTACGACGATGTGCCCGATCTCGCCGGCGAACCCGTGCGCGCCCGCCTCCACCCGGCCGTCCACGCCGATCGCGCCGGCGATCCCGGTGCCCAGCGGCACGAACAGGAACCGGTCGGCGCCCTTGCCGGCGCCGATCCGCCCCTCGGCGAGGCCGCCGGTGCGCACGTCGTGGCCGAGCGCCACCGGGACGCCGAGCCGCTCGGCGAGCAGCGCGCGCAGCGGGACGTCCCGCCAGCCGAGGTTGGCGGCGTACACGGCGATCCCGCGCTCGTCGTCGACGATGCCGGGGACCGCGATGCCGGCCGCGGCGGCGGGCTCGCCGTAGGTCTCGAGGCCGTACGCGCGCAGTTCGGCGGCGAAGCCGAGGATCGTCCCGACCACCGCGTCCGGTCCGCGCTCGCGACCGGTCGCCCGGCGGACGCGGTGCAGCAGCTCGCCGTCGTCTCCGACGAGGGCGGCCTTCATCCCGGTACCGCCCACGTCCAGGGCGATGACATGTCTCACGGGGGACAGTGTGGCCCCCTGACCCACAAGAGGTCTAGTCCACTCACGTGGTGTAGACCTTATGTGTCCACATATTGAACGGTCAGACAGCAGGGTTGGGGCTTTGAGGGTGCGTCGGCGTACGGCAGGAACGATCGCGGTGGTGTCCGCACTGGGCATGACGGCGGTTCTCGGCGGCTGCGGGAGCACGGACTCCGACGTGACCCTCAGACTCGTCGCCGCCGACTACGGCGACTCGGCGGCGAACGGCTCCAAGAAGTACTGGGACGCGCTGGCCAAGGAGTACGAGGCCGAGCACGGGGTGAAGGTCGAGGTCAGCGTCTACTCCTGGAACGACGTCGACCGCAAGGTCAAGGAGATGGTCGACGCCGGGAACGCCCCCGACCTGGCCCAGATCGGCGCCTACGCCGACTACGCGGCCGCGGGCAAGCTCTACCAGGCCTCCGACCTGCTCTCCATCCGCACCCAGGCCGACCTCCTCGCCGCGCTCTCCGACGCCGGCCAGTGGAAGCACGTGCAGTACGGCATCCCGTTCGCGGCCTCCACCCGGGTGCTCTTCTACAACAAGACCCTGTTCGACCAGGCCGGCATCACCCCGCCCACCACCTGGGACGAGCTGGCGGCCGACGCCCGCGCGCTCAAGGCCAAGGGCGTGAAGTACCCCTACGCGCTGCCGCTCGGCCCCGAGGAGGCCCAGGCCGAGACCATGCAGTGGCTGCTGGGCGGCGGCGACGCCTACACCGACGACATCGGCGCCTACAGCATCGACTCCGCGAAGAACGTGGAGACCTTCAACTGGCTCAAGGACGACCTGGTCGGCAAGGGCCTGACCGGCCCGGTCGCCCCCGGCAGGCTCAACCGCGCGGACGCCTTCGCCGCCTTCGCCGACGGCCAGGTCGGCATGCTCAACGGCCACCCCACGCTGATCCAGCAGGCCGAGAAGAAGGGCGTGAAGTTCGGCACCGTGCCGATGCCGGGCCGCACCGGCCGGGCCAAGGCCTCCATGGGCGTCGCCGACTGGATGATGGGCTTCAGGCAGAACGGGCACGCCCGCGAGATCGGCGCGTTCCTCGACTTCGTCTACGAGAAGAAGAACGTCCTCGCCTTCTCCCGCGAGTACGGGCTGCTGCCGGTCACCGACTCGGCGTCCAGCGCCATGGCCGACTCGGAAGCGCCCGGCGACAAGGCCCTGCGCCCCTTCCTCGACCAGCTCCCGGTCTCCCAGCTCTACCCTGTCGGCAAGACCTCGTGGGCCTCGGTCAGCGCGGCCGTGAAGAAGAACATCGGCCAGGCGGTCGCTCCCGGCGGCAACCCCACCGACGTGCTGGCCCGGCTGCAGTCCACGGCGTCGGCGGCGGACAGCGCCGACGTGAACTGAGACCGGCTGTCGGCGCCCGGCGCTACGGTTGCCCCATGGAGGAACTGGGCAGCCGCGAACAGGCCATCCTCGCGCTGGAGCGCCGGGGCTTCGCCGGCCCCGGCGCGAAGGAACGGGCCATCCGCGAGGAGCTGGGCCTCGCCCCGGTGCGCTACTACCAGCTCCTCAACGCCCTCCTGGACGACGCCCGGGCGCTCGCCGCGGACCCGGTCACGGTCAACCGCCTGCGCCGGGTGCGGGAGGCCCGCCGCGCGGAGCGCTGAAGCCGCGGCGCGTGCGGGGGAAACACTCCAGGAGTGACCCGGGCCCGCGCCGGATACTGTCCCTGTATGGACCTCCTGCCGACCCCGGCGACCCAGGCGGGCCGCGACGGGCTGCACACGCTGCTGGCCAAGCCCCGCGCGGCGGTGATCGGGCTCGACTTCGACGGCACCCTCGCACCGATCGTCGCCGACCCCGAGCAGGCCCGCGCCCACCCCGAAGCCGTCCCGGCGCTCGCCGCGCTCGCCCCCGAGGTGGCCTCCGTCGCCGTGGTCACCGGCCGGCCCGCCGAGGTCGCGGTGCGCTACGGCGGCTTCGCGGACGTGCCCGGCCTGGAACACCTCACCGTCCTCGGCCACTACGGCGCCGAACGCTGGGACGCCGCGACCGGCGAGGTCACCGCGCCCCCGCCGCACCCCGGTGTGGCCGCGGTCCGCGCCGAACTGCCCGGGCTGCTGGAGCGCTCCGGCGCCGGGCACGGCACCTGGACCGAGGACAAGGGCCGGGCCGTCGCCGTGCACACCCGCCGCGCCGACGACCCCCAGGCCGCCTTCGAGGCCCTGCGCGCACCCCTCGCCGAGCTCGCCGCCCGGCACGGCCTGATCGTCGAACCGGGCCGGCTGGTCCTGGAACTGCGGCCGCCCGGCATGGACAAGGGCGTCGCCCTCCTCGACCACGTCCGCCGCACCGCCGCCGGATCCGTCCTCTACGCGGGCGACGACCTCGGCGACCTGCCCGCCTTCGCGGCCGTCGAGGAGCTCCGCGCCGAGGGCGTCCCCGGCCTGCTGGTCTGCAGCGGCAGCGCCGAGGTCACCGAACTCGCCGAACGGGCGGACCTGGTGGTCGACGGCCCGGAGGGCGTCGTCGCGCTGCTGCGCGCGCTGGCGGAGCGGCTCGGCTGACCCGGCCCGCCGGTCCGCCGGCCCTCAGCCGGTCAGCGCGCCGAGCTGGTCCAGGAACCACTGCGCCGGCGGCAGCGCGGTGGCCGCGGCGGCCAGCCGCTTGGAGCGCTCGGCCCGCTCGCCCTGGGGCAGGCTCAGTGCGGCGTGCAGCGCGTCCGCCGTCCCGACGACGTCGTACGGGTTGACCACGATCGCGTCGTCGCCCAGCTCCTCGTACGCGCCCGCCTCCCGCGACAGCACCAGCGCGCACCCCTCGTCGGAGACGACGGGCACCTCCTTGGCGACCAGGTTCATGCCGTCCCGGATCGGGTTCACCAGGGCCACGTCCGCGAGCCGGTACGCGGCCAGCGAGCGGGCGAAGTCGTCCTTGACGTGCAGCACCACCGGCGTCCAGCCGGGCGTCCCGTAGTCGGAGTTGATCTCGTCCGCGACCCGCCGCACCTCGGCCGTGTAGTCGCGGTAGACCGCGAGGTCCTGGCGCGAGGGGTAGGCGAACGCGATGTGCACGACCCGCTCGCGCCACTCCGGACGGGCGTCCAGCAGCTGCCGGTACGCCAGCAGTCCGCGCACGATGTTCTTGGACAGCTCGGTGCGGTCCACCCGGACGATGGTGCGGCGCCCCTCGCCGATCTCCTCGCGCAGGGCCGCCATCCGCTCGTCCACGTCCGGCCGGTGCGCCCGCTCGCGCAGGAAGTCGGCGTCCGCGCCGAGCCCGTGCACCCCGATCCGGGTCCCGGACGGGATGCCGGGGCCGAGCACCGCGTGGCAGCAGTCCTTGAACGCGTCCGCCCAGCGCTCGGTCAGGAACGCGGCCCGGTCCGCGCCGAGGATGCCGGTCAGCAGCTCGGCGGCGATGTCGTCGGGCAGCAGCCGGAAGTAGTCCGGCGGGGCCCACGGGGTGTGCGAGAAGTGGCCGATGCGCAGGTCCGGACGGAGCTGCCGGAGCATCCGGGGGGCGAGGGCCAGGTGGTAGTCCTGGATGAGCACCGCGGCACCCTCGGCCGCCTCCTGCGCCAGCGCCTCGGCGAACGCCCGGTTGTACGCCTGGTACGAGGCCCACTGGCGGCGGAACTCCGCGTCGAGGACCGGCTCCAGCGGGGTCTGGTACAGCATGTGGTGGACGAACCAGAGCACCGAGTTGGCGATGCCGTTGTAGGCGTCGTGGTGCACGGCCGCGTCGATGTCCAGCATCCGCACGTGCTGCCCGCCGGTGTCCTCGGACGGCAGCAGGCCGCCGCCCGCCCGCCGTGCCGCCTCCCGGTCGCCGTCGCCGAGCGCGGCGCAGACCCACACCGCGTTGGCGTCCGGCCCGATGGCCGAAAGACCCGAGACCAGTCCGCCGCCGCCCCGTCTGGCGCGCAGCGAACCGTCCTCGAGCGCCTCGTACGAAACCGGGCCGCGGTTGGACGCGACCAGTACCTCAGCACCCTGCGTGGAAGCCATGATTCTCAACCTAGCCCGGCCCGGAAACGCTCAAACGTGCGCTCCGCCCCGGAAGGCGGCTGTATACGGCCGTTCTTCCGCGTTCACCGCGCCGCTCAGGCCACCCTGCGGTGCGCGTACTCCGCGATCTCCACCATCGGCGGCCGCTCCTCGGTGTCCACCGGGTAGGTGCGCGGCTCGAACCCGTCCTCGCCGCGCTCGAACTGGGTGAGCGCGGGCCGTACGAGGTGGCCGCGGGCCAGCCGGAGCTGCGCGGTGCGGTAGATCGCCGCGGCCATCCGGCCGAGCGCCTGCCCGTCCTGGTGCCGGTGCCTGCGCACCCCCACGTCCACCTGGGCCAGCGCGTCCAGGCCCACCAGGTGCAGGGCGTCCACCAGCATGCCGAGCTCCACGCCGTAGCCCACCGGGAACGGGAGCTGCTCCAGCAGCGAGCGGCGGGCCGCGTACTCCCCGCCCAGCGGCTGCACGAAGCCGGCGAGCTGCGGCCAGTGCATGTTCAGCAGGGGGCGGGCCATCAGCTCGGTGACCCGGCCGCCCTGTCCGGCGGCGCCGCCCAGCGGACGGTCGTACATCGCCTTGACCAGGTCGACGTCCGGGTCGGTGAGCAGCGGGCCGACGATGCCGAGGACGAAGTCGGAGGAGAACTCCCGCAGGTCGGCGTCGACGAAGCAGACGATGTCCCCGCTCGTCGCCAGCAGCGAGCGCCACAGCACCTCGCCCTTGCCGGGGACGGCCGGTATGCGCGGCAGGACGCTGTCGCGGTGCACCACCCGGGCGCCGGCCGCATCGGCGACCTCGGCGGTGCGGTCGGTGGACCCGGAGTCGACCACGACTATCTCGTCGACCAGCGGAGCCTGCCGCACGAGGTCGCGGCGGATGACGGCGACGATGTCGCCGACCGTCTCCTCCTCGTTCAGCGCGGGCAGGACGACGGAGACGGACTGGCCGGAGCGCTGTTTGGCGGCCAGGACTCCGTGCAGCGGGCGGTCGGCCACGGACCAGGAGCGGGTGGCCAGCCAGCGCTCGACTTCTTCCAGCACGGTCTGCGGCTCCTCACTGTCGTGATCACGCCTGTTGAGGGGGGTGATGCATCTCGCGGTTCGGACGACTATCTCAACTGTCCCGGCCGTCGGTTACAGTCTTGAACAACGCCGATGACCATCGCATGTCGGGGGTCGCCCGGCGTTCACAACCGAATACCGCTCATCCAGAGGGGCAGAGGGACACGGCCCGATGAAGCCCCGGCAACCCCCCTGAGCCGCACTCGTTTCGCGCGAGGCTCCCGGCCAGGGAAGGTGCCAAATCCGTCTCGCGGCGAGATGCGTCGTGAGGAAGATGAGGAGAAAGGGCCTCGCCTCCATGGCTGTGCAGACAGTTGCAAGCACCAGCAATCCCGCCGTCGATCTCGGCCCCGCCGCTGCCCTGAGCTGTCGCGAATGCGGCCACCGGGTACCCCTCGGACCGGTCTTCGCGTGCGAGGAGTGTTTCGGCCCGCTGGAGATCGCCTACGACTTCTCGGCCTACGACACCGAGGAACTGCGCCGGCGCATCGAGGCGGGCCCCGCGAACATCTGGCGCTACGCGCCCCTGCTGCCCGTCCCCGCCGACGTGGCCGACAAGCCGAACATCAACCCCGGCTGGACCAAGCTCGTCAAGGCCGACAACCTGGCCGCCGAGCTGGGCGTCACCGGCGGGCTGTACGTGAAGGACGACTCCGGCAACCCGACGCACTCCTTCAAGGACCGCGTCGTCGCCCAGGCCCTGGAGGCCGCGCGCGCCTTCGGCTTCACCACCCTGTCGTGCTCCTCCACCGGGAACCTCGCCGGCGCCGTCGGCGCCGCCGCCGCCCGGGCCGGCTTCCGCTCCTGCGTGTTCATCCCGCACGACCTGGAGCAGGGCAAGGTCGTCATGGCCGCGGTCTACGGCGGTGAACTCGTCGGCATCGAGGGCAACTACGACGACGTGAACCGGTTCTGCTCCGAGCTGATCGGCGACCCGGCCGGCGAGGGCTGGGGCTTCGTCAACGTCAACCTGCGGCCGTACTACGCCGAGGGCTCCAAGACGCTGGCGTACGAGATCTGCGAGCAGCTCGGCTGGCGGCTGCCGGACCAGATCGTGGTCCCGATCGCCTCCGGCTCCCAGCTCACGAAGATCGACAAGGGCCTGCAGGAGCTGATCAAGCTGGGTCTGGTCGAGGACCGGCCGTACAAGATCTTCGGCGCCCAGGCCGAGGGCTGCTCGCCGGTGTCGACCGCGTACAAGGCGGGCCACGACGTCGTACGGCCGCAGAAGCCGAACACCATCGCCAAGTCCCTCGCCATCGGCAACCCGGCCGACGGGCCGTACGTCCTGGACATCGCCCGCCGCACCGGCGGCGCGGTCGAGGACGTGACGGACGAGGAGGTCGTGGACGCGATCAAGCTGCTGGCCCGGACCGAGGGCATCTTCGCGGAGACGGCGGGCGGCGTGACCGTCGGCGTCACCCGCAAGCTGCTCAAGGAGGGCGTGCTGGACCCGGCGAAGACCACGGTCGTCCTCAACACCGGCGACGGCCTCAAGACCCTCGACGCGGTGGCCGGCACCGGCCTCACCGCCACCATCCGCCCGAACCTGGACTCCTTCCGAGAGGCTGGCCTCGCATGAGCGTGACCGTTCGCATCCCCACCATCCTGCGCACCTACACCGGCGGGCAGGCCGAGGTCCCCGCCGAGGGCGCGAACCTCGCCGAGGTCATCGAGAACCTGGAGAAGAACCACACCGGGATCGCCGCGCGGGTGCTGGACGACCAGGGCAAGCTGCGCCGTTTCGTCAACGTGTACGTCAACGACGACGACGTCCGCTTCGAGCAGGGGCTGGAGACCGCGACCCCGGACGGCGCCGGCGTCTCCATCATTCCGGCCGTCGCCGGCGGCTGACAGAATGACCGATCATTACCTTCGGTAACGCCGGTTACCCGTTGTTCATTGAATGGCCTCCTCCGCGAGAGAAGCGGAGGGGGCCATTCTGAGTGATTGAGCGCGGTAGAGTTGGGGAACCCGCTCCCGGACCGTGGGTCAGGAGCCTTGGATTCACCGCGGTGCACCCGACAAGAAACAGCCAAAGTGCGGGTGCTTTCTGCGGCTTTTGCGCATTTTATGGGGCCCGACTTGCCCTGAATTCGGGCGAATTCACGCTACATTCCGGACCGTTCGCGTCCATATTTCTCGTCCGATTGACCTGTTGCAGACGGCAGTTGGGCAGATACATTCAGCGGCGGTCGACGCGTTCCGGCGCACGCCCCCGGCCAATGGGGGGTGAGGTCTGACCCGGGTCCGCGAAGTGCGGATCTGTGCAAGGGCCAGTAATAGGGGAGTTAGGCATGGCTCAGGGCACCGTCAAGTGGTTCAACGCGGAGAAGGGGTACGGCTTCATCGCGGTCGACGGTGGTGCGGACGTATTCGTCCACTACAGCGCCATTCAGATGGACGGCTACCGCACCCTGGAAGAGGGCCAGCGGGTGGAGTTCGAGATCTCGCAGGGCCAGAAGGGCCCGCAGGCCGACATGGTTCGCCTCAGCGCCTGAACGTTTCTTGCACGAAGGGCCCGCACCTCGCACAGGGTGCGGGCCCTTCGCCGTGCCCCGGCTCGCGCGCGGGGGCGCGGGCCCGTGCGTTCGCGGGCGGCTGACTGGGCGCCCCGTACCCCGGGAGGCGCTTGCACTCGGCCATGCCGAGTGCTAATCATTGCGTTAGCACTCTGAAGGTGAGAGTGACAACGAGGACCGGGTCGGTGAGGCCCGCAGGCCAAGTGGGGCAAGGAACCGCGAGGCCGGCGAGCCGTCCGTCGCGGGCGCGGGCGCGGTCCGAAGGAATCACCCCCAGTCCTGGAGGGACCACTTCACATGGCCAAGATCATCGCGTTCGACGAGGAGGCGCGGCGCGGCCTCGAGCGCGGCATGAACCAGCTCGCGGACGCCGTCAAGGTGACGCTCGGCCCCAAGGGCCGCAACGTCGTCCTCGAGAAGAAGTGGGGCGCCCCCACGATCACCAACGATGGTGTCTCCATCGCCAAGGAGATCGAGCTCGAGGACCCGTACGAGAAGATCGGCGCCGAGCTGGTCAAGGAAGTCGCCAAGAAGACGGACGACGTCGCCGGTGACGGTACGACCACCGCGACCGTGCTCGCCCAGGCCCTGGTCAAGGAAGGCCTGCGCAACGTCGCCGCCGGCGCCAACCCGATGGCCCTGAAGCGCGGTATCGAGAAGGCCGTCGAGGCCGTCTCCGCCGCCCTGCTGGAGCAGGCGAAGGACGTCGAGACCAAGGAGCAGATCGCCTCCACCGCGTCCATCTCCGCCGCCGACACCCAGATCGGCGAGCTCATCGCCGAGGCGATGGACAAGGTCGGCAAGGAAGGCGTCATCACCGTCGAGGAGAGCAACACCTTCGGCCTCGAGCTCGAGCTCACCGAGGGCATGCGCTTCGACAAGGGCTACATCTCCGCCTACTTCGCGACCGACATGGAGCGCATGGAGGCGTCGCTCGAGGACCCGTACATCCTCATCGCCAACTCCAAGATCGGCTCCGTCAAGGACCTGCTCCCGCTGCTGGAGAAGGTCATGCAGTCGGGCAAGCCGCTGCTGATCATCGCCGAGGACGTCGAGGGCGAGGCCCTGTCGACCCTGGTGGTCAACAAGATCCGCGGCACCTTCAAGTCCGTCGCCGTCAAGGCCCCGGGCTTCGGCGACCGCCGCAAGGCCATGCTCGGCGACATCGCCATCCTCACGGGCGGCGAGGTCATCTCCGAGGAGGTCGGCCTCAAGCTGGAGAACGCGACCCTGGACCTCCTGGGCCGCGCCCGCAAGGTCGTCATCACCAAGGACGAGACCACCATCGTCGACGGCGCCGGTTCCTCGGACCAGGTCAACGGCCGGGTGAACCAGATCCGCGCCGAGATCGAGAACAGCGACTCGGACTACGACCGCGAGAAGCTGCAGGAGCGCCTGGCGAAGCTCGCCGGCGGTGTCGCGGTCATCAAGGCCGGCGCCGCCACCGAGGTGGAGCTCAAGGAGCGCAAGCACCGCATCGAGGACGCCGTCCGCAACGCGAAGGCCGCCGTCGAGGAGGGCATCGTCGCCGGTGGTGGCGTGGCCCTGCTGCAGGCCTCCCAGGTCTTCGAGAAGCTGGAGCTCGAGGGTGACGAGGCGACCGGCGCCCAGGCCGTGAAGCTCGCGCTCGAGGCCCCGCTGAAGCAGATCGCCGTCAACGCCGGCCTCGAGGGCGGTGTCGTGGTGGAGAAGGTGCGCAACCTGACCCCGGGCCACGGCCTGAACGCCGCGACCGGCGAGTACGTCGACCTGGTCGCCGAGGGCATCATCGACCCGGCGAAGGTGACCCGTTCCGCGCTGCAGAACGCCGCCTCCATCGCCGCGCTGTTCCTCACCACCGAGGCCGTCATCGCCGACAAGCCGGAGAAGGCCGCCGCGGCCGCTCCGGGCGGCATGCCGGGCGGTGACATGGACTTCTGATCCCGCGCGGATCGGCCTGTCCTTTCCGAGGGCGGCACTCCCTGTCTCAGGCAGGGGGTGCCGCCCTCGGGCGTGTCCGGGATCACACTCCTGAACGGCCGCGAAAGGAATGTGCGGGAGCCCCTGGGCGGTTGCTTAAGGAGCTGCAACAATGCGTGCGCACATACCAATCGGTCTACCGAGTCGTCACCGAGGAGCCCCCACCGTGACCGTCACGCCGCCCCCCGCGTCCCGCGCGGCCCAGATCCTCTCCCGCCCGATCACCCTGGGCGGCCTCACCGTCCCGAACCGCATCGTGATGGCGCCGATGACCCGGATGTTCTCCCCGGGCGGCGTCCCCGGCGAGGACGTGGTCTCGTACTACGCCCGGCGCGCCGCCGCCGGTGTCGGCCTGATCGTCACCGAGGGCACCTACGTCGGCCACGAGTCGGCCGGCGGCAGCAGCCGTGTGCCCCGGTTCCACGGTGAGGAGGCGCTCGCGGGCTGGGCGAAGGTCGCCGAGGCGGTGCACGAGGCCGGCGGCACCATCGTGCCGCAGCTCTGGCACATCGGCACGGTGCGCAAGCAGGGCCAGAAGCCCAACCCGGAGGCCCCCTCCCACGGCCCCTCCGGGCTGCGCGTGGACGGCACCGACGACGCCACGCCCATGACCCAGGACGACATCGACGCCGTCATCGACGCCTTCGCCCAGGCAGCGGCCGACGCCGAGCGCATCGGCTTCGACGGTGTGGAGATCCACGGCGCCCACGGCTACCTGCTCGACCAGTTCCTGTGGGAGGGCACCAACCGCCGCACCGACGCCTACGGCGGCGACCCGGTCGCCCGCACCACCTTCGCCGCGCAGATCGTGGCGGCCGTCCGCGCCGCCGTCTCCCCGGACTTCCCGGTCATCTTCCGCTTCTCGCAGTGGAAGCAGGAGGCCTACGACGCCCGTCTCGCCGAGACCCCGGAGGAACTGGAGGCCATCCTCGCGCCGCTGGCCGCCGCCGGCGTCGACGTATTCCACGCCTCCACCCGCCGCTACTGGCTCCCCGAGTTCGAGGGCTCCGACCTGAACCTCGCCGGCTGGACGAAGAAGCTCACCGGCAAGCCGGTCATCAGCGTCGGCTCGGTCGGCCTCGACGGCGACTTCATCAACGCATTCCAGGGCGAGGGCTCCCCGGTCAAGAGCATCGACAACCTGCTGGACCGCCTGGAGGCCGAGGAGTTCGACATGGTCGCCGTCGGCCGCGCCCTGCTCCAGGACCCCGAGTGGGCGGCCAAGGTGCTCGGCGACCGCTTCGACGAGCTGAAGCCGTACGACGCGGCGGCGCTGCAGTCCCTCAGCTGAGGCGGGTCCGGGGGGCGCCTAGAGGTTGCCCATCGGCTCGATGTCGACCTGGACCGGCGTCCCCCACACCCGCAGCACCTCGTAGTCGGTGAACTCGTGCACCAGCCGGTACGCCATCGCCGGCCGGGACCCGCGCCGCTGGGCGGCCAGATACGCCTCGGCCTCCCGCCGGTCCCGCCGGGGCGTGCCGCACAGCTGCCACTCCCGGCCGTTCCAGGCCTCCGGCAGCCACCGCTGCTGGGGCTGGGGGCGGTCGGCGCGGACGCCGTAGCGCGAGGGCGCGCCGGCGGGCGCCTCCCCGGCCTGCGCCCGCCCGCCGCTCTGGTACTCCGAGCGGCGGGCGGCCCGTCTGCGGGTCTCGCACAGCAGACACAGGTCGGGCGCGCTCTTGTCGACGGGCCCGTGCGGGTGCTCGGGGCACCGGGTGCTGGGCGCCCCCGCCCCCACGGACTCGTCCAGCAGGTCGAGGGCGCGCCGCAGATCGGCCTTGACCTCGTGCAGCCGGGCGTCCGGGGTGTCGGCGGACAGGGTCTCCCCGTGCTCCCCGAGCAGCCTGAGGGCGCGTCCGAGGGCGGTGAGCTGGGCGTGGTTCATGTCGGTCCGCGCAGTCCTTCGGCTTCTCCGGGGGCCAGGTTCGGTGCCGGCCGCGCCGGCAGTTCGACGGTAGCGCGCCACGGGTGGCGACGGGGCCCCGGAGCCCCGGAGACTGGTCGCGGGGCCCCGGCTCCGGGAGGTGAGGTGCGCGGCCCGCCTCGCGGGTGTGCGTCAGTGCGACTGCAGCAGTGCCGTGTAGGCGCCTTCCGCGCTTCTGCCCTCGGCCGTCCCCGCGGGGGTGTGGGCCAGGAACTCGGCGGTCGTGCCGCTGAGGACCAGCTTCCCGGACGCCAGGATCGACACGTGGTCGGCCTCCTCGGCGAGATCGGCCACGTCGTGGGTGGACATCAGAACCCTGACATCCTGCTTCAGGCTCGCCAGCAGGTCCCGGAAGACGCGGCGCTGGCGCGGGTCCATTCCGGCCGTCGGCTCGTCCAGGAGCAGTACGCGCGCCTCGTGCACCAGGGCGCAGGCCACGCCGACGCGGCGCAGCTGACCTCCGGAGAGCCGGTCCGTCCTCTCCCTCGCCTTCCTGCCCATCTCCACGCGGGCCAGTGCCCGGGGCGCCTCGTCCCAGGCGGCGCGCCGGTTCATTCCCTTCAGCCATCCCGCATAGGCGACGTACTCCCGCACGGTGAGGGAGGGCAGCGGGGTGACGGTCTGCGGCATCCAGGCCACCGCGCGGCGGTACTCCTTGGACCGCGCGGAGACGCCGTCGAGCGTCACCGTCCCCTTCCGGGGGGAGGTGACCCCGGCGGCGAGCTTGAGCAGGGTGGACTTTCCGGCGCCGTTGGGTCCGAGCAGAATCGTCAGTCCGTCCGGGAGCCGGTAGCCGAAGTCCGAGAGCACGGGACGCCGACGGCGCCCGTAGCCATAGCTGCAGGATTCCATTACGACGGTCATGCGGACCTCCGAGCGAAGAAGAGATGGGCGCCGATGCCGGTGGCGAGCATCAGCGCGGCGCCGGTGGTGGCGTACCAGGTGTGGGCGGGCTCGAGCAGCACGGTCCACGGGTACGGATCGTTCGGGCGGCGCAGACCGAACATGACCACCACCAGGGGCCACACCGCCGGCATGAGCACCGCGGAGCCGCCGAACAGCGCGCCGCACAGCAGGGTGAGGCCCACCAGGAAGGCGGTGTTGCGGCCCAGGGACTCGGCGGCACGGGAACCGGTCGCGGCCGCCACGGCGGAGCCCAGCGGAGAGGTGAGCGCGACGACCGCGAGCGCGAGCAGCGCGTCGTACTGCCGTACCCGCCGGATCCCCGACTCCTCCGCCGGAACGAACCGTGATCCCAGGCAGTTGAAGAGGACCGCCGCCGGTACGAGCGGTACGAAGACCATGGCCTGCACCCCTTCCGAGGTGCCCAGGGAGATCGACGGCAGGTGGACCGGGCCGTCCTGTACGACGGCGGCCAGCAGGACGAACAGCAGGAGTCCGGCCGGCAGATGCGTGTGCACCCGCCGCGCCTTGAGCCACCAGGTCATGACGCCTTCCCGCACGCGGACGCGACGGTGCGCCGGAACCACTCCGCCTGGTCGGCGCCGTCCATGCCGAGGACCTTGTTCACCCGGGCCCGCAGCAGTTCCCGCTTGCCCGCGGTGAAGTCGGGTTCGGTGGACAGACGCCGCAGGTAGACGTCGCCCTGGCCGACCCTCATGGACACCCAGTAGTAGACGAGGCGGGCGGGCTCCGTCGCGGGCGGCGCACATTCGAAGCGCACCGCCGCACGGGCGACCTGGTACGGCGTCATGCCCGCCGCCTGGCTCGCGCCGAGCGGGAGGTGCCAGTCGGTGGTCGTGGACGGCTCCGGGTACCGCACCGCGGCGAGGGTGTCCGTCAGCGTGGCGGGGTGAGCCTCGACGCCCGCTCCGCGGAGGGTCCGCAGGGTGCCCGTGACCTCCTCGCGCAGAGCGGGGAGTTCGGCGGCGTAGGCCGAGGGGGTGCAGATGCGAGGGCTGCCGCTCGTGCAGGACATCGATCCGTTCCCGGTGCTCCGCGGCCCGATGTAGCTCCAGTCCTTGACGATGGCGTAGCCGCCGCCGAAGCAGGACAGCGCCAGTGCCCCGGCGAGGGCGGCGCGCAGCCACGCCCGGGGTATGCCCGACCAGAGCAGGGCCACCGCCGCGGCGGCGCCGAGGCCGACCAGGAGAGGAGCCACCAGGGCGGCCGCGGTCGGCAGTTCGCCGAACATCAGCCTGCCCGGGTAGAGGCTGGTGAGATGCCGGGGCCAGGGGACCGTGAGTCCGGTGGACCAGCCGAGGGCCAGGAAGTCGAGGACCGCGATCACCGGGACCGCCGCGATGTGCCGGACCGCCGTTCCCCAGCCGAACCCGATCACCGCGTGGGCCGCGCAGAGCGCCATGGCGAGCACCAGGAGGCCCGCTCCCGCCGTGTTCGGCGGGGTTCCCGTCTGGATCAGCCCGCATACGACGGGCAGGATCAGGACCAGCCAGGCCAGCGCGACCACGGGGACGAGGCTGTGCGCGGCGATGGCGTAACGGGAACGCACGGCGCCCCACTGCCAGATGTCCGCGTTGCCGAGCTTGCGCGCCTCCCAGGCGCCCAGGGCCGCGGCGACCGCGTAGGCGACGGGTACCAGGTTGCGCAGCACCCCGTCGACGACGGTGGGCGCGTAGTCGAGCGGGTCGAGTCGCAGGTCGGACGTGATGTCCGTGAAGTAGTAGGCGAGCACGAGCAGCAAGACGACGGGCGACGCCCACAGCACACTGCTGGACCGGATTCGGGCGAGCGGTTTCAAGGGGTTCCTCGCGGGGCTCGGGACGGGCTGAGGCGGAAGGGGGGGGACGGGGGGAACCCCACCCCCCCCCCACAAAACCACCCTCCCGCCCCCTTGTTTTTCCCCGCACCCCACCCC
>NZ_JBVJXS010000007.1:201058-358012 GCF_055601245.1 Streptomyces sp. NPDC038135 | reverse complement strand
ACGGCAGCGCTGCTGGAGAGGGTGGGATCGGCGTGTCTCGGGTTTCCTTTCTTGGGTTGGGGGCTGTCTGCCTCCCTCCCTGCCCGGGTGGGCCCCCCCGCGCCTCGGAACCGAAGGTCAGCTGTCGGCCTTGGTGGTGTCGACGTAGACCGAACTCACGTTGAGGAGGCAGCAGCTCCCGCCCTGGCCGATCTTCGAGGTCTCGAAGTAGAAGTCCGGCTCGGTGGGCAGCCCGGTCCACTCACCGTTGCTCGTGCCGCCGTTGAAGCAGGCGGTGTAGGTCTTGGACCCGTAGTAGTCGTTGGACGACAGCGCGTCGTAGTCCCACAGCTGGACGACCACCTGCTTGGTGGTGGCGTACTGAGCCGTGCACCCGGTGAACTGGATCTGGCTGTAGCTCTCGTCGGCCCAGGTCCGGGAGGTGCCGCCGTCCGTCCAGGAGGTGATGTGGCTGGACCAGTTGGCCCAGGCGCCCGGCGCCGACGCGAGAACGGCGGCGGCGGCCAGGCCGGCCACGGTGGAGACACGCTTGGTTGAAATGCCCGGCATACGGGTTCCCCAGTCTTCCGCCCGGCGTCACGCTGTGCATGATCACTTCCGGGTGGAACTGCGGGAACGTACTGTTTAAATGATCTTTACGTCAACTTTCGGCCAGCGAGGCTTGTTCTTGACCTTCGCCTGGTTCGGCGGATGAGTGCAACGGCCTGACCTGCGACTCAACACCGCTTATGCAAATGGCAGTTACAAGCAACCGGGCCGGCGGTGGTGAGGCCGGTCCCGCCTCCCCCGTGATGGCTCGCCCCGGCCGTCACCGGCGCCCCGGGCCCCAGCACGGGGGTGCGCGTTGCGGACGCGTAGCGTGACCTCAGTCGGCCGTGCCGGCGAGTGCGGCGCGCAGGTGGCCGCCGGACTCCTCCAGCAGACGGGCGGCCATGGGGCCGTCGACACCGGCGAGGACGATCAGGATCGCGTTCTTCACCTCGCCGCCCGCCTCGGTCAGCGCCCGCTCGATCTCCTCGTCGGGGGCCCCGGTGGCCAGGGACACGATGCGCCGGGAGCGGGCCCGCAGCTTGGCGTTGGAGGCGCGGACGTCGACCATCAGGTTCCCGTACGTCTTCCCCAGCCGGATCATCGTGATCGTCGACAGCATGTTGAGCACCAGCTTCTGGGCCGTGCCGGCCTTCAACCGGGTCGAACCGGTGAGCAGTTCGGGCCCGACGACGACCTCGATGCCGTGCTCGGCGGCGGCCGCGAGCGCGCTGTGTTCGTTGCAGGACAGGCCGACGGTCAGGGCGCCGAGCGAGCGGGCGTGCTCGACCGCGCCGACGGCGTACGGGGTGCGGCCGGACGCGGAGACGCCGACCACCGTGTCCTCGGGCCGGATCTTCAGCGCGTCCAGGTCCTCGCGGGCCAGTTCCGCCGAGTCCTCGGCGCCCTCGACCGAGGTGACCATCGCCTCGGGGCCGCCCGCGATCAGGCCGGCGACCTGACCGGGCTCGGTGTTGAAGGTGGGCGGGCACTCGGAGGCGTCGAGGACGCCGAGCCGCCCGGCGGTGCCCGCGCCGGCGTACACCAGGCGCCCGCCGCGGGCCATGCGCTCGGCCACGGCGTCGATGGCGGCGGCGATCTGCGGCAGCCGCGCGGCGACGGCGGCGGGCACGCCCGCGTCCTCGCCGTTCATGAGGCGCGCGATGTCGAGGGTGGGCATCCGGTCGATCTCCGCGAGCTCCGGCCGGAAGGCTTCGGTGGTGAGGGACTCCAACTGATTGCGCAGGTCATGGGAGGTCATGGGGGGTGGCTCTCTCCGATTCGCGTGCTTGCACTCACCTGGGGGTGGAGCGGTGCCGGTGCGCCAGCGCCTCGTAGGACGCGGCCAGCGCGGGCGCCGCACTGTCGTACGTCCGCTGTGCCACCCCGACGAACAGGCAGTCCACCACCAGCAGCTGACTCGTCCGGGAGGACATCGCGGCGGGCCGCAGCTCCGTCTCCCGTGACGTGGACGTCGTCAGCACGTGGTCGGCGTACTGCGTCACCGGCGAGTCGGGCCTGCCGGTGATGGCTACGGTGGTCGCCCCGCGGTCGAACGCGACCCGGAGCGGCTCGATGACGTCGCCGGTGGAACCCGAGTGGGTGATGGCGATCGCCACATCACCCGAGCGCAGCTGCACCGCGTTGGTCACGGCCAGATGCGGATCGCTGTGCGCGTGGGCTATGAGCCCTATCCGCAGCAGCTTCTGGGTGAGGTCCTGGGCGACCAGGCCGGAGGCGCCGATGCCGTACACATCGGTGCGGCGGGCGCCCGCGAGCGCGGTGACGGCCGCGCCGAGCTGCGCGGTGTCGAGCCCGGCGGCGGTGTCCGCGAGGGTCTGCTGCTCCTCGTAGGCGAGCTTGGCCACGACGTCGGCGATGGGGTCGTCCACCGCGATGTCCGTCGTGATCGCGGGCGCGCGGCCCGACTGCTGCTGGGCGGCGAGGCCGGCGAGGGCCAGGCGCAGATCGCGGTAGCCCGGGTAGCCGAGCAGCCGGGCCGTGCGGACGACCGTCGCCTCGCTGGTGCCGGTCAGTTCGGCGAGGCCGGTGACCGTGAGGGCGGCGCAGCCGGCCGGATCGCTCGCGACGGCCTCGGCGACGCGCTGCATGGAACGGGTCATCGAGGGGGCGAGGGTCCGCACCTTCGCGGCGAGGGAGCCGCCCGGACCGCCGAAAATTTCCTTCACGTCCTGGGTCACCAATGAAAGATATTTTCGGTTCGGTCCCGCGGTCAAGAGTGCGCACAATGGGACCATGGAGCCACTGACCCCACTCGAGCAGGCGCTGCACGCGGCCCGCGCCCTGGTGCTCGCCGACCTGGTCGCCGGCCGGGTGGCCGAGGCCGACGTGGTCTCACTGGTGGAGGACTCCGTCGCCGAACGGCGCTGGTGGGTCGAGCAGTGGCCGGACGGCGCGCCCTTCCTGCCCGGGCTGGTCGCGCAGGACGTCCAGGACGCGCTGCTGGAGCGGTACGGCCGCTGGCCGTTGTGCCCGGTGTGCGGATCGGGCGACCCGCACGCCCTGGACGTGGAGCCGGAACTGGGGCCCGACCCGCACTGGGTGTGCCACAAGGCGGGCGTCCAGGTCGCCCCGGTGGGTTCGCTGGGCCGGGCCATGGGCGGAGCGCAGTCCTCGTGAGCCGCCCGTGACCGTCTACATCGACCCGCCGTCCTGGCCCGGCCACGGCCGCATGTGGTCGCACCTGGTCAGCGACGTGTCCTACGACGAACTGCACGCGTTCGCCGCGGCCCTGGGCGTGCCCCGGCGCGCCTTCGAACGCGACCACTACGACCTTCCGTCGCACCGGTACGCGGACGCGGTGGCCGCCGGGGCGCTGCGGGTCAGCAGCCGCGAGGTGGTGCGGCTGCTGCGCGCCTCCGGGCTGCGCCGGCCCAAGGGGCTCGCTCAGCGCCGCAGCTCGTAGGCCAGCTCGGCGCCGCTGCCGTCCTCCTCGCTCACCCGCGTGAAGCCGGCCCGGCCCAGCACGGCCTGGGAGGCGGTGTTCTCCCGCTCGACGGTCGCGAATAGGGCGTGGACGTCGTCCCGGGCCAGCGCCCAGTCCGCCAGCGCGCGCACGGCCTCGGTGATGTAGCCCTGCCCGCGGGCGCCCTCCACCAGGTCGTAGCCGATCTCCACCCGGCCGTCCTCGTCCGGCGCGCTGTGGAAGCCGATGCCGCCGACCGCGCGGCCGTCCTCCTTCCGTACGAGGGCGAAGACCCCGAACTCCGGGCGGTGCACGCCCCCTTCGTACGCCTTCACCAGGAAGCCGGCCGCCTCCCGGGTGCCCTCGTAGGGGCCGCCCTCGATCCAGTCCAGGCCTCCGTCGCCGCCCAGCCGGATGTCGCGGGCGACGACCGGCCGCAGCCCGACCAGATCGATCCGCTCGGCGGGGATGACGAGGTTGTTGCGCCAGCGCCACTCGGTGACCGGCGCCCGCCCCGGCAGCTCGCCCCGGCCGGTCGCCCACAGCAGGGTCGGCCAGGCCGCCGGACCGGGCTGCACATGCGGGAACAGCCAGCCGAGCACGGCCTCGGCGAGGCCGTCCTCCGGCGTGTACTCGACGCCGAGCGCCCGGGTGACGTCGTGCGTGTGCAGCACCACCTCGGCGACGCCCATCGCCGCGAAGCCCTGGCGGTCGGCGCCGCGGAAGGGGTAGGGGTGGAAGGCCCGGACGTGGGGCGGGGTGGTGCGGACGGCGGCGTCGAGCAGCGCACCGGTCGCCCGCACGACGTCCAGCAGGCCGGCGTTGTCGGTGCCGTCGTCGAGCTTGATCTCGAACGGGACATAGGAGTCCTGCGGCCTTCCGGCCAACTGCCCGGCGTAGGCGATCAGATCACCCGCGATGTGCTCGACGGTCTCCCGGCAGCTCCACTCCAGCCCGGCCGCGCGCACCCCCTCCCAGTCCCGCCCCGCCACCGGCCCGAGCGCCGCCAGGCACCCGTCGACGGCCTTCAACACGTCGTCCCCGCTCATAGCTCGCATGGGGCGAACCCTAGGGGGGTGGTGGGCGGGGGGCGACAGTATTTCCGGCGGTGGAGGAGATGTGACTCATCTCCGGACGCTCGCCCGAAGCTCAGTCGAGGCAGAACTCGTTGCCCTCGATGTCCTGCATGGCGATGCACGCGTCATGGCCGTCGTACAGCGTCTGCACGTGTACCGCGCCGAGCGGCGCCAGTCGTGCGCGTTCGGCCTCGAGTGCGGCGAGGCGCTCTTCACCCACGAGCCCGGTGGCGACCCGCACGTCGAGGTGCACCCGGTTCTTGGCGACCTTCCCCTCGGGAACGCGCTGGAAGAACAGGCGCGGGCCCGCGCCGGAAGGGTCGACGCATGCGAACCAGGAACCCTGCTCCTCAGGCGGCAGCGAGCGCCGGTACTCGTCCCAGGAGGCGAACCCGCCCGGTGGCTGCGGCTCGACGTACCCCAGCACCTCGCACCAGAAACGAGCGACACGCTCCGGTTCAGCGCAGTCGAAGGTGACTTGGAACTGCTTGATCGACGGCATCGGCGCACCATAGCAAGGGGCTGCGAGGGTTCACTACGACAGCATCTCCAGTTCGGCCCTGAGGTTGTAGCGAGCCGTGCGTTCCCAGTGCTTCTGGCCGTGCGGGGTGTGGAACAGGCGGGGCAGGTCGAGGAGTTGGCGCAGGATGGCGGCTCGGCCCTCGCGGAAGGCCTCGTTGGGGATGAAGTGGTACTCCTCGCGGACCTCGGCCGTGTAGTGGGCGTACGCCGACGGCGGCGAGGCGAGGATCGCCAGGTCCGCGTCGCAGAGGACCTGGCCGTCGGGGTCGTCGTCCGCGGGGGCGTGGGTGACGGTGAGGCGGATCAGGCGGACGACCTCGGCCGTTCTCGGCGCAGGCACCCCCGCCTCGGTCAGGGCGCGTTCCGCCAGAGACGCGGAGCGCTCCTCGTTCTCGGAGCGGTCGGGCAGGTAGACCGCGTCGTGGAACCAGGCCGCCAGGCGGACCGCGTCCGGGTCGGCCGCGTACTTCTCCAGCGTGTCGACGTGGTCCAGGACCGTCGTGAGGTGGGTCAGCGTGTGGTAGCGGCGCTGGGGCTCCTGCCAGCGGGCCAGCAGGTTGTCGGCGTACGGCGCCGGGTCGGGGCCGCCGCCGGGGCCGCGGGCCCCTTCCAGGGCGCGGGCGAATCGGGCACGCAGGGCGTCGAGGTCGGCCATACGCCCATTGTTCCGTGACGTGTGCCGGTCGGCCCCCTAGCGTGACATCCATGACGACTCCTGCGGATGTGCACGACGTACGAGACCCCGAACTGCCCGGCCGGCTGCTCGCCGCCGAGCGGGACGTGTTGATACCGCTGCTGCGGTCCCGGCCCGACGCGGACTTCGCGTTGCCGGCCGCCGCGTGCCCGGGGTGGACGGTGCGGGACGTGCTCGCGCACTGTTCCGCCGCGTTGGCGCGGGTGGTGGAGAGCCGGTTCGAGAAGGGCGTGTTCTCACCCGAGTCCAACGACCGGGACGTCGCCGAACGCGCCCAGTGGACGAACGCCCAGGTCGTGGACGAGCTGGAGCGCGGGATGACCGAGGCGGGACCGGCGATCGCCAAGGCCGGCGGGGTGCTGGACATGATCGCGCTCGGGGAGTGGGTGCACGGCGGGGACGTGCGCGAGGCCCTGGGCGAGCCGGGGGCCTACGCGGGCGCCGGGCTGCCGGACGCCCTGGCGCTGCTGGCCCACGTCACACGGGAGAAGAAGCACCTCTCGCTGCACGCGGACCTCGACGACATGGACGAGCCGCTGCGGCTGGGCGCGGTCGCGGGAGAGGCCCCGCCCGCGCGGTACATCGGCGACGCCCCCACCCTCGTCCGGCTCTACTCCGGGCGGCCGGTGTCCGGGACGACGTACGAGCTGGCGGGGGCGCGGGAGGCGGAGCTGAACATCTTCGGATGATGGGCGTCCCCGGATCGGCGTAGTCTTGGATTGGACTAGACCTGTAGCCGTCGATGAACCGCCGACGCATACCGCCGACGAATGGGGTGCCATGAGCAAGCGTGCAGTCCTGGAGGTGATCGCCCTCGACATCGAGGACGCGGTCGCCGCCCAGGCCGGAGGCGCGGACCGCCTGGAGCTGGTCACGGAGATGGCGGCCGACGGACTCACCCCGCCGGCCGCCACCGTCGCCGGCATCCGGGCCGCCGTGGACATCGACCTGCGCGTGATGCTGCGGCTGGCGGACGGCTTCGCGGCCGGCGACGTGGACCGGCTGGTCCGGGTCGCGCAGGAGATGCGGGACGCGGGCGCCGACCAGTTCGTGCTCGGGTTCCTCGACGCGGCGGGCGGGGTGGACCTGGCCGCGGTGGAGCGGCTGGTGGCCGCGCTGGACGGCTGCCGCTGGACCTTCCACCGGGCGATCGACCGCACCGCCGACCGCGACGCCCTGCGCCGCCGGGTCGCCGGCCTGCCCGGTCTGGACACGTATCTGACGGCCGGATCCTCGGCCGGCGTGGACGAGGGGCTGGCGACGCTGGTCGCCGAGGCGGCGCTCGGCGGGCAGCCCGGCTACGAGCAGCAGATCATGGTGGGCGGCGGCCTGCGCCTGGACCATGTGCCGCGGCTGCGCGCCGCCGGGATCGAGGCGTTCCACATCGGCGGGGCGGCCCGCCCCGGCGGATGGCTCGGGCCCGTCTCTGCGGCGGCGGTCGAGCAGTGGCGGTCCGTGCTCGACGAGGACGTGGCCCTGGCCGCCCGCTCCTAGGGCGCCCGGCCCTCCGACCGGGCCCGCCCGGCTCTCCAACCGGGCCCGCCTGGCTCTCCAACCGGGCCCGCCTGGCTCTCCAACCGGGCCCGCCTGGCTCTCCAACCGGGCCGCCCGGCTCTCCAACCGGGGCGCCCGGCTCTCGCTCAGGGCGCCTGGCCCTTCAGCGGGCGCAGGCAGAAGGAGGTGCCGTCGTCGCTGTACTGCGGGTAGGCGGCGTAGTCCCCGGACGCGCAGGAGCCGCTCTTCGGGTCGATGACGCGGTACCGGGCGTCCGGTGAACCGCAGTCCACGGGCTTCAAATCCTGCGCGGGCCATGAGGCGTCGTTGCGCGCGCACGAGCCGGCGTCCAGGGTCGCGCCCACGCTCCCCGTGTCCGTGCCGCCGCTGCCGTCGCCGTCGCTCGGTCCCGCCACCAGGCCGATGACGAGGAGGGCCGTGACGGCGAGGACCAGCAGGCCCAGTAGGGCGAGCGGGATGAGGGCGAGGATGCCGGCCGGGCGCCGGAAGACCGGCCGGCCCGGATCCAGCGGCGGCCGCCAACCGGGCGTGCCCGGCGCCGGGATCCGCCGGATGCCGGACAGGGCGCTGAGGTTGGCCAGCAGGGTGAAGGGCGTGATGAACACCGACAGCGGGCCCCACCAGCCCATGACCAGAGTGTCCGCCTGCATGTCCCGGAAGACGGCCAGCGCGCAGGTGTGGCAGAACACGCCCTGGCGGCGCAGGAACCGCATGACCACCAGCATGCCCTGGTGGCCGCGCACCGTCACCGGCGCCGCGGGAGCCGCCCCGCACATCTGGCACCCCGCCGCCTGCCCTCCGCCGGGGTGCGGACCGGGCGCCTGCGGATACGGCCCCGGCGCCTGCGGGTACACACCTGCAACCGGCTGCTGGGCCACAGACGCCGGCTGAGGCTGCCCGTACGGCCCCGACGGCTGCCCGTACGGCCCGGCGGGCTGCGCGTACGGCCCTGACGGGTGCCCGTACGAACCGGCGGGCTGCCCGTACGGCCCCGGACCCGCCGGCGCGTACGGCCCCGGACCCGCCGGCGCGTACGGTCCCGGCGCCGGCGGATGGGGCCCCGGCGCCTGCTGGTGGGCGGGGTGCGACGGCGGTGGGGTGCTCAACTGGGCGCCTTCCGGGGGATCCTGACGGAGCGGGACGGCACAGGAGCCTAGTCGGCGAGCTGCCCGGGCAGCGGGGCGGTGTGCGTCACGATCAGGCCGGACACCGCACGGGTCAGGGACACGTACAGGCGGCGCAGGCCGGTCCGTTCGTCGGGTTCGCCGTCCACCACCGCCTGCGGTTCGTCGAGGACGACGTAGTCGTACTCCAGGCCCTTGGCGAGCGAGGCCGGTACCAGGGTGAGGCGGGTCTCCCGGGTGGTCTCCTCGCCCGGGGCGAGATACGCGATCCCGGCCGCGGCCAGCGCCTCGGCGAGGACCGGGACGCGGGCGTCCGCGGCGATCAGGCCCGTCGAGCCCTCGTGCCGCAGCGACTCCTCGCAGGCGGCGACCACTTCGGCCGGCTCGGCGATCGCGCGGACCTCGAAGAAGCCCGGGTTCTCCCGGACCGAGGCGACCGGGGTGAGGCCCGGAGCGATGTGCGGGAGCAGCCGGGAGGCGTACGTGATGACGTCCGTGGGGACGCGGAAACCGGCCGTCAGCTCCTCGACGACCCCCTCGCGCTTGCCGAGATGGGCCAGCGCCTCGTCCCAGCTCCGGGTCGCCCACGGCGTGGTGCCCTGCGCCAGGTCGCCGAGGACGGTCGCGCTGCCGGTGGTGCAGCGGCGCCCGACGGCCCGGTACTGCATGGGGGACAGGTCCTGCGCCTCGTCCAGGACGACATGGCCCAGCGAGTGCGTGCGCTGGATCAGGTCCGTCGCCTCGTCGATCAGCACCGCGTCCGCCGCCGACCACTTCGCCGACTTCACACTGCGCACCGGCTTGGCCCACAGGATCGTCTTCTGCTCGTCCTCGTCCAGGATCCCCTCGGCGTGTTCGGCGAGGAAGCCGGGGTCGGTCAGCAGCCGCAGGACCAGCTTCGCCGGTTCCACGGCCGGCCAGACCGCCTTCACGGCGGCCTTCACCGCGCTGTTGCGGGCGACCGCGTCCTGCACCCGGTCGTCCGGGGCCTCCCCGGCCCGCTCCATCTGCACCAGCACCGCGTGCGCGATCCGCTGCGGCAGCGCCTCGCGCGCGGCGCCGTAGCGGATGTCCCGGTCCAGCAACTCGCGGACCAGCTCCTCCAGTTCGTACGCCGGGACCCGCCAGCGTCGCGAGCCGCGCACCACCACGACCGGCTCGGTGGGCATGCTCACGTGGGAGTACAGGGCCCGGCGCAGCACCTCGGCGAGACGGGCGTCGCCCTTGACCACGGCGGCGGCCGCGTCGTCCGTGCCGCGCACCTCCACCTGCGCGACCAGGTCGTCCACGGTCGCCTGCCGCACGCTCAGCTCGCCGAGCGCCGGCAGGACCTGCTCGATGTAGTGCAGGAACGACCGGTTCGGGCCGATGACCAGCGTGCCGGTGCGCGCGAGCCGCTCCCGGTGGGCGTAGAGGAGGTAGGCGACCCGGTGCAGGCCGACGGCGGTCTTTCCGGTGCCCGGTCCTCCCTGCACACAGACGGTCCCGCCGAGCCCGCTGCGGACGATCTCGTCCTGCTCGGGCTGGATGGTGGCCACGATGTCGCGCATCGGGCCGACGCGCGGCCGCTCGATCTCCTGCTGGAGCAGTTTGCTGGTGGTGGCCGCCTCGGCCGGGTCGGACAGGTGCTCGTCCTCGTACGCGGTGAGGTCGCCGCCGGTGTAGCCGAAGCGGCGGCGCAGCGCGATGTCCATCGGGTCCTTCTTGGACGCGCGGTAGAACGGCTGCGAGACCGGGGCGCGCCAGTCGATGACCATCGGGTCGCCGTCGGCGTCGTGCACGTGCCGCCGCCCGATGTAGAACTGCTCGCCCTCCGCGCCCTCGGCCTGCGCGGCCCCCGGGGCGTGCAGGTAGTCGAGCCGGCCGAAGAACAGCGGGGTGTCCTTGAGGTCGGCCAGCGCCTTGATGCGCTCGTCGATCTGGTGCGCGAGCACCGCGGCGTTGACCCAGTTCGCGGTGACGTCGCTGATGTCCAGCGCCTCGACGTCCTCGCGCATGGCGCGCAGGGCCGACCGGGACGAGGCCAGGTGGGACCGCTCCCGGGCCAGCGGGTCGTGGAGCGGGGCGTCCGGCGAGCCGTCGAGTGGGCCGTCGAGCTGTTCGTGGGCGGGCGTGGACAAGGGGGTGCCTCCGGATGGGCCTGCTGCGTGGCTACGACGAATGCCGTCGGTTTCGGGCCGGCGACGATGCCGTCCGGTTTCCGGCCGGATGGCGGCACTCCGAGAGGGAGGCGGGCAAGAGCGGAGATTTTAGGTGAGGGCGGCGGGATGAAGCCAATGGATTTTGACCTCCCCGAATTCTGCCCCTAAGGGACGGGGTCCGTCCGGTGTAGGGGAGCGCTCCACCCGGAGGGCTACGCACGCTCCAGGGAATTGGACCCGGAGACCGATTCCGGACGCGCGCCCGAAGTTCCACCATGGAGACATGAGCGCAGCGACTTTCTCTTCAGCCCCTGTCCGTCCACCGTCCGGCGCAACGGCCATGGACGGCCCCCATCACCATCCCCTCGGCAACGCCCTGCGTGCCGTCAAGGTGTTCCTGGAGGCCGCGTTCGGGGTCGTGATCCTCGGCGAGTACGGCGAGGAGGCGGGCATACGCCGTAAGTGACACATAGGGTCACACCGTGCGGAAACGGACGGTGAAGCCCCTGCTCCCTGCCCTGTCACCTCGCCTCCCCCCGTTGCTCCCCCCGCTTCTCCTGGCGGTCTCCCTCTGCTCCTTCGCCGTCCTGTGCCTGCTGCAGCGCGCCCCGATGGCCGATCTGCTGGTCTACCGGGCCGAGGGCACCGCCGCCTCCCACGGCGGCGACCTGTACGGACTGACGGCCACCCACTGGCGGCTGCCGGCGACCTACCCGCCCTTCGCGGCGGCTCTGTTCGTCCCTACGACCTGGATTCCGCTGGCGGCCCTGAAGGCGGTGTTCCTCGCGGGCAACGCGCTTCTGCTCGCCGGACTCGTCGCCCTCTCCGCCCGGCTCGCCTCCCACCCTCCACCCCTGCCACCACACCGCGCCCAGCGCCCCCCGGGCCCTGCGGCACGGGCCTCCTCGCACCAGCGGCTCCGGTGGCCCCTCCCTCTGCCCCTGCTCTGCACGGCCACCGCCCTGGCCCTCTGGCTCGAACCGGTCTTCCAGACCGTCCTCTTCGGCCAGATCAACCTCGCCGTCGCCTGCCTGGTTCTGTGGGACCTCACCCGCCCCCCGGGCGCCCGGGGAAGAGGCCTGGCCCTGGGACTGGCGGCCGGCGTCAAGCTCACCCCCGCGATCTTCATCGCCTACCTGCTGCTGAGGGGCCGCACCCGTGAGGCGGCCACGGCGACGGCCGCCCTCACCGCCACCGTCGCGCTCGGCACCCTGCTGCTTCCCGCCGCGAGCACCGACTACTGGACGCGGCGGCTGTGGCAGACGGGCCGGGTGGGCAAGGCGTGGATCGTGGACAACCAGTCCCTGCAGGGGCTGCTCGCCCGCGCGCTGCACGACCCTGCGCCCGGGGCCTGCTGGTTCCTCACGGCGGCGGCCGTCGGCGTGGCCGGCCTGTACCTGGCGGCCCGCGCCCGGCACGACCGCCACGGCGTCCTGCTGACCGCGCTCACGGCCCTGCTGATCTCCCCGATCAGCTGGTCGCACCACTGGGTGTGGTGCGTGCCGCTGCTCGCGGTGCTGCTGGCCGACGGCCGGCCGCGGCTCGCGGCCGTGACGGCGGCCGTCTTCACCGCCCGCACGCTCTGGCTGGTCCCGCACCAGGGCGAGGGCGATCTGCGCCTGTCCTGGTGGCAGCAGCCGCTGGCCTCGCCGTACCCGCTGCTGGGGCTCGCGCTACTGGCGGGCGCGGCGCTGACCGCCGCTCAGCCGGTGCCCTCGGCCAGGATCTCGTCGGCGTCCACGATCCGGTAGGAGTAGCCCTGTTCCGCCAGGAACCGCTGGCGGTGGGCGGCGAAGTCCTGGTCGATGGTGTCGCGGGCGACGACCGAGTAGAAGTGGGCCTGGTGGCCGTCGGCCTTGGGACGCAGCACGCGGCCGAGGCGCTGGGCCTCCTCCTGGCGGGAGCCGAAGGTGCCGGACACCTGGATGGCGACCGTGGCCTCGGGCAGGTCGATGGAGAAGTTGGCGACCTTGGAGACGACCAGCACGCTGATCTCGCCCTCGCGGAAGGCGTCGAAGAGCTTCTCGCGCTGGGCGTTGGAGGTCTCGCCCTTGATGACCGGGGCGCCCAGGTGCTCGCCCAGCTCGTCGAGCTGGTCGATGTACTGGCCGATGACGAGGATCTGCTGCCCGGCGAACCGGCGCACGATCGCCTCCGTGACCTTCCGCTTGGTCGCGGTGGTGGCGCAGAAGCGGTACTTCTCCTCCGTCTCGGCGGTCGCGTACGCCAGCCGCTCGGAGTCGGTCAGGTTGACGCGGACCTCGACGCAGTCGGCCGGCGCGATGTAGCCCTGCGCCTCGATCTCCTTCCAGGGCGCGTCGAACCTCTTGGGTCCGATGAGCGAGAACACGTCGGACTCGCGTCCGTCCTCGCGCACCAGGGTCGCGGTGAGACCCAGCCGCCGCCGGGCCTGGAGATCGGCGGTGAACTTGAAGACGGGGGCGGGCAGCAGGTGCACCTCGTCGTAGACGATGAGCCCCCAGTCCCGGGAGTCGAACAGCTCCAGGTGCGGGTAGACGCCCTTCCGCCGGGTGGTCAGCACCTGGTAGGTCGCGATGGTGACCGGGCGGATCTCCTTCCTGGTCCCGCTGTACTCGCCGATCTCGTCCTCGGTCAGCGAGGTCCGCTTCACCAGCTCGTGCTTCCACTGGCGCGCCGAGACGGTGTTGGTGACCAGGATCAGCGTGGTGGACTTCGCCTGCGCCATCGAGCCGGCGCCGACCAGCGTCTTCCCCGCGCCGCAGGGCAGCACGACCACACCGCTGCCGCCGTGCCAGAAGTTCTCCACGGCCTGCTTCTGGTACGGGCGCAGCGCCCAGGTGTCCTCGCGCAGCTCGATCGGGTGCGCCTCGCCGTCCACGTACCCGGCGAGGTCCTCGGCCGGCCAGCCCAGCTTCAGCAGGGTCTGCTTGATCTGCCCGCGCTCGGAGGGATGCACGATCACGCTGTCCGGGTCGATGCGGGCGCCGACCAGCGGGGCGATCCGCTTGGACTTCAGCACCTCCTCCAGCACCGGCCGGTCGGTGGTGGTGAGCACGAGGCCGTGCGCGGGGTGCTTGGAGAGGGTGAGGCGGCCGTACCGGTCCATCGTCTCGGCGATGTCCACGAGCAGCGCGTGCGGCACCGGGTAGCGGCTGTACTGCACCAGCGCGTCCACGACCTGCTCGGCGTCGTGCCCCGCGGCCCGCGCGTTCCACAGGCCGAGCGGGGTGACCCGGTAGGTGTGGATGTGCTCGGGGGCCCGCTCCAGCTCGGCGAAGGGCGCGATGGCCCGACGGCACTCGTCGGCCCGCTCGTGGTCGACTTCCAGGAGCAGGGTTTTGTCCGACTGGACGATAAGCGGTCCGTTCACCTACGCACTTCCCTTCCGCACGGCCAAACGTCCAGTGTGCCCTACCGGCGGCTGATCACGGCGGGGCCGCCTGCAACCCCCCGCGGCCGCCGTGGGTCTTCCGTTGCGGGTGCGGCGCGGGGGCGCGGCCCGGTGAGGAGGTCGGGGCGATGACTGTGGGCAGGTGGGGGGCCGGTCTGGCGGCCACGGGGGTGCTGGTGGCGACCGGGGCGTGGGCGATGGGGCCGGGCGCCGGCGGTGCTCCGGGGCGGGCCGGCGTCGACGGGCGCCTGTGGAGCGAGGTGCGGCCGGTGATCGAGGCCCGGCTGGTGGCCGATTCCCGGGGCGGCGGGTACGGGGAGGCGGTGCCCGGGCTCCGGGCGCGCTGGTTCTGCCGGGCGCAGGCACGGGACCTCGCGGAGCACGACGGCCTGGTACGGGCGGGCGTGAGCACGCTGTGCCTGGAGTACGGGGTACGGGCGGGCGCGCTGCTGGAGTGCGGCGGCGCGCAGGGCCCCCAGGTGCTGCGGCTGCGGCGGGACGCCGGCGCGGCCGGCGGCTACCGCGTGCTGTCGGCGCAGACCCCGCCGGACGGCGCTGGCTACGCCCAGTGGGTGGACGCCCACTTCGCCCACCAGGCGGACACCGCCGCCGACACACCGCCGGCCACCCCCCTGCAAGCCACCGCCCGCACCCACTTCGGCCTGCCCGCGAACGCGCCGGTGCGGGACTGCTGACGGCCTGCTCCGCCGACTCGCGGCCTCCGCGGGCCACCCCCGTGTCGACCGGCCGCCCGCCGAAGCCGCCGCGTCCGCGAACGCGCCGGTGCGGGGCTGCCGAGCGGCCCGGGGCTGCCTCGCCGGCTCGCGGCCTCGGTGGGCCGACGCCCGCGTCGACCGGCCGGCTGGGCACCGGCGCGGATCGGTGGCCGCCGAGAGCCGGCGCCGCTTGGCCGGGTGCGGTCGGCGCGAGCCCGGCGGCGGCTCCGAGCGGGTCTGCCCGGGCGTCCACCCGGCATCGGCGTCAGCGCGGACACCGCCGCCGACACACCGCCGGCCATCCCCCTGGAAGCCACCGCCCGCACCCACTTCGGCCTGCCCGCGAACGCGCCGGTGCGGGGCTGTTGACGGCCTGCTCCGCCGACTCGCGGCCTCCGCGGGCCACCCCCGTGTCGACTGGCCGCCCGCCGAAGCCGCCGCGTCCGCGAACGCGCCGGTGCGCGGCTGCTTCGCCGGGCCGCGGGCGCCGTGGAACAGCGTCCGAGTCGATCGACCGCCCACTTCGGCCTGCCCGCGAACATGCCGGTGCGGGGCTGTTGAGCGGGGGGTGGAGCGACCGGGTGCGGTGGGGGGCCGATTTCGGTTGTCGGTGTCGCCGGTTACTCCTCCAGTTCGGCTACGCCCGTGATGCGGTGCAGGGGGTAGGTCCGTACCTCGTCGGCCGTGTGGTCGTAGGCCGTGACGAAGCCGCCCTCGACGCGGATCGGGGCGATCACCCGCTGGCTGGCGCTGCCCTCGGCGTTGACGTAGCCGATCCACAGGGCCTCGCCGGTCAGCACGGCGGCCTGGACGGTGGCCAGGGTCTCGGCGGAGCCGGTGCGCGGCAGCTCGCCCGGGGCCGGCGCGGCGCCGGTGGCCTTGCGCGGCGTGGTGGCGGCCAGGTCGCCCGCCCGGATCGCCCGGATCGCCGCCGTGAGCAGCGTGGCGTCCGGCGGCGGCGGGCCGTCCGGCACCGGCTCGGGCGCGGTGCGCGGCGGCGTGCGGTGGGCGTGGGCGCGGGCGATCAGCACGTCCCCCTCGGCGGACTCCGCCGCCGGCGCGTACCCCATCGCGCGCAGCCCCTCCAGCAGCGCGGCCGGGTCCGCCTGGGTGGCGAGGACGGTCGGCGCCAGCCGGCGCAGCCGCAGCGCGGCCGACCGCTTGTCGGCGAGGATCTCGTTCAGCAGGGCGTCGTCGTCGCAGCGGACGTACGCCGAGGCCGCCCCCACCCGCAGGTGGCCGTGCCTGCGGGCCACGTCGTCGATGAGGTAGGCCAGCGGCTGCGGGACCGGCGTGCGGGAGTGCGCGGTGAGGAAGGCGTGCAGGTCGGTCGCGGTCCGACCGGCGTCCAGCGCGCGGCGGACCGAGGCCGGGGTGAAGCGGTAGACGGTCGCCCCGCCCTTGGACTCGACGTCCGCCAGGACCCCGAGCGTCTCGGCCAGCGGCCGCCGCAGCGGGCCCGGGGCCACCGCCGTCAGGTCGGCCTGGAGCAGCACGTGGTCCAGGGGCTCGGGCAGCAGCGGCGCGAGGAGCCGGGCCGCGGCGCCGGCGGCGACGGCCTGCTCGGCGGCGGTCAGCGGCTCGGCCGGTGCGGCCGGGCGGTGGTGGACGGGCAGCTTGTCTCCGGGGCCGGAGGACTCCGCCCCCGCCGCGTGCCCGGCCACGGCCGCGCCCAGCAGCGCCCGGCCGTGCGCGGACAGCGCACCGCGCCCGGTGACGCCGAGCAGTTCCGCCTCCGCGAGGGTCCAGCGGGCGAGCCGGGAGCGCAGGTCCTCCCCGTCGTCCGGCCGGGGCCCGCGCAGCGGCCGCTCCCAGCGCAGCCGGGCCAGGACCGCCTCGGCCGCCGGCGCCCCGCCCGCCGGGAGCCCCGCCAGCAGGGTCAGCACCCGGTGCCGCACCTCGGGCGCGGCGGACCGGTCGAGCCCCGGCCCCAGCGCGGACAGCGTGCGGTCCTTGGCGTCCCGGCCGCCGATCAGCCCCGGCGTCCGGGTGGCCGTCAGCCAGGCCTGGGCCAGCCGGGCCCAACGCTCGGCGGGGGGCTGATCGAGCCATTCGTCGTGGGCGGGCGTGGCCGCGTACCGCTCGTCGGCCTCGCCGTCGGAGGCGAGCAGCCCGGCCGCGTAGGCCAGCTCGATCCAGAAGGCGGCGACCGGCTCGGACACGTCGAGGGCGACGGCCGTCCGCTTCAGGTCCCGCACGCTGAGACCGCCGGCCCGCAGCACCGCCGGGCCGCCCTCGTCCCAGTCCTTCAGCAGCTCCTCGACGGTGGCCAGCGCGGTGTACGCCTGCCCGGCCGCGGTGGCGTCCACCACCTGCGCCCCGTGCGTGGCGGCGGGCTCCACGGCGGGCGGCCGCGGCTCGGGCGCGCGGTGGGCGCGGCCCTCGCGCAGGTGCAGCGCCACCTCGCGGGGCAGCACCACGGTGCCGGGCGCGGTCGGCAGCAGCAGGCCGCGGTCCAGCAGCCAGCGCAGGTGCGCCGCCGGTTCCGGGGTGACCTGCCCGTACGGCGGCCCCCACACCAGCCGGGACAGCACCTCCCGGGAGGCGTCCGGCGCCTGCGCGAGCAGCTTGGACATCTTCCTGCGGTCGGTGAACAGGGCGGTCAGCGCGGTGACCGCGGAGACCGAGTCGTGCGTGGACGGCAGTCCGGCGCAGGCGACGATCTCCTGGATCCGCCCCGGCGACATGCCCGAGGTGGCCTCCTGCACGCTGGGGCCGAGCCCGGTGGGGGAGGGGTGCTGCGCGGAGGGCGCCAGCAGCTCCTGTGCGGTGCGCACCAGCCGCAGCCGGTCGTCGTCGCCCCAGACCAGCGCCTGTTCGCGCAGGACGGCGACGGCGCGGGGCAGCGCGGCGGCCACCGCCGAGTCGCCCGCGTCCCCCGCCATCAGGCCGAGCAGCGTCCCGTACGACGCCGGGTCCGGGGCCACCGCCAGCGCCTCCGCCGTCTGCAGGGCGAACCGGTCCAGCCGTTCCAGTGCCCGCAGCACCGAGGCGCGGGTGCCGGCGCGGGTGGCGAGCTGGGTGAGGTCGGTGGGTACGGGGGTGATGAGGTCGGGGCGGCTGCGCAGCAGCGCGGCCAGCGAGGCGTCGTCCCTCATGCGGAGCGATTCGGCGAGGGAACGGGGGGCTGAGTTGGCCTCGGGGCTCATCTGACCCACGTTAGCGGGTGCCGTGCCGAACGCCGGGCGGGCAGTTCGGTGCCGGTCTGCGCTACCTTCCTCAACGGGTTTCATCGGCAAGGGGTTTCATCGGCGTCGCCCCGGAGGGGTTCCGTGGGGATCGAGAGCGACCAGGTCGTCTACGAGTATCTGAGCCGCGTCGGGGACGTCGCTCAGCAGCGTCAGTTGCCGTCGTCCACCCGGATGCGGCTGGTGTCGCGGCTGCGCGACGAGATCGACCGGCACCGCGCCCGGACGGCGGTGGACAGTCCGGCCGCCGTGCGCCGCATCCTGGACCGGCTCGGCACGCCGGACGAGGTGGTCGAGGCCGCGGGCGGCGCCGCGGCGGTCCCGCAGCCGCCGGTCACCGCCGTGCCCGTGCAGCGCGAGCCGGAGCCGGAGGAGCGGCCCAAGGGGCTGCGCCGGGTCGTGCCGCGGCCGCGCCCCGCCGAACCGGAGCGGCCCGCCCCGCCCCCGGGCGCCTCGCCGCCGCACCTGGCCGCCGCGCACGAGCTGGGGGACGGCGCGGCGCGGCCGGACTGGTGGCGGGTGGACGACAGCCCGTTTGGCCCGGCGGCGAGCGACGCCGTTCCGGGCTTCGTGGGCGGGGTGGAGATCCCCGACCTGCTCAAACGCCCTCCGAAGGACCCCGAGGCGACGGAACGACCCGCCGCGGACGAGCCGAAGGAGGCGAAGGAGGCGATCGACGGGGCCCCGGCCCCCGTGCGCCGCCGTCTCCTCCCGCTGCCCCGTCCGGCCGCCGGCTGGACCAACCCGCTTCTGCTGTTGGCCGCCGCCGCGCTGGTCGCGGGCGCCGTGCTCGGCAACTGGTTCGCGCTGCTCCTCGGCTGGCTGATCGCCTACGGCTCCCGGCGCCTGACCCCGGCCGAGACCAAGTGGGCGGTACTGGTCCTGCCCGGCTCGGCGGCGGTGGCGGGCCTGGTCTGGCTGTGGGGCAGGAACACCGGCCGCTGGGGCGACCCCATCGCCCGGGGCCACATGAACGACGCTCTCACCCAGACCTGGCCGTGGGTGGTCAGAGGCGCGGCGATCGCCTCAGCCCTGTACCTGGTCTGGCGCTCCCAACGAACCCGCTGACCGACTCCCCCCCACCCACCCCGCACCCGCCGACCGCCCCTCACGCATCCCGCACCCGCCGACCGCCCCCCGGGGCTCTCCCCGCACCCGCTGGCCAGCCCCCCACTCACCCGCACCCGCCGACGGCGACTGCCCCCCACAGGGGCCACCCGCACCCGACGACGAAACCCGCACGGGCGGTGCGGGTGGGAACCCGGACCCGGCCGCAGGCCGGGTGCCCCCCACGCACCCGCACCCGCACAACCACCGCACACCCCCCGGGCCATAAAGCCCCCGCACACCCCCCCGTGCCAGAAAGCCCCCGCACAGCCACCCGCACAGAAGAGCCCCCCCACCCCCCGGCAAAATGACCCCCATGACTCTCACCGTCGGCTTCGACCTGGACATGACCCTCATCGACTCCCGCCCCGGCATCCGCGCCTGCTACCTCGCGCTGTCGGAGCGGACGGGCACGTACATCGACGCCGATCTCGCGGTGACCCGCCTGGGCCCGCCTCTCGCGGAGGAGCTGATCAACTGGTTCCCCGCGGAGCACGTCCCCGCGATGGCCGACCTGTACCGGGAGATGTACCCGGCGATCGCGATCACCGCGACCCCCGCCATGGCCGGGGCCAGGCAGGCGATGGAGGCGGTGCGGGAGGCCGGCGGGCGGACGATGGTGGTGACGGCGAAGTACGAGCCGAACGCGAAACTGCACCTCGCCCACCTGGGCCTGGAGCCGGACCTGGTGGTCGGCGACCTGTGGGCCGAGCAGAAGGCGCGGGCTCTGCGCGAGCACGGCGCGCGGGTGTACGTCGGCGACCACGTGGGTGACGTCCGCGGCGCCCGTACGGCGGGCGCGCTGTCCGTGGCCGTGGCCACCGGCCCCTGCGACGGGGAGGAACTGCGCGCCGCCGGGGCGGACGTCGTGCTCGACGACCTCGGCGCGTTCCCGGCCTGGCTGGCCGGCTACCGCGAGGCGCCCGGCGCCGTCTCCCCGGCCTGACGGCGCCCGGCGGCGACGGAGCGCAGTATCCCCGCGCCCGCGATCAGGAAGCCGACGGCCATGAGCATGCTCAGGCCGAACATGAACGTCGGGAAGGGCTTGGTGCCGAGGAGCAGCGGGGCCACGGTGACGAGAGTGGCCAGTGCCCCGACGAAGAACACGATGACACCGGCGCGGATCAGTCGGTCACCGGGTCCGGCGGAATTCGGTTGGGTTTTGTCACGCACCGGACCAGGGTAGTTCCCAGCGCGAGAGAACAACCGGTGGACGTCTTGTCACCCGCCCGAAGACCATTAGCCTTGGTTGCGGCGGGTCACGGTCGACCCGCTCTCTGCTGTCAGAAGCCTTTTCCGAGCAGTTTTCCCGACGAGTACGAGGACGAGGACAGACGTGCCCACCGGCAAAGTCAAGTGGTTCAACAGTGAGAAGGGCTTCGGCTTTCTCTCCCGCGACGACGGCGGTGACGTCTTCGTCCATTCCTCGGTTCTGCCCGCCGGAGTGGATGCGCTCAAGCCGGGACAGCGTGTGGAGTTCGGCGTCGTCGCCGGTCAGCGCGGCGACCAGGCGCTCTCGGTGACCGTGCTCGACCCGGCGCCCTCGGTCGCTGCGGCCCAGCGCAAGAAGCCCGACGAGCTGGCCTCGATCGTGCAGGACCTGACGACCCTCCTCGAGAACATCACGCCGGGCCTGGAGCGGGGCCGCTACCCGGAGAAGACCTCCGGGAAGAAGATCGCCGGCCTGCTGCGCGCCGTCGCCGACCAGCTCGACGTCTAGGCCGTGTCCGCGAAGTCGCGTCTGCGTCACGACGCCCGGTACGCACTCTCGCCGCACCGGCCGAAAGCCCGAGTACGCCCAGTACGAGGGCATCCGGCCGGCACCCCGAGAGCACGCACCGGACGCCGCGACGCCCGCCCTGCGGGCGGACGACGCGACTTCGCGGACACGACCTAGGGGAACGCGAGCGCGTCCGGACCGAGGGGCGGTACCAGCCCCTCGGCCGCCGCGCGGGTGAGCAGCCCGCGGATCGCGGCGTAGCCGTCCTCGCCGAGCGCGGCGGTGAACTCGTTCACGTATAGCCCGATGTGCTGGTCGGCGACGGCCGGGTCCATCTCCTGGGCGTGCTCCATCACGTACGGCCTGGACGCCTCCGGGTCGTCCCAGGCGGCCTGCACGGAGGCGCGCACGGAGTCGGCGAGCCGGTTCAGCGTGTCCGCGCCCAGCGAGCGCCTGGCGATGATCGCGCCCAGCGGGATCGGCAGCCCGGTCGTGCGCTCCCAGTGCTCGCCCATGTCGGCGAGCTTGTGCAGCCCGTAGTTCTGGTAGGTGAAGCGCGCCTCGTGGATGACGAGGCCCGCGTCGACCTTGCCGTCCCGCACGGCCGGCATGATCTCGTGGAACGGCATGACGACGATCTCGCCGACGCCGCCGGGCAGGGTGTCCGCGGCCCACAGCCGGAACAGCAGGTAGGCGGTGGACCTCTCGCTCGGCACCGCGACCGTACGGCCCGTCAAGTCCGCACCAGCCTCGCGGGTCAGCACCAGCGGACCGCAGCCCCGGCCCAGCGCCCCGCCGCAGGGCAGCAGCGCGTAGTCCTCCAGGACGTACGGCAGCACCGCGTACGACACCTTCAGCACGTCGAACTCGCCGCGCTCGGCCATGCCGTTGGTGATGTCGATGTCGGCGAAGGTCACGTCCAGCGCGGGCGCGCCGGGGACGCGGCCGTGCGCGAGGGCGTCGAAGACGAAGGTGTCGTTCGGGCAGGGCGAGTACGCGATCTGAAGCTGCTCAGCGGTCATGCGGGTTCCAACTCTCCAGTACGGGCGTGAGCTTCCCGAAGCCCTCGGTGAGGGCGGCGAGGGCTTCGCCGATGCGCCAGGCGGCGCGGTCGCGCGGGCCGACCGGGTTGGACACCGCGCGGATCTCCAGCACGGGCACGCCGTGCGCGGCGGCCGCCTCGGCCACGCCGAACCCCTCCATGCCCTCGGCGAGGACCCCGGGGTGACGGGCGCGCAGCTCGGCGGCGCGGGCGGCGGTGCCGGTGACGGTGGAGACGGTGAGCACGGTGCCGGCGCGCGCTCCGGCAGCCTGGGAGATTCCTCGTACGAGTGATTCCGGCGGCCGGTGGGTGACGGTTCCGAAGCCCAGTTCGGTGACCGGGAGGAAGCCGTCGGCGGTCTCCGCGCCCAGGTCGGCCACCGTGATCGCGTCGGCGACGACGAGTGAGCCGAGCGGCGCCTCCGGCGCGAAGCCCCCGCCGATCCCGGCGCAGACCACCAGGTCGTAGGGCGTCCCGGCGAGTGCGGCGGCGGTCAGCGCGGTGGCCGTGGAGGCGGCGGCGAGGGCCGGTCCGACACCGGCGGCCAGCAGGTCGGGGCCGTCCTGGACCCGGACGAGTCCGGCGCCCGGCAGCCGTACGGCGACCGTCTCGCCGGGGAACGCGCCCGCCACCGCGTCCCGTTCGGCCGGGACGGCGGTGGCGACGAGGACGCGTGCGGAAGGCGTGGTCAGCTCGCCTTCTTCACCTTGAAGGACCACAGGCCCTTGGGCGGGTTGCTGCCCATCTGGATCGACACGGTGTTGGTGTCGCCCTGGGTGCCGTACTGCTGGTTGAAGAAGGCGTTGTACGGGAGGGTGCGCGTGGTCAGCTTGCTGGACTCGGAGAACGGGTTGCCGTTCACCAGGATCGTCCAGCCGGCGTCCGCGATCTTCGGGTCGACGCCGAAGCGGACCGTCTGGTCCTGGCCCACCTCGATGGACTCGATGTCCTTCGCCTTCTTGGAGCACTTCGCCAGCGACTTGGCGTCCAGCGCCTTGCCGTCGTTGTAGCAGAGCGCCTCCGAGCTGACCGAGTTCCGGCCGACGGTGACGGTCGCGACGGGCGTCGGCTTGTCGCAGGCCGACAGGACGAGCAGTCCGGCGGTAACGGCGCCGGCGGCGGCGACGGCGCGGCGGCGTCGCACAGCACGTGTTACATCAGCGGCTTCGCCGCGGGGCAGCGTGGTCATGGCCGAAGGCTATCGGGCGCCCATGGCCGTCCGCCCACGTGGGGTACGGCGTGCCCGGTTCGTTACGCCACTCGCGCCCTGGTCCGGCCGCCGTGCCGGGCCGAGGCGAGCAGCCCGCGCAGCGTGCCCAGCCAGCCGGCCGCCACGAACGCGGCGGCCACGGCGAGACCCAGGGTGCCGTTGAGCGGCATCACGATGCCGACCGCGCCGCCGAACACCCACGCCATCTGCAGCAGCGTCTCGGACCGGGCGAACGCCGAGGTGCGCACCTGCTCCGGCACGTCCCGCTGGATCAGCGCGTCCAGCGACAGCTTGGCCAGCGCCTGGGCGAACCCCGCGACGGCGGCCAGGCAGGCCACCAGCAGCGCCCCGAAGAACACGGCGGCCACCACGGCCGTGCCGAGCGCCACCGCGACGACCGTCACGATGATGACCTCGGGCGCCTTCGACTTCAGCCAGGCGCCCACCGCCGTGCCGAGCGCGTTCCCCGCCCCGGCCGAGACGCCCACTATCCCCAGCGAGACCGCCGCGCTGGACCCGGTCAGCGGGTGCTCGCGCAACAGGAACGCGAGGAAGAAGATCAGGAAGCCGGACAGGCAGCGCAGCGCCGCGTTGGCGGCGAGGGCGTGCGTGACGGCCGGCCCGACGGTCCGCAGGCCCGGCCGCTTGGCCTGCTGCCGCCGCGGCCCGTGCAGATGCTGTTCGTCGGCCGCGAGCAGCGCCACGTCCTCACCCTTGGCGGAGTCGACCTTCGGCGGCAGGGAGAAGGACAGAAACGTCCCTGCGACGAAGATCACGAACGCCCCGTACAGCGGCCAGGGATCACCGAGGGCGTGCAGGCCCGCTCCGATCGGCGCGGCCACGCCGGTGGCCAGCAGCCCGGCCAGCGTGACCCGCGAGTTCGCCTTCACCAGGGAGAAGGCGGGTGGCAGCAGCCGGGGCACGACCGCGCTGCGGACCACTCCGTAGGCCTTGGACGCGACCAGCACCCCGAGCGCCGCCGGATACAGCTCCAGACTTCCGCTCGCCACGGCCCCCGAGATGATCAGCGCCAGCAGCGCCCGGGTCAGCATCGCCCCGGCCATCGCGGCCCGCCGCCCGTGCGGCAGCCGGTCCAGCAGGGGCCCGATGACGGGCGCCAGCACCGTGAAGGGGGCCATCGTGATGGCCAGGTAGAGCGCGACACGCCCGCGGGCCTCGTCGGTCGGCACCGAGAAGAACACGGTCGACGCCAGCGCGACCGTGATCATGACGTCCCCGGCGCCGTTCACCGCGTGCAGTTCGATCAGCTTGCCGAGGCCCGACTCGCCCGCGCCGTGGGCGTGCGTGACCTTGCGGATGCCCCGCGCGGTGCCAGTCACGGGGGAGTGCAGGGCACGGCCGACCGCGCGGACGGCACCGCCGACCCGGCCCGATCCGCCACCCCGAACGCTGTCCCTGTCCGTGGCTGCCACGTCGTTCATAGTGCCCCGAGACCCCGCCCGATAGTGCGGTTTGAATCCAAGCGAGTCGGCGGGCCGTCCGGCGGCGGCCGGGCGGCGGGCGGCCCGCCACCCGATCACCCCATGACGGACACGGGCTCCCGGACCGGTCTTTTTTCGGCCAACAGGACCGCTCGCCGGGGCCGGTTCTCGGCCAACCGGCGCGCGCGGCCGGTCGGGAAACATCGCCGGGCAGCGGCGGACTGTCCCCGACCACCGACGACCGGGTAGCGTGCGTATCTCAGCCATAACGCAGAATGGATGGCAGAGGTGCGCCCGAGCGCGATCGGATGCGGACGTCGATGCGGCCCCCTGGTCCGCTCCGTCCCCCCAACCGCCGGAGGCAGCCGCACTCATTGCAGACGGCGTAGGAGAGAAGCGATACCTGTGAGCGCAGCGACAACGCGAAGCCGCACCCCCGACCGTCTGTGCGCCGAGGCCGTCGACCTCGCCCGGTCCGCCGCCGAGGAGGCCGCCGCACCCGGAGTGGTGGGCGAGCACGTGGGGCTGGTTTCCGAGGGCGACCGTGTTGTCACGCACTTCTTCGAGTGCAAGGAGATGGGCTACCGGGGCTGGCGCTGGGCCGCGACGGTCGCCCGCGCCTCCCGTGCCAAGATCGTGACCTTGGACGAGGTGGTCCTGCTTCCCGGCCCCGACGCCCTCCTCGCCCCCGAGTGGGTGCCGTGGAGCGAGCGCCTGCGCCCCGGCGACCTCGGCCCCGGCGACCTGCTCCCCACCGACCAAGAGGACCTGCGTCTGGAGCCCGGCTACACGGGTGAGGAGGAGCCCCCGCCGAACTCGATCGTGTCCGGGGAGATTGCGGAACTGGCGGAGGCCGAGGACGCGGAGGTCTCCCCCGGCGCCCCGGCCGTCCAGCCCACGACGCCCGTACGCGGCTCGATCGCCTCGGTGGCGGAGGAGCTGGGCATGCGGCGCGCGCGGGTGCTCTCCCGGTACGGCCTGCACATGGCGGCCGACCGCTGGGAGGAGTCGTTCGGCCCCCAGACCCCGATGGCCCAGGCGGCCCCCGCCACCTGCGCGACCTGCGGGTTCCTCACCCCGATCGGTGGCTCGCTCGGCCAGGCCTTCGGCGTCTGCGCGAACGAGTTCTCCCCGGCCGACGGCCGGGTGGTCTCTCTGTCCTACGGCTGCGGCGCCCACTCCGAGGCGGCCGTCATGCCGAAGACCCCGCAGCCGCCCCCGCCGGTCGTCGACGAGACCCGGATCGACGTCTTCCCGCTCCGCCCGGCCCGCGACTCGGGCTCGGTCCCGGAGACGGGCGACGCGGAGACCGCGGAACTCGGCCACTCCTGAAGACGGGGGGCGTCGTGCGGGTGGGGGTGAGCGGGCGTGCCGTCCGGTGGATCACGTTCGGGGCGATCGCGTTCGGCTCGCTGTTCCTGGTCGTCGGGCTGATCCTCACGGGCGTGTCGGTCTCGTTCCTGTCCGGCGCGAAGCACGCCCGGGGGACGGTGGTCGCGCTGGAGTGGCGCGAGGACCACAGCGGCTCCCGCAGGAAGCGGGCGCACGACGGCCCCGTGGCGTACCCGGTGGTCGCGTTCACCTCGGCGGACGGCGAGCGGCGTACGTTCCGGAGTTCCTTCGGCTCCAACCCGCCGTCCTACGAGAAGGGCGAGCACGTCGAGGTCCTCTACGACGCCGACTCCCCGGACGACGCGCGGGTCAAGGGCTTCGCCTCGCTGTGGCTGCTGCCGCTGATCTTCGGCGGCATCGGCCTGATCTTCGCCGGCGTCGGCACGACCGTCGCCCTGGTGACACGGCGCCGCTCCCGCTGAGTTCCGGCCGCGGGCCCGGCGCGGATCAGTCGCCGTGGAGCGGCCCGCCAGGGGTGGAGTGGACGGCGGTGAGGACGGTGCCGGTACCGGTGGCCCCCGCTGGACGGGGGCGGCAGCCGGAGCAGAGTCCCGGGGCCGGCGCGCGGAAGGCGTGGTCGCAGCCCTCGCAGTTCTGGAGCGGGTGCCGGACCGCCGGCGGGGGCGTCGGGGCGCGGAACGGGGGCGGTGCGGGCAACCCGGCCGTCAGGCGGTGGGCCAGCAGGGCCGCCGGACGGCACAGGGGCTCGTCCGGAAGGCCCGTGGTCAGCGCGTGCCGTACGACCGAGGGGGCCGCGTCCCGTTCCAGCCAGGCGGCGACTCCCGGCGCCAGGTGGGCGGTGTCCTGGGCCGACAGCAGCAGGCGGGCGTCGTGGCGGCGGAGGTCCGCGAGCAGGTCCGTGGCCCGCCGGACGAGCGCCGGGGAGGCCTGGGCCGGACGCGGCACGGCCGGCAGCGCCCTGCTCGCGGGCTTCTTCCTCCGGGGCGGCGGCGCGGAGGGGGCGTCCCCGTCGCCTCCCGGCTGGTTGCACGAGACCGTGCGCGTGACGATACGGCCGTCCGCCCCGCGCCTGCGCTCGCGCCGCAGGTATCCGTGGGCCTCCAACTCCCGCAGCGCGGCGGCGACCCGGACCGCGCCCTCGGGGAAGCGGGCGGTCAGGGTCCTGATGTCGACCCGGGAGCCCGCGGGCAGCGACTGGATGTGCACCCCGAGCCCGATCGCGAGACCGGACAGCTCCGGATGCTGGGCCAGGTGGTTGCCGATCACCGTGAAGCGGGCGGAGTGGCGGGTGTTGTCGTGGATCAGCCCGCCGGCGGCCGACCGCCGGTTCGGGTGGTTCTTGGCGACAACTCGGGACTGGGCGCGCGGGGGCGCGCTACGGTTCTGGGTATCCATCGGGAAGGTGCTGTTCCTTGGTGGTCAGGCCCTCGATCGGGATCGCTACTCCCGGCCGGGGGCCGTCATTTTTTCCGGTTCACCACATGTGCCGTGCTTGCTGCGCCGAGCGTAGAGCGATCAACCGGTCGCCACGCCAGCCGCGTTGGCGATGTTCACCCTGGCGAGTGAGCGCGCGCCGTGGCGGGCGGGAGGGGTGGGGCTTGGGTGGGTTCTTTCTCCCTCGTGGTCCTTTGGGAAAGGGCGCCACTCGGACCGGAGCACGAGTTCCCGGGTCGCGGTGGCAGCACGATCTCCGCCCACACCGTCTTGCGCGGCGTGAGACCCGGAGTGACGCCCCAGCGGTCGGCGAGGGCGTCGACCAGCATCAGTCCGCGCCCCGAGTCGGCGTCCGGCTCCGGGGTCCCGACGTGGGGGAGCCGGTCGCCCCGGGTGTCGGTCACCTCGATCCGCAGCACGTCCGCGACGACGTAGAGCGTCAGCCGGAAGTCCCGGCCCGTCACCCGCCCGTGCGTGGCCGCGTTCGCCGCCAGCTCGGCCACGATCAGCGCCGCCGGCTCCAACGGCACGCCCCACGAGGTGAGTTGTTCCGTGGCGAGCAGCCGGGCCAGCCGGGCGCCGCGCGGCGTGGGGGAGAGCCGCACGCTGAAGTTCGGGATACGGGTGGAGATTTGCTGATTCACGTTACTCAGAGTGGCGACGTGCGCCTACCGTGAACAGTGACGAAGAGGGTACGTACGGTCACTGTCCGGAGCGTGTCTGGCGGTGTCCGGTCTGTCGGGACGGCGGGGACGGGAAGGGGGCGCGCCATGGGCGAGGAAGAGGAGCCGGGCTGGGAGGTCGACCCGGACGACGACTGGGGAGTCGCCGTCATCACCACCGTGGGACGGCAGCTCAGGCTGCGCCGCGAGGCGGTGGGCCTGCGCGCGGCCGAGTTCGGCAGGGTCGTGGGCTACGGCGAGGACATGGTCTACAAGGTCGAGAGCGGCAGGCGGATCCCGCGCCCGGAGTTCCTGGACAAGGCGGACGAGGTGCTGAGCGCGGGCGGGCTGCTCGCCGCGATGAAGGAGGACGTGGCCAAGGTCCGCTATCCGAAGCGGGTGCGGGAGCTGGCGCAGCTCGAGGCGAAGGCGGTCGAGCTTCAGCTCTACGACCCCTTGAACGTCCACGGGCTGCTGCAGACGCCGGAGTACGCGCGAGCGCTGCTGGAGATGCGGCGGCCCGCGTACAGCGGTGACGAGATCGAGCGGTTCATCGCCGCGCGCGTTGGCCGGAAGTCCGTCTTCGAGCGCGAGCCTTCGCCGGAGATCAGCTTCGTTCTGGAGGAGTGGACGCTTCGGCGTCCGTTAGGGGGCCGGAAGGTGCTGCGTCGCCAACTCGCACATCTTCTGGAGGTAGCCGAGTTGCGCCAGGTCGAGCTTCAGGTGATGCCGATGGACCGTGAGGAGCACGCGGGAGTGGACGGGAGCATCGAGGTGCTGAAGTTCGCCGACGGCTCGGCGGTGGGGCGCTCCCCCGTGGTGGCCAACGGCCGTCCCGTCGGCGAGCCGAGACAGCTCCGTATCCTTGAGCTGCGGTACGGCATCATTCGCGCGCAGGCGCTCACACCACGTGAGTCGACGACCTTCCTCGAGAGACTGCTGGGGGCAGCATGATCCGCACTACCGATCTGGCGTGGTTCAAGAGCAGTTACAGCAGCAGCAGCGAGGGTGACTCCTGCGTCGAAGTCGCCCTGGACTGGTTCAAGAGCAGTTACAGCAGCGGAAGCGAGGGCGACTCCTGCGTCGAAGTGGCCCCCACGCGCGCCACCATCCACATACGCGACTCCAAGCAGGACGACGGCCCCCTGCTGACCGTCACCCCCGCCACCTGGGCGACCTTCGTCGCATACGCCTCCCAGCCCTGACGCCGGAGCCGGACGGCCACCCGCTCACGGGGCTGTACCTTCGTCCTCACGCAGACGAGGAGAGTGAACGTGAGCAAGTACGTGCGGCCGGCGACCGAGGGCGCCGACCCCTTCGGCACCGCCCGTCTTCGCCGCGGTGTCCTCGACGCCTGGGCCACCAGCCCCGCCCGGTTCCGCGAGGACGCCAACGCCGAGGAGGACCTGGTCCTCGGCGGCTACCGGGACCGGCTCGTCATCGAGCTGGCCCAGAACGCCGCCGACGCCGCCGCCCGGGCGAAGGTGCCGGGGCGGCTGCGTCTCACTCTCCGCGACGGCGTCCTCGTCGCCGCCAACACCGGCGCCGGGCTGGACGCCACCGGTGTCGAGTCGCTGTCCACCCTGCGGGCCTCCGCCAAGCGGGACGCCGACGACACCCACGGCGCCGTCGGCCGGTTCGGCGTGGGCTTCGCCGCCGTACTGTCCGTCACCGACGAGCCGGCCATCGTCGGCCGGCACGGCGGGGTCCGCTGGTCGCTGGCCGAGGCCAGGGAACTGGCCGCGGACACCGCCCGGCACAGCCCCGGACTCGGGGACGAGGTCCGGCGCCGGGACGGGCACGTGCCGCTGCTGCGGCTGCCGTTCGCCGCCGAGGGCTCCGCCCCCGACCCGTACGACACCGCCGTCATCCTGCCCCTGCGCGACGCGGCCGCCGCCGACCTCGCCGAACGGCTCCTCGACGCCGTGGACGACGCCCTGCTCCTCGCCCTGCCCGGCCTGGCGGAGGTCGTGATCGAGGTCGACGGCGCGACCCCGCGCACCCTGCGCCGCCGTACCGAGGACGCCGTCACCGTCGTGGAGGACTCGCGGGAGGGCGTCACCCGCTGGCGCACCGTCGCCGCGCACGGACCGCTCACCGCCGACCTGCTCGCCGACCGGCCGGTGGAGGAGCGCCTGCGCCCGCACTGGTCGGTGACCTGGGCCGTGCCGGAGGACGACCAGGGGCGCCCGGTCCGGCCGCGCACCGCGGGCGTGGTGCACGCCCCGACCCCCAGCGACGAGCCCCTCGGCGTCCCCGCGCTGCTCATCGCGTCCTTCCCGCTGGACACCACCCGCCGGCACGCGGCCCCCGGTCCGCTGACCGACTTCCTGGTGCAGCGGGCGGCGGACGCGTACACCGAACTGCTCGCCGCCTGGCGCCCGGTGACCGACGGCGTCATCGACCTGGTGCCCGGGCCGCTGGGCAAGGGGGAGCTGGACGGCGCGCTGCGCCAGGCGGTCCTGGAGCGGCTGCCGCGCACCGCGTTCCTGCCCCCGGCCGCCGACCACACGGAGGACGACGACCTCCCCGAGGCGCTGCGGCCGAGGGACGCCGAGATCGTGGAGGGCGCCGGGGCGGACACCGTGCGGGTCCTCGCCGAGGTGCTGCCCACCCTGCTGCCCGCCGGGCTGGAGCGCCGGGTGGAACTGCGCACCCTGGGGGTGGCCCGGCTGCCCCTCGCCGACGCCGTCGACCGGCTCGCCGGTCTGGAGAAGGACCCCGACTGGTGGTGGCGGCTCTACGACAGCCTCGCCGGGGTCGACCCCGACCGGCTCTCCGGGCTGCCGGTGCCGCTGGCCGGGGCCTCCGGTTCCGGAGGAGGGCGCACCACCATCGGGCCCCGGCACGTGCTGCTGCCCAGCCCCGACGCCGCCGCCCTGGACGCGGACGTGCTCGGCCGGCTCGGGCTGAAGGTCGCGCACGAGGACGCCGTCCACCCGCTGCTGGAGAAGCTGGGCGCGCTGCCCGCGACCCCGCGCGCGGTGCTGACCACCCCGCAGGTGCGGGCCGCGGTGGCGGCCTCGCTGGACGACGAGGGCGGGGTGCTGTGGGAGGAGGACGCGCCGGACGCGGAGGAACTGGCCGACACCGTCCTCGCGCTCGTCCGCGACGCCGCCCTCGAACCCGGTGACGAGCCCTGGCTGGGCGCGCTCGCGCTGCCCGACGAGGACGGCGAACTCGCCCCGGCCGGTGAACTCGTGCTGCCCGGCAGCCCGTTCGCCCAGGTGATCCGCGAGGACGAGCTGGCCGCCGTCGACCCCGACCTGGCCGCCAAGTGGGGCGAGCAGCCGCTCACCGCCTGCGGGGTGCTCGCGAACTTCGCGCTGGTCCGCGCCACGGACGTGGTCCTCGACCCGGACGAACTGGAGCCGCGGGAGAGCGACTTCGCCGAGCCGGACGACGCGGGTCTGCTGGACGCCGTGGACGTGTGGAGCGAGGACATCCTCGACCGCTTCCCGGACACGCCCGTGCCGCCGGTCGCCACCGAACTGGTCGCCGTCCGCGACCTCGACCTGGTGGACGACGACAAGTGGCCGCAGGCGCTCGCACTGCTCGCCCAGCCCCCGCTGCGCGACGCCCTGACCCAGCCGGTGCGCGTCCTGCTGCCCGACGGCACCCACGAGGTCGTGCGCCCGTACACCGCGTGGTGGCTGCGCGGCCACCCGGTGCTCGACGGCCGCCGTCCGGCGGGCCTGCTCGCGGCCGGCGGGGACCCGCTCCTGCACGGCCTGTACGACGAGGCCGACGCGACCGGCTTCGAGGACGAGCAGGTGCTGCGCGCGCTGGGCGTCCGTACCTCCGTCGCCGCCCTGCTCGGCGAACCCGGCGGCGCCGCCGAACTGCTGGACCGCCTGTCCGACCCCGAGCGGCCCGTGAGCCCGGCCCAGTTGCACGGCCTCTACGGCGCGCTGGCCGAGCTGGACCCCGAGCAGGTGACGCTGCCGGACGAACTGCGGGCGGTCGTGGACGGCCGGACCGAGGTGGTGGACGCGGCCGACGCGGTGGTGGTGGACTCCCCGGACCTGCTTCCCTTCACCTCCGGGGTCCCGCTGCTGCCGGTGCCCCCGGCCCGGGCCGCCGAACTGGCCGAACTGTTCCAGGTGCGGCGGCTGAGCGAGTCCGTCACCGGGTCGGTCGACTCCGAGGGCGCCGAGCACGACGTACCGCACGCGGTGCGGGTGCTGCTCGGGCCGCGCACCCCCGGCACCTATGTGGAGCACGACGAACTGGTCGTGGACGGCGTCGAGATCGACTGGCGCCTCACCGACGACGGCACGCTGCACGCGGCCACCCTGGAGGGCGTCGCGGCGGGCCTCGCCTGGGCGGCCGGCCAGTGGCCCCGCCGCTTCGAGGTGGCGGCCCTGCTGGAGGACCCCTCCCGGACGGAGGAACTGGCGCGCGACCGCTGGTTCGACTGAGGCCGGGCGCCAACTTCGTAAGCCACTCGCAAAACCTTCAAATTTTCTACAACCGTTCCCCTGGGTGGCGGGTCTGATCAACGAGTCGACTGACTCCACGATCATTTGGGCACGCAAGTGCCCACCCTCTCCACACAGGGGAACGCATGCGCATACGTGCCACCGTGGCCGCCGTCACCGGCGCCCTGGCCCTCTCCGCCTTCGTCGTGCCGGCCGCGCAGGCGGCCGACGGCTCCTCTTACACGCCCGCCGACCTGGCGAAGGCCGCCCGCGCCTTCCACGCCGCTTCCGGCAAGTCGGCGTTCAGCTCCTCGGCCGCCGACGAGCCCTACGCGCTCGACCTCACCTTCTCCTCCGTGAAGGTCAACAACGGCAAGCCGATCGTCGTGGGCACCACCAACCACGTCTCCGTGCCGGTCACGTACACGGTCACGCACGGCGCGGACGTCGACATCCACGCCGACGACTTCTTCATGGACGTGGACATCTACCGCGGGTCCTTCGACAGCCCGACCGCCCTGCAGATGGGCGACGACTGGCCGGTCTGCACCGACTCGTCGGCGACGGTGGCGACCTGCAAGGGCACCATCGACATCTACCCGAAGGACGAGTTCCTCGGGCTGACCAACGCGGACGCCACCACCTGGAAGGCCGAGGGCTACGCCGTCGCCCTCAACGGCCAGGACCCGGACACCGGCGACGTGACCAAGATCGGTTACGTGGCCCAGGACCGCGTCGCCACCACCAAGCTCCAGCGCTACTCGAAGCTGACGGTCAACGCCTCCCCGGAGCCCGTCGTCAAGGGCAAGACCATCACGGTCACCGGCAAGCTGTCCCGGGCCAACTGGGACGACCACCAGTACCACGGCTACACCGGCCAGGCGGTGAAGCTGCAGTACCGCAAGAAGAGCTCCAGCACCTACACCACGCTGAAGACCATCACCACCAACTCCACCGGCAACCTGAAGACCACGACCACGGCCACGGCCGACGGTTACTACCGCTTCTCGTTCGCCGGCACCTCGACCACCCCGGCGGTCAACGCCGCGGGCGACTACGTCGACGTGAAGTAAGCGGCACCGCACCGCACCGGCCCCGGAGACGCGCTGTCTCCGGGGCCGGAAGTATTTCCCCCACTTGTGCCAAGCGGTCGCCCCACCCGGGTAACGGGCGGGCAATCGGGAGCAAAAATCTGGCCGGAAGGCGCTCTCGCCCTACAACCAGCGCCCGGTGTCGCGGATCTGATCGCGTGAGTCAGCCGACTCCACGATCACTTCTCCCTCCAAGGGAACCGCACATGCGCATACGTGCCACCGTGGCCGCCGTCTCCGGCGCCCTGGCCCTCTCCGCCCTCGTCGTCCCGGCCGCCCACGCGGCCACGACGAGCGGCACGCCGTACACCCTCGACGCGAGCTTCTCCAGCGTCACGATCGCCAAGGCGATCAAGGTCGGCACCACCAACGAGGTCAGCACCAAGTACACCTACACGCTGACCCACGGCGCGGACGTCGACATCACCGCGCAGGACTTCTACACCGACGCGTTCCTCTACCGCGGCTCCTTCGCCGACCCGAGCGCCGAGCTGTACGGCGACGACGGGGCGACCTGCACCGCCACCTCGGCGACCACCGCCACCTGCACCGGCACGATCGACGTCCACCCGGCCGACGGCGACCTGGCGAACGCGGACGCCGGCTCCTGGACCGTGGCCGCCGAGGCCATCGCCTTCAACGGGCAGAACCCGGACAGCCCGGACATGAGCAAGGTCGGTTACAAGGACCAGGACGGCCTCGGCAGCACCCTGGTCCAGCGCTACTCCAAGCTCACCGCCAACGCCTCCCCGGAGCCGGTCTACAAGGGCAAGACCCTCACGGTCACCGGCAAGCTCTCCCGCGCCAACTGGGAGGACCACCAGTACCACGGCTACACCGGCCAGCCGGTCAAGCTCCAGTTCCGCAAGGCGGGCACGAGCACGTACACCACCGTCAAGACGGTCTACTCCGACTCCTCGGGCAACCTGAAGACCACCACCACGGCCTCCTACGACGGCTACTGGCGCTTCAGCTTCGCGGGCACCTCGACCACCCCCGCGGTCAGCGCCACGGGCGACTACGTCGACGTGAAGTAGCCCTCAAGCGGGGAAGCGGCGGCCGACCCATCTCCACAGGAACTCCAGGACGGCCGCCGCCACCGCCGCGACGGCCACCGCCGTCCACGGCATGGTGACGCCCACCAGCCTGAGGGCGAAGAAGTCCTGCAGGGCCGGCACGACGAGGACCAGCAGGAAGGCCGCGCCCATCGCGGCCACCAGGGCGATCCGCCACCAGGTGTAGGGGCGGGCGATGATCGCCAGGACCCACATGGAGATCAGGAACAGGGTCAGGGTGGCCGCGCTGGTCTCCGCCTCCAGGGAGCCCGGACCGGTGTAGTAGTGCCGGGCCAGCAGGTACGTCGCGAAGGTCGCCGCTCCCGCCACCACCCCGCCGGGCACCGCGTACCGCATGACCCGGCGGACGAAGTGGGGGTGGGCCCGCTCGGTGTTGGGGGCCAGGGCCAGGAAGAAGGCCGGGACGCCGATGGTGAGGGTGGACAGCAGGGTCAGGTGACGCGGCAGGAACGGGTACTCCACCTGCCAGCACACCACCAGCAGCGCCAGCAGCACCGAGTACACGGTCTTCACCAGGAACAGCGTCGCCACGCGCGTGATGTTGCCGATCACCCGGCGCCCCTCGGCGACCACCGAGGGCAGCGTGGCGAAGCTGTTGTTCAGCAGCACGATCTGCGCCACCGCCCGGGTCGCCTCCGAGCCCGAGCCCATGGAGACGCCGATGTCCGCGTCCTTCAGGGCCAGCACGTCGTTCACGCCGTCCCCGGTCATGGCGACCGTGTGCCCGCCCGACTGGAGCGCGCCGACCATGTCCCGCTTCTGCTGCGGGGTCACCCGGCCGAAGACGGTCCCCTCGTCCAGCGCCTTCGCCATGCCCTGCTGATCGTCCGGCAGCCGGCGCGCGTCCACCGCCGTACCGGACAGCCCCAGTTTGGCCGCGACCGCGCCGACGGACACCGCGTTGTCCCCGGAGACGACCTTCGCCTGCACCCGCTGCTCGGCGAAGTAGCGCAGGGTGTCGCCGGCGTCGGGGCGCAGCCGCTGCTCCAGCACGACCAGCGCGGTGGGGCGGGCGCCGCGGGCCGGCTCGGGGTCGTCCAGGTCGCGGGTGGCGCGGGCCAGCAGCAGGACCCGCAGCCCCTGCTCGTTCAGGCGCTCGGTCTCGGCCAGGGCCGGGTCGTCCTCGGTGAGCAGTACGTCGGGGGCGCCCAGCAGCCAGGTGCTGGCCTCCCCGTCGCCCTCGCTGAACGCGGCGCCGCTGTACTTGCGGGCGGAGGAGAAGGGCAGCGACTCCACGCAGCGCCACTCCTCGCAGTCCGGACAGGCGTCGATGATCGCCTGGAGGGAGGCGTTGGGGTGCGGGTCGGACTCGCCGAGGGCGCCCAGCACCTTGCGCACGTACGGCTCGTCGGCGCCGTTCAGCGCCCGCAGCTCGGTGACGTCCATGCCGCCCTCGGTCAGCGTGCCCGTCTTGTCCAGGCAGACGGTGTCCACCCGGGCCAGGCCCTCGATGGCGGGCAGCTCCTGCACCAGGCACTGCTTGCGCCCGAGCCGGATGACCCCGATGGCGAAGGCTACGGAGGTGAGCAGCACCAGCCCCTCGGGAACCATCGGGACGATGCCGCCGACCGTGCGGGCGACCGCGGCCCCGAGGTTGTCGTTCTTCACCACGAGCTGGGTGATGACCAGGCCGATCGCGGCCGGGACCATCATCCACGTCACGTACTTCAGGATCGTGGAGATGCCGGTGCGCAGCTCGGAGTGGACGAGCGTGAACCGGGACGCCTCCTCGGCGAGCTGCGCGGCGTAGGCCTCCCGGCCCACCTTGGTCGCCCGGAACGCGCCGCCGCCGGCCACGACGAAGCTGCCGGACATGACCTGGTCGCCGGGCCGTTTGTGGACCGGGTCGGCCTCGCCGGTGAGCAGCGACTCGTCGATCTCCAGACCGTCGGCCTCCGCGCACACCCCGTCCACGACGATCTTGTCGCCGGGTCCCGTCTCCACGAGGTCGTCCAGGACGATCTCGCTCGTGGCCACTTCGACGGCCACTCCGTCGCGGCGGACGGTGGGCCGGGCCTCGCCGATCACGGCGAGCGAGTCCAGGGTCTGCTTGGCCCGCCACTCCTGCACGATGCCGATGCCGGTGTTGGCGAGGATCACGAAGCCGAAGAGGCTGTCCTGGATCGGCGCGACGAACAGCATGACCAGCCACAGCACACCGATGATCGCGTTGAACCGGGTGAAGACGTTGGCGCGGACGATCTCGCCCATGGAGCGGCTGCTGCGCACCGGGACGTCGTTGACCTCGCCCCGGGCGACGCGCTCGGCGACCTCGGCCCGGGTCAGGCCGGCCGACCCGGCCGCCGGCAGAGCCACCGGGTGCACCGGGTCGAGCTCGGCCCCCGCGTCGATGTGCGTCATGCATTCGACGGTACGTGCGGATCTGCGGCTTCACCTGCCGAGTGGGCGGAAGATCCGACCTGGGGAGGAGGGGCGTCCTGCGCTGGTTGGAGTGCCCGGCGGCTACCTGCCCGCGGTGGCCGCCTTCAGCGCCGCGTCCCGCTTGATCGCCGCGTCCCGCCTGCGGACGTACCAGACGCCGATCAGGCCGAGACCGCCGCCGGCCAGGCAGGTCCACAGCCACCACAGGTGCCCGTGGTCGTCGAACCAGCCGTAGAAGGGGAGCTGGACCAGGAAGAGGACGAACCACACGATCGTGCCGCCGGTGATGGTGGCGACCACGGGCCCCTCCAGGGGCTCCGGCGCCTCGTGCTTCGGGGTCCACTTCGTCATGGGGGACAGCTTACGAGGCGATCAGGTCTACGCGCGGAGATAGCGATTTACCGCTCATACGTTCATACTGAAACCGTTTGTCTTTGGCCGCTTCTGTTCGTATGAAACTCCAACGGGGCTCGGGGGAACCCCGCTGGTGATGAGGTCCTCATGTCCACCTCGGCACCTGCCAAGGTCCCCGCCCCCGAGCAGCCGGGCGGCACTCCCGCCTACGGCGCTCTCGACCGCTACTTCCGGATCTCCGAGCGCGGCAGCACGCTCGGCCGCGAGATCCGCGGCGGTCTCGCCACCTTCTTCGCGATGGCGTACATCATCGTGCTGAACCCGATCATCCTGGGCAGCGCGAAGGACATGTACGGGCATCACCTGGACAACGGTCAGCTGGTGACCGCGACCGCGCTGACGGCCGCGTTCACCACGCTGCTGATGGGCGTCATCGGCAACGTGCCGATCGCGCTCGCCGCCGGTCTCGGTGTGAACTCCGTCGTCGCGCTGCAGCTCGCCCCCCGGATGTCCTGGCCTGACGCCATGGGCATGGTCGTGCTCGCCGGCTTCGTGGTCATGCTGCTGGTCGCCACCGGGCTGCGCGAGCGTGTGATGAACGCCGTGCCGTTCGGTCTGCGCAAGGCGATCTCGATCGGTATCGGCCTGTTCATCATGCTGATCGGTCTGGTCGACGCCGGCTTCGTCACCCGTATGCCGGACGCCGCGCAGACCACCGTCCCGCTGCAGCTCGGCGTCGGCGGTCACCTCAACGGCTGGCCGGTGCTGATCTTCGTCCTGGGCGCGCTGCTGACCTTCGCGCTGATCGTCCGCAAGGTGCCGGGCGCGATCCTGATCTCCATCGTCGGGATGACCGTCCTCGCGCTGATCATCAACTCGGTCGCCCACGTCTCCACCTGGGGCCTGACGGTCCCGAAGTGGCCCGGCAACCCGCTGGCCACGCCCGACTTCGGCCTGGTCGGCCAGTTCAGCCTCTTCGGCGGCTTCTCCAAGGTCGGCGTGCTGACCGGCATCCTCTTCGTCTTCACGGTCCTGCTGTCGTGCTTCTTCGACGCGATGGGCACGATCATGGGCATCGGCGACGAGGCCAAGCTGACCGACGCCCAGGGCTACATGCCGGGCATCAACAAGGTCCTCTTCGTCGACGGCATCGCGGTCGCGGCGGGCGGCGCCAGCTCGTCCTCGGCCACCACCGCCTTCGTGGAGTCCACGGCGGGTGTCGGCGAGGGCGCGCGCACGGGATTCGCGAACGTCGTCACGGGCGCCCTCTTCGCGGTGGCCCTCTTCCTCACCCCGGTCGCCACCATGGTCCCGTCCCAGGCGGCCACGCCGGCCCTGGTCGCGGTGGGCTTCCTGATCCTCTCGAACTCCGTCAAGGAGATCGACTGGGCGGACTACACCATCGCCATCCCGGCCTTCGTGACCATGATGATGATGCCGTTCACCTACTCGATCACCAACGGCATCGGCATGGGCTTCATCACCTTCGTGGTGCTGCGCCTGGCCGCCGGCCGGTCCCGCGAGGTCCCGGTCGCGATGTACGTCGTCGCCGCGGTGTTCGCCTTCTACTACCTGATGCCGGCCCTGGGCCTCACCTGAGGCGCGGGCGTCAGGTGACGCCGTAGAACTTCTCCGTCTCCTCGACGGCGGCCTGGAACCGCTCGTCGAAGTCGTCCCGAATGAGCGTGCGGACCACATAGTCCTGCACGCTCATTCCTCTTCTCGCCGCGTGGTGGCGGAGCCGTTCGAGCAGCTCCCCGTCTATCCGCAGGCTGAGCACAGTGGTCCCCATGTGTACTAGGTCGCCACAACCGACCGTCTCATGCGTCACTTTTCGGAAACGACTCACTCTTACGGGTGATCGTGGGGTCGAGTGGCGGGCGTCACGGGGGTCCGGCCCCTTCTCCGGTGGTCCTTAGCGAGAGTAATGAGTTACGCTAATGACCATGCCGGACCTCAACCATGGCGACGACGCCGCCGCCGTGAACTCCCTGCGCTCCGCCGTGATGCGGCTGTCCCGTCGGCTCAAGCACCAGCGGGTCGACGAGTCGCTGAGCCCCACCGAGATGTCGGTGCTGGGCACCCTCTCCCGCTGCGGCACCGCCACCCCGGGCGAACTCGCCCGCAAGGAGCACGTGCAGCCGCCGTCGATGACCCGCATCGTCGCGCTGTTGGAGGGCAAGGGCCTGGTCCGGCTCGAGCCGCACCCCGAGGACCGTCGCCAGAAGGTCGTCACCAGGACCGAGCAGGCCGAGGCGATGCTCGAGGAGAGCCGCCGCAAGCGCAACGCGTTCCTGGCCGGCCTGGTCGACGCCCTCGACGAGGACGAGTGGGCCAAACTGCGCGCCGCCGCCCCGGTGCTGGAGAAGCTCGCGCATCTGTAAGCCATTCACCCCCGCCAGGAGGAGGCGAACCTTTTGAGTTCGGGATCCGGAGCAGCTTCCGCCCCCGCACCGATCACTACTACCCCGACCGCCCGCAAGTCCTCGATGTTCAGCTCGCTGAAGGTCCGGAACTACCGCCTGTTCTTCGCCGGCCAGGTCGTCTCCAACACCGGCACCTGGATGCAGCGCATCGCCCAGGACTGGCTGGTGCTCAGCCTCACCGGCTCCTCCGCGGCCGTCGGCATCACCACCGCCCTGCAGTTCCTGCCGATGCTGCTGTTCGGCCTGTACGGCGGCGTCCTGGTCGACCGGCTGCCCAAGCGGCCCACCCTCCTGGTCACCCAGGCCGCCATGGCCGTGACCGGCCTCGCGCTCGCCTTCCTGACCCTCTCCGGCCACGTCCAGGTCTGGCACGTCTACGTCGCCGCCTTCGCCGTCGGACTCGCCACGGTGGTCGACAACCCGGCCCGGCAGTCCTTCGTCTCCGAGATGGTCGGCCCCGGTCAGCTCCAGAACGCGGTCAGCCTGAACTCCGCGAACTTCCAGTCCGCCCGGCTGGTCGGCCCCGCCGTCGCGGGCCTCATGATCACCGGCGTGGGCACCGGCTGGGCGTTCCTCGCCAACGGCCTGTCCTTCGCCGCGCCCATCGCCGGACTGCTGCTGATGCGCTCCCGCGAGCTGCACGTCGTCGAGCGCGCGCCGCGCGGCAAGGGCCAGCTCCGGGAGGGCCTGCGCTACGTCGCCGGGCGCCCCGAGCTGATCTGGCCGATCGTCCTCGTCGGCTTCATCGGCACCTTCGGCTTCAACTTCCCGGTGTGGCTCTCCGCCTACGCCGACGACGTCTTCCACGCCGGCGCCGGCGCCTACAGCCTGTTCAACACCCTGATGGCCGTCGGCTCCCTCGGCGGCGCCCTGCTGGCCGCCCGCCGCGGCACGGCCCGGCTGCGGCTGCTGATCGCCGCCGCGCTGGCCTTCGGCACGTTGGAGACGGTGGCCGCGCTGGCCCCGTCCTACTGGCTGTTCGCGCTGCTCATGGTCCCGATCGGGGTCTTCGGCCTGACGGTCAACGTCACCGCGAACACGGCGGTGCAGATGGCCACCGACCCGGCCATGCGCGGGCGGGTGATGGCCCTGTTCATGATGGTCTTCATGGGCGGCACGCCGCTCGGCGCACCGGTGGTCGGCTGGATCACGGACACCTACGGCGCCCGGGTCGGCTTCGCCCTCGGCGGTGTGGTCTCGGCCGTGGCCGCCGCCACGATCGGCCTGATCCTGGCCCGCATCGGCGGCCTGCGCCTCGCGGTCGGCTGGCACCGCGGCCACCCCCAGGTCCGCTTCGTCCCCCGGGAGCAACTGGCCCCGGCGGCCTGACGCAGGGGAGGAGCGGGACTCAGTCGCGGGGGAACTCGCCGGTCTTGAGGACGAGACCGACGGGGGTGCCCGTGAGGTCCAGCTCCTCCCCGAAGTCGGCCTTCACCTCGAGGGCGTACCTGCCGTCCTTGGGGTGGGTGAGGACGTGGCACTCACCCCGGTAGGGGTCGGCGATGACGTAGACGGGAACCCCGGCCTCGGCATAGGCGGCCTTCTTGGGCCCGTAGTCGTTGGCGGCGGTGCCCCGGGAGACGACCTCGGCGACGAACTCGACGTCCCCGCAGTCCCAGCGGCCGTCCTCGGTCCTCGCGGCGCCCTCCGACATCACCGTCACGTCGGTCGCGAAGCCGTTGAGATGGCCCGGGTAGTCGATGCGTACATCGGACTTGACGCGCTTGCGCGGGTACTTGGCGCGCAACTGTTCGACGAAGTCCAGGATGATCTCCCAGTGGGTGTCCCGCTGCGGCGACATGAAGACGGTCCCCTCGACGATCTCGACCTTGTATCCCTCGGGGACGGGCATCTTCTCGAGCCGCTCGAACATCTCGTCGAGCGTGGTCGTGTTGTCGCTCTCGGCCATCGCGATCCTGTCTTCGAGGACGGTCATCGTGGCGCTCCTCCCCGGGCCCCACGAGCGGGCGCAGCCGCGCGGTACAACGATACGCACGGTCATCCGGACACGCCGGGGCGTGCGCGGGAGACTGGCGGCATGAGACTCTTCGCCGCCCTGCTGCCCCCGGACGACGTGGCCGACGCGCTCGCCCGGGAGGTGGCCGCGCTGCGGGACCTGCCCGGCGCGGACGGGCTGCGCTGGACCGGGCGGCCCGGCTGGCACTTCACGCTCGCCTTCTACGGCGAGGTCGACGAGGAGCTGGTACCGGAGCTGCGCACGCGTCTGGAGCGTGCGGCGGGCCGTACGGCGGCCTTTCCGCTGGCGCTGCGCGGCGGCGGCCAGTTCGGGCGCGGAAAGGCCCTGTGGGCGGGCGCGGACGGCGACCTGCGCGCCCTGGGGCTGCTGGCCGGGCGCGCGGAGGCGGCGGCGCGCAGGAGCGGCATCGAGATGGGGGAGCACCGCCGCTACCAGGCGCACCTGACGGTGGCCCGCAGCCGGTCCACGGTGGACGTACGGCCCTACGTGACGGCGCTGCACGACTTCGGCAGCCGCACCTGGACGGTGGACGAGCTGGTCCTCGTCCGCAGCGACCTGCCGAAGTCCGGCGTGCCCGGCGAGCAGCCCCGCTACGAGCCGGTCGCCCGCTGGGCACTGGGCGCGGCCGGTTAACCTCGATACGTGGACCCGAAGACCCGTAACCGGATCATGGCCTTTGTGCTCGTGCTGATGTTCGCCGTCGTCGCCCTGGCGGCCGCGCTCGGCAGGTGAGGCCTGGGCGCGGCCGCACGGGCGGTCAGCGGCGGGCGCGGCTCACCAGGCGAAGGCCTCCGGGGACGGGCCGGGGCCCGGGAAGACCTCGTCGAGGCCGGTCAGCAGCTCCTCGCTCAGCTCCAGCTCCACGGCCCTGATCGCCGACTCGAGCTGCTCGGCGGTGCGCGGTCCGACGATCGGGCCGGTGACGCCGGGCCGGGTCAGCAGCCAGGCCAGGGCGGCCTCGCCGGGCTCCACGCCGTGCTTGTCGAGCAGGTCCTCGTAGGACTGGATCTGCGCGCGGGCGGCCGGGTCGGCGAGGGTGTCGGCGGCCCGCCCGGAGGCACGGCGCCCGCCCTGCACCTCCTTCTTGATGACTCCGCCCAGGAGACCGCCGTGCAGCGGCGACCACGGGATGACCCCGAGGCCGTACTCCTGCGCGGCCGGGATGACCTCCATCTCGGCGCGGCGCTCGGCGAGGTTGTACAGGCACTGCTCGCTGACCAGGCCGATGGTGCCGCCGCGCCGGGCGGCGATCTCGTTGGCCTGGGCGATCTTGTAGCCGGGGAAGTTGGAGGAGCCGGCGTAGAGGATCTTGCCCTGCTGTACCAGCACGTCGATCGCCTGCCAGATCTCCTCGAAGGGAGTGTTCCGGTCGACGTGGTGGAACTGGTAGAGGTCGATGTAGTCGGTCCGCAGCCGCTTCAGGCTGGCGTCCACCGCGCGCCGGATGTTGACCGCGGAGAGCTTGTCGTGGTTGGGCCAGGCGGCGCCTTCGGCGCCCATGTTGCCGTACACCTTGGTGGCGAGAACGACCTTGTCCCGGCGGTCGCCGCCCTTGGCGAACCAGTTGCCGATGATCGATTCCGTACGGCCCTTGTTCTCGCCCCAGCCGTAGACGTTGGCCGTGTCGAAGAAGTTGATGCCCGCGTCCAGCGCCGCGTCCATGATCGCGTGGCTGTCCGCCTCGTCGGTCTGCGGGCCGAAGTTCATGGTGCCGAGGACGAGTCGGCTGACCTTGAGTCCCGTGCGTCCTAGCTGCGTGTACTTCATGGTGTCCTAGCCAACGGCTTGGAGTGCGCTCGAAGCAAGGGGGGCTCGGCGGGCTAGTCGCGGGGGAAGGCGTCCGTCTTCATGACGAGGTCGACCACCGTGCCGGTCAGGTCGACGTCGGTGCCGAAGTCGACCCGCGTCACCCGGGCGTAGTCGCCCTCCTTGGGATCGGTGTGGACGTGGCAACGCCCCTGGTACGGATCGGCGATGACGTACACGGGAACCTCGGCGTCCGCGTACGCGATCCTCTTGGGGCCGTAGTCGTTCGCGGCCGTTCCCCTTGAGACGACCTCGGCGACGAACTGGACGTCCTGATACCGCCAGTGGCCCGTGTCGTCCGGCTTCGCCGAGTCCTTGAGCAGGGCGACGTCAGGGCAGAAGCCGTTCTCGTGTCCGGGAAAGTCGATGCGTACGTCCGAGAAGACCCTGTCCATCCCGTGCTTTCCCGCGACCGCATCCGCGATACGGAAGATGATCTGCCAATGAGTGCCCCGCTGCGGCGTCATGAAGACGTTGCCCCCGACGATCTCGACCCGGAATCCCTCGGGGACGGGCATCCGCTCCAGGCGGTCGAACCAGTCGTCCAAACGCTGGGTGTTGGCGTCGGCGTCGGCCATCGCGATCCTGTCTTCGAGGACGGTCATCGTGGCGCTCCTCCCCGGCTGCCCCATGGACAGAAGCAGCCGCGCGGTTCAACGATACGCACGGTGACGGGGAGACGACGGAATCAGGTCAACCTCTGCCGGCCGCGTACGCCTGTCCGATTCCCCAGGCCTCCCACATCGCGGCGGCGAACGCCTGGGCGATCCGGTGTTCGCCGCGCGCGTTGGGGTGCGTCCCGTCGTAGGTGTCCGCGTCGATGTCGTACGCCTCGGGCGGCGAGGCCAGCAGCAGGGGGGAGCGGGGCTCGTCCAGGTCGGCCACCGTCTTGGCGAGCAGCTCGTTGAACCGGTCGACCTGGGCCGCGAATTCCTCGTCCGTCCGGGCGCGGACGTTCGGGATCACCGGCAGCAGCACCATGCGGATGCCGGGCCGGGCCTCGCGGGCGCCGGTGACGAACGCCCGGACGTTCTCCGCCGTCTGCTCGGCGTTGGTGTAGAAGCCGAGGTCGATCAGGCCCAGGGAGACCAGCAGCACGTCGGCCCGGTGCGTGCGCGCCGCCTCGCCTATGAGCGGCGCCATGTGCAGCCAGCCCTCGCCCCAGCCGGCCAGATGCGCCCGGGGGAAGTCGGGGTCCGCGTACGCGTGCGACACCGGTGCCTCGGCCGCCTTGTCGTACAGCTCCTCGCGCGGGCCCACGAGGGTGAACGGGCCGCCGTACGAATCGCGCAGATGCTGCCACAGACGGTAACGCCACGTGTGTTCGCCCGCGCTCCCGATGGTCATCGAGTCCCCCACGGGCATGAACCTGAGCACCCGCTCATGATGGACGATCACCGATGCCGGTGGGATGTGAGGCCCGACACGTCCACCGGAGCCACGGGGCGAATGGCAGGCTTGGGGCATGCGTCGACCGTTCGCCCTGCTTGCCGGGGCCCTGCTCGCGGGTGCCTGCGCGCTGCCCGCCCATGCCGCCGACGGTGATCAGGGTTTCACCATCAAGGACCCGAGGATCACCGAGTCCAGCGGTCTGGCCGCCTCCCGGCTGCACCCCGGCATCTACTGGACGCACAACGACAGCGACGACGGTCCGTACATCTACGCCGTGGACAGCAGGACCGGCAACACGGTCGCGACCGTCACCCTGCGCGGCATCGGCTCCCCGCGCGACGTGGAGTCCATCTCCATCGGCCCGCACAACGAGATCTACGTGGGCGACATCGGGGACAACTTCGACGGCAGATGGCCGTACGTGTGGATCTACCGGCTGCCCGAGCCGAAGGTGCTGAAGGACCAGACGGTGACGGCGCGGCAGTACGTGGTGAAGTACTCCGACGGGCCGCGCAACGCCGAGTCGCTCCTCGTCCATCCGAAGACCGGGCGCGTGTACATCATCGACAAGAAGGAGGACGGCGGGCACCTCTTCGAGGGGCCTTCGACGCTCTCCACCTCCGCCACGAACGTCTTCCGCCCCGTCGCCCCGGTCGACCTGTGGGCCACCGACGCCGCCTTCTCCCCGGACGGCGAGCAGCTCGCCGTGCGCGGGTACTTCGGCGGGATCTACTACGACTGGAACGGCGGGCGCATCAAGCGCGAGGGCCGGCTCGACGTGCCCCTGCAGGGGCAGGGCGAGTCCCTGACGTACTCCGCCGACGGGACCCGGCTGATGTACGGCAGCGAAGGCGCCGGGAGTTCGGTCCAGGCGCAGGACGCGCCGGGCGACCACTCCGCCAAGTCCCCGTCCGCGAACGGCGGTTCCGCGTCCGACGGAGCCGGCGGCAGCGGCGGGCGCCTCAAGGTGGGGGCCGCCGTCGTCGCCGTGGGCGCGGTCGTCCTCCTGGGGCTGCGGCTGCTGCGCCGGCGCCGCTGAGCGCCGCCGCCACGGTGGAGTCGGCGCACCGGGCCCCTTGACGTGGTCATGGCGTCTGGGTTTCCTGGAGGGGTGCGGCGCATGGGAGCGCTCCCATCCGTTCCGGGGCCGCGCCTCCCGAGAGGAACCGAGGCACATGTTCCGCAGCTTGCGAAGAACGCTGTGCGCTGCCGCCGCCGCGCTCCTGCTGCCCCTGGCGGGCGCACACCAGGCGCACGCGGCCGCCGCCCCCGGAGCCGGCTACTGGCACACCAGCGGCCGGCAGATCCTGGACGCGGCCGGACAGCCGGTGCGCATCGCGGGGATCAACTGGTTCGGGTTCGAGACCGGCAACCACGTGGCGCACGGCCTCTGGTCGCGCGACTACAAGAGCATGATCGACCAGATGCGGTCGCTGGGTTACAACACCATCCGGCTGCCCTACAGCGACGACGTGTTCAGGGCCGGCACGATGCCCGAGAGCATCGACTTCTCCGGCGGCAAGAACGCCGATCTGCAGGGGCTGAACTCGCTCCAGGTCATGGACCGGATCGTGTCCTACGCCGGTCAGGACGGCCTGAAGGTCATCCTCGACCGGCACCGGCCGGACTCCGGCGGCCAGTCGGCCCTCTGGTACACCGCCTCCGTGCCCGAGTCGACCTGGATCGCCGACCTGAAGGCGCTGGCGGCCCGGTACAAGGGCCAGGACACGGTCATCGGCATCGACCTGCACAACGAGCCGCACGACCCGGCCTGCTGGGGCTGCGGCGACCAGGCCACCGACTGGCGGCTCGCGGCCGAGCGGGGCGGCGACGCGGTGCTCTCCGTCAACCCGGACCTGCTGGTCTTCGTCGAGGGCGTGCAGTCGTACAACGGCGTCTCCGGCTGGTGGGGCGGCAACCTGATGGGCGCCGGGCAGTACCCGGTCCGCCTCGACGTGCCGAACCGCGTCGTGTACTCCGCGCACGACTACGCCACCAGCGTGGCCCAGCAGAGCTGGTTCGCCGATCCGTCCTTCCCCGCCAACATGCCGGGGATCTGGGACAAGTACTGGGGCTACCTCTTCAAGCAGAACATCGCGCCGGTGTGGGTGGGCGAGTTCGGCACCACCCTGCAGTCGGCCGTGGACCAGAAGTGGCTGGCCGCGCTGGTGGACTACCTGCGGCCGACGTCGACCCACGGCGCGGACGCCTTCCAGTGGACCTTCTGGTCGTGGAACCCCAACTCCGGTGACACGGGTGGCATCCTGAAGGACGACTGGACGACCGTGGACACGGTGAAGGACGGGTACCTGGCGAGCGTGAAGGCGCCGTTGTTCCCGGGTTCCGGCAGCGGTGGCGACGGCGGCGGTGGCGGGGGCGGCGCCTCGGCCGCCTGCGGCGCCGCCTACACCGTCAGCAGCGACTGGGGGAGCGGCTTCAACGCCCAGGTGACGGTGACGAACACCGGGACCGCCGCCCTCAAGTCCTGGAAGGTGACGTGGACGTGGAGCGGTTCACAGCAGATCACGTCCATGTGGAACGCCGCCTACACCCAGAGCGGCACCGGTGTGACGGCTGTGAACGCCGCTCACAACGGCAGTGTGCCGGTGGCCGGTTCCACGAGCTTCGGCTTCGGCGGCGCGCCCGGCGGCGGGACGGTGCCGAAGCTGACCTGCACGGCGACGTGAACGGCGTGGCCGGTCCGGCGGTATGAGAACGGCCTTTCGCCCGGCGGCATGAGGGCGGCGTTTCGCCCGGCGGCATGAGAAGAGGGCGCCCGGTGCGTGAAGCACCGGGCGCCCTCCCGCTCGTACCCGGAGGGTCAGAGCTTCTCGATCACGTAGTCCACGCACTTCGTCAGCGCCTCGACGTCCGCCGGGTCGATCGCCGGGAACATCGCGATACGCAGCTGGTTGCGGCCGAGCTTGCGGTACGGCTCGGTGTCCACGATGCCGTTGGCGCGCAGCACCTTGGCGACCGCGGCCGCGTCGATCTCGTCGGAGAAGTCGATCGTGCCGATGACCTGCGAGCGCTTGGCCGGGTCGGCGACGAACGGGGTGGCGTACTTGGACTCCTCCGCCCAGCCGTACAGGCGGGTCGAGGAGTCCTTGGTGCGGGCCGTGGACCAGTCCAGGCCGCCCTGGCCGTTGATCCACTCGAGCTGCTCGTTCAGCAGGAAGAGGGTGGCGAGGGCCGGGGTGTTGTACGTCTGGTTCTTGCGGGAGTTGTCGATCGCCGTCGGCAGGCTGAAGAACTCCGGGACGTGCCGGCCGGAGGCGTGGACGCGCTCGGCGCGCTCGATCGCGGCCGGGGAGAAGACGCCGATCCACAGGCCGCCGTCGGAGGCGAAGGACTTCTGCGGGGCGAAGTAGTAGACGTCCGTCTCGGCGACGTCGACCGGGAGGCCGCCCGCGCCGGAGGTGGCGTCCACCAGGACGAGCGCGCCCTCGTCGGCGCCGGCCACGCGCTTGATGGGCATGGCGACACCGGTGGAGGTCTCGTTGTGGGTGAACGCGTAGACGTCGACACCCGCCTCGGCGTGCGCCTCGGGGTGGGTGCCCGGGTCGGAGGCGACGACCGTGGGCTCGGCCAGCCAGGGGGCGAGCTTCGCGGCCTTGGCGAACTTCGAGGAGAACTCGCCGAAGTTGAGGTGCTGGGACTTGTTCTCGATCAGACCGTGGGTGGCGATGTCCCAGAAGGCGGTCGAGCCGCCGTTGCCGAGGACCACCTCGTAGCCCTCGGGCAGGGAGAACAGCTCGGAGATGCCCTCGCGTACCTTGCCGACCAGGTTCTTCACGGGCGCCTGGCGGTGGGAGGTACCCAGGAGGGACGTGCCAGTGGCGGCGAGGGCGTCCAGCGCCTCGGTCCGCACCTTGGAGGGGCCAGCGCCGAAGCGTCCGTCGGCGGGCTTGATGTCAGCGGGGATCTGGATGTCGGCCACGCTTCGGAGGGTATCCGCTGCGCGAAACGGGACGGAACCGTGTCCGTCCGATGAGACGAGTCCGCCGGGTCATGGACTTGTGCGGTCGTACGACTAATCGGGTCCGGCTGTGGAGAACTTCCGGTGACTGTGCGTGAGCGGATGCATCCTGGACGCATGACGGATCTCTCGGGTCTTGCGGCGGAGCTGCGCGGGGCCGTCCGGGGCGAGGTCGGCTTCGACACCACGTCCCGGGCGCTCGTGACGATGGACGCGTCCAACTACCGGCGGGTGCCGGCCGGGGTGGTGGCCCCGCGGGACGCGGCCGACGTCGCGGCCGTGCTGGAGGTGTGCCGGGCGCGCGGGGTGCCGGTGGTGGCGCGCGGCGGGGGCACCTCCATCGCGGGGCAGGCGACCGGCACGGGCGTGGTCCTGGACTTCACCCGGCACATGAACGGGCTGCTGGAGCTGGACCCGGGCACGCGCACCGCCGTGGTCCAGCCCGGGCTCGTCCTCGACCGCCTGCAGGAGGCCGCCGCACCGCACGGACTGAGGTTCGGCCCCGACCCCTCCACGCACAGCCGGTGCACGCTCGGCGGGATGATCGGCAACAACTCGTGCGGCTCCCACTCGGTCGCCTGGGGCACCACCGCGGACAGCGTGCGCGAACTGTCCGTCGTCACCGCGCGCGGTCGGCGGCTGCGGCTCGGGCGGGACTGGGCCGGGGCGCCGGAGGGGCTGCGCGACCTGGTGGCGGGCGACCTGGCCCGGCTGCGCACCGGCTTCCCCGAACTGCCCCGCCGTATCTCCGGGTACGCGCTGGACGCCCTGCTGCCCGAGAAGGGCGCCGACGTAGCCCGCTCCTTCTGCGGCTCCGAAGGCACCCTCGGCATCCTGACCGAGGCGGTCGTACGGCTGGTGGAGACTCCGCGCGCGCGTGCGCTGGCGGTGCTGGGATACGGCGACGAGAGCGCGGCCGCCGAGGCCGCGGCGGGGCTGCTCCCGTTCGGGCCGCTGACGGTGGAGGGCATGGCGGCCGACCTCGTCCCGGAGCCCGCCGGCCTGCCGGGAGGGCACGCCTGGCTGTTCGTGGAGACCGGCGGCGGGACGGCGGCCGAGGCCCGCGCGCGTGCGGAGGAGATCGCCCGCGCGGCCGACGTCGTCGACTCCCTCGTGGTCACAGCACCCGCGGCGCAGCGGGCCCTGTGGCGCGTCCGCGAGGACGCGAGCGGTACGGCCACCCGGACGCCGGACGGGAGGGAGGCCTGGCCCGGCTGGGAGGACTGCGCGGTGCCGCCGGAGCGGCTCGGCGCCTATCTGCGGGACTTCCGCGCCCTGCTGTCCTCCCACGGCCTGCGCGGCACTCCGTACGGCCACTTCGGGGACGGCTGCATCCATGTCCGCATCGACTTCGACCTGCTCACCGAGCCGGGAGTGGCCCGCTTCCGGCGCTTCTCCGGTGACCTCGCCGACCTGGTGGTGGCCCACGGCGGCTCCCTGTCCGGGGAGCACGGCGACGGCCAGGCCCGCGCCGAGCTGCTGCCGCGGATGTACGGCGAGGAGACGGTGCGGCTCTTCGAGCGGGCCAAGGGGATCTGGGACCCGGACGACCTGCTCAATCCCGGGATGCTGGTCCGCCCGGACCCGCTGGACGCGAACCTCCGCTTCGCCGTGCTGCCCCGCCGCCCGGTCGACGTCGCCTTCGGCTACCCGGCCGACGACGGCGACTTCCGGGCCGCCGTCCGCCGCTGCGTCGGCGTCGCCAAGTGCCGTACGGCCACGGCGGCCGGACCCGACGTGATGTGCCCCTCGTTCCGGGCGACGGGCGAGGAGGAGCACTCCACCCGGGGCCGGGCCCGGCTGCTGCACGAGATGCTCGCGGGCGAACTGGTCACCGACGGCTGGCGCTCCACCGAGGTCCGGGACGCGCTGGACCTGTGCCTGTCCTGCAAGGGCTGCCGCTCGGACTGCCCCGTCGGCGTCGACATGGCCACCTACAAGGCGGAGTTCCTGCACCACCACTACCGGCACCGGCACCGGCGCCGGCCGGCCGCCCACTACAGCATGGGCGGGCTGCCGGTGTGGCTGCGCTGGGCGGCCCGGGCCGGCGCGGCGCGGCCGCTCAACCGGCTCGCCTCGCTGCGGCTGCCGGCCCGGATCGGCAAGCGGCTGGCCGGAATCGCCCCGGAGCGGGACATCCCCCGGCTGGCGCCGCTGACGTTCAGCCGCTGGTGGCGGCGGCGCGAGCGGCGGAGCACCGGAGAGCCGGTCGTGCTGTGGCCCGACACCTTCACCGAGCACCTCTCGCCCTCGGTCGGCCGGGCGGCCGTGCGGGTGCTGGAGGCGGCCGGGCTCAGGGTGGAGCTGCCACCGTCCCGACCGGCCGGCGGCGGGGTCTGCTGCGGCCTGACCTACATCTCCACCGGCCGCCTCGACCGGGCGCGCACCGTGCTGCGCCGCACCCTGGACCTGATGGAACCGGTGCTGCGCAGGGGCCTCCCCGTCGTCGTCCTGGAACCGAGCTGCGCCGCGGCCCTGCGCGCCGACCTGCCGGAACTCCTGCCGGACGACCCGCGCGCGGCCGGGCTGTCGTCGGCGGTCCTCACCTTCGCCGAGACCCTGCGCCGGCACGCCCCCGGCTGGGCCCCGCCCGCCGTCGGCCGCCCGGTCGCCGGGCAGACCCACTGCCATCAGCACGCGGTCCTCGGCGACGGCGCCGACCGCGCGCTGCGCGAGTCCGCGGGCCTGACCGGCGAGCTGAGCGGCGGCTGCTGCGGCCTCGCGGGCAACTTCGGCTTCGAGAAGGGCCACTTCGAGGTCTCCCGCGCCTGCGCGGAGGACCAGCTCCTGCCGTCGGTGCGCGCGGCGCCCGAGGGGACGCTGATCCTCGCGGACGGCTTCTCCTGCCGCACCCAGCTCGAGCAACTGGCCGGGGTACGGGGACGGCACCTGGCGGAGGTACTGGCGGAGGCGCTGGACGGAGCGGAAGCGCCGGACGGGCTGGACGGGTCGGAGGCGTCGAACGGGTTGGGCGGGTCGGAGGCGTTGAAGGGGCTGGACGGGTCGGACGGGCTGGTGGGTCCGGGCGGGTCGGACGGGCTGGACGGTCCGGGCGGCGGGACGGGAGCGGCGAAGTGACCGCGGAAGACGGAGGCCGAGAAGTGAGCGCGGAAGACGGGGGCCGAGAGGTGACTGCGGAAGACAGGGCCGAGGAGTGAGCGCGGAAGACGGAGGCGGAGAGGTGACCGGGGAGGCGGAACAGGGCCGGGTGGCGGTCCTGTCCGACATCCATGGCGTCCTCCCCGCCCTGGAGGCCGTGCTCGCCGAGCCCGAGGTGGCCGCCGCCGACCGGATCGTCCTCACCGACGGACACCGAGGTGCTGGCGGCCTGGGGGCCGAAGGACGGGCGGGGTGTCGGTATGTGAACGGGCGGCGTCCAGCATGCGGAACAGTTGCATACCGGGTTCACACTCCTGACGGAGTCCACTACCCTGGACTTGGAAGTACATCGAGATGGACATGATCCGAGTCCTGACTCCCATCCCTGATCCCAGCCAGCCACAGGACCGCCCGTGAGCACCTCAAGCCGCACCGCCCCCTCGACGCAGCACGTGCCGGCTACCTCCGGAGGCGGGCCGCGCCGTTTCGGTTCGTTCGGCTCGCTCGGGCCGGTCGGTCTGGTGCTGGCCGGCGGCATCTCGGTGCAGTTCGGTGCGGCGGTCGCGGTGACCCTGATGCCTAGGGCCGGCGCGCTCGGCGTCGTCACCCTGCGGCTCTTCGCGGCGGCCGTCGTCCTGCTGGTGGTCTGCCGGCCCCGGCTGCGCGGCCACTCGCGCACCGACTGGGGCACCGTGATCGCCTTCGGGATCGCCATGGGCGGGATGAACGGCCTCTTCTACGAGGCGGTCGCCCGCATCCCGCTGGGCCCCGCGGTCACCCTGGAGGTCCTCGGCCCGCTGACGCTGTCCGTGCTGGCGTCCCGCCGCGCGATCAACGCGCTGTGGGCGGCGCTCGCCCTGGCGGGCGTCTTCCTTCTGGGCGGCGGGGGCTTCAGCGATCTGGACCCCGTAGGCGTGGCCTTCGCCCTGGGCGCGGGCGCCATGTGGGCCGCCTACATCATCTTCAGTGCCCGCACCGGCCGCCGCTTCCCGCAGGCGGACGGGCTGGCGCTGGCGATGGCGGTGGCCGCGCTGCTGTTCCTCCCTCTCGGCATCGCCGAGGCCGGCAGCCGCCTGCTGAACCCCACCACCCTCGCCCTCGGCTCGGCGGTGGCGCTGCTCTCCTCGGTGCTGCCCTACACCCTGGAACTCCTGGCGCTGCGCCGCCTGCCCGCCCACACCTTCGCCATCCTCATGAGCCTGGAGCCGGCCATCGCGGCCACGGCGGGCTTCCTGATCCTCGGCCAGGCGCTCTCCGCCACGGAGGCCGCCGCCATCGCCCTGGTGATCGCGGCGACCATCGGCGCGGTCAGGTCCCAGGTCGGGCGCGGCAAGCTCCCGACCCCGGCCCCCGAGGCCTGACCGTCGTCCGGGCCGCGTACCCGGAGTTCGGAGGCCTGACCGTCGTCCGGGCCGCGCGCCCGGAGTTCGGAGGCCTGACCGTCGTCCGGGCCGCGTACCCGAAGTCCGAAGGCCTGACCGCCGCCCGGGCTGCGTGCCCGGCTCCCGAAGCCTGACCGTCGTCCGGGCCGCGCGCTCGAAGTCCGGAGGCGTGACCGTCGCACGGGCTCCGTGCCCGGCTCCCGAGGCCTGACCGTCGTCCGGGCCGCGCGCCCGGAGTTCGGAGGCCTGACCGCCGTCCGGCCGGTGCGCCCGGTGTTCAGCCGGCCGGTTTCTCCCACACCGACACGTGCTGCCGGCTGTCGCTCGTGAAGGGCTCCCGCGTCCACCCGTCCCACCGCGAGCGCAGCCGCAGCCCCGCGAGCCGGGCCATCAGGTCCAGCTCGGCGGGCCACACGTAGCGGAACGGAACCGAGGAGTACGTCGCCCGTCCGTCCGCCGTCCGCACGTGGTGCGAGCTGACCGACTGCGTCGCCACGTCGTACAGGTCGAAGCCCAGCCGCCCCTCCTCCACCCGGAACGGCACCGCGTTCTGTCCCGGCGGCAGCCGGCGCAGGTCCGGCACCATGACCTCGACGACGAAACAGCCGCCGGGCTCCAGATGACCGGCCGCGTTGCGGAAGCAGTCCACCTGGGCGTCCTGCGAGGTGAGGTTCATGATCGTGTTGAAGACCAGGTAGGCGACCCGGAAGGCGCCGTCCACCCTGGTCGTCGCGAAGTCTCCGACCGTCACCCCGACCGCGTCACCGCCCGGCTTGGCCCGCAGCCGGTCCACCATCGCCCGTGACAGGTCGACGCCGTGCACCTCGACCCCGCGCCGCACGAGCGGCAGCGCCAGGCGCCCGGTCCCGACCCCCAGCTCCAGCGCCCGCCCGTCACCGGCCAGCTCCGCCAGCACGCCGACCGCCGGAGCGACGACCCCGTCCGCGAACATCTCCGCCACCGACTCGTCGTACGAAGCCGCGACGGACTCCCCGAAGTAACCGTCCTCATCGACCATGCCGCGACGGTAGGCCCGGAGCGCGGGGCGCCGCGCGGCCTTTTTCCGGCGGCTCCGCGTCACGGCCCGACGGATTCCCGACCCCGGCCAGAAAAGAATGCAAGCACGCTTGATTGTTTCTGGCCCCGCTGCCATGCTCCCCCTCATGGCCGACCCGACGCCCGTCATCGACGACCTGCGTGCCGAGAACGACGAACTCGACCTTCTGGTCGCGGACTTGAGACCGGAGGAGTGGGCCCGGCCCACTCCGGCGCCCGGCTGGACCGTCGCCCACCAGATCGCGCACCTCGCCTGGACCGACCGCTCGGCCCTGCTGGCCGTCATCGACGCCGGGGCCTTCCAGGCACTGGTCGAGAAGGCGCTGGCCGCCCCCGACTCGTTCGTGGACGAGGGCGCGGAGGACGGCGCGCGGCTGCCGTCCGCCGAGCTGCTGGCGGGGTGGCGTGCCGGACGGGACGACCTGCGGCGGGCCCTGCGCGACGCACCGGCCGGCAGCCGGTTCCCCTGGTACGGGCCGCCCATGTCGGCCGCCTCCATGGCCACCGCCCGCCTCATGGAGACCTGGGCCCACGGGCTGGACATCGCCGACGCCCTCGGTGTGGAACGCCCGCCCACCGACCGGCTGAGGCATGTGGCAAGGCTCGGGGTGCGGACCCGCGACTTCGCCCACGCCGTCCACGGACTCACCCCGCCCGCCGAGGAGTTCCGCGTCGAACTCCGGGCCCCCTCCGGCGACCTCTGGACCTACGGGCCGCAGGACGCCGCCCAGCGGGTCACCGGGCCCGCGCTGGACTTCTGCCTGCTGGTCACCCAGCGGGCCCACCGCGCCGACCTCGCCCTGCGCGCCGAGGGCCCGGACGCCGACCGCTGGCTCGGCATCGCCCAGGCCTTCGCGGGCCCGCCCGGCGCCGGCCGCCCGCCGCGGGAGGGAACGCGGTGAACCCGCTGCGCATCGGCAACTTCTCCGGCTTCTACGGCGACCGCTTCGACGCGCTGCGCGAGATGCTCACCGGCGGCGAGGTCGACGTCCTCACGGGTGACTACCTCGCCGAACTCACCATGCTCATCCTCGGCCGCGACCGCCTGAAGGACCCGGCCGCCGGGTACGCCCGCACCTTCCTGCGCCAACTGGAGGACTGCCTCGGCCTCGCCCAGGAGCGCGGGGTGCGGATCGTCACCAACGCCGGCGGCCTGAACCCGGCCGGACTGGCGGAGAAGGTCCGGGAGTTGAGCGAGCGGCTCGGCCTGCCGGTGCGGGTCGCCCATGTCGAGGGCGACGATCTCGCCGCCGCCCACCCCGGCGCCCTCGCCGCCCACGCCTACCTGGGCGGCTTCGGGATCGCCGAGTGTCTGCGGGCCGGCGCGGACGTGGTCGTCACCGGGCGGGTGACGGACGCGGCCCTGGTCACCGGGCCCGCAGCCGCCCACTTCGGCTGGCGGCCGGGGGAGTACGACCGGCTCGCCGGCGCCGTCGTCGCCGGGCACGTGCTGGAGTGCGGGACGCAGGCCACCGGCGGCAACTACGCCTTCTTCGGGGAGGGCGACGTACGCCGTCCCGGCTTCCCGCTCGCCGAGATCCACGCCGACGGCAGCAGCGTCGTCACCAAGCACCCCGGCACCGGCGGCCTCGTCGACGTCGGCACGGTCACCGCCCAGCTGCTGTACGAGACGGCCGGCGGCCGGTACGCCGGGCCGGACGTCACCGCCCGGCTGGACACCGTGCGGCTGAGCCAGGACGGCCCGGACCGGGTGCGGATCGAGGGAGTGCGCGGGGAGGCTCCGCCGCCGACGCTCAAGGTCGGGCTCAACCGCCTCGGCGGCTTCCGCAACGAGGTCGTCTTCGTGCTCACCGGACTCGACGTCGAGGCCAAGGCCGCCCTCGTGCGCGAGCAGCTCACCGACGCGCTCGCCAAGTCGCCGCCGCGGGAGGTGCGCTGGGACCTCGTGCGCACCGACCGCGCCGACGCGGACACCGAGGAGACCGCGAGCGCCCTGCTGCGCCTGGTCGTCCGGGACCCGGACGAGCGGCTCGTGGGACGGGCCCTGAGTGGGGCCGCCGTGGAACTGGCGCTGGCCAGCTACCCCGGCTTCCATGTGCTCGCCCCACCGGGGAAGGGCGCCCCCTATGGAGTCTTCGAGGACGTGTACGTGCCCCATGGCGCCGTCGACCATGTGGCCGTCCTCCACGACGGCCGGCGTGTCCCGGTGGCACCGGCCGCGGACACGGCCGCGCTGGACGCCGTACCGGAACCCGCCCTGCCCGAGCCGCCGCCGCCCGGGCCGGTCCGCCGGGCGCCCCTCGGTCTGGTCGCCGGAGCCCGCAGCGGCGACAAGGGCGGAAACGCCAACGTGGGCGTGTGGGCGCGGTCGGACGAGGCCTGGCGGTGGCTCGCTCACGAACTGACCGCCGACCGGTTCCGTGAGCTGATCCCCGAGAGCCGGGACCTGCCCGTCACCCGGCACGTGCTGCCCAACCTGCGCGCCCTCAACTTCATCGTCACCGGCATCCTCGGCGCCGGCGTCGCCGCCCAGGCCCGCTTCGACCCGCAGGCCAAGGCCCTCGGCGAATGGCTGCGCTCCCGCCACCTGGACATCCCGGAGGCCCTGCTGTGACCGTCCTGTCCTCCGCCCTCGACACCGGCGGCCCCGACTACCGGGCCAACCGCGAGGCCATGCTCGCCAAGCTCGCCGACCTGGACACCGAGCACGCCAAGGCCCTCGCGGGCGGCGGCGAGAAGTACGTCCAGCGGCACCGCGAGCGCGGCAAACTGCTCGCCCGCGAACGCATCGAACTGCTCCTCGACCCGGACACCCCGTTCCTCGAACTGTCCCCGCTCGCCGGCTGGGGCAGCGACTACACGGTGGGCGCCTCGCTGGTCACCGGCATCGGCGTGGTCGAGGGCGTGGAGTGCCTGATCACCGCGAACGACCCGACCGTGCGCGGCGGCGCCAGCAACCCCTGGAGCCTGCGGAAGGCACTGCGCGCCAACGACATCGCCCTCGCCAACCGGCTGCCCTGCATCAGCCTGGTGGAGTCCGGCGGCGCCGACCTGCCCTCCCAGAAGGAGATCTTCATCCCCGGCGGCGCCATCTTCCGGGACCTCACCAGGCTCTCGGCGGCCGGCATCCCGACCGTCGCCGTCGTCTTCGGCAACTCCACCGCCGGCGGCGCCTACGTCCCCGGCATGTCCGACCACGTGATCATGGTCAAGGAGCGCGCCAAGGTGTTCCTCGGCGGTCCGCCGCTGGTCAAGATGGCGACCGGCGAGGAGAGCGACGACGAGTCCCTCGGCGGCGCGGAGATGCACGCGCGCGTGTCGGGCCTCGCCGACCACTTCGCCGTCGACGAGCGGGACGCGCTCCGGCAGGCCCGCCGGGTCGTCGCCCGCCTCAACCACCGCAAGGCGCACCCCGATCCCCCCTTCGCGCAGCCGCCCAAGTACGACGGCGAGGAACTGCTGGGCATCGTCCCCGGCGACCTGAAGACCCCCTTCGACCCCCGCGAGGTCATCGCCCGGCTCGTCGACGGCTCCGACTTCGACGAGTTCAAGCCGCTGTACGGGACGAGCCTGACGACCGGCTGGGCCACACTGCACGGCTACCCGGTCGGCATCCTGGCCAACGCCCAGGGCGTCCTGTTCAGCGCCGAGTCGCAGAAGGCCGCCCAGTTCATCCAGCTCGCCAACCAGCGCGACATCCCGCTGCTCTTCCTGCACAACACCACGGGCTACATGGTCGGCAAGGAGTACGAGCAGGGCGGGATCATCAAGCACGGCGCCATGATGATCAACGCGGTCAGCAACAGCCGCGTCCCCCACCTGTCCGTCCTGATGGGCGCCTCCTACGGCGCCGGGCACTACGGCATGTGCGGCCGCGCCTACGACCCGCGCTTCCTGTTCGCCTGGCCCAGCGCCAAGTCCGCCGTCATGGGCCCGCAGCAGCTCGCGGGCGTGCTGTCCATCGTCGCCCGGCAGTCGGCCGCGGCGAAGGGCCGGCCGTACGACGACGAAGCGGACGCCGCCCTGCGCGCCATGGTGGAGCAGCAGATCGAGTCCGAGTCGCTGCCGATGTTCCTGTCCGGGCGGCTGTACGACGACGGCGTCATCGACCCGCGCGACACCCGCACCGTCCTCGGCCTGTGCCTGTCCGCCGTCCACACCGCGCCCTTCGAGGGCGCGCGCGGCGGCTTCGGCGTCTTCCGGATGTGAGGCTCATGATTTCGACCCTGCTGGCCGCCAACCGCGGCGAGATCGCCTGCCGGATCTTCCGCACCTGCGGTGAACTGGGCATCCGCACGGTCGCGGTGCACTCGGACGCGGACGCCGGCGCGCTGCACACGCGCGTGGCCGACACCGCCGTACGGCTCCCGGGCGCGACGCCCGCCGAGACCTACCTGCGCGGCGACCTGATCGTGAAGGCCGCCCTGGCGGCCGGCGCCGACGCCGTCCACCCCGGCTACGGCTTCCTCTCCGAGAACCCCGCGTTCGCCCGGGCCGTCCTCGACGCCGGACTCGTCTGGATCGGTCCGCCCCCGGAGGCGATCGAGGCGATGGCGTCCAAGACGCGCGCGAAGGAGCTGATGGGCATCGCGCCCCTCGGCGAGGTCACCGAGGCCGACCTGCCGGTGCTGGTGAAGGCCGCCGCGGGCGGCGGCGGGCGCGGGATGCGGATCGTGCGCCGCCTGGCGGACCTGCCGGACGCGCTGGAGGGCGCGCGCGCCGAGGCCGCGAGCGCCTTCGGCGACGGCGAGGTCTTCACCGAGCCCTACCTGGAACGCGGCCGCCACGTCGAGGTGCAGATCCTCGCCGACACCCACGGCACGGTGTGGACCCTCGGCACCCGCGACTGCTCCCTCCAGCGCCGCCACCAGAAGGTGGTCGAGGAGGCCCCGGCGCCCGGCCTGACCGCGGGGCTCCGGGAGGAGCTGGACACGCTCGCGGTACGCGCCGCGCGCGCGGTGTCCTACGTCGGCGCCGGCACCGTGGAGTTCCTGGTCGCCGACGGCCGGGCGCACTTCCTGGAGATGAACACCCGCCTCCAGGTGGAACACCCGGTCACCGAGGCGGTGTTCGGCGTCGACCTGGTGGCGGAGCAGATCCGGATCGCGGAGGGCCACCCCCTCGCGAGCGAGCCGCCGCGGGCGCACGGCCACGCCGTCGAGGTGCGCCTGTACGCCGAGGACCCGGCCCGCGACTGGGCCCCCCAGACCGGCACCCTGCACCGCCTCGACGTGCCCGCCGGCGTCCGCCTCGACACCGGCTACGCCGACGGCGACACCATCGGCGTCCACTACGACCCGATGCTCGCCAAGGTCGTCGCCCACGCCCCCACGCGCGCGGAGGCGGTCCGCAGGCTCGCCGGCGCGCTGGAACGCGCCGCGCTGCACGGCCCGGTGACCAACCGGGACCTGCTGGTGAACTCCCTGCGCCACCCCGAGTTCACCGCCGGCCGCATGGACACCGGCTTCTACGACCGCCACCTCGCCGCCCTCACCGCCCCGGCCCCCGACCCGCACGCCCCGCTCGCCGCCGCCCTCGCCGACGCCCACGGCCGCTCCCGCTTCGGCGGCTGGCGCAACGTGCCCTCGCAACCGCAGGCCAAGCGGTACGAGATGGCCGGCGAGGAGCACGAGGTCCACCACCGGCACACCCGGCAGGGCCCCACCGCCGACGGGGTCCGGGTGGTGCACACCGACGCCCGTCTCGTCGTACTGGAAGTGGACGGCGTCCAGCGCCGGTTCGAGGTGGCGCGGTACGGCACGGACCGGGTGTACGTGAACTCCACCGCGCTCACCGAACTGCCCCGCTTCCCCGACCCGGCGGCCCAGCTCGCCCCGGGCTCCCTGCTCGCCCCCATGCCGGGCACGGTCGTCCGCGTCGCCGACGGGCTGACCGAGGGAGCGACGGTGCGGGCCGGCCAGCCGCTGATCTGGCTGGAGGCGATGAAGATGCAGCACCAGATCTCGGCGCCCGTCACGGGCACGCTCACCGCCCTGCACGCCACCACGGGCCGGCAGGTGGAGCCAGGAACGCTGCTGGCGGTCGTACACGAACTCCGGGAGACACCATGAGCACCCTCATCGAGTCCGACGAGCACAAGGCCCTGCGCGCCGCGGTGGCCGCCCTCGGCAAGCGCTACGGCCGCGACTACATCGCCCGGACCCTCGCCGAGGGCCGCCACCCCACCGAACTGTGGGCGGAGGCCGGAAAGCTCGGCTACCTCGGCGTCAACCTCCCCGAGGAGCACGGCGGCGGGGGCGGCGGCATCACCGAACTCTCCATCGTCCTGGAGGAACTGGGCGCGGCCGGCTCCCCGCTCCTCATGCTCGTCGTCTCCCCGGCCATCTGCGGCACGGTGATCTCCCGCTTCGGCACGGAGGAGCAGAAGCGGACCTGGCTCCCCGGACTCGCCGACGGCACCCGCCTCATGGCCTTCGGCATCACCGAGCCCGACGCCGGCTCCAACTCCCACCGCATCACCACCACGGCCCGCAAGGACGGCGCCGACTGGCTCCTCACCGGCCGCAAGGTCTTCATCTCCGGCGTCGACATGGCCGACGCCGTGCTCATCGTCGGCCGTACCGAGGACGCCCGCACCGGCCGCCTCAAGCCCTGCCTGTTCATCGTCCCCCGGGACGCCGAGGGCTTCCAGCGGCGCCCGATCGACATGGAACTGAACGCCGCCGAGAAGCAGTTCGAACTCGTCCTGGACGACGTGCGGCTGCCGTCCGAGGCGCTCGTGGGCGACGAGGACGCCGGTCTGCTCCAGTTGTTCGCCGGGCTCAACCCCGAGCGCATCATGACCGCCGCGTTCGGCATCGGCATGGGCCGCTACGCGCTCGCCCGGGCGGTCGAGTACGCCCGCGAGCGCACCGTCTGGAAAGCCCCCATCGGCGCCCACCAGGCCATCGCGCACCCCCTCGCCCAGGCGCACATCGACCTGGAACTGGCCCGGCTCATGATGCAGAAGGCGGCCCACCTCTACGACGCGGGCGACGACATCGGCGCGGGCGAGGCCGCCAACATGGCCAAGTACGCGGCCGCCGAGGCCTGCGTGAGGGCCGTCGACCAGTCCGTGCACACCCTCGGCGGCAACGGCCTCACCCGCGAGTTCGGCCTCGCCTCACTGATAACGGCCTCGCGCGTGTCTCGTATCGCGCCGGTGAGCCGGGAGATGATTCTCAACTACGTCTCCCACCAGACGCTCGGCCTGCCCAAGTCGTACTAGGCCGCAGCGACGGCCGCTTGGAGGAACCGTGTTCCGCAGCGAGTACGCAGACGTCCCGCCCGTAGACCTTCCCATCCACGACGTCGTCCTGGGCCAGGCCGCCGGCTACGGCGACCACCCGGCCCTCATCGACGGCACGGACGGCACCACCCTCACGTACGAGCAAGTGGACCGGTTCCACCGGCGGATCGCCGCCGCCCTCGTGGACGCCGGCGTCCGCAAGGGCGACGTCCTCGCCCTGCACAGCCCCAACACGATCGCCTTCCCGACCGCCTTCTACGCGGCCACGCGCGCGGGCGCCTCCGTCACCACGGTGCACCCGCTCGCCACCCCCGAGGAGTTCGCCAAACAGCTGGCCGACTGCGCCGCCCGCTGGATCGTCACCATCTCCCCGCTGCTGGGCACCGCCCGCCGCGCCGCCGAACTCGCGGGCGGGGTGCGGGAGATATTCGTGTGCGACAGCGCACCCGGGCACCGCTCGCTCATCGACATGCTCGCCACCACCGCCCCCGAGCCCGAGATCGGCATCGACCCGGCCGAGGACATCGCCGCCCTGCCGTACTCCTCCGGCACCACCGGCGTCCCCAAGGGCGTGATGCTCACCCACCGGCAGATCGCCACCAACCTCGCCCAGCTCGAAGCCCCCGTCCCGGCCGGACCCGGCGACCGCATCCTCGCCGTGCTGCCGTTCTTCCACATCTACGGCCTCACCGCCCTGATGAACGCCCCCCTGCGCAAGGGCGCCACCGTCGTCGTCCTGCCCCGCTTCGACCTCGAGACCTTCCTCGCCGCCATCGAGACCCACCGCATCACCGGCCTGTACGTCGCCCCGCCGATCGTCCTCGCCCTCGCCAAACACCCGGCGGTCGCCCGCTACGACCTCAGCTCCCTCAAGCACGTCATCAGCGCCGCCGCCCCCCTCGACGCACGCCTCGCCGCCGCCTGCGCCGAACGCCTCGGCCTGCCCCCGATCGGCCAGGCCTACGGCATGACCGAACTGTCGCCCGGCACCCACGTCGTCCCGCTCGACGCCCTGCACCACGCGCCCGCCGGCACCGTCGGCCGCCTCATCGCCGGCACCGAGATGCGCATCGTCTCCCTCGACGACCCCGGCAAGGACCTCGGCACCGGCGAACCCGGCGAGATCCTCATCCGCGGCCCGCAGGTCATGAAGGGCTACCTCGGCCGCCCCGACGCCACCGCCGCCATGATCGATCCCGACGGCTGGCTGCACACCGGCGACGTCGGGCACGTCGACGACGACGGCTGGCTCTTCGTCGTCGACCGGGTGAAGGAACTCATCAAGTACAAGGGCTTCCAGGTGGCCCCGGCCGAACTGGAGGCCCTGCTGCTCACCCACCCCGGCATCGCCGACGCCGCCGTCATCGGCGCACACGACGACGACGGCAACGAGATCCCGCACGCCTTCGTCGTCCGCCAGCCCGCCGCCGGGGACCTCGCCGAGAACGAGGTCATGCTGCACGTCGCCGAACGCGTCGCCCCCTACAAACGCGTCCGCCGCGTCACCTTCATCGACACCGTGCCCCGCGCCGCCTCCGGGAAGATCCTCCGCCGACAGCTCCGGGAGCACCCTTGAGCACCCTCGTCTCACGTACACGCGCGCGTGCCGTCGAAACCCTCAGCCTCGACGCCACCGCCACCCGCAACGCACTGTCCGCCGCCCTCGTCGACGCCCTCTCCGGCGCGCTCGCCGACTGCGCCGAGGACCCCGGCGTACGCGCCGTCGTCCTCACCCACACCGGCACCACCTTCTGCGCCGGGGCCGACCTGCGCGACCCACCGCATCCGGAGGCGCTGGTCGGCCTGCTGCGGCAGATCGTGGAGCTGCCCATACCCGTGCTCGCCCGAGTCACCGGACACGTCCGGGCCGGCGGCCTCGGCCTGCTCGCCGCCTGCGACATCACCGCCGCCGCCACCACCGCCACCTTCGCCTTCACCGAGGTCCGCATCGGCGTCGCCCCGGCGGTGATCTCCCTGCCCGTCATGCCGCGCGCCGACCCGCGCGCCCTGGCCCGCTACTACCTCACCGGCGAACGCTTCGACCCCGCCGAAGCCGTACGGCTCGGCCTGCTCACCGCGACCGCCGACGACGTCGACGAAGTCCTCGCCCCCGTCCTCGACGGCCTGCGCCGCTCCTCGCCCCAGGCCCTGGCCGAGACGAAACGGCTGCTCACGGCTAGGGTGCTGGAGACCTTCGACCGGGAGGCGGCCGCCCTGACCGCGCTCTCGGCCCGGCTGTTCTCCTCGCCCGAGGCCAGGGAGGGGATGACGGCCTTCCTGGAAAGACGGGATGCGGCATGGGTGGTGTGAGTACGGCGGAACGCGACCGCGTACCCAAACAGGACCGCAGCCGGGCCACCCGGCAGCGGCTCCTGGAGGCCGCCGTGGCCTGCCTCGCCGAACACGGCTGGGCGGGCTCCACGGTCGCCGCCGTCGCCGAACGCGCCGGCGTCTCCCGGGGCGCCGCCCAGCACCACTTCCCCACCCGCGAGGACCTGTTCACGGCCGCCGTCGAGTACGTCGCCGAGGAGCGCTCCACCGCCCTGCGCGAACTCTTCCCCGACGGTGCCGCCGACCGGCGCGCCGTCGTCTCCGCCGTCGTCGGCCTCTATACCGGCCCCCTCTTCCGGGCCGCCCTGCACCTGTGGGTCGCCGCCAGCGACGAGGAACAGCTCCGCGCGCGCGTCACCGAACTCGAGGCCCGCGTCGGCCGCGAGTCCCACCGCATCGCCGTCGAACTCCTCGGCGCCGACGAGTCCCGCCCCGGTGTCCGCGAAACCGTCCAGGGCCTGCTCGACATGGCCCGCGGACTCGGCCTCGCCAACCTCCTCACCGACGACACCGCCCGCCGCGAGCGCGTGGTCGCCCAGTGGGCGGCGCTCGTGGAGACGGCCCTGGACTGAGCCGCTGTCAGTGGCCGAGGCTAAGGTTCCGCCATGGGCGACCACTTCCAGATCCTCGTCGACCTCGACGCGACGCCCGAGGAGGCGCCGCGGTTGGCCCGGTCGCTGACCGACTGGCTGGTCGCCGAGGGCATCGTGCGGGCCGAGCGCACCGACTGCGTGCTCGGACAGCCGCTCGGGCACCCGCCCGGCCCGGACTGGCACCGGGCCGTCGCCCCGGCCGACGCGGACGACGAGCCGTACGACGGCCTGGCCGTGCACACCGGGCGCACCGTCTTCACCGGCGGCCAGGGAGACGCCGGATGGGCCCGCTGCCCCCGCTGCGCCGGCACCGTCCGCCTCCACACCGACGCGGGGGACCACATCGACGAGGCATGGGAGCCCTTCGGCCGGGCCATCGACCTCTGGGCCACCACGGGCGCCGCCGACGTCCGCTGCCCCGCCTGCGCCGCCACCGTGCCCGTCGCCGACTGGACCTGGGGCGACGACTACTACGCCCTCGGCCACCTCGGCCTCGAGTTCTGGAACTGGCCCCCGTTCACCGACGACTTCCGCGCCCGGCTGGCCGGGCGACTGGACGGCCACCGCACGGTCCACATCCAGGGCAAGCTCTGACCCCGCCCGCCGTGGCCCCGGCGCAGTGAGCCCGGCCACAGGCGCATCACGCGAACCGCAGTACGCTTTCCCCCATGCTTCCGATGCTCGTCCGACGCCGCCACGTGGACTACGTGCGCGTCACGAGCATGGGCTGTCGGCGCCTCTCCGCCTGACCCAGCCCCCTCCTCGCTCTTCTCCCTTTTCCGGCACCCGGGGGCCGCCCACACCCCTCGGCGGCCGCCCGCGCCCCGTAGACCCAGCGGACGCACCCATGACGACGCACACCGCGACGAACCCGTCGTACGCCCAGCTCCCCATCATCGACCTCTCGGCCGCCGACCGCGGCCCCCGGGCCCGCGCCCTGCTCCACGCCCAGCTGCACAGCGCCGCCCACGACGTCGGCTTCTTCCAGCTCGTCGGGCACGGCGTGACCCAGGCCGAGACCGACGCGCTGCTCACCGCCATGCGCGCCTTCTTCGACCTCCCCGAGGCCGACCGGCTCGCCCTCGACAACGTCGGCTCCCCGCACTTCCGCGGCTACACCCGCACCGGCGACGAACGCACCGCCGGCGCCCGCGACTGGCGCGACCAGCTCGACATAGGCGCCGAACGCCCCGCCCGCGTTCCCGGCCCCGGCGAACCGCCCTACTGGTGGCTGCAGGGCCCCAACCAGTGGCCGGCCGCCCTCCCCGCACTGCGTACCGCCGCCCTCGCCTGGATCGACCGGCTGAGCGCCGTCGCCCAGCGCCTGCTGCGCGAACTCCTGACCGCCATCGGCGCCCCCGCCGGCTTCTACGACCCCGTCTTCGGCGCGCACGCCCACCCGCACCTCAAACTCGTCCGCTACCCCGGCAGCGCGGGCGACGGCGCCGACCAGGGCGTCGGCGCCCACAAGGACTACGGCTTCCTCACCCTGCTCCTGCAGGACACCGTCGGCGGCCTCCAGGTGCAGCGCGCGGACGGCCGCTTCCACGACGTGCCGCCTATCGAGGGCGCCTTCGTCGTCAACCTCGGCGAACTCCTCGAGGTCGCGACCAACGGCTACCTGCTCGCCACCAACCACCGCGTGGTCAGCCCGCCCGGAGCGACGGAACGCTTCTCCGTCCCGTTCTTCTACAACCCCCGCCTGGACGCCCGGATCGAGCCGCTGCCCTTCCCGCACGCCGGCACGGCCCCCGGCATCACCACCGACCCGGCCAACCCGCTGTACGCCGAGTACGGCTACAACGAACTCAAGGGCAAGCTCAGGGCCCACCCGCTGGCGGCCCAGCGGCACCACGGGGACCTGCTGGCACCGGCGTGACCCCGTGCCGAAAGAGGGGCGCGGGCGGCCCGCCCGCGCCCCCCAGCGGCACGCTCAGTGGGCGATGTCCGCGTACCCCTCGATGTCCCGCGGGCTGCGCGGCCCCGGCCCCACGTACTTCGCCGACGGCCGCACCAGGCGCCCCGTCCGCTTCTGCTCCAGGATGTGCGCCGACCACCCGGCCGTCCGCGCACACGTGAACATCGACGTGAACATGTGCGCCGGAACCTGCGCGAAGTCCAGCATGATCGCCGCCCAGAACTCCACGTTGGTCGCCAGCACCCGGTCCGGCCGCCGGTTGTGCAGCTCCTCCAGCGCGGCCTTCTCCAGCGCTTCGGCGATCTCGAACCTCGGCGCCCCCAGCTCCCGCGCGGTACGCCGCAGCACCCGCGCCCGCGGGTCCTCCGCCCGGTACACCCGGTGCCCGAAGCCCATCAGGCGCTCGCCGCGGTCCAGGGCCTGCTTGACGTACGCCTCCGCGTCCCCGGTGCGCTCGATCTCCTCGATCATCCCGAGCACCCGCGAGGGCGCACCGCCGTGCAGCGGACCGGACATCGCACCGACCGCACCCGACAGCGCGGCCGCGACGTCCGCGCCCGTGGAGGCGATGACCCGGGCGGTGAAGGTGGACGCGTTCATGCCGTGCTCGGCGGCCGAGGTCCAGTAGGCGTCCACGGCGGCCACGTGCTTCGGGTCCGGCTCGCCCCGCCAGCGGATCATGAACCGCTCGACCACCGAACCCGCCTTGTCGATCTCCCGCTGCGGCACCATCGGCAGCCCCTGCCCGCGCGCCGACTGGGCGACGTACGACAGCGCCATCACCGCGGCCCGCGCCAGGTCGGCCCGCGCCTGCTCCACGTCGATGTCCAGCAGCGGTTTCAGACCCCAGACGGGGGCCAGCATGGCGAGCGCCGACTGCACGTCCACCCGGATGTCACCGGAGTGCACCGGGATCGGGAACGGCTCGGCCGGCGGCAGGCCGGGGTTGAAGGCGCCGTCGACCAGCAGACCCCACACGTTCCCGAAGGAGACGTGCCCGACCAGGTCCTCGATGTCGACGCCCCGATACCGCAGGGCACCGCCTTCCTTGTCGGGTTCGGCGATCTCCGTCTCGAACGCGACGACCCCTTCGAGTCCGGGTACGAAATCGGACATCAGGCGGCTCCTAATGAATGTCGGCGGCGGTCACACCGGTGATGCCCCGATCGGCCGGTGGTCACCCAAACCGCGGCGGAAGCAGCACCATAACCCCGAGTGCCACAGTTGGGGAGCCCACGCGACACTGAGTGCCATGCGCGTTCGATACGGCAGGATGACCGCGTGACCGACCGCGAACCCAGCCCCGACCCGCTGCTGGACCCCGCCGCCATGCGCAAGCAGTACCGGGCCGCGGGCCTCGACGAGAAGGACCTGCCGGCACACCCGATGGACCAGTTCGCCGGCTGGTTCGAGGACGCAGCACGGGCGGCCCTGCACGGCACGCTCTACGAACCCAACGCGATGGTCGTGTCCACCGCGGACGCGGCGGGCCGGCCCAGTTCCCGCACGGTCCTGATGAAGCAGTTCGACTCCGACGGCTTCGTCTTCTACACGAACTACGGCTCCCGCAAGGCCCGCGAACTCGCCGCCGGCCCGTACGTGTCGCTGCTCTTCCCCTGGCACCCGATCGCCCGCCAGGTCATCGTCACCGGCGTCGCCCGCCGCACCGGCCGGGAGGAGACCGCCGCCTACTTCCGCACCCGCCCGCGCGGCTCCCGGCTGGGCGCCTGGGCCAGCGCCCAGTCCTCCGTGATCGCGTCCCGCGCCGAACTGGAAGCGGCCTACGCCGAACTGGACGCGCGTTACCCGGAGGACGAGGAGATCCCGGTCCCGCCGCACTGGGGCGGCTTCCGCATCGCCCCGGAGACGGTCGAGTTCTGGCAGGGCCGCGAGAACCGCCTCCACGACCGCCTGCGCTACACCTGCCGCCCCGACGGCTCCTGGACCCTGCAACGCCTGAGCCCCTGACCCCACACGCAGACGACCCGCGAGCTCGGTTCCACCACCGGAAGGCGGCGAAGCCGGCCGGACGTACCGGCGAGCTCGCGGGTCGGGTGACTGCTTGGGATTGGGCCGGCTGCACGCGTCTGTCACGCGCTGGTCCGGCACCGCACTGGATGTGGTGGCGGACCGCTAGCCCGCAGCCACCTCACGCGTCCGGTTCTCATACATCTGCCGAACCACCTCCCTTCTCGTGTAACCCACACCCTAAGAAGCGCTTCGCGGATGCTCAAGGGATTTATCGAGGACCCCGGCCGCCCGGCGGCCCAATGCGGTGGACGGGCCGCGAGGGGTGCCCCTAGCTTGCCGGGCATGGGTGACCTTCGGATCCGGGCCGTGGACGGCGACGGCATGCTCGAGCAGTGGCGGTACGTGCACAACGTGGTGGTGCCGCCCGCTGCCATGTCCCTCGCGGGGGCGCGGACGCGGGTGGGGCGGTACCGGCTGGTGAACGCCTATCTCGGGGAGGAGCTGGTCGGGTGCTCCACCGTTCGGCCGCCGACCGGGGAGGAGCGGGTGGCGACCGTGATCGCACGGGTGCTGCCCGGGTTCCGGCGGCGCGGGTTCGGGTCGGTGATCTACGAGGACGGGCTGGCGCACGCGCGCGGGCTGGGGGCGGAGACCGTCGAGACGTGTGTGCTGGCGGTGAACGAGGACGGGCTGCGGTTCGCCGGGCGGCACGGGTTCGTGGAGGTCGACCGGTACGTGCTCGACGGGGAGCGCGACGAGTGGGTCGACCTGCGGCTCATGGCGTCGGCCGGGCAATGATTGCGGCAATCTTGCGGGAACAGGATGTGGGCTGCGTCACGTTCGAGTTGAATGAAGGCCAGTGAGCGAACCGAGCGCCGTGCGTGCGCGGACGCAGCGTCCAGGGGGTCCAGGTGAGTGCTTCCCGGCGGAGTGGGACCACCGACGAGCTGGGGCCCGACGAGCCCGAGCGGGGCGGCCCGCACGGGCCGGCCGGCGCCGACTGCCCTGACGAGCCCGGCGGTTCCGATCTGCTCGCCGCGCTGCTGGACGGCATGGACGCGGCCCTGTGCGCGTTCGACGCCGACGGGGTGGTGACGCACTGGAACCGCGAGGCGGAGCGCATCCTGGGCTGGACGGTCGGCGAGGCGGTCGGGCGGCACGGGTTCGCCGGCTGGGCGGTGCGCAGCGCGGACGCCGAGGAGGTCCAGGAGCGCCTGATGTCCGCCATGCACGCGCCGGGCCGGCAGGTGCACGAGTTCGCGCTGGTCACCAAGGACGGCGGGCGGGTGCTCGTGCGCACGCAGTCCGCCGCCGTGCGCGGACCGGACGGGAAGCCGGCGGGGGTGTACTGCGCCTTCAGCGAGGTGCACGCGCAGATCGACCTGGAGCGGTCGATCGCGCTGAGCGAGGCGCTGTTCGAGGACGCGTCCTGGGGCGTGGTCCTCGTGGACGCCGATCTGCGGCCGGCCGTCGTCAACGGGCACGCGGCGCGGGCTCTGGGCATCGGGCGGACGTCGGCACTGGGGCGGCCCCTGGGCGAGCTGCTCGCCCAGGGGGTGGAGGAGCTGGAGAGCGCCCTCACCCATGTGCTGGCCGAGGGCGCGCCGCCCGCGCCCGCCGAGATGTGGGTGGCGGTGCGCGGGCCCGAGGGCGAGCGGCGGCGCTGCTGGCGCAGCGGGTTCGTGCGGCTGGCCTCGCCGCTCGCGGAGGAACCGGTGCCGCTCGGGGTGGGCTGGCTCTTCCTGGACGTCACGGAGGCCAAGCAGGGCGAGCAGGAGGCGTCCCTGCTGCGCTTCCGTTCCAATCAGCTCCACCGGGCCGCCCGGGCGGCCGCGGAGTGCGAGGACCCGGCGGAGGCGGCCACCGTCCATCTGGACTTCGCGCTCGCCGGTTTCGCCGACCACGCGCTGCTCGACCGCCTGGCGGGGGCCCCGCGCGCGGAGGGCGACGACTCGTCTCCGGTACGGCTGGTGCGGCTGGCCGCGTCCCCCGCGGGGGCGCCGGGACCGAGCCTGGTCACGGGCGCGGCCGGGCTGCCGCTGCGCTACGAGGCGGGGCACCCGGTGCTGCAGTGCGTCGAGCGGGCCGGCACCGTGCGCGCGGACGCGGGGTCGGTGCCGGCCGAGCGGGCGCGGGACTGGGCGCTGGCCCGGCAGTGGCCCGAGGACGCGGTGCACGCACTGTGCGCCGTGCTGCGCAGCCGGGGCCGGACGCTGGGCGTGGTCACGTTCCTGCGCGGGGCCGCCCGGAACCGCTTCGAGCGTTCGGACGCGGCGTACGCGGAGGACGTGGCGGCGCGGGTGGGGGCGGCGCTGGATCTCGCGGACGCGGCGCGGGCGCCCCGGGCCGGGGAGTAGGGCCTGGCCGGCGGCCGTGGTGTCAGCGCCGGTGGCCCCGATGCAAGTGCTGGTAGCCCCGGTGTCAGCACCGGTGGCCCCCGTGCCGGTGTCAGTGCCGGTGGCCCTCGTGCCGGTGTCAGTGCCGGTGGCCCCGATGCCAGTGCCGAGAGCCCCGGTGTCAGCGCCGGTGGCCCCGGCGTCAGTGCCGGTAGAAGATGCGGTCGCCGTACTCCGTCATGACCCGGGCGTTCCAGTCGTGGCCGCCGTCGACGTTGCCGGAGCGCAGCAGCGGGGGTTCGATGCCGCGGTCGGCGAGGGCTGCCGCGGCGGTGGCGACGACGGCCTGCATCAGGGCGGTGGTGACCACGGTCGAGGCCGGGGCGAAGGGCGCCGGGATGGTGTCGAGGGTGAGTTCCGCGTCGCCGACCGAGATCTTCGAGTCGAGGACGACGTCGCAGTGGTCCTTCAGGAAGGTGCCGGAGGAGTGCCGGGAGGTGGTCTCGGCGGCGTAGGCGACCGAGGTGACGCCGATGACCTTCACGCCGCGGGCGCGGGCGCCGGTGGCCATCTCCACGGGCAGGGCGTTGCGGCCGGAGAGGGAGATGATCACGAGGGCGTCGCCGGCGCGGAGCGGGGAGGTGTCCAGGACGGCGCTCGCGAGTCCGTCGACGCGTTCCAGGGCGGAGCCGAGGGTGGCCGGGGTGACGTCGACGCCGACGACTCCGGGGACGGTGAGCAGGTTCATGAGCGCGAGGCCGCCGGCCCGGTAGACGACGTCCTGGGCGGCCAGCGAGGAGTGGCCGGCGCCGAAGGCGAACAGGCGGCCGCCGGAGGCCACGGTGTCGGCGAGCAGGGTGGCGGCGGCGCTGATCGCCCCGGCCTCCTCCTCGCGGACCCGTTGCAGCAGGCCGATGGCGGCGTCGAAGAACAGGTCGGCGGGTGTGCCGTCGCTCATGCGGTGCCCCTTCGCAGCGTCTGTGTCGCGGATCACCGTGCGGTCTGGACCAGTGCGGTGTCAATACGGCGGGCGGCCGCGGGGGCGCGGGTGTGCGCCGGGCGCCGGAGGCGGTCGCGCGCGTGGGTCGTTCGTTCGCTCGGTGCGGCACGGTTGTCGGTGGTATCCGGCAGAATTGAAGTCAGGGCCAGCGCACGCGCCGGGCAGGTTCCGGCAGAGGTAATCGAGGGGCACGTATGTCCGGACTGATCGACACCACGGAGATGTATCTCCGCACCATCCTCGAGCTCGAAGAGGAAGGCGTAGTCCCCATGCGCGCCCGCATCGCGGAGCGGCTGGACCAGAGCGGGCCGACGGTGAGCCAGACCGTGGCCCGCATGGAGCGCGACGGTCTGGTGTCGGTGGCCAGCGACCGCCATCTGGAGCTCACGGACGAGGGGCGCCGGCTGGCCACGCGTGTGATGCGCAAGCACCGGCTCGCGGAGTGTCTGCTGGTCGACGTGATCGGCCTGGAGTGGGAGCAGGTGCACGCGGAGGCGTGCCGCTGGGAGCACGTGATGAGCGAGGCCGTGGAGCGCCGGGTGCTGGAGCTGCTGCGCCACCCCACCGAGTCGCCGTACGGCAACCCGATCCCGGGCCTGGAGGAGCTGGGCGAGAAGGACGGGGCGGACCCGTTCCTGGACGAGGGCATGGTGTCGCTGGCCGATCTGGACGCGGGGACGGACGGCAAGACGGTCGTGGTCCGGCGGATCGGGGAGCCGATCCAGACGGACGCGCAGCTCATGTACACGTTGCGCCGTGCGGGTGTGCAGCCCGGCTCGGTGGTGAGCGTGACGGAGTCGGCGGGCGGGGTGCTCGTCGGCAGCGGTGGTGAGGCGGCCGAGCTGGAGGCGGACGTCGCCTCGCACGTGTTCGTCGCCAAGCGCTGACACGGGAGGGCCCCGGCGCCTGTCGGCGCCGGGGCCTGTCCTCCCCTGTTGCTGACCCGGAGCCCCGAGCTCTCAGGGTCATTCCCCTCGGACCGCTTTTCCCCGAGTGGTCCGCCTCCCGCCAGAAAGATCCCCTCGGCGGCGGCGATCATTCCTCGGGGGGCGTCACTCGAATGAGGGGTGTTGGTAGCAGAGGCAGTATTTTCGAAAAGGCATTCGATAGTCTGCGACGGCAGGGACGACGGACGGCGAGAACGGCAGTACACCGGTACGAGGCAGGCGGAGCTGGGGGGTACCAGGCCGATGGCACGGCGTATCGACGTGATGGGAACGGGCGGGGTGCGCCTGGCCGCCTGGGAGTATGCCGACCCTCCGAAACCGGAGGCGGAGCCGGGCGCTCCGGGGGTGCTGTTACTGCACGGCCTGATGGGCCGCGCCTCGCACTGGGCGGCCACCGCCCGCTGGCTCGCCGAGCGCCATCGCGCGGTCGCCCTCGACCAGCGCGGTCACGGCCGCAGCGACAAGCCCCCGCAGGCCGCTTACGGCCGGGAGGCCTACGTCGACGACGCGGAGGCGGCCCTGGAGCAGCTCGGTCTCGGCCCCGCCGTCCTCGTCGGCCACGCCATGGGCGCCCTGACCGCCTGGCAGCTCGCCGCCCGGCGCCCGGACCTGGTGCGCGGACTGGTCGTCTGCGACATGCGGGCCTCCGCGCTCGGCGCGGCCTCGCAGCGGGAGTGGGCCGAATGGTTCCGCTCCTGGCCCGTCCCCTTCGCCACCCTGGCCGACGTCCGCAAGTGGTTCGGCGAGGACGATCCCTGGGTGGAGCGGCCCAACCCCTCGCGCGGCGAGTTCTACGCCGAGGTGATGCATGAGTCCGCCGACGGCTGGCGCCCCGTCTTCGAACCCGACCAGATGCTCCGCACCCGGGAGAGCTGGGTGTACGACGCCCACTGGGAGGAGCTGGCCCAGGTGCGCTGCCCCACGCTCGTCGTGCGCGGTCTCGACGGGGAGTTGGGGCGGGCCGAGGCGCAGGAGATGGTGCGGGTGCTGCCCCTCGGCGAGTACGCGGAGGTCGCCGAGGCCGGCCACCTCGTCCACTACGACCAGCCGATGGCATGGCGGGCGGCCGTGGAGCCCTTCCTCGAACGCCTCGCGGCGGGCTGACCCCCCTCCCGGCTCACCCCTTGCTCACCGCCGTCAGGATCTCCGGCAGGCGGGCCGCCGTGCGCGGCGCGGCCAGGCGCAGGCCCCCGAAGGCGATCCCCGCCCCGTAGGCCGCCCCCAGCGGCAGCAGCACCCAGCTCCACGCGTCCCCGCCCGCGATGACGTTCAGCCAGATCGTCACCGCGATGACCGGGGCGCAGAGCAGGGCGGAGGCGACCATGCCGCCGAAGACGGAGATCCAGGCGAGGCCCGCCTGCCCGGGCGCCACGTTCTTGTGGCCCTCCTGCGGGATGGAGTACGGGAAGCCGGCCGAGGTCCAGGCGCCGGTCGCCAGCATGGCCCCCAGCAGGGCCAGGGACAGCCCCAGCACCTCGGGCAGCCGCTCCCAGGCGCCCAGCAGCGCGGTGGTCAGCACCGTGACGAGCGCGGCGTACGGCAGGGTGATCACCAGCAGGGCCAGCGCGCGACCGCGCAGTTCGGCGTAGGCGTCGCGCGGCGAGGAGATCGTCATGGCCACCATCCAGAACGCCGAGGTGTCCTGGCCGAACTGGTTGTACATCTGGATGCCGAGCATCCCGGCGGCGAAGCACGCGAAGTAGATGGAACCGGTGCCCTGGACGGCGTTGAAGACCGGCACGATCAGCCCGATGGCCAGCGAGGTCACCCAGGCCGACTTGGTCTTCGGGTCGCGCCAGACGTAGCGCAGGGCGCGTTCCATGACCGTGCCCGTGCGCCCGCCGGGCAGCAGCCGGCCGAGCCCGCCCGCGGTGGAGCGGTCCCCGCCGCCGGCGTCCGCGTCCCGCAGGGTGGACCCGTCCGGCGCGGTCATCAGCCGGTCGAGGCTCCGCGCCCACACGGCGACCAGCAGGGCCGACGCGGCGAGCGACAGCAGCAGTCGGCCGGCCGCGACGCCGTACGCCCCGTCGCTCGCCGAGCGCACCGCGCCGACCGCGGACGCCGGCGGCACCCAGGACAGCACGTCCGCGACCGGCCGCAGCGGCCCGAGCCCGGCCGAACCCAGGCGCTGGGCGCCGAAGTTGACGAGCTGGGCCCCGACGGCGATCACCAGCCCGCTGAGTACGGCCAGATCACGCCCCTTCCTGCTGGTCAGCAGCCGTACGTTGGCGGCGGCGACGGCCCGTGCGAGCGCCACGCAGACCAGCAGCGCGAGGACCACGGCGATCACCGCGGTGACGTACCCGGCGGCCCCGTGCGCCACCGACAACGCGCATCCGGACAGGACCAGCAGCGTGAACAGCGGCCCTACCCCGACCAGTGAGGCGGCCAGCAGGGCCCGCACCAGGGGGCGCGGGCGCAGCGGCAGCATCACCAGCCGGGTGGGGTCCAGGGTCTCGTCGCCGCCGGGGAAGAACAGCGGCATCACGGCCCAGCCCAGTGCCAGCACGGCGGTCCCGGGCACGGCGACGGCCTCGGCGTGCGCGTGCCCGCGCAGCGCGAGCAGGCCCAGCAGTTGCAGCATGGCGAACAGCAGCGCGACGACCGCCGAGGCGACGAACGCGGCCCGTCGGCCCGCGGACTGCCGCAGCCCGTTGCGCAGCAGCGACAGCTTCAGCCGTACGAGGACGGTGGTGGTGCCCGTCATCGGGCCGCACCGCCGCCCAGCCAGTCCAGCCGGGACGCGGAGTCCCGGCCGCGCGCCCCGACCAGCTCCAGGAAGGCCGCCTGCAGCGTCGGGTGTTCGCCGCGCACCTCGGCCAGCGGTCCGGTGGCGCGGATGCGGCCCGCCGCCATGACGGCCACCCAGTCGCACAGCGACTCGACCAGCTCCATGACGTGGGAGGAGAACACGACGGTGGCTCCGGAGGCCGTGTACCGCTCGAGCACGCCCCGGATCGTCTGCGCGGACACCGGGTCGACACCCTCGAACGGCTCGTCGAGGAAGACCACCTCGGGGTTGTGGAGGAGGGCGGCCGCGAGGCCGATCTTCTTGCGCATGCCGGTCGAGTAGTCGACGACCAGCTTGTGCTGCGCCCCGGCGAGGTCGAGCACGTCCAGCAGTTGCGCGGCCCGCTCGTCGGTCTCGGCGCCGGGCAGCCCCCGCAGCCGGCCCGAGTACCCGAGCAGCTCGCGTCCCGACAGCCGCTCGAACAGCCGCAGCCCTTCGGGCAGTACGCCGATCCGCGCCTTGACGGCCACCGGGTCGCGCCACACGTCGTGTCCGACGACCTCGACGGAGCCCTCGTCGGGGCGCAGCAGCCCGGTCACCATGGACAGGGTCGTGGTCTTCCCGGCGCCGTTCGGGCCGACCAGCCCGATGAACTTCCCGGCGGGCAGGTCGAGATCGATGCCCCCGACGGCAACCTGCTGCCCGAATCGCTTCCAGAGCCCCCGTACGCACACCGCAGCTTCGGTCATGCAGGAAGGCTACGGCGCTCCCGCTCCTCCCCGGTATGCGACCGTGCCCGCGGTGCGGGCCGTCAGCGGTCCCGGCCGCACGCGTAGGCCAGTGGCGGGATCAGCTCCTCGGCGTCCGGCAGCCACCGGTTGGCGGGGGTCGGCCGGCAGGCCCACTGCACGGCGCCCCGGGAGCCGAACCGGGTCGGGGGAGCGGCGACGTAGTCCCCCTCGCCCAGCGCCACCAGATCCAGCGAGGCCGGCGACCAGCCCAGCGTGCGCACCAGGCCGGGGACCTTGGTGGCAGCTCCCGGCAGCACGAAGAACTGCATGCGCCGGTCCGGGGTCAGCGTCACGGGGCCGAGGGTCAGCTCCATCCGCTGCATCCGGGCCAGCGCCAGGAACCCGGCGCTCTCCGGGACGGACACCGCGTCGAAGGTGAGCCCCGTGGGCAGCAGGACCGACGCCGCCGGCTGCTGCTGCCACATCCGCCGGACCACGGTCGCGCTGCCGGTCGCCTGGCCCGCCCAGTCGGGGCGCGCGGGGTGCGCACCCGGCGCGGGGCAGGAGGCGTCGCCGCACGAGCAGCGCTCCCCTCCGCCGACCGGTTCCAGCCAGGTGCCCGGGAACACGTCCCAGTGCCGCTCCTCGGCGTAGCGCACGGCGGTCTCCAGCAGCGACTGCCCGCGCTGCTGCGGAATCTGGGCGGCCTGGGTGCCCGCGATCGTCTCTTCCACGCTCACTCAACTCCCGCGCTCACCTCGGGTTACGGCCGGAGCGCGCGCGGGGGAGGAGCATCCTTTTCGCATTTGGGGCGCATGGGTGCACGAGTGGGGGCGCGCGGGAGGAACCGGGGCGGGAGCTGGGTAGCCAGGGATGGGGGTGGCAACTGCCTACACCCCGGCAAACCGCACATGTCACGCATTGACGGTATGTCAGCTGGGCAGTGATCTGCTCGGCCGGAACCCTCCGGCCGGATCTTCACGCTCCAGGGGTTCGCAGGGGGTAGGACATGGCCGCAAGGCCTCTCGTGGCGAGGCAGCCGAACGAACGGCTGCAGGCACTCATCCAGGAAGCGGGGTGTTCCAACGCCGGACTGGCCCGGCGGGTCAACATGTGCGGCGCCGAGCACGGGCTCGACCTGCGCTACGACAAGACGTCCGTGGCCCGCTGGCTGCGCGGCCAGCAGCCGCGGGGCCGGGCCCCGGCGATCATCGCCGAGGCGCTCGGGCGCAAGCTCGGCCGTACGGTCACGATCGACGAGATCGGCATGGCCAACGGCAAGAACCTCGCCTCGGGGGTCGGTCTCCAGTTCTCGCCGACGGTACTGGGGGCCATCGAGCAGGTCTGCGAGCTGTGGCGCAGCGACGTGGGCCGGCGGGACTTCCTGTCCGGCTCCTCCGTCGCCGCCTCCGCGCTGGTCGAGCCCAGCCGCGACTGGCTGATCTCGGCGCCGGACCCCCAGGTGTCCCGGCAGGCGGGCCCGCGCGTGGGCCTGTCCGACGTGGCGGCCGTACGGTCCATGACCCAGGCGCTGACGGACCTCGACCACCAGTACGGCAGCGGGCACGTGCGCCCGGTGGTCGTGCACTACCTCAACAGCGTCGTCTCCGGGCTGCTCGCCGGGTCGTACCGGGAGGCGGTCGGACGGGAGCTCTTCGCGACCGTGGCCCGGCTCACCGAGCTGGCCGGCTACATGGCGGTGGACACCGGGCAGCCCGGCCTGGCCCAGCGCTACTACATCCAGTCGCTGCGGCTGGCCCAGGCGGCCGGCGACCGCGGCTACGGCGGGTACGTCCTCGCCGCCTCCATGAGCCACCTGGCCGCGCAGCTCGGCAACCCGCGCGAGATCTCCCAGCTCGCGCGCGCCGCGCAGGAGGGCGCGCGCGGACGGGTGACACCGCGAGCGGAGGCGATGTTCCACGCGGCGGAGGCGCGCGGGCACGCCCTGCTCGGCGATATCCGCGCGGCGCAGGCGGCGGAGGGCCGGGCGGTCGGCGCGATGGAACGGGCGGACGCGGCCTCCGGGGACGACCCGGCGTGGATCGCGCACTTCGACGAGGCCTATCTCGCCGACGAGCTGGCGCACTGCCACCGAGACCTCGGCCAGGCCGAGGCGGCGGCCCGGTACGCCGAGCAGTCGCTGGCCGGCCACCCCGCGACCCGGGTCCGGCGCCGCGCCATCGGCTATGTGCTCCTCGCCACGGCCCAGGTGCAGCAGCGCGAGATCGAGCAGGCCTGCGGCACCGGCCTCAAGGCGGTGGAACTGCTGGAGACGCTGCGCTCCAACCGGGGCGCCGAGTACCTGGAGGACCTGCAGCAGCGCCTGGAGCCGTTCCGGGAGGAAGCGGTGGTCAGGGAGTTCGGCGCCCGCCTCGACCTCCAGCCGGCCGCCTGAACGAAAGCCCCGCGGCGCGTGAACGCACGGCCAACGGCACGGGCACGCACGACGGTTGCCTTATACAGCGTGCCGCGGGGTGGTTTTGTTACCGCTGTCACTGGGGAGAAGATCGCGTCCTGAGCTGCGTGGCACCCGGCTCCGGGGACCCGGTAGCGTGAGCCGACGATTCCGAAGGTCCCCCATTCGTAGGAGTCCCGGTGACGCAGAGTGGACAGGGCGAGGAGCCCTCGGCGCGACCCGCGCACGAAGGCATCGTGCTGCCCTCCGACGGAGGCGAGCCCCTGCTGCCCGGCACGACGGGCAGCCCGGCCCCGGCGGCGCCCGCCGGCGGCCAGGCCTGGGGCGGCGCCTGGGGCCCCGACCCGCAGCAGCCGCAGCACCAGCAGGACCAGGGCTGGCCGCCGGCGGCCGCCCAGCAGTGGGGCGCCCCGGAACAGCAGCAGCCCGCCGGCGGTCCCGGCCCGCTGCCGCCCGAGGGCGCGCCGGCCCCGTCGTACGACGGCCAGGCGTACGGCCACGGCCAGGGCTACGGGCCGAGCGGCGCGCAGCCCGGGTACGACGGCGGCCCGGCCGCGTACGGGCAGAGCCAGCAGTCCGCTTATGGCGCGGGCCCGCAGCCCGGCTACGGCACGCCCGACGCCTACCAGCAGTATCCGGCGCAGGGCGCCCCCTCGGGCCCCCTGCCGCCCGCCTACCCGGCGCAGGGCGCCCCGCTGCCCCCGGCCGCCGACGGCGCGACCCAGTACATACCGCCGGTCCCCGCGGACGAGGGCGCGACCCAGTACATACCGCCCGTGCAGGGATCCCCCGTCGACGAGGGCGCGACGCAGTACATACCGCCGGTGACGCCGGGCGCGCTGCCGCCCGAGTCGGCCGGGGAGGACACCCGGTACCTCGGGCGGGCCCAGCAGCCCCCCGCGCCGGCCGCCCACTCCGACGCGGACGCCACGCAGTACATCCCGCCCTTCGCCGCCCAGGCGCAGAGCGGTGAGCGGCAGCCGCCCGCCGAGTTCGACAACCTCTTCCGCGGCGGCCCCGCAGACTCCGGCCCGGCCGGGACCACGCAGCAGATGCCGCGGGTCCAGCAGCCGAACAACGCCTACCCCGGCCCGGCGCGGCCCTCGTACGAGCCGCCGCGGGACGACGACCGCGGCCGCGGGGGCCGCTCGCGGGTGCCCCTGATCGCCGCCGCCGGCGTGGGCATCGTGGTGCTGGGCGTGGGCGCCGGCGCGCTGCTCAGCGGCGGAAAAGGGGACAAGGGCGACGACAACCAGACCGTCGCCGCCTCCGCCCCGGCCACCCAGGACTCGCCCTCGGCGGCCGAGTCCGCCGACCCGGCCGAGCAGCAGGCGATCGCCCTGGACAAGCTGCTCGCCGACAGCGGCAGCAGCCGGGCCTCGGTGATCCAGGCGGTGGCGAACGTCAAGCAGTGCAACAACCTCGGCCAGGCCGCCTCCGACCTGCGCAACGCCGCCAAGCAGCGCAGCGGCCTCGTGACCCGGCTGGGCAAGCTCTCGGTCGACAGGCTGCCGGCCAACGCCGAGCTGACGGCCGCCCTCACCAAGGCCTGGCAGGCCTCGGCCGCCGCCGACAACAACTACGCCGCCTGGGCCGACCAGGTCGGCGGCAGGAAGGGCTGCCACAAGGGACGCGCCCGGGTCACCGGTCAGACCGCGGCCGGCAACCGGGAGAGCGGCACCGCGAGCGCCGAGAAGGTCAAGGCCGCGGCGCTCTGGAACACCATCGCGACGAAGTACGGCCTGACCCAGCGCCAGCCGACCCAGCTCTGAGCCGGCCGGGGCGCCGCGCCGCGGGCCGGGTCAGGTGAGGTCCGCTCCCTGGAGCGTGCTCGTCATGTCGGTGATTCCGTCGAATCCCGAGCCCGCGGTCTTCTTCGCCTCGACCAGCTTGCCGTCCTGGACCACCTGCAGGGTCACGTCGGCGTTGACCAGGCGGGGCAGGCCGAGGCCGGCGAGCTTGCCTTCGTAGGGCCAGTGCAGGGTCGGGGTGAGGCCGCCGGTGTACACCTTCAGGCCCTTGTTGAGGGTGTGCCGCACGCTGTCGGCGCTCACCTCGCCGCGGCCGATCTTCTCCAGCACGGCCTTCAGCACGGTGTAGGCGATCCAGGTGGTCTGCACTCCGGCGTCCGCGGGGTCGATGCGGTTGTCGCCGAAGGCCTCCTCGTTGATCACCTTCTTCATCGGGTCCCACCGCGGGTCGGACGTCACCGGGTACCAGCCGGTGATGTACGCCCCCTCGTAGGGGCTCGAGGCGCCGCCCGTCGCGTTGATGACGCTCTGGTCGACGCTGCCCGTCACGGTCGCCGTGCGCACCGCCGGGAAGGCGTCGCGGGCCCGCCGGAAGGAGTCCATGAAGGTGCCGGTGCGGTCCCCGAGCGCGGGCACCACGCAGCCCTTCTTCGTCGCGTCCTGCGTCGCGGACCGCAGCGCCCGCTCGGCCTGGGAGTCGTACTCGGTGGCGTTCTCGGCGGCGAGCTGGTCGCCGGTCGCCGCGTGCCCGCCCTCCTTCAGGCCCGAGTCCAGCAGGGTGGGCAGCTGGTCGCCGGCGATGCTGTCCGGACGCACCAGGGCGACCGGTCCGCAGACCGAGGCCAGCGCCCGGCCGAGACCGGCCAGCAGGGCGGGCTGGCCGCCGTTGACCGGGTACGACATCTGACCGGTGAACTCGTCGCTGCTGATGCCGTAGCCGCCGATGTACGGGATGCCCGCGCTCTCCAGCGGGGCGAGGTAGGAGTCGACGTACTGGCTGTAGGAGCCGACGACGGCGACCACGTCCTCGGCGGCCGCGCGCCGGGCGCACTTCGCCGCGCCCACGCTGTCGTTGTGGTCGTTGCAGGTCAGGATCTCGAGCCTGCGGCCGTTGATGCCGCCGTGGGCGTTGATCCACTTCCCGTAGGCGCGGGCCATCGCCGGCATGCCCGGCTTGTTGGTGGCGTCCGTGTTCTGCGGCGCCCAGGTCATCACCTTGACCGGGTCGTCCCCGGAGCCCCCCGTGGCTCCGGGGACGACCCCGCATCCGGCGGTGAGCGACGTGACCGCGGCCAGTGCGCCCGCGGAGAGCAGGGCCGCTCTGACGGGCCGGGTGAAGGAGAGGGGGAAGGTGCTGCGGATGCGTCGCCTGCCGGTCATGCACACGCACGATTCCCTCACACCACTAACCCGAGAGTGACCCTCGGTCAATGAACGGTGACGCCGAGGTGAATTCGGGGGGCCGGTGTGACGGATGTGGTGGGGAACGTACGATCGATGACCGTGCAAGGTTCGGAGAACTCTTCCCGTCGCGGCCGTCGCTCCTCCACCATGGGCGGCATGCCACTGAACGACATGCCGTGGTGGCGCTGGCGCAGCAATGTGCGCTCCGCGCTGCACATGCTCTCCGACCCGGTCTTCCAGAGGGACGTCTGGCTGGCCGGTGTGGACGGATACGGCGACGTAACCGACGCCGTGTACCGGCTGGTGGAGGACACCTGGCTGGACAACTGGTCGGCGGAGAAGTACGTCGGCACGATATTCCGCGACTCCCAGGAGGCGGCGCTGGTCGACACGGCCGTGCTGCGGGTGCTGCGGATCATGCACCAGGTCGGCCCGGACGCGCCGGTCTCCGCCTACCTCGACCACCACGCGTGGCCGGAGGCGGTGCGGGCGGCCCGGGACGCGCACCTGCGTCTCGCGGCCAGCGACGGCGACGACCCGGACACCGCCCCGCGCAGCCTCGAGGTCCTGCGGATCATGACGAGGACCGCGTAGCGGGCGGCGGTTCCGTCCGTGGGCGGCCACCGGCGCCGCCGGCCGCCGGCACCCCGTCCGCCCTGCGGGACGACCGTCCGCGGCGGACGGCCGGTGTGGGAACCTGTGGTGCATGAACGAGCAGCCCGCCCGCGCCGCCGCCGACCCGGCCGACCAGTATGTCCTCACCCTCTCCTGCCCGGACAAGAAGGGCATCGTGCACGCCGTGTCGAGCTACCTGTTCATGACCGGCTGCAACATCGAGGACAGCCAGCAGTTCGGCGACCACGACACGGGCCTGTTCTTCATGCGCGTCCACTTCTCGGCCGAGGCTCCGGTGACCGTGGAGAAGCTGCGGGCGAGCTTCGCGGCGATCGGCGACTCCTTCCACATGGACTGGCAGCTCAACCGGGCCGACGAGAAGATGCGCATCGTGCTCATGGTCAGCAAGTTCGGGCACTGCCTGAACGACCTGCTGTTCCGGGCGCGGATCGGGGCCCTGCCGGTGGAGATCGCGGCCGTGGTCTCCAACCACACCGACTTCGAGGAGCTGGTGGGCTCCTACAACATCCCCTTCCACCACATCCCGGTGACGAAGGAGACCAAGGCCGAAGGCGAGGCCCGGCTGCTGGAGATCGTGCACGAGGAGCACGTCGAACTGGTCGTCCTCGCCCGCTACATGCAGGTCCTCTCCGACGACCTGTGCAAGCGGCTCAGCGGCCGGATCATCAACATCCACCACTCGTTCCTGCCGAGCTTCAAGGGCGCGAAGCCGTACCACCAGGCGCACGCGCGGGGCGTCAAGCTGATCGGCGCCACCGCCCACTACGTCACCGCCGACCTCGACGAGGGCCCGATCATCGAGCAGGAGGTCGAGCGGGTGGGCCACGACGTCACCCCCGAGGGCCTGGTCGCCGTCGGCCGCGACGTCGAGTGCCAGGCGCTGGCACGCGCGGTGAAGTGGCACGCGGAGCGCCGGATCCTGCTCAACGGGCGCCGGACGGTGGTGTTCGCCTAGGCCGGGCCGCACGCTCACATCCGGCTCAGGCCCGCCGCCGCGAACAGCACGTCCCGGATCGCCTCGCGGTCGCCCACCTGTCCCGCCGCGGCGTCCTCCGGTGGCACATGGCCCGCCGCCAGGCGGCAGAACTCCACGCCGTCCAGGGCGACATGGGCCACCTCGAACTCGGCGGAGCCCACCGCGCCCGGCGAGTCCAGCGGGATCAGCCACTCCCCGCCGGCCGCGCCCTCGATCTCCAGCCGCAGGCTGCGCCCCGGCTGCCCGGCCGTGACCAGACGCGGGGGCCGGCCCGTCGCGGCCGGCCGCGCCCGCCGCCGTTCGGCGAGCGCCACCGGCAGCATCCGGGCCGCCAGGTCGATCATCCGGTGCAGGTGCCGCGGCGCGGGCGGCTCGTAGGGGTAGTCCACCGCCTCCGCGATGTCCTCCGCGTGCACCCAGCACTCGAAGGCCCGGTCCAGCATCGCGTCGTGCAGCGGCAGCCCGAAGTCGCCGTACGGCACCGTGAGTCCGCCGGTGCTGCCGCCGGTGAAGGACACCGTCCGCACCAGCCGGTGGCTCTGCTCGCGCCAGGGCGCCCGCACGGACCGCGTCGGCGGGTAGTGCGACGAGCGCCAGAACACGTTGGTGCGCTCCGCCGGTCCCGCCGGGGTCCGTTCGCCGCCGACGGCCTCGGTGAGCGGATCGTCCAGGCCGAGCGCCACCGCGACCAGCCCGTCCACCGCCAGCAGATGGGCGATCACCCCGGCCACCGTCGTACGGCGGCTCGTCGCCTCGTCGGCCTCGAACCACCGCAGCCGCACCGGCGCGTGCCACTCGGCGTCCCCGAAGTCCTGCAGCAGCGCGTCCAGCCGGGCGGTCTCGGCGTCGTACGGGGCCGCCCACTCGGGCACCGGGATGCGCGGCGGGCGGCGGGTCAGGCAGCTCTGCAGGACGCGGGTGCGCAGCGCCGGGTCCAGGTCGAGGCTCTCCGGCTGGTGCAGCAGGCCGACGGCCTCGCGCAGCCGGCGCGCCTCGTCCGCGCAGGCCCCGCAGTCGCCGAGGTGCTCCTCCACGGCCGCCGTCTCCGCCGCCGAGCAGGCCGCCAGGGCCCAGGCGCCGAGGAGCGACTTCAGGACGTCGTGCGACAACTCGAGCGGCACGGGCGACGGTTCCCCAGGATCGGCGAGGTCGGGCAGGGGCAGCCCGCTGTCCTCGACGGAGGCGCGGGGCGGCGGGATGCGGGGCTCGCGGCCGTCGCCGGGGCCCTCGTGTGCCGCGAAGGACTCGGGGCCGTTCACACCGCACCCCCGTACCCGCGCGGGCTGCCGGCGTCGTGGGCGGTGGACAGCAGCTGGAGGCCGAGGCGGAGCCGGCGGCGGGCCTCGTCCTCGGTGACGCCGAGGTCGGCGGCGGCCTGCCGGTAGTCGCGCCGCTGGAAGTAGGCCAGTTCGAGCGCGGCGCGCAGCGGTGCGGGCATGGAGTGGACGATGTAGTCGGCGCGGGCGGCGACCGAGGCGCGACGCACCTTGCTCTCCAGGCTCTCCAGCTCCTCGGCGGAGCCGCTCCCGCCCGGGGGCAGCGCGGCGGACTCGGTGGCGCGCAGCCGCTGCACGGCCAGCCGGTGGGTCACCTGGGCCACCCAGGAGCGCAGCGGGCCCTGCTTGGGGTCGTAGGAGTCGGGGTGTTCCCAGACGTGGGCGAAGACCTCGCGGGTGACCCCGTCGGCGGCCCGCTCGTCGCCGAGCACGCGGTGGGCGAGGTTGTGCACGAGGGAGGCGAAGCGGTCGTAGAGCTCGCCGAGGGCGGCTGCCTCACCGCGGGCGAGCCGCTGCTGCATCTTGCGGTCCCAGCGGGGCGGTACGTCCTTCTGCGCCATGTCGCCCCTCCCTCGCGCTCGTCCGACAGGTCCAGCGTGTCTGCACCGTCGTCTCGAATGTAGTCGGCACCTCCGACAACGCACGCCCCTTTGTGTCAATGTGCGCCCCCCGAGACGTCGCAGGTGATAGTGCCCCCTTCACACATCCTTCACTCGGTCCGCGTCCAACTATGATCGAACAGGATCGATAGTGACTGAAACAAGCCCCTTGTCGATCGTGTGCCGTTTGCGACGCGAAGTTTCAGGGAACGGCCGCTGGGCAGCCGCGCGGAAAGAAACGTAGGAACTGCTTCCGTTTCCGGGCGGTTCCGCGAACCGGCGAGCGGAGGGGCGTGGCCGTGACATTCAAGGTGACCGGCGCCGAACAGGACGGGTGGGCCGTGCTCCGGGTCGGCGGGGAGCTGGACCTGATGACCTCGCCGGTGCTGCGCCAGCGGGTGCACGACGTGGTCGCCGAGGGCCACCACAGCCTGGTGCTGGACCTCTCGGAGGTCTTCTTCTGCGACTCCAGCGGCGTCGGTGTGCTCATCGCCGCCCGCCGGCTGATCCGCTCCTGCCAGGGCCGGCTGCGGCTGATCCTGCCGGACCGGGGCGCGGAGGACGGCTCGCACGTCAACCGGGTCCTCGGCGCGCTCGGCGTCCGCCGCCTCTTCGACGTCCGCCCCGACGTCGAGTCCGCCGTCACCGACGAGGCCGACCCGCTGTCCGCCTGAGCCCGCCGCGGGCCCGCCCCCGCCGGCCCGAGCACATCGCGCGCCCGCCGCCACGGACTTGTCGCGAAATTCCCCCGGTCTTGGCACAACCGCCGTTTTCCCGTCACCAGCCCGCCGCGCCCGACGTACGCTCCCAGCCGGATCACCCCCCCCGTCGACACGAAGGCGGCCCGAGAAGACATGGTCAGCACCGAGTACGAGCGCAGGATCGCCGCCCGGTTCGCCGGCTTCGACCAGGACGGCAACGGCTACATCGACCGCGAGGACTTCAGCGCCGCGGCCAAGGCCCTGCTCGCCGAGTTCGCCGTGCCCGCCCGCTCCGACCGCGGACAGGCGCTCTACGCCGGAGCGGAGGCGTTCTGGCAGGGCATGGCGGGCATCGCCGACCGGGACGGCGACCAGCGCATCAGCCGCGAGGAGTTCGTCACCGGCGCGGTCAAGCGCCTGCGCGACAACCCCGACCGCTTCGCCGAGATCGCCCGCCCCTTCCTGCACGCGGCCCTGGCCGTCGCGGACCCGGACGGCGACGGCCGCGCCACCGTCCCCGACACCGTCCGCGTGCTGCGCGTCCTGCGCGTCCCGGAGGACGTCGCGCTGGCGACCGCCACGGCCCTCGACGCCGACGGCGACGGCAGGGTCGGCGAAGGGGAGGTCGTCCCGGCCTTCGCGCGGTACTTCACCGTTCCCGAGTAGCGCTCGCCGCGCAACACGCGCGGACGCGGCTCCGGTTCGGGGAATCATTGGCCCACGATGTCGCGGATCGTGGCGTCCCGGCATCACAGAGCGTTGATATCGGCTTGTGTCCTTGACGTGACTCGTCACGTCCCGGAGTCACGCGTCCCCTCGGGTACCTTGTGTGGGATGCGAGTGGCCGCGAGTTCGTGCCGAGCCGTCTGTGCGCCCGGGTCGTCCCCGGACCGCGCGGTGCGCGCCGCTGCTCGCGGGGCGGAACGGCCCCAGGCTCCCGTCCGTTTCGCCGCCTGTTCGACACCCCGGCGAGCGCGTCGCACAGTATGCCGTACGCGTACTCCTTCGCGCTGGAATATGCCCGAAGCGCTTGTTGGGGTGACTGTACGTCAACCATGCTGTCGCGTAAGGGAATCACGTTCCGTGACCCTTGCTCTGGCCGTTGTCCTGGCCATGCAGAAAATGGCTACGATCGTGGCCCTCGTCGTGGTGCGCGTCGCGGTTCGGGTCGCGGCGTTCGTGCGGTGCGGGGCCATGTGTCCGCCGGTTCGGATGGTGTGAGCGGTGCAGGTGCTTCAAGTGCAGCTGGAGATCCGGCCCGACCCCGCGGAGGTGGGGCGGGCCAGAAGATGGGCCCGCTCGCGGCTCTCCGGGCTCGGGATAGGGGCCGACGAGCCGTTGGCCGAGACGCTGGTCCTGCTGGTGTCCGAGCTGGTGACCAACGCCGTGGTGCACACCGGCAGGCCGGCGGTGCTGCGGCTCTCCCTGCCGGGGGAGACGCCGGGGACGGCGGCCGGCACGGCGGCGGGCGCGGGCACGGGAGCCGGCACGGCGGACGCCGCCGGCCCGGCCGCGTCGGCCACCGTACGGCTCGAGGTGGCCGACACCAGCTCCCGCGCACCCGTCCCGCGCTGCGCCGGCGACGAGGCGACCGGCGGCCGGGGCCTGGCGCTCGTCGACTGTCTGGCCGACCGCTGGGGCTGGCGCCCCGAGGGCTCCGGCAAGAGCATCTGGTGCGAACTGGACCGCTGTTCACAGTCCCGGGAGGGCGCGGCGTCGGCGTACGGGGGCGGTCCGTCCGCGTACGAGGACTTCGCCTTCGAGGCGGTCTAGGCGTCCGGTGCCGCGGTGCGCCCCGGGTGCACCCGTGCGCGGCACCACGAACCAGGCTTGATCCGACAATCATCTGAACTGTGTTGACGTTGCGTCATCAGGCGAACACGCTGGTGGGCGACGATTCGCCGTGAGGGGACGGCGAGGGCCCGGCGGTGCCGGGGTCCTCGCCGAGCGCGGGTCGCACCGGACGGCGGCGCGAGGCCGGATGCGGGGGCGCGCCGCCGTCCGGTGACCGGGCCGCCCGTTCCGACCGCGACGCGGGAGCCGGCCGCCTTTGTCCACAGGCTGTGGACGGTTCATCGCACCGACCCGGCGCGGAAGGTCCGCCGGTACGCGGTCGGCGTCACCCCGAGGGCCTGCTGCAGGTGCTGGCGCATCGACTGGGCCGTGCCGAAACCGGCGTCCCGGGCCACCTGGTCGACCGACAGCTCGCTGGACTCCAGCAGGTGCCGGGCGCGCTCCACGCGCTGCCGGGTGAGCCACTGGCCGGGACTGACGCCGACCTCCTCGCGGAACCGGCGGGTGAAGGTGCGCACCGACATGGACTCCTGCGCGGCCATGTCGCGGAGCTGGATCGGCTCGTGCAGCCGGCCGAGCGCCCAGGCGCGGGCCGCGGTGGTCGTGGCGAGCTGGAGGTCGGGCACGGGGCGCTCGATGTACTGGGCCTGGCCGCCGTCGCGGTGCGGCGGTACGACCGTGCGGCGGGCCACGTCGTTGGCGACGGCCGTGCCGTGGTCGCGGCGCACCATGTGCAGGCACAGGTCGATCCCGGCGGCCACCCCGGCCGAGGTCAGCACGTCGCCGTCGTCGATGAACAGCACGTCCGCGTCCACGTCGATCTTCGGGAACAGCCGCTGGAACCGCTCGGCGTCGGCCCAGTGCGTGGTCGCCGGGCGGCCGTCGAGGAGTCCGGCGGCGGCGAGGACGTACACGCCGGTGCAGATGGAGGCGAGGCGGGTGCCGGGGCGGATACGGGCGAGCGCGGCGGCCAGCTCGTCGGTCAGCCTGCCCTCGTCGTAGAGCGGGCCCAGTTCGTACGACGCCGGGACGATCACCGTGTCGGCCGTCTCCAGCGCCTCGGGGCCGTGCGCGACGTGCACCGCGAAGTCGGCGTCCGTGTCGACCGGGCCGGGCGGCCGGACCGAGCAGGTCACCACCTCGTACAGGCGCCGGCCCGCGGCGTCTTCGGGGCGGCCGAAGATCCGGTGCGGGATGCCGAGCTCGAAGGGGAGCAGGCCGTCCAGGGCCAGCACGACGATGCGGTGCGGGCGGAAGTCCTCGTCCAGGCTCATGGCCCGATCCTAGCGAACGCTGTCCTTCGGGCCAGTCGTTGCGCACGACCGGATCGAGGACGCTCTATGACGTGACTCAGACAACCGAAGCCGCCGCTCCGCACCGGGCCCCGCCCGCCCGGCGCCGCCGGGTGCACCGCGCCTGGTACGTCGCCGCCGTCACGTTCGTCACGATCATCGGCGCGGCGGCCTTCCGTTCCCTGCCCGGTCTCCTCATCGACCCGCTGCACCAGGAGTTCGGCTGGTCGCGCGGCACCATCGGCGCGGCCGTCTCGGTCAACCTGGCGCTTTACGGCCTCACCGCGCCCTTCGCGGCCGCCCTGATGGACCGCTTCGGCATCCGTCGGGTGGTGGCCGTCGCGCTCACCGTGATCGCCGTCGGCGCCGGTCTGACCGTCTGGATGACGGCCCCCTGGCAGCTCATGCTGTGCTGGGGCCTGCTGGTCGGCCTCGGCAGCGGATCGATGGCGCTGGCGTTCGCCGCCACCGTCACCAACCGCTGGTTCACCGAGCGGCGCGGCCTGGTCAGCGGCATCCTCACCGCCGCCTCCGCCTCCGGCCAGCTCATCTTCCTGCCGGTGCTGTCCTGGACGGTGGAGAACCACGGCTGGCACCCGGCGGCCGTCACCGTGGCCCTGGCCGCCCTCGCCGTGGTCCCCTTCGTGTGGATCCTGCTGCGCGACCACCCCGCCGACGTGGGCCTGAAGCCGTACGGCGCGACGGAGTTCGTGCCCAAGCCGCCCCCGGTCACCGGCGCCGCCCGCCGCACGCTCGGCGTCCTCGCCTCCGCCGCCCGCACGGGACCGTTCTGGCTGCTGGCCGGCACCTTCGCGATCTGCGGCGCCTCCACCAACGGCCTGATCCAGACGCACTTCGTGCCCGCGGCGCACGACCACGGCATGCCGGTCACGGCGGCGGCCTCGCTGCTGGCGGTCGTCGGGGTGTTCGACGTCGTCGGCACCATCGCCTCCGGCTGGTTCACCGACCGCTTCGAACCGCGCCGCCTGCTCGCCGTCTACTACGCCCTGCGCGGGGTCTCGCTGCTGTTCCTGCCGATGCTGCTGGGCCCGTCGGTGCACCCCCCGATGGTGTTCTTCATCGTCTTCTACGGCCTCGACTGGGTGGCCACCGTCCCGCCGACCCTGGCCCTGTGCCGGGAGCAGTACGGCGAGGACAGCGCCATCGTCTTCGGCTGGGTGCTCGCCTCCCACCAGGTCGGCGCGGCCCTGGTCGCCTATCTCGGCGGCGCCGCCCGCGACGTCTTCGGCTCCTACGACATGGTCTGGTACGCCTCCGGCACCCTGTGCGCGGTGGCGGCCCTGATGGCCCTGGTCATCCGCCGCCGCCCGGCGGTCCCGGCAGCCGCCCTCGTGCGGCCGGCCTAGGGCCTGTCTCACAACTCGCGTCGTCGCCCGAAGGGCGGCCGCGCGGCGTCAGGTGCGTGCTCTCGGCGGGCCGGCTCCAGGGCCGCGTACTGGACGTACTCGGGTCTGGGGCCGGTGCGGCGAGAGTGCGTGCATGGCGTCGCGCGGCAGGCGGGAATTGTCAGACAGGCCCTAGAGGGCCAGGGCGCCGGTGAGGGCCGCGTGGGGGCTTCGTAGGCTGCGCCCATGGGGCGGGGAGAGGCACCGGGAAGACCGGGCGGGAACGCGTACTGGTCGGCCGCCGACCTGAGTGCGGCGGTCGCGATGGGCGGGGCGCAGCTCCCCGCGGCGGGGCTGCTGTGGTGGATCGTCGCCGACGCGGGCCGGGACGACTACGGAGCGGGCTACGGCGGCGCCTTCGGCGCGATCTGCGTGCTTCTCTTCGCGCCGCTGCTGCTGCCCCTGCTCGGCATGGCGCTGACCTTCGTCCTCACCCTGCCCTCGGTGGTCCTCGCCCGCCTGGCCGGCCGCCGCCTCGGCGGCCCGTCCTGGCTCCGGTACCTGGTGGCGCCGCTCGGCCCGGCCGTCGTCTGGGGCGGGCTGACCGTACCGCTGTGGTCCTTCACCACGTCCGTCCCGGTCCTGACGGCCCTGGGCGTGCTGCCCGCCCTCTGGGTCGGGTGCGCGCGCGGGCGGGCCTGGCGGCAGTGGGGCGTGTGGTGGCGCGCGGCGGCCGGGTCCGCGGTCCTCTTCTTCGCGGCCCTTGGCGCCGGGATCCTCGCCACCGAGACGGGCTTCGTCGAGCAGTACCGGCCCCCGGAGCTGACCACCGCCCGGCTCGCCGGGGTCTGGCACGGCGGCGGGGCGGAACTGCGGCTGAGCCCCGACGGGAGGGCGACGGCGGTGCGGCTGCCGGCCGAGCCCCCGGGCTACGACTGGCTCGACCACGCGTACGTGAGGTGCGCGGGCGACGGCGCCTGGAAGCCGCACCACCGGGACGACCTCGGGCGCGACGGCATCCTGCTGCGGCTCGACGGCGACTGCGGCGAGGACACCGACTGGTCCTTCGGCGGCACCGAGGCGGACCCGGAGCTGTACGTCCTGTTCGGCGATCCGGACGCGGGCCGGCTGTGGATCCTGAAGCGGGCCGGCTGACCCGTTCCGGAGGTCAGCGCCGCCCGCGCGGTGAGGTCACCGCCGGGCGCCAGCCGCGAGCCTCCTGGCCACCGCTCTGGCGATCCGCTCCGCGTCGATCGCCAGCTCCCGGAACATGCCGCTGATCGGGTTGGTGAACCCGGTGAAGTACAGGCCGGGGGCCCCGTCCGGGGTGCGCGGCCCGTGCACCACGGGCCTGCCGCGTCCGTCCAGCACGCCCAGGTGCCCGACCAGCCCGTCCAGCGCCCGCTCGTACCCGGTGGCCGCGATCACGGCGTCCGGCGTCAGGCGGCCGCCGTCGGCGAGGACCACCTTCCCGTCCTCGAACCCCTCGACGGCGGCGACGATCTCCACCTTCCCGCCGCGCACCGCGTCGACGATCCCGACGTCCTGCACGGGAATGGCCCCCTCGCGCACCCTGCTGTACAGCCCGCTGTCCGGGCGCGGCAGCCCGTGGGCGGCGAGATCCGGGGTGATGAACCTGCCCAGGGACCGCGCGAGCCGGTCCACGAGCGGCACCGGCAGCCGCCGGACCAGCACGCCCGTGTACTGGGCGGCCCACCCGGCGGTCGAGCGGCGCACGATGTGCGGGGCGGTGCGCACGGCCAGGCGCACCCGGGCGGCGCCGCCCTCCACCAGGTCGACGGCGATCTCGGCGCCGGTGTTGCCGATGCCCACGACCAGCACGTCCCGGCCCGCGTACGGCCGCGCGTCGCGATATCGCCCGGCGTGCAGGAACTCCCCGCCGAAGCCGTCCAGGCCCGGCCAGTCGGGCACCCGCGGGGTGTGGTTGTGGCCGGTGGCGACGACCACCGCGCTGCCGGTCAGCTCCCGGCCGCCGGAGGCGTGCAGCACCCAGCCGTCGCCGTCCCCGGCGCGCTCGACGCGGAACACCTCCACGCCGGTGACGATCTCCAGCTCATGGTGCTCGGCGTACTTCTCCAGGTACCGGACCACGTCGTCCCGGGACACCCAGCGCCCGAACCTGCGGGGTATCGCGAGCCCCGGCAGCGCCGACAGCCGCCGGGTGGTGTGCAGGTGCAGGCGGTCGTAGTGCCGCCGCCAGGAGGCGCCCACCCGGTCCGACTTCTCCAGAACCACGGCCCGCACCCCCCGCGCCCGCAGCGCGTACGCGGCGGCCAGTCCGCCGGGACCGGCGCCTATGACGTAGACGGGGCGGTCGGCGGGGGTCGCGGTGAGGCGCGCGGAGGAGGGACGGGAGTCGGCCATGAGCGCGAGCGTAATCACACACCCGGTTGATGGGTCTCGGTCAAGACCGGAATTGGTTGCGGATTGATCACGCCTGTGGCGGAAGTGGGCGGGACCGGTGGCCGGGAGCCGTCCCCGCCGCTCTCCGGCCCGGTGCCCGGGCCGCCGTTCGCGCGGCGGCGGGGAAAACCGCTGTCCCCGCCGGACGGCCGGCCCGGATCATGGGCGCATGCGCCCCGACGACTGGCAGCTGACCGACGACCCGGACGAGTTGACGGCCCGCGCGGGCGGCTTCCTGCGCTCCCGTCCGGCCCTGCACACGGTCCCGCTGACCGTGCTGGACGCCCTGCGCAGCCGGGGCCTGCACCTGTACGGCGACGAGCCGCCGCTGTTCGGCGTGCTGCGGGACGAAGCCGGCGGCGTCCGCGCCGTGTTCCTCCACACGCCCCCCTTCCCGCTGCACCTCACCCCGCTCGGTCCGGAGGGTGCCGACGCGCTCGCGACCCGCCTGGCCGACGCCGGCCACCCGCTCGCCGGAGTCTCCGGCGAACGCGGCGCGACGGCCGCCTTCGCCGCGTCCTGGCAGCGGCGGACCGGCGCGGCGACCCGGCTCAGGCAGCGCCAACGGCTCTACGAACTGAGCGGGTTGAGCGTCCCGCAGCCACCGCCCGAAGGCCGCGCCCGGGTGGCCGGCCCGGCGGACCGGGATCTGCTGACGCGCTGGTACGACGAGTTCAAGGACGCGGTCGGACAGCACGCCGGCCGGGGCGCGGGCCCCTGGGCCGACGCCCGCATCGCCCACGGCGGCGTCACCCTCTGGGAGACCCCCGACGGCACGCCCGTCGCCATGGCCGGCGCGACCCCGGAGACGGCGGGCCAGGTCCGGGTGGCCCCGGTGTACACACCGGCGCCCCTGCGCGGCCGCGGCTACGCGGGCGCGGTGACGGCGGAGGTGAGCCGTGCCGCCGTGACGGCCGGAGTGGCCCACGTGCTCCTCTTCACCGACCTCGCCAATCCCACCAGCAACAGCCTCTACCAGCGGATCGGATACCGGGGCGTGGCGGACTTCGCGGTGTGGGGCTTCGGGGACGGCACGGGCGCCGGGGCGGGGTGAGTCACGGCCACAGCAGGTTCTTGCTCCAGCCGAACTCCGTACGCCGGTACTCGAGGCGCACATGGCGGCGGTCCGGGTCGCCCTGGAAGAACTCCACCGCTTCCGGGCGCAGCCGGTAGAGGGTCCAGGTGGGGGAGGGCTCGGCCGGGTTGGCGCGGGCCCGCTCCCAGGCCGCTTCCGACACCTGCCGCAGCTCCTGGAGCGAGGACAGGTCCTCGCTCTGCCGTCCGGTCAGGGCCGCGGCCAGCGCGCCGGTCGAGCGCGCGTGCAGATCCGCCAGGCTCTCGTGCGAAGGCGCCGACGCCACCGCGCCGCGCACCCGCACCTGGCGGCCCAGCGCCGGCCAGTAGAAGGCCAGGGCCGCGTAGGGGTGGACGTCCAGGGCGCGGCCCTTGCGGCTCGTCGAGTGGCTCCCGAAGGACCAGCCGTCCGCGTCGGCGCCGTGCATCATGACGATCCGTACGTCCGGCCTGCCCTCCTCGTCCGTCGTCGCCAGCGACATCGTGTGCGGCTCCGGCTGACCGGCCTCCACCGCCTCCGCGAACCAGGTCGTGAACAGGGGCAGCGGCGTCGGGGGAGCCGTTTCCGGGTCGAAGGGGCGCAGCTCGGTCACCCCGGGGGCCCAGACCCGCAGGGACCGCAGCATGTCGTGGAGATCCTTTTGTGCCATGGGGCGAGTATGGCCGCCGACGGCCGCCGTACTCGTCCCGGACGCTCCCGGCCCGGCCGCGGCGCCACCGGGTCGCGGAACCGCGCCCGGCGGGGCGCCGCCGGACCTCAGAGCGTCGCCAGCCGCTCCACCAGCAGCAGCGCGCCGATGCCGAGCATCGCCGCCCCCGACGTGCGGGTGACCGCGCGGGCCGCCGCCGGGCGGGCGGCCAGCAGAACGCGGGCGAGCGCGCCCACGGTGAGGTAGACGGCCGCGCAGCACGCCATGTGGAGCAGGCCCAGCGCCGCCGTCTGCGCGGGCACCGGCAGCCGGTCGCCGGACAGGGTGAGGAACTGGGGGAGTACGGACAGGTAGAGCAGCAGGCCCTTGGGGTTGAGGCCGCTGATCGTGGCGCCCCGCAGGAAGAGCCTCCCGTCGGCCGGCGGCCCGGCGTCCGCGTCCGGCACGGCCGGGCGGCGCAGCACCCCCCAGCCCAGCCACAGCAGATAGCCCGCGCCCACCACGGTCAGGGCCGTCAGCAACCGGGGCGAGCCCGCCACCAGGACCGCGAGCCCCGCCGTCGCCAGCACCGTGTGCAGCGCGTACCCGCAGACCAGCCCCGCCACCGCGCGCGGCACCCGGCCGCCGCGCAGGGCGGCCGCGATCACGTACGCCCAGTCGGCGCCCGGCACGCACACCAGCAGCAGGTCGACGGCGAGGAAGGAGAAGAGCAGACCCGGTTCCATACCGGCGACATTAGGCGTGAATGGCCCGAAAGTGTTCCTGAAGTTTTCCCTGCACCGCCGGTTCGGAGGGAGAATCTTCCGCATGGACGACGTGGACCGGAAGATCCTTGCCGAGCTGCAGCAGGACGGGCGGCTGACCGTGACCGAGCTGGCCGCCCGGGTGCGCCTGAGCGTCTCGCCCTGCCACCGGCGGCTGCGCGAGCTGGAGCGCTCCGGCGCCATCCAGGGCTACCGGGCGGTGGTGGACGCGGGCGCGCTCGGGCTGAACTTCGAGGCGCTCGTCTTCGTCTCCATGCGGCAGGAGGACCGGGACACCGTCGCCGAGTTCGAGCGGGCGGTCGGCGAACTGGACCATGTGCTGGACGCCCAGCGGCTGTTCGGCGAGCCCGACTACCTGCTCCGGGTGGCCACCGCGGACCTCGCCGCCTTCCAGCGGCTGTACGACGAGAGCCTGGCGACCCTGCCCGGGGTGCAGCGGCTCACCTCGACGCTGGTGATGAAGCACGTGGTGCGGGACCGGCCGCTGCCGGCGGCGCGGGGGTAGCGAAAAAGCCGGCGGCGGCCCACTCGAGTGGGCCGCCGCCGGCCAGACAGGACTTGCGATGAAGCGATCACTTGCGGTCCGGATGCCCGGACGGAGGTGCGTCCGCTACTTGCTCGGCTTCTTGCCGGTCACCCCGAGGTGGACCAACAGGGCGAGGTTGGGCTTGAGTTCGGCCTGCTTGACGCCCCAGGAGGAGAAGCCCTTCTGGTGCGCGGCCACCGAGGCGAGCATCGTGACCAGCGAGCCCGCGATCGCCGCCGGGTTCACGTCCTTGTCCACCCGGCCCTTGGTCTGCAGTTCGGTGATCGACTCAGTGAGAGATCCGTTCACCGAGTTCAGGACCTTCATGCGGATCTTGTAGAACCGTTTGTCCCCCTCGGCCGCGCCGAGGTCGATCACGCGCAGGATCGCGTCGTTGCGCCGCCAGAACTCCAGGAAGCCGTCGACCAGTTCCTGCGCGGTCTGCCAGCCGGACTTCCCGGCCCAGGAGCGTCCCTCGAGCAGCTCCGCCAGCCCGGCGCCCTCGGCCGCCATGTGCTCGGCGATCTCCAGGACGGCCCCTTCGACGTCGGGGAAGTACTGGTAGAAGGTCGCGGGCGAGGTGCCTGCCTTCCGGGCGACATCGATGACCTTGACGTCCCGGTAAGGGGAGGAGCTGAGCATCTCGCTGAGGCAGTCGAGCAGCTTCTGCCGGGTCGCCTGCCCACGTCTGCCGGCCACGCGGCCGTCGACGGTACGCACTTGTCCTGTCATGTCGTCAGCTTACCGACGGGTGATCTGAGCGCGATTCGGCCGACTGCAAATGGGGTGCACGAGGGAAATGGGCATGGTGTGGCTGGTCTGCGGGCCGCGCGCGACCCCGCTACTTTGACGACATGGCCGAAAACAGGGCATCCGCGAACGAAGAGGCGTACCCCGAGGGCACCCCCTGCTGGGTGGACGCCGAGCTGCCCGACGTCGAGGCGGGCAAGCGGTTCTACGGCGAGCTCTTCGGGTGGGAGTTCGAGGAGTCGTACGGCTCCTCGGTGTGGGCCCTGCTGAACGGCGACCGCGTCGCCTCGCTGGCCCCGAAGACCGACGGCCGCATGCCCACGGTGTGGACGGTGTCCTTCGCGACCACGGACGCCCGGGCCCTCGGCCGGCGGATCATCGCGGCCGGCGGGCAGGTGGTGATGGCCCCGTTCCCGGTGGGCGACCTCGGCACCGCCGCCCTCGCCGCCGACCCCGAGGGCGCGGTGTTCGCCCTGTGGCAGCCCGGCGCCCACGCCGGCTTCGGCCGGCGCCGCGAGCCGAACACGTTCGTCTGGGCCGAGCTGTACACCCGGGACACGGCCGCGGCCAACACCTTCTACGGCGACCTCTTCCACGAGGCCCTGTTCGGCACCGGGACCGAGCCCGACTTCGGCCGCGCGGAGGTGACCGAGGTCTTCCCGGCCGAGATGCCCCCGCACTTCCTCGTCCACTTCCGCGTCACCGCCCTCGACGACGCCCTCGGCGCGGTGCGGCGGCTCGGCGGCCGGGTGCAGAAGCCGCCCTTCGACACGTCGTACGGAAGGGTGGCCGTCGTCACCGACAATCAGGGGGCGTCGTTCGCCCTGCTGGAACGGTGAGGCAGGCGCCGCGACGATGAAATGACCTTATTCGGCACGATACACCCCGATTCGTCACCGGGTTCGCAACCGGCCGCCCGGCCAGGAAGAATCAGGGTGCGTGCCGCCATGGCGGTGCGGTGGTGAGACGCTGCACTTCGGTCGCGTACATATGTGGGTGGCGCGGCTCGTACGGGGAGGTGGCAGGCAAGTGGTGGATCAGCTGACGCAGCACGATCCGCGGCGGATCGGGCCGTTCGAGGTGCTGGGCCGGCTGGGGGCCGGCGGCATGGGGCTGGTCTATCTGGCACGCTCGGCGTCCGGCCGGCGCGTGGCGATCAAGACGGTCCGCACCGAGCTGGCCGAGGACCAGCTCTTCCGCGTCCGCTTCACCCGCGAGGTGGAGGCGGCCCGCGCGGTCTCCGGCTTCTACACGGCCGCCGTGGTCGACGCCGACCCCCGCGCCGCCGTGCCCTGGCTCGCGACCGCCTACGTCCCCGCGCCCTCCCTCGAGGAGATAGTGAACGAGTGCGGCCCGCTCCCGGCGCAGGCGGTGCGCTGGCTCGCGGCGGGCGTGGCCGAGGCCCTGCAGTCCATCCACGGCGCGGGCCTGGTCCACCGCGACCTCAAGCCGTCCAACGTCCTCGTCGTCGAGGACGGCCCCCGGGTGATCGACTTCGGTATCGCGTCCGGCGTCTCCAACACCCGCCTGACGATGACCAACGTCGCCGTCGGCACCCCCGCCTACATGTCCCCCGAGCAGGCCAAGGACTCCCGTAGCGTCACTGGCGCCAGTGACGTCTTCTCGCTCGGCTCGATGCTGGTCTTCGCCGCCACCGGCCACCCGCCCTTCCACGGCGCCAACCCGGTCGAGACGGTGTTCATGCTGCTCCGCGAGGGCCCGGACCTCACCGGCCTGCCGGACGAGCTGCGCCCGCTGATCGAGTCCTGCATGCAGATGGAGGCCACCGGCCGGCCCAACCCCGCCGACCTCCAGGCCCAGCTCGCCCCGCACCTGTTCGGCTCCGGCTCCGACGACAGCGGCACCGCGTCCGCCTGGCTGCCGGAGAAGGCGGTCGGCCTCATCGAGTCCCGTCGCGGCGGCCGCCCCGCAGCCAAGCCGGCGCCCACCGCCCCCGGCCCGCGCAGCGGCGGCCGGGCCACCGTGCCCCCGCCGCCGTCCTACGACCCCGTGGTCCCGGCCGGCGCCCCCGACACCGGACCGGTCCGGCTGGCCGGCGCGGCCGTGCCCATCGGCCCCGGCCCGCGCGTCGCCGACGCCCGCGCCGCCGCCGTCAAGGCGCCCCCGCCGGAGGCCGGCCTGGTCGCCGGCTGGTCCCGGCCCCGCCAGGGCGTCGCCGGCGCCGACCCCGCCGTACCGCCCGTCCCGGTCCTGCCCCCGGAGACGGCGAACGGCTGGCGCCCCTGGCGCTTCCGCATGTCCAACGACGTCTGGGGCACCCCGGCGGTCGACGGCGAACTGGTCTACGTCACCTCCTTCGAGGTGCACGCGCTGGACGTGGCCACCGGCCGCCGCCGCTTCAAGACCCGGGACGTGGCCTGGTCGATGGCGGTCGCGGACGGCCGCGTCCACGCCTCCGACGGCCCCACCCTGTTCGCGCTGGACGCCCGCGAGGGCGGCGACCTGTGGCGGCTCAACACGGACGCCTGGGTGTACTCCCTGCAGGCCGACCGCGGCACGGTCGTCACCGGCACCCGCGGCGGCGGCGCGCAGGCCTGGGAGGCGGCGAACGGCCGGAAGCTGTGGGAGATCAGCGGCTGCCAGACCGACTTCGAGTCCCCCGAGGCCGGCCCCGCCGTCCACGACGGCACCGTCTTCGTCTGGCAGGACGCCCGGCTGCGCGCCCTGGAGGCCCGCACCGGCGAGGAGCGCTGGTCGTACCCGATCGGCGACGCGGCCTCCTGCGGCGGTGTTCCGGTCCGCATCACCCCGGCCCCCGACGGCTACGTGTACGTCTCCGCCGGCACCCGGGTCCTCGCGATCGAGGTGGCGAGCGGTCTGGTGCGCTGGCACTTCGAGGCCCCCGCGGTCTTCCTCTGCCCGCCCGCCTTCGCGCCCGGCCCCGCCGTCACCGGCGGCGGCGTCTACCTCGCCGACTACCTCGGCACGGTCTACGCCCTGGACGCCACCGACGGCCGCGACCGCTGGCGCATCGCCACCGAGGCCCGCTCCTCCGTCGAGCCGGTCCTGGTGGCGGCCGGCCATGTGCACGTGGGCAGCGGCAAGGGCCTATACACCCTGGACGCCGTCACCGGCACCCCCAAGTGGCGCTTCCAGTCCGGCGGCGACGTCGTGGGCACCCCCGTGGTCGCCGAGGGCCGCATCCACTTCGGCTCCACCGACCACCTCCTCTACACCCTCAAGTCCGACGACGGCCGCCTGCGCTGGAAGCTGGCCACCGGCGGCGAGATCACCGGCTCCCCGGTGGTGAAGGACGGCGTGGTGTACGCGTGCAGCAAGGACCGGTGCGTGTACGCGCTGGACGCGGAGAAGGGCACCGGCACGGCCCGGACCACCTGAACCGCCCTGAGCGGACGGGCGGCCGCCGCCGGGTACGGGACGGCGGCCGTGCGGTGACAGTGGCGTGACAGTCGGCCGATAGGGTGACGGTATGCGACGAAGCGGTCACACAATCAGGCTCGCGGCGGTGTCGGCGATGGTGGTGCTCGCCCTGACCGGCTTCACGGGCCGGCACGGGCACAGCCGCGGACACTCGGGCGGTGGCGGCGGCTGCAGCAGCTCCAGCCAGGACCACGACACGTCGTCGGGCATCGGCAAGTCGGGGTCCGGCCACTACCGCGACTACGACGACGACTACGGCACCACCGGCGGAAGCACGTCCGGCAGTGGCAGCGGGACCCGTGCCACGCCGAGCCCGACGCCGTCCCTGAAGGCCGCGAAGGCCAGGCTGGTGAGCTGCGCGACGGAGAAGGCCCAGTACGCGACCGTCGAGGTCACCAACCCCAACGCCGTCGAGGGCTACTTCACCGTGCGGGTCGAGTTCGACGACAGGAAGGGCACGGCGCTCGCCGACAACACCGCGACGGTCACCGTCCCGGCCAGGGGTACGGCCCGTGCCCAGGTGGAACTCGTCGACAGCCTCGGCCACCCCGACGACGGCCTCATCCTCCAGGTCCACCACTGCAAGGCGAACCCGGTGGCGCGGCCGGTGCGCTGACGTCGCTGCGTTGTGCGCTTGCCCGTGCGGTGAGCGCTACGGGTGGGCGGCCTCACGGCACTCGCGACATGGCTGTGGGGCCGGGCATCGCGGCCCGGCCCCACACACAGTGCCCAGCGTCAGGGCGCGTGCTGGCCCAGCTGGGCGACGACGGTGCCCTGCGGTCCCACCGGCATGTGGCTGTCGGCCAACGCAGGGCTGGTGGCAACGGCGGTGGCGCCGAGCACAAGGGCGATGGTGGCGACGATCTTCTTGGTACGGCTCACATCAGCTCCTGTGGAGGGAAGTTCCGGACGGTAGTGACAGTAGACAAAATCGCCCACAGGTTCGATAAGATCGCATGGTTCCCGCCAAGGATTGGCCGAGTCCGGTACCCGGACACACCTCGGCCGCGACGGCTCCCCCTCCGCGCCGCCGCGGCCGTTCCCCCGCTGGGAGTCAGGTCTACTTGCCGTTCAGGTCCAGGGCCGGCGGGGCCGGGGCGTGGCTGTCCAGCGTGGTGACGGAGTCGTCGCCGGGGACAGGGGCGTGGCTGTCCTGCGTGGTGAGCTCGGTGTCCTTGCTCGGCGGAGCCGGCGCGTGGCTGTCCAGCGTCGTGATGTCCTCGTTGCTCTGCTTGATGTCGCTCATGGTGGGCAACTCCCCTGGAATTTCTAGAACTGCGGTGGAGAACGCTCGCTCGGCAACTCCCCCGTGGTCGCCGGGCGAGCGTTCCTGGGGCCGATCACCTTATCCGTGAGCCCCTTGCCGAGCCGCCTGCCCCCCGACGCGACGGCTTCGACGTACTGAGACTGGCAGTCGGCCATAAACGTTTGCTGAACGCTCCGGGCTCGGGTCAGGCCGCCGCGACAGGGTCCAGCAGATTTCGTAGCTCAGCCGCTTCGACAGCTCCGGACGCCTCATGGATGCTGAGCGCCTCCTGCCAGCAGGCCCGCGCCCGGTCGACCTGTCCCAAGGCGTCCAGCGAACGGCCAAGGAGCGTCAGTACGTTGGCGCGCATCCAGTCACCGCCGATGCAGCCGGTGCTGAGGGCCTGTTCGGCGTGCTGGGCGGCCGGTGCCGGCCTGCGGCAGGTCAGGTGCACCTGCGCGATCCGGAAGTGGGTGGTCCCTTCCCACAGCCGTTGCCGGTTCTCGACGAAGATGCTCAGCGCCTCGGCGAACTGTTCCAGCGCCTCGGTCGTCCGGCCGGCGTGACTCAGGGCGATGCCCAGGGCGTACCTGGCGTTGGCGAGCCGTACCGTCAGGCCCAGCTCGTCGTAGATGGCGATGCCCTGCTGGACGAGTTCGATGCCCGCCAGCGCGCGGTCCATGGAGACGAGGACGCGGGAGAGGTTGCACAGCGCACTGGCCTCCCCGGGGCGGTTGTTGTCCGCGCGGAAGGCGTCTATGGCCTTGAGGAGATGGGCCTCACCGACGGCGTGCTCGTTCTTGCAGATGGCGATGATGCCCAGCTCGTTGGGCGCGTTTCCGCACGTCCATGGATCGTCTGCGGCCTCACCGAGAGCCAGGGCCTCCTGGGCCAGCTCGGTGGCCTCCTCGAAGAGCCCGGCCTTGATGAGTACCTGGGTGAGGGTGACCCGGGCACGGCCCGCCGCGTGCGGGTCGCCCAGGATGTCGGCGGCGTCGCGTGCCGCCCGGGTGGCAGCCTCGTAGGCAAGTGAACTGGCCCCCGATTCCGCCAGGTCCTTGGCGGCCAACAGGAGGTCGACACCCCGCCTCAGCGTCCCCGCCTCCAGGGACTGCTGAACGCATGCGAGAAGGCTCGCGGCCTCGACGTGCAGCCAGTCCAGAGCCTTCCCGTCGTCGCTGAAGTGCTGACCCGTCTGGCTGGTCGCCTCGAGATGATCCACCGTGCGATCACCCGGCCGCTCTATCGCGTAGACCCGCGCGGCCGACGCCAGGTAGAAGTCCAGCAGCCGCGACATCGCCGCCTCCCGCTCGCTCGGCGGCTGCTCGTCCCGCTCCGCGCAGGAGCGGGCGTAGAGGCGGACCAGGTCGTGGAAGCGGTAGCGGCCGGGGGCCGCCGACTCCAGCAGCGAGGTGTCGACCAGGGACTCCAGCAGGTCCTCCGTGTCGTCCACCGGGAGGTCCAGCACCGCGGCCGCCGCCGCCAGGGACATGTCGGGGCCGTCGGCGAGGCCCAGCAGCCGGAAGGCGCGGGCCTGGGCGGGCTCCAGCTGGCCGTAGCCCAGCTCGAACGTGGCCTTGACCGCCAGGTCGCCCGCCTGGAGCTCGTCCAGCCGGCGCCGCTCGTCCGCGAGCTTGGCGGCGAGGACCGAGACCGTCCAGGTGCGGCGCGCCGCCAGGCGGGACGCGGCGATGCGGATGGCCAGGGGCAGGAAGCCGCAGGCGCCGACCACGTCCAGCGCGGCCTCCCGCTCCGCCGCGACCCGCTCCTCGCCGACGATCTTCGTGAAGAGGGCCAGGGCCTCCTCGGGGGACATGACGTCCAGGTCCACCAGATGGGCGCCGGCCAGACCCACCATCCGCACCCGCGAGGTGACCAGCGCCGCGCAGCCCTCCGTGCCCGGCAGCAACGGCCGTACCTGGGCCGCGTCCTTGGCGTTGTCCAGCAGCACCAGGACGCGGCGCCCGTCGAGCACCGAGCGGTACAGGGCGGCCCGTTCCTCCAGGCTGTCCGGGATCGCGGAGTCCGCCGTGCCGAGGGCCCGCAGGAAGGAGCCCAGCACCGTCTCCGGCTCCGCCGCGCGCGAACCGGCGCCCTGCAGGTCCACGTACAACTGGCCGTCGGGGAAGGCGGTACGCGCCCGGTGCGCCACGTGCACCGCCAGGGTCGTCTTGCCCACGCCGCCGATCCCGGCGAGCGCCGAGACGGCCATCACCCGGCCCTCCGCCTCGGACGCCGACGCCAGCACCTCGCTCAGCTCGTCCACGAAGGCGGCGCGGCCGGTGAAGTCGGGCACAGAAGCCGGCAGTTGCGCTGGGCGAACGGCCACCACGGCCGGTTCCGCCGCGGGGGCGGACGGCTCGGCGAGGGCCGGGTCCGCCTGGAGGATGCGCTGCTGGAGCTCCCGCAGGCCGGGGCGCGGTTCCACGCCGAGTTCCTCGTCGAGCAGCCGCCGGGTGTCCGCGTACACCGCGAGGGCCTCCGCCTGGCGGCCGCTGCGGTACAGCGCCAGCATCAGCAGCTCGCGCAGGCGTTCACGCAGCGGGTGCGCGGCCGTCAGGGCGGTCAGCTCCGACACCGCCTCGGCGTGGCAGCCCTGCTCCAGGTCCATGTCCAGCCTGGACTCCAGGAGTTGCAGCCGCCACTCCTCCAGCCGCACGCGCTGCGCCTCCGCGTACGGCCCGGGGACGCCGGCCAGCGGCTCGCCGTCCCACAGGGCCAGGGCGCGGCCCAGCGCCTCCCGCGCGGTCCGCAGGTCCCCGGTGCCGCGCGCCTTGTCCGCCTCCGTGGCAAGCTCCTGCGCCACCGCCAGGTCCAGGGCGCCCTCGCCGAGGCCCCGTACCGCGTAACCGCCGGACTCGCTCACCAGGACACCGGGGCCGAGGACCTTGCGCAGCCGGGAGGCGTACGTGCGCACCGCCGCCAGCGCCTGGGACGGCGGCTCGGTGCTCCAGAGCGCGTCGATGAGTTCCGCCGCCGTCGCCGTGCGGCCCTCGCGCAGCAGCAGGGCGGCCAGCAGGGCCCGCTGCTGGGGTGAGCCGGTGTTCAGCGTCTGCGCGCCGCGCCAGGCCCGCACCGGACCGAGCACCCCGAAGCGTGTCCCCTCCGGTTCCGCGGCGGCCGCGGAGCCGGGACGCCGCTGCTCAGGCACTCGCGGCCCACCGTCCATGCGTTCGACCCCCTAGGACCTGTCATCCCGAACAACCCCGTCAGTTTGCCTTGTTCGGGGCGGTTGCGTCAGCAGCGGGAGACGCCGATCACAGACCGGTACACCTGGGTCCACATGGTCTGCACACAGTCTCCTCAGACGGAGGACCGGTCCCCGCCTCGGCGTGCGGCCGGGCGAGGGCGCGGTCAGTCCGTCAGGTCCACGCGCACCGTCAGCAGATCCGTGCCGAACGCCCGGACCGCTGCGCTGTTGAAGCGGGGCAGGGAGCGCAGGCGGGCCACGGCGTCGTCGTCCGGCAGCAGATGAGCGGTGCCGTGGTGCCAGCGGCCGGCGAAGCGGACCCGGACCCGCGGGTCGGCCTGGATGTTGCGCACGTACTGCGACTTGTGGCCGAACTCCGAGACGATCCAGAAGGAGTCCCCGACCCGGCGGCCGCCGACCGGCGTGCGCCGTGCCTCGCCGCTCCTGCGGCCGGTGGTCTCCAGGAGGGTCTGGAAGGGCAGGCGCCGGTTGAGCGGATTGGCGAGATGCCGCTGGAAGCGGGTGACGACGCGCTGTTTGAGGTCCGCACGGTCCGACATGTCCCTGGATCTCCCGTTCTCTCCGGTCCCGTGAAGCCCCGCACGGAGGCGGTGCCGACCCCGTGCGGGCCATGTGCCACCCGAGCTTTCCGGGGCACGGCCGGTGCGTCAACGCGATGCGGCGGCCCCCGCGCGCTGATCACCCCGAACGTATGCTCAGGGGATGACGACTTCCGCGACCTCCGGAACCGGCCCCACCGAGAACTCCATGCGTCGCGCCCTCAAACGTGCCCGGGACGGCGTCGCCCTCGACGTCGCGGAGGCGGCGGTGCTGCTCCAGGCCCGCGGCGAGGCGCTCACCGCGCTCACCGCGTCCGCCGCCCGGGTGCGTGACGCGGGCCTGGAGGCGGCCGGCCGTCCCGGCGTCATCACCTACTCGAAGAGCGTCTTCGTCCCCCTCACCCGGCTGTGCCGCGACAAGTGCCACTACTGCACCTTCGTCACCGTCCCCGGCAAGCTGCGCCGCGCGGGCCACGGGATGTTCATGTCCCCCGACGAGGTGCTGGACATCGCCCGCAAGGGCGCCGCCCTCGGCTGCAAGGAAGCCCTCATCACCCTCGGCGACAAGCCCGAGGACCGCTGGCCCGAGGCCCGCGAGTGGCTGGACGCGCACGGCTACGACGACACCATCGCCTACGTCCGCGCCGTCTCCATCCGCATCCTGGAGGAGACGGGCCTGCTGCCCCACCTCAACCCGGGCGTCATGACCTGGACGGACTTCCAGCGCCTGAAGCCCGTCGCCCCGTCCATGGGCATGATGCTGGAGACCACCGCGACCCGCCTGTGGTCCGAGCCCGGCGGCCCGCACTTCGGCTCCCCGGACAAGGAACCGGCCGTACGGCTCAGGGTGCTGGAGGACGCGGGGCGCTCCTCCGTCCCCTTCACCTCCGGCCTGCTGATCGGCATCGGCGAGACCTACGAGGAGCGCGCCGAGTCCCTGTTCGCGCTGCGCAAGGTCTCCCGGGCGTACCACGGCGTCCAGGAACTGATCATCCAGAACTTCCGCGCCAAGCCGGACACGGCGATGCGCGGCATGCCGGACGCCGAACTCGACGACCTGGTCGCCACGGTGGCCGTGGCCCGCCACATCATGGGGCCCGCGGCCTGTCTCCAGGCCCCGCCCAACCTCGTCGACTCCGAGTACGAGCGGCTCATCGGCGCGGGCATCGACGACTGGGGCGGGGTGTCGCCCCTGACCATCGACCATGTCAACCCCGAACGCCCCTGGCCGCGGATCGAGGAGCTGGCGCGGAAGTCCGAGGCGGCCGGATTCGAGCTGCGGGAACGTCTCTGCGTCTACCCGGAGTTCGTCACGCGCGGCGAGCCCTGGCTGGACCCGCGACTGCTGCCGCACGTACGGGCGCTGGCGGATCCGGAGACGGGGCTGGCGCGTGCCGACGCCGTCGTCGAGGGACACCCGTGGCAGGAGCCGGAGGAGGCCTTCACGGCCTCCGGCCGTACGGATCTGCACGCGTCGATCGACACCGAGGGCCGTACGACGGACCGGCGCGACGACTTCGACGAGGTGTACGGCGACTGGCAGGCGCTGCGCGAGGCGGCCGCCCCCGGCATGGCGCCCGAGCGCATCGACACGGACGTACGCGAGGCCCTGCGCACGGCGGCCGACGACCCCACCCGCCTCACCGACGCCGAGGCGCTGGCCCTGCTGCACGCGGACGGCCCGGCGCTGGACGCGCTGTGCCGGGTGGCCGACGACGTCCGCAGGTCGGCGGTGGGCGACGACGTCACGTACATCGTCACCCGCAACATCAACTTCACCAACGTCTGCTACACCGGCTGCCGGTTCTGCGCCTTCGCCCAGCGCCGCACCGACGCCGACGCCTACACGCTCTCGCTGGAGCAGGTCGCCGACCGGGCGCAGCAGGCGTGGGACGTGGGCGCCGTCGAGGTGTGCATGCAGGGCGGCATCCACCCGGACCTGCCGGGCACCGCCTACTTCGACATCGCGAAGGCGGTGAAGGAGCGCGTCCCCGGGATGCACGTCCACGCCTTCTCGCCGATGGAAGTGGTCAACGGCGCCACCCGGACGGGCATGCCGATCCGCGAGTGGCTGACCGCCGCCAAGGAGGCGGGCCTGGACTCCATCCCCGGCACGGCGGCGGAGATCCTGGACGACGAGGTCCGCTGGGTGCTCACCAAGGGCAAGCTGCCCACGGCCACCTGGACCGAGGTGATCACGACCGCCCACGAACTGGGCATCCGGTCCTCGTCCACGATGATGTACGGCCACGTGGACCAGCCCCGCCACTGGCTCGGCCACCTGCGCACCCTGGCCGGCATCCAGCGCGAGACGGGCGGCTTCACGGAGTTCGTCACCCTGCCGTTCATCCACACCAACGCGCCCGTGTACCTGGCCGGCATCGCCCGGCCCGGCCCCACCACCCGGGACAACCGGGCGGTGACCGCGATGGCGCGGCTGCTGCTGCACCCCTGGATCCCCAACATCCAGACGAGCTGGGTGAAACTGGGCGCCGAGGGCGCCGCGGAGATGCTCCGCTCCGGCGCGAACGACCTCGGCGGCACCCTCATGGAGGAGACGATCTCCCGCATGGCGGGCTCCTCCTACGGCTCCTACAAGTCGGTCCGCGACCTGATCGCCGTGGCGGAGGCGGCCGGCCGCCCGGCGAAGCCGCGCACGACCCTGTACGGAGAGGTGCCCGAGGAGCGGCGGCGGGCGGCCCAGGCCTCCGACGGCCACCTGCCCGACCTGCTGCCGGTCCTGGACTGAGGGCGGACTGAGTACGATGATCCGACCCCGGTTCCGACAAGGGGATCCATAGCGGAGGAGATGCGTACCCGTGGCTGCCCGACTGCCCTCGTGGGCCTGGGTCTCCGGTCTGACGGTGGCGGGGACCGCCGCCGTCGTCGCCCTTGGCGTGCAGGCCGAGCACGGGCCGCATCCCACGGCCGCGGCGGCCCGGCCCAGCGCGTCCGCGTCGGCGTCGCCGCGCCCGCACGCGTCCGCGGACCCGAAGCCGTCGGCCCCGCCCGCCCTGCCGGACGGGTCCGGGTCGGGCCGCCGGATCGTCTACTCCGTCGGCGAGAAGCGCGTGTGGCTGGTCGACGCGACCGGCCAGGCCGCCCGCACGTTCACGGTGTGGCCGGGCACGGTGGACCCGCAGCCCGGCCGCTACTCGATCACCCTGCGCACCCAGTCCCTCAAGGGCTCGGACGGGGTCGAGATCGAGCACGTGATGTACTTCACCAAGGTGGAGGGCGTGAACATAGCCTTCTCCAACGCCCTCGACGGCTCCTCGCCCCCGCCGGCCGGCGGCCAGAAGCTGGGCGGCATACGCATGCACAAGCAGGACGGCGCCGCCCTGTGGTCCTTCGGGGACCTGGGCGCCAAGGTGACCGTCGTCAGCTAGCCGCGTCCCGCCGCCCGCCCGGCAGGAGGTTGACGATCAGCGCGACGCCGCTGAGCACGAGCACCCGGGTCGCCGCGTCCAGCCCGTTCCACGTCTTCGACTGCCACATGGCGAACCACTCGCCGCCGACGGCGACGAACCCGGCGCCGAAGAGCAGCACGAGCATCAGCAGCCCGTACACGGAGAACCGCCGGGCCCGCTCGTGGTCCCGGCGCGCCCACAGGTACGTGCCCGCTATCAGCACCAGGGCCGCCACCGTCTCCCACGCGATGATCGCCACATAGGCGGTGTCCTGGAGCGCCGTGCTGGTGATCGCCCGCCACATCAGGTCGTCGTCCTTGAACGTCGTGTCCATCGCCAGCACGTGCCGTACGAACTGCTGGTTGGTCCCGAAGTCGGTGACGTTCCCCAGTGCGACGAGTGCGATGTAGAGGGCGACGACGCCGGTGAGGACACCGGCGGCCAGGTGGACACCGGTGCCCGCGGTGCGCGTGGCGGCGGTGGCTGCTGGGGTGGGGGTGGTGGTCATGGCGGGATTCTCCCCGCCGGAAGAGAAGTTTCCCCCTGCGCAATGCGCCAGAATCCCGCTCGGTTCAGGCCGAGTTCACGCCCCCGCGGCCGCCGGTGCGCCCCGGCCCCGCACGGCCCGCCGCCGGCTGCCGCCGACGACCGGGTGGCAGCGCCCACAGCTGTACGGGAATGGCCGGGCGGGACCGGTTCGCCCCGGTGAACCGACCGTCCCCGGTCGATTACAGTGCTGGGCGTCGTACGTACGGACGGTGCCGAGGAGGCCTGCATGGAGGCGACGTCCGGTGCCGTCTGGGGCCGCGCCGAGCAGCAGGACTTCCGCAGCCGGGTGCGCGGGGCCCTGCTCGGGGTGGCCGTCGGCGACGCGCTCGGCGGCCCCGCCGACGCCCTCGACCTGGACGAGATCCGGGCCGCCTACGGCGGCGAGGGACTGCTCGACCTCGCCTTCGGGCACGGCCGGCGCGGCACGGTCACCCACCACACCCAGCTCACCCTCTTCACGGTGGACGGGCTGATACGGGCCCAGGTGCGCCGCGACACCGGCGCCTGGCACCCGCCGACCGACCTGCACCGGGCGTATCTGCGCTGGGCGGCCACCCAGCGGGACTGGGGACCGGACGAGCGCCGCAAGGACGACGGCTGGCTGGCCCGCGAGGAGTGGCTGTACGCCCGCCGGGACCCGACCCGGGCCCTGCTGCTGGGCCTCGGCGACGAGACCATGGGCACCCTGGACACCCCGAAGAACCCCGGTGAGCTGGGCCCGGAGGCCGTGGCCCGCTCCGCGCCCTTCGGGCTCCTCGTCGGCTGGGAGCCCCAGCTCGTGGCGCAGCTCGCCGTGGAGTGCGCGGCCCAGACCCACGGGCACCCCATCGCCTACCTGTCGGCGGGGGCGTACGCCGTCATCGTGCACGGCCTCGCCCGCGGCGAGAGCCTGGACGCGGCCGTGCAGCGGGCCCTCGCCCTGCTCGCCGCGCGCCCCGGCCACCAGCCCGTCGCCGACGCCCTCCAGCACGCGCTCGGCGCGGTCCGGCAGGGCCTGCCGGGCCCGGGCCGGGTGGAGGAGCTGGCCGGCGACGGCACCGCCGACGGGCTGCTGGCCGCCGCCGTCTACTGCGCCCTGGTGGGGGAGGACGTACGCCACGGCCTGTGCCTGGCGGTCAACCAGAGCGGGCCCTCGGCCGCGGCGGGCGCCCTGACCGGCGGTCTGCTCGGCGCCCTGCACGGCGAGACGGCCCTCCCGCCGGCCTGGCTCGCCGAGCTGGAGGGCCGCCCCACCGTCCTGGAACTGGCCGACGACTTCGCGATGGAGATGACCCAGGGACCCGCGCTGCACGGCCCCGCCGGGTCGTCACCGGGCTGGCTGGCCCGCTACCCCCGGGCCTGAACCGACCGGGGACGGGGGCCCGCTACGGCGCTCCCACCACGTCGTCCCCGGCGCTCGCGGGCACCGGCACGGCCGCCGCCGCGTCCCCGTCCGTGTTGACCTTCTCGATGACCGCCAGCCGCTCCGGGGTGTCCTCCGGCCTGAGGTAGCCGACCAGGACGTACAGCACCAGGGAGACCGCGAGCGGGATGGAGACCTGGTACTGCAGCGGGACTCCGCCGTCCACCTGCCAGTTGACCGGGTAGTTCACCAGCCAGAAGGCCAGCAGACCCGCCGCCCAGCTGGTGAGGGCCGCCGTCGGGCCGGAGCGCCGGAACGGGCGGAGCAGACCCAGCATCATCGGGATCGCGATCGGCCCCATCAGACCCGCCACCCACTTGATGACGACCGTGATGATGTCCTTGAAGGCCGGGGAGTTGACCTGGGTCGCCACCGCCATGGAGAGCCCGAGGAACACGACGGTCGTCACCCGGGCCGCGACCAGTCCCGACCGCTCGCCCCACGCCCGGGCCCGCGCCGACAGCACCGGCGCCACGTCCCGGGTGAACACGGCCGCGATCGCGTTGGCGTCGGAGGAGCACATGGCCATGGTGTGCGAGAAGAAGCCGACGATGACCAGGCCCAGCAGGCCGTGCGGCAGGAGCTGTTCGGTCATCAGGGCGTAGGAGTCGGAGCCGTCCGGCTTCTGCGCGTGGACCAGCAGCGGGGACATCCACATGGGGAAGAACAGCACCACCGGCCACACCAGCCAGAGCGCCGCCGACAGCCGCGCCGACCGCGCGGCCTCCCGCGCGCTGCCCGTCGCCATGTAGCGCTGGGCCTGGTTGAGCATGCCGCCGTTGTACTCGAAGAGCTTGATGAACAGGAAGGCGAGCAGGAACACCGTGCCGTACGGGCCGACCAGCGGCTTGCCGTGGCCGTGCAGCGCGGGCTGGTCGAAGGCGTCGAAGAGACCGATGCCCTTGTCGTTCAGCTTCAGCACGACCGCGACGAACATCGAGACGCCGGCCAGCAACTGGATGACGAACTGGCCGAGTTCGGTCAGTGCGTCCGCCCACAGGCCGCCGATCGTGCAGTAGACGGCGGTGATCGCGCCGGTGATGAGGATGCCCTGGTTCAGCGACACACCTGTGAACACCGACAGGAGGGTCGCGATCGCGGCCCACTTGGCGCCCACGTCCACGATCTTCAGCAGCATGCCCGACCAGGCGAGCGCCTGCTGTGTGGAGAGGTTGTAGCGGTTCTTCAGGTACTCGAGCGGTGACGCCACGTGGAGCCGGGAGCGCAGCCGGTTGATGCGCGGCGCGAACAGCCTGGCGCCGATGGCGATACCGAGCGCGATGGGGAAGGACCAGGTGACGAAGGAGGTGACGCCGTAGGTGTAGGCGATGCCCGCGTACCCGGTGAACATCACCGCGCTGTAGCCCGACATGTGGTGCGAGATGCCGGAGAGCCACCACGGCATCTTGCCGCCGGCCGTGAAGAAGTCGGAGACGTTGTCGACGCGTTTGTGCGACCAGACGCCGATCGCGACCATCACTCCGAAGTAGCCGATCAGTACGGCCCAGTCGAGACCGTTCATGTGTCCCCTTCCAGAGTCACGAGCCAGGGTCAGGCACGTGAACTCTGGTTTCGGAGGTGTACGCGCGGCAAGGAACGGGAACGTCAAGAGACAGTAAAAATGTTCGACTTGGTGATCGTGGTTCATCCATGTGAACGGTGGAGAGTGCGAGAAGTCCCCCGGCCGGAGACCGGGGGACCTGGGGCCGAAGAGGCCCGGAACCTACTTGAGCTCGTCGGGGCAGGGGGTGCCGCGCGGCAGCTGGTACGGCGCTGCCAGGTGGTACGTCCCGGCCTTCGGGGCGAGCAGCATCGTCCAGCGGTCGCCCTTGGCGTCCTCGGCCGTCTCCGCCAGACACCCGTTGACGTTCTCGTACGTCTTGGGCGTGCCCTCGTCCCGGTGCTTCGAGGCGTCCGTCTCCTGCGGCGGCTTCAGGCTCTTGCCCTCGCCGTCGACGATGCTCAGCCACGGCGAGTACGGGATCCGTATGAGGATCCGCCCGGGCTTGCGCACCTGGAGGGTCATCTCGCCCTGCTCGGCCCGGTCCACCACGGCGTCGGGCTCGGCGAGCGGCGTCGGGTCGGTCACCTTGAACAACTGCCAGTTGGCGTCGCCCCAGACCTGCCGCAGATACGGCATCCCGCGCCGCAGCAGCGTCCGCTCGCGCTCGCCGCCGCCGTTGCCGTCCGGGTTGTCCTTCGGCAGCACCACGAAGTGCACGGCCCACCGCTGGAGCCACTCGTGGTAGTTCGCCGAGTTGAGGGTGTCGTCGTAGAAGAGCGGGTTGCGCTCCATGTCGGCCTGCCGGTTCCAGCCGCGCGCCAGGTTGACGTACGGCGCGAGCGCGGAGGCCTCCCGGTGCGAGCGCGCCGGGACCACCTCGACGCGTCCCTTCTCGGCGCCGACGTTCTGCAACTGGTTGACCAGCGGGGCCAGCTCACGGGCCCAGGACGCGGTCGGGGTCGTGTGCACGATGTCGTCGACCGACTTGAAGCCTATCCAGCCGGCGAAGCCCAGGAACGCCAGCACGGTCACGTACCACTTGCGCGAGCGCGGCACGGTGTAGGGGAGCGCGGCGACCAGCGTCACACCGGCGAACAGCATCGGCAGCCGGGAGATGTTCGAGCCGATCTGCGAACTGATCAGCCACACCAGCACCACGCCCAGGCTGTAGACGCCCGCCGTCAGCCGGACGGTGATCCACTCCTTGGGCACCAGGAACAGGCACAGCAGCCCGTACAGCAGCGGCATCACCACCGAGCCGAAGGTCATGGGCTGGGTGCCGGAGAAGGGGAACAGCCACGCCGACACGGCGACCACGGCCGACGGCGCGAGCCCCAGCGCCCACGCGCCGGGCCGCCGCTTCTGCAGGAACAGCGCGACCGCGACCAGGCCGACGAAGAGCCCAGCGACCGGCGAGGACATCGTGGCGAGCGCCGCCAGCGGGGCGGCCACCAGCGCCTTCGCCCAGCGTTTGAAGCGCCACCGGTGGGGCCAGCAGAAGACGGCGGCGACCGAGCCGAGCGCGAACATGGTGCCGAGACCGAAGGTCACCCGCCCCGACACCGCGTTGCAGACGAACGCGAGGACTCCGGCGAGCGAGGCCCACAGCGGGTTCCGCACCACCCGGCTGCGCAGCAGGACCAGCGTCAGCAGCCCCGCCGAGACCGTCCCGGCGAGCATCATCGTGGTGCGGACGCCGAGCAGCGACATCAGGTACGGCGACACCACGCTGTACGACACCGGGTGCATGCCGCCGTACCAGGCCAGGTTGTACGCCGAGTCCGGGTGCCGGCCGACGAACTCCGCCCAGGCGTCCTGGGCCGCGAGGTCGCCGCCGCTGTTCGCGAACGTGAAGAACCAGATCACGTGCAGGGCGCCCGAGAGGACGGTGACGGACAGCACGGGGTGCCGCAGGAACCGCTGCCGGAGGGGCTCGGCCGCGAGGCGCAGCCGGATGAGCGGCAGGCTCTGCCGCGCCGGGGCGGGGCCGCCGGCGCCGTCGCCGTGATGACGGGCCACGCGGTCGCCGCGGTGACCGTCGGCGCGGTCGTCGTGTCGGCTGTCCGCGTGGCCGGTGTGACGTCCGTCCGCGTCAGTCGCGGACGGACGTATTCGCGGGCCGGATCCCGGGTCCGGATCGGCGTCGTCGGAGCGTGTCCGCTCGGTTGTGGCCACCTGAAGGCACTCCCCGTGTCCCGTCTTCTGTTCTCGGCCGTGTCCCTCGTGTTCCCGGCCGTTTCCCGTTCAGTTCGCGGTCCCGTTCCCCGACCGTCGACCTGCCCCGTTTCGTGACGCTAGCACGCACCCCGCCGACGGGCTCCGTCGACGGGGTGCGTGCCTGGTCGGGCCGGGGGCCGGCTCAGCCGACGCGGGTCAGCTTGTCGGTGAACCCGGGCTCGGTCAGGTCCTTCTGCAGGGCCACCGGCACCTTCACCGCGCCGGCGGCGCCGCCGTCGCCCACGGTGAGCGTCCCGACCTCGGTGCCCGTCTTGGCGGTGTGCGGCACGACGTCGGAGGTGAAGGACAGCTTCACCTTCAGGCCCGACCAGCCGGCCGCGGCGACGTCCTTCGTGGCCACCACCGGCGTACGGCCGCCGAGCCCGTCGTCCACGTACCCGACGACATCGCCCTTCCTCAGCACCGTCGCCGACTTCAGCGCGCCCTGCGCGGAGCGGATCAGCTTGTCGGCCGCGTCCAGCGCCCCGCTGAGGATGGTGTTGTCCGAGCCGCCGGCGGGCTGGCGGACCACGGCGCCGACGATGGTCCGCGTCTCACCGCCGACCTCCTGCTTGGCCGCGAAGACCAGGTTGCCGAGGGCGGAGGTGGTGGTGCCGGTCTTGATGCCGACGACGTTGTTGTGGCCGACCAGGTGGTTCCAGTTGGAGTGGTTGACGCCCTTGTAGTCGTCGTACGACATCATCGCCGCGACCTCGCGGAACGCGGGCTCCTCCATCGCGGCCTTGGCCAGCTTCACCTGGTCCACGGCCGTGCTCACCGTCGAGTTCGTCAGACCCGAGGGGTCGGTGTACGTGGTGTTCGTCATGCCGAGCTTCCCGGCGGTGGAGTTCATCTTCGCGACGAACTCCTTCTCCGACCCGACGTCCCAGCGCGCGAGCAGCCGTGCCACGTTGTTCGCGGACGCGATGAGGATGCTCTCCAGGGCCTCGCGCTGGGAGATGGTGTCGCCGGCCGTGACGTCGACCGTGGACTCCTGGCCCGCCTTCGACTGGTCCTGGGCCGCCTGGTCGATCTTGATCTTGGGGCCGTCGGCGCCGCTCTTCAGCGGGTGGTCGCGCAGGATGATGTACGCCGTCATGACCTTGGCGACGCTCGCGATCGGCACGGGCTTCTGGGCGCCCGAGGAGCCGAAGGTGCCGATGCCCTGGACGTCCAGCGCGGCCTGGCCCTGGGCCGGCCACGGGATGTCCGTCTTGGCGCCGCCGAAGGTGTAGGAGTCCTTCGCGGTGAGGTCCAGGGTGGGCTGGGGGAGCGGGCGCATCGCCTGTACGACCGCGAAGACGATCGCCAGCAGGATGACCAGCGGCGTCCAGATCTTGACCCGGCGGACCAGAGTGCGGACCGGGGTCTCCGGGGGCGGCGGCGTGTTCGTCAGCTCCGCCAGCAGGTCCAGCGGAGGCTTGGGCGGCAGCGGCTGCTGGGTGGTGCGCTCGGGGCCGACCTGCGGGAAGGCGCCGGTGGGCGCGGCGAGATCGGAGTTGCGCAGCGGAACGAACTTGCTGGTGCGCTCCGCTGCGGGGGCGGAGGGCTCGGTGGAGCCCTTGGCCTCGGTCTCCGGCTTCGGCTTGGCCGTGCCGAGCTTGAGCATGGTGGTCGGCTGGTCGACCTCGGGCTTCTTCGGGCGTACGGCCTTGAAGGCGGTGGTGGGCTGGTCGACGCCCTTCGCCTCGGCGGGGGTCTTCCCACCCGCGCGGCTCTCGTCGTCGGCCGCGGGTGCCCCCTGCGGGGCGTCCTCGCCGCCGGCGGCCTTCGCCGCCCTGGCGGCGGCAGCGGCGGCCTTGGCACCGGCGACCTTGGCCGCCTTGGCGTCCGTGGGAGCCGTTCCCGGGCCCTTCGCCCCGTCGCCGGCCCCTGCCTCCCCGGAAGCCCCGTCCGAGGCCTTCCCGTCCCCCGCGTCGCCCTTCGCTGCGGTGCCGGCGTCCGCGGTCGCCCCCGAGCCGGCCTTGCGGCCCGTGTCGGGGTCGGCGGAAGTGGCGCCAGTGCGGGAGCCGGTGGCGTCCTTGTCGGCGGTGCCGGCGTCCGCGGTGGCACCGGCCTTCTGGTCGGCGTTGCGGCCCGTGTCGGGGCTCGCGGGAGCGGCGCCCGTGCGGGAGCCGGCGGCGGCCTTCGCGTCACCGTCGGCGTCCTCGGTCGCGTCCGAGTCCTCGTCGGCCTTCTGGTCGGCCTTGCGGCCCGCGTCGGGGCTCGCGGAAGTGGCGCCCGTGCGGGAGCCGCCGGCGGTCTTCGCGTCGCCGTCGGCGTCCGCGGTGGCGTTCGAGCCGGCACCGGCCTTGCGGCCCGTGTCGGCGCTCGCCGAAGCGGCACCCGTGCGGGAGCCGCCGGCGGCCTTCGCGCCACCGTCAGCGGTGGCCTTGCCGGACCCCATGGCGGCCTTCGCGTTGCTGTCGGCGTCCTCGGTCGCGTCCGAGTCCTCGTCGGCCTTCTGGCCGGCCTGGGGGCCCGCGTCCGGGTCGGCGGAAGTGGCGGCCGGGCGGGAGCGGGTGGCGGCCTTGGGGGCGGTGCCGGCGGCCGTCTTCGCGGCGGAGCCGGTGCCGGCCTTCTGACCCGCGTCGCGGCTCGCGTCGCGGCCGGGCTTGGTGTCCGCCGCACCGTTGGCGTCGGTGGCCGGCTTCCGGTCCGAGTCCGCGTCCGGCTTCGAGCCGGTGTCCGAGCCCGTGGCGGCCTTCCCGCCGCCTTCTCCGCCGGACTTCGCGCCCGACCCCGCGGCAGCCGCGGCCCCGGTGCCGGCCTCGGACTCCGTCTCCGCGTCCGCGCCGGACTCCGGGGCGGCGTCGGCGTCATCGTCCGTGCCGGACCCCGCCTCGGACTCCGACTCCGGGTTCTTGGCCGAGCGGATCCAGGCCGAGACCGCCTCGCGGAGGTCGGAGTCCTGGTCCTCCCCGGGCTTCTGGGGCTCGGACCCGTCCGAGTCGTCGGCGGCCTTCGCGTCCCGCACCGAAAGGATCTTCGTCGCCGTGTCGACGGCACCCGAGGAATCCTTTTCTCGGGACACCGCGAGGCGCGGATCGCGCGCCTCGGGAACCGAACCCGCGCTCCCCGACGTCGGTTCCGCCGACGACTCGCGCTGCTTCGACCTGTCGGGGGACTCGCCCGCCACCGATGCCTCCTCCATGCGCCGCACGCACACTCGCGCGCCCTGTCCGAACCATGTACCAGTGTCCTGTGTGAGGACTTGGCCCCTGCGGTAGACGAGAACGACATACCTGCCGGTTCCCTTACGAACCGGTCACGCACCCTCGACAGACCAATGTGAGAGGGGTCACCCTGTCATTCATCCACGCGGGGAGGCATGGATGGGCAGGAGCCGCAGAACGATTCCGGAGGAGCTTCTGCTGCTGGCACTGGACCCGGCCACGGGTACCACTGCACAGCCGCAGTCGCTCGACCTCGGCCTGGCCGGAGCACAGCTAGTGGAGCTGGCGCTGGCCGGACGGATAGCCCCAGACGGGGATCGTATCGCCGTGGTGGTGCCACGGCCGACTGGAGATCCGACTTTGGACTGCGCGTTGGAGTTGCTGCGAAGGCGTGGCGCTCCCGTGCGTGCCGTCCACTGGATCGGCGGGCCGCGTTTGGGGCTCCGCCAGATCTACCTCTCGCACCTGGAGCGGTGCGGCATGGTCGCCGCCGTGCCGGGCCAGATGTGCGGGGTGTTGCCGACGACGCGCTACCAGGCGACGGACACCGAAATCAGCCGGGAGATCCGAGCCCGGCTGGACAACGCGATCCGCACCGGCGTGCCGCCGGACCCGCGGACCGCGGCGCTCGCCGCGCTGGCGCACGCGGTCGGGCTGGGCAAGCACCTGTATCCGGGGAACGAGGGACGATCCTCCCGCTCCCGGCTGCGGGACCTGATCCGGCACGACCCGATGGGCGGGCTGGTGGCGCATGCCGTGATGGACGTGCAGAACGGCGCGGTGGCCCAGCCACGGCGCGGTCCGGCCGCGGCCGGCCGCCCGGCGGGGCCCGGAGCCAGGGGCGCGGTGGAACCCGCGCGCGGGGTTCCGATGCAGCCGCACCGAGGGTCCATGGCGCGTGCCGTGACCCACTGAGCCGCACCGCCGGTCCCCACGACACCGGTACGCGGTCCCCGAAACCCGTTACGGGAGACGCTGGTTCGAGCGGGGCGGTGAGATCCGTGCGGTCTCACCGCCCCGCTCGGCCGTGTCCGGAGCGCCGGGCGACGCCCGGATCGGTGCGTACGCCCTGGATATCCGCCGTTTTCCAGCGGTGGAAAGCGCCTTGGTGGCAGTCTGCTCAGCAGCAGATACGCAAAGTGGTCAGTACAGGCAGGCAGCCGGAGGTGCACGTCCCGTGGCGTCCAATGTCAATCCCACCGTCAGACGGCGCCGGCTGGGCCAGGAGCTGCGCAGGCTCCGCGAGCTCAAGGGCATGACGGCCGAAGAGGTGGCGGAGCGGCTGCTCGTGTCGCAGTCGAAGATCAGCCGGCTGGAGAACGGCCGCAGAAGCATCAGCCAGCGCGACGTGCGCGACCTGTGCGGGGTGTACGAGGTCGACGACCAGCGGATCGTCGACTCGCTGATGGAGATGGCCCGTGACTCCCGCCAGCAGGGCTGGTGGCACACGTTCGGGGACATCCCGTACAGCGTGTACATCGGCCTGGAGACCGACGCCGAGTCGCTGCGGGTGTACGAACCCCAGCTGGTGACGGGTCTGTTGCAGACCCGCGCCTACGCGGAGGCACTGGTGCAGGGCGCGCTGCCGGAGACGTCGACGGCCGAGATCGAGAAGCGCGTGCAGGTCCGCATGCGGCGACAGGAACGTATCACCGCCGAGGGCAACGCCCTGCGGCTGTGGGTGGTGCTGGACGAGGCGGCGCTGCGCCGGGTCGTCGGCAGCCGGCTGGTGATGCGCGAACAGCTGGAGCACCTGGTCGAGATGTCGCAGCTGCCGCACGTCACCGTGCAGGTGCTGCCCTTCGAGGTGGGCGCCCACCCGGGGCTCAACGGCCAGTACGCCATCCTGGAGTTCACCGACGCGGCCGACTCGAGCGTGGTCTACCTCGAGGGCGTCACCAGCGACCTGTACCTGGAGAAGGCGCCGGACGTGCAGAAGTACGCCGTGATGTACGAACATCTGCGGGCACAGTCCCTCAATGTGGAACAGTCCCGGCAACTCATCGCGAAGGTGGCGAAGGAGTACGCCGACTGAGCCGAGTCCCACAGAGCCGCGGGATCGTACACCAGTGGTCCACTCCAGCGGAAGGCTCACCTGGAATATGCCATCCGCTTGAGTGAACGCCTACTCCGCGGGCGGCAGTTGCCCGGTAGCGTCGATCACGCCAATCAGACGACAGGGTTGGCGCGAACCGCACTACAGCAACTGGCAACAGGAGTGGACATGGCACTGATTCAGGGCGCTTCGGAGACGTGGATGAAGTCTTCCTATTCCGCGGGCAACGGCGCCTGCGTCGAGGTCAAGTCGCCCACCACCGCGGTACTCGCCGTACGCGACTCCAAGGTCACCGACGGCCCGGTCCTGGCCTTCCCCGCCGACGCGTGGAACGTCTTCGTCACCTCGGTCAAGGCCTAGGGGGTACTCCCTGCCCCTCGCGCATAGCCGTCGCCCGACGACAACCGCACAGGCATCACCCACGGAGCCCTCTCGACCAGTCGCCGTCCTTGCCGAGAGGGCTCTGCGCACCTGAGCGGCGCGCCCGTTCGGGCTTCCGTCCGTACTACCGGGCCAGCTGGCCCTCGATGGCCGCGACGACCTCGGCCGCCTCCGGCTCGGTCTGCGGCGAGAACCGGGCGGCGACCTGTCCGTCCCGGCCGATCAGGAACTTCTCGAAGTTCCAGCGGATGTCCCCGCTGTGCCCCTCGCCGTCCTCGAAACCGACGAGGCGCTCGTACAGCGCGTGCCGCCCCTCCCCGTTCACCTCCACCTTCTCGGTCAGCGGGAAGGTCACCCCATACGTGGCCGAGCAGAACTCGGCGATCTCCTCGGCGCTGCCGGGCTCCTGCCCGAGGAACTGGTTGCAGGGCACGCCGAGCACCGTGAAGCCCTGCTCGGCGTACCGCTCCTGCAGCCGCTCAAGACCCGTGTACTGCGGGGTCAGCCCGCACTTGGAGGCCACGTTCACGATGAGCACGGCCTGGCCGGCGTAACCCGGCAGATTGGCGGAGCCGCCCTGGAGGGCTCCGATCTCGACGTCCAGCACGGAAGCGTTGTGGTCAGTAGCAGTCATGCCCGGATGCTAGCCCGCGCCGCTCCGCCGCCGGCCGGCCCCGGCGGCCCAGGACTGATCCACACCCTCCGGCGGCGGCTGTTCCCACGGGTGGACGCGACGCCGGTGGCGGCGGGCGGACCCGTCACCACCGGCGCGCGGCGGGTCAGCTGTAGGGCAGCCGCAGTACCGACCGTTCGCCGGTGCCGAGGGTGCTGGGCGCGTTGCCGATCGCGTTCCACACCTTGACCTGCACGGTTCCGTTCCGCAGATCGCAGAGGGCGCCGCTGCTGGAGAGGGTCCCGGCCTTGTCGGTGTAGTGCTCCCAGCCGGGGACCGGGTCGGTGGCGAAGTACCGGTACGTCTCCACGCGGTCCCACGTGCCGTTGCCGGTGCAGTCGTAGGACACCTGCGCCTGGGGCGCGTCGCCCACGGCGCCGGCGGCGTCGACGGCGAGGTCGAACCGGGTGCCGCCGCCGTCGTACGCGAGGTCGAGTCCGGTGGCGGTGAAGGTGGTCGGCTTGTAGGGGGTGCCGTCGTGGTTGACGCCGTCGGCCGACGCCAGGGTCACGGAGCCGGCCGCGTCGGCGGTGCCGGTCAGCGTGCCGTCACCGGCCGGGTACAGCGTGGGCGAGGAACCCGTCCCGCTGGTGGGCGAGGACGTCGGGGTCGGCGAGGGCGTGGGGGTCGCCGTCTCGGTCGACGTGGGGCTGGGGGTCGGCTCCGGGCCGCCGCCCGTCGCGCTGCCGCCGCTCCACGTGTACGCCCCGGCCGTGACCGTCTTCCCGGCGGGCACCCGCACGGTGGTGCCGTCGGAGAAGTGCACGGTGCCGTCCGTGGCCGTGGTGTTGGCGGCGACGTAGGTGCGGTCGCCGTTCTTGACGAACACGGCGCTCAGCGGGGAGTCGGCGGAGACCGAGGCGTCCACGGTGCCGAGCGCGGCGAGGTTGCGGATCCAGTGGAAGGTGTGGGCCTTGCTCTCGCCCTCCTCGGAGGTGAGGGAGCTGTGGGCGCGGAAGTCGGCCAGCGCCGCGTCGCCGTCGCCCAGGGCCCGGTACTCGTACCAGATGTCGGGCCAGATCCCGGGCTGGGTCCTGCCGGCCTGGTCGAGCATCTCCTGGTAGTTGGCCCTGACGTAGGCCGGGTTGTCGCCCAGGTAGAGGTGCCCGCCGGTCACCGGCAGCAGGTTGATGCCCTGGATCTGCTCGGGGGCGCTGGAGAACCAGGTCGAGTAGGCGCCGCCGTTGCCCCACACCATGCCGACCTGCTTGTGCTGGAAGCCCTCCGGGTAGACCTGGTCGTGGACGTCGAACCAGTAGTCCTCGATGGCGGCGGCCTGGGTGGTGTACATGTAGATGCCGGCGTCGCGGACGGCCTTGTTCCCGGTGGCCATGCCCCACTGGATGAGGGCGCTGTCGAAGTTCATGCCCTCGGAAGAGGACTCCTGGTTGTTGCCCGCGGCGAACGAGCCGTGGCCGGACGCCCAGTCGTGGCCCGCGTAGATGTCGAAGTCCCGCAGGAACGGGAACCGTTTGTCGGTGCGGTCGTAGTTGTCGGCGTCGCGGATGAGCAGGTCGACCATCCCGCCGTAGTGGTCGGAGTCGGCCCAGACCGGGTCGAACTTGGCGAGGGTCGCGGCGGCGGCGACGTAGTAGCCGTAGTGGAAGTGGTGGTCGTTCAGCTCCTGGTCGGACCCGTAGGAGGCCGGGTAGCCGATCAGCGTGCCCCACTTGTTGTCGTAGTAGAACAGGTGGCCCGTCTTGTTCGGCGAGGCGGTGAACCAGTCCGTGAGCTTGGACTTGATGGCGGACAGGGCGGCGTCGCGTACTCCGGTGTCGCCGGTCTGGTCGGCGATCTCCGCCAGGCGTGCGGCGCGCCCGAGCCCCTTGCCGGTCCAGTAGGTGTCGTCGCTCACCTGGCGGGTCGGATCGGCCTTCTCGGCGTTCAGGTAGTCCCGCAGGGTCGCGAGGTCGGCGCCGGAGCTGTCGGCGACGGCCGGTATCTCGGGCAGCACCCCGTGGAAGTCCATCGTCGTGGTGAAGGACGTGACGCCGGTGAGCACCTTGAGCGGGCCGCGGGAGGAGACGTAGGTCTGCGGCAGCGGGCTGCCGTCGGACAGGTGGCGCCACTGGTGCGGCAGCAGGGCCGCGACCGTCCCGGTCGCCGATCCCTCGAGGGCCTCGGTGGTGAAGCGGTACGTGGTGGTGACGGTGCTCTTCGCCTCGTCGTACCGGTAGGACACGGCGGTGCCGGTGACCGGGTCGTGGGCGTACCCGGCGTACGCCTCCGCGAGCGCGGTGCGGTCGGCGGCCGGGGTGGACGGCGTCGTCGGCAGCACGGCGACGGAGAAGTAGTCCTTGCCGGCGAGCGAGGAGGTGAAGGTGGACCCGCTGACCGACCAGGTGGCGCCGGCCGGGGCGAAGGCGACGTAGTCGTGCCCGTTGACCGAGTAGCCGAGCGTCGGGCCGGAGTGGGACCACACGTCCACCGTCGCGTCCGAGGCGGCCTTGATCCGCGCGTCGCCGCCCTTCGCGCGGAAGTAGGCGAACGGCAGCCCGGAGCCGATCGTCGCCCGCAGGGTGTGCGCGCCGTCGCTGAGGTAGGGGCTGACGGTCCAGTCGCTCCAGTCGTCGACCTTGACCTCGGGGGCGGCGAGACCGGAGACGCCGGCGACGAAGTCCTCCTTGTACTCGAAGTGGTACTCGCCCACGCCCTTGCCGCTGCCGGAGATCGTCGGCTTGGTGCTGTAGGAGACGCCCAGCCCCTGCGAGCCGGCCCGGAAGCCGAGCGGCTGGGCGAACAGGGGCTCGCCGTAAGCGCAATTGGTGCGCTTCCAGAGGATCGACGACCACCAGTCGTTGGTGGGGACGGCGCCGGCCGGGGCGTCGGAGGTCACCCAGTGACGCGGGTTGGTGGACAGGTCCGCGCAGCCGGAGGGCAGCGGTCCGGGCGCGGTGGTGGTGTAACTGCCCGCGCCCACCGTGTCGGCGCCGGCCTTCGCGGAGCCGAGTACGGTGAGGACCGCCCCGATGAGGGCGGCGAGAGCCACGAACGCCGCGGCCCGCCGCCAGGGCGGGGACCACGGGACCGCTCTCGGCGGCCGAGCACTGTCTCTTGACATGGGAGCACCCTTCAGCACGGGGGGTGAGGCGGATGAACGGCCCGGGCCGGCAGGTGCGGCGGACCGTGGAGCGAGTGACGCGGCCGGCCGGCCTTTCACATCGCAGGCCGTTGTGGCGGAGAGCCCGGAACCTAGTGCCTTGAGAGCGCTCTCAAGCAAGGAAGGTAGGGTCGGCCTGAGGCACCGTCAATACAAAGCGCAATGATTGTTCGACCGGTCGTCACCCGAGGACCGTCCCGAGCCGCGCCGGGTCCTACCGGACGGCCGACGGTCAGGGCGCCAGGGAGAAGTGGTTCTCCTCCTCCTGGGTGAAGTGCAGGCGCAGCACGGTGTTCAGGCCGTAGAGGCAGGAACGCAGGTCGTCGAGCTGCCCGGGGGACAGGCCGCCGTCGGCGTGGGCGAGTTGCAGATGGGTGGCGACCCGGCGGGAGAGGCGCTCGATCTCGGTGTGGGCGCGGCTCATGGTGGCGGTGGCCTCCGGCCCGCCGAGGGTGGGGGCGAGAGCGGGGTAAAGCTGGTGCTCCTCGGCGTACTCGTGCGGGAGCAGCCGTTCGGTGAGCAGCCGGTGGGTCTCCTCGACGGCCGCCAGTGCCTCGGGACCGGTATCGCCGGAGAGCCGGTCCGCGGAGTCGCGAACCGACTCGAGGACGTCCTGGAGGTCGTCGTGCTCGGCGGCGAAGCGGTGGATCAGGGTCTCGGCGGCGGGCGTCAGGGGCGGCCGCACGGCCTGGTCGACGCGCAGGGCGCGCAGGGCGTCAGTAGCCAGCATCAGCGCGATCAGGCGCCGGCCAGGTACTCGTGGACGGCCAGGGTGCCGCCGAGGGCGAGTACGGCGATGAGGTCCACGCCCGCGCGTCCCTGCCGCAGGGCGGCGACCACCCAGCGCGCGGCGGGCACCACGGCCGACAGGGTTCCGAGCGCCCGGAAGAGGTCGGCGAGGCCGGTCCCGCCGGCCAGCCAGGCGATACCGCCGGCGGTCAGGGCCGCCGCGGTGACGGCCAGCAGGACGGGTTCGACCCGTGACGAGGCGATCACCGCGGCCAGGCGGTGCGGTGGTCCGGTGCGGGTGCGGTGGTGGTTCATGGCGTACCTCGGTCCGTCCGGCGCGGCGGCCGTCGGGACGGCCCCGTCCCATCACACCGCGCCGGCGGGCACCCCCGGCAGGGCTGTCCGGCCCTGACTCGGGGCCGGACAGCCGGGGCCCTTGCGCGAGGGCCCTCCCGTCCGCCGGACGAGAGGGCCTGCGCGCGTGCGGGCGGGGTCAGGACGGGGGCTGGAGGACCTGGTCGATGACGTAGATCGTGGCGTTCGCGGCCTTGATGTTGCCGCAGACGATGCTCGCCTTGCCGTTGACCTTGAAGTCGCTGCCCGAGCCCGACGTGGTCAGCTTGCCGCCCTCCACCGTGGTGAAGGAGCCGTCGGAGAGCTGGTCGGGGGTGATCTGCTGGTCCACGACGTGGTAGGTCAGCACCTTCTTGAGCTGCCCCTCGTTGGCGAGGAGCGAGGTGAGCTGCGAGGCGGTGACGTTCTTGAAGGCCTGGTCGTTGGGGGCGAAGACCGTGATCTGCGGCTTGCCGTTCAGGGTGTCGGTCAGCTTCGCCCTGACCGCGGCCGAGACCAGCTGGCTGAGCTGCGGATACGCGGACGCGGCGTTCACGACCTTGTCCTTGGCGGTGTCGGCCTTCTGGGAGAGCGCCGAGCAGCCGGAACCGAACGTCCCCGACGGGCTGGGCGACGCGTCCTGTGCGTGGCTCTGCGACGCCACTCCGCCGAAGGTGAGCGGGACGGCCAACGCGGCCGCCGCGGCGGCCTTTGCTGTACGCATGCGGGTGAACCTCATCGCGACCTTCCTCCCGTGGAGGCGTGAGCACTGCGGAGGCTGGGACTGCGGACGTCCTCGTTTCCGCGGGCGGGGTGGGGCGGCTGCCGCGCCACGGCCCCGCCTGGGGCCATCGCCACCCGGCCACCCAGCGAGCGTATCCAGCAGGTGCCCGTGACCGCATCTCGAGCGCCTGCGACCGGACTTGGCCGCCGCGGGCCGGAGCGGCCACGGCGCCGGCCCGCTACGCCCCGCCCCGGGCGGCGTCGAGCCCTACCGGTAGAGCCGCACTCCGCCGTTCGACCCGAGGGCGTTGAGCGCCAGCACGCCGCCGTCCCGGGTGACGTACACGGTGCCGGCGGTGAAGTTCCACTTGCCGGTCCCGACCGGCAGGACGGCGACCGGGACGGTGCGTCCGGTGCGCGGGTCGATGCTGACGAGCTGCGGGGCGCCGGTCGTGGTGACGGCGTACACCTTGTCGTGCGCGCCGGACGCGGGGACGGCGAGCACGGCGGAGCGCTGGGTCCAGAGCTTGGCGCCGGTGGTGGTGTCGAAGCCGTCGACCACCGCGTTCCCGGCGGCCGAGGCCGGGGTGACCAGGACGTTGCCGTACAGCCGGGCGGAGTGGTCGGCGTCGCTGGTGTTGCCGCTCGTGAGCTCGTCGTCGCCCACGGCCAGTCTGCGGCCGTCACCGGTGGCGCCGAGGACCCGTACGGCGTCCTGACGGGCCGTGTGGACGGCGGCGACCAGCGGGGAGCCGGACAGGATGTGCGTCACGTCCGAGTGGGCGCTCTCGGCCTTCCGCCAGATCACCTTCCCCGTCTTGCCGTCGAGCGCGCTGAAGGTGAACCTGGTCTTCCGGTCGAGGCAGAAGTCGGCCACCAGCACGACGCCGTCGGCGCCCCAGTCGTAGGCGTTGCAGTAGTGACCGCGGGCCTTGTAGCCCCACACGCGGCCGCCGGTGCGGACGTCGACACCGCCGAGGAAGTTCTTGCCGACGACGGTGGCGACGCCGCCCTGCACATAGGTCGCGGCGGTCGTCGCCGTGGGGTGCTTGGCGCTGGTCAGCGGCAGGGACCAGAGGATCTTGCCGGTGGACGCGTCGACGCCGGCCAGCCGGGTGCAGGTACCGGAGTCCGTGCCGAAGGCGACCGTGCCGATGCCCTGCGCGCCGAGCGTCGGCGACATCGCGCACGGGACGCTGCCGTGCTTGTCGTCGGCGGAGGGCGCGGCGCTCCACACCCGCCTGCCGTCGGTCAGGTCGTAGGCGCGCAGGCCGCCCCGGCTGCTGGCGCGCACGAGCAGCTTGTCGGTGAGCCAGCTGCCCACCAGCGCGTCGTCGGCGGCGGGCGCCGGTGTCTGCCACGCCTGCGTCAGGCTCCTGGAGGCGACGGCGGCGGCGTCCTGCTGCTTGAGCATGACGGCGGCGGTCCCGGCCGCTGCGGCGACGACGGCGAGGGTGAGCATGACCCGGCCCGTCCGCCTGGGCTTCGCGGCCCGCCTGCCGCCCCCTCCCGCGAGGGCGTTCGGCCGCGCGGCGTCAGGCTCGGAGCGGCGCGGGGCCGTCCGGCCGGCGGCGGTCGTCGCCGCTGACGGGCGTCCGTGGCCCTCGTCCGCAGGCTCCCCGTGCCCGGGATGCGGACGCGTCCGGCGATCCGCCCCGGGGATGGCCTCGTGGCCGCCTGCACGGGGTTCGGGGAAGCGCAGCGGCATGGTGGAGTCCCAGCGCGTGCCGGAGGAGCCGCCGTACGGCTCGGCCGCCGGCGGGGCGTCCCACGGCACGACCGGCTCAGGCTGCCGCTGTTCCCGGTACGGCCGCGGGCCGGCGGCCGGCCGGCGGGGCCGGAAGGCCCAGCCGTCCTCCTGCGGAGCGCCCTGGCCCGGCGACGATTCTGCCGTCATCTCCGTGATCTCCCCTGGTCGGGCATCCGCGTGCGCCAGCCGCGGTGATGCGCCCTGATGAATGTCGTTCCTCGCGGGCTCGAGCCCGGCTCCTGCGCGGCCCTGGATCAACCGGTCTTGAACGAGTGACCGAAGCCGTTGCGGGCCGACTCCACCTGGAACGCGGCCCGCGCACCCACCGAGGTGCTGATCCGCCAGTCCATCAACTGCTTGCCGCCCGGCCAGTCCTTGCGCTGGTCGTACCAGACGAGTCCGATGACGCCGGCCTTGGCGGCGCCCTGGAACAGGTCGCGGATGTGCGCCTGCTTGTCCTTGCCCTCGGCCACCCCGGTCTCCGCGATCAGCACCGGCTTGCCGGAGAAGTCCGCGATCCGGCGCAGGGTGGGCGTGAACAGGCTGGAGAAGGCGACGCCGTCGATCGGCCCGTAGTAGCCGATGAGGCCGACCCAGTCGACGTAGGCGCTGCCCGGGTAGTAGGGGCGCAGCCGGGCGGGGGTGCCCGAGTCGACCACGTGTGGAGTCCACACCCAGATCACGTTGGTGACGCCCCGCTCGGCGAAGATGCGGTGCACGCGCTTCCAGGACGCGACGAAGTCGGCGGGCTTGGCGTGCTCGGGGCCCCAGGAGTTCCAGGGGCCGTTCATCTCGCCGGCGAAGGAGAGGGCCAGCGGGCCGTCGTACGAGGCGATCTGGCCCGCCAGCCGGCGGATGTAGGCGTCCTCCCCGCCCTTCGCGATGTCGGCGAGCGACGTGTCGGTGGGGACCAGCGCCATCAGGGGCAACTGGCCGTGCTTCCACAGGAACGCGTTGCCCTCCGCGTCGAAGTCGTCGCCCCAGGAGCTGTAATACTCGCGGATGTCGGGGGTCCGCCCGGTCTCTTCGGCGAAGGTGGTGACGATGCCGTACTGCCAGGGCGTCTTGTCGTCGACGACGCCCAGCGCGCGGCCGGACGGTCTGAGCAGGGACGAGACCCGGTAGCGCGCGGCTGCGGCGGAGTCCGCGCCCTTCTCGGCGTCGTCCCCGCTTCCCGCGCCCGCGCAGGCATCCACCAGGAACAGGACGGCGGCCATGAGGATCGCGGCGGCCGGCAGGCGGAGGCGACGGCGGGGTATTGCCATGCGGTGCGGGTCCGATCGGGCAGGGGTCGGCTACGACATCCCGAACTCTACGAGACCCGCGTGACTTTCACCGAATCTTCATACTACTCTGGTCACATGATCGGGAGCGGTCGGATAATCTCCCCTTCCTCATACGATTCATTGGTTTTGCCGCACTACTCACGGCTTTCCGCAGCGCCGGACCGGTAGATGTGACGGGACGCAGGAAGGCTCGACGCTCTCGATGACCAGTACCTCCACGGAGCTCGAGCCCACTCCCGTCTTCGTGGACCAGACCGGGCTGCGCGGCCGCCGACTGCGCGGACTGGGCTGGCTGGTGGGCATCCTCTGCGCCGGGTGCGTGGTGGCGATGATCTCCGGTCTGGTCGGAACCCAGTCCCAGGCGCCCGCGCTCACCGTCCCCCGCACCGCGGACACCACACCGCCCAGCCAGTACCTGAACGCGCCGCTGCCCGCGGCCCCCGGCGCCGCCGCCCAGCCCGTTCGGAGCACCGCCGCCGCGGTGCCCCCGTCCGTCGTCACGGAGTCGGTCCCCACGACGACGGTGCCCGGCGCGACGGCGCCCGGCGCGACGGCGCCCGGTACGGCGGTGACCGCTACGGCGGCGACCGTCACGGCGGCGCCCGTAACGGTGGCGTCGAGCCCCGTGACCGTCACCGCGCAGTAGCCAGCCGCGACCGACCAGGAAGTCCATGTCCCGCCACCAACGCCCCCGGCAGTCCATCGCGCGACCGCGCCGACTCGCCGCGCCTCCCCTGCGCTTCTTCCTGCCGGTGACCGTACTGGCGACCCTGCTGGCGCTGATGGTGCTCCGGGGCATGGCCAACAACGAGGCCTTCCACGACGACAAGATCGCCGTCTCGGTGGACAAGGGCACCGTCCCGACCAGCGTGCTGGAGGGCGGCCCGGTCGTCGACGCGCGCGGCGACCGGAACGCCAAGCCGGTCAACTACACGATCCCGGACAAGACCGTCGTCCTCACCTTCGACGACGGGCCGTCCCCCCAGTGGACGCCGAAGATCCTCAAGGTGCTGAAGGAGGAGAACGTCCGCGCCGACTTCTTCGTCACCGGCTCGATGGTCTCCCGCAACCCGGAGCTGATCCGCCGGATCGTGGCCGACGGCCACGAGATCGGTCTGCACACCTTCACCCACCCCGACCTCGCGCTGCACTCCGGCACCCGGCTCACCTGGGAGCTGGGCGAGACCCAGCTCGCCCTGGCCGGTGTCGCCGGCATCCACACCAGCCTGTTCCGCCCGCCCTACTCCTCCACCGTGGACGCGCTGGACGACTGGTCGTGGCCGGTGACCAAACAGGCCGGGTCCGAGGGGTACCTGACCGCCTTCATCGACAAGGACACCGACGACTGGAAGCGCCCCGGCGTCGACTCCATCGTCAAGGCCGCCATGCCCGAACTCCCCGGCCAGGGCGAGATGATCCTGATGCACGACGCCGGCGGCAACCGCGCGCAGACGCTGGCCGCGCTGCCCGTGATCATCGACAAGCTCAAGGCCCAGGGCTACACCTTCAAGACCACCGGCGAGGCCCTCGGCACCGGCTCCGCCAACACCAAGGTCACCAGCTACAACCTCTGGGTCGGCAAGGCGTTCCTGTGGTGCACCACCTTCTCGGTGTGGCTGCTGCCGTGGCTGGTCGGCCTGCTCGCGGTCGTCGGCGTACTGGTCATGGCGCGGTTCGCGCTGATGCTGGTGCTCTCGGCCGTCCACGTGCGGCGCACCCGCAAGCCGGGCTTCTCCTGGGGCGACCCGGTCACCGAACCGGTCACCGTGGTGGTGCCCGCGTACAACGAGCAGGAGTGCATCACCAACACCCTGCTCTCACTTGCCGCGAGCGACCATCCCATCGAAGTGATCGTGGTCGACGACGGGTCGAGCGACGACACGGCCGCCATCGTGGAGGAGCTGGACCTGCCGATGGTCCGGCTGATCCGGCAGCCCAACAGCGGCAAGCCGGCCGCTCTCAACACCGGTGTGGCGGCCGCCTCGTACGACCTGATCGTCATGATGGACGGCGACACGGTCTTCGAGCCGTCCACCGTCCGCGAGCTGGTGCAGCCCTTCGCCGACCCCCGGGTCGGCGCGGTGGCCGGCAACGCCAAGGTCGGCAACCGCGACACGCTGATCGGCGCCTGGCAGCACATCGAGTACGTGATGGGCTTCAACCTCGACCGCCGGATGTACGACGTGCTCAACTGCATGCCGACCATCCCCGGCGCCGTGGGCGGCTTCCGCCGTACGGCGCTGCAGCAGGCGGGCGGCATGAGCGACGACACGCTCGCCGAGGACACCGACGTGACCATGGCCCTGCACCGGGCCGGCTGGCGGGTCGTCTACGCCGAGGACGCCCGCGCCTGGACCGAGGCGCCCGTCAGCATGAAGCAGCTCTGGTCCCAGCGGTACCGCTGGAGCTACGGCACCATGCAGGCGATGTGGAAGCACCGGCACTCGCTGCTGGAGCGCGGCGCGGCCGGCCACTTCGGCCGGGTGGGGCTGCCGTTCGTCGCCCTGTTCATGGTGATCACCCCGCTGCTCGCACCCGCCATCGACATCGGCATGGTCTACGGCGTGGTCTTCGTCGACGCGTACAAGACCCTGGCCGCCTGGTTCGCGGTGATGGCCCTGCAGGCCGTGTGCGCCTGGTGGTCCTTCCACCTGGACAGGGAGAAGCCGTGGCACCTGATCACGCTCCCGGCCCAGCAGGTGGTCTACCGGGTGCTCATGTACATGGTGCTGCTGCAGTCCGCCATCACCGCCCTGACCGGGGGCCGGTTGCGCTGGCAGAAGCTGCGGCGCACCGGTGAGGTGGGGCTCGAGTTCACAACGGGGGCGAAGTCCGCATGAGTCACGCGCAACCAAGTGCCTTCGGCACCCAGGACCCCTCCGACACCGTCGCCCTGCGGGTGATGGACCCCGCCGCCTTCCCCGCGCAGCGCGGCCCGCAGCCCGAGGAGGCCGCCCCGGCGCCCGCGCGGAAGCCCGGCCGCGACCGCTACCTCGACCTGCTGCGGGCGCTCGCACTGGTCCGCGTGGTGATCTACCACAACTTCAGCTGGTCCTGGCTGCCGATCGTCTTCCCCTCCATGGGCGTGATGTTCGCGCTGGCCGGGTCGCTGATGGTGCGCTCCCTCAACCGGCCGGCGCTGAGCGTGATCCGCGGCCGGCTGCGCCGTCTGCTGCCGCCGATGTGGCTGTTCGGCGCGGTCGTGGTGCCGCTGATGCTCCTGCAGGGCTGGCGGCCCGACGCCCACCACCCCAACTGGTGGTGGGGCGACCTGGCGTACTGGGTCATGCCGTTCAGCGAGCCGCCGTTCGGGGCGACACTGCACACCTTCGGCGGCCACCTGCCGAACACCTGGGCCGAGCAGATCTGTGTGCCGCTGTGGTACCTGCGCGCCTACCTCTGGTACGTACTGCTGTCGCCGCTGATGCTCAAGGCGATGCGGAAGCTGCCCTGGGTCACCCTGCTGGTACCGCTGGTGCTGGCGTTCGTCGTCAACTCGGGCCTGGTCGACCAGTCCGGCCGGCTGATGGAGGCCGCCACCGACTTCACCACCTTCGGCGCCTGCTGGCTGCTCGGCATGGCCCACCAGGAGGGGCTGCTGCGCAGAATTCCGCAGTACGTCGTGCCGTCCGTCGCACCGCTGGTGCTCATGTTCGGCCTGTGGTGGCTGCTGCGGTCACCGGTGGACAACCCACGGCTCGGGCACGACCTGGAAGCGGTGCCGGTCGCCCAGGCGATCTGGTCGTTCGGCGCGGTGATGCTGCTGCTCCACCTGAGCCCTTCCTGGGAGCAGTGGCCCAAACCGCTGGAGCGGTTCAACGGCGTCATCAGCCTGCTCAACTCCCGCGCTGTCACCGTCTACCTGTGGCACTCCTTCGCGCTGGTGCTGACCGAGCCGCTGATCGACCCGCTGTGGAGCAACAAGTTCTTCTACGACCACGCCCAGTGGCTGCTGATGAGCCAGTGGACCCCGCTGGTGATCGCCGTCCCGCTGATCTGCCTTGCGATCCTGCTCTTCGGCTGGATAGAGGACGTGGCCGCCAAACGCCGGCCCCGTCTCTTCCCCTACCCCCGCCGCTCGAAGGGCCGGCGTCGGGGGCGGTAGCAGCGCCCCGCGGCGCGTGGCTGCGGTCGCCGGTCAGTCGACGCCCTCGATGATGCGGAAGTCGCGCTCGACGCCGTCGGAAAGGACGGCCAGCGCCTCCTGGTACGCCGCGCTCTCGTGTGCCGCGACCGCCTGTTCAAAGGTGTCGAACTCGATCAGGACGGTGCGCTCGGCGATACCGGCGTCATGGGCGACGACCCGGCCGCCGCGGGCGAGCACCCGCCCGCCCCCGGCCTGGACGGCCGGAGCGGCCAGCTCGTTGTAGGCGGCCAGCTTCTCCGGGTCGGAAATGGTCCGGTACGCACTGACCCAGTAGCCCTTGGCCATGGAGACCTCCTGTGTTCGGACAAGCGCGCCAGGCTGATGACCTGGCATCACATCAACGGACGATGACGGAAACGTCAGTGGGCGGCTTTGACGGCCATCGCCGCTAGCGACAGCGCGCGTCCGGAGACAGACCTTGACGCGGCAACCCCTGGCGGAACGTCCTGCGCAGGGGGAGCGCCGTCGCCAGGACGAAAATTCCGAAGAGCGTGATCGGCGCCAGCCCGGACGGCCTCACGTAGTCGAGCGGGTCGCTCAGGATGCCATACCGGTTCCCCCACCAGTTCGCAGCCAGGTCGGCGGCCATGACGGTCGCGCCGAGGGGCGGTCCCGCCGGACGCGCGAGCACGACCCACACGGCGACGAGCAGGTCGAGCACGAGCAGGGCGTGGAAGAGCAGTTGGCTCGGCAGGGGCCAGTAGCGGTACGCGTGCAGTCCACCCCTGATCACGTCGTAGGCGTGCGACCCGGTTCCTTCCACGAACCCGATGACGTACACCGCCGCCACCCCTCGCGCCCAGCGCGGCTGCGTCCCCCATCGCATGCCGCCCATCCTAGGTACGAGATCCAACGCGGCACCGGGTCGCGGCTCGGACCTAGGCAGGCGTCACATCACTTCACCACGACGTTGTCCCCGGACGACGTCGACGGGCCGGTGGTGGCGTTGCCGTGGTACAGCCAGCGCCACGTGCCCGTCTTGGAGGCCTTCACGGTCGTCCTGAGATCACCCGAGCCGTTCGCGTACACCTTCTTCACCGTGGTGTAGGAGGCGGTGCCGGCAGGCTTGAACTGCAGGTTCACCAGGCGGCCTCCGTAGGAGGCGTACTTCTTGGTCTCCCAGTTGGCCCGTGTGACCTTGCCGGTCACGGTGATGGTCCTGTCCTTGGACACCGGTTCGGGCGAGGCGTTGACGGTCAGGCGGGAGTTGCGCTTGACCTGGACCGTCAGACCCTTGTCGTCGGTGTCACCGCCGCCGCCCTTGAAGGACACCTCGGCTCCGACCTTCCAGGCCCCGGCCTCGCTGTTACGCATGTCCCACACGCTCGGGTCGAAGTACATCGTCTCGTTGAAGTCGCAGACGCCCGAGCTCACGGTGATGCAGTCGCTCGTCTCGATGGCGTGCCACAGCCGATCATCCGCACCATCGCGGTACAGGAACACCGCCGGCCACTGCCACTTGTGGGTGGTCGCCATTCGGAAGGAGGCGGGCACCGCAACCTCCGACACCCCGATCACAATCGGCTTGCCGCCGTTCACCTGGACACGGGTGAACGAGACCCCACCCTCGGCCGCCCCGGCCGGCGCCGAGGCCACGGCCGTGAACACCGCCGCCGCACCACCGGCTACGACGACTCTCCAGCCCTGCTTCCCCACCTGATCCCCAATCGTCCTACGCGAAGGCACAGAAGGCTCATCCCTCCAGCGCCTTACAGACAGCCGGCACCCGCACGGGGTTGTACACCCGCGAATCACAATGGGGCATCAGACAATCCCCGCCTCCCGAGAGGCGGATGGGTGGGCGCGGCGCATCACTTGCCCGGAGCCCGGCCCAACGGGCCTGACAGTCGCTGAGCGAGACGGAAACTGAGACGGTTCTTCCCATGAGCGAGACACCAGACCCCGGCAACCCGAACGGCATCCGGGTGGGCGACATCTACGAGGACTGCTCGTTCCACCCGGTGCTGTGCACCGCGGTTGATGAGGTGGCGGGCGTCGTACTCAGCGGCGTCTCCCTCATCGACGGCAGCTTTCCCCGCTCCTGCGATGCCCTGCACTGCCGGCCCATCCGGATCCGCGTGGAGGACGTCATGGCCATCAAGCAGGACTTGGAGGGCTACGCCCGCCGGCGGACGGAAGAGCTACGGGCGGGGGACAACACCTGATCCGTAGCTCTGTGTGGATCGGTCGGTGGCGGTCCTACCGGTCGGGCGCAGCCGGGGGCTGATCCGCTGCAGTGGCGAAGCAGTTGCTGAGGACGCGGCGGCACACTGGAACGAGTGACGGGTCCGATAGCCCACGCTTGGGTATCGCGACAGAGGGTTTGCCCGAGCGGTCCATCAGGACGAACTGGCGGTCGTACTCCACCAGCTCACCGAACCTCGACCAGGCGTAAGTGTGCGTAACGCCTTCTGTCCTCACGGTCAGCGCTTCCTCGGTTATCACCTGCTCGTAATGTTGCTGAAGGCCAGGAGAACGGTTCCAGACCTTGCGTGCGCTGCGACGGAGGCCCCAGCGGGAGGAGAGGATGAACGCGCGGTAGCTGTAGCCCCTCTCCGGCACATAGCTCAGCGTCAGCGCTTGCATGCCCTCGCCTTAGTGATCCCCAATGGTGTGAGGTACGGATCATAGGGTGACGCTGGCATTGAGCAGCCGCACGTGCCTCCTTCCTTGCCGCCACCCTGCCCGGCTCTGCCTGGGTCGACGCGAACGGGATGCCACCAGCGCACGCCACGATGTGCCCGCAGTCGGGAACGGCGCCCCCAGGTGTGCGACCGGCACCGCTGATGTCAGACGGAGATGGCAGAGGGCCCGCGCCCCCCAGATGTGGGAGGCGCGGGCCCTATGAACTGGTGCCCCCGGCAGGATTCGAACCTGCGACACCCGCTTTAGGAGAGCGGTGCTCTATCCCCTGAGCTACGAAGGCGCTGTACTCGGTCCACAGGGTACCGGATCAGGGCGGGGCGGTGGATCAGGACGGGGGGACGTGGGTGAAGCGGGAGGCGGTGTGGAGGTCTGCCTGGATGTGGTCGGCGGTGGAGCGGAGGGCGGGGAGCAGGTCTGTGACGCAGTTCTGGAGGGTGCGGCGGGCCGCGTGTGTGGCCACGTTCACCGCGGCGACCACCCGGCCGCTCCGGTCGCGTACCGGTACTGCGATGGAGCGCAGCCCTGATTCCAGCTCCTCGTCGGCCAGTGCGTAGCCCTGGGCGCGGATCTCGGCGAGGGCGGAGGGCAGGGGGCCCTCGGCGTCGGCGAGCAGGACGCGGCCCAGCGAGGTCCCGGCGGCCGGGAGACGTGCGCCGACCGCGATGTCCACGGTGAGGACCCGGCTCGCGCCCGCTCCTGCCGTGTACTGGATCTCCGTTCCCGCGCCGGGCGCCAGGACCGCCAGTGCCGTCGGCTCGTGGACCCGGTCGGCGAGGGCCCTGAGGTGGGGCGCGGCCAGCCGGGGGAGCGTGGTGCGGGACAGCGGCGGGAAGCCCAGGTCCAGGACGCGCGGGGTGAGGGTGAAGGTGCGGGGGTCGGGTCCGGTGGTCACCAGGCCCAGGTGTTCGTAGGTGATCAGCGCCCGCCGGGCCGTTGCCCGGGCCAGGCCGGTCGCCCGGGCCACCTCGGTCAGCGGCAGCGCCGAGCGGCCCTCGCCGAACGCGGTCAGCACGGTCAGGCCCCGGGCCAGGGACTCGATGAACTCGCGCCCCAGTTCGTGCTTGGACGCCGTGGTCCAGGCCGCCAGGCCCGAGGGCGCCGGGCCGGGCTCCGGCGGGGGCGCCTGGCGCAGGTCGGCCTCCATGGCGGCGACCGCCGTGCGCAGCCTGGGGATCAGGGTGGTGCGCAGGTCGGCCGCCGTGTGCCGGCTGGTGTGGCTGACCACGCTCGCCACGCACGCCACCCGGCCGGTCGCCGGGTCCCGTACCGGCACGGACACCGCGACCAGGCCCGGCTCGATCAACTGGTCGTCCACCGCCCAGCCGTCCCGGCGGGCCTGCGCCGCCCTCGTCTCGAAAGCCGGCAAGTGGGCGGAGGAGAAAGTGGGTTGAGGGGGCAGCGCGGGGAAGGGGGCGTCCGCCGGGTCGCCGGACAGCCGGGAGTGCCAGCGCGCCCAGTCCATTTGGTCCCACTCGGCCGCGAACAACGCTCCCGGCGCGGTGCGTTCGGCCGGGAGCAGGTCGCCGATGCGGAAGCTCACGGACATCGCGCGGCGGCGCGTTGCCTGGTGGATGAAGCGGACGCCGTCGAGGTCGGCGACCGCGAGGGACACCGACTCGTCCAGTTCGTCGGCCAGGGCGTCCGCGCGGGCGTCGAGCAGGGCGGGCAGGCGCAGGGCGGCCAGGTAGGCGTTGCCCAGTTCCATCACACGGGGGGTGAGGACGACGTCCCGGGCGTCGTGGCGGACGTATCCCATGCGGGCCAGGGTGGCGGTGATCCGGTCGACCGTGGAGCGGGCGAGCCCGGTCGCCCGTTCCAGCTCGCTGGGGCTGAGCGTCCCGCCCGCCAGCGTCAGTCGCCGCAGCACGGCGATCCCGCGCATCAGCGGCGCGACCGCCTCGGCCGGCGGGCCGGGCGCGGCGTCCTGGTCCAGGGCGGTTCTCGGGGGCATCGGCTCGGTTCTCCGGTCCGGTACGGCGACTTGCGGGAACGCCTACGGTAGACCGCCCGGTGCGGTGCCCGGCCGGCGTCGTCACGCTGCCGCGTCCCCGCCACTGCAGGGTGATCCGCTGTGGCCCACCACCGCCGGATGACCTTCCACCGCCGAACCACCGGCTACCGCCGAGTGACCCGTACCTTGAACTCCCCGTCGTTCCCCGTCGCCTTCATCTCGACCGTGATCCCATGGCGCGGGTCCTTGAAGGACTCGCCGGTGGTGAAGGGGGCGTCGGAGAGTTCGGCTTGGACGTTGGGGCTTCGGGTGCAGCCGCCGCTGTGGCGGTGGGCGTCGTAGACCGTGATCGGGCCGCGCCCGGTGTCCACGGTGGCGTCGACCTTGTAAATGAGGATGCCCGGCTCGCACACCGTCTCGTCGTTGCCCCCCGGCGCGCGCAGTTCCAGTGCGTAGGTGGTGCGCTGGTCTATCGGTATGAGGACCAGCTTCCCGCCGCCGGGCCGGTACAGCGGTGTCAGCGTGTAGTCGGTGCGGCCGGGGCGGGCCGCGCAGCCGACCTGGGTGCCGTCCAGCCAGCCCAGTTTCCACTTGTGCCAGCCGAGGAGGTCGTTGTTGACCCCCCAGTCCTCGCTCATGATGTCCCAGTGCCCGACCGCCGAGCCGCCCTCCTGGGTGTAGAGGTCGGGCAGCCCGAAGGTGTGGCCGTTCTCGTGGGGGAGTACCCGGTAGCCGGTGTGGCCGTAGGAGCCGGAGCCGTCGTCCTGGCGGGAGTAGACGAAGGAGGCGTTGGCGACGACGACGCCGTCGGCGACCGGGGCGTCGGAGTTGCCGGCGAAGGTCACGGACAGCACGGTGTCCAGGGCGGAGGGGCCGGCGTTGGGGGTGACCAGCACGTTCAGCAGGTCGTACGAGCGGAAGTCCACGTCGGGGTCGGCGGCGGCCACCATGTCCTGCACGAGCTGGCGGTAGCCGGGGTCGAAGGGTGCGCCGCGCTCTATGCCGTACGCCTTGAACGGTTTCGGCATGCGCAGCCAGCCGGGTATCGGGGTCTCCGGGCGGTAGTCGAGCCGGCCGTAGGACGCCGTGCGGAACCACTCCTGGGTCTGCGGGAAGAACTCGTGGAAGCGGTCCTCGGCGCTGCCCTGCCCGGGAGCGTCGGAGAAGTCGATCATCAGGGTGAGGGCGCGGACCGTACCGGTGGAGCGGGAGTAGCCGACCGGGGTGGGGACGCCTTCCGTCATCTGCACGTCCATGCCGCCGCGGATCATGCAGGGGGAGAGGGCGGAGGAGCGGACCAGGCCGGCCGGGCCGGCGGTCGAGGACGCCGTCAGCGGCCCGCTGCCGGCTGAGGTGCTGACCGCGAGGGTCAGGATGCTCACCGAGGCCAGGGCGGTCGCGCGGCGCGGGCGTATGCGGCGGCGTGGCGACGGCGGCTGCATGCATGGACCTCCCGCTCCACGGCAGCCGCAGGTCTGACGACTGCACCTGTGATCACCCTGGGTCGACGGGCGGGAGGGCGCGCGCTGGAGCAGCCGATCGTGGGAATCCACGGAGCGGCAGGTGTGAGCCAGGTCACGGGAATGTTTTCGGCGAGGGGGAAATAACCGGGGACCTGCTCCCCGTTTAGACCTGTGTCCGCGCGAAACGGGGATCCATTCCCCGGATCGCAGAGTCACCAGACCAGGAGTACGCCGTGCAGACCGCCCTCCCCACGCCGCGCAAGGTGTCCCGGCCTCGCGCCGACGCCCTGCGCAACCGGGAGCGGATCGTCACCGCCGCCCGGGAGATGTTCGTCGAACACGGGCCGGACGTGCCCTTCGACGAGATCGCCCGCCGGGCCGGTGTCGGCAATGCCACGGTGTACCGCAACTTCCCGGACCGCGACGCCCTCGTCCGCGAGGTCGTCTGCTCGGTCCTCGACCGGACCGTACGGGTCGCCGAACAGGCGCTGTCCGAGGGCGGCGACGCGTTCGAGGCGCTGGAGCGCTTCGTGCACGCCGCCGCGGACGAACGGATCAGCGCCCTGTGCCCGATGGTCACCAGCACGTTCGACCAGCACCACCCCGATCTGGAGGCCGCCCGCGAGCGCGTCGAGCGCATCGTCGAGGACCTCATGGACCGGGCCAAGGGGGCCGGGCTGCTCCGCTCCGACGTGGGTGTCGGTGACCTGATGGTCGCCGTCGCCCAGCTCAGCCGGCCGCCGGCCGGCACGGACTGCTGCAGCGTCGACCGCTTCGCACACCGTCATCTTCAGCTGTTCCTGGACGGTCTGCGGGCTCCAGGCCGCTCCGTCCTGCCGGGCACACCCGTGACCATGGAGGACCTCCGCAAAGCCTGACCGATCAGCCTGACCGACCGGCACGACCGATCAGTCCGGGACCGCGCTCCGGTCCCCACCCACAGCACGCAGAGCACTCACAGCATTCACAGCACGCAGAGCACTGAAAGCACCCGGAGCGCCGGGGTGCTGCCGGCCGCACCGGGCCGGTGAAACGAGCTTCCGGCCGTCGCCGTCGCTGCCGACGAGCCGCCCATACCTACGTCTTTTTTCCGTCACGAAGTCCCGAAGTGGGTACCTCCATGTCCGAAGCAGCCCTCAAGGCTCCCGGCCTCACCGCACCGAGCGGTGACGCCAACCGCTGGAAAGCGCTGGTCTTCATCGCGCTCGCCCAGCTGATGGTCGTCCTCGACGCCACCATCGTGAACATCGCGCTGCCCTCCGCCCAGACCGACCTGGGCATCTCCGACGGCAACCGGCAGTGGGTCGTCACCGCCTACGCCCTCGCCTTCGGCGGTCTGCTGCTCTTCGGCGGCCGGGTCGCCGACCTGTGGGGCCGCAAGCGCGCCTTCGTGCTGGGCCTCGGCGGCTTCGCGGCCGCCTCCGCGCTCGGCGGCGCCGCCACCACCGGCACCATGATGTTCGGCGCCCGCGCCCTGCAGGGTGTCTTCGGCGCCCTGCTCGCCCCGGCCGCGCTGTCCCTGCTCGCCGTGATGTTCACGGACGCCAAGGAGCGCGCCAAGGCGTTCGGGATCTACGGCGCGATCGCCGGTGGCGGCGGCGCCGTCGGCCTGATCCTCGGCGGTTTCCTCACCGAGTACCTGGACTGGCGCTGGACCTTCTTCGTGAACGTCCCGTTCGCCGTCGTCGCCGCGCTCGGCGCCTGGTTCGTCATCCGTGAGCCCGAGGGCGGCCGCAACCGCTCCCCGCTCGACATCCCCGGCGTGATCCTCTCCAGCCTCGGCCTGTTCGCGCTCGTCTACGGCTTCACCCGCGCCGAGTCCGACGGCTGGGGCGACACCGTGACCGTCGCGATGTTCGTCGCGTCCGCGGTGCTGCTCCTCGCCTTCGTGCTGGTCGAGTCCCGGGTCAAGGCCCCGCTGCTGCCGCTGCGCGTGGTCACCGACCGCAACCGCGGCGGCATCTACCTCTCCCTCGGCCTCGCCATCATCGGCATGTTCGGCCTGTTCCTCTTCCTGACCTACTACCTGCAGGTCGTGAAGGGCTACTCGCCGGTGAAGACCGGTTTCGCGTTCCTGCCGATGGTGGCGGGCATGATCACCGGCTCCACCCAGATCGGCACCCGGCTGATGACCCGCGTCCCGGCCCGGCTGCTCATGGGCCCCGGCTTCCTGGTCGCCGGGTTCGGCATGCTGCTGCTGACGCAGATGGAGATCGGCTCGTCGTACGCGACGCTGCTGCTGCCCGCGATGGTGCTGCTCGGCCTCGGCATGGGCACGGCGTTCATGCCGGCGATGTCCCTCGCCACCTCGGGCGTCGAGCCCCGGGACGCCGGTGTCGCGTCCGCGATGGTCAACACCTCGCAGCAGGTGGGCGGCGCGATCGGCACCGCCCTGCTGAACACCATCGCCGCGTCCGCGAAGACCTCGTACATCGAGGACCACATCGCCGGTGCGGCCACCAAGCCGCAGCAGCAGCTCGTGGGCCTGCAGGGCATGGTGCACGGCTACAGCACGGCGATCGGCTTCGCCGTCGGCATCCTGGCCCTCGCCGCGCTGATCGCCTTCACCTTCGTCAACGCCGGCCGCCCGGGCTCCACCCCGGTCGCCTCCGGCGAGGGCGTCGAGGACGAGATTCCGGTGCCGGTGGTGGCCCACTGACCGGCCTCGGGGTGACGACCCACCGGGCGTAGCGCGCGGTGGGTCAGCGGAGCCAGGGAAGGTCCGCACCCGCCTCGTTGGGCTGGAGGCCCTCGGCGACGATCTCCATGATCTCGCCGAGGGCCTTCTGCTGTTCCGGGGTCAGCCGCTCGAACAGGGCCTGGCGTACGGCGGCCACATGGCCGGGGGCGGTGCGGCCCAGCACCTCGGCGCCCTCGTCGGTGAGCACCGCGAACTGACCGCGCTTGTCGGAGGGGCAGTCCTCGCGGCGGACCCAGCCGTTCTTCTCCAGCCGGGCGATCGCGTGGGACAGCCGGGAGCGGGTGATCTTGGACCTCATCGCCAGCTCGGTCATCCGCAGCCGGCGGCGCGGCGCCTCGGCGAGGCCGACGAGGAGGCCGTAGTAGACGTGCGGCATGCCCGCGTCGCGCTGGAGCTGCCGGTCGAGGTGGTCCTCCAGGAGGGTGGTGGCGTGCAGGTAGGCGCGCCAGACGCGCTGCTCCTCGTCGGTGAGCCAGCGGTGCCGGCCGGCGGAGTCCGTTGCCGTGTTCATGTGTCCCACTGTACGAGGCATCTCCTTGAAACTTGAACAAGTCGGGCGTAGTGTGCAGTCATAGAGCTTGAGACTTAAAGCATCTTTCGGAGTCTCGAAGGGTGCGTCTCGCAGGAACCGAGCACCGGGAGCCGCCGTCATGTCCGCCGCACCGCAGGAGACGTCCGCTGCCGGGCGGGAGCGCATGCCCGCCCTCTACCTCAGCCACGGCGCCCCGCCGCTCGCCGACGACCCGGTCTGGCCGGGGCAGCTCGCCGCCTGGTCGGCCGGTCTGCCGCGCCCCAAGGCGATCCTCATGGTCTCCGCCCACTGGGAGGAGGCCCCGCTCGCCCTCGGCGCCGTCGAGACCGTCCCGCTCGTCTACGACTTCTGGGGCTTCCCCGAGCACTACTACCGGGTCCGGTACGCCGCCCCGGGCGCGCCCGAGCTGGCCGCGTCCGTCCGCAAGCTGCTGCGCGCCCCCGGCGTCCCGGTCCAGGACATGCCCGACCGCGGCCTGGACCACGGCGCCTACGTGCCGCTCGTCGAGATGTTCCCGGACGCCGACATCCCCGTCCTGCAGATCTCCATGCCGACCCTCGACCCGGTCCGGCTGATGGACATCGGCCGCAAGCTGGCCCCGCTGCGCGACGAGGGCGTGCTGATCGTGGGTTCCGGCTTCTTCACCCACAACCTCGCCGCCCTGCGGCACACCGGGGCCGGCGTGCCGACCTGGTCCGCCGAGTTCGACGACTGGGGCCGCAGAGCCCTGGAGGCCCGCGACTGGGACGACCTGCTGGACTTCCTCCACAAGGCCCCGGCGGGCCGCTACGCCCACCCGCGCACCGAGCACTTCGCCCCGCTCTTCGTCACCATGGGCGCGGCCGAGGCGGGCGGCGAGCTGGACGCGCAGAAGTCGGTGATCGACGGGTTCTGGATGGGGCTGGCGAAGCGGTCGCTGCAATTCGGCTGAGCGGCTGCCCGCGGGGCGCCCGCGCCGTGCGCTTGCGGCCCGTCGGCGCGCAGTGCCCGCGCGGCGCCTACGCAGGGCGCTCGTGGAGCGCCTGGCCGAGGGGGGCCTGCCCGAGGTCCTTCTCATACCAGGCCACGTCCCAGTAGCGGCCGAACTTGCGTCCCACCTCCTGGTACGTGCCCACGTGCCGGAAGCCGAAGCGGGCGTGCAGCCGCCGCGAGGCCTCGTTCGGCTGCGCGATGCCCGCGTACGCCCGGTGCAGGTCCTCGCCGGCCAGCGCCCTGAAGAGGGCGCGGTAGAGCAGGGTGCCGATGCCGCGGCGGCCGGCGGCGCCCCCTCTGAGGGAGTCCGGTGCGACGTACACGGTCGTCTCCACGGAGGTGGAGTAGGCGGGCTTCGCGCGGTAAGGGCTGGATGTGGCGTACCCCAGGATCCGCTGTGAGTCCGCCGCCGTGGCAACCATCAGGCGGTGCGGGCCGTCTTCCGGGTGGGAGAGCAGCCAAGGGCGTCGCTCTTCCGCGGTGAAGATGGCCGTGTCGAACGTGATCGCCGTCTCACGCACGTAGTGGTTGTAGATCTCCGTGAGGGCTTCGAGATCCGCCTCGATGCCCGGCCTGACCTGCACTTCCGTGTGTGTCGACGGCATTGCGCCTCCCCGTGTGGCCGACAGGGTACTGCATGATCAGAAAAATTGAGGGTCGGGTTGGGAATTCTGTCCGGATTCCAGTCGTTGTTTCCCACGGATGCAGGGCACTCGAGGAGAGTCCAAAGGGGTCAGATCCGCAAGACGATCCGTTCGTGTGCCGAGCGTTCGAAGGACCACCCGCCAGCCCACCATCGCAAGGGAGCACGCATGGCAACCCGTGCCGTCGCCCGTCGTAAGTCCGCCACTGGCGAGACGGCCGACTCGGCAGGCAGTGTTCGCGCCCACGCCGGCGAGATCGCCGACCGCGACCTGGTCGGCATGTACCTCGACGAGATCGCGCGTACGCCGCTGCTCGACGCCGCCAAGGAGGTCGAGCTGTCCCAGACCATCGAGGCGGGTGTGTTCGCGCGGCAGGTCCTCGCCGGTGAGGAGGAGTCGAAGTCCGACGCCACCCGCGAGGAGCTTCAGGCCCTGGTCGACGCCGGTGAGCGGGCCAAGGACGTCTTCATCCGGTCCAACCTCCGCCTCGTCGTGGCGGTGGCCCGGCGCTACCCGCGCAGCGGCCTGCCGCTGCTGGACCTGATCCAGGAGGGCAACGCCGGTCTGGTGCGCGCCGTCGAGAAGTTCGACTACCGCAAGGGCTTCAAGTTCTCGACGTACGCCACCTGGTGGATCCGCCAGGCCATCACCCGCTCGATAGCCGACCAGTCCCGCACGATCCGGCTCCCCGTCCACCTGGTGGAGGAGCTGGGCCGAATCCGCCGTGTCCAGCGGGAGTTCAACCGCGAGCACGGGCGCGAGCCGGAGCCCGCGGAGATCGCCGCCGAGCTGGGTTCGACGCCGGAGCGCGTGACCGACGTGCTCGACTGGTCCCGCGACCCGGTCTCGCTGAACATGCCGGTGGACGACGAGGGCGAGACCCAGTTCGGCGACCTGCTGGAGGACACCTCGGCGGTCTCCCCGGAGCAGTCGGTCCTCACGCTCCTGCGCAGCGAGGAGCTGGACGACCTGATCGGCCGTCTGGACCAGCGCACCGCCTCCATCATCAAGATGCGGTACGGCATCGAGGACGGCCGTGAGCGCACGCTGACGGAAGTCGGCAAGGAGCACGGCCTGACCCGCGAACGCATCCGGCAGATCGAGAAGCACGCACTGCTCGAACTGAAGAAGCTCGCCCGCGGCACCGGGTTCGACGCGGCGGCCTGACCGGCCGGCGTACGACCGCGCACACCCGGTGGCGAAAGACGGCGCAAACATGGCGCGGTACCGTCGCTTCAACTCCTGGGCCGGAGGGAAAAACCATTGCGGGCACCGGAGTTGGACTTGCACGGAGGGGCCGCACTCCCAGCCGCAGTACCCACCCCCACATGTGGCACGACGGGCATCCGCCAGACGCTCGCCGCGTGAGCCACGTTCCTACGCCACCCCCCCCGGCGTCGGAACGTTCCAGCCGGGCCCCGGCGCCTACCCCCCCAGGCGCCGGGGCCCGGCCTCATGCAGGTACGGCGGGCCACCCCGTACCTGAACCCCGGGGTGGCCCGCTCGAATGGCAGATTCTGCCACACCGGCATAGCCTGCCGAGGTGAGCACCCCCCGTACTACCGGCAACACCGCCCACCAGCCTGTTTCCGCCACCGCCGCGATGTCCCTGACCGAGCGCCGCAAGGCCGAGACCCGCATGGAGATCGCCCGCGCGGCGGCCGCGCTCTTCGTGCGCCAGGGCCTGCGCGCCACACGCGCCGAGGACATCGCCCAGGCCGCAGGCATCGCCCCGCGCACCTTCTACCGCTACTTCGCCTCGAAAGAGGAGGCGGTGGCGCCGCTGTACGCGGCGGGCGCCGAGCTCTGCATCCAGGCGGTCCACGACGCCCCGCCCGGCCTCTCCGTGCCGGAGGCGCTGCGTCACGCGGTCGAGCACACCCTCAGCCCGGGCGCCGGCGTCTCGGCGGCCTCCTGGGAGTGGGTCCGCACCCTGATCCGCCTGGCCGACGCGAGCCCCGCCCTGGGCAAGGTGTGGGCGGAGGTCTGCCGGACGTCCGAGGGCGCACTGGCGAGGACCCTGGCGGAACGGCTGCCGCCCGCGAAGTCCGAGGGCCCTGCGGATCCCGCGGGCGAGGCGGAATCCGGAGGCCCCGCGGACGCGCCGGATTCCGCCGACGACAACGTTGCCCCGGCGCCCGCGATCCCGCCGCACCTCCGTCTCACGGCGGCGGTGGCCGGGGCGGCGATTCGCGTGGCCGTCGAGTCCTGGGCCGTCACCGCCTCCCCGTCCACCGGCCCCGACGGCCCGGCGACCCTGGCCCTGCGGAACCTGGCGGCCCTGGAGAACTACGCCTGGCCCGAGCCCGCGTAGTCCTACGGGGCGGGGCGGGTGCTTCCCCCCGGTGTTCACAGGGTCCGGCCCGAGCAGGTGCCGGGCCCTCCGCCTGCCCGGCCCTCTTCCGGGCGCGCGCCCCGCCCTCTCCCGGTGCCTCGCTTTCTTCCGAGCGATGTCCGGACGGAACCGGAAGCCCGTTCATGCCCGATCGAGGCCCGAACTTGTTTACTTTGCGGAATTCCAGGCGTAGCCTCGCAGTGAAACAACACGTTCGGGCATGAGGTGGAGGTAAACGGGCATGTACGCACCGGAGCGACAGCAGGAGATCCTCCGCCTCGCCCGCGACGGCGGCCGGGTGGACGTCCTGTCGCTGGCGGAGGAGTTCCAGGTGACGGCGGAGACGATCCGCCGCGATCTGAAGGCCCTCGACCGGGCCGGCCTCGTCCGCCGGGTGCACGGCGGAGCGATCCCCGTCGGCCGTCTCGACTTCGAGCCGGACCTCGCCGAGCGCGAGTCGACCGCCGCCGACGAGAAGGACCGCATAGCCAAGGCGGCCCTCGCCGAGCTGCCCGCCGGGGGCACGCTGGTCCTCGACGCCGGCACCACGGTGGCACGGCTGGCCGCGGCGATCCCGCTGGAGTCCGCCCTCACCGTGGTCACGCACAGCCTGCCCATCGCCGCCCGCCTCGCCGACCACCCCGGCATCCAGCTCCACCTCATCGGCGGGCGGGTCCGGCACCGTACGCGGGCCGCCGTGGACGCCTGGGCGCTGCGCGCCTACGGCGAGATCCGCGCCGACGTCGCGTTCGTCGCCGCCAACGGCTTCTCCGCCGAGCACGGCCTGACCACCCCCGACCTCGCCGAGGCCGCCGTCAAGCGCGCGGCCGTCGCCGCCGCGCGCCGCGTGGTCCTCCTCGCCGACTCCGCCAAGCACGGCCAGGAGCACTTCGCGCGCTTCGGCGGCCTGAGCGACGTGGACCTGCTGATCACCGACAGCGGGCTGAGCCAAGAAGACGCCGCCGTCATCGAGCGCGGCGGCACGGAAGTAGTGCGCGCATGATCCTCACCGTCACCCCCAACCCGTCCCTCGACCGCACCTACGAGGTCCCCGCCCTGGAGCGCGGCGAGGTCATCCGAGCCACCGGTGAGCGCATGGACCCCGGCGGCAAGGGTGTGAACGTCTCGCGCGCCGTGGCGGCAGCCGGGCGGCGCACGGTCGCCGTCCTGCCCCTGGGCGGTGCGCCTGGCGCGCTGGTCGCCGAGCTGCTTCACGCCCAGGGCATCGAGGTCGCACCGGTCCCGGTCGCCGGGGCCACCCGGTCCAACATCGCGCTGGCGGAGGCGGACGGCGTGCTGACGAAGATCAACGCGCCGGGCCCGGACCTGTCCCCGGCCGAGCAGGAACTGCTCCTGGACACCGTCCGCGAGCAGTCGCGCGACGCCGAATGGATCGCCTGCTGCGGCAGCCTCCCCAGGGGGCTCGCTCCCTCCTGGTACGCCGATGTCGTCACCCGGGCGCACGCCGGGGGCGCGCGCATCGCCCTGGACACCTCGGGGCGTGCGCTGCAGGAGGCGCTGCGCGCCCGGCCCGACGTGGTGAAGCCCAACGCCGAGGAGCTCGCGGAAGCCGTCGCACGCCCCCTGGCGACGGTGGGCGACGCCCTGAAGGCCGCCGAGGAGCTGCGCGGAATGGGCGCGGGCGCCGTGCTCGCGAGCCTCGGCGCCGACGGTCAGCTGCTGGTGGACGGCGCGGGCGCCTGGTTCGGCAGCGCGCGGGTGCGCACCGTCCGCAGCAACGTGGGAGCCGGTGACTCCTCCCTCGCCGGTTTCCTGATCGCCGGCGGCAGCGGCCCCCGGGCCCTCGCCTCCGCCGTCGCCCACGGCGCCGCCGCCGTGCAGCTCCCGGGCAGCGTGATGCCGGCCCCGGCCGACCTGGACCCGGCGGCGGTCACGGTCACGGCCGACATCCCCGTCGACCGCGAACTGAGGGAGCCGGTGTCATGAGCCCCGTCTCGGTGCGCGGCATCCGCCCCGGCGGCAGGCATCTGGGCGCCAGCCCACGGCCCGCCCGCCCGGACCTCCCCACCGCGCCGGAGCCCGAACGGCGGGGCGCCCAGGCGCCCGTCGAATCCGGCCCCAGGGAGCAGGGGCCGCCCGGCCCCGGCTCCACCCGTCCCGAAGCCTCCCCCGACCGCACCCCCGTCCCCACCCCCGCCCACCCCATCCCCCGGGCGATACGCGTGCATTGGAGCCCGCGATGAGCGACATGATCACCGCGGACCTGGTCGACCTCGACCTGTCCGCCGACACCAAGGAAGCGGCGGCGCGCGCACTCGCCGAGCGCATGGTGGCCCTCGGCCGGGTGACCGACCTCGACGGCTTCCTCGCCGACGTGGCCGCCCGCGAGGCGCAGATGCCCACCGGCCTCGACGGCGGCATCGGCATCCCGCACTGCCGCAGCACCCATGTCACCGAGCCGACCCTCGCCTTCGGCCGCAGCGCCGACGGCATCGACTTCGGCGCCGCGGACGGCCCCGCCGACCTGATCTTCCTGATCGCCGCCCCGGCCGGCGCCGACGACGCCCACCTGACGATCCTGTCGTCGCTGGCCCGGCAGCTGATGAACGCCGAGTTCACCGACGCGCTGCGGTCCGTGGGCGCGGCGGGCGCGGCGGCGGCGCTCATCCGCGGGGAGGAGGCGCCGGCCGACGGCGCTCCCGAGAACACCGCCGCGGCGCCGGGGGCGGCCTCCGCCGGCGCCGCGGCGGGCAGTGCGCCGGAGCCGTCGGACGCCGGCGGACCGGCCCCGGCGGCCACCGAAGAACCCGGCGGACCGGCCCAGGCGGCCCCCGCGGCACCCGGCTCCGGGCCCGCCGCAGGCGCCGCCGCCGGTGCGGTCGCCGACTCCGTCCCGGACGAGCGGCCCTTCCGTATCGTCGCCGTCACCTCCTGCCCGACCGGCATCGCCCACACCTACATGGCGGCCGAGTCGCTGGAGAACGCGGGCCGCGAGGCCGGCGCCGAGGTGGCCGTCGAGACGCAGGGTTCGGCCGGCTTCACCCGGCTGGACCCCGAGGTGATCGCGGCGGCGGACGGCGTGATCTTCGCGCACGACGTCCCCGTACGCGACAAGGGCCGCTTCGCGGGCAAGCCGACCGTCGACGTCGGGGTGAAGGCGGGCATCAACCGGCCCGGCGAACTCATCACCGAGGTGCGGGAGAAGGCCGCGCGCGGCGAGGTGTCCGCGCCCGCCGCGGCGGGCACACCGGTCGAGCGGTCCGGTGACTCCCGCGAGGGCTACGGCACCAAGCTCCGCAAGTGGCTGATGAGCGGCGTCAGCTACATGGTCCCGTTCGTCGCCGCGGGCGGTCTGCTGATCGCCCTCGGCTTCGCGATCGGCGGCTACAAGATCAACAAGGCGCCCTCGGTGATGGACCACTTCGTGTGGGCCCAGGCCGACAGCTGGGGCGCGCTGCTGTTCCAGATCGGCGGCGTCGCGTTCGCCTTCCTCGTCCCGGTGCTGGCCGGCTACATCGCCTACGGCATGGCGGACCGTCCCGGCCTCGTCCCCGGCTTCGTGGGCGGCTCCATCGCGCTGACGATCAACGCGGGCTTCCTCGGCGGACTCGCGGCCGGTCTGATCGCCGGCGGTGTGGTGATGGCGATCCAGCGGGTCCGCATCCCGGCGGCATTGCGCGGCATCATGCCGGTGGTGGTGATCCCGCTGATCTCCTCGGCGATCGTCGGGTTCCTGATGTTCGTCGTGATCGGCAAACCCATCGCCTCGGCCCAGAAGGGCATGACCGACTGGCTGAACGGCCTCACCGGCACCAACGCCATCCTGCTCGGCGGCCTGCTCGGCCTGATGATGTGCTTCGACCTGGGCGGCCCGGTGAACAAGGTGGCCTACACCTTCGCCACCGCCGGCATCGCGGTCGCCGCCCCGAGCGACTCCGCGATGAAGATCATGGCCGCGGTGATGGCCGCCGGCATGGTCCCGCCGCTGGCGATGGCCCTGGCCACGACCGTGCGCGGCAGGCTCTTCACCCAGACCGAGCGCGAGAACGGCAAGGCCGCCTGGGTGCTGGGCGCGTCCTTCATCTCCGAGGGCGCGATCCCGTTCGCCGCGGCGGACCCGCTGCGGGTCATCCCGTCCGCCATGGTCGGCGGCGCGCTCACCGGCGCCCTGTCGATGACCTTCGGCGCGACCCTGCGCGCCCCGCACGGCGGCATCTTCGTGGTCCCGCTGATCGGCAACCCGTTCCTCTACCTGATCGCCATCGCGGCCGGCGTCCTCGTCACCACGGCCCTGGTCGTCGTCCTCAAGGGCATGCGCCGGCCGGTCCCGGGGGCCGCGGCCGGCGACCCCGCCGCCGGTCCCGCCACGGCGGCGCCGGGGACGAAGCAGGCGATCGCCGCCTGACGGGCAGCCGCGCCTCTTGTCCCTTTGGTGCGCTGTGAGTTGTTCACGGCACCTGCGAGATACGTCACGGTCCGGGACCAAAGTCCCGGACCGTGGTGTCTACTGGGGGGCATGCCTGAGCACGTCTCGACACTCCAGCTGACCGGCGCGGCCGTCCTCACCGCCGCGGGCGTCGTCTGGGCCGTCATCGTGATGCGCCTGCTGCGCCGCTTCCGTGTCGAGGCCGCCGCCGACCGGCGCCGGGCCGCCGCTCTCCCCGTGCTTCCGGTCCTCCCGGCTCTGCCCGCCCTTCCCGAGCAGCGGCAGGCCGGTCCGTCGCGGGAGTCGGTCGAACTGAGCCCCGAGGAGCAGGACGCCTTCGCCGGCCTGGTACGGCGACTCGGCGGCCGCTGACGGCCGCGGACCGGGCCGCACCACCGAACCCCGGACCCGCCGGGCCGGCCGGCCTCAGACCTGTCGCGCCGCCCGACGCTCCATGGCGTCCCGGGCCGCGTCCTGCGACATGTAGACCTCGCACATGTGCCGCCCGTCGGGGGTCGCCGTGTGCTCCACCTCCCACAGGGAGACCTCGCCGCCGTCCGGCAGCAGGAACGCGTGCTCGTACAGCGCGAAGCTCAGGCCCGCCCGTGCGGGCCGTCCCGGTCGTCCGAACGCCTGGGTGATCTGGTGCGCGGACGCCGTCGCCAGCAGGGCCGCCACCTCCGCTCCCGGCCGGTCGGGGTTCTCCGCGCGGCGCAGCAGCCGGCGCGCGTGGTCCGCCGTGTCGTCCGGGGCGTACACGTGCCGGGGCTCGGGTATCGCGGAGAGCTGCGTCACCACGGGCAGTTCGAAGTCCGCCGTGTCCGGCGGCAGCGGGAGCCGGCCGGTGGCGGTGTGCAGCTCCTCCTCGTCGACGTACACCTCGTGCTGCGTCTCGCCGCCCGGAGCGGTGTTGTGCACCAGCTCCCACAGGGTCACCGCCGAGCCGTCGGCGAGCAGCCAGGTGTGCCGGTAGGTCTCCCGGTGCAGTCCGGCGCTGTGGTGCGCGGAGTGCAGGGAGCCGTCGTGCGCCAGGGCGCACTCGAGGAGGCGGAGCACCTCGTCGGGCAGCTCGAAGGAGTTCAGGGCACGGCCGAGGAGCCGCGCGAGGTGCTCCTCCGGAGACTCGGGCGACTCGGCTGGTTCGTACGCTGCCGTCTCGTACGGAACGCTCAAGGTTTCTCCCGGCGTTGCTGCATGTCACCTGGTGGGTGCATACCGTAGCCCCTCGGTCGGACATCATGTCCCCGATCCGAGAAAACGTATGCGGGGAAAACGCGAGGGCCGCGCGAAAAGTTCCCGCGCGGCCCCACCGTCCGTCAAAACCCGCCCGTCAGACGGCACTTCCGGCGGTCCAGTCGCTCCACGACAGGTTCCAGCCGTTGAGGCCGTTGTCCGGCGCCACCGTCTTGTCGGGGGAGTTCTTCACGATCACTACGTCCCCGACGAGCGAGTTGTCGTAGAACCACTTGGCCGTGGTGTCGCCCTGCGCGCCCTGCACGTCGGCGAGGCCCACGCAGCCGTGGCTGGTGCCCTCCCGGCCGAACGGCGGGTTGCCCTTGTTGTACCAGTAGTTGCCGTGGATGAACGTGCCCGACGACGTCAGCCGCATCGCGTGCGGGACGTCCGCGATGTCGTACTCCCCGCCGAAGCCGACCGTCGAGCCGTTCATCCGGGTCTGCACGAACTTCTCGGAGATCACCATCTGCCCGTTGTACGTGGTGTGCTGCGGGCTGCCCGCGGAGATCGGCAGCGTCTTGAGCGTCCGGCCGTCCCGCACCACCGTCATGGTCTGGGTGCCGACGTCCACCGTGGAGACCTGCGAGCGCCCGACGGTGAAGGTCACCGTCTTCTTCTGCACGCCGTAGACGCCGTTCGCGCCCTGCACACCGTCCAGGTCGATCTTCATCGTGACCTTGGAGCCGGCCTTCCAGTACTCCTGCGGCCGGAAGTCCAGCCGGCGGTCCCCGAACCAGTGCCCGACGACCTGCTGGCCGCTGCTGGAGGCGACCTTGATGTGCGACTGCACGGCCTTCCGGTCGCTGATCGACTTGTCGAAGGTGAAGGACACCGGCATGCCCGCACCGACCGTGGTGCCGTTGTCCGGCGTGTAGGTGCCGATGAAGCTGTTCGACGAGGAGACGGTGGTGAAGATGGAGTTGGCCGCCGCGGTGCGCCCGTCGCCGTCCTTCGCGGTCGCCGCTATCCGGTACTTGGTGCCGCGCTCGAGCTGCTGCTTCGGCTTCCAGGTGTGGCCGTCCGCCGAGATCGCGCCCTGCACCTCCTGGCTGGACCCCGACACGGTCATCTTCACGTCGGTCAGCCGCCCGTCGCTGACCTTGACGCCGGTGGCGTTGATGGACGCGCCGGTCGAACCGTCCTTCGCCGAGATCACGATCGTCGCCGTGGAGTTCTTGGCCGAGCCCTCGCCGTTCTTTCCGTCCTCGCCCGTGGCGCTGGCGTCGCCGCCGCAGGCCGTCAGGGTGAGGGCGCCGACCACCAGGGCGGCACAGGCCCCCAGTACGCGCCGCGTTGCGATGTCCGGCGTTGTCACGGGCTGCTCCCAGTTCGTGTGATGTGCTTGATCCGCTCCAGTGCGTGGGAAAAGAGGCCCGCGGCGCCGATGGGGTTCCCGCCGGTGCCCGTTGGCGTCGTCTGGTGACAGAACCGCGACAATCCGCATCCCGGAGTCACGCTTCCCGGGGTCCCGCCGCCGCGACCGCGCCCGTTACGCGCCCGGCGCCCGCCGCGCGCCGTACAGCTCCTCGTACGACGGCCACACCCCGCCGGGACCCGAGAACGGCTCGGCGGCGCGCACCGCCCGGACGATCGCCCGCGTCACCAGATCCGCGCCGGCCGCGAGGACGTCGTTCAGCTCCAGCGGATGCCCGCCGCCGAGCGGGCGCGCGCCCGTCGCCAGCGCGAACACCGTGTCCCCGTCGTGCAGCAGGTGCACCGGCCGCACGCCGCGCGCGATGCCGTCGTGCGCGGTGCCCGCCAGCTTCTGCGCCTGCGCCTTGCCCAGGTCCGCGTCGGTCGCGACCACCGCGAGCGTCGTGTTGAGCGGCGGGGGCGCGTTCCCGGCCGCCACCTCGGCGAGGCGCCGGCGCGCGGCCTCGTGCACCCGCGCCTCCGGGTACTCCACCCGGCCCTGGAACAACTCGCCGTAGAGCACGCCCGTCGCGGGGTCCGCGACGGACCCCACGGAGTTCACGACCACCAGCGCGGCCACCGTCACCCCGGAGTCCAGGACCGTGCTCGCGGTGCCCACCCCGCCCCTCAGCCCGCCCGCGACCGCACCCGTGCCGGCCCCGACGGACCCCTCCGGCACCCGGGCGCCCCGGGCGCTCGCCGCCGCGGCCTCCACCGCCGCGCGTCCCGTCGCCGCGTCCGGGCGGGCGCGGAAGTCGCCGCCCCGGCCCAGGTCGAAGACGCAGGCGGCGGGGACCACCGGCACCACGTGCGCCGGATCCGCCCCCACCGGGACCCCGCGCCCCCGCTCCTCCAGCCAGGCCATCACCCCGGACGCCGCGTCGAGCCCGTACGCGCTGCCGCCGGTCAGCACGACGGCGTCCACCCGCTGCACCACGTTTCGGGGGTCGAGGGCGTCGGTCTCCTTGGTGCCGGGGCCGCCGCCGCGCACGTCCACGGCGGCGACGGCACCCCCTTCCGGCGCGAGCACGACCGTGGTGCCGGTGAGCCAGCCGTCCCCGGTGCGGGTGGCGTGCCCCACCCGCACTCCGGCGACGTCCGTCAGAGCGTCGACTGTCATGCGGGCCAGTGTGGCCCAGCCGGCCCGCGCGGGAGAGGCACGGGCGGGCGTGGGTGAGGGTGCGTCAGGCGGCAGGTGAGGCGGTGTCCGAGTGCCGCCCGCGGGCGGCCCGGCGCGCCGTCAGGGTCACCCCTGTCGCCACCGAGGCCGCCGACACCAGCCCCGCCGCGAGCACCGCCCACTCGCCCAGGAAGGTGCAGCAGATCACCAGCAGCGCCGTGACCGGGAGCACCAGTTGCTGTCTTATGCCGGCCTTGAAGTGCCGCGAGTGCAGCGCCCACACCGTCAGCAGGTACAGCGCCGTCGGCAGTGTCACGGCCGCCGCGGCCGACAGCGTCGAGATGCGCGTCCGGCCGACCGTCTGCTCCACCGCCACCTCCAGACCGGCGCCGATCGCGGCGGCCGAGGCGAAGATCAGGTAGTGGCCGTAGCCCCACAGGAACGCCCGGGTGCTGGAACGCAGATGGCCGTGGATGGGCACCACGAAGTAGATCCACCAGGCGGAGAAGACGATCAGCAGGCCGCCCGCCGCGAGGGGCAGCAGCTCGCCCAGCGCGTCGTGCTCGCTCACCGCCGACTTCACGGCGACCGTGGCCGCCGCGATCGACTCGCCGAGCACGATGATCGTGAACAGGCCGTACCGCTCGGCGATGTGATGGGCGTGCCAGGACGTCGCGTGGGCCTTCTCCGCATAGACCGGCACGCACAGCTCCGCGACGGCCATCACCAGGAACAGCCAGGGCCGTAGCGGTTCGGGCAGCAGCACCAGACCGAGCCAGCCGACCATGCACAGCAGCACACCGCCGGCGTATCTGAGCGCGGTGGTCCGCTCCGCGCCCTCGGCCGATCCGGCCGCTCTGAGCCACTGCGCGGCCATCGCCAGCCGCATGATCACGTAGCCGAGCCAGACCACCAGGTAGTCATGGCGCTCGAACGCCGGGGCCACACCCGCGGCCAGCACCAGCACACCGGCGATCTGCACCAGGGTGACGACCCGGTAGAGCGCGTCGTCGTTGTCGTACGCCGAGGCGAACCACGTGAAGTTCATCCACGCCCACCAGATGGCGAAGAAGACCATCGCGTAGTTGAGGATCGCGTCGGCCACGTGGCCGGCGGCCCCCGTGTGCACGAGCTGGGCGCCCGCCTGGGCGATGGCCACGACGAAACAGAGGTCGAAGAACAGCTCCAGCGGCGAGGAGACCCGGTGGGCCTCGTCGCGCCCGCGCGCGGTGAGCCGCCGCAGGAGCGGCTGGGACTGCTGTGCGCCCGGCGAGGCGGGCGACGGAGCGGAACTCGACGTCATGTCTCCCAGGAGAGCAGAAGACGGCGGCGAAATCTTGTGACCGGATTCACGAGGCCGGGAGGGCGGCGGGCCGGGGCCGTACCCTTGAGGCATGAGCACCGCCCCCGAGCCCGAGCAGCGCGATCCGAAGGCCGCGCTGATCTTCGACGATCCGCTGAACCGGCAGAGTTCGGACGACACCGACCGCGGGTGGGGCGAGCGCCCGGACGGCGACGGCGCCGCCGACCTGAGGCGCTTCCTCGACGAGAAGCCGCCCCACCACATCTGAACCGCGGGCGGCGCCGCTCGGTCGTGTCCGCAAAGTCGCGTCGTTCGCCCGCAGGGCGGGCGTCGCGGCGTCCGGTGCGTGCTCTGGGGGTCCCCCGGCCGAAGGCTGGGGGAGTGCCGGCCGGATGCCCTCGTACTGGGTGTACTCGGGCTTTCGGCCGGTGCGGCGAGAGTGCGTGCCGGGCGTCGTGACGCAGACGCGACTTTGCGGACACGGCCTAGCGCCGGTCGTGGCCCGCCGTGCGCTGCGCGACCAGGGTGTCGCGGATCTCCTTGAGGACCGCCAGCTCGGTCACCTCGATGACCTCGTGCGTGCCCTCGCGCGCCTTCTTGCGGGCCTCCTGATGCGCCAGGTACTTCGACATCGGCAGGACCATCAGGAAATACACCACCGCGGCCGTGATCACGAAGCTGAGCGTGGCCCCGGCGACCGAGCCCCACATGATCGGCACACCGCTCTTGACCGACCCGTCCGGGTTCACCACGCACGGGTCCCTCAGGCAGGAGGTGTAGTGATCCAGGTTCTTCGTGCCGATGGCCCCGACCAGCGGGTTGATGAGACCCTTCACCACCGAGTTGACGATGTTCGTGAACGCGGTGCCGATCACCACCGCGACCGCGAGGTCGATGACGTTCCCCCGCATCAGGAAGGCCTTGAAGCCCTGCCAGACGGTGGGTTCCTTCTTCTCGATCACCTCGAGGGCACTCCTCACGTGCACAGGACGCGGAACAAAACGCTCCGCAACCTACGGCACGCTGGGGTCCCCATGTCCAATTCGGCAGCTTGTCCCAAGGTCGGGAGAACGGACTGAAGGCGTAATGGGCCGCGCGGCTCAGCACAGCGTCACCGCCAGCCGTGCCGTGGCGCTCGCCCCCACGAGCCCCGCCGCGGCGGGCCGCGGCACCGACAGCACGACCAGCGCCCCGCTCTCGGCCGCTCCCGTCAGCGGCTCGGGCACCTTCGTCACCCGCGCCCCGCGCACGAGCACCCGGGCGACGCCGCCGGCCGACGCGTCCTCGGCCGCGATCACGTCGACCCGGTCGCCCGGCCGCAGCAGCCGCACGGTGGCGGCGTCGGCGATGCGCACCGGCGCCGTGACCAGGTCCGCCGCCCGAGGGACACGCACGGAACGGGTGGCCGGATGGCCGCGGGCCCGGTCGCTCCGGTGCGGCTCGCCCGCGGACCGGGGCCCTGCCGCCACCAGCGCGGCCGCGGTCACGAGGAGCCCGGCGGCGAGGACCGGCCCGCGTCGCCGTACCAGCCGCTCCAGTCCGTACCGCCCGCCGCGCACCCGCACCGGGGCGAAGGGCGGCACCTCACAGATCGCCGGGGCGTCGGTGCCCAGCGGGCGGGGCAGCCGGACGGCCGGCGGGGCGGGGGAGCGCGGGTGCGGGGACGAGGGCGTGGGAGGAGCGGGGTACGACGAGGCCAGAGCCATGGGATTCACCGCCGGCGACGAGGGAGATCGGCTTGCGGTGCCACGATGACGCCTCGTGCCGGACCCCGCCGGCGCCGGTGGACGGTCGGCGGATTGTGGACAACTCGCCCACACGGAAGGGTGACCGCCCGTCCGCGCGCCGGCCCGCCCGGGCCTCCCGGGCCCGGCCCCGCCCCGGCCTCCCGGCCCTGGCCCGCGCCGGCTCCCCGGCCCTTGCCTCCCGGCCTGGTCCGTCGGCCCTGGCGTCCCGGCCCTGGTCCGTCGGCCCCGGCCTCCCGGCCCCGCCCCGGCCTCCCGGCCCTGGCCCGCGCCGGCTCCCCGGCCCTTGCCTCCCGGCCTGGTCCGTCGGCCCTGGCGTCCCGGCCCTGG
>NZ_JBVJXS010000007.1:157096-200958 GCF_055601245.1 Streptomyces sp. NPDC038135 | reverse complement strand
TCCGTCGGCCCCGGCCTCCCGGGCCCGCCCCGGTCTCCGGCCCTGGTTCGTCGGCCCCGGTCTCCCGGCCATGGTTCGCGGGCCCTGGCCTCCCGGCTTTGGTCCGTCGGCCCCAACCCGTCGGCCCTGGCGTTCTTCCCCGATCCCTCCGCCCCGGCCCTGGCCCGACCGCCCCGACCTCCGGCCCCGACCCGTCCGCCCCGCCTCTTCACCTCACAGCAGGTCGAACTCAGCCTCAGCTCACGGCAGGTCGAACCCCGGGTCCATCCCGCCCAGCGCGTTCACGCACAGGCAGTCCCGGTCGCCGGTGCCCGGCAGCGCCGCCACCGCGTCGAACAGCACCTCCCGCAGCCTGTCCACGTTGGCCGCGAACACCTCGAGAACCTCCTCGTGCGAGACGCCCTCGCCGCTCTCGGCGCCCGCGTCGAGGTCGGTGACCAGGGTCAGCGACGTGTAGCAGAGCTCCAGTTCACGGGCGAGCGCCGCCTCGGGGTGGCCGGTCATGCCCACCACCGACCAGCCCTGCGCCTGGTGCCACAGCGACTCGGCGCGGGTCGAGAAGCGCGGCCCCTCGACCACGACCAGCGTGCCGCCGTCCACCGCCTCCCAGTCCCGGCCGCGCGCCGCCTTGAGCGCGGCGGCCCGCCCGGCCGGGCAGTACGGGTCGGCCATGGACACGTGCACCACGTTGGGCACCGTGCCGTCGGGCAGCGGCAGGCCGTCGAAGAAGGTCTGCGTCCTGGACTTCGTACGGTCGACGAACTGGTCCGGCACGAGCAGGGTGCCGGGCCCGTACTCGGGGCGCAGCCCGCCCACCGCGCAGGGGCCGAGCACCTGGCGGACGCCGACCGAGCGCAGAGCCCAGAGGTTGGCGCGGTAGTTGATGCGGTGCGGCGGCAGATGGTGGCCGCGGCCGTGCCGGGGCAGGAAGGCGACCCGCCGGCCGGCCAGCTCACCGAGGAAGAGTGAGTCGCTGGGCTGTCCGTAGGGGGTGTCCACCTGGACCTCGGTCACGTCCTCGAGGAACGAGTAGAAGCCCGAGCCGCCGATTACGCCGATCTCTGCGTTCGCCATGACGAGCACATTAGCTGCCCGGGACGCCGTGGTGGAGCCGGTGCCGGGGTATGCCGAAGGCCCCGCCGTCGCAGGACGGCAGGGCCCGGTGAGCGGTGGCTCAGGCCGCGGAGGTGCTGGTGGAGCCGGACGTCGTGGTCGAGGACGACGAGGACGCCGACGAGGACGACTTCGCGTCGGACGAGGAGCCGGCCGAGGACGAGGTCGACTTCGACGCCGGGCTGCTGCTCGACGAGGAACCGCGGGAATCGTTGCGGTAGAAGCCGGAGCCCTTGAAGACGATGCCGACCGCGGAGAACACCTTCTTCAGGCGGCCGCTGCAGGCGGGGCACTCGGTCAGGGCGTCGTCGGTGAACTTCTGCACCGCCTCGAGGCCCTCGCCGCACTCGGTGCACTGGTACTGGTACGTCGGCACTGTCTTCCTCCTGGCACTCTCACTCGATGAGTGCTAACGACGATCCATAGTGACGTATTCCCGGTGTTCAGTCCACCGTCACGGGGACGCGGTGACCGACGCCACGTGCGACCGTGCGGCTCTGGGACCGCGCGTCGAGCCGTGAACGCAGGGCCACCAGGGTGAGCAGCGCGAGCACCGTACCGGCCATCGGCACCAGGAATCCCGCGCCGTCCCACAGCCGGTCCTCCAGCTGGCCGGCGACGGTGACGGCCGCCGCCTGGCCGAGCGCGACGGCGCCGGTCAGCCAGGTGAACGCCTCGGTCCGGGCCTCGGCCGGGACCAGACCCTCGACCAGGGTGTAGCCGGTGATCAGGGCCGGGGCGATGCACATGCCGACCAGCAGGCCGAGGCCGGCCAGCAGCGGCACCGAGTGCGCCGTCCACAGCGCCGACGCGGTCAGCGCGAGCCCGGTGTAGCCGAGGACCAGGCGGCGCTGCGGCGCGGCCTTCCAGGCGATCGCGCCGCAGACGATGCCGGAGAGCATGTTTCCCGCAGCGAAGACGCCGTACAGGACGCCGTTCAGACCGGGCTCGCCGATCGACTCTGTGTACGCGGCCAGCGACACCTGCATGCCGCCGAACACGGCGCCGATGCCCAGGAACGTCACGACCAGCACGCGCACGCCGGGCACGCGCAGGGCGGACTCGTGGCGCACGCGCGTGTGCCCGCTGCCGGCGCTCACCGGCGGCTGCGTGCTCCTGCTCGCGGCGAACAGCAGGCCGCCGACGAGGGTCAGCGCGGCCTCGGTCACCAGGCCCGCGGACGGGGTGACGGCGGTGCACAGCGCGGTCGCCAGCAGGGGTCCGAAGACGAAGGTCAGCTCGTCGGTGACGGACTCGAAGGCCGCCGCGGTGGTCATCAGGGGCGAGCCCTGGAGCTTCACGCCCCAGCGCGCGCGCACCATGGGGCCGACCTGCGGCACCGAGGCGCCGGTCGGTACGGCGGCCACGAACAGCGCCCACAGGGGCGCGTGCGCCAGCGCGAGCGCCGTCAGGCTCAGGCCCGACAGGGCGTGCACGAGGACACCGGGGACGAGGACCGCGCGCTGCCCGTAGCGGTCGGCGAGGCGGCCGCTGTAGGGCGCGAACAGCGCCATGGAGACACCGGTGGCGGCCGCGGCGGCGCCGGCGGCGCCGTACGAGCCGGTGGTGTGCTGCACCAGCAGCACGATGGAGATGGTGAGCATCGCGAACGGCTGGCGTGCCGCGAAGCCGGGGAGCAGGAACGTCCAGGCGCCGCGGGTGCGCAGCAGCTGTCCGTATCCGGGGCGGGGCGGCGCCGGCGAGGTCTTCTCCGGGTCGGAGGTGGTGACCGTGGATCCCACGGCCCGTGCCTTTCTGCCGCCTGGTAGCGCGGGTCCCGTGCGGGGTCCGGGCGCCGAGAGCTGTCCTCTTGCGCGGAACTGCGGTAGATACCGGTGCCCACGAAGAGTGGAGGCGACCCGGCCGCCATACGGTCGCGCCAGCTCTGCGTCAGGCAGAGTTGGTTCGATCAGGGTGCGCCTTCATCGTACAGGGATCATCGTTCACCGACCTGTGAAAACGAGCACCATCGGCGGGTGCCGCCTGGGATTGCGGGCGGTGTGAACGGTACGAAACCTCCGCTCAACGGGAGCCGCCCCGCCCGGCCCCGTCCGCGCCCAGCCAGTCCGCCAGCTTGCCGCCCTGCGCGACCGCGCGCAGGCGCCGTTCCGCCGCGTCGCGCACGGGGTCGGTGGCGACCACGAGGAGCTCGTCCCCGTGCCGCAGCACGGTGGTGGGCAGCGGGACGAACGACTTGCCCTCGCGGACGACGAGCGTGACGGCGGCGCCGGGCGGCATCCGCAGCTCGCTCACCTCGACGCCGTGCATCCGGGAGCCCTCGGTGATCGCGAGGGACAGCAGATGGCCGCGCAGCCGCTCCAGCGGCGCCGACTCGATGCCGAGGTCGGAGGCCTCGCCCTGCTCGCCCAGCCGCAGCTTGCGGGCCAGCCAGGGCAGGGTCGGGCCCTGGACGAGGGTGTAGACGACGACCAGTACGAAGACGATGTTGAAGATGCGGCGGCTGCCGCCGACGCCCGTCACCATCGGGATGGTCGCCAGGATGATGGGCACGGCGCCGCGCAGCCCCGCCCACGACATCAGCGCCTGCTCCGACCACGGCACCCGGAACGGCGCCAGACTGAGCACCACGCTCAGCGGCCGGGCCACCATGGTCAGCACCAGCCCGATGAGCAGCGCCGGCACGACGTCGTCGCCCAGTTCGTGCGGGGTGACGAGCAGGCCGAGCAGGACGAACATGCCGATCTGCGCGATCCAGCCGAGCCCCTCGGCGAAGCCGCGGGTGGCGGGCCAGTGCGGCAGCCGCGCGTTGCCCAGCATCATCGAGGCCAGGTAGACGGCGAGGAAGCCGCTGCCGTGGGCCAGCGCCCCGGCCGCGTACGCCGTGACGGCGATGGCCAGGACGGCGATCGGGTAGAGGCCGGAGGCGGGCAGGGCGACGTGCCGCAGCCCCCAGGAGCCGAACCAGCCCACCGCGAGGCCCAGGGCGGCGCCGATGGCCAGCTCCAGCGCGATCTCGCCGACCAGGACGTACCAGTGCTCGACCGGACCGGTCGCGGCGAAGGCGACGACCAGGATGACCACCGGGGCGTCGTTGAAGCCGGACTCCGCCTCCAGCGTGGCCGTCACGCGCGTGGGCAGGGGAACGCGCCGCAGCACCGAGAAGACCGCCGCCGCGTCCGTCGACGACACCACCGCGCCGATGATCAGCGCCGTCCGCCAGTCCAGCCCCACCAGGTAGTGCGCGCCCGCCGCCGTGACCCCGACGCTGATCCCGACTCCGACCAGGGCCAGCACCGAGGCCGAGGCCATGACCGGCCGGACTTCTTTCCACTTGGTGCCGAGACCGCCCTCGGCGAGGATCACGACGAGGGCCGCGTACCCGATGACCTGGGTCAGCGCGGCGCTGTTGAAGCCCACGTGACCGAGGCCGTCCTGCCCCATGACGACGCCGATGCCCAGGTAGACGAGCAGGCTGGGGAGCCCGCTGCGCGAGGAGATCCGGACGGCCGCGACGGCGACGAGGAGGACGACGGAGCAGACGAGCAGGAGCTGGTTGAGGTGGTGAACGTTCAGCGGCGGTTCCTCCCCTTGGTTCTCCGGTTACTTCGTTACCTTACCTAACTCTTGACGCTTTCTTGACGCTTGCCGAGGCAAGATCGAACGCCCGTGCGTGCCGGTTCCCGACTCCGCGTCAAGCGCGATCGAGCCCTGCGCCTATGGTTGCTCCAGCACTCCAGGACCGCCTGCCGCTCGCGTTAGGACAGCAAGGACAGCGATGCCCCCCAACACCACCGCCACAACGGGTGACACCGCCACGACGGGTGTCGCGCCCAGCACGACCGGGAGGAAGAAGGGGCGCAAAGGCCGGCTCCTCGTGCTGGTGCTCGTCCTGGCCATCATCGGCGGCATCGCCTACGGGGCGTTCTGGTCGATCAGCACGGTCCGGGCCTCCTTCCCGCAGACCAAGGGCTCGATCACGCTCGACGGCCTGTCGGGCCCCGTCGACGTCAAACGCGACGGCAACGGCATCCCGCAGGTCTACGCCTCCTCGGACGAGGACCTGTTCATGGCCCAGGGCTACGTCCAGGCCCAGGACCGGTTCTACGAGATGGACGTGCGCCGCCACCTGACCTCCGGGCGCCTGTCTGAGATGTTCGGCAAGAGCCAGGTCAAGAACGACGAGTTCCTGCGCACGCTCGGCTGGGACCGGGTGGCGAAGCAGGAGTACGACACCAAGCTGTCGGCCTCCACCAAGAAGTACCTCCAGGCCTACGCCAAGGGCGTCAACGCCTACCTGAAGGGCAAGGACGGCGCGGAGATCTCCCTCGAGTACGCCGCCCTGGGCTTCACCAACGACTACAAGCCCGTCGAGTGGACCCCGGTCGACTCCGTGTCCTGGCTGAAGGCCATGGCCTGGGACCTGCGCGGCAACATGCAGGACGAGATCGACCGGGCCCTGATGACCAGCCGCCTCGACCCGCAGCAGATCGCGGACCTCTATCCGGAGTACCCCTACAGCCGCAACAAGCCGATCGTGCAGGAGGGGCAGTACAGCGAGCTGTCCAAGACCTTCCAGCAGAGCGGCTCCGCGAGCGGCTCGCAGGGCGCCACGGGCACCGGCACCGGCACCGGAACGGGAACGACGGGCACCGGTACGGGAACGGGTACGGGAACCGGCGCCCAGAGTTCGACCGGCTCGGCCCTCACCAGCCAGCTCGCGGGCCTCTACAAGGTCCTCGACGACGTGCCCGCCGCCGTCGGCGTGAACGGCCAGGGCATCGGCTCCAACTCCTGGGTGGTCGCCGGGAAGTACACGATCACCAAGAAGCCGCTGCTCGCCAACGACCCGCACCTGTCGGCGTCGCTGCCGTCCGTCTGGTACCAGATGGGCCTGCACTGCCGCAGCGTCTCCGCCACGTGCCAGTACGACGTCACGGGCTACACGTTCGCCGGAATGCCCGGTGTGATCATCGGCCACAACGCGGACATCGCCTGGGGCATGACCAACTCCGGTGTCGACGTCAGCGACCTCTACCTGGAGAAGCTCTCCGGCGACGGCTACCTGTACGACGGCAAGGTGCGGCCCTTCAAGACCCGCGAGGAGACCATCAAGGTCGCCGGCGGGGAGGCCAAGAAGATCGTCGTCCGCCAGACCGCCGACGGCATGCCCCTGCTGTCCGACCGCGACGACGAACTCGTCCAGGTCGGCCGGCGGGCCGGCGTCAACACCGCGGCCCCCGACCGCGGCGACGGCTACGGCATCGCCCTGCGGTGGACCGCGCTCGACCCGGGCACCTCGATGGACGCCGTGTTCGCCCTCGACAAGGCGGCCGGCTGGAGCGACTTCCGGTCCGCGGCCGCCCTGTTCGACGTGCCCTCGCAGAACCTGATCTACGCCGACACCAAGAACCACATCGGCTACACGCTGCCCGGGAAGATCCCCACCCGCTCCTCGGGCGCCGACGGCTCCGTCCCGGTGCCCGGCTGGGACGCCAAGTACCGCTGGACCGGCTTCGTCAAGGACGACGAGCTGCCCTACGAGTACGACCCGGAGCGCGGCTACATCGTCACCGCCAACCAGGCCGTGGTCGACAAGGACAAGTACCCCTACACCCTGACCACCGACTGGGGTTACGGCACCCGCAGCCAGCGCATCACCGACCTGATCGAGTCCAAGATCAAGGACGGCGGCAGGATCTCCACCGACGACATGCGGCAGATGCAGATGGACAACAGCAGCGAGATCGCCAAGCTGCTGGTGCCCAAGCTGCTGAAGATCAACCTGGACGACAAGTCCGTCCGCGACGCCCAGAAGCTGCTGGAGGGCTGGGACTACACCCAGGACGCCGACTCCGCGGCCGCCGCCTACTTCAACGCCGTCTGGCGCAACGTCCTCAAGCTCGCCTTCGGCAACAAGCTCCCCAAGGAGCTGCGCGTCAAGGGCCAGTGCCTGTGGGTCGACAAGGCCGACAGCACCGGGCCGGTCGACGACGACGGCAAGGTGCGCGAGTGCGGCGAGCGCGACGCCGACCAGGCGCAGCCGGACGGCGGCGACCGCTGGTTCGAGGTCGTGCGCAAGCTCATGGACAAGCCGGACAGCGACTGGTGGAAGACGCCCGAGCGGGGCACGCGCCCCGCGGCGACCGACCGCGACTCCCTGTTCGCCCGCGCCATGATCGACGCCCGCTGGGAGCTGACCTCCAAGCTCGGCAAGGACATCGACACCTGGAGCTGGGGCCGGCTGCACCGCCTGTTCCTGAAGAACCAGACGCTCGGCACCGCCGGCCCCCAAGCCCTGCAGTACATCCTCAACCGCGGCCCCTGGAAGCTCAGCGGCGGCGAGGCCACCGTCAACGCCTCCGGCTGGAACGCCGCCGGCGGCTACAACGTCGTGTGGGTGCCGTCCATGCGGATGGTGGTCAACCTCGCCGACCTCGACAAGTCCAAGTGGATCAACCTGACCGGCGCCTCCGGGCACGCCTTCAGCGCCCACTACACGGACCAGACCGGCAAGTGGGCCAAGGGCGAACTGCTGCCCTGGTCCTTCTCCGGCCAGGCGGTCGGCAGGAGCACCAGCGACACCCTCGTCCTCCGGCCGTGAGCCGCTGACCCGACCGGAGCCGGACGGCCCTCCACGCGCGCGTGGAGGGCCGTCCGTCGTGTGCGGGCCCGCTCAGGCGCCCGTGAGGCGGTGCGCGCCCGACGGCGTCACCACCGCGTGCACCGGCCGGTCGTGGGCCTGCGCCGGGACCCGCTCGACGACCTCCGTGTCGTACAGCAGCACCACGAGCGCGGGCCCCGCGCCCGCGCGCTCCAGGCGCGCGAGCACCCGGTCGTACGACCCGCCGCCGCGTCCCAGGCGCATCCCGCGCGCGTCGACCGCGAGCCCGGGCAGCAGGACGACGTCCGCCCCGGTCACCGCGGCCGGGCCGAGCCGCTCGCCGGAGGGCTCGAACAGGGCCATTTTTCCGCCATGTTGAACACGCGCGAGGGAGTCGGGGCCGGTGTACTCTCCCCAGTCGAGATCGTTGTCCGGCAGCAGGACGGGGAGCAGGACGCGCACGCCCCGCGCGCGCAGGGCGTCCAGCAGGGCGAGCGTGCCCGGCTCGGCGCCGACGGAGACGTAGGCCGCCACCGTGCGCGCCCCCGCCAGTTCGGGCAGCTCCAGAGCGCGCCGGGCCAGCGCCTCGCCCGCCGCCCGGACGACATCCTCCGGCAACCTGTTCCTCACCGCGAGGAACTCCCGCCGCAATGTTCGCTTGTCAGGCTCGGCCGTGCGTCCGTCGTGTTCCACTGGTCGTTCCGCACCCTTTCTCAATGTGCTCATATGAGTGCCAATTGACCGGAGCCTCAGAATCCCTACAAAGGCACCGGATAAGGTTGCCGACATGACTCAGTCGCACCCCAGGATCAGCAAGGCTGTCATCCCTGCAGCAGGCCTCGGCACCCGGTTCCTGCCGGCCACCAAGGCCACTCCCAAGGAGATGCTGCCGGTCGTGGACAAGCCCGCGATCCAGTACGTGGTCGAGGAGGCCGTGTCGGCGGGGCTCGACGACGTCCTCATGATCACCGGACGCAACAAGCGTCCCCTCGAGGACCACTTCGACCGCAACTACGAGCTGGAATCGGCGCTGCAGAAGAAGGGCGACGCCGGCCGGCTCGCGAAGGTGCAGGAGTCCAGCGACCTGGCCACCATGCACTACGTGCGCCAGGGCGACCCCAGGGGCCTCGGCCACGCCGTGCTGTGCGCGGCCCCGCACGTCGGCCAGGAGCCCTTCGCCGTGCTCCTCGGCGACGACCTGATCGACCCCCGCGACCCGCTGCTCCAGCGCATGATCGAGATCCAGGAGCAGCACGGCGGCAGCGTGATCGCCCTCATGGAGGTCGCGCCCGAGCAGATCCACCTCTACGGCTGCGCGGCCGTGGAGAGCACCCCCGACAGCGACGTGGTCAAGGTGACCGGGCTGGTCGAGAAGCCGGACCCGGCGGACGCACCCTCCCACTACGCGGTCATCGGCCGCTATGTGCTCGACCCGCACGTCTTCGACATACTCCGCAAGACCGAGCCCGGCCGCGGCGGCGAGATCCAGCTCACCGACGCCCTCCAGCAGCTCACCGAGGACGAGAAGGTCGGCGGCCCGGTGCACGGCGTCGTCTTCAAGGGTCGCCGCTACGACACCGGCGACCGTGGCGACTACCTGCGTGCCATTGTCAGACTGGCGTGCGAACGTGAGGATCTGGGCCCGGACTTCCGGACCTGGCTCCGCAGTTACGTAGCCGAGGAGATGCAGCAACGTTGAGCAGCGCCGCGACCCGCCCCGCCGGCCCGGACGACCTGTGGTCGGTGGACGACCACCTGGAGGACATCCTCGGCAGCGTCCGCCCCCTGGAACCCATCGAGCTGCAACTGCTCGACGCCCAGGGGTGCGTCCTGGTCGAGGACATCACGGTGCCGGTCTCCCTGCCGCCGTTCGACAACAGCTCCATGGACGGGTACGCGGTACGGGTCGCGGACATCGCGGGCGCCAGTGAGGAGTTCCCGGCCGTCCTCGAGGTCGTCGGCGACGTCGCGGCGGGCGCGGGCGAGCCGGTGCGGGTCGGGCCCGGCCAGGCCGCCCGCATCATGACCGGCGCACCGCTGCCGCCCGGCGCCGAGGCCGTCGTACCCGTCGAGTGGACCGATGGCGGACTCGGCGAGGGGCCCGTCACCGGGATGCGGTCGCGGAGTCTGGCGCCGGAGGGGTCCGAGGGGCAGGTGCGGGTGCACCGCCCCGCCGAGGCGCGCGCGCACGTGCGGGCCAAGGGCAGCGACGTGAAGGCCGGCGACCTGGCCCTGGAGGCCGGCACCATCCTCGGCCCGCCGCAGCTCGCGCTGCTCGCCGCGGTCGGCCGGGGCTCGGTGCGGGTGCGCCCGCGCCCGCGGGTGGTCGTGATGTCCACGGGCAGCGAACTCGTCCAGCCCGGCGAGGCGCTGGCGAACGGCCAGATCTACGACTCCAACAGCTTCGCCCTCACCGCGGCCGCCCGGGACGCCGGCGCCATCGCCTACCGGGTCGGCGCCGTCGCCGACGACGCCGACACCCTCCGGTCCACCATCGAGGACCAGCTCGTCCGCGCCGACCTGATGGTCACCACGGGCGGGGTGAGCGTCGGGGCGTACGACGTCGTCAAGGAGGCGCTGTCCCACGCCGGGGACGAGGACGAGCCGGGCAGCGGGGTGGAGTTCCGCAAGCTCGCCATGCAGCCCGGCAAACCCCAGGGCTTCGGCTCCATCGGGCCGGACCACACTCCCCTGCTGGCCCTGCCCGGCAACCCGGTCTCTTCGTACGTCTCCTTCGAGCTGTTCGTCCGGCCCGCCATCCGCACCCTGATGGGCCTCGAGGACGTCCACCGGCCCCGGGTCAGGGCCACCCTGACCGCGGACGCGCCGCTGCGCTCGCCCAAGGGCCGGCGCCAGTTCCTGCGCGGCGCCCACGCCGACGGCACGGTGCGCCCGGTGGGCGGCGCCGGCTCCCATCTGGTCGCGGCGCTGGCGCACGCGGACGCGCTGATCGTCGTCCCGGAGGACGTGGAGTCCGTGGAGCCGGGCACCGAGGTGGAGGTCGTGCTGCTCGGCTGAGGGGCCCCGGGGGCCTGGCCCGGTGCCCGGCCCGGCTTGGCGGTAGCGTGTCGCGCACAGCAGGCCCGTGCACCGCACCGCGACGGGCCCGGACCGGGAGCGTCACACAGCATGACTGAGCCTTCCCGGGGGGACACCCCCGGAGCCGCCGCACAGGACCGACTGACGCACATCGACGCGGCGGGCGCGGCCCGCATGGTCGACGTGTCCGACAAGGACGTGACCGCCCGCACGGCGCGCGCGAGCGGCCGGGTCCTCGTGTCACCCCGGGTGGTCGAGCTGCTGCGCGGGGAGGGCGTGCCCAAGGGCGACGCCCTGGCCACCGCGCGCATCGCGGGCATCATGGGCGCCAAGCGCACCCCGGATCTGATCCCCCTGTGCCACCCGTTGTCGGTGTCCGGTGTGAAACTGGACCTGTCGGTCGCGGACGACGCCGTGCGGATCGAGGCCAGCGTCAGGACGACGGACCGCACGGGCGTCGAGATGGAGGCCCTCACCGCGGTGACGGTCGCCGCGCTCACCGTGATCGACATGGTCAAGGCGGTCGACAAGGGAGCGGTCATCACGGACGTACGGGTCGAGGAGAAGACGGGCGGCAAGTCGGGCGACTGGAGCCGGGCATGAGCGCCGGGCCGTACCGCGCGCTGGTCGTCACCGCCTCCAACCGCGCCGCCGCCGGGGTCTACGAGGACAAGGGCGGCCCGCTGATCGCCGAGGGCCTCGCGCGCTTCGGGTTCGCCGTGGACGGCCCGCGGGTCGTGCCCGACGGCGACCCGGTGGCCGCGGCGCTGCGGGAGGCCGTGGCGGCCGGTTACGACGTGGTGGTCACCACCGGCGGCACCGGCATCTCGCCCACCGACCGCACGCCCGAGGCCACCCGCCAGGTGATCGACCACGAGGTGCCGGGCATCGCCGAGGCCATCCGCGCGTTCGGCCGGGAGAAGGTGCCCACCGCCGCGCTCTCCCGCGGGCTGGCGGGGGTGGCGCGGGGGACGCTGATCGTCAATCTGCCGGGTTCCAGCGGCGGGGTGCGGGACGGTCTCGCCGTCCTGGAGCCGCTGCTGGTCCACGCCGTCGACCAGATCCGCGGCGGTGACCACCCCAGACCCGGCCCCGGCAGCGGGGGTGCGAGCTGAACAGCCCCTCCTGGCCCGTCGTACTGGCGGACGGCGATGTCGTCCTCCGGCCGATAAAGCTGCGCGACCAGCGGGTCTGGCGCGAGGTCAACCGGCGCAACCGCGACTGGCTGCGCCCGTGGGAGGCGACCATCCCGCCGCCCACGCCCAGCGGTCCGATCACCCACCGGCCGACCTACCGGCAGATGGTCCGGCACCTGAGGTCCGAGGCCAACGCGGGCCGGATGCTGCCGTTCGTCATCGAGTACCAGGGGCAGCTCGTCGGGCAGTTGACGGTCGCCGGGATCACCTGGGGGTCGATGTGCTCGGGTCACGTCGGCTACTGGGTGGACGAGTCGGTGGCCGGCCGCGGGGTGATGCCCACGGCGGTCGCGCTGGCGGTCGACCACTGTTTCCGTACCGTCGGCCTGCACCGGCTCGAGGTCTGCATTCGCCCCGAGAACCGGCCCAGCCGCCGGGTGGTGGAGAAACTCGGATTCCGCGAGGAGGGGCTGCGGCCGCGTTATCTGCACATCGACGGGGCCTGGCGCGACCACCTCGTCTACGCGCTCACGGCGGAGGAGGTGCCCGACGGCCTGCTCACGCGCTGGCAGCGGGCCCGGTCCGAGCGGGAGCGGCGGGAGAACACCCCGCGGAATCCCGCCTGACCCCCGAAATTGAATAAGTGTTCGAAATTGATCGCCCGGCGACCGTCCCGGAGCATTCAATTCGCGACTTCCCGCGGTCCGCTGATCGCATCGGTCGCAAAAAAAGCTCGAAATATCAGCCAGATCGTGCGACACACCGGCCCAATTGGCGGATGGCCTCACGCAAACCCCTCTACCGTGTGAGACGTGAGCAGCAGCGGCCTCATCTACGCAGTCATCGTCGGGGCCTGGGCCGCCTACTTGGTGCCGATGTGGCTCCGTAGGCAGGACGAGCTGAACGAGGCCCGTCCGACGGAACGCTTCAGCACCGCCATCCGGCTGCTGTCCGGACGGGCGGGCATGGAGCGCCGGTACGCCAAGGACCTGCGGGCGCGCTCCACCCAGGAGGGGGAGCCGGACACCGGCGACCCGGACGCCGTCACCGACTCGGTGGACGTCCGGTCCTTCGCCATGCCTCCGACCCGCCGTCAGGTACGCGCCGACGTCGAACCCGAGCCTGCGGGCCGGGACGAACCGGCGCGCGACCAGTCCGGCGTCCCGGCGCCCAAGTCGTCCCCCGCCACGCCCAGGTCCACGCCCGCCCCGAAGTCCGCGTCCGCGACCGGCTCCGTGCCCGTGCCCGCTCAGGCCCGGGTGCCCGCCCCGCGGAACACGGCCGCGGCACAGGCGGCCGCAGCACGGGCCCGGCGCTCGAAGGTGCTCGCGCGCCGCCGGCGCACCACCGTGATGCTCTTCATCGCCTTCACCGCCGGCGCCATCGTCGCGGCCGTCGGCGGCCTCGCCTTCCTCTGGGCGCCCGGCGTGCCCGCGCTCATGCTCAGCGGCTACATCGGGTACCTGCGCACGCAGGAGCGCCGCCGCTTCGCCTACCACATGGACCGCCGCCGCGCCGAGGACGCCGCCCGCAGCCTGCGCGAGCGTCAGCCCCGGCGGCGCGCGTCCGTCGACGTGGAGCCGGCGGCCGGCGAACCGGACGAGGAGCCCGCGACCGGGACCGACACCGGTATGTCCGCGCTCGCCGCCGACCGCCGTGCCCTCGTCGAGCAGACCGACCACGCCGAATGGGTCGACCAGCAGCGCGAGCGGCAGCGGCGGCCCGGCCACGGGGACAGCTGGGACCCGGTGCCGGTGCCGCTGCCCACGTACGTGACCGCGCCGGTCGCGCCCCGGGCCACCTCCGACGTCGACCTCGGCGCGCCCGACACCTGGAGCTCGGCCCGCTCGGGCCCCCTGGTGCCGGAGCAGGACGGCCACGTCCCGGACGCCGAGACGGACCGGCAGACCGCCGGGCGCGAGCCGGCCGAGGGCCGCGGCGACACCGTCCCGCCCGCCCGGTCCCGCTCGCGCGGTGCGGCCTCCGCGCGCCGGACGCGCGAGCGCGGACGCACCCCGCTGTTCGACCAGTACGAGGACGGCGACCGGCCGCGCGCGGCCAACGAGTGACAGCCGTCACCCCCCTGGAAGCCCGCCCCTGACCAGTCAGGGAACGGATTTCCAAGCACCCCGACGGGGATGCTAGAGTTTCACTCGTTGCAAGGGCCTGTGGCGCAGTCCGGTAGCGCACCTCGTTCGCATCGAGGGGGCCAGGGGTTCAAATCCCCTCAGGTCCACGCAGCATGAAGCCCCAGTCGGTGAAAGCCGACTGGGGCTTCATCGTGTTCAGAGCCGCTTGGCGTAGCAGAGGCTCTCCTCGTAGTGGCGGTAGTAGCCGAACTTGGCGCAGGGCTCGTAACCGCTCGACGTGTACAGGGCGATGGCCTCCGGCTGCTTGGTGCCGGTCTCCAGGACCATGCGGACGCGGCCGGCCATCCGGGCGTCCTCCTCCAGGGCCGCGAGGATGCGGCGGGCGAGGCCGAGGCCGCGCATCTGCTCGACGACGAACATCCGCTTGAGCTCCGCGTCGCCGTCCTCGTTGCCCTCGCCGTTGCTGTCCTGGCTGCGCCAGCCGCCGGTGGCGACCGGCCGATCGCGCTCGTCGTACGCGATCAGATACACGCCCCGGGGCGGATCGAAGTCGGTGGCGTCGAGCACCGTGGCGTCGCCGCCGTCGCCGTAGCGCAGGTGGTACTCCTCCTGGACCACGTCGTTGAGCTTGACGGCGTCGGGGTGATCGAAACGAACGGGACGAATATTCATGCTGGGCATCGTACTTCTATGCATAGGGAAAGACTGACCTCGACCAGTGTGCCGGTATCGTGCCCGGATGCTGACTGTGACCTCGGTGAACGTGAACGGGCTGCGGGCCGCCGCCAAGAAGGGCTTCGTGGAGTGGCTCGCCCAGACCTCCGCGGACGTCGTCTGCCTGCAGGAGGTGCGCGCCGAGCCGCACCAGCTCCCCGAGGAGGTGCGGCAGCCCGAGGGCTGGCACGTGGTGCACGCCCCGGCCGCCGCCAAGGGACGCGCGGGCGTCTCGCTGTACACGCGCCGCGAACCCGACCGCGTCCGCATCGGCTTCGGCTCGGCGGAGTTCGACGGCAGCGGGCGCTACGTAGAGGCCGACCTGCCCGGCGTCACCGTCGTCTCGCTCTACCTCCCCTCGGGCGAGGCCGGCACCGAGCGCCAGGACGAGAAGGTCCGCTTCATGGACGAGTTCCTGGTCCACCTCAGGGAGCTGCGCGAGCGGGCCGCCGCCGACGGACGGCACGTGGTGGTCTGCGGCGACTGGAACATCGCCCACCAGCAGGCCGACCTGAAGAACTGGCGCGGCAACACCAAGAACTCGGGCTTCCTCCCCGAGGAGCGGGAGTGGCTCAGCCGCGTCCTCGCGGCGGAGGACGGCGGCTACGTGGACGTCGTGCGCGCCCTGCACCCGGACGCGGAGGGCCCGTACACGTGGTGGTCGTACCGGGGGCGGGCCTTCGACAACGACTCGGGATGGCGGATCGACTACCACCTGGCGACGCCGGGGCTCGCGGACCGCGCGGTCAAGGGATTCGTCGAGCGCGCCGCCACGCACGCCGAGCGGTGGAGCGACCACGCGCCGGTGACCGTCGTGTACGACCTCTGAGGAATCCGGGGGCCGCGGGCGGCCCGCTCAGCCCCGCTTGCTGATCCTGCGGTCCAGGGCCAGGGAGAGTTCCGCCTCCACGACGCTGCGGGCCAGGGGGCGCAGGCGGTGGAGGTCCTCCTCGGGGGCGTGGCGCAGGATCATGTCGGTGAACAGGGCGGCGAGGGCGTCGGCGTGCTCGCGGACGCGCTTGCCGGCCGCCAGGACCTCCGCCAGGGGTATGCCCTCGCGGACCAGGGCGGAGGAGACGTCCAGCAGGCGGCGGCTGATGTGGACGATCTCGTCGCCGTCGGTGCCCAGGTAGCCCAGGTCCATGGCGGCGGCCAGGTTCTCCGGGGTGACCTCGCCCTCGAAGCGGGCGGCGAGTTCCTCGGGGGTGAGGCGGACCGGCTCCTCCTCGGTGGGGGTGCCGACGCCGAGCAGGTCGGCGACGTCGCGGCCCTGGTCGAGGGCCTCCGCGAGTTCCGCGATGCCGGTGAGGGTGTGGCCGCGCTCCAGAAGCGCCGCGATGGTGCGCAGGCGGGCCAGGTGGTGGTCGTCGTACCAGGCGATACGGCCTTCCCGGCGGGGTGGCGGGATCAGCTTGCGTTCGCGGTAGAAGCGCAGGGTGCGCACGGTGATGCCGGCCAGACGGGCCAGCTCCTCCATGCGGTACTCACGCGTCCCGCCGCCCTGTCCGACCTCGTGTCCGCCGTCGTCCGTCACGTTCGCAGCCTATGTTGTACCGCCGGTAACTTTCCCTTTCCCACCCCCTACCGCTCGGTACGCCGCTGCTCTACAGTCCCATTGCGCCAGTGTTCACTGGCAGAGTCCAAGGCGATGCGTGGAGGCTTCGGGATGGCCGAGCACGAGCATGTACGGGTGGCGGTGATCGGGTCCGGGTTCGGCGGACTGGGAGCCGCGGTGCGGCTGCGCCGCGAGGGGATCACCGACTTCGTCGTCCTGGAGCGCGCCGACAGCGTCGGCGGCACCTGGCGGGACAACAGCTACCCCGGGTGCGCCTGCGACGTGCCCTCCCACCTGTACTCCTTCTCCTTCGCGCCCAACCCCGACTGGCCGCGCACCTTCTCCGGGCAGGAGCACATCCGCGCCTACCTGGAGCACGTCACCGACGTCTTCGGGCTGCGTCCGCACATCCGCTTCGGCGCGGAGGTGAAGCTGATGCGCTGGGACGGCGAGCGGCTGCGGTGGGAGATCGAGACGGCGCGGGGCACGCTCACCGCCGACGTCGTGGTGTCCGCCACCGGCCCGCTGTCCGACCCGAAGGTCCCCGAGATCCCGGGGCTCGAGTCCTTCCCCGGCAAGGTGTTCCACTCGGCTCGCTGGGACCACGACTACGACCTGCGCGGCAAGCGCGTCGCCATGGTCGGCACCGGCGCCTCCGCCATCCAGATCGTGCCCGCCATCCAGCGCCAGGTCGGCCGGCTCACCCTCTTCCAGCGCACCCCGCCCTGGGTGATGCCGCGCATGGACCGCGCCATCAGCGCCGCCGAACGCCGGCTGCACCAGGCGCTGCCGTTCACCACCCGGCTCAGGCGCGGACTGCTGTGGGGCATCCGGGAGCTCCAGGTGCAGGCGTTCACCAAGCACCCCGACGAACTCGGCCTGGTCGAGCAGCTCGCGAAGCGCAACATGGCCCGCGCGGTCAAGGACCCGGCGCTGCGCGCCAAGCTCACCCCGGACTACCGCATCGGCTGCAAGCGGATCCTGCTGTCCAGCGAGTACTACCCGGCACTGGCCCGGCCCAACGTGGACGTCGTCGCGAGCGGGCTCAGCGAGATACGCGGCTCCACCGTCGTCGCGGCCGACGGCAGCGAGGCGGAGGTCGACGCGATCATCTTCGGCACCGGCTTCCACGTGACGGACATGCCCATCGCCGAGCGGGTGGTCGGGGCGGAGGGCGTCACGCTCGCCGAGACCTGGAAGGGCGGCATGCAGGCGCTGCGCGGCGCCTCGGCCGCCGGGTTCCCGAACTGGATGACGATCATCGGGCCCAACACCGGCCTCGGCAACTCCTCGATGATCCTCATGATCGAGTCCCAGCTCAACTACATGGCGGACTACCTGCGCCAGCTCGACGTGCTGGGAGGCCGTGCCGCCCTCGACGCCCGGCCCGCCGCCGTCGACGCCTGGAACCTCGAGGTGCAGGAGCGCATGAAGCGGACCGTGTGGAACACCGGCGGCTGCACGAGCTGGTACCTCGACCCGAGCGGCCGCAACACCACCATCTGGCCCGGTACGACGGCCGAGTTCCGGCGCGCGACCCGGCGGGTGGACCTGGCGGAGTACGAGGTCGTCCGGCAGCCCGGCGCCCCGGCCGCCGAGGCCGGTCCGGTGGCGGAGCAGCAGAGCGAGGCCGCCGTATGAGCCGGACCGCCGCGACGGCCACCGGCCCGTACGCCCCGCCCGAGCCCTCCCGCACCCTCACCGTGGTCTCCGCGGACGGCGCCCCGCTGCACGCCGAGGTGCACGGCCCCGAGGACGCGCCGCCCGTCGTCCTCTCGCACGGCTGGACCTGTTCGACCGCTTTCTGGGCGGCGCAGATACGCGAGCTGGCGGCCGACCACCGGGTGATCGCCTACGACCAGCGGGGGCACGGGCGCAGTCCGGCGAGCCGCGCCTGCACCACCGAGGCGCTCGCCGACGACCTGGAAGCGGTGCTCGCGCAGACCCTCGCACCCGGGGAGAAGGCGCTCGTCGTCGGCCACTCCATGGGCGGGATGACGGTCATGGCCGCCTCGGCGCGCCCCCGGTTCCGCGAACACGCCGCGGCCGTCCTGCTGTGCAGCACCGGAAGCTCCCGGCTGGTCGCCGAGGCGCGCGTGGTGCCGTTGCGCGCGGGGCGGGCCCGCACCTGGCTCACCGGACGCGTGCTCAGCTCGCGCGCCCCGCTCGGGCCGGTCACGCCGCTGGCGATGCGCGTCCTCAAGTACGGCACCATGGGCGCCGGTTCGGCCCCGCACATGGTGGAGGCGTGCGCCCGGATCGTGCACGCCTGCCCGCGCACGGTGCGCCATGCCTGGGCGGGCATGCTCGCGGCACTCGACCTCGACCACGGGGTACGGGAGTTGCGCGTGCCCACCGCGGTGCTGCACGGCGCCGCCGACCGGCTGACGCCCGTCGTGCACGCCCAAGCGCTGGTCGCCGCGCTGCCGCAGTGCATCGGTCTGACCGAGCTGCCCGGCGTCGGCCACATGTCTCCCGTGGAGGCCCCGGAGCAGGTGACCGGGAGGATCCGCGAGCTCGTCACCACCTACGTCACGGGCGACGCACCCGTCTCCCGTTCCACCGTCGTGCAGCAGATCAAGGAGGGCGCATGAGCAGGGTCAGCCTCGAGGGACAGGTCGCCGTCGTCACCGGAGCGGCGCGCGGCGTCGGCGAGTTGCTCGCCCGCAAGCTCTCCGCGCGCGGCGCCAGGGTCGCGCTGGTCGGCCTGGAGGAGGACGCGCTCAAGGAGGTCTCCGGGCGGCTGCACAGCGAGAGCGCGCACTGGTACGCCGACGTCACCGACCACGAGGCGATGAGCCGGGTGGCGCGTGAGGTGAAGGAGCGCTTCGGCAAGGTCGACATCGTCGTCGCCAACGCCGGCGTGGCGACCGGGGGTCCCTTCATCGACTCCGACCCGGACGCCTGGCGGCGGGTGATCGAGGTGAACCTGATCGGTTCGGCGGTCACGGCCCGCGCGTTCCTGCCGGTGCTGGTCGAGAGCCGGGGCTACCTGCTGCAGATCGCCTCGCTCGCCGCGATCACGCCGGCGCCGATGATGTCGGCGTACTGCGCCTCCAAGTCGGGCGTGGAGGCCTACGCGCACAGCCTGCGGGCCGAGGTCGGCTACCAGGGCGTCCGGGTGGGCGTCGGGTACCTGTCCTGGACCGACACCGACATGGTGCGCGGCGCCGACCAGGACGACGTGATGCGGGAGCTCAGGCAGCGGCTGCCGTGGCCGTCGAACAAGACCTACCCGCTGGGCCCGGCGGTGGACCGGATCGTGGAGGGCATCGAGCGGCGCTCGGCGCACGTGTACGGGCAGTGGTGGCTGCGGGGCATGCAGGGGGTGCGCGGCTACCTGCCGGCGCTGATCGGAACCGTCGGCCAGCGGGAGATGCGGCGGTTCGCGCCGCGGCTCCAGGGGATGCGTTCCGGGCTCGTCGGCGCAGGTGGGGAGGCCGATGAGGCGGCCCGGGCTACGCAGCGTAACTGATCGACATGCGCAGCGTGTTGGGCCGTGTGAATCTGGTCGAGGCCCCACCGGGGGCCAACCCCCCACCCACTTCGGGAGTGAACCCACATGGGTATGAAGGACCAGTTCACCGAGAAGACCAACGACTGGCAGGACCAGGCCCGCGAGAAGGTCGGCCAGGCCCGGGAGAAGGCCGGTCAGGCCACCCGGGAGAAGGCCGGCCAGGCCACCCGGGAGAAGGCGGGCCAGCGCGGCCCGCAGTCCGGTCAGCGCGGCCAGCAGCAGGGTCAGCACGGGCAGCAGCAGGGTCAGCGTGGCCACCAGCAGCCTGAGCGGGGCCGCAACATGCGCGACATCGACGACTCGCAGCGGGAGATGGACGACCGCTTCGACGCCGACTACGACGCGTAACGCTGCGCTGGCTTCGGCTGGTTGGCAGCTTGGGGTGCCCTCCGATTCTTTCGGGGGGCACCCTGCTGTTTTCGGGTGGGGTCGGGGGCGTTGGGGGTTGGGCGGGGTGTCGGGGGTGGGGTGTCGGGTGCGGGTGGGTGGGGGCTTGTCGCGCAGTTCCCCGCGCCCCTGAAAGATCGCGCAGTTCCCCGCGCCCCTGAAAGACTGCGCAGTTCCCCGCGCTCCATAGGACTGCCCAGCTGCCCGTGCCCCTGAAGGCTGCGCGGCCTCCCGCGCCCCTTTGAGCTCTGCTCACGTTCGCTGGGGCCTCGGGGGGAGGGGTGGGCGGGGGGTGTTGGGGACGTCGGTGTAGTCGGGGGGAGTGGCCGCGGGGTTGGTCTCCAGGAGTTCCAGGGCCAGTTGGATGGCGTCGTCCAGTTGGGCGTGGCGGCCCTCGGCCCAGTCGAGGGGGGTGCGCAGGATCTCCAGGTCCGGGGTGACGCCGTGGTTCTCCACGGACCAGCCGTAGGCGTCGAACCAGGCCGCGTTCATCGGGACCGTGATCACCGTGCCGTCGCCGAGCCGGTGCCGGCCGGTCATGCCGACCACGCCGCCCCAGGTGCGCTGGCCGACGACCGGACCCAGCTTGAGCAGCTTGAACGCGGCGGTGATCATGTCGCCGTCGGAGGAGGTCGCCTCGTCGGCGAGGGCCACGATCGGGCCCCGGGGGGCGTTCGAGGTGTACGACACCGGCTGCGCGTTGCGGGTCAGGTCCCAGCCGAGGATCGTGCGGCTCAGGGTCTCGATGACGAGTTCGCTGATGTGCCCGCCCGCGTTGCCGCGCACGTCCACGATGAGCGCCGGCCGGGACACCTCCATGCGCAGGTCCCGGTTGAACTGGGCCCAGCCGGAGCCGCCCATGTCGGGGATGTGCAGGTACCCGCACCGGCCGCCGCTCAACTCCCGGACCACCTCGCGGCGTTTGGCCACCCAGTCCTGGTAGCGCAGCGGCCGCTCGTCGATGAGCGGCATGATGGCGACCCGGCGGGCGCGGCCGGGCTCGCCCGGCGGCGGGGTGAACGTCAGCTCCGTCGTCGTCCCGCCCGAGCCCGCGAGCAGCGGGTACGGCCCGGTCACCGGATCGACCGGGCGGCCGTCCACGTGGGTCAGCACGGCGCCCTCGCGGATGCCCGTGCCGGCCAGCGGCGAGCGCGCCTTGGAGTCGGAGGAGTCGCCGGGCAGGATGCGCTTGACGGCCCAGCCGCCGTCCCGCTCGACCAGGTTGGCGCCGAGCAGGCCCTGCCAGCGCTGGTAGTGGGGCGGCCCCTCGTTGCGCCGGGCCGCGGTGACGTAGGCGTGCGAGGTGCCCAGCTCGCCGAGGACCTCGCGCAGCAGATCGGCGAAGTCGTCGGGGGAGGCGACCTGTTCGACCAGGGGCCGGTACTGGTCCAGCACCCCGTCCCAGTCGATGCCGCACATCCCGGGGTCCCAGAAGTAGGCGCGGATGAGCCGGCCGGCCTCGTCGTAGGCCTGGCGCCACTCGGCGGGCGGGTCGGCGTGGTGCACGATGCGGCGCAGGTCGATCCAGACGGTCGTGTCGGCGTCGCCGGGCTCCGTAGACGGCACCGCGCGCAGGTCGCCCTCGTCGACCACCATCAGCCGGGTCGCGTCCCCGCTCACCGCGAACCAGTCCAGGTGGTCGACCAGTTCGGACTTCTTGGCCTTGGCGATGTTGAAGTACTCGAGGGTGGGCCGGCCGCTGATGTCGGCCGGGTTGGCGAAGGTCTCGCCGAGCGCCCCGGAGATGGGCCAGCGCAGCCAGACCAGGCCCCCGCCGGCCACCGGGTACAGCGCGGAGTACTTGGAGGCGACGACCGGGAACGGGGTCACCCGGTTCTCCAGGCCCTCCACCTCCACGATGACCGCGCCGCTCTCCCCGCCGCCCTCGTCCTCGAGCGGGTCGAGCCCCCCGGCGGCCGGGCGGCCCTCGGGGTTCAGGGCGAACGGGGAGGGGGTCGCGGAGGAGAGCGGGACCAGGTACGGGCGGCAGCCCAGCGGGAAGGACAGGTCGCCGGTGTGGACGTCGTACACCGGGTCGAAGCCGCGCCAGGACAGGAAGGCGAGGTAGCGGCCGTCGCGGGTGAAGACGGGGTTCTCGTCCTCGAAGCGGCCGTTGGTGACGTCCACGATGTGCCGGTCCTTGATGCGGGCCAGCTTGATCTGCCGCAGGGAGCGGCCGATCCCCGGGTGGGACCAGGTGATCCAGGAGCCGTCCGGGGAGAAGGCGAGGTCACGGACGGGCCCGTTGTCGGACCGGACCAACTCGCTCACCCGGCCGTCCGAGCCCGCGGCGGCTCCGCCGCCCGGCTCGCCTGAGCCCCCCGGGCCCTCGCCCGAGTCCCCCGGGCCCTCGCCCGAGTCCCCCGGGCCCTCGCCTGAGTCCCCCGGGCCCTCGTCGGCCGCCCCCGCCCCCGCCGCCTCCGGCTCCGCCTCGTCCGTGACGTCGATCAGCAGCAGCCGTCCGTCGTGGCCGGCGACGGCCAGTCGTTCGCCCAGCGGGTCCGACACCATCTCCAGGACCCGGCCCAGCTCGCCCTGGCCCAGCCGGCGGGTGGCGCGGTCGCCGGAGGCGCGGGGGAGGCGGGCGATCTCCACGGCGTCCTCGCCCTCGGCGTCCGTCACGTACGCCACCTGCCCGGTGGAGCCCAGCATCTCCGGCAGCCGGACCCGGACCCCGGGGGTGTCGGTGATCGTGCGGGACGGGCCGTCCCGGTGCGTGAGCCAGTACAGACTGCCCCGGACCACGACCGCGCTGGCCCGCCCGGTCTCGTCCATGGAGATGCCGTCCACGTGCTGGGCGGCCGGCACCTGGTGCCGGCGGCGCCCCGCGCGCGGGCCGCCGAGCCGGACGTCGAGCCTGCGCGGCACGGCGTCCGGGGCGAAGTCGTCCACGAGCCACAGTTCGCCCGCGCACTGGTAGACCACCCGGTCGCCGTCGCTGGAGGCGTGCCGGGCGTAGAAGGCGTCGTGGTCGGAGTGGCGGCGCAGGTCGGAGCCGTCGTAGGCGCAGGAGTAGAGGTTGCCGACGCCCTCGTGGTCGGAGAGGAAGGCGATCCGGCCGCCGACGAACATCGGGGAGTGCAGATGCCCGCCGATGTCCGGCAGCAGCCGCTGTCCGTGCAGCCAGAGCCGCCCCATGGCGCCGCCCCGGTACCGCTTCCAGGAGGCGGGTTCGTGCGGCGGGGTGCCGGTGAGCAGCAGACTCCTGCGCTCGCCGTCGATGTCGGCGGTCTGGATGTCGGAGACCGGGCCCCAGGGCAGTTTGCGGCCGGGCGCGCCGTCCGTGGTGAGCTTGTAGGCCCAGGTGAAGTAGGAGAAGGGCTCGCCGTGGGAGGTGACGGCGAGGATGTCGCCGTCCGGGGTCCAGCCGCGGACCTGGGTGTCGGCGCTGCCCCAGTACGTGAGCTGCCGCGCGGGTCCGCCGTCGACGTCGACCAGGTGGATCTCGGGCACGAGGCTGCGCCAGCCGGCGTAGGCGATCCGGCGGCCGTCGGGCGAGAAGCGGGGGTGCCCGGTCTTGGCGCGGTCCACGGTCAGCCGCCAGGCCCGGCCCGGGGAGTCCAGGGGTGCCAGCCAGAGGTCGTCCTCGGCCACGAAGCACAACAGGTCGCCGTTGAGGTGGGGCAGGCGCAGATAGCTCACCTCCCCATGCTTTTCCGGTGGCGGGACCCCAGCAACCGGAGCCCGCCGGAGCGGCGCTTCACGGGAATCCGACAGACGTGACCCAGCACACGAACGAAACCGTTTCGTTTCGCTTGCGGCTGGGGTACATTCGTCGTGTACGAAACCGTGTCGTTCAAGCGGACAGCCGCACCGGGAAGGTGAGAGACATGACTGAGACCGCCACCGCGCGTCGCAGTCGGATCACGCCCGAACGCGAGGCCGAGTTGTACGCGGCCGTGCTGGACCTGCTCCGCGAGGTCGGCTACGACGCCCTCACCATGGACGCCGTCGCCGCCCGCACCCGGTCCAGCAAGGCCACGCTCTACCGCCAGTGGGGCGGCAAGGCCGAACTGGTCGTGAGAGCCATCCGGCACGGCAAGCCCGACCGGATCGGCGAGATCGACACGGGCACGCTCCGGGGCGACCTGCACGCGCTGGTCCAGCTCGAGGACGACTGCACCATCGAGCAGAACTCGGCGCTCATGCGGGGCGTCGCCATGGCGATGCACAACAACGCGGATCTGCGCGAGGCCTTCCGGGCCCAGCTCGTGGAGCCGGAGATGTCCGGCTTCCACCAGGTGATCCGGCGGGCGATCGACCGGGGCGAGGTCCGCCAGGACTGCCCCGCGCTCGACTTCCTGCTGCACATGATGGTCGGCGGCTTCGCCACCCGCGCGCTGCTCGACGACCAGCCGCCCACCCGGGCCTTCCTCACCTCGTACATCGACGCCGTGGTCCTCCCCGCCCTCGGCGTCACCACCTCCGGACCACGCTGATCATCCCCTGATCGCTCTCCCCGGCAAGCCCACCATCTGACGTCACCGCTCACGTCGTCGGGCTGATCACCCCTGCCCAGCTGAACCCCACGACTGACCGGGAGTACGCCCTCGTGGCCACGTTCCTCTACAAACTCGGCCGGCTCGCCTTCCGGCGACGGCACTTCGTCGCCCTCGTTTGGGTCGCGCTGCTCACCCTCGCCGGGGTGGGCGCCGCCTCCGCGCCGCCCGCCGGCAGCACCTCCTTCTCCATCCCCGGTACGGAGGCCCAGAAGGCCTTCGACCTGCTGGAACAGCGCTACCCCGGGATGAGCGCCGACGGCGCCACCGCGCGGGTCGTCTTCAAGGCGCCGGACGGCGGCAAGATGACGGACAAGGCGAACAAGGCCACCGTCCGCGAGACGGTGAAGGAGCTGCGCAGCGGCTCCGAGGTCGCCTCCGTCGCCGATCCGTACGCCGGGCACGCCGTCAGCAAGGACGGCTCCGTCGCCTACGCGTCGGTGAAGTACAAGGTCTCCGGCATGGAGCTGGAGGACTCGGCGAAGGACGCCCTGAAGGACGCCGCGCAGGACGCGCGGGACTCCGGGCTGACGGTCGAGATCGGCGGTGACGCGCTGACCGCGACCCCCGAGACCGGCTCCAGCGAGGTCATCGGCATCGCGATCGCCGCCGTCGTCCTCGTCATCACCTTCGGCTCGCTGCTCGCGGCCGGATTCCCGCTGCTGACCGCGATCATCGGCGTCGGCATCGGCGTCTCCACCATCAGCGCGCTGGCGAGCGCCCTCGACCTGGGCTCGACCACCTCCATCCTGGCCTCGATGATCGGCCTCGCCGTCGGCATCGACTACGCCCTGTTCATCGTCTCCCGCTATCGCGCCGAACTCGCTGAGGGCCGCGAGCGCGAGGACGCGGCCGGCCGGGCCGTCGGCACGGCGGGCTCGGCGGTGGTCTTCGCCGGTCTCACCGTCGTCATCGCCCTCGTCGGGCTCTCCGTGGTCAACATCCCGATGCTGACCAAGATGGGCGTCGCCGCGGCCGGCACGGTCGCCGTCGCGGTCCTCATCGCGCTCACCCTCATCCCGGCGCTGCTCGGCTACGCGGGCCGCCGGATCAAGCCGGCCGGCGAGAAGAGCAGGCTGCTCGGCGGCGGCCGGACCCCGAAGAAGCCGGGCCGCCCGAACATGGGCACCCGCTGGGCCAGCTTCGTCGTACGGCGCCCGGTCGCCGTGCTGCTGCTCGGCGTGATCGGCCTGGGCGCGGCCGCCATCCCGGCCGCCTCGCTGGAACTGGGCCTGCCCGACGACGGCTCCCAGCCGGTCTCCACCACCCAGCGGCGCGCCTACGACCTCCTCTCCGAGGGCTTCGGCCCCGGCTTCAACGGCCCCCTGATGGTCGTGGTCGACGCCAAGGACAGCGACCACCCCAAGACGGCCTTCACGAAGGTCGGCGACGAGATCAAGGGCCTGAAGGACGTCGTCACGGTCACCCCGGCCACGCCCAACAAGACCGGCGACACCGCGACGATCACCGTCATCCCGGACTCCAAGCCGTCGTCGGCAACCACCGAGGACCTGGTGCACGCCATCCGGGACAAGGGCGCGGACATCACCTCGGCGACCGACGCGAAGGTGCTGGTCACCGGCTCCACGGCGATGAACATCGACGTCTCGCAGAAGCTCAACGACGCCCTGCTGCCGTACCTCGCCCTCGTGGTCGGACTCGCGTTCCTGCTGCTGATCGTGGTGTTCCGCTCGATCCTCGTCCCGCTGAAGGCGGCCCTCGGCTTCCTGCTCAGCGTGACGGCCGCGCTCGGCGCCGTGGTCGCGGTCTTCCAGTGGGGCTGGCTGTCGGGCCTGATGAACGTGGAGGAGACCGGCCCGGTCATGTCGATGATGCCGATCTTCATGGTCGGCGTGGTCTTCGGACTCGCCATGGACTACGAGGTGTTCCTCGTGACCCGGATGCGCGAGGCCTTCGTCCACGGGGAGAGGCCCCAGCAGGCCGTCGTCACCGGCTTCAAGCACGGGGCGCGCGTGGTCACGGCCGCCGCCGTCATCATGATGGCCGTCTTCTCCGGCTTCATCGGCTCCAGCGAGGCGATGGTGAAGATGATCGGCTTCGGTCTCGCCGTCGCCGTCCTCTTCGACGCGTTCGTCGTCCGCATGGCCATCGTCCCGGCGGTGCTCTCGCTGCTCGGCAAGCGGGCCTGGTGGCTGCCGAAGTGGCTGGACCGGGTGCTGCCCAACGTGGACGTGGAGGGCGACGGACTGCGCACCGACGCCGACCGCCGGGACCCCGACGGGGAGAAGGAGCTGGTACGGGCCTGACGTACCGCTCGGGGAAGACCAGCCGGTGAGGGTTCCGTGGGGACGGGGCTGCCCTCACCGGCTTCTTCCCGTCCGCGGCCGAGGGCGGCGCGGCCGGCCCGGCGGAACCCGTTCGCGTGCGCCCTACAGGCACCGCTAGCGTGCAGGTCATGACGACAGCCGCCACTGACGCCGAAGACACCGGGGCGCACCCCCGTTTCGCCGAGGCCCTGCGCGCCGTCGGCCTCGACGAGGTGCTCGCCCGCGCCCGCCGCTTCCCCGAGGGCACCCGTACGGCCGCCGAGGCCGCGGCCGCGGTCGGGTGCGAGCTGAGCCAGATCTGCAAGTCGCTGCTCTTCGCGGCGGACGGGGTACCGGTCCTGGTGCTGATGGACGGGGCCTCGCGCGTGGACCTGGAACGGGTCCGCGAGGAACTGGGCGCCGCGAAGGTCACCCGGGCCGACGCCGGCCTGGTCCGCGAGACCACCGGGTACGCCATCGGCGGCGTGCCGCCCTTCGGGCACCGCACCCGCACCCGGGTCCTCGCCGACCGCTCCCTGCTCGCGCACGAGCTGGTGTGGGCGGCGGCCGGGAACCCGCACACCGTCTTCCCGATCGAGCCGAAGGCGCTGGTCGCCCACGCGGGCGCCGACCTGGTGGACGTCCGCGAGCAGACCGCGTGACGCCGCTGGTCACCACCGCGGTGCTGCTCGCCGCGGTCACGCACGCGAGCTGGAACGCCATCGCGCACCGGATCACCGACAAGCTGACCGGGTTCACGCTGATCTCCGGCGGCGGCCTGCTGATCGGGCTCGCCATGGCGCTGTTCGTGCCGCTCCCGGCCGGGCCCGCCTGGCCGTACCTGCTCGTGTCGGCGGCCGTGCACATCGCCTACTACGCCCTGCTGATGACCTCCTTCCGGCTCGGCGACTTCGGCCAGGCCTACCCGATCGCCCGCGGCACCGCGCCGCTCGTGGTGACCGTGCTGGCGGCGGTGTTCGCGCACGAGGTCCCCGGGCCGTGGGCGGCGGCCGGGATCGCCGTGTCCTGCGCCGGCCTCACCGGCGTCAGCCTGATGGGGCTGCGCGGCCGCCGGCCCGACTGGGCCGCGATCGGCGCCGCCCTCGCGACCGGTCTGACGATCGCCGGGTACACGGTGCTGGACGGCCTGGGCGTACGCGCCTCCGGGACGCCTCTCGGCTACATCGCCTGGCTGATGGCCGTCCAGGGAGTCGCCATCCCGGCGTACACGTACGCGCGCGTGCGGGGCGACATCGTCCGGCGGCTGCGCCCGTACGCGACGCTCGGCATGTTCGGCGCGGCGCTGTCCGTGGCCGCGTACGCCCTGGTGCTGTGGGCGCAGACCCGGGCCGCGCTCGCGCCCATCGCGGCCCTGCGCGAGTCCTCGATCATCGTCGGCGCGGCCATCGGCGCGGTGTTCTTCAAGGAGCGGTTCGGCGCGCCCCGCATCGCGGCGGCGGGCCTGCTGGTCGTGGGCATCGGGCTGATGCTGCACGCCGGGTAGGGCGGAAAGGAACGGTCGGAAGTGGTGACCCGGGGAAGATGACGTGGGACCACGAGGACGAGGACCCCGGGGTCACGAACCGTACGACAGGGAGCCGTCCATGACCGACAAGCCGACCGTCGCCGTTCTGGGCACCGGCATCATGGGTGCCGCGATGGCCCGCAACATCGCCCGCGCCGGGCTCGGCGTGCGGGCCTGGAACCGCACCAGGGAGAAGGCCGAGCCGCTGGCCTCCGACGGGATCCGGGTCACCGGCACGCCCGCCGAGGCGGTCGAGGGCGCCGACGTCGTCCTGACCATGCTCTACGACGGCAACACCGCCCTGGACGTCATGCGCGAGGCGGCGCCGGCGCTGCGCTCCGGCGCCGTCTGGGCGCAGTGCACCACCGCCGGCACCGAACTCGTCGCCGACCTGGCCGGGTTCGCAGGCGAGCACGGGCTGGTGTTCTACGACGCCCCCGTCCTCGGCACCCGTCAGCCCGCCGAGGCCGGCCAGCTCACCGTGCTGGCCGCCGGGCCGAGGGAGGGCCGGGAGACGCTCGCGCCCGTCTTCGACGCGGTCGGCGTCCGGACCGTGTGGACCGGCGACGACGGGGCCGCGGGCAGCGCCAGCCGGCTGAAGCTGGTCGCCAACAGCTGGGTCCTCGCGGTCACCGCGGCGGCCGGCGAGGCGCTGGCCCTCGCCAAGGCGCTCGACGTGGACCCGCACGACTTCTTCGACCTGATCGAGGGAGGACCGCTCGACATGGGGTACCTGCGCGCCAAGTCCGCCTTGGTGCTGGACGGGAAGCTGACCCCCGCCTCCTTCGCCGTGGGCACCGCGGAGAAGGACGCCCGGCTCATCGTCGAGGCCGGCGAGCAGGGCGGAGTGAGGCTCGACGTCGCCGCCGCGGCCGCCGAGCGGTTCGCCCGCGCCGCCGCCCAGGGCCACGCCGACGAGGACATGGCCGCCGCCTACTTCGCCAGCTTCGACGACAAGCCCGCCGGCTGAGAACCGCGATCCGGCACCGGGACCGAACGAGACCGAGGAGAACACCGTGTCGAAACCGCCGCTGCCGCCCGAGGCCCAGGAACTGCTGCGCCGCCCCAACCCCTGCGTGATGGCCACCGTGCGCTCCGACGGAGCGCCCGTCACCACGGCCACCTGGTACCTGTGGCAGGAGGACGGCCGGGTGCTGGTCAACCTGGACGAGGGCCGGGTCAGGCTGCGCCACCTGCGCCGCGATCCGCGCATCAGCCTCACCGTCCTCGCCGACGGCGACTGGTACACCCACGTCACGTTGATCGGGCGGGTCGCCGAGCTGCGGGACGACGAGGGCCTGGCCGACATCGACCGGCTGTCCGAGCACTACACCGGCAAGCCCTACCCGGAGCGGTCCCGGCCCCGGGTCAGCGCCTACGTCGAGGTCGAGCGCTGGCACGGCTGGGGCGAGTTCAGGGACAGCGACCAGGCCTCCACGTGACGTTCCGCCCGTCCGGGAGCACCCTGGAACCAGCGGGAATCACTGGTTCCGGAGGTGGCCGACATGATGAACACCACGGTGGGATGGCACGTCGAGCTGGAGTTCCAGGAAGACGACACGCACACCCGTGCGGCCGCTCTGGTGCGCCTGCCCGACGGCAGCGAGGTCCGGGCGCACGGGCACGCCAGCCGGCACAACGTCGACTCCAACCAGCCCCGGGTGGGCGAGGAGATAGCGGGCGCCCGTGCTTTGAACGAACTGGCGATGCAGTTGCTGACCAAGGCGCACGGCGAGATCGACGCGGAGTCCGGGCGGACCTCGCACCCGATCCACGTGTGACGCGGCCGGCCGTCTACCCGAGGGCCGCCAGTCCCGCGCGCACCGCCCGGACCAGCGCCTGCGCCCTCGGGTCCGCGGTCACGCTCTTGCGGAAGCCGTTGGTGACGTAGCCGAAGGCGACGCCGGTCTCCGGGTCGGCGAAGGCGAGGGAGCCGCCGCGGCCCGGGTGGCCGAAGGAGCCGGGCGACAGCAGCGGCGAGGCGCTGCCGTGCAGCATGAAGCCGAGGCCGAACCGGGTGCCGACCACGAGGACCCGGTCCGGCCCGGCCGACTGCTCGGCGCGGGCGAGTTCCATGGTCGCCGGGGTGAACAGCCGGGCGCCGCCGTCCACCTCGCCGATGAGCGAGGCGTAGAAGCGGGCCAGACCGTCGGCGGTGGCGATGCCGTTGGAGGCGGGCAGGGCCGCCGCGCGGTAGGCGGGCGCGTTCTCGTCCGGCAGGGGGGTGATCGCGGCGAAGGCGCGGCGGGTGAGGGACTCGGGGTCGGCGTAGGCCTCGGACACGGCCCGCTTGGGGCGGGTCCGCAGGGTGCCGGACGCCTGCGGCGCCTCCACGGGGCCGACCCGGCCGACGCATCCCTGGTCCGCCTCGGGCAGTCCGAGCCACAGTTCGGCGCCGGCGGGCCGGGCGATCTCCTCGGCGATGTACGCGCCCACCGACCGCGCGGTGATCCGCCGGATCAGCTCGCCGGTGAGCCAGCTGTAGGTCTGCGCGTGGTAGCCGTGGTCGGTGCCCGGCTCCCACACCGGCGCCTGGGCGGCGACGGCCGCCGCGCCGAGGTCGGGGTCGGCCGCCTCCTCGGGGGTCAGCGGGCGGTCCAGGACCGGCACCCCGGCCCGGTGCGCGAGCAGGTGCCGTACCAGGGTGCGCTCCTTGCCGGCCGCCTTGTACTCCGGCCAGTACTCGCCGACCGGGGCGTCCAGGTCCAGCTCGCCGCGCTGGTGCAGCAGCAGGAGCGCGGCGGCGGCGACGCCCTTGGTCGCCGAGCGCACGACCTGCGCGGTGCCGGGCGCCCAGGGCGCGGTGCCGTCCACGTCCCGGGTGCCGCCCCACAGGTCGACGACCTTGCGGCCGTGCCGGTACACGGCGACGGCCGCGCCCCGCTCCCCGAGCAGCTCGAAGCCGGCGGCGAACGCCTGCCTGACCGGCTCGAAGCCCTCGGCCACAGTGCCGTGCACGTCCACGTCCGCCGTCCTTTCCGATCGCCTGCGACAGTGGGTGCAACGGGGTCCGCGGACCTGCGATTCCTCGGCGGGACCGGCCCGGCGGAATCGTTACATCGACGTTGCCGCCGCGGGCATGTGCCCAGGGGTCACGTGCCCGCCGTCACGGACCTCGGGTCGAAGCCGAACGGCAGCTCCAGCCGGTGCGCCCGCATCAGCGCGTCGTCGGAGAGCAGCTCGCCGGTGGGGCCGTCCGCCGCGATCACGCCGTCGCTGAGGATCAGCGAGCGCTGGCACAGCTCCATGGCGTACGGCAGGTCGTGCGTGACCATCAGGACGGTGACGTCCAGCGAGCGCAGGATGTCGGCCAGTTCACGCCGGGAGGCCGGATCCAGGTTGGACGAGGGCTCGTCCAGGACCAGGATCTCCGGCTCCATCGCGAGCACGGTGGCGACCGCGACCCGGCGACGCTGCCCGAACGACAGGTGGTGCGGCGGCCGGTCGGCGAAGTCCCCCATGCCGACCAGGTCCAGGGCGGTGCGCACCCGCTCCTCCAGCGCGGCGCCCCTGATCCCGGCGGCCGCCGGGCCGAACGCCACGTCCTCCCGCACCGTCGGCATGAAGAGCTGGTCGTCCGGGTCCTGGAAGACGATGCCGACCTTCTGCCGGATCTCGGCCATGTGCCGCTTGCCGACCGGCATCCCGGCCACGGTCACCGTGCCGGCGCCGCCGCCCAGGATGCCGTTCAGGTGCAGCACGAGGGTGGTCTTGCCGGCGCCGTTCGGGCCGAGCAGCGCGACCCGTTCGCCGCGCGCGACGGAGAAGTCCACGCCGAACAGGGCCTGGTGGCCGTCGGGGTAGGCGAAGGCGAGGCCGGAGACCTCGAGCGAGGCAGGTGCAGTCACAGGATCCATCCCAGCAGACAGACGAGAAGGGCGGCGCAGGGGAGGGTCAGGGCGTGCCGCCACTGGGCCCGGGACGCGGTCACCTCGTCGATGACCGGCATAGAGCCGGCGTACCCCCGGCTGACCATGGCCAGGTGCACCCGCTCCCCGCGCTCGTAGGAGCGGATGAACAGCGCGCCCGCCGACTTGGCGAGCACGCCCCAGTGCCGTACGCCCCGCGCCTCGAAGCCGCGCGACTCCCGGGCGATCCGCATCCTGCGCATCTCGTCCGTGATGACGTCGCCGTAGCGGATCATGAACGAGGCGATCTGCACGAGCAGCGGCGGCAGCTTCAGCCGCTGCAGCCCGAGCAGCAGTTCACGCAGCTCGGTGGTGGCGGCGAGCAGCACCGAGGCGGCGACGCCGAGGGTTCCCTTGGCGAGCACGTTCCAGGCGCCCCACAGCCCGTTGACGCTCAAGGACAGGCCGAGGACCTGCACCCGCTCGCCCTCCGCCACGAACGGCATGAGCACCGCGAAGGCGACGAACGGCACCTCGATCAGCAGCCGCTTCAGCAGGAAGCCGGCGGGCACCCGCGCCAGGCGCGCGACGAGGGCGAGCAGCACGGCGTAGACCGCGAACGCCCACATCGCCTCCCGCGGGGTCGAGACCACGACGACCACGAACGCGAAGGCGGCCGCCAGTTTGGTGTGCGGCGGCAGGGCGTGCACGGGCGAGTGCCCGTGCCGGTAGAGCCGGTGCGCGTGTCCCGCTCCCACGTCAGGCGCCCGTGCTCGCGGTGGAGGCGGGGGAGACGTCCGCGTCGCGGCGCCTGCGCACCGCCCAGAACACCGTGCTTCCGGCGACGACGGTGACGCCGACGCCGATCACGCCCGCGAGGCCGCCGGACAGCCGGGAGTCGGAGACGTCCCTGACGCCGTAGTCGGCGAGCGGGGAGTCGGACGAGGCGTGCTTCTCGGTCTTCTTGTCGATGCCCTGGTCGTGCGCGACCTTCTCCAGGCCGTCGGGGTTCGCCGAGGCGTAGAAGCTCACGAAGCCGGCGAGGACCAGGGAGGTGACCAGGCCGGTCAGCCACAGGGTGCGCCGGGAGGCGCGTGCCGCCACCGGCGCGGTCGGCGCGGGGGCGTCCACCAGCTCGCCGTTCACCCGCAGCCGCAGACGCTGCCGCAGCCCGCGCGCGCCGTGCACCAGGTCAGGGCGCACGGCGACCACGGCGCCCACGGTGAGGGCGGTGATCACGGCCTCGCCGAGGCCGATCAGCACATGGACGCCGATCATCGCGGTCGCCACCTTGCCGATGGAGACGTCGGTGGTGCCGCCCACGGCGTACATGAGCGTGAAGGCGACGGCGGCGGCCGGCACCGAGACCAGCGCGGCGACGAAGGAGGCGACGGTGACCGAGCGCCGCTTGCGGGGCAGCACGGCGAGCAGTCCGCGGAAGACCGCGTAGGACACGACCGTGGTGACGATCGCCATATCGGTGATGTTCACGCCGAGCGCGGTGAGACCGCCGTCCGCGAAGAGAACGCCCTGCATGAGCAGCACGACGGACACGCAGAGCACCCCCGTGAAGGGGCCGACGAGTATCGCGGCGAGCGCTCCTCCGAGCAGATGGCCGCTTGTTCCGGCCGCCACGGGGAAGTTGAGCATCTGTACGGCGAAGATGAACGCGGCCACGAGACCGGCCAGTGGAGCGGTGCGCTCGTCGAGTTCGCGGCGGGCACCCCGCAGGCTCACCGCGATGGCGCCGGCGGCGACCACTCCGGTGACGGCGGAGACAGGGGCGTTGATGAATCCGTCAGGTACGTGCACCGTACGATTTTAGGGCCTTGTTGCGAAGGGTTTGCAAGAGAGACGTAGTTTCCGTCTCCCGGAGGTGCAAATCGGAAAATATGGGACATTAGAGAAGAAGTGGAGGCATAACTCTCGCTTCAGTGACTGAGCGTGAAAGGGCGGTCCGATGTCTGTAGTCGAGCAGTACGCGCGCGCCCATATCGTCACGGACGAGGAGGATCCGGGGGCGGTACCCGTCGTCCTGCGCTACGACCCCGACCGCGATCCACGGTCCGTGCGCATCGGTCTGCCCGGAACGCAGGAGTGGACCTGCTCCCGCGACCTGCTCGAACAGGGCCTGACCGCACCCGCCGCCAGCGGCGACGTACGGGTGTGGCCGTGCGGACGCGTCCAGGCGGTCGTCGAGTTCCACGACGACGGCGGCGTCTCGGTGGTGCAGTTCGAGTCGAAGGCGCTGATCAACTTTCTGCTCCGCACCTACCGGGCCGAACCGGTGGTGAGCTGAGCCGAGCCGGTGGCGCTCAGCTCCCCTGCTTCAGCAGCGCCGCGACGATCGGCCCGGCCGTGTCACCGCCGTGCCCGCCCGCCTGGACGACCCCGGCGGCCGCGAGGTCGCCCCGGTACGCGGTGAACCAGCCGTTGGGCTTCTTCTGCCCGTCGACCTCCGCCGAGCCGGTCTTCGCGCCGTAGTCGGGGCCCAGGCCGGACATGGCCTCGGCGGCGGTGCCGTAGGCCGCCGTGTACCGCATCAGCTCCCGCAACTGGCCCAGCGTCCTGCCGGACAGCGTGCGGGACGCGGTGGCCAGCTTGCGGTGGTCGACGGACGGGGAGACCAGGTACGGCTGGTGGAAGCCGCCCGACTGCACGGTCGCGGCGACCGAGGCCATGTTCAGCGGGTTCATGCGCACCCCGCCCTGGCCGATCAGCGACGCCGCCATCTGCGCCGCCGACTGCACCGGCACCGAGCCGTCGAAGGTCGGCACGCCGATCGCCCAGTTGTTCATGGACAGGCCGAACACCTGCTGGGCCTGCTTGGTCAGGTCGTCGTTCTCCAGCTTCTTCGCCTGGCTGATGAAGGCGGTGTTGCAGGAGCGGGCGAAGCTCGCCTTGAACGTGCCGCCCTTGATCTCGAAGTCGTCGTCGTTGTGGAACTTCCAGCCGCCGTAGGTGAACGTCTTCGGGCACGGGTGCTTCTCGTCCACCGAGGCCAGGCCCTTGTCGATCAGCAGCGACGAGGTGATGACCTTCATCGTGGAGCCGGGCGCCAGCGAGCCCTGGAAGGCGGTGTTGAAGCCGTGCCCGCTGTTGGCGACCGCGAGGATCTCCCCGGTCGAGGGCCGCACGACCACCACCGAGGCCCGGTCCTGCTTGCCGACCTGCCGCTCGGCGGTCGCCTGCAGGGCCGGACTGAGCGTCGTGTGCACGGTCCCCGGCGTGCCCTTGCTCAGCTCCAGCAGCGTCTTGTCGGACAGCTCGGCCGCCTTGGACGCCTTGCCGCGCACCACGCGCAGCTCCACGCCCGCCTTGCCGCCCGCGGTCTTGCCGTACTTCTCGCGCAGTCCGTCCAGCACGGTGCCGAGCGAGGGGAACCGCGCGGCCGTCAGCTCCCCGCCGTCGCGGTCCAGCGCCGTCACCGGCGGGGTGCCGGACGCGCCCGTGACGAGCCGGTCGCCGTCCTTCAGATCCGGGTGGACGACCGAGGAGTGCCAGTCGACCAGCGGTTCGCCGTCGCTCTTGCGCCGCACGACCGTCAGCGAGCTGTCGTAGCCGAGCGGCTTGCCGGTGCTCTTGTACGACACCGTCGCCTTGACCGAGAACGGCACCCTGGCGCCGGCGGCCCTGCCGGGGGTGAGCGTGACGTCCTTCAGGTGGGCGTCCTCGGCGGCGCCGGTGAGCAGTTCCGCCGCGGCGGCCGGGTCGTCGGTGGCTGCCGCGGCCTCGGTCACCCTGCCGTGCTGCCAGGCGGTGAGGAAGCGGGTGGAGGCGGTGCGCACCTCGGCGGCGCTGAGCGGGCCGGTCTTGACGGCCGGGCGGGACGGCCGGTCGTCGGCCGCCGCCCCGCCGCCGTACAGCGCGTAGGCGCCGATCCCGGCACCGCCGACGACCACGGCGATCATCCCGCCGAGCATCACCGGTCTGTTCCTCCGCCGCTCGGCGACGCGCCTTCTCTTGCCCACAGCCCTCAGTTCCTCCGCGCCTTCACCGGCGTTCCCGCGCCCCGCACACCCCAACGACGCCGACCAGCCTAAAGTCCCCGGCCGCGCGGGTGACGTCAGCCCGCGGTCCGTAGCACGCCTGCGACAATCGGCCCGGCCGCGTCGACGCCGTGCCCGCCGTCCTGGACCATCGCGGCGGCGGCCACGTCGTTGCGGTACCCGGCGAACCAACTGTCCGACTTCTCCTGCCCGTCGGACTCGGCCGAACCCGTCTTCGCGCCGATGCTCCCGCCGAGCCCCGACATCACGGTGGCCGCGGTGCCGCTGGTCGCGGTGCGGTTCATCATCGCGCGCAGCTGCTGGACGGTGCTCTGCGACAGTCCGCGGGCGCGGGCCGGCTCCCGGTGGTCCAGGGCCAGCGGCACGATCACCGGCTGCCGGAAGGCGCCGGTCATGGCGGTCGCCGTGACGGAGGCCATGTTCAGCGGGCTCATCTGCACCTGGCCCTGGCCGATGAGACCGGCCGCCGTGTCCGGTCCGCCGGAGGCGGGCACCCGGCCGTCGAAGGACGGCACGCCGATCTTCCAGTCGTTCCGCCCGATGCCGAACCGGTCCTGCGCCTCCTTGGTGAGGCCGTCCACCCCGAGATCGTCGGCGAACTTCACGAACGCCGTGTTGCAGGAGCGGGCGAAGCTCTCCGAGAGGGTGGCGTTCTCGTTCGGCGGCATGTTCTTGAGGTTGTGGAACGTCTGGCTCTGCCAGACGGCGGTCGGCGGGCACGGAGCCTTGCCGTTCGCGCTGGTCAGACCGCTGTCGATGAGGGCCGCCGCGCTGATGATCTTCATGGTGGAGCCGGGCGGGCGGGTGCCGAGCAGGGCCGCGTTGAAGCCGTCCTCACGGTGGTTGGCGACGGCCAGGATCTCGCCGGTGCTGGGCTTCACGGCCACGACGGACGCGTCCGGGTACTTCCGCACGGCCGTCTCCGCCGCCGTCTGCGCGCTCGCGCTGAGCGTGGTGCGCAGTTTGCCGGGCCTGCCCTTGGCCAGGGTGAGCAGGGTGGTGTCGGCCGGGCTCTCCTCGCCGGCCCCCTGGTGGCGTATGACCAGCTCCACGCCGGGCTTGCCGTCCGTCGTGTCGCCGTACCTCTTGCGCAGCTCGTCCAGGACCGGGCCGAGCGAGGGGTACTTCTCCTGCGTCAGCACCTGCCCGTCGCGGTCCACCGCCTCGATCTCGGGCGCCGCGGCCTCACCGGTCGCGAGGGTGTCGCCGGCGCGCAGCCGGGGGTGCACGACGGAGGGCTGCCAGTCGACCAGCGCGCGGTGCGAGGTCTCGCCGCGCACGACGGTGAGCCTGCTCTCGTACTCGAGCGGCCGGGTCTTCCCCTGGTACGACACCGTTGTCCGGACCGTGAACGGCACGGTCGCGCCGGTGGCCGCGCCGGGCGTGACGCGCACCTTGGTGAGGTGCGCGTCGTTCCGGTACGCCGTCAGCAAGTCCCGGGCTTTCTCCGGGAAGTTGGTGTACGACGCGGCCGTCGCGGCGTCCCCCTTCTCCCACGCGGCGAAGAACCTCCCCGTGGTGTCCTTCACCTCGTCCCGGCTGGGCGGCCCGGTCCGGACGGAGGCGGCCCCCGTGCCCCCGTCGCCGCTCAGCGCGGACAGGATGTTGTAGGCGCCGTAACCGGCGCCCCCCAGCATCACCGCGCACACCCCGCCTATGACCCCGGCCTTCACTCCGCTGCGCATCAGGCGCTCCCTCTCCCCGTCACCCCGTTGGGACCTGCCGCGCCCGGAAGTTTCCTGAACGCGTTCAAAAGCAGGCCGCAGCGGAACTGTAAGCGGTTGCCGGGCTGTTGTGGCCGCGGTTGCCGATTGTTGTCCTAACAGAGACGTCGCCGTACGGGCGATCAGCCGACATGTGCGGCAATAGTGCGTGCACACTCCATCGACTCGGCGTGAGTGGTGTCCACTTCGAGGTCGTAGACCACCCCCCTATGCACAAGCTCCGCCTGCGAAGCGGCCATTCCGGCGACCCGGTCACCCCGCGCGACCTCGCGCCCCGCGGCCACACCGGCATCGCACCGGACCCCCACCCACAACACCCCGAGCCCGTCCAGCGCCTTCCGCCAACGCGCCTGCGACTCCGCCCCGCCGAGGAACACCTCGTCCACGACGACCCGGGCCCCCGCCCGCACCATCGCGGCGACGCCCTCGATCCAGGCCGCCTCCAGCTCCCGGAACTCCGCGCCGACGACCACCTCGCCGTCCGCCCCGAACCCGATCCCCCCGTCCCCGGCCCGCATGGACCCCGGCAACGCGTCGACGAACGTGTCCGTCCCGAACGCCAGCCACGCCCCCGGCAGCACCGCCTGAAGACACCGCACGATCCCGGACTTCCCCGAACTGGACCCACCGTTGAGCACGATCACTTGAGTCGTCACGGGGTCACGGTAGGGGGATGGGGCCGGGCCCGAAACGGAATATCGGGGGCGATGGCGCTCTCAGTCGGTGGTCGGCTCAGGGGCCCCGATGACGTACGTCCCCTTTGCGGGCAGGGTCGCGACCAGGCCGCGCTTGCGCAGCTCGACGATGGCCCGCCGCACAGTGCCGATGCTGACGCCGTACAACTCGGTCATCGCGCGCTCCCTGGGCAGGGCTGCGCCCTGCGGCAGCTTGCCGGAGGCGATCTCGCCGGCGATGGCATCCGCAAGCTTGACGTACTCGTAGCGCGGCAGCTCAGTCATGCGTCAACGGTGAAGCATCGCGACGCGCCTCGCAGTGGCGGGACGCAGTCTGCCGCGTTGGGACGCGGCGGGAAGGAGTGGGGTGCAGGGGGACGCAGTTGTCGCTATGGTCATCCATGACAAGACCCCGGCGAGGTGGCAAGACCTCCCGGGGCGCGGCCAACGCTTCCTAGGAGCGCCGACATGCACGACCTTATCCGCCGCCTTGCCCATTGGCTGGTCCTTCTCCTCGGCCCGGGCACCGGGGCCCACCGAGCCGGGGACCCCCGCCCTCCTCGGCCCCTGCCCAGGCGCCCCACCCACTCCCTCCGCCTCCCCATCCACCGCTCGCCGTACTGCCTTCACCTCCCCCTGGACGGCTCTGAATCCCGGCTCGTCCGCCCCTACCTCACGGCCAACGAGCAGGAAAGGGCACGTCAAAGGCATCGCCGCCGCACCCTCGTCCTCGCCGCCGACTTCGGTATCGACCTCGACCAGCACGTGATCGGCGCGGAGAGGACGGCGGCCTGATGGACCCCCGCACCAAGCTCAGGCTGCTCCCCTGGTCGTCACCGGAGGGCAAACCCTGTTTCCTCGCCACCGCCGGCGAGGGCGGTTACCTCTCGCGGCTTGCCGACGAGACGGAGGATCTGCAGCTGGCCGATGGCCTGGAGGTGCTGGTCGCGGCCCGGAAACTGCTCGGTGACCCGCTGTCCCCGAACGTCGAGGTCCGCTACACCGCGATCCGGCTCTCGGAATGCCTGGCCGACGCACTACGCGTAGCCGAGTCCCGCGGCCGCCGCCTTCCCGTGCCGGGCGACGCCGACACCGATGAGAGCCTGCAGTGAGGCGCCACACCGACGGTCCCGCCGGGTGCCCGGCGGCGGCCGGACGGCGTCGACGTGTGCGCGTGTGTCATGCGCCCCCAGCCGTCGGCGTTCGGCTGCGAGAGGCAGCGAGGGAGCGTAGCGTCGAACACGGGGCGGCCTTCGAAGGGAGCCGGCCGACGCGTGCGAACCATCCGTGTCGGAGTGCCTCGGCTGCTCGATCCGCAGCCGCGTCCTGGCGGGAGATCTCCATGCCGAAGCGCGTTACAGCACTTACTGTGTCGCTTGTTACGGCTTCCGCGTTCACTGGCGCGTGGGTCTACGCGACTCCTTATCAGTCTCAAGCACGAGCGGAGTCCGGCCTCATGGTGCAGCAGGCGGACTCGAACACTCTCCGTCCCCTGACGAAGGCCGCGTTCGATGAGGCCTGCAATAACCGGGGGCAGGCCCGGGGCGCTACTCTTGTGGGGACCGGCAGCGACGCGTATTCCATCCGTTGTGTGAACGATGACGGGAGCGCTGACGAGTTCGACCGACCCGAGCAAATTCACCAGCTCGTATCCGAAGCCTGTCAGTTGACCTACCCCGGTGTCAGTGAGATCGACCGCCTGGCGACCATGGGCGAAACGTATACCGGGTGGGAGTGTGCGACGTTCGCCGGGTATGCGGGAAGCCCGGACCTTGAGGGTTGGTGCAAGGCCAAGGGTCTTGATCTCATCAACCGAGAGGACGTCAAATACCCTGCGTACAAATGGTTCTGTGCACACTCGGGGAATTCCGGCGTCGTAGGGATATCTGTCGAGGACGTCTGCAAGTGGCAGTACGGCGAGAACGCCCTGGACCGCGTCTCCAACGTCTACGGGGAAGAGATCGGCGACGCCTGGGACTGCTTCTACGTGAAGTAGGGGCGTATGAGGACGGCCCGGCAACAAGCCGGGCCGCCCTGGTGCGTACGCCCGTCTACACCCACGTGTCCAGCCACATCCGCGATCTCCAGTCGTCGATCGGGATCGCCGTCCCCATGTACAGGGGCCAGAAGTAGATCTGTGAGGTGCAAAAAGTCCGTAAATCTCCCAGTTGGGCCGTGCGACGACGGCCAGCGACGACCGCCAACGGCTGAGGGGGCGCGATCGACGGCCGCGACCCCTCAGGAGGTCTTTCAGCGTTGCCGCTCCAGTGTGAGGACGGCCGCGGAGATCCGATTTACCGGTCAACGGCGGGGAACGATGACGCACCGAGGCGGGCGCAGCCGGATCGTAGAGCGACCACCGAGTTCCGTTTCGGCACGACCTGCCGTTTCCCCCCAGGTGTCCCCCGACGAGATGTGGCACACGGAACGCCACTGGGCCCGCTGTAAATCTGTCGGCAGCTACTGGCAACGGGTGCCCAGCTCACCCGCGATTTGCAGGCGCGCTTGGCTCGCGCCTGGTGGTGCGTCAAGAGCGAGGGCTTGGATAGGCGCCGAGGAGGTTGGGTACGCCGCAGGCGGTGGCGAGGAGGTCGGCATATGAGGCAAGGATGTGACGGGTGTCGTTCAAGGCGGTTCGCAGCTGAGCCGACTCGGGCCAGGCGTGCTCATGGTCGCGAGGAGAGCGGTCCGCTGGGCGGCGGGTCTCCCAGTCCTCCAGGGCGGGGTGCCAAGTGGCCAAGAGCGGGCGGACGCCGTAATTGAGCATCGCCACTGCCAGGTAACCGAAGTTGTACTGACCGTTCCGTTTCGGTTCGGCGATCTGCGGGCCGTGGCGTCGCAGGATCTCCCGGGTGGTCGCGAACAGGGAGTAAAGGCTTGTGAGGGCCTCCCGCAGCAGGCCCTCATTCTCCCGTAGCGGTACCACGGACACTCGGGTGATCAGCTCTACGTAGAGCTCCCAGGCGGCGCGCCGCTCCGCGTCGTTCGGCTCCCAGTTGCCGGCGATCTCAAGCATCGGCAGCTTCAGCCTGACTTCCACGTTCTTCGGCGCCTGGGTCATTTCCCTGCCCCTTCATCTACCAGATCTCGGCGTTCCCTGCCCTGTCCCACGGTATACGCGAGATCATGGCCTGTGCTCCACGTACGAGTCAGGGGATTTGGGGGTCGCCGGTGACCGACATCACGCAACGAATTTTTGTCAGCTATGCAGGCCCGGACCGGGCCTGGGCCGAGTGGGCCAGCTGGCAACTCCAGCAGGCCGGGCACCAGGTTGAGCTGGACCGGTGGCACTGGCGCACCGGAGACGACTTCGTCCAGAAGATGAACCTTGCTCTCGACAGGGCCGATGCGGTGGTGGCCCTGTTTTCCAGGCAATACTTCGTCCCCAAACGATGGACCCGGGAAGAGTGGTCGGCCACCCTGGCCCTGCGGGGGCGTCTCGTTCCTGTGGCGATCGAGCTTCTGGCCGATGACGACATCCCCGCCCTCATGGCCGGGATACTGCGCACAGACGTTCACGGTCTGGACGAGACCGCTGCTACTGCTGCCTTGCTCGAAGCCGTCCACGGACCGGTTGCCCCTACCGATCCGGTCGCCTTCCCCGGTGCCGCATCCGCCAGTGCGACTGCGGAACCTGATACAGAGCGTCCCCGCCTACCCAGCAGCGTCGGCCTGCCGGAGGCGTGGAATGTCCGCCGCCGTAACCCTGATTTCTCCGGCCGTGAGGCTGTATTGAGTGAACTACGTACCAGTCTGCTTACCGGGCGTCAAGCAGTGGTCCAGGCGCTCCACGGCATGGGTGGCATCGGGAAGACTCAGATCGCCTTGGAGTACGCCCACCGCTTCGCCAGCCAGTACGACATCGTGTGGTGGGTCGACGCCGAACAGGCCGACCAGTTGCCCGTCCGCTACACCGAACTCGCCGACCGCCTCGGCATTGCCAAATCCGACGCCGGCTCCGAATCAAACGCCCGTGCTCTTCTCCAGCACTTGCGGACGCGGCACCGCTGGCTTCTCATTCTCGACAACGCTGAACACCCCGACCAGATCGAGCCCTGGCTCCCCGAGGGGCCAGGCCACATTCTGATCACCTCACGCAACCCCGACTGGCTCGGGATCGCTCACCAGAGTGACCTGGACGTGTTCACCCGCACCGACTCCCTGGCCTACCTCAAGAGTCGTATCCCGGGAATGACCACCGAGCACGCTGATCTCCTGGCGCAGGATCTCGGCGACCTACCCCTTGCGCTCGCCCAAGCTGCGGGAGTCCTGCGCAGCGGCATGACCCTGGACCGCTACCGTCAACTTCTGGGCACCAACACCGCACGCCTCCTGCAGGAGAGCGACGTGCGCGACTATCCCGCGTCGTTGGCCGCGACGGTCAACATCGCCGTCGCCCGTCTCGCAGAAGACGGTCACCCCGCCGCGGCCGCCTTGCTCAGTCTCGGCGCATTCCTCGGCCCTGAACCCATTCCTAGCGCCTGGCTAGAGACGTCCCGCTCCTGCCTGGCCAGCATTCCCGGCGATCCAGACGACCCGATGTGGCTCCGCAAGGCCCTCCAGCCCCTTGGTCGGTTCGGACTGGCCCGCACCGATTACGACACCTTCCAGATCCATCGCCTCACCCAGGCCATCGTCCGCACTCAGACGAGTCCTGACCTCGTTGCAGCCATTCACAACGATGTCACTGCTGTCCTCGCAGCAGTGAACCCGGGTGACCCGCGATCTCCGGCCGACTGGCAGGCGTGGGCCTCCCTTACCGCCCACCTCACCGCCCCTCAGGTCACCACCGCCATCGCCGCTCGTCCTGAACTGCGCCCCACACTCACAAAAGCTGCTCACTTCCTAATCCGCAGCGGTCTGCCGCGCGCTGCCCATGACTTCAGCACGGCGCTGCATCAGTCATGGCGTACTGAATTGGGGCTAGACCACCCCGACACCCTCACCTGCGCGCAGTATGTGGGGCACGCGACTGTCAGCTTGGGTGACCTCACCAAAGCTCATTCCTTCATCGAGGACACCTTCTCTCGCCGTCGCCGCGTCCTGGGCGCGGATCATCCCGACACCCTTCACTCTGCGAACGACCTCGCCGTCACCCTGAGCCACCTGGGGGAGTATGCGGAGGCTCGCCGGATGCAGGAGGACGTTCTCACGCGTCGTCGTCGTGTTCTGGGCGAGGATCATCCGGACACCCTCACTTCT
>NZ_JBVJXS010000007.1:0-156997 GCF_055601245.1 Streptomyces sp. NPDC038135 | reverse complement strand
GGGAGTATGCGGAGGCTCGCCGGATGCAGGAGGACGTTCTCACGCGTCGTCGTCGTGTTCTGGGCGAGGATCATCCGGACACCCTCACTTCTGCTGGCAACCTCGCTGGCACCTTGCGTGACTTGGGGGAGGCTCGCCGGATACAGGAGGATCTTCTCGCACGTCGTCGTCGTGTTCTGGGCGAGGACCATCCCGAAACCCTCACAGCCGCGAACAACCTCGCCACCACCCTGCACGACTTGAGGGAGTACGCGGAGGCCTGCCGCATGAAGGAGGACGTGCTCGCGCGGCGCCGCCGTGCTCTGGGCAAGGGGCATCCCCGCGCTCTCTCTGCCGCTCACAATCTCGCCATCACCCTGTACGCCCTCCGTCGGTATCCGGAGGCGGTTGCCCTCTTGAAGGAAGTACGCGCCAGCTATCTGCGCCTCTTTGGCGTGAAACATCCAAAAAATGCACGCGTGATCCAGGACCTCGTCGCCGCGCTGACTGCGATGGGAAGGACGTATGAGGCACAGCAACTGACTGGCGAGAAGTCGAAAAGTGGCAAAGGCCGCTTTAGTCGGAAAAGGCGACGGTAGATCAAGGTTATTTTCTGCGGTGTGCATGCAAGTTGTGTTCCTGCCGTGTTCAGCACTCAGGCCAAATGCGCGACATGAGAGCTGCCGGCCCCAACGGTCCTCACTTGGTGGGGCAAAGGTGGGGCAACCTGTGTGGTCACTCAAATCCCTGGTCAGAGACAGACAAATCTGCCGTTGGCCACCTCTTGGCCGTGCCTGGGCCGTGCCTGGGCCGTGCGAGGGCGGCCAGCTGACGCCAACGACCAACAACGACCACGAGGGCACGGCCGGCGGCCGTGCCCTCGTAGCGTGTCTTCCCGGCTAGACCCACGTGTCCAGCCACATCCGCGATCTCCAGTCGTCGATCGGGATCGCCGTGCCCGTGTACAGCGGCCAGAAGTAGATGAAGTTCCAGGCGATCAGCAGTACCAGTACGCCCGCCGTGGAGGCGCCGATCAGGCGGCGGGTGTCCGTGGAGCCCGGGGGGCCGATGATCGCGCCGATGAGCATGGCGAGGGCCAGGCAGAGGAAGGGGAGGAAGACGACCGCGTAGAAGAGGAAGATCGTCCGCTCCTGGTACATGAACCAGGGCAGGTAGCCGGCCGCGATGCCGCAGGCGATCGCGCCCGCCCGCCAGTCACGGCGGAACGCCCAGCGCCAGAGGACGTACAGGAGGGCGGCGATGCCCGCCCACCACAGCACGGGGGTGCCGATGGCCAGTACCTCGCGGGCGCACTTCTCGCCCGCGTCGGCCGGGCAGCCGTCGGCGCCGGGGGACGGGGACTCGTAGAAGTACGAGACCGGGCGGCCCAGGACCAGCCAGCTCCACGGGTTGGACTGGTAGGTGTGCGGCGTCGACAGGCCCACGTGGAACTTGTAGACCTCGTGCTCGTAATGCCACAGGCTGCGCAGCCAGTCCGGCAGGAAGGTGAAGTGGCCGCCCCTGCCGTCGGTCGCCGCCCAGTTGCGGAAGTAGCCGCCGGTGCCGTCGGCCGGGGAGAGGATCCAGCCGAGCCACGAGAGCAGGTAGACGCCGATCGCGACCGGGACCGTCGCGAGGAACGTGATGCCCGTGTCGTGCTTCAGCGCCGCCAGGTACGGGTGGTGGGCGCCGGCCACCTTGCGGGCGCCGACGTCCCACAGCACCGCCAGCACGCAGAACGCGGCCAGGATGTACAGGCCGTTCCACTTGGTGCCGATCGCCAGGCCCAGCATCAGCCCCGCGCCCCAGCGCCAGGGCCGCCAGCCGAGGCGCAGGGTGTCGGCGACGTCCGCGTCCGGGCGGGCGCGGCCGTCCGCGTCGACCGGGAGCGCGGCGGCCAGCCTCGCCCGGGACCTGTCCCGGTCGACGACCAGGCAGCCGAAAGCGGCCACCACGAAGAACATCAGCACGCCGTCCAGCAGCGACGTACGGCTCATCACGAAGTGCAGGCCGTCCACCGCCATCAGCGCGCCCGCCAGGCAGCCGAGGAACGTCGAACGGAACATCCGGCGCCCGATCCGGCACAGCAGCAGCACGGAGAGCGTCCCCAGCAGGGCGGTCATGAACCGCCAGCCGAACGGGTCGAACCCGAACACCAGCTCGCCCAGGCCGATGACGTACTTGCCGACCGGCGGGTGCACGACGTACGCCGCGTCCGTGGGGATCGCGAGGTGCCCGTGCGTCTGCAGCACCGCGTCGTTGGCGTTCTTGTCCCAGTTCACCTCGAAGCCGTGGTGGACGAGCGCCCAGGCGTCCTTGGCGTAGTACGTCTCGTCGAATATCACCGCGCGCGGGCTGCCCAGGTGCCAGAACCGCATCAGGCCCGCCATCAGCGTCACCAGCAGCGGACCGCCCCAGCCCGACCACCGGGTGAGCCGCCCGGCCAGGACCGGCGGCACGCCCAGCACCTGCCACAGGCGCGGGCTCGGCTCGTTGTACGGCGGAACCAGCCGGTCGCGCACGTCGCCCGCGGGCACGTCCCCCGCCGGTGCGTACCCGAATCGGCGCAGCCGCTGCTGCCACGTCGGCCGCTGGTCGTGCGGTGCCTGGCCCGGCCGGAGGTCCATGGAGGACGCGGTACTGGTCACCGCGCCATCGTAGGGAAACGTTCTGTGTGAGTCCCGTGCATGCCGGTACCGGTCGGGACACGGTCGCCTTCCCGTCCGCCCGGCGGTCCCTGCGAGGATGGGGGAGTGACTGGAACCCTTGTCCTCGCAGGTACCCCCATCGGCGACATCGCGGACGCGCCGCCCCGGCTGGCCGAGGAGCTGGCCGGCGCCGACCTCGTCGCCGCCGAGGACACCCGGCGGCTGCGCCGGCTCACCCAGGCGCTGGGCGTCACCCCCAAGGGCCGCGTCGTGTCGTACTTCGAGGGCAACGAGTCCGCCCGCACACCCGAACTGGTCCAGGAGCTGCTCGGCGGCGCGCGCGTGCTGCTGGTGACGGACGCGGGCATGCCGTCGGTCTCCGACCCCGGCTACCGGCTGGTCGCCGCCGCGGTGGAGCAGGACATCAAGGTCACCGCCGTGCCGGGGCCGTCCGCCGTGCTCACCGCCCTCGCCCTGTCCGGGCTGCCCGTCGACCGGTTCTGCTTCGAGGGCTTCCTGCCGCGCAAGGCGGGCGAGCGGCTGTCCCGGCTGCGCGAGGTCGCCGGTGAGCGGCGCACGCTCGTCTACTTCGAGGCCCCGCACCGGCTCGACGACACCCTCGCCGCGATGGCCGAGGTGTTCGGCGCGGACCGGCGGGCCGCCGTCTGCCGCGAGCTGACCAAGACGTACGAGGAGGTGCGGCGCGGCCCGCTCGCCGAGCTGGCGCAGTGGGCCGCCGACGGCGTCCGCGGGGAGATCACCGTCGTGGTGGAGGGCGCCGCAGAGACCGGCCCCGAGGAGCTGGACGCCGGCGAGCTGGTCCGCCGGGTGCGCATCCGCGAGGAGGCCGGGGAACGGCGCAAGGAGGCGATCGCGGCGGTGGCGACGGAGGCCGGCCTGCCCAAGAGGGTGGTCTTCGACGCGGTGGTCGAGGCCAAGAGGGAGGGGACCGTCTAGCCGGCCCGACCCGGTTACGGCTTGGCGCCCGGCGGTGCCAGGTGCAGCTACAGCGACTCGGCGTACTTCACGGCAGCGCCCGCACCGCGCCCCAACGCCGAGCAGGTGTACCGGGGCGGCCCGGCGTCACGCGGACGCCCGCGGGCGGCGACGGCCGCACCGGAGCGCACTCGCGCTCTGAGCAGGGCTCTTCTCCGCTGAGCGCACGCCCCAACGCGGGGCAAAGGGGCGGCACACAAGGCAAAGCCCGAAGCGCCCGTCCGGGCCCGTTCCGGCAAGGAGTGCCCAAAACGCCTCCAACACTCGACAGGCCTGATGCGTTCGCGCCGGTGAGGGCGTCCACTGGTCGCAGGGACGCACCCCGTCCCGCACCCCGGGACCGCAGGGAACCCTCGCCGGGGTGCCTGTCCAGCGGACAACTGGAGCTGGCATGAGTGAGATCGCAGGACGGACAGGCCTTCGCGGCACCGCCACCGCCGTCGTTTACGAGTCGTACGCCTTCGCCTGTATGAGGTGCGGGTTCGGCTGGGAGCAGTCGTACGAGATAGAGCACCACCTGGACGGCGACGGCCAGGAGTACGTGATGTACGTGGCCGAGGGCCGGGTCGTGCCGTCCCCGCTGAGCCGCCCCGCCTGCCACAACTGCGACGGCCGTGTCGTGCGGATCATGCGCGCCGGACAGGTCTCCTCGGTGCGCGGGGTGGCCGAGGGGCGCCACCACCGGGTGCCGCCGGCGGGTCCCGTCGAGGCGCCCCGGGTCCCCGGTGACGCCGCCGAACCGCACCACTGGCACCTGTCCGACCTCCTCCACCCCTTCCAGCGCAGGGCGAGCTGAGCCGACGGGCCGACCGCCCGGGCCTGCCCCTTTCGTAGGATCGGGGGCATGCCTTCGAACGCCGACAAGAACGCGGCACCGCCGCTCCCGCCGCCGCTGCGGGTCCCCGTGGCCGACTCCCACACCCACCTCGACATGCAGTCGGGCACGGTCGACGAGGGCCTCGCCAAGGCCGCGTCGGTGGGGGTGACGACGGTCGTCCAGGTCGGCTGCGACATCAAGGGCTCCCAGTGGGCCGCGGAGACCGCCGCGGCCCACGAGAGCGTCCACGCCACCGTCGCCCTGCACCCCAACGAGGCACCGCGCATCGTGCACGGCGATCCCGACGGCTGGTCCCGGCAGGGCGCCCGCGAGCCCGGCGGCGACGCCGCGCTGGACGAGGCGCTCGCCGAGATCGACCGGCTCGCCGCGCTGCCCCAGGTCAAGGGCGTCGGCGAGACCGGGCTCGACCACTTCCGCACCGGGCCGGAGGGCAAGGAGGCGCAGGAGCGGTCCTTCCGCGCCCACATCGAGATCGCCAAGCGGCACGGCAAGGCCCTCGTCATCCACGACCGCGACGCCCACGCCGACGTCCTGCGCGTGCTGCGGGAGGAGGGCGCCCCCGAGCGCACCGTCTTCCACTGCTACTCCGGCGACGCCGAGATGGCGGAGATCTGCGCCCGCGAGGGCTACTTCATGTCCTTCGCCGGCAACGTCACCTTCAAGAACGCCCAGAACCTGCGCGACGCCCTCGCCGTCGCCCCGCTGGAACTGGTCCTCGTGGAGACCGACGCCCCCTTCCTGACCCCGGCGCCGTACCGGGGCCGGCCCAACGCCCCGTATCTCGTCCCCGTCACGGTGCGCGCGATGGCCGCCGTGCGCGGCATCGACGAGGACGCGCTGGCCACGGCCCTGGGTGCGAACACCGCTCGCGCGTTCGGTTACTGATCACCCGGACAACCGCGTGTGCGTTCGGAAGCGCAACAGTACGTAGTCGCGTCGCTTTGGAGAGTGACGAACGCTCAGCTAGGTTCTGGGGGCCCGAAACCGGACCCCTCTGGCCTCTGGAGCGTGTCGGCGTGAGCAACCCCCAGCACGAGACGTACGGCCCTACCGGCCATGACGCCTCCGTCCACACGGCGGAGACGCTTCCGTCCGGCGTCCACAAGGACGGTTACCGGCCCGCCCACGAGGCCGAGGCGTACGTCGCCGCCGAGCGGCCGCCGTCCCCGACGCCCACCCTGCCCGTCACGGTGAGTGACGTGGCCGGGGCGGCGTACCGGGAACCCGAGGCGCCCGCGCGGGGCGGCCGGCGGGCCGACCGGCGGCGCCGCAGGCGCTTCGGCGAGCGCCCGGACTCCGCCGTGCGCCGGCTGCTGCCGCAGGCGCTGGTCGTCGCGTTCCTCGCCGGCGGCACCACCGCCTTCGTCGCCGAGGACAAGGCGGTCCAGCTGAGCGTCGACGGCCGGCACCGCACCCTGCACACCTTCGCCGACGACGTCTCCGGGCTGCTCGCCGAGGAGGGGCTGCGGGTCGGCGGCCACGACATGGTCGCCCCCGCCCCCGGCACGGCGCTCGCCGGCGGTGACGAGGTCGCGGTGCGCTACGGCCGCCCGGTACGGCTCAAGCTGGACGGCCAGGAGCGCCAGGTGTGGACGACGTCCCCCACCGTGGACGGGGCGCTGCGCGAGCTGGGCGTGCGGGCCGAGGGCGCGTATCTGTCGTCCTCGCGCTCACGGACCATCGGACGCGCCGGACTCTCGCTGGACGTGCGCACCGAGCGCGCCGTCACCGTCATGGCGGACGGCCGCGCCCGCACCATCCGCACCAACGCGGCCACCGTCCGCGAGGCCATCGAGGAGGCGGGCATCGCCCTGCGCGGCCAGGACACCACCTCGGTCCCGCTGGAGAGCTTCCCGCGCGACGGGCAGACGGTGACCGTGCTGCGGGTGCACGGCTTCCGCGAGGTGCGCGAGGAGCGGATCCCGTTCCACGTGAAGCGGGTGAAGGACCACTCCCTCTTCCGGGGCACCGAGGTCGTCGAACGGCCCGGGCGGCCGGGCCTGCGGCAGGTCACCTACTACCTGCGCACCGTCAACGGCGTCCGCGAGAAGCCGCGCCGTGAGTCCTCCGAGGTGGTGCGCAAGCCCCGCACCCAGGTGGTGAAGGTCGGCACCAAGGCCCGCCCCGCCTCCGGCCGCGGCGCCGACGGCCTGAACTGGCGCGCCCTCGCCGCCTGCGAGTCCGGCGGCCGGCCCAACGCGGTCGACCCCTCGGGCACGTACGGCGGGCTCTACCAGTTCGACACGAGCACTTGGCGCAGCCTCGGCGGCAGCGGGCGCCCGCAGGACGCGTCCGTGCGGGAGCAGACGAACCGCGCGAAGAAGCTGTACGTGCGCCGCGGCGCCAGCCCCTGGCCGCACTGCGGCCCACGGCTGCACCACCGGTGAGGACGGGGAGCCGGGCGAGGGCGTCCCGGCAGCCCCGTACCCTTGTCCCGTGACCAGCCCCACCTCCGACTCCCTCCTCGGCCCCGCCGACATCCGCGAGCTCGCGGCCGCGCTCGGTGTCCGTCCCACCAAGCAGCGCGGCCAGAACTTCGTGATCGACGCCAACACGGTCCGCCGTATCGTCCGCACCGCCGGGGTCCGCCCCGACGACGTGGTCGTCGAGGTCGGCCCGGGGCTCGGCTCCCTCACCCTCGCGCTGCTGGAGGTCGCCGACCGGGTCACCGCCGTCGAGATCGACGACGTGCTCGCCGCGGCCCTCCCCGCGACCATCGCCGCCCGGATGCCGGAGCGCGCCGACCGGTTCGCGCTCGTCCACTCCGACGCCATGCACGTCACCGAGCTGCCCGGCCCCGCCCCGACGGCGCTGGTGGCGAACCTGCCGTACAACGTGGCCGTCCCCGTGCTGCTGCACATGCTCGACACCTTCCCCGGCATCGAGCGGACGCTGGTGATGGTGCAGGCCGAGGTCGCCGACCGGCTGGCCGCCGCGCCCGGCTCCAAGGTGTACGGCGTGCCCTCCGTGAAGGCCAACTGGTACGCCGAGGTCAAGCGGGCCGGGGCCATCGGACGCAACGTCTTCTGGCCCGCCCCGAACGTGGACAGCGGACTGGTGTCGCTGGTCCGGCGGACCGAGCCGCCGGCCACGACGGCGTCGAAGAAGGAGGTCTTCGCGGTCGTCGACGCGGCGTTCGCGCAGCGCCGCAAGACCCTGCGGGCCGCGCTCGCCGGCTGGGCGGGCTCCGCGGCGGCCGCCGAGGCCGCCCTGGTCGCGGCCGGGGTGTCGCCGCAGGCGCGGGGCGAGTCGCTGACGGTGGAGGAGTTCGCGCGGATCGCCGAGTCGGCGCCGGCGCGGGGAACGGCCCCCGCGGCCCCGAACGAGGAGGCCGGGAAGTGAGCGTCACCGTCCGCGTCCCCGCGAAGGTCAACGTCCAGCTCGGGGTCGGCGCCGCCCGCCCCGACGGATTCCACGACCTCGCCAACGTCTTCCTCGCGGTCGGCCTGTACGACGAGGTCACCGTCACCCCGGCCGACGAGCTGCGCGTCACCTGCGAGGGCCCGGACGCGGACCAGGTCCCGCTGGACCGCACCAACCTCGCCGCGCGCGCGGCGATCGCGCTCGCCGCACGCCGGGGCATCGAGCCGGCCGTGCACATCCACATCGCCAAGGACATCCCGGTCGCCGGCGGCATGGCGGGCGGCAGCGCGGACGGCGCGGGCGCGCTGCTCGCCTGCGACACGCTGTGGGGCACGGGCGCCTCACGCGCCGAGCTGCTCGCCATCTGCGCCGAGCTGGGCAGCGACGTGCCGTTCAGCCTGGTCGGCGGCGCCGCACTCGGCATCGGGCGCGGTGAGCTGCTGACGGCCCTGGAGACCGGCGGCGCCTTCCACTGGGTGTTCGCGATGGCCGGGCGGGGCCTGTCCACGCCGGCGGTGTTCCGCGAGTTCGACCGGCTCGCCGAGGGGCGGGAGATCCCGGAGCCGGTGGCCAGGCCCGAGCTGCTGGAGGCGCTGGCCAAGGGCGACGCCGAGGCGCTGGCCGCCGCCCTCACCAACGACCTCCAGCCGGCCGCCCTGTCCCTCTTCCCCGAGCTGGCCGACACCCTGGCGGCGGGACGCGGCGCCGGCGCGCTCGCCGCGCTGGTCTCCGGCTCGGGCCCGACGACGGCGTTCCTCACCCGTGACGCCGAGGCGGCCCAGAAGGTCGCCGGGGCGCTGCGGGCGTCGGGAACGTGCCGGACGGTGCGGACGGCGGCGGGGCCGGTACCCGGAGCGACGGTGCTCTGAGCAAACCGGCGCCCCGTAGGCTAGAAGGCTGACAGGCGGCGCGGCCGCGTGTCGACACAGTCCCGCGCACAGGAGTGAAATGGCCGTCAACCTGGTCAATGTCGAGAACGTCAGCAAGGTGTACGGCACCCGTGCCCTGCTGGACGGCGTCTCGCTCGGTGTGTCCGAAGGGGACCGGATCGGGGTCGTCGGGCGCAACGGCGACGGCAAGACCACCCTCATCCGGATGCTGGCCAAGGTGGAGGAGGCCGACTCCGGACGGGTGACCCACTCCGGCGGGCTGCGGCTCGGGGTGCTCACCCAGCACGACTCCCTCGACCCGGACGCCACCGTCCGCCACGAGGTCATCGGCGACATGGCCGACCACGAGTGGGCCGGCAACGCCAAGGTGCGGGACGTGCTGACCGGGCTGTTCGGCGGGCTCGACCTGCCGGGCTTCCCCAAGGGCCTGGACACCGTCATCGGACCCCTCTCCGGCGGTGAGCGGCGCCGTATCGCGCTGGCCAAGCTGCTCATCGAGGAACAGGACCTCATCGTCCTCGACGAGCCCACCAACCACCTCGACGTCGAGGGCATCGCCTGGCTCGCCGGGCACCTGCGCGAGCGGCGCTCGGCGCTGGTCTGCGTCACCCACGACCGGTGGTTCCTCGACCAGGTCTGCACCCGCATGTGGGACGTGCAGCGCGGCGACGTGTACGAGTACGAGGGCGGCTACTCCGACTACGTGTTCGCGCGGGCGGAGCGCGAGCGGATCGCCGCCACCGAGGAGGTCAAGCGGCAGAACCTGGTCCGCAAGGAGCTGGCCTGGCTGCGGCGCGGGGCGCCCGCCCGCACCTCCAAGCCCCGGTTCCGGGTGGAGGCCGCCAACGAGCTGATCGCGGACGTGCCGCCGCCCCGGGACAGCAGCGAGCTGATGAAGTTCGCCTCCTCGCGGCTGGGCAAGACCGTCTTCGACCTCGAGGACGTCACCGTGCAGGCCGGTCCCAAGGTGCTGCTCAAGCACGTCACCTGGCAGCTCGGCCCCGGCGACCGCATCGGCCTGGTCGGCGTCAACGGCGCGGGGAAGACCTCGCTGCTGCGGGCCATGACCGAGGCCGCGCGCACCGAGGGCGAGACCCAGCCGGCCGGCGGGCACATCGCCGTCGGCCGGACCGTCAAGCTCGCCTACCTCTCCCAGGAGGTCGACGAACTCGACCCCACCTGGCGGGTCCTGGAGGCCGTGCAGCGGGTGCGCGAGCGCGTCGACCTGGGCAAGGGGCGCGAGATGACCGCGGGTCAGCTCTGCGAGACCTTCGGCTTCGGCAAGGAGAAGCAGTGGACGCCGGTCGGGGACCTGTCGGGCGGTGAGCGGCGGCGCCTGCAGCTCCTGCGCCTGCTCATGGACGAGCCCAACGTCCTTTTCCTCGACGAGCCCACCAACGACCTCGACATCGAGACCCTGACCCAGCTCGAGGACGTCCTCGACGGCTGGCCCGGCTCGATGATCGTCATCTCCCACGACCGGTTCTTCGTCGAGCGCACCACGGACCGGGTGTTCGCGCTGCTCGGCGACGGCGCCCTGCGGATGCTGCCGCGCGGCATCGACGAGTACCTGGAGCGGCGCCTGCGCATGGAGGAGGCGGTCGCCGCCCAGGCCTCCGCCGCGGCCCCCAAGCCGGCCGCGCAGGAGAAGAGCGCCGCCGACCAGCGTGCCGCCAAGAAGGAACTCCAGAAGATCGAGCGCCAGTTGGACAAGGTCTCCGAGAAGGAGTCCAAGCTGCACGCGCGGATCGCCGAGCACGCCACCGACTTCGCCAAGGTCGCCGAACTGGACGCCCAGTTGCGCGACCTGGCGGGCGAACGCGAGGAGCTGGAGCTGCGCTGGCTGGAACTGGCGGAGGACGCGTAACCCGTAGTCAGGGCGCACCTCTTCGGCGCGCGCGGCGTGAAACCGCCGCGCGCGCCGCTGTTGCGTGCGCCGCGTGAAGAGGGCGTGAAGGCGCGTAACGGCGGCATCACGGCCCGGTTCTCCCTTGGGAACAGGCCTGGATCCGGGCCCCTGCGCTGTCGGTGCCGGGTGATAGAAAGAGCCGTCTGAGAACCGTATGAGTACGACCTGGGTCCGTGAGCGAACCTCGGGGCGTGGCTAAAAATCAGTGAACGAGGGGGAAGAGCGCTGATGACCCAGCCGCCCGACCAGCCGCCGCAGGGCGGATTCGGAGCACCGCAGGAGCAGCCGCCGCAGGGCGGAGGATTCGGCGCCCCGCAGTCGCCGCCCCCGCCGCCGGCCCAGCCGCCGCAGGCACCGGCCCAGCCTCCTCAGCCGCAGCCCGGCTACGGCTACCCGCAGCAGCCCGGCCCGTACGCCCAGCCCGGCCCCTACGCGCAGCCGGGTCCCTACGGCGCGCCCGCGCCCGGCGCCCCCGGCCCCTACGGGCAGCCCCAGCAGCCCGGCCCGTACGCCCCGCAGCCCGGCTACGGCTACCCGCAGCAGCCGCCCCAGTACCCCGGCGCCCCCGGCGGCGGGCCGCAGCCGCCCGCGAACAAGAAGAAGACCGCCCTGATCATCGGCGCCGCCGCGGCCGCGCTGCTGGTCGTCGGCGGCACCGTCTACGCCGTCACCAGCGGCGGTGACGACGGCGAGAAGAAGCCGGTCGCCCAGCAGAGCGACGACGGCAAGAAGTCCGCCTCCGACGCGCCGGTCGACCCCGGCGACGGCAGCGGCGACGGCGGCGCGGACCCGGACAACCTCAACGAGGGCCGCAAGCCCGGCGAGGCCAAGGTGCTCTGGTACAAGTCGGCGCCCGACGCCCCCGGTTCCGGCGCCGACGCCCCCGGCATGTGGATCACCGACAAGACCGCGGTGAAGGCGGCGTACAAGCAGCTCTTCGCCTACGACGTCGGTGACGGCAGGCCCACCTGGGACCCGATCACCTTCCCGCAGAAGATCTGCTCGGTCACCTCGCAGAAGTCGGCCGACGACAAGATCGTCGTCGCCTACATGAGCGGCGTCAGCGACCGCGCCAAGTGCAACCAGCTCCAGCAGGTCGACCTGGCCACCGGCAAGAAGGGCTGGAGCACCGAGGTCGCCGACGGCGCGCTGTTCGACAGCGCGCTCAGCGTCGAGCTGAGCGTCAGCGGCAGGACGCTGATGGTGGGCCGCTCGCAGTCGGGCACGGCGTACGACCTCGACAGCGGCAAGAAGCTGTACGACAAGAAGAAGTACGGCGACGCCTGCTTCCCGACCGCGTTCGCGGGCGGCACGGACCGCCTGGTCCAGGTGGCCTCCTGCAACGCCGGCGGAAGCAACGCGCACGAGGAGATCCAGGAACTCGACCCGGCCACCGGCAAGGTCCGGTGGACGCAGCCGGTCAAGAAGGGCTGGCGGGTCGCCCGGACCTACTCGCTGAACCCGCTCGTGGTCTACCTGACCAACGAGAGCAAGAAGGCCTGGAACATCTCCACCTTCACCAAGGACGGCAAGTTCCGCTCCGAGGTCAAGGTGAACGAGAAGTTCGCCCCGCAGTGCGGCTGGGCCAGCCTCGAACGCGACCTGCAGGGCTGCCAGGGCGTGGCCGTCGACTCCGACACGCTCTACCTGCCCACCAGCGCCACCAGCGGCGCCAACGAGATCGTCGCCATCGGCCTGTCCGACGGCAAGGAGAAGTGGCGCGTGAAGTCGCCGGCGGACGAGTCGATGTCCCCGCTGACGGTGGAGAACGGCAAGCTCATCGCCTACGTGGACCCGTCGTACGACACGGGCGGCCAGATCGTGTCGATCCCCACCGCCGGCGGGTCGCACACGACGACGAAGCTGCTGCAGAACCCGGCGGGCACGGCCCAGATCGAGAACGGCTTCTACAGCGGCGCCGTGAGCTGGACCGACGGGCGCTTCTACATCTCCACCACCCGGCTGTCCGGCAACGACGACGCGAAGGAGAAGCTGATGATGGCCTTCGGCAAGTGAGTCCCGGCCTCTCTCCCACCGTCCCCTCGCCGCCAGGCCCAGACAGCTTCACCGAGGTATCCCCGCCATGACCCAGCCGCCTCCTCCGCCGCCCAACCAGCCCCCGCAGCAGGGTGGTTTCGGTCCGCCCCAGGACCAGCCGCCCGCCGACCCGCAGACCCCGGCGCCCCCGCAGTCCCCGGCCGCCCCGCAGAGCCCCGCCGCCCCGCCGGCGCCCGCGACGCCGCCCAGCCTGCAGAAGGGCCCGCAGCCCGGTTACGGCTACCCGCAGCAGCCCCCGGCGCCCCAGGCCCCGCAGCCGCCCCAGCCCCAGCCGGGCTACGGCTACCCGCAGCCCCCGCAGCCGGGTTACGGCTTCCCCCAGACGCCCCCGCCCCAGGCCCCGCAGCCGCCCCAGCCGCAGCCCGGCTACGGCTACCCCGGCGCGCAGCCGAACCCGTACGCGCAGCCGACCCAGCCCATGGGCCCGTACGCCCAGCAGCCCGGGTACGGCTACCCGGGCGGACCCACCGTGCCGATGCCGGCGCAGCCCGGCGGCGGCCGGAACAACACCGGCCTCGTCATCATCGTCGCGGCCGTCGTCGCCATCGCGCTGATCGTCGGCGGCGGCTTCTGGTACGCCAAGTCCTCCGGCGGCGACGGCAAGAAGGACGAGACGGCCAGCTCCAGCGGCGGCAAGGGCGGCACGGAGGGCAAGGACGACACCACCGGCGGCACGACCACCGGCAGCGAGGAGAAGGTGCCGTCGGACCCCGCGTCCAAGATGCTCTTCCAGGTCGGCATGCCCCAGACGAAGGACACCGTCGTCACCTCGGGCTCCTGGCTGACCGACTCGGTGTACGCCAAGAGCGGCGTCGCGGAGATCGTCGGCTACAACCCCGCCGCGGGCACCAAGATGTGGACCGTCAAGCTGCCCGGCCCGGTGTGCACGGCCAGCAAGCACGTCACCGAGGACAACAAGACCGCGGTCGTCTTCCAGCCGAAGATGCCCAAGAAGGGCTCGAGCGAGGGCTGCAGCCAGGTCGCCGCCATCGACCTCGACAAGGGCACCAGGCTCTGGACCAAGACGGTCAAGAACGGCGACTACGCGGCCAACCTGCAGAACGTCACGGTCTCCCAGCACACCGTCGCGGTCGGCAGCAGCAACGGCGGCGCCGCGTTCGACATCGGCACCGGCAAGGTGCTCTGGCAGCCCAAGCCGGAGGACACCTGCGAGGACGCCGGCTACGGCGGGGGCCCCAAGCTGGTCGCGGTGCGCAAGTGCGGCAGCTACGGCGAGCGCCAGCTCCACATCCAGACCATCGACCCGACGTCCGGGAAGGTCATCTCCGACTACAAGATGACCGAGGGCATCGAGTACGCCGGCATCGTCTCCACCGACCCGCTGGTGGTGGCCGCCGACGTCGGTGACAGCGCCGACGACGGCAGCGGCATCTCGGACTACTTCTCCATCGACAACAAGACCGGCAAGCTGCTCACCCGGATCTCCGCGCCCTCCGACACCTACGCCGGACGCTGCGACAGCATCACCCGCGTCGAGGACTGCCGGGAGGTCGTCGCCGGCAACGGCAGGCTGTACGTGCCGACCGAGGAGCACGACGGCGACGGCGACTACAGCAAGACCAACGAGATCATCGGCTTCGACCTGGCCACCGGCAAGGAGACCGGCCAGCGCGCCGAGGCCGGCGACGGCTACACGCTCTCCCCGCTGCGCACGGACGGCGGCAACCTGATCGCCTACAAGCACCCGCCGTACAACAAGGGCGGCCAGGTCGTCACCCTCGGCGGCCCGTCCTTCAAGGCGACCACGCTGCTGGAGAACCCGGCCACCGAGAGCGTGCGGCGGGCCGAGACCACGATGCTGCCCGAGTACGCGGAGATCCTGTACGGGAAGGGCCGGCTCTACATGTCGGCCGTCTACGCGCACAAGACCACGTACGGCAAGGAGTACCTGCTGATCGCGTTCGGCGCGGGCGGCTGACCGTCCGCCCCGGCGCGCCCGCGGGCGCCGGGGCGAATGCGAGGGATTACCAGGGAGTGCCCCGGATTTCACTATCCGGGGCACTTCTGCTGCGTAGGGGGAGCGCGACGTCGAACAAGCGTGTAGCTTCCGGGGGCATGAAGGGCGGGGTGCCGGGGGGCCCTCTGTCACGGTGGACCGGTGGGCGTCCGTAGTGGGGCATCCATGGGGGAGGGCTGGGGGGTTGCTCTATGGGAGTGCGGCTCATGGTCGTCGACGACCATCGCCTGCTCGCGGAGGCGCTGGCGTCGGCACTGAAGCTGCGCGGGCACCGGGTGCTCGCGGCGGCGGCGCCGGCCGCGGGCGCGGCGGACCTGGTGATCTCGCGGGCGCCCGAGGTGTGCCTGCTGGGCACGGCGGCGCCGGCCGAGCCGGGGGCCTTCGACCCGGTGGCGAAGATCAAGCGGGAGCGGCCGCAGGTGGCGCTCCTGGTGCTGGGCCCGGTCCCGTCGCCGCGGGGCATCGCGGCCGCGTTCGCGGCGGGGGCCTCCGGCTACGTACGGCACGACGAGCGCATCGAGGGCGTCGAGCGGGCGATCATGAAGGCGCGGGCCGGTGAGGCGGCGGTGGCGCCGCAGCTCCTGCAGGGGGCCTTCGCCGAGCTGCTGAACCCGGCGGCCCAGCCGGACGACGAGGGGCAGCGGCTGCTGGAGATGCTGACGCCCCGCGAGGTGGAGGTGCTGGTCCGGGTCGCCGACGGGGAGGACACCCGGGTCATCGCGGCCGGCATGGGCATCGCGCCGAGCACCGCGCGCACGCACGTCCAGCGGGTGCTGATGAAGCTGGGCGTGGGCTCCCGCCTGGAGGCGGCGGCCCTGGCCGCCCGCACCGGCCTGCTGGACCGGGCGGCCCCGTACCTGGACGCCGGCCCGGCCTAGGGTGCGGGGCCGGGCCGGTGCGGCCCGGCCGGCCCCCACGCGGCCGCGGACGAGTACGGCCGCTAGGCCGACTCCTTCTCCTCCGGCAGCCCCTCCGGCGGGATCGGCGGCGGAGTGGGCCGCAGCTTCAGCCAGGCCAGGAAGAAGATGCCCAGCAGCAGCATGCCGATCCCGGTCCACAGGTTGATGTTGACGCCCTGGGCCTTGTCGATGGCGGACTGCGAGTCGGTGATGCCGACGATCGTCACGATGACGCCGTAGACGACGAACAGGCCGCCGATGATGCGGCGCAGGTCGAAGATGCGGGCGGCGGTCGCCGACTTGGTCTCGAGGTCGGCGACGTCACGCGAGAGGTCGTCCTCGGTGTAGTGGTGGTGCCGGCCGGGGTGGTCGGGGTGTCCAGGCTGTTCGGTCATGATTTCCTCGGTCCTCCCGCGTCAGAACGAGAACGGGATGTAGCAGGCGGCGGCGAGCACGACCGCGCCCCAGCCCAGCAGGGCCGGCTTGCGGTACCAGGCGTCGTCGCCCGGGGCGGGCGGCTCGGCCATGCCGGGGGAGCGGGTGCCGTAGACCAGGCCCTGCAGCTCCTGCGCCGGCTTGGGCCTGGTGAACAGGGACACGGCGAACATGACGATCGCACCCGCGACGAAGCCGGCGATCGCGGAGACGAAGTTCGCGCCCTGGTCGGAGGGAAGGGAGATGATGCCCTTCTTGTAGAAGACGAAGTAGTTGACCATCGCGGTCACGGTGCCGGCGAGCAGCCCCCAGAAGCCGGACTTGGCGGACGCGCGCTTCCAGAACATGCCGACGATGAAGACGACGAACATCGGCACGTTGAAGAACGAGAACAGCGTCTGCAGGTAGGACATGATGTTCGAGAACGAGGACGCCAGGAACGCCGTGCCGATGGAGGCGCACACGCCGATGACGGTGATCCAGCGGCCGAAGCGGACGTAGTACTCGTCCTCCCGGCCCGGCACCACGTACTTCTCCCAGATGTCGGTGGTGAACACCGTGTTGAACGACGACACGTTGGCCGCCATGCCCGCCATGAAGGCGGCCAGCAGACCGGTGACCGCGATGCCGAGCACGCCGTTGGGCAGCAGCTCCTGCATCAGGTACGGGATGGCGTCGTTGTACTGGTAGCCGGAGCCCGAGGTGCCGAAGTTCGGCACGATCGCGGCGGCGACGAGGCCGGGGATCATCACCAGGAAGACGATGAAGATCTTCGGGTAGGCGGCGATCAGCGGCGTCCGCTGGCCCGCGGAGAGGTTCTTGGCGGACAGGGCGCGCTGCACCTCGGCGAAGTTGGTGGTCCAGTAGCCGAAGGAGAGCACGAAGCCGAGGCCGAGCACGATGGTCAGCCAGTTGGCGCCCAGCGGGTTGGCGCTGCCGATGCCGGTGCCGCCCCAGGCGGTGGTGAAGTTCTGCCCGTGCGTGGCGGTGAGCTTGTCGGTCAGGCCGCCCCAGCCGCCGACCTTCTTCAGGCCGAGGACCGTGATCGGGATGAGGGCGGCCAGGATCACGAAGAACTGGAGCACCTCGTTGTAGATCGCCGAGGACAGACCGCCGAGCGTGATGTACGCGAGCACGAAGGCGCCGGCGACCACGATGGCGACCCACTGCGGCCAGCCCAGCAGGGCCTCCACCACGATCGCGAGGGCGTAGAGGTTGACGCCCGCGATCAGGATGGCGGCGAAGGCGAACAGGATCGAGCTGAGCAGGTGCGCGGCCCGGTCGAAGCGCAGCAGCAGGAACTCGGGGACCGAGCGGACCTTGCTGCCGTAGTAGAAGGGCATCATCACCAGGCCCAGGAAGACCATGGCGGGGATGGCGCCGATCCAGTACCAGTGCACGGTGTACGCGCCGTACTGGGCGCTGTTGGCGGCCATGCCCAGGATCTCGGTGGCCGCCAGGTTCGCCGAGATGAAGGCGAGGCCGGTGATCCAGGCGGGCAGCGAGCGTCCGGAGAGGAAGAAGTCGAGGCTGGTCTTGACGGACCGGCGGGCCGCGAAGCCGATGCCGAGAACGACGATGAAGTAGATCGCCAGGATCGTGTAGTCCAGCCAGTTGGTGGGGAGCCGTAGCTCCGCCGCCAGATAGGTGGGGGCGTATGTGGGGGTTTGCATGAGAACTCGCTTCGTCGCGCGAACTGATCCAGAGCGGAACCTACGCCTCTGTGTTCAGCAATTGAACACTTCTGATGGTGTTCTTTGTTTGATTGTGATCGTACGAGGTGCTGTCGAGTTGTGATCTGTTATGTTTGATTGTGTTGAGTGATGGAGTGCGGACACGCCTCAAGTGGGCGCGGAACTAGGAGTCCGACGTGAAGAAGACCTCGACCCGGCTGGCCGACGGTCGTGAGCTGATCTACTACGACCTCCGGGACGACACCGTGCGGGACGCCGCCGACCGCCGCCCGCTGGACGCCACGGTCACCACCTCCGAGATCCGCCGTGACCCGCTGCTCGGCGACGCGGTCGCCGTCGCCTCGCACCGCCAGGGCCGCACCTACCACCCGCCGGCCGACCAGTGCCCCCTGTGCCCGACCCGGGGCGAGCGGCTCAGCGAGATCCCCGACTCCTCGTACGACGTGGTCGTCTTCGAGAACCGCTTCCCCTCGCTCGCCGGCGACTCCGGCCGCTGCGAGGTGGTCTGCTTCACCTCCGACCACGACGCCTCCTTCGCCGGCCTCACCGAGGACCAGGCGCGGCTGGTGCTGGACGCCTGGACGGACCGCACCTCCGAGCTGTCGCATCTGCCCTCCGTCGAGCAGGTGTTCTGTTTCGAGAACCGGGGTGCCGAGATCGGCGTGACCCTGCAGCACCCGCACGGACAGATCTACGCCTACCCCTTCACCACGCCGCGCACCGCGCTGATGCTCCGCTCGCTCGCCGCCCACAAGGAGGCCAGCGGCGGACAGAACCTGTTCGACGACGTCCTGGCCCGGGAACTCGCCGGCGAGCGGGTCGTCCTTGAGGGTGAACACTGGGCGGCCTTCGTGCCCTACGCGGCGCACTGGCCGTACGAGGTCCACCTGTACCCCAAGCGGCGCGTGCCCGACCTGCTCGCCCTGGACGAGGCGGCGCGCACAGAGTTCCCTCAGGTCTATCTGGAACTCTTGCGGCGCTTCGACCGTATCTTCGGCGAGGGTGAGCCTCCGACGCCGTACATCGCGGCCTGGCACCAGGCCCCGTTCGGCGCGCTGGAGGAGTTCGACGGCGTGACGCGGGACGACTTCGCGCTGCACCTCGAGCTTTTCACCATCCGCCGCACTTCCGGCAAGCTGAAGTTCCTCGCGGGTTCCGAGTCCGGCATGAACGTGTTCATCAACGACGTGCCGCCGGAAGCCGCGGCCGAGCGACTGCGAGAGGTAGCGAGTTCATGAAGTACCTGGTGACGGGTGGGGCGGGGTACGTCGGCAGCGTCGTGGCCCAGCACCTGCTGGAGGCCGGCCACGAGGTCACCGTCCTCGACAACCTCTCCACCGGCTTCCGCGCGGGCGTGCCCGCCGGCGCCGCGTTCGTCGAGGGCGACATCCGGGACGCCGCGAAGTGGCTCGACCCGTCCTACGACGGCGTCCTGCACTTCGCCGCCTCCTCGCAGGTCGGCGAGTCGGTGGTGAAGCCGGAGAAGTACTGGGAGAACAACGTCGCCGGCAGCCTGGCCCTGTTCGGCGCCATGCGCGAGGCGGGCGTGCGCAAGCTGGTCTTCTCCTCCACGGCGGCCACCTACGGCGAGCCGGAGCAGGTCCCGATCGTGGAGACCGCCCCGACGCGGCCGACCAACCCCTACGGGGCCACCAAGCTGGCCGTCGACCACATGATCACCAGCGAGGCGAACGCCCACGGCCTGGCCGCGGTGTCCCTGCGCTACTTCAACGTGGCCGGCGCCTACGGCGCCTGCGGCGAACGCCACGACCCCGAGTCGCACCTGATCCCGCTGGTCCTCCAGGTCGCCCAGGGCCGCCGCGACGCGATCTCCGTCTACGGCGACGACTACCCGACCCCGGACGGCACCTGCGTCCGCGACTACATCCACGTCGCCGACCTCGCCGAGGCCCACCTGCTGGCCCTCGACGCCGCCCGGCCGGGCGAGCACCTGATCTGCAACCTCGGCAACGGCAGCGGCTTCTCCGTCCGCGAGGTCGTCGAGACCGTCCGCAAGGTCACCGGGCACCCGATCCCCGAGGTCGTCGCGCCGCGCCGCGGCGGCGACCCGGCGGTCCTGGTGGCCTCGGCGGACACGGCCCGCGAGAAGCTGGGCTGGAACCCGTCCCGCGCGGACCTCGCGGGGATCGTCGCGGACGCGTGGGAGTTCGCACAGCACATCTCCGAGGAGCGGTAGTGGGGGCAGAACAGGTCACCGGGCGTTTCACCGAGCTGTACGGCGCCGCCCCGGAAGGGGTGTGGGCGGCGCCCGGCCGGGTCAACCTCATCGGCGAGCACACCGACTACAACGACGGCTTCGTCATGCCCTTCGCCCTGCCGCACCAGGCCACGGCCGCGGTCTCCCGCCGCACCGACGGCGTGCTGCGCCTGCACTCGCAGGACATCGGCGGCGAGGCCGTCCAGCTGACGCTGGACGCGCTCGCACCGCAGAGCGACAAGGAGTGGACGGCGTACCCGGCGGGCGTCGTCTGGGCCCTGCGCGAGGCCGGCCACGACGTCACGGGCGCCGACATCCACCTCGCCTCCACGGTCCCGACCGGCGCCGGACTGTCCTCCTCCGCCGCCCTGGAGGTCGTCGTCGCCCTGGCCCTGAACGACCTGTACGGCCTCGGCCTGCAGCGTTGGCAGCTGGCCCGCCTGTGCCAGCGCGCCGAGAACGTCTACGTCGGCGCGCCCACCGGGATCATGGACCAGACGGCCTCGGCCTGCTGCGAGCAGGGCCACGCCCTGTTTCTCGACACCCGCGACCTGTCCCAGCGGCAGATCCCCTTCGACCTGGCCGCCGAGGGGCTGCGCCTGCTGGTGGTCGACACCCAGGTCAAGCACGCCCACAGCGGCGGCGAGTACGGCAAGCGCCGGGCCGGCTGCGAGAAGGGCGCCGCCCTGCTCGGCGTCGACGCGCTGCGCGACATCCCCTACGCCGGCCTGGACGCGGCCCTCGCCCGTCTCGGCGACGACGAGGAGGTGGTCCGCCTGGTCCGGCACGTGGTGACCGAGGACGAGCGGGTCGAGCGGACCGTCGCCCTGCTGCACTCCGGCGAGACCCGCGCCATCGGCCCGGTCCTCACCGAGGGCCACGCCTCCCTGCGCGACGACTTCCGCATCTCCTGCCCGGAGCTGGACCTGGTCGTCGACACGGCGCTGGCCGCGGGCGCGCTGGGCGCCCGGATGACCGGCGGCGGCTTCGGCGGCTCGGCGATCGTCCTGGCGGAGGCGGCGGACGTGGACACGGTGACGAAGGCGGTGCGGGAGGCCTTCGCCGGGGCCGGCTTCACGGCCCCGCGGGTCTTCGAGGCGGTGCCCGCGGCGGGGGCGCGCCGGCTGGCCTGACGGCCGGGCGGAGCGGCGGGACCGGCCTCGATACGATCGGCCGGTTCTCACCCCGAGGAGCGAAGAACCGGTGACCGCCGTCCTGCCCCCGCCCACCCCGACCACCGGACCGCACGACGTGCGGCTGCTGACCCGCTCCGAGGACGGCGAGCGGCTGCACGCGCTGCTGTGGCGGGCGGGCCCGGGCTGGCGCATGATCAGCAGCGCCGTGCTCGGCGGCGGCATCGGCGAGCGCGGCTGGGTCCTCAACGCCCAGGTGGCGCACGGCTACCGGCGCACCGACCCGGACCGCCACCTCGCCGGACTGGCCGCCCGGGAGGGCGCCGCCGGACCGGGCGTCGGGCTGATGACGGCGGCCGACGTCTCCCGCCACGGCCGCGCGGAGGACGGCGGGGCGGAGGCGGTCGTCACGGCCGGCATCAGCGTGCGCGGCTGGGCCGCGACCCCGGCGGAGGGCACCGCGCTGCCCGCGCAGCCGGGCACCATCAACATCATCGCCGTCCTCCCCGTGGCGCTGACCGACGCCGCCCTGGTCAACGCGGTGGCGACCGCCACCGAGGCCAAGGTCCAGGCCCTGCTGGACGCCGGCCACGACTGCTCCGGCACCCCCACGGACGCCGTCTGCGTGGCCTCCCGCACCCCCGCCCCCGGCGCACCCCCCCACCCCTTCGCCGGCCCCCGCTCCCTATGGGGCGCCCGCCTGGCCCGAGCGGTACACCGAGCGGTGGGGGAGGCCGTGACGCGGGGATGAGGCCAGGCAACGGCTAGAGAGCACCAGGCACTTGAGGGTCAGTAGGCTGCACGCGGTACCCGACCGACATGGAGGAGCGTCCGTGGGCGAGGAGTCACCGACCGGCGGAACACGAGTCGCCTTCCGGTCCAACGCGAGGGTCGTCCTGACCGACTTCGCCTACCAGCTCACCGTGCGCGCCTACGGCGTGGACGAGTGCGTTGCTCCCCGCCGCTTTCCCGCCCAGTTGCCGCAGTACGGGAATCACTGATGGACGAGGACGAGATCCGGTCCCGTTTCGACGGGCGGGGGTGGGTCGAGATCAGGGGTGGGGCGTCCGTGCGGGAGGGGGCCGAGCGGATCGCGTACGCGTCGGGGTACGAGCTGGTCCGCGTCGAGCGCAGCCGTGGTCCCGGCGGTGTTTTCGGCCTTCCGGCTCCCGTCACCGTGCGTCTGTTCTTCCGCCGCGACGACGATCCCCGGGCCCGGCGCCGGGCCGAGCGGACCGTCGAGCGGTTGCGGGCGGGTGGGCCGGTGGCGGCGGACGACGAGCCGCCGCCCGCTCCGCCGGGTCCGCCGCCGCCCCTCGTGCACCGGCCGCCCGCGCCCCGGCCCCGGCGGTCGATGGAGCCGCAGCCGCCTCCGCCGTCGGGGCCGCCCCGGCCGCGGGTTCCGCCCCGGCCGGCGCATCCGCCTCCGCCGCCCGCGCGGTGACCCGGCGTCAGCCGAGCCGCTTCGTCAGGGTGTACTCCGTGAGGCCCGGCGGGTAGTCGGGGATCACGCACACCACGTCGTAGCCCCGCTTCTTGTAGAAGTCCGGGGCCTGGAAGTCCCAGGTCTCCAGGCGGGCGTTGGCGCAGGCGCGGTCCGTGCGGGCGAGGTGCTCGGCGCGGGCCAGCAGGCGGGAGCCGAGGCCCGCGCCGCGGTGGCGGGCGTCGACCCACAGGTAGGTGACGTGCAGCCAGGTCGCCCAGGTGTGGCCGACCAGGCCGGCGGCCAGTTCCCCCGACTCGTCCAGCGCCCACACGTGCAGCGGGACGTCGCGCTCGCCGGGCGTGCCGCGCAGGGCCGCCAGCACCGGGGACGCCGCGGTGTTGGTGTCCCGCAGCCGGGAACGGAGCAGATCACGTCGGCCTTTGTCTACTTCCGCCTCAATACGAAACATGCGGCACACCATAAACGTGCCGGACGGCCAGTTCTGCAAATCGACTTCCGCCGCGTGCCCGCATCCGTACTCTGTGGAGCAGCGCCGGTGGGGGCCGGTGCTGATCAGGGGGCGAGACAGACGGGTACGACACCCGTGGTGGGGGTAGCAGTGTCCGCAACGGCGCTGGCCGTGCGGCCGGCGTTTCTCACCACGGGTGCCGGATCCGCGCGGGTCGTCGTTCTCCGGACCTTGGTCGTCCCCTGCTCCATGAGGAGCCTGGGGAAGGGGGTTTCGTGGTTCGCATCCGAGTGCTGGTCGTCGACGACCACCGTATCTTCGCCGAGTCGCTCGCGGCCGCGCTGGCCGCCGAGCCGGACGTCGACGTCTTCGCCGCGGGCAGCGGCCCGGCCGCGCTGCGCTGTCTGGACCGCGCCGCCGCCGAGGGCCGCCGTTACGACGTCCTCCTCGTGGACGCCGACCTGGGCGGCGCCCTGCCCGGCGTCCGCCCGGCCGTGCCCGTGCACGACGGCGACGAGGAGGGGCTGGTCGACGGGATCTCGCTGGTCGCGGGCGTCCGCTCGGCGCAGCCCGGGGTGCGGACGGTGGTCCTCGCCGAGAGGGACGACCCCCGCCGCGCCGCCCTCGCCCTGCAGGCCGGCGCCTCCGGCTGGGTCGCCAAGGACTGCTCGCTGTCCCGGCTGCTGACCGTGATCCGGGGGGTGCTGCGCGACGAGACGCATCTGCCGCCCGCCCTGCTCACCGGCGTCCTCAAGGAGCTGACGGCCGCCCGCAAGCACCGCACCGAGAGCGAGCGGCTGGTGGAGTCGCTGACCCCGAGGGAGCGGGAAGTGCTGCGGTGCATGGTCGCGGGGCTCGGCCGCAAGGCCGTGGCCGAGCGGCTGTTCCTCTCCCCGCACACCGTGCGCACCCACATGCAGAACGTCCTCGGCAAGCTGGGCGTCCACTCCACCCTCGCCGCCGTCGCCCTCGCCCGCAGGGCGGGCGTGGGGCCGGCCGACCTGGGCCCTGCCGGGCGGATCGGGGTGGAGGAGAGCAGCAGCGCCTGACCGATTCGGGCGTGCGTGCCGGACCCCGTGTCTCCGCCCCGGTCCGCCCGGCAGGCCTCAGCCGGGGATGTTGTCGAACGGGGCGGTCAACTGGCGTAGCAGGCCGGCGAGTTCGGCTCGCTGGGCGCGGGAGAGTTCGGCGAGGATCGCCCGCTCCTGCTCCAGCAGGCCCGCCAGCGCCTGGTCCGCGCGGTCCCGTCCGGTGTCGGTCAGCCGGACCAGCACGCCCCGCCGGTCGCTCGGATCGGGCAGCCGCTCCACCAGGCCCTTCTTGGCGAGCCGGTCGATGCGGTTGGTCATCGTGCCCGAGGTGACCAGGGTCTGCGTCAGCAGTTGCCCCGGCGAGAGCTGGTACGGGGTTCCCGCGCGCCGCAGTGCGGTCAGCACGTCGAACTCCCACGGTTCGAGCTGGTGTTCGGCAAAGGCGAGCCGGCGTGCGCGGTCCAGGTGCCGGGCCAGCCTGCTCACCCGGCTGAGCACCTCGAGCGGCTCCACGTCGAGGTCCGGGCGCTCCCGGCGCCACGCTGCGACCAGCCGATCGACCTCGTCCTCCATGGAGATCAGTGTAGTGGTTGTGTCGACATGAAGTCTCTTGATGTCGAGTCTCTTGACATCAAGACAATATTCCCGGGAGAGTGAACGACATGACGACACCCGCCTGGGACCCAGCCCAGTACCTCCGTCACGCCGGCCACCGCGCCCGCCCCTTCACCGACCTCCTCGCCCGCGTCCCGGAGCTCCCCTCCCGCCGGCCCCGGATCGCCGACCTCGGCTGCGGCCCCGGCAACGTCACCACCCTGCTCGCCGGACGCTGGCCCACCGCCCGCATCACCGGCTATGACAACTCGCCCGAGATGCTCGACAAGGCGCACGTCGACCACGAGGGCCCCACCGCGGGCGGCGGCCGGCTCGACTTCGCCCACGCCGACGCCCGCACCTGGACGCCCGGCGAGCCGTACGACCTGATCGTCTCCAACGCCACCCTGCAGTGGGTGCCCGGCCACGCCGACCGCTTCGCCGACTGGATCGCGGGCCTCGCGCCGGGCGGCGCCCTCGCCTTCCAGGTCCCCGACAACATCGACGCCCCGCTGCACGCCCTGATGCGCGAACTCGCCGCCGCCCCCCGCTGGAAGCCCCTCCTCGGCGACGTGCTGCGCCACGAGGACTCCGTGCACACCCCCGCCGCCTACCTGGACCGCCTCGCCCGCCTCGGCTGCGCCACCGACGTGTGGCAGACGACGTACCTGCACGTGCTGACCGGCGAGGACCCCGTCCTCGACTGGGTCAAGGGCACCGGCCTGCGCCCCGCCCTGACCGCCCTCGCCGACGATCCCGAGGCCCGCGACGCCTTCGTCGCCGAGTACCGCGACCTGCTCCGCGCGGCCTACCCGAGCGCGCCGTACGGCACGGTCCTGCCGTTCCGCCGGCTGTTCGCGGTCGCCGTGAAGAAGGGGGAGTGAGCCGTGCTCGCCGCGCTCGACCACGTCCAGCTCGCCATCCCGCCCGGCTCCGAGGACACCGCGCGGGCCTACTACGTGGACGTCCTCGGCATGACCGAGATCCCCAAGCCGCCGGTGCTGGCCGCGCGCGGCGGCTGCTGGTTCCGGGCCGGCCCGGTCCACCTCCACCTGGGCGCCGAGACGGACTTCCGGCCCGCCCGGCAGGCCCACCCGGGGCTGCGGGTCACGGACATCGAGGCCTATGCGGCCCGGCTCGCCGCCCACGGAGCGCCGGTCACCTGGGACGACGACCTGCCGGGCCACCGGCGCTTCTTCTCCGAGGACCCGGCGGGCAACCGGCTCGAGTTCCTGGAACCCGGCCAGGCCGTCCCGCGGGACCCCCGCTAGGCCTTCCGGTGCCCTATCAGCCGCGGCCGCTGCTCCAGGCCGTCCAGGCCGTGCCAGGCCAGGTTCACCAGGTGCGCCGCGACCTCCGCCTTCTTCGGCCGGCGCACGTCCAGCCACCACTGGCCGGTCAGCGCGACCATGCCGACCAGCGCCTGGGCGTAGAGCGGGGCCAGCTTCGGGTCGAAGCCGCGGGACTTGAACTCGCGGCCCAGGATGTCCTCCACCTGCGTGGCGATGTCGGAGATCAGGGACGCGAAGGTGCCCGTCGACTGCGGGATGGGGGAGTCGCGGACCAGGATGCGGAACCCGTCCGTGTACTCCTCGATGTAGTCCAGCAGCGCGAACGCCGCCTGCTCGCACAGCTCACGCGGATGCCCGGCGGTCAGCGAGCCGGTCACCATGTCCAGCAGCCGCCGCATCTCGCGGTCGACCACCACCGCGTACAGCCCCTCCTTGCCGCCGAAGTGCTCGTACACCACCGGCTTGGACACCCCGGCCTTCGCCGCGATCTCCTCCACCGACGTGCCCTCGAAGCCCTTCGCCGCGAACAGGGTGCGACCGATCTCCAGCAGCTGCTGGCGACGCTCGGCGCCGGTCATACGGGTCCGGCGGGTCCGCCGCTGCTTGTCGTTGCCCGGAGTGCTGCTGGAGTCGGTCGCCACGGCGTCAATCATGCCGCCTCGACGGTTTCCTTCCGGCGCCGGGAGCCGCCTTCACCGGTGTCGCGCCGTGAATCGATACGCGAGCGTGACGGCCAGCGCACGTCGTACGCCCAGCCGAGCAGCTCGAACCAGCGGATGAACCGCGCGGAGGAGTCCACCTGCCCGCGCATCACCCCGTGCCGGGCCGAGGTCGGGTCGGCGTGGTGCAGGTTGTGCCAGGACTCCCCGCACGACAGGACCGCCAGCCACCACACGTTGCCGGAGCGGTCCCGCGACTTGAACGGCCGCTTGCCCACCGCGTGGCAGATCGAGTTGATCGACCACGTCACGTGGTGCAGCAGGGCCACCCGGACGAGTGAACCCCAGAAGAACGCGGTGAACGCGCCCCACCAGGACATCGTCACCAGCCCGCCGATCAGCGGCGGAAGCGCCAGGGACACGGCCGTCCACAGCACGAACTGGCGGGAGATCGCCCGCAGCGCCGGGTCCTTGATCAGGTCCGGGGCGTACTTCTCCTGCGGGGTCTGCTCCTCGTCGAACATCCAGGCGATGTGCGCCCACCACAGGCCCTTGATCAGAGCCGGGACCGTCTCCCCGAACCGCCACGGCGAGTGCGGGTCGCCCTCCGCGTCGGAGAACTTGTGGTGCCTGCGGTGGTCGGCCACCCAGCGCACCAGCGGCCCCTCGACCGCCAGCGAACCCATGATCGCCAGCGCGATCCGCAGGGGCCGCTTCGCCTTGAACGAGCCATGGGTGAAGTACCGGTGGAAACCGATCGTGATGCCGTGGCATCCCAGGAAGTAGAAGAACACCAGCAGGCCCAGGTCGAGCCAGCTCACCCCCCAGCCCCAGGCCAGCGGCACGGCCGCCACCAGTGCCAGGAACGGCACCGTGATGAACAGGAGCAGCGTGATCTGCTCGATCGAACGCTTCTGCTCGCCGCCCAGCGTGGCGGAGGAGATGGAGGTGTCGTTGGCCTTACGGGCTTCGTCGATCACATCGGAACTAGAGGTCATGCGCGTCCCCTGTGGGGTCTAGGGTCGAGGCAGATGCCGGGCCGCCGGAACCGGCGGGAGATGGAGCGACCGTTCCCTACGGTTCCGTAACCTACGGCGTCGTAAGTATGTCAGCGTGCCGTCCGGCGGCAAGAGCCCGCGAGCCTGCGCGTCCGAGTGGACACCTATCCTTGTAGTCGGTCGGACAGCGCGGTCCGCTCTGATTCCTTCCCGGACGCCTCGGCCCGTATGCGGCACCCGCCGCGCGGTGGACGGACGTCCGGGTTCCCTCCAGACGAGCTTCAACACTGCAAGGAGCCGCACCTGTGAGCAGTGCCGACGACCAGACCACCACGACCGGCAGCGAGCTGCGAGCCGACATCCGCCGGCTGGGTGACCTCCTGGGCGAGACCCTCGTACGCCAGGAAGGCCCCGAACTCCTCGACCTGGTGGAAAAGGTCCGCCGCCTCACCCGGGAGGACGGCGAAGCCGCCGCCGAGCTGCTGCGCGGCACCGAACTGGAGACCGCCGCCAAGCTGGTCCGCGCCTTCTCCACCTACTTCCACCTCGCCAACGTCACCGAGCAGGTGCACCGCGGCCGCGAGCTGCGCGCCCGCCGCGCCGCCGAGGGCGGCCTCCTCGCCCGCACCGCGGACCGCCTCAAGGACGCCGACCCCGAGCACCTGCGGCAGACCGTCGAGCACCTCAACGTCCGCCCCGTGTTCACCGCGCACCCCACCGAGGCCGCACGCCGGTCGGTCCTGAACAAGCTCCGGCGCGTCGCCGCGCTCCTGGACGCCCCCGTCCTCGACTCCGACCGCCGCCGCCACGACATCCGCCTCGCCGAGAACATCGACCTCGTGTGGCAGACCGACGAACTGCGCGTCGTCCGCCCCGAACCCGCAGACGAGGCCCGCAACGCCATCTACTACCTCGACGAACTGCACGCCGACGCCGTCGGCGACGTCCTCGAGGACCTCACCGCCGAACTGGAGCGCGTCGGCGTCAGACTGCCCGACGCCACCCGCCCGCTCACCTTCGGCACCTGGATCGGCGGCGACCGCGACGGCAACCCCAACGTCACCCCCCAGGTCACCTGGGACGTCCTCATCCTCCAGCACGAGCACGGCATCAACGACGCCCTGGAGATGATCGACGAACTGCGCGGCCTGCTCTCCAACTCCATCCGCTACGCCGGAGCCACCGAGGAACTGCTGGACTCCCTGCACCGCGACCTCGAACAGCTGCCCGAGATCAGCCCCCGCTACAAGCGCCTCAACGCCGAGGAGCCCTACCGGCTGAAGGCCACCTGCATCCGGCAGAAGCTGGAGAACACCAAGGAGCGCCTCGCCAAGGGCACCCCCCACCAGGACGGCCGCGACTACCTCGGCACCGGCGAACTCCTCGCCGACCTGCGCATCATCCAGACCTCCCTGCGCGAGCACCGCGGCGCCCTCTTCGCCGACGGCCGCCTCGCCCGCACCATCCGCACCCTCGCCGCCTTCGGCCTCCAGCTCGCCACCATGGACGTCCGCGAACACGCCGACGCCCACCACCACGCCCTCGGCCAGCTCTTCGACCGACTCGGCGAGGAGTCCTGGCGGTACGCCGACATGCCCCGCGACTACCGGGCCAGGCTCCTCGCCAAGGAACTGCGCTCCCGCAGGCCGCTCGCCCCCACCCCGGCCCCCGTCGACGCCGCCGGGCAGAAGACCCTCGGCGTCTTCGAGACCGTGAAGAAGGCCCTGGAGGTCTTCGGACCCGAGGTCATCGAGTCCTACATCATCTCCATGTGCCAGGGCGCCGACGACGTCTTCGCCGCCGCCGTCCTCGCCCGCGAGGCCGGCCTCGTCGACCTGCACGCCGGCTGGGCGAAGATCGGCATCGTGCCGCTGCTGGAGACCACCGACGAACTGCGCGCCGCCGACACCATCCTGGAGGACATGCTCTCCGACCCGTCCTACCGGCGCCTGGTCGCGCTGCGCGGCGACGTCCAGGAGGTCATGCTCGGCTACTCCGACTCCTCGAAGTTCGGCGGCATCACCACCAGCCAGTGGGAGATCCACCGCGCCCAGCGCCGGCTGCGCGACGTCGCCCACCGCTACGGCGTGCGGCTGCGCCTCTTCCACGGCCGCGGCGGCACCGTCGGCCGCGGCGGCGGCCCCTCCCACGACGCCATCCTCGCCCAGCCCTGGGGCACCCTCGAAGGCGAGATCAAGGTCACCGAACAGGGCGAGGTCATCTCTGACAAGTACCTCATCCCCTCCCTCGCCCGCGAGAACCTCGAACTGACCGTCGCGGCCACCCTGCAGGCCTCCGCCCTGCACACCGCGCCCCGCCAGTCCGACGAGGCCCTCGCCCGCTGGGACGCCGCCATGGACGTCGTCTCCGACGCCGCCCACGCCGCCTACCGCCGGCTCGTCGAGGACCCCGACCTGCCGACGTACTTCCTCGCCTCCACGCCCGTCGACCAGCTCGCCGAGCTGCACCTGGGCTCGCGGCCCTCCCGCCGCCCCGGCTCCGGCGTCTCGCTCGACGGTCTGCGCGCCATCCCGTGGGTGTTCGGCTGGACTCAGTCCCGGCAGATCGTGCCCGGCTGGTTCGGCGTCGGCTCCGGACTCAAGGCACTGCGCGAAACCGGTCTGGACACCGTGCTCGGCGAGATGCACGAACAGTGGCACTTCTTCCGCAACTTCGTCTCCAACGTCGAGATGACCCTCGCCAAGACCGACCTGCGGATCGCCCAGCACTACGTCGACACCCTCGTCCCCGACGAGCTCAAGCACGTGTTCGACACCATCAAGGCCGAACACGAACTCACCGTCCGCGAGGTCCTGAAGATCACCGGCGAGGACGAACTCCTCGACGCCACCCCCGTCCTCAAGCAGACGCTCGCCATCCGCGACGCCTACCTCGACCCCATCTCCTACCTCCAGGTCACCCTGCTCAAGCGGCAGCGCGACGCGGCCGCCGCGGGCGCCGAAGCCGACCCGCTGCTCTCCCGCGCCCTGCTCCTCACCGTCAACGGCGTGGCGGCGGGCCTGCGCAACACCGGCTGACAGCCCCACCGCACACACGGGTGCCCCCGCGGTCGCACGACCACGGGGGCACCCGTCCGTCTACGCCGGCCTCAGCCGCGCAGCGCCCGCCGGCGCCGGGCCACCAGGAAGCCGCCCGCGCCGACCAGCACCGCGGCACCGGCCGACAGCAGCCCCACCGGAGCACCGTTGCCCGTCTCCGCCAGGTCACCGCCGCCCTGGGCGGACGGCGACGAGGACACCGCCGGGGACGGCGAACCGGACGCCGGCGCACCCGGCACCGAGCCGGACGAGGACGACGGCGACGCGGCGGACGAGGAACCCGGCGACGCGGTCGAGGAGCCCGGCGCCGAAGCGGACGGCGACGCCGAACCGGACGGCGCGCCCGCGCCCCCTTCGGAACCGGCGCAGTCCGTCCAGAACACCTTGTGCTTCGCCGCGCCCTTCTCGCCCTCGAAGTTCCAGAACAGCTTGTAGTGACCGTCCGGCAGTGACAGGTCGTCCGTGCGGCCGTGACCGCCGGTGTCCAGCGTGAGGGCGCCGGACTTCACCGTCTCGCCCTTCACGGACGCCGTCGGCGCCCAGGCCTCGATGTGCCAGTCGACCCGCTGCACGCCGTCGAAGCCGAAGGCGTCCAGGTAGAACGTGCACACGTGCGGCTCGTTGCGGCGCAGCTCCTCGCCGGTGCGGGCATCGTGGATCTTGACGGTGCCGTTGTCGCCGGGAGCGGCGTGGGCGGCGGCGGGGACGGCGAACAGCGCCGCCGAGGCGACGGCGGTCAGAACGCCGACGCGGGTGGGGGTGGGCATAGGGCAGTCCATCTACGCGACAGGGACGGGAAGATGTGGAGGGGGCGGTTCAGCTTCCGGCCCGGCCCGGGGCCCGGTCAATCACGAACGGACAACACACAGGGCCCCTACACATGTGAAGAACGCCCCAACCCCGTCACAGCGCCACGAACGCCGCCGTCAGCAGCGCCGCACCCGCCCCGGCCAGCGCCCACGCCGGCCGGGTCCGCCGCATCCCGCCCGCCACCACGACCGACGCCAGCAGCAGCGCCCCGCCGAACGGCACCCACGCGTACAGCACACCCGCGGGACCCGACCGCACCGCCTCGGCCGACCCCGGCTTCAGCACCACGTCGTACGTCCGCCCCGCGCGCACCGCGACCGACCGCTCGATCTTCACGCGCGCGTGCGCACCGGCCCCCGCGGAGGCCGGCGTGAACGGACCGGAGCAGACGTCCCCCGCGCAGTCCGCCACCCGGACCGTGCCCCGCTCCCGCCCCTTGGTCAGCATCACGTGCTGCGCGGTCCCCCAGGAACCCCACACCCCCGCGAACAGGATCAGCGCGGCGAGGACACCCGTCGACGCGACCCGCCCGAACCGCAGCGCGGTCACGGAGGCCTGGCGGGCGGTGGTGGCTGAGGCAGGCATGGCGGGGATCATTGGCCATACCCCTACTGCCGGTCAACTCCGGGGGGAGCCAAGACCGGACAAGTCAGGAGTTGTAGGCGCTCTGCGCCCGCTCCAGACCCTCCGTCACCAGGCACTCCACCGAATCCGCCGCCCGGTCCACGAAGTAGTCCAGCTCCTTGCGCTCCGACGACGAGAAGTCCTTCAGCACGAAGTCCGCCACCTGCATCCGCCCCGGCGGCCGGCCGATCCCGAACCGCACCCGGTGGTAGTCCGCGCCCATCGCCTTCGTCATCGACTTCAGACCGTTGTGCCCGTTGTCCCCGCCGCCCAGCTTCAGCCGCAGCACGCCGTAGTCGATGTCCAGCTCGTCGTGCACCGCGACGACGTTCGCCGGCGGCACCTTGTAGAAGTCCCGCAACGCGTTCACCGGCCCACCCGACAGGTTCATGAACGACATCGGCTTCGCCAGGATCACCCGGCGGCTCGCCGGCCCCACCGGACCGATCCGCCCCTCCAGCACCTGCGCCTGCGCCTTGCCCGCCCGCTTGAACTTCCCCCCGATCCGCCCGGCGAGCAGGTCCACCACCATGAAACCGACGTTGTGCCGGTTCATGGCGTACTCCGGCCCGGGATTACCGAGCCCCACGATCAGCCAGGGGGCGCCTGCGGGAGTGCTCACGTCCATGTCTCCTTGATACGCGCCAGCCGCCGTCCCCCACGGGGAACAGCGGCTGACGAAACGACGACTACGAGGATCAGGCCTCGGCGACCTCTTCGGCGCCCTCGGTCTCCTCGCCCTCCGGGGCCTCCTCGGCCTGCGCGGCCAGGACCTGCAGGACGACCGCGTCCTCATCGACGGCCAGGGTCACGCCGGACGGCAGGGTGATGTCCTTGGCGTGGATGGAGGCGCCGGCCTCCAGGCCCTCGACGGAGACGGTGACGGCCTCGGGGATGTGCGTGGCCTCGGCCTCGACCGGAAGCGCGTTCAGCACGTGCTCGAGCAGGTTGCCGCCCGGGGCCAGCTCGCCCTCGGTCTGCACCGGGATCTCGACCGTGACCTTCTCGCCGCGCTTGACCAGCAGCAGGTCGACGTGCTCCAGGAAGCCCTTGATCGGGTCGCGCTGCACGGACTTCGGGATCGCCAGCTCGTTGGTCTTGCCGTCGATGTCCAGCGAGATCAGGACGTTCGGCGTGCGCAGCGCCAGCAGCAGCTCGTGGCCCGGAAGGGTCAGGTGCAGCGGGTCGGAGCCGTGACCGTAGAGAACGGCGGGAACCTTGTCCTCACGGCGGATACGACGGGCGGCACCCTTGCCGAACTCGCTGCGCGTGGCGGCGGTGAGCTTGACCTCGGACATGTTGATCACTCCTCGGAAACAGAGACGGACGTGGTCACCCGGCCACGAACGGCCTGCTACGAAGAGCGCGTCGATAACGGATCGCCGTACCCCGTGGAAACGGGAACGGCCTCCCTCGCCGAGCAACTGCAGCAGTCTACTCGGCAGGGGAGGCCGCCTCCAAAAGGATCTTCAGCTAGCCCGCGAAGGCGAACTGCAGAAACCTCACTGCTCGTCGAAGAGGCTGGTCACCGACCCGTCCTCGAACACCTCACGCACCGCGCTCGCGATCGTCGGAGCGATCGACAGAACCTTGATCTTGTCCAGGTCCCCCGCCAGCTCACCCGGCGTCGGCAGCGTGTTCGTGAACACGAACTCACTCACCCGCGAGTTCTTCAGCCGGTCCGCCGCCGGACCCGACAGCACACCGTGCGTAGCCGTCACGATGACGTCCTCCGCACCATGCGCGAACAGCGCGTCCGCCGCGGCGCAGATCGTGCCACCCGTGTCGATCATGTCGTCCACCAGGACGCAGATCCGGCCCTTCACATCACCGACGACCTCGTGCACCGTGACCTGGTTCGCCACGTCCTTGTCCCGCCGCTTGTGCACGATCGCCAGCGGCGCGCCCAGCCGGTCGCACCAGCGGTCCGCCACCCGCACCCGGCCGGCGTCCGGCGACACGACCGTCAGCTTCTGCCGGTCCACCTTGCCGCCCACGTAGTCCGCCAGCAGCGGCAGCGCGAACAGGTGGTCCACCGGACCGTCGAAGAAGCCCTGGATCTGGTCCGTGTGCAGATCCACGGTCAGGATCCGGTCCGCGCCCGCGGTCTTCATCAGATCCGCGATCAGACGCGCCGAGATCGGTTCACGGCCCCGGTGCTTCTTGTCCTGCCGCGCGTAACCGTAGAACGGCACGATCACCGTGATCGAACGGGCCGACGCGCGCTTCAACGCGTCGATCATGATCAGCTGCTCCATGATCCACTTGTTGATCGGCGCCGTGTGGCTCTGGATCAGGAAGCAGTCGGCGCCACGCGCCGACTCCTGGTAACGGACGTAGATCTCGCCGTTGGCGAAGTCGAAGGCCTTCGTCGGGACGACCCCGACACCCAGCTGCTGGGCGACCTCCTCGGCAAGCTCGGGGTGGGCGCGGCCGGAGAAGAACATCATCTTCTTCTCGCCGGTCGTCTTGATCCCGGTCACAGCACAGTCTCCTCAGAGGTCTCTAAAAGCCAGCCGGCTGCCCAAGCCACCACTCGGCTGGGCGCGAGAGGCCGAATCAGCTGGTAGGGGTGCGGATGTCCACTTATCACGGTACGCCGTGTTCGGCGCACCCGTTTCCCGTCAGTCCTCGTCAGCGCCCTGCCGGGACGCCGCCTCGGCCGCCTTCGCGGCCGCGCTCCCAGGACGCTTGCGAGCCACCCAACCCTCGATATTCCGCTGCTGACCACGGGCCACGGCCAGCGAACCGGGCGGCACATCCTTCGTGATCACGGACCCGGCGGCGGTGTAAGCACCGTCCCCGACCGTGACAGGAGCCACAAACATGTTGTCCGACCCCGTCTTGCAGTGCGAGCCGACGGTCGTGTGGTGCTTGCTCTCCCCGTCGTAGTTCACGAACACACTCGCCGCACCGATGTTCGAGAAATCGCCGATCGTCGCGTCACCCACGTACGACAGATGCGGAACCTTCGTCCCCTCACCGATCGACGAGTTCTTCGTCTCCACGTACGTACCGATCTTGGCCTTCGCACCGAGACGCGTACCCGGCCGCAGATACGCGTACGGCCCCACGGACGCCCCCGCGCCGATCCGCGCGCCGTCCGACACCGTGTTGTCCACCCGCGCCCCCGCACCCACCCGGGTGTCGTTGAGCCGGCTGTTCGGACCCACCTCGGCACCCTCGCCGATCAGCGTCGCACCCGACAGCAGCGTGTTCGGATACACCACCGAGTCCCGCTCGAACGTCACCGTCACGTCCACCCACGTCGACGCCGGATCCACCACCGTCACACCGTCCAGCATCGCCCGCGTCAGCAGACGGTCGTTCAGAATCCGGCGCGCCTCCGCGAGCTGCACCCGGTTGTTGATCCCCGCGATCTCCCGGTGATCACCGGCCACCGACGCACCGACCCGGTGCCCCGCCTCACGCAGGATCCCGAGCACGTCCGTCAGGTACTCCTCGCCCTGGCTGTTGTTCGTCCGCACCTTCTTCAGCGCGTCCGCCAGCAGCCGCCCGTCGAACGCGAACACCCCGCTGTTGATCTCCCGGATCGACCGCTGCGCGTCCGACGCGTCCTTGTGCTCCACGATCGCCGTCACCGCGCCCGACGCCTCGTCGCGCACGATCCGGCCGTAACCGGTCGCGTCCGGGACCTCCGCGGTCAGCACCGTCACGGCGTTGCCGTCGGCGGCGTGCGTCTCCGCGAGCCGCCGCAGCGTGTCCGCGGTCAGCAGCGGAGTGTCCCCGCACACCACGACCACGGTCCCGTCGACCGGGCCGCCCAGCTCCTCGAGACCCATCCGCACCGCGTGCCCGGTGCCGTTCTGCTGCTCCTGCACGGCCGTGCGGACGCCGGGGTCGATCTCACCGAGGTGCGCGGCGACCTGCTCACGGGCGTGCCCCACGACCACGACCAGGTTCGCCGGATCCAACTCACGGGAGGCGGCCAGCACATGGCCCACGAGGGAACGACCGCAGATCTGGTGCAGGACCTTCGGTGTGGCCGACTTCATACGGGTGCCCTCACCCGCTGCGAGAACGACGACGGCTGCCGGGCGAATGGCGCTCACGGGGTTGCCCTTCGGCTCTGGATGGGTGGGGGTGACAGCCGCAGGATACCGGGGCGCGTTGTGGCGGATATGAGTGCGGGCCCTGACGGTACTGTCACCGGTCAGGACCCGAACCTGGATCGTGTGTGCTGTGGCTCCCCCGCAAGGATTCGAACCTTGTCCTGCTGGTACCAAAAACCAGTGTGCTGCCAGTTACACCACGGGGGACAGCGCCTCAGACCATACCCGAGGAGCGTGGTGGTGTGATCCCGGAGACACCCTTCACGATGCCCTGCCACCAGCCGTCGATGCGACGGTACAGCTCTGCCCCCTGCAGAACATTGATCACAAGACAGCCCCGGTAGTTCTCGCCCACGTTCTTGCGGACGGTCTTCGGGTTGTGCTTCTTGATGGTCGTCCGCTGGAAGGTGTCGGCCTCCACGCCCACGATGTCGGCCCAGTACTGGATGGCGCCCTCGACGTCACCCGTCGCGTGGATCATGAGACGGCACCGGCGCCGCTCGGGCTCCACGCCGAGCAGATCCAGCCAGGCGAGATAGACCCGGATCACGCCCGGATCGCTGTTGACGAACTGCACGGTCTCGCGCCGGGCATACGGCTTGTCCTTCGCGCCCTCGGCCCAGTAGAGAGCGACGCCTGTCAGGAACAGATCCCGTTCGGACAGCTTGCCGACCGAGCCGGCCGCGGCCCGCTTCGTTGCTTCACGCTCGCGGTCCACGGCTGCGTATCTGTGGGCCAGACCCGCGCGCATCAGCTCCTGTTGCTCCTCAGGTGTGTAGCGCGGAGCCGGCCTCGGCAGGTCCCGCACCCACAGCGAGACCGAGCTCCTGGAGCAGCCCAGTGCCGCCTGGATCCGGTCGTACGTCCACCCCTTCAGGCGCAGTTCCCGGGCCCTCTCCCGGAGGTCGTCCTTGGCGTTCGGGCGTTTCGTCCATTCCGGGGGCGGTTCGCCCTTCACGAGCCGGTTGAGGATGTCGTTGTTGAAGACCCTCAGCTCGTCCCGGATCTGCCGGAGGCTGTACCCCTCCCGCCGCAGCGCGACCGCTCGCTTCCGCAACGTTTCGAAGTCCTCGTACCTGCTGCTCTTGCCGGGTGAATGTGTCATACGCATACCGTCCGGGCGGAATGATCGGGTCCGGGGTCGAACGGATGGGGTTCAGCTGTTCGAGGGATCTCGGGGGGATCAGGTGTCATTCGATTACGGAGTGTGGTGTGCGGCGGTAGGCGAAAGTCACCGGAAATGGCATGGCCGCCGCCCGTAGGCTGGGGGCATGACCACGACGGGGGAAGAGCACACCAGGGCCCTGACCGGCCCGTGGTGGTGGGCCAGGTGGCGCAGTGCGGTGCTCGACGGGAGTCTCGCGCTGGTGTCGGCCGTGGAGTGCGGGGCGGAGGGGATTCCGTTCGCCCGGGACGCGGGTGTCCCGGTGTCGGTGGGGATCGTGTTCGGGTTGATCGCCGGCTCGGTCCTGCTGGTGCGCAGGAAGTGGCCGATCGCCGTCGTGCTGGTCGCGATCGCGATCACGCCGGCCCAGATGGGCTTCCTGATGGGCATCGTCGGCCTGTACACGCTGGCGGCGTGCGAGCTGCCGCGGCGGATCATCGTGGCGCTGGCGGGGATGTCGCTGGTGGGCACGATGGTCGTGACGTTCGTGCGGGTGCGGCAGGACATGGCGCGGGGTGATCTGACGCTGGGCGACTGGTTCGTGCCGTTCGCCTCGATCACGACCTCGCTGGGTCTGACGGCGCCGCCGGTGCTGCTCGGTCTGTACGTGGGCGCGCGGCGCCGGTTGATGGAAAGCCTGCGGGAGCGGGCGGACTCGCTGGAGCGGGAGCTGCAGTTGCTCGCGGAGCGGGCGGAGGAGCGGGCCGAGTGGGCGCGCAACGAGGAGCGGACGCGGATCGCCCGTGAGATGCACGACGTGGTCGCGCACCGGGTGAGTCTGATGGTGGTGCATGCGGCGGCGTTGCAGGCGGTGGCGCGGAAGGACCCGGAGAAGGCGGTGAAGAACGCCGCGCTGGTGGGGGACATGGGGCGTCAGGCGCTGACGGAGCTGCGGGAGATGCTCGGGGTGCTGCGGGCCGGGGAGGACGCGGGGCGGCGGGCGGCGGCGGTGCCGCTGGCCGCGGTGGGGGCGGCCGTGGTGCGGGCGGCTTCGAAGGCGGCCGAGGAGGAGGGGCCGTGTCTGTCGGAGCTGGAGGAGCTGGTGGGGCAGTCGGCCGCGGCGGGGATGGTGGTCGATCTGTCGGTGGAGGGGGAGGTGCGGTCGTATGCGGCGGAGGTGGAGCAGACGGCGTACCGGGTGGTGCAGGAGGCGCTGACGAACGTGCACAAGCACGCGGGGGGCGCGAAGACGTACGTGCGGCTCGCGCATCGGGTCGGGGAGATCGCGATGCAGGTGGAGAACGGTCCGCCGCCGGAGCCGGGCTCCGCGTTGGCGGCGGGGTTGCCGTCGGGCGGCAACGGTCTGGTGGGGATGCGGGAGCGGGTGCTGGCGCTGGGGGGCGTGTTCGTGTCGGGGCCGACGGATGTGGGGGGTTTCCGGGTGTCGGCGGTGATCCCGGCGGTGTGAGGGGCGCGGCCGCCGCGGTGTGACGGGCGCCGCCGTTGCCGACCGGGCCGGTCGGTGCCGGGTGGGGTCAGGCGGTGGTGAGGCGGGCGGGTATGGCGCCGGTGACGAGGGTCGTCAGGGCCTGGTCGATGTCGGGGCCGAGGTACCAGTCGCCGGTGTGGTCGAGGGCGTAGACGCGGCCTTCGGCGTCGATGGCGAGGAGGGCGGAGGTGTCGGTCTCCTCGCCGAGGGGGCTGACCTCGGTGCCGAGGGCGCGGCCGAGGTCGCCGAGGGTGCGGGCGAGGTGGAGGCCGTGCAGGGGGTCGAGGTGCAGGGTCGCGGGGGCGACCTGGCGGCCGGGTCCGGTGGGGGCGATGCGCAGTCCGCCGAACTCGGCCCAGGCCTCGACGGCGGCGGGGAAGACGGTGTGCTCGTGTCCGGCGGGTGAGGTGTGCTCGCGCAGGGTGTCGGCCCAGTACTCCGCTTGCTTTATGTCCCAGCGCCCGGGCTGCCAGCCGGCGGCGCGCAGGGCGGCGTCGACGGGGACGGGGAAGCGGGTGGTGGAGGTGCGGTCGGGGTGCATCTGCCCTTCGATCGTCGTGCGTGCTGTGCGGGTGGTGCGGGGCGTTCCGGTGGGTCTCGCCGTGCGGGGTGGGGTGGGTTCAGTCGCCGGCGGTGGGGTCGACGACGCGGACGCCGAAGTGGGCGCTCAGGGCGGTGCAGGCGCGGCAGGGCGTGGCGAAGTTCCCGTGGAGGGGGTCGCCGTCCTCGCGTATGCGGCGGGTGGTGAGCTTGGCCTGCTTGAGGACTTTGCGGGCTTCGCCGTTGGTCATGGGCTTGCGGGCGGCGCGTTTGGTGCGGGCGGCGTCGGCGGCGGTGATGTGCCGGGAGATGAGGATGGTCTCGGCGCAGCGGCCGGTGAAGCGGTCGCGCTGAGTGCTGGTGAGGGTGTCGAGGAAGTCCTGTACGAGGGGGTGCAGGACCGGTGGCTGGTCGCCGCGGGCGGCGGTGCCGGTGAGGGTGGTGCCGCGTACGGAGAGGGCGGCGGCGATGGTGGGGAGGATGCCGTCGCGGCGGTGGTGGAGGGTGGGGGCGGCGGGCGTGGGGGTGCCGCTCCAGCCGATGCGCGGGTCGCCGGCCCGCACGTCGGCGCCTCCGGTCTGCGTCGCGTTCATGTGCGTTTTCCCTCCCCGGGGGTGCCCCCGAAGGACACAGAGTGCCAAATGCCGTGGCTCGTCGGGAAGCTGGGGCGGCGCGACACGCCCGGGTCGGGTGGTGCTGTGACGTTGGGGTGACGGCTGGTCACGGAAGTGGGGGCGGGATGTGGCGGGGTGGGGCGGCGGGCCGGTGACCGGTGTGCGCGTACCGCTTAGGCTGTCGGCATCCGCGATCGACACCGCCGTTCAGGCCAGAGAGAACGCCTCAGGGGGCAACCGCCATGACGACAGGTCGGCTCGGGCTGGGGGCACCGCCCAGCCGCCAGGCCGGGGGACAAGCCGCGCCGCCGAACGCGGCCTATGCCGGGCAGGTCGTGCACTTCCCGGATCCGGTCCGGGCGGCACGTCACCCGAGAGGGGTACGGGTCGATGAGCATGGTTACCCGGATTTCTCGGCGTACGCGCGCGCGGCGGCGGAGATCGCCGATCCGCCGGAGGGTTTCGGGGTCGACGAGCTGAGGCTGACGGACTACGTGTCGGCGAACGCGGCGTTGGCGGCGACGGGGCACGAGTTGTGGGACACGGTGCCGGATGTGGCGACGCCGCACGGCTGGACGTGGCACCACGTGGTGGGTTCGCGGCGGCTGGAGTTGGTGCCGGTCGAGGTGAAGGCGCTGTTGCGGCATCACGGCGGGGTGGCGACGACCCGGGTGGATCACGGCAAGCGCGGTACGCGGCCGTTGCAGGAGACGCGTCCGGCGCACTTCGGGCTGCCGAAGTCGGGTGTGGCGGTGACGGAGTCGCAGGTGCAGGGCGTCGAGGAGGAGCTGGGGTACCGCCTGCCGGGCGCGTACCGGTCGTTCCTCAAGGCGGCCGGCGGTTGTGCGCCGGTGGGCGCCGCGCTGGACGCCGAGCTGGGGCTGCTGCTGGACCAGCCGTTCTTCACGGTGCGGGACGAGGCCGCGGTCAACGACCTGGTGTACGTCAACAAGTGCCTGCGCGACCACCTGACGAAGGATTACCTGGGCGTCGGTTTCGTGCAGGGTGGTCTGCTCGCGGTGAAGGTGCGCGGCGAGCGGGTGGGTTCGGTGTGGTTCTGCGCGTACGACGACGTGCGGGACGTGGACGCGTCGTGGTCGCCGGCGGAGCGGGTGGAGCGGTTGCTGCTGCCGTGCGGTGACGACTTCGACGCGTTCCTGTCGCGGCTGGCGGGCGATCCGCCGGAGTTGGAGACGGTGGCGAGCCTGATGGTGGACGGCGGTTTCGCGCGTGCCGTTCCGGTGTCGTCCGTGCCGGTGGGGGAGTGAGCTGCGAGCGATGGTGACCTTTGCGCAGGCGCAGGAGCGCGCTGAGGAGTGGATCAACGGGGATGTGCCCGCGTACCAGCATCGTGAGGTGCGGGTGCGGGAGTTCGAGCTGGGCTTCGTGGTGTGGGGCGAGGACCGTGCCGAGGGGCCGCGGTCGGACGCGGGCGGGCAGCGGCTCGTCATCGCCCGGGACAGCGGCGAGGCGACGCTGTGGCCGGCGCTGCCGGTGGGCGAGGTGATCCGCCGGTACGAGGAGGAGTACGGGCGGGTCGACGAGGTGCGGGACGCGGTGCCGGCGCAGGCTCCGGCCCGGGTGGACCTGAACCAGACGTCGTTCCTGCTGAGTCCGCCGGAGTGGTTGCAGGAGGCGGCGGACAAGCTGGGCATCCCGGATCGCCGTTCGGGGGAGTCCTCGGGGGCCGCGGCCGCTGCGGACTCCGGTGCTGCCGCCGCCGGTTCGGGCGGGGGCGGCGGGGCGCTCGCCGAGACGCAGGCCGGGGTGCCGGCGGCGGGGCCCTCGGACGCGGTGCCGGGCGCGCCGGCCGCGGGGCCGGGCTCCGGGAGCGGTGCCTCGTGGCCGTCCGCCGGTGCGGGCGCCACACCGGGCGCGGGGCCGGCCGGGGCGCCGGGTGCGCCGGGTGGGCCCGCGGGCGGGCCGGTCGCGCCCGGTGCGCCTGGTGTGCCGGGTGCGCCGGAGGCTCCCGCGGGGGCCACGCCGTGGGCGGGTACGGACACCAACGCGGATTCCGGCGAGGATCGTTCGGTGCCGTTGCCGGCGACCGTGTTCGCGCCGCCGCTGAGCGACTCGGACGGCGACGCGCCGCGGCCGCCGGCCGCCGCGCCGGACGCCAAGACGGCGCTGATGTCCGGGGGCAGCGCGCTGCCGTCCACGACGGTGGCGCCGGCGCTGGACTCGCAGGGCGGGCCGGGGGCGCCGGGCGCCCCCGGCACCCCGCCCGCCGCGCCGGGTGTGCCGGGCGCCACGCCTCCGCCGCCCGCGGGTGTGCCGTCCTACGGCCATCCGCAGCCCCCCGCGGCGCCGGGTACGCCGCCGCCGGCCGGGCCGGGCGCGACTCCGCCGCCTCCGGGCGCGGCGCCTCCCAGTGCGCCGACGTACGGCTATCCGCCGGCGCCGGGTGCGGTGCCGGACGCGCCGCCTCCGCCGGCCGGTGGCGAGCGGCCGCTCGCGCCGAACGCCGGGGACATCGCGGACGCGGCGACGAGCAAGGCGGCGCCGCCGCCGCGCAAGCCGCGCGCCGGGCTGGGCGCGCCGCCTCCGCCGCCGGGCGCCCCGGGTACGCCGGGCGCCCGTCCGGGCAGTGCGCCCCCGCCGCCCGCGCCGGGCGCTCCCGGCGCGCCCGCGGGCGGGTACGTGCCGACGCAGCTCGTGTCGGCGCTCGGCCCGGAGGGCCCCGGTGCTCCGGGTGCTCCTCAGCCGCCCGGTGCGCCGGGTACGCCGCCGGGCGACGCTCCCCACGCGGCCACGGTGCTGGCCACCCCGGGCATGCCGATGCCTCCCGCTCCCGGCGCCCCGCAGCCTCCGGGCGCTCCCGGTGTTCCCGGCGCGCCCGCCGCTCCCGGTGCCCCGGGCGGTGGCCGTGGTGCGGTGCACCACGCGGAGACCGTGCTGGCGGCGCCGCCCGTGGGCGGTCCGGGAGCGCCGCCGCCCCCGCCGCCGGTGCCCGGTCCGCCCGGGATGCCGCCGGGCGCCCCCGGCGTTCCGGCGCCGATGGCCCCGCCGCAGCCGCAGCCGCAGCCGCAGCCGCAGCCGCATCCGCACCCGCAGCCGATGCCGCCGCCTGGTGCGATGCCGCCGCCGGGTGGTCCGCTGCCGGGGCAGCCGCCGGCGTACGGCTATCCGCAGCAGGGGCAGCCGACGGTGGGTCCGGGGTACCAGGCGGTGCTGCGCTACCGGGCGCAGGACGGTTCGGAGCAGCAGCTGATCCGGCGTTCGGCGCCGGGCACGCCGCATCCGGAGTGGCAGATCTTCCATGAGCTGCGGGCGATGAACGTGCCGCCGGACCAGGTGCTGGAGCTGCACACGGAGCTGGAGTCGTGCGAGCTGCCGGGGGCGTACTGCGCGCGGATGATCCGGGAGCAGTGGCCGCAGGCGCGGATCACGAGCATCGCGCCGTACGGCACCGACCACGCGAGCCGGCAGCAGGGCATGCGGCAGTTGCTGGCGCACCAGGGTGAGCTGCATCAGGTCGCCGACGGTCCGGCGCGGCCCGCGCCGGTGCGGGCGCCGCTGCCGCCGGTGCCGCCGGCGCCGCCCGTCCCGCCGGAGGCGATCGCACAGGAGCTGGCGGCGGCGTTCGGGCCGGGTGTCTTCCGGTTCGAGCAGCAGGCCGTGTCGCGGCAGGGTGTGCCGCCGGTCGTGGCGCACACGCTGGTGGTGGCCGGGCTTCCGGTGGACCTGGGTCCGTTCTTCTGGGCGCAGGCCCAGCCGGGCCGTCCGGTGCCGACGCTGGCGGAGCTGGCGGTGGAGCGCGGGGTGCAGCCGGCGCCGGACGCGGGGTCGTACCTGGTGATGGGCACGGACTTCGGCCGGGCGGTGTGTGTGCAGTACGGGACGGCGAACATCGTGGCCGTTCCGGTGGAGGCCGGGCCGGGCGGTGCTCCGGTGCCGCCGCAGTTCGTGAACACCGGCCTGCCGGAGTTCGCGCGGTGCCTGGCGCTGCTGGGTCGGATGTGGCGGCTGAGGCACGGGCTGAACCAGGAGCAGGCGGGCCGCTGGACGGTGGACTTCCAGGCGCAGCTTGCCGCGCTGGACCCGGCGGCGCTGGGGTCGCCGGAGAGCTGGTGGTCGGTGCTGCTGGAGCAGATGTGGGACGGGCTGTTGTAGCCCGCGCCCGCTGAGGCCCGCTCCTCTCGTGCCCTTCACGCGTGTGCGTGGAGGGCACGATTTTTTTCCCGGGCGCGTCGCCGGGGGCGATTTCGACCGTGACATCTCTGCGGAGTGTCGTGTTATGAACACTCAGGCCTGGTCTAGCAGGATATGCGCTAAATCATTATGTCGTGTATGTCCGGCGGAGAGGGGCTCCCAGGGTGAGCAGCGCATCGGCGACGCCGTACGGCATCGAGACCGTCCGGGGGCGCGGCTACCGCCCCGACCAGGTCGACGCGTACCTGGAGGCGCTGTCGCAGGACCGGGACGCCGCATGGGAGCGCGCCGCGCGGCTGACCGTGCTCGCCAAGGACATGGAGGCGGAGGCGGCGCGGCTGCGGGAGGCGGTCGGGGAACTGGTGCCGCAGACGTACGAGTCGCTGGGGGAGCGCGCGGCGCAGCTGTACCGACTGGTGCTGCGGGAGGCGGAGGAGGTCCGGGAGGAGGCGCGGCGGGCGGCGCAGGAGGAGATCGCGGAGGCCGAGGCGTACGCCCTGGACGTGCACCAGGCGGCCCGGGAGGCGGCGGACGCGTCGCGCGCCGAGGCAGTGGAGCACGCCCGCCGGCTCGTGCTCGCCGCGCGCGCCGAGGCCGACGAGCTGCGGATCGGCGCGCGGCGCGGGGTGAAGGAGCGGCGCGGGGAGGCGCTCGCCGCGCTGCGCGAGGTGCGCGAGCGCATCGACGGACTCGCCGCCGAGCAGGCGGCGGAGCAGGCGGAGCGGCTGGCGGCCGTGGAGCGTGAGGAGGCCGAGCGGCTGGTCGCGCTGGAGGCCTGTCAGGCCGAGCGGATCGCCGCCGCCGAGGCCCGGGTCGCCGAGGCGGAGCGGGCGCTCGTCGAAGCCGAGGAGGCCGCGCGCCGCTGCGAGGAGCAGGCGCGGGTGCGTGCCGTCGAGATCGTCGACGAGGCGCACACGGAGGAGAAGCGCATCGCCCAGGAGACCGAGCGGGTGCTGCGCGAGCACAGCGAGATGTGGGACGAGGTCCAGACGCACATGGACTCCGTGCGCAACAGCCTGATCACCCTGACCGGGAGGGTGGAGCAGGAGCAGGGGGTGCCGTCCGGGTCGGGGCTGCGTGAGCCGGAGGACACCCCCTGACGGGGCGAAGGCGTGCGTTGCCGCGTCGGGTCAGTCGCCCCTGCGGACCGCGCCCGCCAGGATCCAGCCCTCCACCGCCTCGTACTGGCGCCGCTGCTCCTCCGCCTTGCGGCGGCCGGAGACGACCGTGCCCAGCCAGCCGAAGAGGAAGCCGGCCGGAATGGAGACGATGCCGGTCGTGGTGAACGGGAACCAGTTGAAGTCGGCGCCGGGGAAGGCCGAGAAGGGCGAACCGGAGACGAGGTTGGTGCCCGGCATGAGCAGCAGCACGGTCAGCGAACCGCCGAGCAGGGTGCCCATCAGCCCGGCGCGGGTGTAGCGGCGCCAGAAGAGGCTGTAGACGAGGGCGGGGGCGAGCGCGGAGGCGCCGAGGCAGAAGGAGAGCGTCACCAGCGGCTGCAGGCTGTGGTGCTGCACCAGGGTGGCCAGCAGGATCGTGGGCACGCCGATGGCGAGCGCGGAGAAGCGGGCCAGGGCCATCTCCCGGCGGGCCGGCATCTCCTGCACCCGGGCGGCGAACACGTCGTGGGCCAGGGAGTTGGCGCAGGCGAGGATCATCCCGGCGACCGAGGCGAGCAGGGTCAGGAAGAGCGCCGTGGTGACCAGGGTGAACAGGAAGCTCTCCGTGGTTGAGACGTCCACGCCGAACGCCGCCCGCGAGCCCAGCAGGTAGGCGGTGTTGCCCTGCTGGTCGGCGGCCGCGATCGCCGAGCGGCCGACGAGGGCCGTGGCGCCGAACCCGACCACCGTGATGACCAGCACGAACAGTGCCACGAGCGACACCGCCCAGGACAGTGAGCGGCGCACCTGGCGGGCGCTGGAGGCGGTGTACATGCGCATGGTGACGTGGGGCAGGCAGGCCCCGCCGAGGACGATGGTCAGCTCGGAGGAGATCATGTCCAGGCGGGCGTTCGAATGCCCGGCGAACTGCAGCCCGGAGTGCAGGAAGGCGGGTCCCGCGCCGCTCTGCGCCGCGGCCGCCTGGAAGAGGGCGCCCGGGTCCCAGTCGAAGCGGTGCAGGATCAGTACGGCGACGACGGCGCCGGAGCCGACCAGCATCACGATCTTGAGGATCTGGATGAGCGCGGTGCCCTTCATGCCGCCGATCGCGGCGTAGGCGATCATCAGGGCGCCGAGTCCCATGACGCAGCCGGTCTTCAGGGACTCGTTGGAGAAGCCGAGGATGAAGGCGATGAGCTGTCCGGTGCCGGCGAGCTGCACCAGCATCAGCGGCAGCAGCGAGGCGATCGTCACCACGCAGGCCGTGATCCGCACGGCGCGGCCCGGCATCCGGCGGGCCAGCGCGTCGCCCATGGTGAACCGGCCGGCGTTGCGCAGCGGTTCGGCCAGCAGGAACATCAGCAGCAGCAGGGAAAGGGCGGTGCTGAGGGCGAGCACGACACCGTCGTAGCCGCACAGGGCGATCACTCCGCCGGTGCCGAGGACGGTGGCCGCGGAGATGTAGTCCCCGGCGATGGCCAGGCCGTTGCGCAGCGGGGACAGGGTGCCGTAGCCGGTGTAGAACTCGTCGAGGTCGTCGCGGTCCGGGCCGGTCATCACGCACAGCAGCAGGGTGAGGGTGGCCACGGCGGAGAACGCGACCAGCGACATGGCCTGGGCGGAGCCGCTGAAGCCGGAGACGTCCGGCGGGAGGGCGCGGGCGGTCACCGGATCGCCCCCCGCCGCGCGTCCAGTTCGGCCTCCTTGCGGATGCGGTCGGCGAGCGGGTCGACATGGCGGCGCGCGGTGTGCTCGTACAGGGCGATCGCCAGCCAGGTGACCGGGAGTTGGAGCAGGGCGAGCAGCAGGCCGGCCGGGACGCCGTCGGCGAGGTCCCGCGTCATGACGTGCGGGGCGTACGCGGACAGCACGAGGAACAGCGTGAAGTAGCCGAGTGCGGTGAGGGTGGCGGTGCGGCGCTGCCAGCGGTAGGCGCCGCGCAGCATGCGCAGGTCGCTGTGGTGCCCGAGGGGTTCGTGGGCCGGGGCGCGGTGCGTGCGCGGCGGTTCGGGGGGCGCCGGCTGCCAGGGGTAGGTGGGGTAGGTCGGGGAGGGCGGCGGGTCGTAGGACATCCCGGGGCTCCTTGCGTGGCTCGGGTCCGTGGCGGCGGACCGCAGGGAGGTAGGGCTTGGGGAAGCGGGTCACGCACGCTACTCGCGGGGCCACGGCCGCGCGTGCTTTTCACCGAACTGGCCGGTCGGTATGCGCTTACTCCACCGAACCGTGTCCCGCCCGTGTTGTTACCCGCGTTAACCAGGGCGTTCGCGAGGCGGCGCCCGCGTTCGGGGCGCCGCGAAGTCACCGCGTGGCCGCGGCACTTGCACCTGACGCGACGGGAGGGTGGAGCCTTTCCGGGGCCGAGGGTGGAGCCGGAGCCGGGCGGGTCTCCACCCGACGGTGGACGACCCCTAGGGGTATCTCCGTACTCAGGGTCGGGGAGGGTTCGTCCCGCCGGAGGACGAGAAAGCCCCGCCGCCGTCCTTAACCTGGCTTTACGCCGCTGGGGGGCGGCTGACCGAACCGGCGGGGGTGGGGTTTTCCCCCGCACGACTGGGGGCTTCGCACCAGCGCGCGGCACGCCCGCCGCACGCCAGACTCGGCGTCGTACCCGGAACAGGCGCACCGGAACACCGGACGCACCCACCGACCTGTCGACCGACAGAGGAGACATACCGTGACATCGGCTGTGACCATTCCCAGGCACGGGGGCACTGGAGGGCCTACGGCCGTCGCCGCGCGGGCCCGGCAGGTCGTCAAGGCGTACGGGTCCGGCGAGACCCGCGTCGTCGCGCTGGACCACGTCGACGTGGACATCGCCCGCGGCCAGTTCACCGCGATCATGGGCCCCTCGGGGTCCGGCAAGTCCACCCTCATGCACTGCCTCGCCGGCCTGGACACGGTGACGAGTGGTCAGATCTACCTGGACGAGACCGAGATCACCGGCCTTAAGGACAAGAAGCTCACCAAGCTGCGCCGGGACCGCATCGGCTTCATCTTCCAGGCGTTCAACCTGCTGCCCACGCTGAACGCGCTCGAGAACATCACGCTCCCCATGGACATCGCCGGCCGCAAGCCCGACCGGGCGTGGCTGGACCGGGTCGTGGAGACCGTCGGGCTGGCCGGCCGGCTCAAGCACAGGCCCTCCCAGCTCTCCGGCGGCCAGCAGCAGCGCGTCGCGGTGGCCCGCGCGCTCGCCGCCCGCCCGGAGATCATCTTCGGCGACGAGCCCACCGGAAACCTCGACTCGCGCGCGGGCGCCGAGGTGCTGGGCTTCCTGCGCCGCTCCGTGACGGAGCTCGGGCAGACCATCGTGATGGTCACCCACGACCCCGTGGCCGCCTCCTACGCCGACCGCGTGCTCTACCTCGCCGACGGCCGGATCGTCGACGAGATGCACCAGCCGACGGCCGAGCAGGTCCTGGACCGCATGAAGGACTTCGACGCCCGGGGGCGCACGTCATGACCGTGCTGAGAACCTCGATGCGCAACTTCCTCGCCCACAAGGGCCGGATGGCGCTGTCGGCGATCGCGGTGCTGCTGTCGGTGGCCTTCGTCTGCGGGACGCTGGTGTTCACGGACACCATGAACACGACGTTCGACAACCTGTTCCAGGCGACGTCGTCCGACGTGCAGGTCAGCGCCAAGGACTCGTCCGACACCGGCGAGACCACCTCGAACACCGGCAAGCCGCCCGTGATGCCGGCCTCCGTGGTCGGCGAGGTGCGCGGCGCGCGGGGTGTCGGCGCGGCCGAGGGAACGGTCTTCTCCACCTCGGTGACCGTGGTCGACCAGGACCTCGACAAGCTCTCGCCCACCAGCGGCGCCCCGACCATCGTCGGAAGCTGGAACGGCAACGACGCCCGCACCATGAAGATCACCTCGGGCGCGGCCCCCAAGGGGCCCGGCCAGGTCATGGTGGACGCGGACACGGTCAAGAAGCACCACCTGAAGATCGGTGACGAGATCGGCATCATCACCGTCGTCGGCACCCACCACGCGCGCGTGTCCGGCATCGCCGCCTTCACCGTCACCAACCCCGGTGCGGCGATCTTCTACCTGGACACGGAGACCGCCCAGCGGACCCTGGTCGGCCGGACCGGCGTGTACACCAACGTCAACGTCACCGCCGCCAAGGGCGTCACCGACGTCCAGCTGAAGAAGAACGTGGTCACCGCACTCGGGCGCGGCTACCGGGTGCAGACGGCCAAGGAGGTCGCCGACGCCAACCAGAAGCAGGTCCAGAGCTTCCTGAACGTCATGAAGTACGCGATGCTCGGCTTCGCCGGGATCGCCTTCCTGGTCGGCATCTTCCTGATCATCAACACCTTCTCCATGCTGGTCGCCCAGCGCACCCGCGAGATCGGTCTGATGCGGGCCATCGGCTCCTCCCGCAAGCAGGTCAACCGGTCGGTGCTCATCGAGGCCCTGCTGCTCGGCGTGATCGGCTCCGTGCTCGGCGTCGCGGCGGGCGTCGGGATCGCCGTCGGCCTGATGAAGCTCATGGGCCAGATCGGCATGCACCTGTCCACCGACGACCTGACCGTCGCCTGGACCACCCCGGCGCTCGGCCTGCTCCTCGGCGTCGTCGTCACCGTCCTCGCGGCCTACCTGCCCGCCCGGCGCGCCGGCAAGGTCTCGCCGATGGCCGCGCTGCGCGACGCGCACGCCCCGGCCGACGCCAAGGCCGGGATCGTCCGGGCCGTCGTCGGCCTGGTCCTGACCGGCGCGGGCACCGCGAGCCTGTTCGCGGCCGCCGCCTCCGACCAGGCCAAGGGCGGCTCCGGCTGGCTGGGGCTCGGCGTGGTGCTCACCCTCATCGGCTTCGTCGTCATCGGCCCGCTGCTCGCCGGCGGCCTGGTCCGCGTCCTCGGCATGGTCATACTGCGGGTCTTCGGCCCGGTCGGCCGGATGGCCGAGCGCAACGCGCTGCGCAACCCGCGCCGCACCGGCGCAACCGGCGCCGCGCTGATGATCGGCCTGGCACTGGTGGCCTGCCTGTCGGTGGTCGGCTCCTCCATGGTGGCCTCCGCCACCGACCAGCTCGACAAGACCGTCGGCACGGACTTCATCATCCAGAACGACAACCAGGGCGGGCTCATCAACCCGCAGTCCGTACGGGCCGTGAAGGACACCCCGGGCCTGGAGCGGGTCACCGAGTACAAGCTCGTGGACGCGGCCCTGACCACCCCGGACGGCAAGGTCTCCAAGAAGGAGACGATCAACGCGGCCGATCCGACCTACGCGCAGGACCTGCGCACCAAGACGGTCGCCGGCACGCTCGCCGACGCCTACCGGCCCGACTCGATGTCCGTCTTCGAGGGGTTCGCCGAGAAGCACGGCATCAAGGTCGGCTCCAAGGTCGCCGTCGACTTCAAGAACGGTTCGACGGCCAGGCTGACGGTCCGCGCGATCACCAGCGACGAGGCCGTCGTCGACAAGGGCGCCATGTACGTGTCCATCCCGACGGTCGCGAAGTACGTGCCCGCCGACCGGATGCCGCTGGACATGCTGGTGTTCGCCACCGCCAAGGACGGGCAGCAGGACGCGGCCTACAAGGCGCTGAAGGCGGCCCTGCACAGCGACCCGAGCCTGACGGTCCGCGACCAGACCGACTACAAGCAGGCGCTGAAGGACCAGATCGGCCAGCTGCTCAACATGATCTACGGCCTGCTGGCGCTCGCGATCATCGTCGCCGTCCTCGGTGTGGTGAACACCCTGGCGCTGTCGGTGGTCGAGCGGACCAGGGAGATCGGCCTCATGCGGGCCATCGGCCTCTCCCGCCGCCAGCTGCGCCGCATGATCCGCCTGGAGTCCGTGGTGATCGCGGTCTTCGGCGCCCTGCTCGGCCTGGGCCTGGGCATGGGCTGGGGCGCGACCGCGCAGAAGCTCCTGGCGCTGGAGGGCCTGAAGGTCCTGGAGATCCCCTGGCCGACGATCATCACGGTCTTCGTCGCCTCGGCCTTCGTGGGCCTGTTCGCCGCCCTGATCCCGGCGTTCCGGGCGGGCCGGATGAACGTCCTGAACGCCATCGCGACCGAATAGCGGCCCCGGACGGGGGAGACGGGGCACGGGGGCCCGGCGCCGAGAAGTCACGGGGGACTTCTCGGCGCCGGGTGTTCTCATGCGGGGGCGCTTCTCACGTCGTACTTTCTGGAGCCGGTCGTTCCGCTGATGCCCGTCAGGCCCCCGAGCCGGGCCCGGACGGCGATCACGCGGTGGAACACGAGCCGGCGCCGGGTCCCTCCAGCGGGCCGGCGTGTTCACTCCGCCGGGTGACGGGTGCCCGGGCGACGTACCCTGGAAACCCCCGGCCCGCCCCGCGTGTCGGGTGGTTCGCGTTGCCCATACCCGGACGGAAAGCCTCTCCATGAGCCTGCACGGTCTGCTCGACGCCGTAGTCAAGGACCCCGCCCTCGCCGAAGCGATCGAGGCGGCGGCGGACGGCAACCGCATGCACGTCGACCTGGTCGGTCCCCCCGCGGCCCGCCCCTTCGCGGTCGCCGCCCTGGCCCGCGAGACCGGCCGGCCCGTGCTGGCGGTCACCGCCACCGGACGGGAGGCCGAGGACCTGGCCGCCGCCCTGCGCACCCTGCTGCCCCCGCAGACGGTCGCGGAGTACCCCTCCTGGGAGACGCTGCCCCATGAGCGGCTCAGCCCGCGCAGCGACACCGTCGGCCGCCGCCTGGCCGTGCTGCGCCGCCTCGCCCACCCCAGCTCCGACGACCCCGAGACGGGCCCCGTCTCCGTCGTCGTCGCCCCCGTGCGCTCCGTGCTCCAGCCGCAGGTCAAGGGCCTCGGCGACCTGGAGCCCGTGTCCCTGAGAACGGGCCGGAGCGCCGACCTGAACCAGGTCGTCGAAGCCCTCGCGGCCGCCGCCTACGCGCGCGTGGAGCTGGTGGAGAAGCGCGGCGAGTTCGCCGTGCGCGGCGGCATCCTGGACGTGTTCCCGCCCACCGAGGAGCACCCCCTGCGCGTCGAGTTCTGGGGCGACGACGTCGAGGAGATCCGCTACTTCAAGGTCGCCGACCAGCGCTCCCTTGAGGTCGCCGAGCACGGTCTGTGGGCCCCGCCCTGCCGTGAGCTGCTGCTCACCGACGACGTCCGCACGCGCGCGCGTGCGCTCGCCGAGGAGCACCCGGAGCTGGGCGAACTGCTGAACAAGATCGCCGAGGGCATCGCGGTCGAGGGCATGGAGTCCCTCGCCCCCGTCCTGGTCGACGACATGGAGCTGCTGCTCGACGTGCTCCCCGGCGGCGCCATGGCCGTGGTCTGCGACCCGGAGCGGGTGCGCACCCGGGCCGCCGACCTCGTCGCCACCTCCCAGGAGTTCCTGCAGGCCTCCTGGGCCGCCACGGCGGGCGGGGGCGAGGCGCCCATCGACGTCGGCGCGGCCTCCCTGTGGTCCATCGCCGACGTCCGCGACCGGGCGCGCGAGCTGGACATGATGTGGTGGTCGGTGTCGCCGTTCGCGGCCGACGAGACGTTCGCCGACGCCGACGCGGACACCCTCAAGCTCGGCATGCACGCCACCGAGACCTACCGCGGCGACACCGCGCGGGCCCTCGCCGACACCAAGGGCTGGCTCGCCGACGGCTGGCGCACCGTCTTCGTCACCGAGGGCCACGGCCCCGCCGCCCGCACGGTCGAGGTGCTCGGCGGCGAGGGCATCGCCGCCCGCCTGGACGCCGACCTCGGCGAGCTCAGCCCCTCCGTGGTGCACGTCTCCTGCGGCTGCATCGACTACGGCTTCGTGGACCCGGCGCTGAAGCTGGCCGTCCTCACCGAGACCGACCTCACCGGCCAGAAGGCCTCCGGCCGCGACGGCGCCCGGATGCCGGCCCGCCGCCGCAAGTCGGTCGACCCGCTCACCCTGGAGGCGGGCGACTACATCGTCCACGAGCAGCACGGCGTCGGCCGCTACATCGAGATGGTGCAGCGCACCGTCCAGGGCGCCACCCGCGAGTACCTGGTCGTGGAGTACGCCCCCGCCAAGCGCGGCCAGCCCGGCGACCGCCTCTACATCCCCACCGACCAGCTCGAGCAAATCACCAAGTACGTCGGCGGCGAGGCGCCCACCCTGCACCGCCTCGGCGGCGCCGACTGGACCAAGACCAAGGCGCGCGCCAAGAAGGCCGTCAAGGAGATCGCCGCCGACCTGATCAAGCTCTACAGCGCCCGCATGGCCGCCCCCGGACACGCCTTCGGCGCCGACTCCCCGTGGCAGCGCGAGCTGGAGGACGCCTTCCCCTACGCGGAGACCCCCGACCAGCTCACCACCATCGCCGAGGTCAAGGAGGACATGGAGAAGTCGGTCCCGATGGACCGCCTGATCTGCGGCGACGTCGGCTACGGCAAGACCGAGATCGCGGTGCGCGCCGCCTTCAAGGCCGTACAGGACGGCAAGCAGGTCGCCGTGCTCGTCCCCACCACCCTGCTGGTGCAGCAGCACTTCGGCACGTTCTCCGAGCGGTACGCGCAGTTCCCGGTGAGCGTGAAGGCACTCTCCCGCTTCCAGACCGACACCGAGGCCAAGGCCGTCCTTGAGGGCCTGAAGGAAGGCTCGGTGGACGTCGTCATCGGCACCCACCGGCTGTTCTCCTCCGAGACCAAGTTCAAGGACCTCGGCCTGGTCATCGTGGACGAGGAGCAGCGCTTCGGCGTCGAGCACAAGGAGCAGCTGAAGAAGCTCCGCGCCAACGTCGACGTCCTGACCATGTCCGCCACCCCGATCCCGCGCACCCTGGAGATGGCGGTCACCGGCATCCGGGAGATGTCCACCATCACCACCCCGCCCGAGGAGCGGCACCCCGTCCTCACCTTCGTCGGGCCGTACGAGGAGAAGCAGATCGGCGCCGCCGTACGCCGCGAACTGCTGCGCGAGGGCCAGGTCTTCTACATCCACAACCGGGTCGAGTCCATCGACCGGGCGGCGGCGCGGCTGCGCGAGATCGTCCCCGAGGCGCGGATCGCCACGGCGCACGGCCAGATGTCGGAGTCCGCGCTGGAACAGGTCGTCGTCGACTTCTGGGAGAAGAAGTTCGACGTGCTGGTGTCGACCACGATCGTCGAGTCCGGCATCGACATCTCCAACGCCAACACCCTCATCGTGGAGCGCGGCGACAACTTCGGCCTGTCCCAGCTCCACCAGCTCCGCGGCCGCGTCGGCCGGGGCCGGGAGCGGGGCTACGCCTACTTCCTGTACCCGCCGGAGAAGCCGCTGACCGAGACCGCGCACGAGCGCCTGGCCACCATCGCCCAGCACACCGAGATGGGCGCGGGCATGTACGTCGCCATGAAGGACCTGGAGATCCGCGGCGCCGGAAACCTCCTCGGCGGCGAGCAGTCCGGGCACATCGCGGGCGTCGGCTTCGACCTGTACGTCCGCATGGTCGGCGAGGCCGTCGCCGACTACCGGCGGCAGCTGGAGACCGGCGAGATCGAGGAGGAGCCGCCGCTCGAGGTCAAGATCGAGCTGCCCGTCGACGCGCACGTCCCGCACGACTACGCCCCCGGCGAGCGGCTGCGCCTGCAGGCGTACCGCGCCATCGCCTCCGCCAACTCGGAGGAGGACGTCAAGGCCGTCCGCGAGGAACTCACCGACCGCTACGGCAAGCTGCCCGAGCCGGTGGAGAACCTGCTGCTGGTGGCCGGGTTGCGGATGCTCGCGCGCGCCTGCGGCGTCGGCGAGATCGTGCTGCAGGGCAACAACATCCGCTTCGCGCCGGTGGAGCTGCGCGAGTCGCAGGAGCTGCGGCTCAAGCGGCTGTACCCGGGCACGGTCATCAAGCCGGCCGCGCACCAGGTCCTCGTCCCGCGGCCGAAGACCGCGAAGGTCGGCGGCAAGCCGCTCGTCGGACGCGAACTGCTGGGCTGGGTCGGCGAGTTCCTGGCCTCGGTCCTGGGGTCGTAGAAGAGCCTGGCGCGGGGCGGGAGGGTGAGACCTCCCGCCCCGCTGCCGTGCCGCGACGGCCGATGACGGAGCACCGAATTTCGCGGCCATCGTCCCGGTAGCGGCCCGAGTGCCCCTTTGAGCCCCATCTGCTGTGCGCCGTACGCCCGTTACGGTGGACGCGGACACGATCCGCCCGCACGTCAGGGCGGACAGGGCGAGCGAAGGGGACGCACCGTGACGCGTCTGAGGGGCGGGGCGGTCGCCGCGGCGGTCGTCATGGCGGTCTCCGTGGCCGGCTGCAAGACCGACGAGATCGGCGGGTCCTCGGGTCCCGAGGAGAAGGCGCACGGGGGAGCGGCCCTGTCCGCGGCCGACTCGCTGACCGTCAAGGGGCGCGCCCCCAAGACCGGCTACTCCCGCGAGCGTTTCGGCTCCGCCTGGGCGGACACCGACTCCAACTCCTGCGACACGCGCGACGACATCCTCAAGCGCGACCTGGAGCAGGTGAAGTACACCGGTGGGGACTGCAAGGTCTCCTACGGCCTGCTGAAGCCCGACCCTTACTCCGGCAAGGTCATCACCTACCGGCGCGGCCGCAGCCAGGTCGACATCGACCACCTCGTCGCCCTCTCGGACGCCTGGCAGAAGGGCGCCAAGTACTGGGCGCCCGGAAAGCGCATAGCCCTGGCCAACGACCCGCTCAACCTGCTGGCCGTCGACGCGAGCACCAACCGCGGCAAGGGCGACGGCGACACGGCCACCTGGCTGCCGCCGAACAAGGGCTACCGCTGCGTCTACGTCGCCGCCCAGGTGGCGGTGAAGAAGAAGTACGGCCTGTGGGTCACCGCCGCCGAGAAGGCCGCGATGAAGAAGGTGCTGGCCGGCTGCCCGGACCAGAAGCTCCCCACGGGCGGCAACCCCACGAACGCCCCGGAGCGCTTCAAGGCCCGGTGAGCGGCAATTCGGTTTCCCGGGCGATCCGCACCGCCTACGGTGACCTGCATGGACGTGAAGGTGAGCAGCGTCGCCGAGCGGCCCGACCGGCTGCCGGCGGTGTTCGAGATGGCCGACACCTGGCCCGAGTTCGTGACCAACGACCCCGTGGGCAACGCCCACTACGGCCGCATCCCCGTTGAACTGCCCGAGTACGCGCTGTTCGCCGAGGACGAGCGCGGTGAGGTCGTCGCCCACGCCTTCAGCGTCCCCTTCTCCCTCGCCGCCGAGGGCCGGGGCGTCCTGCCCGCCCGGGGCTGGGACCAGATCCTGCTGTGGGCCTTCGCCGACCTGCGCCGCGGCACCCGCCCCGACACGGTCAGCGCGATCTCCGTCGTCATCGCCCCGCACGCCCAGGGGCACGGCCTGTCCGCCGTCATGCTCTCGGCCATGCGGGACAACGCCCGCGCCCGCGGCTTCGGCGAGGTCGTCGCACCCGTCCGCCCCAGCGCCAAGCACCGCGAACCGCGCACCCCGATCGCCGAGTACGCCCACCGGGTCCGCCCCGACGGGCTGCCGCAGGACCCGTGGCTGCGCGTGCACGCCCGCGCCGGCGCCACCATCGACTCCGTGGCGACGGCCTCCATGACCGTCGGCGCCTCTCTCGAGGAGTGGCGCCGCTGGACCGGGCTGCCCTTCGACACCCGGGGGGACGTCGAGGTGCCCGGCGCGCTGGTCCCGGTCCACTGCGAACCGGAGCGCGGGTACGCCGTCTACGTCGAACCCAACGTGTGGATGCGGCACCCGCTGTGACCCCGCGCCGGGCCTCGCCCCGGCTCAGCCGCCCAGGGCGTCCAGGTCGATGACCTTCCCGGCGGGCTTCTGCGCCGGCACCGGCTTGTCGTAGTCGGCGAAGGCCAGGTGCACCGGCTCCTTGGCGCCGGCCGCGCTGTCGACGCGGAGCAGGTACGGCTTGCCCTCGGTCGCCACGTACAGCGTGTAGCGGTCCTTGCCGTCCTTCTCGTGCAGCACGATCGCCGGGGTGCCGTCGACGGTGGTGGTCTTGCCGCGGGTGGCGTCGGAGCTGACGTCGCCCGCGCCGGCCAGCACCGAGTTCAGGTCGCAGAAGCCCGCGATGTCCTTGGCGTCCTGGCCCTTCACCGCCATCTTGGTCCACTTCCCGGCCAGCATGTCCACGGCCGCGTCGGTGTCGGCCTTGGACTCGCCCTTGCTCTGGGCGCGCAGGAACGCCTCGTCGTACTTCATGTAGACGGTGCTCCCGGTCTTGATCAGGTCGGCCTTGCCCTGGCCGCCCATGCTCATCGTGCCGGCGCACTCGCCCTTCTTGTCCAGGGCCATGTCGAGCCCGATGGTGCCGGTGCTCTCGTCGTCGGCGACCTCGCCCTTCATCCGCAGCGACGCGGCCCCGGTGGTGGCCTTCAGCGCGCGGTCGGCGATCTGGCCGCCGCTCAGCCCGGCGAACGGGCCCTTCGGCTTGCTGTCCGCCTTGTCCTGCCCCGGCAGGCAGCCGGTGATTCCCGCGGTGGCCGCGGTGATGAGGCAGACGGCGGCAAGTGCGGTTCGGCGCATGACAGTTCCTTGCTGAGAGAAGTGGGGTGAGATGTGGTGGGGAGTGGAGCGGTGCGTGGCGCGGCGATGGCGCCGTGCGGTGGTGGCGCGGTGCGGTGGTGAACGGGGCCGTCAGGCCGTCTTCTTCCAGTTCCCGCAGCCGGTCGTCTTGAAGTAGGCGTCGCCGGCGCCGATGGTGACGACGGCCGTGCCCTTCACGTTGTTGTTGGCGATGATCGAGTCGAGCCCGTGCGCGGCGTCCTTGGTGCGCTCCCAGTAGCAGGAGTCGTCGCTGTTGCCGGCCGACTTGTAGGTGCCCGGCGCGATGTCGGCGCCGACCCTGAACATGCCGCCGTCGCCGTCCATGGAGGAGGCGGGCGAGCCCTTCGGCTTCGCGGCGACGGCCTCCCAGTCCGCGCAGCCGTTCGACTTGAACAGCTTGTCGCCGGCCTTGACGGTGACGTAACTCGTGCCCGAGACGTTGTCGTTGGCCAGGATGGAGTCCATCTCGCCCGAGGCGTCCTTGGCCCGCTCCCAGTAGCACATGCCGTCCGTGTTGCCCGTTGTGCGGTAGGTGCCGGGCTTGATGTCGGAGCCGACCTGGAACTCGCCGTCCCCCGCGAAGGCGGCCTTCTTCGCCGCCGCCCTGCCGCCCGAGTCCTTGCCGCCGCCCGTGTCCTGCTTCGAGCCCGGCCGGTGAACGGCGGACGCCGAGGTGTCCTTGCCGCTGCCGCTGCCGCTGCCGCTGCCCTTGCCGTCGTCGGCGTTGGCGGACACGGCGGCGATGACGGCGACCCCGACGACGGCGCCCAGCGCGATCTTGCCCATACCCATGACGGAACCCCTCCCCGATGCGGCGGCCGCCCCCTCCGGCTGGCCGCTCGTTCGCTGGGTCAATAAGACCAGAGTCTGTGAACCGAGTCAACACGATTCACAGTTAGGGGTGCGTACACGTTCGTGAATGCACGGGTCTTGTGTACGCCGGTATGCTCGGCGCACAACGGGACGAGGGGAGCGGGACCGGTGCAGGACAACGCGACAGAGGTGACCGCCGCCGGTATCGCGCGGCTCGCCGGAGTGGGCCGTGCCGCCGTCAGCAACTGGCGCCGCCGGCACGCCGACTTCCCCAAGCCGGTCGGCGGCACCGAGACCAGCCCGTCCTTCGCGCTCGCCGAGGTGGAGGCATGGCTGCGTGAGCAGGGAAAACTCGCCGAGGTCCCGCTGCGCGAACGCGTCTGGCAGCAGCTCGCCGGCCATCCCGACGGCCCGGTCACCGCGCTGGTGCACGCGGGCTGCGTACTGCTGCTCATCCATGAGCGGCCCACTGTCTGGCTGGACGTGAGTGCCGGTTCCGACGAGCGTCTGGCCGCGATGCTGCCGGGCGCGCTGGAGCAGGTCCTGGGTGTGAACACAACGCTCCCCGTGAACACCGGCGGCTCCGCTCACACCGCGTCCGCCGCAGACACTCCGTCCGCCGCACACCCCGGGTCCGCCGCTCACACCACGGCCGCCGCTCACACCCCCGCGCTGCGCACCCCGTCCGGCCCCCGGCTCCTCCCTTCCGCCCCGCTCCTTCGCGGCGCCGCCGAACTTGCCGCCGAGGCCGGAGCGCGGCAGACCTTCGAGTTCCTGCTGGGCCGCCATCTGGACGCCAACCCGCGCCAGTACACGCTCACCCCGGCCGAACTCGCCCGGCTGATGGCCGACCTCGCCGGCCCCGCCCGCACCGTCCTCGACCCGGCCTGCGGCACCGGCGCCCTGCTGCGCGCCGTGGAGACCCGCCCCGGCCAGGAGCTGTACGCCCAGGACGGCGCCCCCGACCTCGCCGCGCTCACCGCACTGCGCCTGAGGCTGCAGTCCCGCGCCGGCGTGCACGCCGCCGTCGGCGACACCCTGCGCGCCGACGCCCACCCGGAGCTGCGCGCCGACGCCGTGCTGTGCCACCCGCCGTTCAACGAGCGCAACTGGGGCCACGACGAACTCGCCTACGACGCCCGCTGGGAGTACGGCTTCCCGGCGCGCACCGAGTCCGAGCTGGCCTGGGTGCAGCACGCGCTGGCCCGCCTCGCCGACGGCGGCACCGCCGTACTGCTCATGCCGCCGGCCGCCGCCTCACGCCGCTCCGGGCGCCGGATCCGCGCCGACCTGCTGCGCCGGGGCGCGCTGCGCGCCGTCGTCGCGCTGCCGGTCGGGGCGGCGCCGCCCTACAACATCCCGCTCCACGTGTGGGTGCTGCGCCGGCCCGACCGGACGCCCGCGGCGCCCGAGGTGCTGCTCGCCGACACCGGCCGGTTCGCCGGTGCGGCGCGTGGCGGCCCCGACTGGCAGGCGGTGCGGGAGGCCGTGCTCGACGCCTGGCGCGCCGTCGAACGCGCCGGGCGGCTGACGGAGCTGCCGGGACTGGCCCGGTCCGTCCCGGTCATCGAACTCCTCGACGACGACGTCGACCTGGCCCCCGCCCGCCATCTGCCGCCCGCGGCGGCCGCCGACGGCGCGGAGCAGCTCACGGCGGTGCGCGAGCGCCTCGGCGAGACGCTGCGGCTGACCGCCGACCTCACCCCGCCCCCCGTGGACCCGGCGCCCCCCGCGCGCTGGCCGCTCACCACCGTCGGCGAACTCGCGCGCGGCGGCACGCTGGTCCTGCGCACCGGCGGGAACGGCGGCCGCGCGCGCGTGCCCGTCCTCACCGACCACGACGTGCTCGCCGGCACGGCACCCTCCGGGACGCTGCCGGAGAGCGACGAGGAGGCCGTGCTCACGGAACCGGGCGACGTCGTCGTGCCGGTGCTCGGCGGCGGCTCGATGGCGCGCGTGATCGACGAGGCGACGCGGGGCGCCGCCCTTGGCCGCAACCTGGTGCTGCTGCGGCCCGATCCGGCCGCGCTGGACCCGTGGTTCCTCGCCGGCTTCCTGCGCGGCACCGCCAACCACCGCCAGGCCAGCAGCTATGCCTCCACGGCCACCCGTCTGGACGTGCGCCGGCTCCAGCTGCCCCGGCTCCCGTTCGACGAACAGCGGCGCTACGGCGCGCGGTTCCGCGCCCTGGACGAGTTCGAGCGGGCCGTGCGGCACGCGAGCCGGCTCGGCGACCAGCTGGTGCGCGGGATGTACGACGGGCTCACGGACGGCACCGTCGCGCCGGATTGACGGTGCTGCCGGACAACGGTTCGGTACAACCCGGACCGCTTGTCCGTGCCGGGCCATATGCTCGAAGCGACCATCGCACGAGTGGTGTCAGCCCGGCGGAGCACACCGGGCGGACAGGCACGCCCATTTCAGGCATCAGGAGCAGCCATGCAAGGCCACGGCTACGCACAGCCGGTGAAGCAGCCGCCGCACAACGCGTGGCTGGTCCTCGTGCGGGTGCTGCTGGTGGCGTTCGGCGTCCTCAGCGCCGGTTTCCTGGCCTGGGCGATGCTGCTGCGGCTGGCCGCCGTCACCCGCAGGTCGCTGGACTGGGGCCTGTTCGTGGCCGGGCTGGCGGCCGACATCCTCGCCATCGTCCTGGTGGGCAGCGAACCCGGCGACGAGGTCCACACCCCCGGCGGCTACGTGGGCATGACGCTGCTGCTCGGCGGCCTGGTGGTCATCACCGTGTACTACCTGGTCGCGGAGATCCGCCACTACCAGCGGCTGCGTCAGACGTACGCGAGCGGAACGGTGTCGGGCTACGGCTACCCGGGGCCTGCGACGCCCTTCCCCGCGACGACCATGCGGCAGACCCCCGTACCCGCGACGCCCCCGGCGCACCACACGCCCGTGCCGCAGCCCCCGCCGGTCGCCCCGCCGCCGCAGCGCCCGGCGCCCGCCCGGATCGACCAGGTGCGCGCCGAGCTGGACGAGCTGAGCGACTACCTGCGCAAGCACGACGGCGACGGCATACGGGACGCCGGCCACGAGGGCGGACGGTGAGCGTGGCGGCGGGACGTGTCGTCGCCGGCCGCTACGAACTGTCCACGCTCATCGGCCAGGGCGGCATGGGCCAGGTGTGGACGGCGTACGACCAGCGGCTGGACCGGCGGGTCGCGGTGAAACTGCTGCGCCCGGACAAGGTGGCCGGACAGGAGGCGGACGAACTGCGCCGCCGTTTCGTGCGCGAGTGCCGGGTGACCGCGCAGGTCGACCACCCGGGTCTGGTCACGGTGCACGACGCGGGCAGCGAGGGCGAGGAGCTGTTCCTCGTCATGCAGTACGTCGACGGCGCCGACCTCTCCGACCATCTCGCCGAGCACGACCCGTACCCGTGGCAGTGGGCGGTGGCGGTGGCCGCGCAGCTCTGCGCCGTGCTGAGCGCGGTGCACGCGGTGCCGATCGTGCACCGCGACCTCAAGCCGCGCAACGTCATGGTGAAGCAGGACGGCACCATCACCGTCCTCGACCTGGGCGTGGCCTCCGTGATGGACACCGACACCACCCGCCTCACCCACACCGGCTCCCCGATCGGCTCGCCCGCCTACATGGCGCCCGAACAGGCCATGGGCGGCGCGGTCGGCCCGTACACCGACCTGTACGCGCTCGGCGTGCTGATGCACGAACTGCTCAGCGGCGACGTGCCGTTCGCCGGCTCCACCGCGCTCGGCGTGCTGCACCGGCACCTGTACGAGCCGCCGGTGCCGGTGCGCCGCATCCGCCCCGAGGTCCCCGAGGCGCTGGAGTCGCTCGTCCTGCGCCTGCTCGCCAAGGACCCGCAGCACCGGCCGGACTCGGCGCAGGAGGTGTACGAGCACCTGGCGCTGCTGCTGCCCGCGCGCGGCATGCCCACCGGGGCGCCGCTGGATCCGACGCGCCCCTTCCTGCGGCCGCACGCTCCCTGGCCGGACCGCGCGCGCACGCCCGCGCCGCAGCCCGCTCCCGTCGCGCCCGCGCCGCCCGTCGCCGGGAAGCCCGACGTCGCCGCCGCCGTGGACGAGGTCAAGCGCCTGCTCGGGGAGGGCCGCATCACCCAGGCCGTGGACATCCTCGGCGCGATCCTGCCCGCCGCGGCCGAACAGCACGGCGAGCGCTCCCCGGTGGTGCGCACCCTGCGCAAGCAGTACGCGGCCACCCTCCTGGACGACGGCCAGTACCGGCGCGCGCTGCCCGAACTGCGCCGCCTCGCCGACGAGCGCGCCGCCGAGGCCGGCCAGGCCGACCCGCAGTCCCTGCGCTTCCGCTACGAGGCGGCCCAGTGCCTCGAACAGCTCGGGGAGCCGGCGGCGGCACTCGCCGAGTACCGCGCGCTGCTGCCGTACTACGAGAACCAGTACGTCTCCGGCGATCCGCAGCTCGCCCACGACGTGCGCCGCCGCATCGGCCACCTGCTGCTCGCCCTCGGCGACCGGCCGGCCGCCCACGACACGCTGGCGCGGCTGCTGGTGGACGTCGAGCGCTTCCGCGGCCCCGGCGACCCGCTGGCCGTGGAGATCCGCCGGACCCTGCAATGGCTGGGGCAGGTGCGCGGCTAGTCTTTGCCGTCGCCCGGGAGATTCTTGTCCCTTACAAGAGGTTGGGTTTCCCGAACGTGTGACCGGCCGGGATAGGTTGCGGTTCGTTTTCGCCACGCACGTTCGAGCAAGGGTGGGGTTCCATGGCAGGTCATCGGCAGTCCAAGAGGCGCAGGTACATCACGTGGGCCGTGGCGGGCGCGGCCGTCGTCGCGGGCGGGGGCATCGCCGCGCAGACCTCGATGGCCGCCACCTCCTGGCCCGCGCAGAAGACCTTCACCGGCCGCGCCTTCGACACCTGCACCGCGCCCTCCAAGGCGACGATGAAGGCCTGGCACACCGGCTTCTACGGCGCGGCCGCCGTCTACGTGGGCGGCAGGAACCGCGGCTGCGCCCAGCCCAACCTGACGGCCTCCTGGGTGACGTACGTCAGCGGCCTCGGCTGGAAGCTCGTCCCGATCTACGTCGGCGCCCAGCCGCCCTGCCAGACCGGCTCCAACCCGGAGAAGCTCTCCGCGTCCACCGCCGCCTCCCTCGGCACGAGCGACGCCAAGGACGCCGTGGCCAAGGCCGCCGCGCTCGGCATGAAGGCCGGCAGCGCGATCTACCTGGACATGGAGCCGTACGACGTCACCAACAAGTCGTGCAACGACGCCGTGCTCACCTACGTCCGCGCCTTCGACAAGGAACTGCGCGTCAAGACGTACCGCGCCGGCTACTACGGCTTCACCAGCTCCAGCGCCAAGGCCGTGGCCACCGCGAGCGACAGGACCGACCTGCCGGGCAACCTCTGGTACGCGCTGTGGGACAAGAAGAACACCACGACGTCGGACTGGCCGTGGGGTTCGACCCAGTTCACCGACCACAGCCGCGCCCACCAGTACATGGTCAACAGCAAGGAGTCGCACGGCGGGGTCACCCTCACCGTCGACCGTGACGCGTGGGACGCGCCGGTGGCCATCACGGGCTGACCCGTCCTCCGGCGGGAGGAGGCGCGGCGGTGCCCGAAGCGCGTGCGAATCGTTGGTCGAATGGGTTGGCCACAGGCCCCCCACTGCCTAACATCGATCACCGCAAGACTTTGTGCGCCCGCCCGTCGCCCGACCACCACCCCTGGCGGAGGCGCTGGCGCGCCGCAGTGTCATTGCAATCTCCCCCTGGAGGTCTCCTTGCACCGCCGCCGTCGCACCGCGCTCCTCCTCTCCGCCGCGATCGCCGCCGCGGCACCCGCACTCACCGCCTGCGGAGGCGAGGCGCACCCGGGCGCCGCCGCGGTGGTGGGAGGGGAGCGGATCACCGTCGCCCAGCTCGAGGGCCGGGTCAACGAGGTACGCCGGGCGCAGCGGGCCGTGGTGCAGGACGACACCCAGTACCAGCAGGTCCTCGCCTCCACCGGCAGCCTGACCCGCGACACCCTGCACAACATGGTCCTGGACCAGGTGCTGCACCGTGCCGCGCGGGACGAGGGCATCTCCGTCACCCGCAAGGAGGTCCTGCGGATGCGGGCCGGCCTGGAGCAGCAGGCGGGCGGCGCCAAGGGCCTGCAGACGGCCTGGCTGCAGAAGTACGGCATCGCGCCCGGCCGCCTGGACGACAACCTCCGGCTCCAGCTCGAGGCGCAGAAGCTCGCCCAGAAGCTCGGCACGGACACCACGCAGCCCGCCTTCTGGAAGGCCCTGTCCCGGGCCTCCCAGGAACTCCACGTCGACCTCAACCCGCGCTACGGCGCCTGGGACGTGCAGAAGAGCGGCCGCGTGGACGCCAAGACGCCCTGGGTGCGGGAGGTCACGGCGACCGGGGCGCAGCAGCCGGCATAGCGGGCGGTCGGTCATACGATCACACGTCGCCTCCGGGCCTGTGGACAACCGATCCCGTCCCTCGTCGCCGTGGGTTACGTTCGGATGGTGAACGCAACCAGCCCCGAAGCCGCCCCCGGCCGCATCGTCCTGCTCACCACCAGCCACCGCGTCGCGCCCGGCCTGCTGTCCTGGCCCGCCTGGCAGGCGCTGCGCGCCGCCGACGCCGTGCTGTGCGCGGACGGCGCCCACCCGCAGCTCCCCTATCTGCGGGAGGCCGGGACAGCCGTGACGGAGGCGTCGCCCACCGCGCAGGAGCTGGTCGACGCCTGCGCGGGCGGGCGGACGGTGGTGGTCGTGGCCACGGGCGAGGGCGAGCCCGCCCTCACCGACGGCCTCGCCCGCCTCGCCGGTTCCGGTCGGATCCGGATGCCCGAGCTGGAGCTGCTGCCGGCCTCCTACGACCTGCCCGGCGCCCGCCTCCTCGACCTCGTCCAGGTCATGGACCGCATCCGTGCCGAATGCCCCTGGTCGTCCCGGCAGACCCACCTGGGTCTGGCGAAGTACGGCATCGAGGAGGCGTACGAACTGGTCGAGGCGATCGAGGCCGGCGACCGCGAGGAGCTGCGCGAGGAACTGGGCGACGTCCTGCTCCAGGTCGTCTTCCACTCCCGCATCGCCGAGGAGGACCCGGAGGCGCCGTTCTCCGTCGACGACGTGGCCGGCGGCATCGTCGCCAAGCTGATCCACCGCCACCCGCACGTCTTCGGCGACGAGACGGCCGAGACCCCGGAGGACGTCAAGGAGCACTGGCTGCGCACCAAGGCCGAGGAGAAGCGGCGCACCTCGGTCACCGAGGGCGTCCCGCTCGGCCAGCCCGGCCTCGCCCTCGCCGCCAAGCTCGCCTCCCGCACCCGCACGGCGGGCCTGGAGGTGCCGCTGCCCGAGGGCGAGGGCATCGGCTACGAACTGCTGGCCCTCGCGGTCCGCGCGGAGGCCGACGGCGTCGACCCGGAGGCGGCCCTGCGGGCGGCGGCGCGGGTGTACCGGGACGCGATACGGGCGGCCGAGGGCTGACAGCCGCCGCGAGCGTCCCGGTGACGGCGTCTCAGTCCGGCCTCGCCGGCCCGAGGCGCGCGCGGACGACCGCGGCGGCCGCGGCGGAAACGGGCCGCGGCGGTTCACGCCGGCCGGGGCAGTCACGGCGGCCGGGGCGGTCACGGCGGCCGGGGCGGTCACGGCGGCCGGGGCGGTCACGGCGGCCGGGGCGGTCACGGCGGCCGGGGCGGTCACGCCGGCCGGGGCGGTCACGCCGGCCGGGGCGGTTCACGCCGGCCGGGGCGGGGCCGGCGTCCGCGACCGATACCGTCGAGGAGTGACCGACCAGCCCGCCCCGCCCAGCACCGCCCCGGAACTGTTCACCTGGGAGTTCGCCGCCGACCCCTACCCCGCCTACGCCTGGCTGCGCGAGCACCAGCCGGTGCGCCGGACGCGGCTGCCCAGCGGGGTCGAGGCCTGGCTGGTCACCCGGTACGGCGACGCCCGGCAGGCCCTCGCCGACCAGCGGCTGAGCAAGAACCCCGCGCACCACGACGAGCCCGCGCACGCCAAGGGCAAGACCGGTATCCCGGGCGAGCGCAAGGCCGAGCTGATGACGCACCTGCTGAACATCGACCCGCCGGACCACACCAGGCTGCGCAGACTGGTCAGCAAGGCGTTCACGCCCCGCAGGGTCGCCGAGTTCGCGCCCCGGGTGCAGGAGCTGACCGACGACCTCATCGACCGGTTCGCGAGGACGGGCTCCGCCGACCTCATCCACGACTTCGCCTTCCCGCTGCCCATCTACGCCATCTGCGACCTGCTCGGGGTCCCGCGCGAGGACCAGGACGACTTCCGCGACTGGGCCGGGATGATGATCCGGCACGGCGGGGGACCGCGGGGCGGGGTCGCCCGGTCCGTGAAGAAGATGCGCGGCTACCTCGCCGAGCTCATCCACCGCAAGCGTGCGGCGCTGCCGGCCGAGCCCACCCCGGGCGAGGACCTGATCTCCGGTCTCATCCGCGCCTCCGACCACGGCGAGCACCTCACCGAGAACGAGGCCGCCGCGATGGCCTTCATCCTCCTGTTCGCGGGCTTCGAGACGACCGTCAACCTCATCGGCAACGGCACCTACGCGCTGCTCACCCACCCTGAGCAGCGCCACCGGCTGCAGGACTCCCTCGCCCGCGGCGAACAGGGCCTGCTGGAGACCGGTGTCGAGGAACTGCTCCGCTACGACGGCCCGGTCGAGCTGGCCACCTGGCGGTTCGCCACCCGGCCGCTCACCCTCGGCGGGCAGGACATCGCGGCCGGCGACCCGGTGCTCGTCGTCCTCGCGGCGGCCGACCGTGACCCGGAGCGGTTCGCCGACCCCGACGTCCTCGACCTCGCCCGCGCGGACAACCAGCACCTCGGCTACGGCCACGGCATCCACTACTGCCTCGGCGCCCCGCTCGCCCGGCTGGAGGGCCGGACCGCGCTCGCCACGCTCCTCACCCGCCTCCCCGACCTGCGGCTGGCGGCCGATCCGGCCGAACTGCGCTGGCGCGGCGGGCTCATCATGCGCGGGCTGCGCACCCTGCCCGTGGAGTTCACCCCGGCCGCGGAACAGGCCGTACAACCGTAAACATGACGGGCGTTCAACTCTGTGATCTTCACGTGATCTGTGCGGCATGAACTTGTGACAAGTGATCGTATGCCTATACGTTCACCCATCAGCGCGGCCCCAGCACCATCGGCCGCGCCGGTCCCGCTGTCGCACGAAAGGCTTCCGCATGCTCTCCGGGAACGGTCGTCACCGTCGCCCCCGTCAGGCTCCGGCACTTCTCGTCGCGGCCGGAGTGACCGGCTCCGCCATCGCCATCCCGCTCCTCGGCGCCGCGAGCGCCAACGCGGCCGACGGCACCACCTGGGACAAGGTCGCCGAGTGCGAGAGCGGCGGCTCCTGGAGCGCCGACACGGGCAACGGGTACTACGGCGGGCTGCAGATCTCCCAGGACGACTGGGCCGCGTACGGCGGCACCAAGTACGCCGCCACCGCCGACCTGGCCAGCCGTTCGCAGCAGATCGCCGTCGCCGAGAAGATCCTCGCCGACAAGGGCACCACGCCCTGGACGACCTGTGCCCTGCTCTCCGGTCTGACCTCGGACTCCGGCTCCCTGGACGTCGACACGGGCGTCGGGGGCCCGGGCAAGTCCGACTCGGGGCACGACCAGTCCGGCGACGCCTCCGGCTCCACGGACCCGTCGTCCGGTTCCACGGACGATTCCGACTCGTCCGGTCTGCCGGATTCCTCACCGTCGTCCGACTCCTCCTCGGACTCGGCCGGCAAGCCGTCCTCGGGCACGGGCAAGGGCGCCGACTCCAAGGCTACGGACAAGGGTGCGGAAGCTCCCAAGTCCGACAAGTCCGCCTCGCCTCGCGCCGAGGAGTCGGAGGGGAGCGAGTCCGCGACTCCGGATCCTGTCGTGGAGGACTCGGACAATTCATGGCAGACCGGCGGTTCTTGGAGCCTCGTCGACACCGGAGCGCTCGGCAGTGGCGGACGTCACCGCGGCGACAGTGCGGACGAAAGCGTGACAAACGGTCAGAACGCCACCGTGTCCGGCAAGCACGCCTCCCGCGGGGCGGACGCCTACACGGTCCACGAAGGCGACACCCTCGCCTCCATCGCCGACTCCCTTGACGTGGACGGCGGATGGCATGAGCTGTACGCCCTGAACAAGAAGGCCATCGGCGCCGACCCGAACCACATCTCCGCCGGTCAGACCCTCGAAGTCGGTAGCTAAACGGGCCAAAAGCAGCGGCAGTTGACGCCCGGATTGATCACCGATGTCCCTTTCGGTGAAAGTGTGGGATGAGTCTCAGAAGCCCTGATCGTCTTTGAAATTCCCTCGATCGCGTGTCTACGGTCGTGACCGCTCGTCACCACGAGCCCCGGCTGCCGCAACGCCGAATCCTGCCAGTGGCCGCCCGGGAACAGTCGTCGCGTAATGCGCCGTAGGCAGGAGCGGGGGACCCAAGGTAAGTGCCGGAACCAGCGCACGCGCTGGAACCGGCTAGGGGTGGAGCCGCGGCCCGTGAAAGCGGGCCCGCGGCCGGGCAACTCATTCGGCCCGAACCCGACAGCTCACCTCGCAGGCGTCGGTGAGGGGATCCATCCATGCTGTTCTCCAGCAAGGGCAAGCACCGTCGTCCGTCCAAGGCCACCCGTGCCATCGCGCTCGCCGGTGTCACCGGCGCCGCCGTCGCCGCCCCGCTCATGGCGGCCGGCAACGCCTCCGCCGCCACCACCTCCGAGTGGGACGCGGTCGCCCAGTGCGAGTCCGGCGGCAACTGGTCCATCAACACCGGCAACGGCTACTACGGCGGTCTGCAGTTCTCCGCCTCCACCTGGGCCGCCTACGGCGGTACGCAGTACGCCGGCCAGGCCAACCAGGCCTCCAAGGCCCAGCAGATAGCCGTCGCCGAGAAGGTCCTCGCCGCCCAGGGCAAGGGCGCCTGGCCGGTGTGCGGCAAGGGCCTGTCGAGCACCCCCAACAACGGCTCCGCCCCGAGCACCTCCTCCGGGAACACCTCCTCGGGCAGCACCGCCACCCGCTCCACCGACCAGCAGGCCGCCTCCCGCTCCAGCGAGCGTCCGGCCGCGAGCGCGAAGAAGACCGTCACCACCCCGACCGGCAAGAAGGTCAAGAAGGGCGACGGCGAGTACAAGGTGGTCAAGGGCGACACCCTCGGCACCATCGCCGAGAAGCAGAAGGTCGACGGCGGCTGGCAGAAGCTCTACAAGCTGAACAAGGACATCGTCGAGAACGCCGACCTCATCTACCCGGGCCAGCAGCTTCACCTGAAGTGACACCTGGCTCCGACCGGAACCACAGTGCCCTCACCAGGCCGTCCCCCAAGCCGAAGGCCTCGTGAGGGCCATTCCCCCCGTCCCCCACGGGCTCCCCGCCCCGGTGCGTGTTCCCCCGTACGCACCGGGGCGGGGCTGTGTTTTTCCCGGCTCTTCGCCGGCTCTTCCCCGCCTCGTCGGCGGGACCTTGACCGAACCCCTTTGTTCCGGGCGGGAACAATGGGTACCGTCTCCCTGTCCACGGGACGGTCGGTCGGTGGCCGACGCCCCTTGGACGGTTAGGCTCTAGTCGCAAGGCAGAGCCGCAAGGCACCCCGCCCCGCACTTCCAGCGTCACATCCAAGAAGGAGATGCTCGTGCCGTCCATCGACGTCGTCGTAGCCCGGGAAATCCTGGACTCCCGAGGCAACCCCACGGTCGAGGTCGAGGTCGGCCTCGACGACGGCAGCACGGGTCGTGCCGCCGTTCCGTCCGGTGCCTCCACCGGTGCCTTCGAGGCCATCGAGCTCCGTGACGGCGACCCCAACCGCTACCAGGGCAAGGGCGTCGAGAAGGCCGTCCTCGCCGTCATCGAGCAGATCGGCCCGGAGCTGGTCGGCTACGACGCCACCGAGCAGCGCCTGATCGACCAGGCCATGTTCGACCTGGACGCCACCGACAACAAGGGCTCGCTCGGCGCCAACGCCATCCTGGGCGTCTCCCTCGCCGTCGCGCACGCCGCCTCCGAGGCCAGCGACCTGCCGCTGTTCCGCTACCTGGGCGGCCCGAACGCGCACCTGCTGCCGGTGCCGATGATGAACATCCTGAACGGCGGCTCGCACGCCGACTCCAACGTGGACATCCAGGAGTTCATGATCGCGCCGATCGGCGCGGAGTCCTTTTCCGAGGCCCTGCGCTGGGGCACCGAGGTCTACCACACCCTGAAGAAGGTCCTGAAGAGCAAGGGCCTGTCCACCGGCCTCGGCGACGAGGGCGGCTTCGCCCCGAACCTCGGCTCCAACCGCGAGGCCCTCGACCTCATCCTCGAGGCCGTCAAGGAAGCCGGCTACGCGCCCGGCGAGCAGATCGCCCTCGCGCTCGACGTCGCCGCCTCCGAGTTCTACAAGGACGGCAAGTACCTCTTCGAGGGCAAGGAGCGCTCCGCCGCCGAGATGACGGAGTACTACGAGGAGCTCGTCGCGGCCTACCCGCTCGTCTCCATCGAGGACCCGCTGTTCGAGGACGACTGGGCCGGCTGGAAGATCATCACCGACAAGCTCGGCGACAAGGTCCAGCTCGTCGGCGACGACCTGTTCGTCACCAACCCCGAGCGCCTCGCCCGCGGCATCGACGAGGGCGCCGCCAACGCCCTGCTGGTCAAGGTGAACCAGATCGGCTCGCTCACCGAGACCCTGGACGCCGTCGAGCTGGCCCAGCGCAACGGCTTCAAGTGCATGATGTCCCACCGCTCCGGCGAGACCGAGGACGTCACCATCGCCGACCTGGCCGTCGCCACCAACTGCGGCCAGATCAAGACCGGCGCCCCGGCCCGCTCCGAGCGCGTCGCCAAGTACAACCAGCTGCTGCGCATCGAGGAGATCCTCGACGACGCCGCGGTGTACGCCGGCCGCAGCGCCTTCCCGCGCTTCCGCGGCCACACCGGGGTCTCCAAGGGCTGACCCCGGCCGGGCCGATCCGAACGGGACGGCCCGGGTATCAGCCAGTCGTACGTACGTCCCCGTACCCGGTCCCGTACCGTGTGCGGGGACGTACGCACGTGGAAGGGGAGGCGGAGAGCCAGATGGCCGTCAAGGACCGGGACCGTTTCTCCACCGCCACCAGGCTGCGCGCCCTCGGCGAGCAGACAGCGGCCAGGGTCTACCGCTCCCAGACCAAACGGCAGGCCCGCCGCTCCCGGCTCACCGGCCGCGCGGCCCTGCTGGCGCTGGTGCTGTGCTCGCTGATCGTCGCCCTCGCCTACCCGATGCGGCAGTACGTCTCCCAGCGCGCCGAGATCTCCGACCTCCAGCGGGAGCGGGGAGAGGCCCGGCAGCGCGTCGAACAGCTGCGTGACCTCAAGGCGCGCTGGCAGGACGACGCCTACGCCGAGCAGCAGATCCGGCGCCGGCTGCACTACGTGATGCCGGGGGAGACTGGCTACGTGGTCGTCGACCCGGGCGCGGCGAAGCAGTCCCGCGCCGACCTCGGGGCCGCCCACCGGCCCTGGTACGCGAACGTCTGGGACGGGGTCGACAAGGCCGACGCCTCCGACCAGTGACCGGACCCCGGCCGGGAGCCGGCCGCCACCAGTAACCGGCCCGCGGGCCGGCCACCGACAGAAAGCCACCCTGAAAGCAGTCATGGAAACGCCTCCGCCGCCCACTCCGCGCACCGAGCCCACCGACGCGGACGTCGAGGCCTTCAAGCAGCAGCTGGGCCGCCCGCCGCGCGGTCTGCGGGCCATCGCGCACCGCTGCCCCTGCGGACAGCCGGACGTCGTGGAGACGGCGCCCCGGCTGCCCGACGGCACGCCCTTCCCGACGACGTACTACCTGACGTGCCCGCGCGCCAACTCGGCGATCGGCACGCTGGAGGCGGACGGCGTCATGAAGGAGATGACCGAGCGGCTCGGGACCGACCCGGAGCTGGCCGCCGCGTACCGCGCCGCCCACGAGGACTACATCCGGCGCCGCGACGAGATCGAGGTGCTGGCGGGCTTCCCGAGCGCCGGCGGCATGCCGGACCGGGTGAAGTGCCTGCACGTGCTGGTGGCCCACTCGCTGGCCGCCGGACCGGGCGTGAACCCGCTCGGCGACGAGGCGATCGCGATGCTCCCCGAGTGGTGGAGCAAGGGACCGTGCGTGACGCCGTGCGAGCCGGCCGGGGAGGACGGGAAGTGACCCGCGTGGCCGCCGTCGACTGCGGCACGAACTCCATCCGCCTGCTGGTCGCCGACGCCGATCCGGCGACCGGTGAGCTCGTCGAGCTGGACCGGCGGATGACCATCGTGCGGCTCGGCCAGGGCGTCGACCGCACCGGCCGGCTCGCCCCCGAGGCGCTGGAGCGGACCTTCGCGGCCTGCCGCGAGTACGCCGAGGTCATCAAGGAGCACGGCGCGGAGCGGATCCGCTTCGTGGCCACCTCCGCCTCCCGGGACGCCGAGAACCGGGACGACTTCGTGCGCGGCGTCGTGGACATCCTCGGTGTCGAACCCGAGGTCATCACAGGCGACCAGGAGGCCGAGTTCTCCTTCACCGGCGCGACCAACGAGCTCCGGGGCCGCGACGACCTGCGCCGCCCCTATCTCGTCGTGGACATCGGCGGCGGCTCCACCGAGTTCGTCGTCGGCGACGACCACGTACGGGCCGCGCGGTCCGTGGACGTCGGCTGCGTGCGGATGACCGAACGGCACCTGGTGCACGAGGGCGAGGTCGTCGATCCGCCGACCGAGGAGCGGATCGCCGCCATACGGGCGGACGTCGAGGCCGCCCTCGACCTCGCCGAGCGGACGGTCCCGCTGCGCGAGGCGCGCACCCTGGTCGGCCTCGCCGGCTCGGTCACCACCGTGTCGGCCATCGCCCAGGAACTGCCCGAGTACGACTCCGCGCGCATCCACCACTCCCGCGTCAGCCGGGAGCGCGTCCGCGAGATCACCCGGGAGCTGCTGCACTCCACGCACGCCGAGCGCGCGCGGATCCCCTCCATGCACCCGGGCCGGGTCGACGTGATCGGCGCGGGCGCCCTCGTGCTGCTCGCGATCATGGAGCGGATCGGCGCCGAGGAGGTGGTCGTCAGCGAGCACGACATCCTCGACGGCATCGCCTTCAGCGCGGCCCGGAGCGCGGCGCCGTAACGGGAGACCGTCGGCGTCCTGCGCCAACACCCCGTCTCCGGGGGCGCTTTCCGGTCGGATGCTACTGATGAGTAGCCTCTGTTGAGCAGCTCGGATAACGTGTGAGCGAGCCGTTCGGCGCCCTCGGCGACATCCCGTCGGGAAAGTTCGTGAACTTCTTCACAAGGAATTCCGTCCCGGACGGCCGGGAAAAGGGGCCGGTTGGCCCTTCCGGGGGTTCTTCCGCCGTTTGAACATGTTCAGGCGGTGGTCGCACGAAGCGCCCGAGGGCGACGCCCGGAGGCTGTTTCCGACTCCTCACGAGCGACCCGAATCGACAGAGAGGCAGCTCACGCGGCCTTGACAACGGGGCAGACCGCCCAGCGGTTCCGGTTCCGCGGCATGACCTGCGTCACGCGGGCCGCGGAGTTTAGCACAGGGCATGCAAGAGCTTGTGAAGGGGCGCACGAGCAACCCCCCTGAGCCGGGTGGATACTCGATGCCATGAGCACCACGGAGCGTCCCAGGATCCTCGTAGTAGGCGGTGGGTACGTAGGCCTGTACGCAGCTCGGCGCATCCTCAAGAAGATGCGCTACGGCGAGGCGACCGTCACGGTCGTCGACCCCCGGTCGTACATGACCTACCAGCCCTTCCTCCCCGAAGCCGCCGCCGGCAGCATCTCCCCTCGGCACGTCGTCGTCCCTCTGCGACGCGTCCTGCCGAAGGCGGAGGTCCTCACCGGCCGGGTCACCACCATCGACCAGGACCGCAAGGTCGCCACGATCGCCCCCCTCGTGGGCGAGGCGTACGAGCTGCCCTTCGACTACCTGGTCATCGCGATGGGCGCGGTCTCCCGCACCTTCCCGATCCCCGGCCTCGCCGAGCAGGGCATCGGCATGAAGGGCATCGAGGAGTCCATCGGCCTGCGCAACCACGTGCTGGAGCAGCTGGACAAGGCCGACTCCACGACCGACGAGGAGATCCGCCGCAAGGCGCTCACCTTCGTCTTCATCGGCGGCGGCTTCGCGGGTGCGGAGACCATCGGCGAGGTCGAGGACATGGCCCGGGACGCGGCCAAGTACTACAAGAACGTCTCCCGCGAGGACATGCGGTTCGTCCTCGTCGACGCCGCCGACAAGATCCTCCCCGAGGTCGGCCCCAAGCTCGGCCAGTACGGCAAGGAGCACCTGGAGAGCCGCGGTGTGGAGATCTACCTCTCCACCTCCATGGACTCCTGCGTGGACGGCCACGTCGTGCTGAAGAACGGCCTTGAGGTCGACTCCAACACGATCGTCTGGACCGCCGGCGTCAAGCCGAACCCGGCCCTCGCCCGCTTCGGCCTGCCCCTCGGCCCGCGCGGCCACGTCGACTGCGAGCCCACGCTCCAGGTCAAGGGCACCGACTACATCTGGGCCGCCGGCGACAACGCCCAGGTGCCCGACCTCGTCGGCCGCAAGGCGGGCAACGAGAACGCCTGGTGCCCGCCGAACGCCCAGCACGCGCTGCGCCAGGCCCGTGCCCTCGGCGACAACGTGATCTCCGGCATGCGGGGCTTCCCGCAGAAGGAGTACGAGCACGCCAACAAGGGTGCGGTGGCCGGTCTCGGTCTGCACAAGGGCGTGGCGATGATCGTCATGGGCAAGATGAAGATCAAGCTCAAGGGCCGCCTCGCCTGGTACATGCACCGCGGCTACCACGGCATGGCGATGCCGACCTGGAACCGCAAGATCCGCGTCTTCGCCGACTGGACCCTCGGGATGTTCCTCAAGCGCGAGGTCGTCTCCCTGGGCGCCATGGAGAACCCGCGCGAGGAGTTCTACGAGGCCGCCAAGCCGGCCCCGGTCGCCGCCGCCAAGACCGGCGAGAAGGCCAAGGCCTCCTGACCCACGGTCCCCCACCGGTCGCCGCACCGTTGGGGGGACCACCTGGAAGACCTCCCGCCATCCGTGGTGCGGGAGGTCTTCCGGCGTTCCGGCGGGCGCACGGCGAGAGGGAGTTCGCGCACCTGTAACTCCTTTGCGGGACTGCGCCGGGGGCCTCGCGGTGTTTACGTGGTATCGGACATCCGGGATCGTCGTCTTGGAGGTGTGCGCCATGGCCGACGCCGCGTCGCGGCTGAGGAAACTTGCCGAGCAACTGCTGGGAGCACCGCTGCCGGTGCGGATCCGCGCCTGGGACGGTTCACAGGACGGCCCGCCGGACGCCCCGGCCCTCATCGTCCGCAACCGCCGGGCCCTGCGCCGGCTCCTCTTCAAGCCCGGCGAGTTGGGCCTGGCCCGGGCCTGGGTCTCCGGGGACCTGGACGTGGAGGGCGACCTCTACCGGGTCCTCGAGGTCATCGCGGGGCAGGTGTGGGAGCGCGACGAGGACGCCCGCGGCCTCGCCGAGGCGCTGCGCGACCCCGAGGTGCGGGCCGCCGGGCGCGAACTGCTGAGGCTCGCCGGGCCGCCGATCCCGCCCGCCCCGCCCCGCGAGGAGGTCCGCAGACGCCGTCACCTGCACACACGGCACAGCGACCGGCGGGCCATCAGCCACCACTACGACGTCGGCAACGACTTCTACGAACTCGTCCTCGGCCCGTCGATGGTCTACTCGTGCGCCTACTGGCAGGACGGCGGCACCCTGGAGTCCGCCCAGCGCGACAAGCTCGAACTCGTCTGCGCCAAGCTCGGCCTGACGCCGGGGCAGCGGCTGCTGGACGTCGGCTGCGGCTGGGGCTCGATGGCCATCCACGCGGCCCGTGAGCACGGCGTGCGCGTCGTCGGCGTCACCCTCTCCCAGGAACAGGCGGCCTACGCCCGCAAGCGCGTCGCCGACGAGGGGCTGACCGACCGCGTGGAGATCCGCGTCCAGGACTACCGGGACGTCGCGGACGGCCCCTACGACGCGATCTCCTCCATCGGCATGGCCGAACACGTCGGCGCCGAGCGCTACCTGGAGTACGCGAGCGACCTGTACGCCCTGCTGAGGCCCGGCGGACGGCTGCTCAACCACCAGATCGCCCGCCGCCCGCAGCGCGACGAATCCTCGTACGAGGTCGACGCGTTCATCGACGCCTACGTCTTCCCCGACGGGGAACTCGCCCCGATCGGCACCACCGTCACCCAGCTCGAGCGGGCCGGCTTCGAGGTCCGGGACGTGGAGTCGATCCGCGAGCACTACGCCCGCACCCTGCGCCAGTGGGTCAGCCGCCTGGAGGCCGGCCGGGACCGCGCCATGCGCCTCACCAGCCCCGGCCGGACCCGTGTCTGGCTGCTGTACATGGCCGCCTGCGCGCTCGCCTTCGAACGCAACCGCATCGGCGTCAACCAGGTCCTGGCCGTCCGCACCCCCGACTCGGGCGACTCCGGCCTCCCCCTGCGCACCCGCACCTGGAACACGTGACCCGGAGGGACACGACGAGGGGCCCCGTTCCGGTACGCGGAACGGGGCCCCTGCCGTCGGTGCGGCTACTCGGCCTTGATCGCCGTCAGCATGTTCAGCCGCGCCGCGCGCCGGGCCGGCCACAGGGCTGCCAGCACCCCGACCACCCCGGCCAGCAGCAGGAACAGCGCCATCCGGCCCCAGGGCAGGACCAGTTCGTACGTCGGCATCTTCGTGCCCAGCAGCTCACCGGCCGCCCAGCCGAAGAACACCCCGAGGCCGATGCCGAGCACCCCGCCGAACAGGGAGATCACCAGCGACTCCAGACGGACCATCCGCTTGACCGACCTGCGGTCGAGGCCGATCGCGCGCAGCATGCCGATCTCCTGGGAGCGCTCGAAGACCGACATGGCCAGGGTGTTGATGACGCCGAGGACCGCGACGATCACCGCCATGCCGAGCAGGCCGTAGACCATGTTCAGCATCAGCGTGAACATCTTCGCGATGTCGTTGGAGATGTCCTTCTTGTCCTGGACCAGGATCGCCGGGTTGGAGCCCAGGGCCTTCTCCAGCCCGTCCTTCGCGCGGTCGGACGCGCCGCCCTCGGTCCTGACCATCACCTGCATGTCGGCCGGTTCGGTCAGGTGCGGGGTGAGGACCTTGTTGTCGAGCATGATCCCGTTGAGCATGTCGTTGCCCTCGTAGATCCCGGCGACCGTGAGGCCGCGCGCCGCGCCGTCCTCGAAGTGCGCGGTGAACCGCGAGCCGACCCGCCAGCCGTGCTCCTCGGCCCGGTCCTTGTCCACGACGATCCGCGAGCCGCCCACGGTGAAGGAGCCGTCGTCCACCTTCAGATCCGTCAGCCTGCCGATCGCCGAGCCGTCGACACCGGTCAGGTACTCCGTCTTGCCGCCGATCCGGGACGCCCCGTTGCGCAGCGGGCTGCTGGCGGTGACGCCGTCGGCGCCGGCGAGCCGGCGCGCCACGTCCGGGGAGAGCGGGCCGCGGTTGGCCATCGACACGACGTAGTCCGCGCGGATCGCCGAACTGGCCATCCGGTCGATCGACGTCTGCAAGCTGCCCGCCATCACCGTCATGCCGGTGATCAGCGTCAGGCCGATCATCAGCGCGGACGCCGTGGCGGCCGTACGGCGCGGGTTGCGCACCGAGTTCTGCCGGGCCAGCTTGCCCGAGACGCCGAACACGCGCAGCACGGGCGAGGCCGCAGCGATCAGCGGACGGGACAGCAGCGGGGTCAGGATGAACACGCCGATGATGAGCAGCACCGCGCCGAGCCCCATGGGGCCCTGGGCGGAGTCGGTGTCCATCGTCGTGGCCGCGAGGACCACGGCGACGCCGGCCGCCGAGAACAGCGCGCCGAGCGTGTTGCGCAGCACCAGCGACTTGGTGGTCGCCTTGGCGTGCACGCTGCTCATCGCCGCCACCGGCGGGATCTTCGCCGCGCGGCGGCCCGGCAGCCAGGCGGCCAGCACGGTCACGACGACGCCGACGGCGAGGGCGGTCAGCACGGTGCCCGGCGTGATCACCAGCGGCCCGTCCGGCACGCTCGCGCCGAACGAGCCCAGCAGGGACCGCAGGCCCGCGCCGATGCCGACGCCCGCGGCAAGTCCGGTCACCCCGGCGACCGTGCCGACCACCAGCGCCTCGACCAGCACCGAGCGGGTGACCTGCCGGCGGGACGCGCCGACCGCCCGCAGCAGGGCCAGTTCCCTGGTGCGCTGGGCGACCAGCATGGTGAAGGTGTTGGCGATGATGAACGTGCCGACGAACAGGGCGATGCCGGCGAACACCAGCAGGCTCTGCTTCAGGCCGCTCATCGAGGCGGAGATCGTCTCCGCCTGGTCGTCGGCGAGCCGCTTGCCGGTGGTGGTCTCCACCAGGTGCGAGGGCAGTGCCTTGTCCAGGGAGGCCTTGAGCGCGCTCTGGCTGGTTCCCGGCTTCGCCAGCACGTCGATCTCGTCGTACGTGCCCTTCTTGCCGAACAGGGCCTGTGCGGTGGGGGTGTCGAAGAGGGCCAGGCTGCCGCCGGCGGCCACGTTGCCGTCGTCGGTGCTGAAGATGCCGCTGACGCGCGGGGTGAGGACGGGGCCGTCCACCGAGAGCCGGACGGTGTCGCCGACCTTGAAACCGGCCCGCTCGGCGGTCCTGGCGTCGATGAGCATCTCGCCCCGGCCGCTGGGCGCGTGCCCGGCGACCAGGGGGTAGCGGGCATCCTTGGCGCCCCAGTAGTTGCCGCCCTCGGACTGCCACCCGTCGCCGAGCAGCTTGCCGTCCTTGCCGGCGATCGCGGTGAAGCCGGTGACGACACCGGTCGCGGAGGCGGCGCCGGGCGCCTCGGCGGCCCGGTCGAGCAGGGCCCGGGTCAGCTCGGGGGTCTTGCCGACCCGGTCACCCTTGGAGTCCTGGTACTCGGGCCGTACGGCGACGTCGACCCGGTCGAAGCCCTTGGCGGAGCTCTTCTGGTAGGCGTCGGAGATGGTGTTGGTGAAGACGAGGGTCCCGGACACGAAGGCCACGCCGAGCATGACGGCGAGCACGGTCATCAGAAGCCGGGCCTTGTGCGCGGAGACGTTGCGCAGGGCGGTGCGGAACATCAGCTGGTACGGCCCTTCGCGTCGAACTGCTTCATCAGGTCCAGGACGGAGTCGGCCGTGGGGCCGTGGATCTCGTCGACGATCCGGCCGTCGGCGAGAAAGACCACCCGGTCCGCGTACGCCGCCGCCACCGGGTCGTGGGTCACCATGACCACCGTCTGGCCCAGCTCGCGCACCGAGTTGCGCAGGAAGCCCAGCACCTCGGCGCCGGAGCGCGAGTCGAGGTTTCCGGTCGGCTCGTCGCCGAAGATGATCTCCGGCCTCGAGGCGAGCGCACGGGCGACGGCGACGCGCTGCTGCTGACCGCCGGAGAGCTGCGAGGGCCGGTGGCCGAGCCGCCCGGACAGCCCGACCATCTGGATGACCCGGTCCAGCCACGCCTTGTCCGGCTTCCGCCCGGCGATGTCCATCGGCAGGGTGATGTTCTCCAGGGCGGTCAGCGTCGGCAGCAGGTTGAAGGCCTGGAAGATGAAGCCGATCTTGTCCCGGCGGAGCTTGGTGAGCTGCTTGTCCTTCAGGGAGCCCAGCTCGGTCTCGCCGATCCGCGCGGATCCCGAGGAGAAGGTGTCCAGCCCCGCCACGCAGTGCATCAGCGTGGACTTGCCGGAACCGGACGGTCCCATGATCGCGGTGAACTCCGCCTGCCGGAAGTCGACCGAGACCCGGTCCAGGGCGACCACCTGGGTCTCACCCTGCCCGTAGATCTTCGACAGCTCGGTGGCGCGTGCGGCCACGGCCGTGGTCCGGCCGGCGGTGGGTGTGGTGGTCACGGGAGGGTGCTCCTGTCGGGACGGCGTCTGTTTCGGGGACTTGATCCATCGTCCCGGCCGCCGGCGCACGTGTAGTCAGCCGCTGTTCCGGTTCCTGGGGGCGACTCCGGTCGGACGGAGCGGGCCCGTGTCATACCTGGGGAGGACGGAAGACCCTGACCCGGGCGGCCGGTCAGAACAGGACGGGCGCCCTCGTTCAGTAGGTGAAATTCCGTCATTCCGCGTACGTGCGCACCCACGCCCCGTCACGCTGGTGGTAAGTGCGGATGGCGAGTTCCGGGTGCTGATGCACCCTCAGACATCAATAAAATAAGACAACATCGGGCCAGCTCCTCGTCTGTTCGAGGGAGGTGCCCCGATAGGCTCAGGACCTCGCAGCGGTGCCCATGGCCTGCCCGGATGGTGGAATGCAGACACGGCGAGCTTAAACCTCGCTGCCCCTTCGCGGGCGTGCCGGTTCAAGTCCGGCTCCGGGCACCAATTCCCTCTTTTCCGGCCCGCTCCCTCGTTCCCCATGTTCTGCCCCGTGACCGTTGACAGCGGCATGTGTGCGGCGGAGACTCACCTGCCAAGAGAGTGAAAGAAACTTCACCACGCGAACGCAGGCGCGGGGGCAGAGGAGAGGGAGCGACCGATGCGCACCACCGTCGGGATCATCGGAGCCGGTCCGGCCGGGCTGCTCCTGGCGCGGCTGCTGCACCGCGCCGGCATCGACTCGGTCGTCCTGGAGAGCCGCGACCGCGCCTACGTCGAGCAGCGGCAGCGGGCCGGGATCCTGGAGCAGGGCACCGTGGACGTGCTGCGCGAGGCCGGAGCCGGCGCCCGGATGGACCGCGAGGGGCTGCGGCACGACGGGATCGAACTGCGCTTCGACCGGCGCCGGCACCGCGTCGACTTCCCCGGGCTCACCGGCGGGCGGTCCGTGACCGTCTACGCCCAGACGGAGGTGTGCAAGGACCTCATCGCCCTCCAGCTGGCCGAGGGGGGCCCGCTGCTGTTCGAGGCGGAGGCGCTGGCCGTCGAGGGCGCGGACGGCGACCGGCCGCGGGTGCCGTTCCGGCACCAGGGGCGCGAGGACGTCCTGGAGTGCGACTACGTCGTCGGGTGCGACGGGTTCTGGGGCGTCGCCCGCAAGGCCTTCCCGGACGACGCCTCCCAGGTGTTCGAACGGACCTACCCCTATGCGTGGCTCGGCATCCTCGCCGACGTCGCGCCCTCGCACGACGAACTCGTCTACGCCCGGCACGACCGCGGCTTCGCCCTGCTGTCCATGCGCTCCCCCTCCGTGTCCCGCCTCTACCTCCAGGTGCCCGCCGGAACCGAGGCCGGCGAGTGGAGCGACGAGCGGATCTGGGCGGAACTGGACCGGCGCCTGGAGACCGACGACGGCTGGAAGCTGGAGCGCGGTCCGATCACCCAGAAGTCGGTCACCCCCATGCGGTCCTTCGTGCACGAGCCGATGCGTCACGGCCGGCTCTTCCTGGCCGGTGACGCCGCCCACATCGTGCCGCCGACCGGCGCCAAGGGGCTGAACCTCGCCGTGGGCGACGTCGTGACGTTCGCCCGCGCGCTCGTCCACGAGCGGCGCACCGGGTCGCCGGAAGCCCTCGACGCCTACTCCGCCACCTGTCTGCGCCGGATCTGGCAGGCCGAGCGGTTCTCGTACGACATGACCACCATGCTGCACAGCGCGCCCGGCGCGACCGCCTTCGACGCCCGCCTCCAGCGGGCCCGGCTGGAACGCGTCACCTCCTCCCGCGCGGCCGAGACCGATCTGGCGGAGGCCTACACCGGCTTCCCGCTGGAGTGAGCGGTTCCGCCGGGGGAATCAGGGGATCGCGTGGCGTGTTGGGCAACCCGCAGGGGAAAGATCCCCCTCAAGTAGTACGGCCGTTCTTTTGCCAATCCATTACTCTTGAGCCAAGGCCGCGCACGGTGGCCATGGAGGAGTGAAATGAGGAGCAGTAACCCGGTCTTCTCGCGACGGGGGTTCAGCCGCGACAACGGCTACGCCGGCTTCAACACCGCAGCGCAGGCCGGGTACGCACAGGGCAACCCGTACGCGCAGAACCCGTACGCGCAGAACCCCTACGCCCAGCAGGACGTGCAGCAGGGCGCCCCGCCGCAGGCCCCGGCCGCCACCGGCCGGATGACGATGGACGACGTCGTCATGCGTTCGGCCCTCACGCTGGGCACGGTCGCCGTCGGCGCCGCACTCGCCTGGGTTCTGCTGCCGGTCTCCACGACCAGCTACGGCCTGGCCTTCGGCGCCGCCATCATCGCGATGGTCCTGGCGCTCGTGCAGAGCTTCAAGCGCACGCCGTCGCCCGCCCTGATCCTGGGCTACGCGGCCTTCGAGGGCGTCTTCCTCGGCGTCATCAGCGAGATGTACAACAGCCGCTGGAGCGGTGCGCCCTTCCAGGCGGTGCTCGGCACCATGGCCGTCTCGGCCGCGACCCTGCTGGTCTACAAGGCCGGCTGGATCCGCGTCACGGCCCGCTACGCCCGCATCGGCATGGCCATCGCCATGGCCTTCATCCTGGTGATGGCAGTCAACCTGCTGCTGGTCGCGTTCGGTGTCGCCGAGGACGGCGGCCTGCGCAGCTTCGGCCCGCTCGGCGCGATCGTCGGCATCATCGCCATCGTGCTCGGCGCCTTCTTCCTCACCCTCGACTTCAAGCAGATCGAGGACGGCATCGCCTACGGCGCCCCGCGCAGCGAGTCCTGGCTCGCCGCGTTCGGTCTCACCCTCACCCTGGTGTGGATCTACGTCGAGATGCTGCGACTGGTGGCGATCTTCAGCAGCAACGACTAGCGGCCGGCCCCCGACCGGGCCGCCGTTCGGGTGAAGTCGTGGGAAAGGGCCCCGGATCCGTCGCAGGCGGATCGCAGGGGCCCTTTGCCGTGACCGGGTCGCCGCGCGTGCTCAGAGCAGCTTGCGGGCGGCCCTCCTCAGGTCGTACTCATGAACGATCGCCTTGGCGTGGCCGTACGCGAGGTCGTACTCGTGCCGGAGCCAGCTGACCTTCTCCTCGAAGCGGAACAGGGCGGGGCCTTCTTCGACGGTGCGCAGCCAGTCGGAGACTTCACGACCGGTGCAATGGGGGATGCGGGCGAGCAGGTTGCGGTGGGTCTCCTCGGAGAAGAGTTGGGACATCGGCGCCTCCGGACGCAAAGGGGATGTAAGCCGGTCCTTCACGTCACCGTGCCTGAGCGTTCGCGTATTGGCAACAGTGCGGCGCGTTACGCTCAGCCCGTGGTTGATACGACGCCCTTGACCCGAGCAGTGGAGCACTTCGCCGACCGGTTGCGGGCGGCTCCGCAGAGCCGGCTGCAGCGGGGAGCCGCGGCCGAGGCGCTGGCCCTCGCCAACGAACTGGCCCAGTGGGCGCAGCGCGTGGAGGAGCCGGCCGCCGAACCCCGGCAGATGCCGGATGCCGGAATGTTCGCCGCCGCCGACCAAATCCTGGTGGCCGCGCACGACTTGTCGCTGGTGCTGCGCACCGACGACGAGGTCGGCGAGGCGGTCGGGCTGGTGGAGGAGGCGCGGAAGCGGGCGGGCGTCTGAGGCGCCGCCACGGCTTCCGCCGCCGTCACAGGGACGCGATGACCCGGTCCGCCAGGATGTAGACCATGTCGCCGCCGCACGCGAACGTCAGCGTGTAGGCGCCGGAGACGCCCGAGCCGCCGAGCAGGAAGGGCGTCTCGCCCTCCCGCACGGCCGCGGCCAGCCGCTCCGCCGTCTCCCGGTGGCCGGGGGTCATGCACAGGGTGGTGCCGTCGGCGAAGACGTAGACGTCCAGGGTGCCCAGGGGGCCGGGCCGGACGTCGGACAGCTCGACCTGGTCGGCGGCGAGCTGCTCCAGGGTGGTCACCGTGCGCTCGTGGTCGTTGACCACCGGCGACTGCACCGGCACGAAGTCCGGGTGCGAGGGGTGACGGCGGCGGGCCGCGGCCAGCTCGGGGGACTCGCCGCCGGAGAACTCGTCGGTCTCCGTGGCCGGCTCGGCGACCGGCTCCAGCGAGTCCAGACCCGCGAAGTCGGTCTGCCGGGGCAGGAACAGGTCGTTCTCGGCGAGGTTCAGCAGGGACGGCGCGTCGGAGGCGTCGCGGGCCTCCTGCGCGGCCCAGAACGCCCGGGCCTCGGCCAGCTCCCGCTCCCGTTCCTCGGCCAGTGCCTCGGCCACGGCCGCGCGTATCTCGTCCGCGTCGGCGGCGCGGGCGGCGGGCAGCAGCGCGCGCCTGGCGGAGACCTGATTCTCGGCGAGCTGCGCCTGCAGCTCGGTGAGCTGGCGGCGCAGCTTGAGAACGGTCCGCAGGACGGCGACGCCCACGGCGCCCGTGGCGGCCGTGGTGAGCAGCAGGGCGAAAGGCATGGCGCTCACTGACGTACTCCCAGGTTCAAAGTCGACCCCCGACTTCCTACATCAGCTTGAAGGGCGGACTAACCAGCTGTCAGTGCGTAACGTCACGAAACGGACAGGACTTTCATGGCGTCGTTTCCCGACTGACCACGCTGACCTGCAACGAAACCTCCGCGAGGGACATAGGTCACATCCTGAGGGAGATTGGATCACAAAACGGCCCAGAACCCGGGGCTTTTCCGGGTTCCGGGCCGCTTCCTGACGTAGGGTGCCGCTCCCGCTACCGAGGGTGCGTCAGCTCAGGCGCTCGATGACCATCGCCATGCCCTGGCCGCCGCCGACGCACATCGTCTCCAGGCCGAACTGCTTGTCGTGGAACTGGAGCGAGTTGATCAGGGTGCCGGTGATGCGCGCGCCGGTCATGCCGAAGGGGTGGCCGACGGCGATGGCGCCGCCGTTGACGTTCACCTTGTCCAGGTCGAAGCCGAGTTCGCGGTAGGAGGGGATCACCTGGGCGGCGAAGGCCTCGTTGATCTCGACCAGGTCGATGTCGTCCACGGTCAGGCCCGCGCGGCGCAGGGCCTGCTGGGACGCCTCGACCGGGCCGAGGCCCATGATCTCCGGGGAGAGGCCGGAGACGCCGGTGGAGACGATGCGGGCGAGCGGGGTGAGGCCGAGCTCGCGGGCCTTGGTGTCGGACATGATCACGACGGCGGCGGCGCCGTCGTTCAGCGGGCAGCAATTGCCGGCGGTGACGAGGCCGTCGGGGCGGAAGACCGGCTTGAGGCCGGAGACGCCCTCCAGCGTGACGCCGGCGCGCGGGCCGTCGTCCTTGGAGACGACGGTGCCGTCCGGGAGGGTCACCGGGGTGATCTCGCGCTCCCAGAAGCCGTTCTTGATGGCCTCCTCGGCGAGGTTCTGCGAGCGGACGCCGAACTCGTCCATGTCCTCGCGGGTGATGCCCTTCCAGCGGGCCAGGTTCTCCGCGGTCTGGCCCATCGCGATGTAGGCGTCCGGGACCAGGCCGTCCTCGCGCGGGTCGTGCCAGGTGGTGCCCTCCTGCGCGGCCACGGCGGCGGTGCGGGCCTCGGCTTCCGCGAAGAACGGGTTGTGCGTGTCCGGCAGGCTGTCGGAGTTGCCCTTGGCGAAGCTGGACACCATCTCGACGCCGGCCGAGATGAAGACGTCGCCCTCGCCGGCCTTGATGGCGTGCAGGGCCATGCGGCTGGTCTGCAGCGAGGAGGAGCAGTAGCGGGTGATCGTGCAGCCGGGCAGGTGGTCCATGCCCATCTGCACGGCCACGATGCGGCCGAGGTTGTTGCCCTGCTCGCCGCCCGGCAGACCGCAGCCGAGCATCAGGTCGTCGATGTCCCGGGGGTCCAGCTCCGGGACCTTGGCCAGCGCCGCCTGGATGATCGTGGCGGTCAGGTCGTCCGGGCGCAGGTCCTTGAGGGAGCCCTTGAAGGCGCGGCCGATGGGGGAGCGGGCGGTCGAGACGATGACGGCTTCGGGCATCACGGCTCCAGAGGACGGAGTTGGGCAGGGCCGGTTGGGAAGTTACCCGGCCGTATGGTTCAGGTCACCGGTGTCGCGGTGTGACACTGGCCGCAATTTACTAAGCGCTTGCTTGGGCCTCCGGGGGTCGGCGGATCTCCGCGGGTGGTGCGTCATGCCGTGGGGCGGGCCGGTTCCGCCTCGCTCACGCGCCGCCGGCGGCGGCGCTTCAGGAGCGCCCAGGGGCCGCGGGGCCCCGTGGGCATGGCCGCCGTGACCTCGGTGCCCGGCTCCGAGGCGGCCTCCGCGGCCGCCCGCGCCACCGGCAGGAAGCCCTCGCGCCGGGACGCGTCCGGCCGTTCCTCCTCGGCCGGCCACAGGCCGAGCGCCGCGCACACCGTGGGCAGGACCGCCATCGCCGCCGTCGCGTAGCCCTCCGCCGACGGGTGGTAGTTGTCGGGGCCGAACAGCTCCCGGGGGTTCGCCTCGAACTCCGGGCCCAGCAGGTCGCCCAGCGACACCGTCCGCCCGCCCTGCTCCACCACCCCGATCGTCTGCGCCGCCGCCAGCTGCCGCGAGGTCCGCCGGGCCAGCCAGCGCAGCGGCTGCTGCACCGGCTCGATGGTGCCGAGGTCGGGGCAGGTGCCGACGACCACCTCCGCGCCGGCCGTGCGCAGCCGGCGGACCGCCGCCGACAGGTGCCGTACCGAACGCGTCGGCGGCATCCGGTGGGTCACGTCGTTCGCGCCGATCATGATCACGCAGACGTCCGGGACGGGACCGGCGGCCGACAGGATCAGCGCCACCTGCCGGTCCAGATCGTCCGACTGGGCGCCCGGCAGCGCCACGTTGCGCAGTTCCACCGGCCGTTCCGCCACCGCGGCCAGCCCCGACGCCAGCAGCGCGCCCGGTGTCTGGCCCGCCCGGTGCACGCCCTGCCCCGCGGCCGTGGAGTCGCCGAGCAGGGCCAGCCGCAGCGGCGGCTCACCGGGGACGTCGTACGCGTGGCCGTACACCCCGTCGGCCACCGGCACCCGGCCCACGCTGCCGTTGCCCACATGGCGCCGGGCCAGTTGCATCTCCGCCAGCAGCAGGCCGACGGCCGCCGCCCCGACGAGCCCCACCCCGCCGCCGCCGTAGGCCGCTCCGGCCGCGATGCGCCGGGCCACTCTCGCCCTCGACATGCTCGTCATGCGTCGCCGCCACCTCCTCGTAGCCGTACACCCACTCCTTGCCCCGTACAGCCCGTGTGCCAATCTCGACGGGGAGTGAACGCCCGGCCGGCCCCGCCGGCGGGGCCGTAGGCTGGCGGAACCACTAAGACCAATGTTTTTGCAAGCAACCGGAGACAACGGTGCGATTCCACGACTCGATGATCAGCCTCGTCGGCGACACCCCGCTGGTGCGGCTCAACAACGTGACCAAGGGCATCCAGGCGACCGTCCTGGCCAAGGTGGAGTACTTCAACCCGGGCGGTTCCGTGAAGGACCGCATCGCCCTGCGCATGATCGAGGCGGCCGAGCAGAGCGGGGAGCTCAAGCCGGGCGGCACGATCGTCGAGCCGACCAGCGGCAACACCGGCGTGGGCCTGGCGATCGTGGCCCAGCAGAAGGGCTACAAGTGCATCTTCGTCTGCCCTGACAAGGTCTCCACCGACAAGATCAACGTACTGCGGGCCTACGGCGCCGAGGTCGTGGTCTGCCCGACCGCCGTGGACCCCGAGCACCCGGACTCGTACTACAACGTCTCCGACCGCCTCGTCCGCGAGACCCCGGGCGCCTGGAAGCCCGACCAGTACTCCAACCCCAACAACCCCCTCTCGCACTATCACTCGACCGGCCCCGAGCTGTGGGAGCAGACCGAGGGGAAGATCACCCACTTCGTGGCGGGCGTCGGCACCGGCGGCACCATCTCCGGCACCGGCCGCTACCTGAAGGACGCCTCCGACGGCGCGGTCAAGGTCATCGGCGCCGACCCCGAGGGCTCGGTGTACTCCGGCGGCTCCGGCCGGCCGTACCTGATCGAGGGTGTCGGCGAGGACTTCTGGCCGACCGCGTACGACCGCACCGTGGCCGACGAGATCGTGGCCGTCTCCGACAAGGACGCCTTCCAGATGACCCGCCGCCTGGCCAAGGAGGAGGGTCTGCTGGTCGGCGGCTCCTGCGGCATGGCCGTCGTCGCCGCGCTGCGCGTCGCCGAACGGCTCGGCCCGGACGACGTCGTGGTCGTGCTGCTCCCGGACAGCGGCCGCGGCTACCTCTCGAAGATCTTCAACGACGAGTGGATGGCCGACTACGGCTTCCTCGAGGACGAGGGCCCCAGCGCCCGCGTCGGCGACGTCCTGCAGGACAAGGTGGCCGGCACCATCCCCTCCCTGGTGCACATGCACCCCGAGGAGACCGTGGGCGAGGCCATCGAGGTGCTCCGCGAGTACGGCGTCTCGCAGATGCCGGTCGTCAAGCCGGGCGCCGGCCACCCGGACGTGATGGCCGCCGAGGTCGTCGGCTCCGTGGTGGAACGCGAACTGCTGGACGCGCTGTTCTCCCAGCGGGCCTCGCTGGAGGACCCGCTGGAGAAGCACATGAGCGCCCCGCTGCCCCAGGTCGGCTCCGGTGAGCCGGTCGGCGACCTGATGTCGGTGCTGGGCTCCGCGGACGCCGCGATCGTCCTGGTCGAGGGCAAGCCGACCGGCGTGGTCAGCCGGCAGGACCTGCTGGCCTTCCTGGCCAAGGGCGGCAACAAGTAGCCGAACCCGCGGTGAACCGCCGGCAACGGCGGCGAACCGGGGATGACCTGGGCCGGTCGGGCCGTTCCGCAACTGGTACGAGCGTGTCACGTGCGCGCAGCACCCGCTTAACACGGGTCGGGCACATTGGTGGTGTCGGCAGGGGCGGGAGCGGCTCCCCGCCCGGGCCGGCGCCGTGCGGCGCCAAGGAACCTCCGGAGCGGCTCCCGGACCTCCATGGACGCCCAGGACGCGCAAGCCCGGTCCTGACCCGGCCCGCGTCCCTCGCGGGGACCGCCGTCGTCCCGCCCCCCGGAAACGGGGGTGCGGCGGTCCCCGCGCACAACCCCTCTTCCCGGCCTCAGTCGTCCCGGCCGGACCGCCCCGCATCGCGCCGGCCGGTGACCAGCTCCGGGTTGAGACGCACCGCCTGGGCCGCGTTCACACCCACGATCCCGATCCAGGTGGCCACGATCCCGGCCATCCCGGCCAGGGCCCCGGAGATCGCGGACAGCGGGACGGCCAGCACCAGCGACACGATCGCGAGGCCGTAGCGGTCCGCCCAGGAGCCGGCCGGCCCGGGCCGCCGGGCGCCGCGCGCGTCCGCCATCCGCTGCTCGGCCAGGTGCCGCCGCACCCGGCGGTCCACGGTGTCGTCGATCCGCTGCTCGACCTTCTCCAGGAAGGAGTCCACGAGCGCGGAGTCGTACTCCTCGCCCAGTTCCCCACGCGCCCGTACGGTGGCGTCCAGATCCTTCTTGAGGTCGGTGTCCCGCGAGTCCAGTGCGCTCATGCGCTTCACGGTAGGGAGCGCCGGCGCCCCGCGCACTGGGGTAAACCCCCCTCTTCGGCGCCCGGGGACCAGGACCGGCCGGATCACGAGACGGGCCTTGCCCGGCTGTATAGGCTCATGCAGAGTTCTAGATGTCTGAATAGACCATGGGTTCACATCCGGAGGGGGAGCACAGCATGAGCGTCGACCGGAGCACGGGCGTCACGGACACCGCGGCGACCCGTCTGCAGGCGCTCTTCGAGGGGCACCGGCTCACGCCGACCCAGCGCCGCATCGCGCACAGCATGGTCCGGCGGGCCGCCGACGTCCCCTTCCTGTCCAGCGTGGAGCTGGCCGAACTGGCCGGGGTCAGCCAGCCCTCCGTGACCCGGTTCGCGGTCGCCCTGGGCTTCGACGGGTACCCCGCCCTGCGCCGGCACCTGCGCGAGGTCGTGCCCGCCGAGCAGGCCGCCGCCGGGCCGGGCTCGTACAACGAGTACCAGCAGGCCGTCGAGGCCGAGATCGAGAACCTCAGGCACCTCGCGGAGCTGCTCGCCGACCCCCGGCCGGTGCAGAAGGCGGGCCGCGTCCTCGCCGCCTCGCGCCCGCTGCCGGTGCTCGGGCTGCGCGCCGCCGCCTCCCAGGCGTACGGCTTCGCGTACTTCGCCGCCAAGGTCCACCCGGACGTCCGGCTGCTCAACGAGGGCGGCACGATGATCCAGGACCGCATCGACGCGGCCGTCCGCGCGGGCGCCACGGCCCTGCTGTGCTTCGCGCTGCCCCGGCATCCGCGCGAGGTGGTCGACACCCTCGCCTACGCCCAGGAGGCGGGCCTGACCGTCGTCACCGTCGCCGACTCCGCGTTCGCGCCCGTCGCCCGCCACTCCGACCTGCTGCTGCCCGCCGCGGTCGGCACCGGGCTCGCCTTCGACACCGCGTGCGCGCCGATGCTGCTCGGGCGGGTGCTGCTGGAGGCGCTGTGCGACGATCTGCCGGACGCGCAGGCCCGGTTGGAGCAGTTCGACGCGAACGCCGCCGCCCGGGGGCTGTTCGTGGAGTGACCCGACGCGCTCTCAGACTCGTCTCACGTTCCGCCGTTAGCGTGGTGCCCGGACCCAGGTGCTGGGTGGACACGCGGACGTGACACGGGAGGCTGACGTGGCGCGCGGAGGGCAGGGACTGGCCCGGGTGGCCGTCGTCGTACGGGCGGGCGCCGCACCGTTGTGGTGGTGCGGGGCGGTGGCCGCGGGTGTAGGAGTGCTGCCGCCCGGGATGACCGGGCGGCGGATCGGGGTGACGGCGGGGGCCGCGCTGTTCGTGGCCGCCCTGGCCGTCGTGGCGCTGGTGCGCAGGAAGCGGTACGACGCGCTCGCCCGAGGGGCCGCGCGGGCGAGCAAGTACGACGTGCTGCAGGACCGGGCGGTGACCGTGCGCAACTGGCGCCGGGGACACCGGTGGTGGCTGCTGCTGGCGTTCGCGGCGGCGCTCGGCAGCTCGTTCGCGGTGCCCGCGGCCGGGGGCATGCTGCTGGCCGGGGCCGGCACCGGGCTCAGGCTGAAGGCGGCGTGGCTGGGACGCCGGGAGCGGTCCGCGGAGACGCTGCTGTGGGTGCGGGTCGACTGGCTCGACCGGCGGGGCGGCGGCCCGGCGGGCAAGGCCGTGAAGGGCCTGCGCGCCACGGGCGTCGCGGCCGGCGACGCGACCCCCGGCGGGTCCCGCCGCCGTACCGCGGCACTGGTGTGACCTCGAACGGCCCGGCCTAGACCTCCAGCTCCTCCTCGATCCGCTTGAGCTGGTGCCGGGCCATCGCCAGGTTGGCCCGGTTCTGCTCCAGGACGAGGTAGAGGAACAGACCGTTCCCGCCGCGGCCCTTGAGCAGGCGGATCAGGTGGTACTGGTCCGTCAGCGTGATCAGGATGTCGTCGATCTCGGCCTTGAGGCCCAGCATCTCCATCGTGCGCATCTTGGCGCGGATCACGTCCGTGTTGCCCGCCGCGGCCACGTTGAGGTCGAAGGTCTTGCCGCCGCCCATCGTGCCCAGCGCCATGCCGCTGGTGTAGTCGACGAGTGCGACGCCGGTGGCGCCCTCGATGGAGGTCAGCGCCTCTTTCAGGGCGGTCTCGGTGTTGGCCATGGTGGTCCTCTCAGTTGTCGGTTGTGGTGCGCGCTTCGGTGGCCGTGGTGCGTGGCGCGCGCGGGGTGCGAGTACGTACGGGTGCGGTTCTGGCGGGCGGTCGTGCGACGGGCGCCGCGGCCCGGGCGGCGGCCTCGGCGGCGTCGAGCAGCTCCCCGATGCGGGCGCCGGACCGGCGGCCCTCCAGGTGGAGCCGGCCGACGTTCACCCGGTCCTGGGTGAGCAGGGTCAGCACGGCGGTGCGGCCGGCCGCGTAGGTGGCGACGTAGCCGCGTTCGCCGCGCACCAGCAGCTCCCGGAAGCCGCCGTTGCCGGTGGCGTCGGCGACCCGTACGGCCACGCCGAGGGCGGCCGCGGTGAGGGCCGCCAGGCCCTCCGGGTCGACGCCGGGGGTGTCATGGGCGACGACGAGTCCGTCGACGCCGGCCGCGAGGGCGCCGGTGAGCTGCGGGACGCGGGTGCGCAGCCGGCGCAGCTCGTCCAGCACGCTCTCCAGGTCCTGTTCGGGCACCATCAGCTCTCTCCTCTCGGCGGCGGGGTGGTGCCGTTCAAAGCGCCTCCAGCGCATCCCTGAGCCTCTTCAGCAGCGCGATGTCGGGGTCGGTGACCGTGAGCGGGGGAGCCGGCGGGAGCGGCGGGCCGGGTGCCGTGGGCACCGGCCGGACGAGCCCGGCCGCAGTGAGCCGGCGTACGTCCACCAGCGTGTGGAATGCCTGCCGGCCCAGGTCACGGGCGATCTCCGGGGCCGTGCGGACGCCGTCCACCCGGTCCAGGACGGCCCGTCGGCGCGGTGGGACCTGCGCCCCCGAGGCCGGGTCGGCGCGGATCAGCGGGGCGCTGTCGGTGGCCGGGTCCGGCCACAGCCGGTGCAGCAGCAGCCGGCGGCGCAGCGTCTCCCGCTCCAGCGCGATGACGGGGACCGAGGGCAGCGGGCCGATCCGGGGCGTGGCGTCGTACCGGAACCGGCCCGGGGTGCTGCTCGGCGCCAGGGCGAAGTACCCGGCGTCGTACAGCGCGTCCAGGTGGCACAGTTCCAGCGCGCCCGAGGGCAGCAGCCCGGCGTCGAGCAGCAGCCGGGCGGCGTCCGCCGGACCGCCGGCCCGCTCGGCCGCTCGCTGCCACGCGGCCGCCGCGAGGGTGCCGTGGGCGGTGAGCAGCACGTTCAGGCCGGGCGCGAGGGGGCTCTCGGCGTGCACGACCCGGCCCCGGGCGAGGTGCAGGGTGCCGTGCTCCCGGACGAGCACGCCGGTCGCCTGCTCCTCGGCGAGCCGCCTGAGCATCGGCGACAGCGCGCCCGCGGTCCGGTCGGCCGCGACCGACCTGTCCCGCACCGGCAGCGGCGGAGGTGTGCTGACCATGGTCATCCCAGCACCAGCCGGTCGGCCATCTCGCCGAGCCGGATGCGGGCGAGGGCCAGGTTGCCCTCCTCGCGGCCCAGCCACAGGTGGAGGAAGACGCTGCTGTCGAAGGACGTGACCACGAACCGCAGCAGGTGGTAGCTGTCGCGGTTGCTGATGATCACGTCCTCGACGGGCGGGCGTCCGTCCTCGGCGTCGCCGGCCGTGAAGGCGCCGTGCTCGGCGGCCAGCCTCGCCAGTTCGGCCGCCTCGGCGGCGGTGGTCTCGTGGTCGCCGCCCGGGGCTTCCCCGACGGATCCCAGGGCCAGTCCGCTCGTCCAGTCCACCAGCGCGGCTCCCCGGGCGCCGGGCAGCCGCATCGCATCCAGTAGGCACTCGTCGATTCCGGGCACGCCGGTTCCCCTCCCCGCCTGTACTCCGGTTGAGTGACAGCGACACTACGCAACGTGTGCGTGGCGAGTGAGGGCTTTGGCATTTTCCGTTGGAACGTGCGCCCGGCGTACTAGGGTGGGTCAACTGACGGCTACTCCGCGCCAGTTGGTCCATTTGTTCGATGCGGCGCGGGAGTGTGTCAACGGCTCCCGGGTGTGCGCAGGGTGGTGAGCGCGGACGCGTGCGCCCCTCCGGACTCGGCCACGACCTCCGCCACCGTCTGCGGTTCCCGCACGGTCGCGAAGGCCAGGTCACCGGAGCCGTCCGGCGCGAAACCGTAGATCCCGGGCCGGACCAGGGAGTTGTAGGCGTAGTGGTGCGCGAAGTAGTACGCGCCCGTGTCCAGCGCCGCCGCGTAGTCGCCCTGCTCCAGCAGCGGCAGCGCGCGCCCCTCGGCGAGCAGGTCGCCGGAGAAGCAGGCCGGGCCGGCCACGTCCTGCGTCACCTCGGGGCCCGGCTTCGGCCGGCCCTTGGCGTCGTAGGCGGCGATCCGCAGCGGCCAGGCCCCCGGCGCGTACACCGTGCGCGTCGCCACCTGCACGCCCGCGTGCGTCACCGCGATCCGCCGCCCGCCGGAGCTCTTCGCGTACTCCACCCGCGCCACCACCGTGCCGTGCTTGGCCAGCAGGGACCGCCCGAACTCGGTGACGATCCCGTACCGCCCGTCGAACAGCCCCGGCACCTCCGCCGCGAGGGTGCGCGCGTACTGCGCGTACGTCGGCGCGGTCGCCTCGCCGTCGAAGTTGACCGGCAGCCCGCCGCCGATGTCGAGCGTGTCGATCTGCCGCCGCCCGATCCGCGCGTTGATCTCCTCGGCCAGCGCGTAGGTCTCCGCCACGCCCCGCGCCAGCAGCGACAGCGGGATGCCCTGGGAGCCGGTGTGCGCGTGCAGCCGGGTCAGCCACGGCCGCTCGGCGTACGCCCGGACGACCCACTCGCGGGCCCCCTCGTCGCGCAGCGCCACCCCGAACTTCGAGGTCTCGGTCGCGGTCGAGGTCGCCCCGATGGTGCCGCCGCCGATCTGCGGGTTGACCCGGATGCCGAGCGGTGACCGGGGGGCCGCCGGCCCCACCAGCGCGTCGAGCCGGTCCAGCTCCTGCGGGTTGTCCGCGTTCACGGCGACGCCCAGGGCCAGCGCCTCGCGCAGTTCGGCCGGCGTCTTGGCGGGGGAGTCGAGGACGGTGTGCTCCGGCGGCAGTCCCGCCGCCCGGGCCAGCGCCAGTTCGCCCGGGCTCGCCACCTCGGCGCCGATGCCCTCCTCGTGCAGCAGCCGCAGCACCGGCACCAGCGGGCTCGCCTTCACCGCGAAGGCGTGCAGCACCGGTGTCCCCGGCGCCACGACCGCGTCGAAGGCCGCGCGCAGCGCGGCCGCCGACTCCCGGATGCCGGTGACGTCGAGCAGTCCCACCACGGCCGCGTCCGGGCCCAGCAGGCCCCGCTCCACCGCCGCGCGTACCGCCTCGTCGCGCCGGGCGGCCCGCTCCCGGGCCTCTGCGTCGGTGTCGTGGTCCACGACCTCTCCCCTCCTGTCGGCCTTCGTGTGCTTCCAGCCAAACATCCGGCGCGCACCGGTGTACGGGCGGGGAGGTGTTGACTAGTTCTATTCAGAAGGTCAGGATGTGAATAGACGTAGTAACAGGAGGAGGCAGACGATGTCGGGACCCCGCCCCGTTCGAGCACCGCGCGGCACGGAACTGAGCACCCTGGGATGGCAGCAGGAAGCCGCCCTGCGGATGCTGCAGAACAACCTCGACCCCGAGGTGGCCGAGCATCCCGACAAGCTCGTCGTCTACGGCGGCACCGGCAAGGCCGCCCGTGACTGGCGTTCCTTCGACGCCATGGTGCGCACGCTGCGGACGCTCAAGCAGGACGAGACCATGCTGGTCCAGTCCGGCCGCCCGGTCGGCGTGATGCAGACCCACGAGTGGGCCCCGCGCGTCCTCATCGCCAACTCCAACCTCGTCGGCGACTGGGCCAACTGGGAGGAGTTCCGCCGCCTGGAGGCCCTCGGCCTGACCATGTACGGCCAGATGACCGCCGGCTCCTGGATCTACATCGGCACCCAGGGCATCCTCCAGGGCACCTACGAGACCTTCGCCGCCGTCGCCGCGAAGAAGTTCGGCGGCACCCTCGCCGGGACCATCACCCTCACCGCCGGCCTCGGCGGCATGGGCGGCGCCCAGCCCCTCGCCGTCACCATGAACGACGGCGTCGCCATCTGCATCGACTGCGACCCGCGCGCCATCGAGCGCCGCATCGAGCACCGGTACCTGGACGTGCGGGCCGACTCCCTCGACCACGCGCTCCAGCTGGCCACCGAGGCCCGCGACGCCCGGCGCCCGCTGTCCATCGGCGTCCTCGGCAACGCGGCCGAACTGGTCCCGCAGCTCCTGGCGATGGACGCGCCGATCGACATCGTCACCGACCAGACCTCCGCCCACGACCCGCTGGCCTACCTCCCCGTGGGCATCGCCTTCGAGGACATGGCGGACGCCGCCGCGAAGGACCCGGCCGGCTTCACCACGCGGGCCCGCGAGTCCATGGCCAGGCACGTGGAGGCCATGGTCGGCTTCATGGACGCCGGCGCCGAGGTCTTCGACTACGGCAACTCCATCCGGGGCGAGGCCCAGCTCGCCGGCTACGACCGCGCGTTCGCCTTCCCCGGCTTCGTCCCCGCCTACATCCGGCCCCTGTTCTGCGAGGGCAAGGGCCCGTTCCGCTGGGCCGCCCTGTCCGGCGACCCCGCCGACATCGCCAAGACCGACAAGGCCATCCTCGATCTCTTCCCGGAGAACGAGTCTCTGGCCCGCTGGATCAAGATGGCCGGCGAGCGCGTCCACTTCCAGGGCCTGCCCGCGCGCATCTGCTGGCTCGGCTACGGCGAGCGCGACAAGGCCGGCGAGCGCTTCAACGACATGGTGGCCTCCGGCGAGCTGGCCGCTCCGCTCGCCATCGGCCGCGACCATCTCGACTGCGGTTCCGTCGCCTCCCCGTACCGCGAGACCGAGGCCATGCTCGACGGCTCCGACGCGATCGCCGACTGGCCGCTGCTGAACGCCATGGTCAACGTGGCGTCCGGAGCGTCGTGGGTCTCCCTCCACCACGGCGGCGGCGTGGGCATGGGGCGCTCCATCCACGCCGGCCAGGTGACGGTGGCCGACGGCACGAAGCTGGGCGGGGAGAAGATCCGCCGCGTGCTGACCAACGACCCCGGCATGGGTGTCATCCGGCACGTCGACGCCGGCTACGACATCGCGGAGTCCGTCGCGGACGAGCGGGGCGTGCGGGTGCCGATGCGTGAGGGTGACGAGGCGTGAGTTCCGTTCGCGGCGGGGGCGGCGCCGCCTCGGCGGGGGCCGGGGCGCCGTCCCCGGGTGCGGCCGCGGCCGCACCCGCCGCTCCCCGGCCACCCTCCTTCCAGGAGATGTGGGCGGAGCTGCTGCCCATCGGCCGGCACCCCGACTCCGGGGGGTACCGGCGGTATGCCTGGAGCGGGGCCGACGGGGAGTGCCGGGCCTGGTTCGAGGAGCAGGCCGTGGCCCGCGGGCTGGCCCACGAGGTGGACCGGAACGGGAACCAGTGGGCCTGGCTGGGCGACCCGGCCGCCGGGGACGCCGTCGTCACCGGGTCGCACCTGGACTCGGTGCCGGACGGGGGCGCCTTCGACGGCCCCCTCGGCGTCGTGTCCTCCTTCGCGGCTCTCGACGAACTGCGGGCCAGGGGAGCGCGTTTCACCAAGCCCCTCGCCATCGTCAACTTCGGCGACGAGGAGGGCGCCCGGTTCGGTCTCGCCTGCGTCGGCTCCCGGCTCACCGCCGGGCAGCTGACCGTCGAGCAGGCCCACCGCCTCACCGACGCGGACGGTGTCACCCTCCCGAGGGCCATGGAGGCGGCCGGCTACGACCCCGGGGCCATCGGGGCCGACCCGGAACGGCTGGCCCGGATCGGCGCCTTCGTGGAACTCCACGTCGAACAGGGCCGCGCGCTGGACCTGTCCGGCGACCGGGTCGGCATCGCCAGCGCCATCTGGCCGCACGGCCGCTGGCGCTTCGACTTCCGCGGCGAGGCCAACCACGCGGGCACCACCCGCCTGGTGGACCGGCGCGACCCGATGCTGTCGTACGCCGAGACGGTGCTCGCCGCCCGCCGCGAGGCCGAACTCGCCGGCGCCGTCGCCACCTTCGGCAAGATCTCCGTCGAGCCGAACGGCGTCAACGCCATTCCCTCCCTGGTGCGCGGCTGGCTCGACTCCCGCGCCGCCGACCAGGCGACCCTGGACACCGTCGTCGGCGGCGTCGAGAAGGCCGCGCGGGAGTACGCCGACGCCCACGGCATCGACCTGGACGTCGTCCGGGAGTCCTTCACCCCCGTGGTCGAGTTCGACCACGCGCTGCGCGACGAACTCGGCCGCCTCCTCGGGAAGGACACCGGCCTCACGGTGCCCGTGCTGGGAACCGGCGCCGGACACGACGCCGGAATCCTCTCCGGGCGCATCCCGACCGCCATGCTGTTCGTGCGCAACCCCACCGGCGTCTCGCACTCCCCGGCCGAACACGCGGCCGAGGACGACTGCCTGGCCGGGGTGCGCGCGCTCGCCGACGTACTGGAAGGGCTGGCCTGCACGTGACCGACGCGACCTACTGGCTGGAGCACGCCTGGCTCGGCGACCACGTCGAACCCGGAGTGGTGGTGACGGCCGCGGACGGCCGTGTCACCGCCGTCCGCACCGGCGTGCCCACGCCGCCGCCCGGCGCCGAGGTGCTGCGCGGCCTGACCCTGCCCGGCCTGGCGAACGCCCACTCGCACGCCTTCCACCGGGCGCTGCGCGGCACCGTCCAGGTCGGTACCGGCACCTTCTGGACCTGGCGCGAGGTGATGTACTCCGTCGCCGACCGGCTGACCCCGGAGACCTACCACGCCCTGGCCCGCGCGGTGTACGCCGAGATGGCCCTGGCCGGCGTCACCTGCGTGGGCGAGTTCCACTACGTGCACCACGCGCCCGGCGGCGTCCCCTACGCCGAGCCCAACGCCATGGGCGAGGCGCTGATCGCGGCCGCCGCCGAAGCCGGCATCCGCATCACCCTGCTGGACACCGCCTACCTGTCCTCCGGTATCCGGAACGAGCACAGCGGCGAGCCGCCCAACACCCACCAGCTGCGCTTCTCCGACGGCACCGCGGAGGCCTGGGCCGAACGCTGTTCAGTTCTCAAGGAACGGGACCACGCGCGGATCGGGGCGGCGATCCACTCCGTACGGGCCGTGCCCGCGGGCCAGATGGCGACCGTGGCGCAGTGGGCCGAGGAGCGGCGGGCCCCGCTGCACGTGCACCTGTCCGAGCAGACCGCCGAGAACGAGGCCTGCCTGACCGCGCACGGCCGCACCCCCACCCGGCTGCTCGCCGACCACGGCGTCCTCGGACCGCGCACCACGGGTGTGCACAGCACCCACCTCACCGACGAGGACATCGCGCTGCTCGGCGGCTCGGCCACCGGCACCTGCATGTGCCCCACCACCGAACGCGACCTGGCGGACGGCATCGGCCCCGCCGTCGCCCTGCAGCGGGCGGGCTCCCCGCTCTCCCTGGGCTCCGACAGCCACGCGGTCATCGACCTGTTCGAAGAGGCGCGCGCCATGGAGCTGAACGAGCGGCTGCGCACCCGCACCCGCGGCCACTGGACGGCCGCGGCACTGCTGCGGGCCGCCACCGCCGACGGCCACGCGGCCCTCGGCTGGCAGGACGCCGGCGCCATCGAGGCGGGCGCGCTCGCCGACCTGACGACGATCGCGCTCGACTCGGTCAGGACGGCAGGGCCGCTGCCCCGGCTGGGCGCCGAGACGGCCGTATTCGCGGCGACCGCGGCGGACGTGCGGCACACGATCGTGGGCGGTCGTCACGTCGTACGGGACGGGGTCCACGCGCTCGTCCCCGACGTGCCGAAAGCGCTCGCGGACGCCATCGAAGCCCTGCGCGGCTGACGCCCGCGCCGCCGCGTTCCGCCGACCCCCGACCGGCCACCCACGAGGACACCATGAGCAGCAGCACCGTCATCACCAACATCGCCACGCTGGTCACCAACGACCCCTCCCTCGGTGACAACTCCCCCCTCGGCCTGATCCAGGACGCGGCCGTCGTCATCGACGGCGACCGCGTCGCGTGGACCGGTGAATCAAGGAAAGCACCCGCCACTGACAACCGGGTCGACGCGGGCGGCCGGGCGGTGCTGCCGGGCTTCGTGGACTCCCACTCCCACCTGGTCTTCGCCGGTGACCGCACCCAGGAGTTCAACGCCCGGATGTCCGGCCGCTCCTACAGCGCGGGCGGCATCCGCACCACGGTCGCGGCCACCCGCGCCGCCACCGACGCGGAGCTGGAGGCGAACCTCACCCGCTACCTCACCGAAGCCCTCCGCCAGGGCACCACCACCTTCGAGACGAAGTCGGGCTACGGCCTCACCGTCGACGACGAGGCCCGCGCCCTGCGCATCGCGGCCCGGCACACCGACGAGGTGACGTTCCTCGGCGCCCACATCGTCGCCCCCGAGAGCGCCGACGACCCGGCGGCCTACGTCGCCCTGGTCACCGGCGAGATGCTGGACGCCTGCGCGCCGCACGCCCGCTGGATCGACGTCTTCTGCGAGAAGGGCGCCTTCGACGGCGACCAGGCCCGCGCCATCCTCACCGCGGGCAGGGCGAAGGGCCTGCACCCCCGCATCCACGCCAACCAGCTCTCCTACGGCCCCGGCGTCCAGCTCGCCGTCGAACTGGACGCGGCCAGCGCCGACCACTGCACCCACCTCACCGACGCGGACGTCGACGCCCTCGCCCACAGCGACACGGTCGCGACCCTGCTGCCCGGCGCCGAGTTCTCCACCCGCGCCGCGTGGCCCGACGCCCGCCGGCTGCTGGACGCGGGCGCCACCGTGGCCCTGTCGACGGACTGCAACCCGGGCTCGTCGTTCACCTCCTCGGTCCCCTTCTGCGTGGCGCTCGCGGTGCGGGACATGGGGATGACCCCGGACGAGGCGGTCTGGTCGGCCACGGCGGGCGGCGCGGCGGCCCTGCGCCGCACGGACATCGGCCGCCTCACCCCGGGGGCCCGCGCCGACCTGCTGCTGCTCGACGCCCCGAGCCATGTGCACCTGGCCTACCGGCCGGGCGTGCCGCTGACCGCCGGTGTCTGGCGGCGCGGCGTGCGCGAGGTCTGAGCCGGGCGTACCCGCCGGCCGGTCAGACGGCCCCGGCCCGCCACCGCTGCGCCGACGCCCCGGCCAGCGGCCGCAGCACGACGCCGTCGCCGTCGTCCGGAGTCACCGCGGTGCCGCTGTCGATCTCCGGCCGGATCGTGCCGTCGGCGCCGACGCCGAAGCGGAGGTTCCGGCCGTTGCGGCCGTAGACCGAGTCGCACTCCCAGATGCCCACGCCCCGGTCGGTCGAGCCGCGGCTGTCCAGGCAGAAGCCGGAGTCGGCGGCCGAGCGCAGCACGCCCGGACCCGCGTCGACCCGCCAGCGCTGGGTGGCGGAGGAGTCGCAGGGCGCCATGACGACGTCGTTGCCCTTCCACAGCTCGCCGTCCCGGATGTCCAGGCAGCGGCCCGTGGCCAGGTTCACCACCTGGGCGAAGGCGCTGCCCGGCGGTGCGAACGCGGGGGACGGCGGCGGGGTGCTGCGACGGGGCGGCGGGGAGGTGGCCGGGGCGTGCGAGGTCCTGCTCGGCGAGGGCGACGGCGACCGGCCGGTGCGCGAGGGCGTCGGCGCCGGCGACGGGGACAGCGAGACCGTGGCCGTCACCGTCACCGGCGGGGAAGCGGGTGTCGCCGCCGTCGCCTGCCGGTCGGCGGCCTCGGACGGGGAGAGCAGCAGGACCAGCAGGGGCGCCAGGGCCACGGCGAGCGCCGCGGCCGCCGGCAGATAGCGGCGACCGGGCGGCCGGTTCCGGCGCGTGGCACGCGGACCGGGCGCGGGATCCGGATCGGAAGGACGGAGGTACGACGTCCCGTGCCAGGGCAGCAGGCCCTCCGCCAGGGTCTGCCGCGGGGTGTCCCGCAGCGCGGTCAGCTCCTCGACCGCGGCCGTGCAGTGCGGGCAGTGGGCCCGGTGGGCGTCCAGGTCGGCGCTGCGGCGGGGACCCGCGGGCCGTACCGCCTCCTCGATCAGACGGCGGAAGTCCGGGCAGCGCGGGTCGTCCGAGCCGGCCAGGCGGTGCCGCAGACAGGCCTGGGCCAGCGCCTGCAACGCCTGCGGGGTGTCATGGCTCACGTCCACGTGGCTCAGGCCCAGACAGGCCGCGGTGCGCTCCACGGGCTCCGCTTCGAGGACGGCGTACCAGATCAGGCCCTGGGCGCGGGAGGGGAGCGTCTGGAACGCCGGGAGGAGCGCCGGTGCGGGCCCGTCGGACCGGCCGCTCGCGTTCAGCACCAGCAGCAGACCGGCGTCGACGCCCGCGGCGCGTTCGTCGGCCGCCCAGGCGGCCGCCAGCCGGGCGGTGAGCAGCAGGAGCTGGTGGCGCAGGGGCACGTTCGGCTCCCGGCCGCGGGCCGTCTCGCGGACCGCCGCGGTGAACGTCTCGGCCGCCAGCCTGCGGGCCGCCGACTCGCTCGCGGTGCACAGCCGGGCGTAGGCGAGGACCGCCGGGTGGTGCCGGCGGCGCAGTTCCTGGAGGGCCGGGAAGGCCGTCGGGGACGAGGTGCGCAGCAGTGCCGTCAGCCGCGCGTCCGGAGCTTCGGCGAGTCCCGTGTCCGCCGCGGCCCCGTCGCCGCCCTGAGCCATCGCATGCCCTCCGTCCGCTCGAACTGTCCGGCGTACCGGACGGTTTGGGGGCTCATGGTGGTGGAGCGACGGGCTTCGGGAAAGACGTTTCCCCGGGTAACCCCGGTAACGGTTCGCGCAGGGCGAGGGCGCACCGGCGCACGCACCCGGGCGGGGAACCGGCCCGTGAGCGGGCGGGCATGAGGGCTGGGGCGCCGGGTACCCGGCAACCGGCGTGGTCCGTCCCGGATACGGCGAAGCGGCCCAGTCGCCGTGGACCGGGCCGCCTGGCACGCGGCACCACAGGGATCACTCCTCGACGGTCAGCCCCTTGCGCAGCCGCACCAGCGTCCGCGACAGCAGCCGGGAGACGTGCATCTGGGAGATGCCCAGCTCCTCGCCGATCTCCGACTGGGTCATTCCCGCGACGAAGCGCAGCGAGAGGATCTTCCGGTCCCTGGAGGGGAGTTCGGCGATCAGCGGCTTGAGCGACTCGATGTACTCGATGCCTTCCAGCCCGTGGTCCTCGTACCCGATGCGGTCCGCGAGCGCGCCCTCGGAGTCGTCCTCCTCGGGCTGGGCGTCCAGGGAGGAGGCGGTGTAGGCGTTGGAGGCGGCCATGCCCTCGACGACCTCGTCGTTGGAGATGCCGAGCCGCTCGGCGAGTTCCGCCACGGTGGGGGCGCGGTCCAGCTTCTGCGCGAGCTCGTCCCCGGCCTTGGCCAGGTCCAGCCGCAGCTCCTGAAGCCGGCGCGGCACGCGCACGGACCACGAGGTGTCACGGAAGAAGCGCTTGATCTCGCCGATGATGGTCGGCATCGCGAACGTGGGGAACTCCACACCGCGGGAGAGCTCGAAGCGGTCGATCGCCTTGATCAGGCCGATGGTGCCGACCTGGATGATGTCCTCCATCGGCTCGCTGCGGGAGCGGAAGCGGGAGGCGGCGAACTTGACCAGCGCGAGGTTCAGCTCGACGAGCGTGTTGCGCACGTACGAGTAGTCGGGCGTTCCCTCCTCGAGCGACTCGAGGCGCTCGAAGAGCGTCCGGGACAGGGCTCGGGCGTCGACCGCGCCGACCTCGTCGAAGGGCGGGATCTCCGGGAGTCCCTCGATCGCCTCGAGGGGATTGATGGGATGATCCAGTTCCGGTGTGGGTGTCGACGTCGCGAGTGGGGTATGCGATTCGTCGAGCCGGGGTGACATGGGTGTCCTCCATCGTTCTCGGCATATGGCTGCCGAAGCCAAAAAAACGTGCACTTACGGTGTGCGGCGCCTCCGAAGCCGGCTGTAGGGCTGTGTGTCCTTACTAGCCCTACCCGCTTCCCCGAGCAGGTCGCAAGTGCGTTCTGTGTTGATATGTCCGATTGTGGGAGGTTGTTCGGGTGTCGGAGTGCGATTGAAAGGCGTAATGTTCGAGGGCATCAGCAGCCACGACCTCGGGAGAGAGACGGCATGGACCACGGGACGGTCGGCAGCGCACAGTCGGGCCGGCTTCTGGTGGAGGTGCGGGAAGAGGGTCCCAGCGCCGTAGTGACACCTGCGGGTGAACTGGACCACCACACCGCCGATCTTCTGCGCGAGCCCCTCGAGGACCTTCTGGAGAAGGGGTTCTCACGGCTCGTCGTGGACTGCTCACGGCTTGAGTTCTGCGACTCCACGGGACTGAACGTCCTGCTCGGGGCGCGACTGAAGGCGGAGGCCGCCGGAGGCGGAGTGCACCTCGCGGGCATGCTGCCCGTGGTGGCACGCGTATTCGAGATCACCGGGGCCGAGGCGGTCTTCACCGTCCACGACTCCGTGGAAGCCGCACTGGCCGGCGACTCCGACTGAGCCCGTGCTCCCGTCGCCCCCGGACGACCGGTGTTTGTACATGGCACCGGTCATGTCCAAACAGGGGGTGTTCCGCCGGATCCGTCGGGCAGGAGTCATCCTGAAAGCCGTCGCCCGCGAGCACGCCGGAGCCGTCAGGGAGCCGATGAACGGCCTGGGCGCGACGTACGTGCGAAGGGCGGACGGAGGAGTCGTGGGCGGACTGTGTACGGACCGCCCGGCACCGATCGGTGCCGGAATGTTGAACTGTGAACTGGTGGATCGGTGAGGTGAAGCGCTGATGAGCACCACCCGGCCTTACTCGCCGGGCGACCGCGGCCCGGAGCCGAGCGGCGCTTCCGGGGCGTCCGAAGGGGGTGCGCCGGAGCCGGGCGCGTCCACGGGGGCAGCCGCGCCGTCCGCGCCGTCCGAGGGCTCGCCTCCGGGGCGTGGGCGGCAGGTACGCACGCTGCGCCTGGACGGCGAGAGCGGTGTCGTCCCGCTCGCCCGTGACTTCACCCGCCAGGCGCTGTACGCGTGGGGCTGGCTGCCCGCCGCCGGCGCCGATCAGCGTGCCGCCGCCGAGGACGTGCTGCTCGTGGTGTCCGAGCTGGTCACCAACGCCTGTCTGCACGCCGAGGGCCCGGACGAGCTGCTGCTCGCCTGCGACAACAAGGTGATACGGCTGGAGGTCTCCGACCGGGGCGCCGGCCAGCCGGCACCCCGTACCCCGCACCGCGCCGGTCGCCCCGGCGGCCACGGCATGTTCATCGTGCAGCGGCTCTGCCTGGACTGGGGCGTCCTGCGCGTCCCCGGCCGCGACGGCAAGACGGTCTGGGCGGAGCTGGGCGCCCCGGCGTAACCCGGAGCCACCCGCCGACGCGCCGGCCCCCCCACCGGCGCGCCGACCACACGCAGGGCTAGCCAGCACCCGCTGGACGAGCGGCCCCTGCCGCCGGGCTGCCTGCCCCCGGGCAGAGCGTGCTCGCACCCGCTGGGCTGCCTGCCCGCACAGGGTGCGCGCCTGTCATGCGCAGAGTGCGCCCGCCGGCGCGCCGAGCCCTTGCCGCCGGGCTGCGCGCCACGCGCAGAGCGTGCCTGCGCCCCGCTCGGCTGCCTGTGCCGCGCAGAGCGTGCCTGCACCCCGCTCGGCTGCCTGTCCCGCGCAGAGCGTGCCTGCACCCGCTGGGCGAGCCTGCCACCCGCTGGGCTGTATGCCATGCGCGGAGGGCGCGCCTGTCATGCGCAGAGTGCGCCCGCCAACGCGCCCGCGCACGCGTCGAGCCCCCTAAGGCGCCCGACCCGCCTCCCAGCGCTCCCTGCTCAAGCCCGCCGTCCCGCTCCCGGCGGCGCACCCCCTCTCGCCGCCCCCGCGACGTGCGCCCCAGCCCCCGTCCCGCTCCCGGCGGCACACCCCCTCTCGCCGCCCCCCCGCGACGCGCGCCCCAGCCCCCGCCCCCTCACCCCCTGACCCGCACCCAAGCGCCCCGCCCTCCGCGGAGCCCCCCCCCGCACCTCAGATCTTGCTCAGAACCGCCCTTGCGATTTGCTACCAAGATCAAATACGGCATAGCGTCCCCGTCGTTCGTGCAAGCAAAGCGAACGGGAACGCTGCCCGCCGGGTGAATGCGCAGTTGAGCGATTGACCATCGCCTGCGATGCCCGGCGGAGGAAAGAGGAGCAAATGATCTGGGGGAAGAAGGTGGCGGGCGGCGTGCTCGCCACCGTTCTCATGGCGACGGGGACCGGCCTGGCCACCGCGGGCACCGCGGAGGCGGCCGGCGCCAAGTACAAGTGCACGGCCGTGGTGCACCTCGACCTGGGCCGGCCCAAGGCCACGTCCTCGTGCAAGAAGTCCGCGTCGGGCAAGACGGTGAGCCGGCACCGGGTGAAGCTGGTGTGCGACGTGATCCGCGGCCGCGGCACCCCGCACGAGATCCCGTGGTACCTGTGGGGACCCTGGGTGAAGCCGGGTCAGAAGTCCACGGTGATGTGCGGTTTCAGCAGTTTCACCCGGTCCTGGTCGGTCGAGACGAAGTCCTGACCCCCTGAACCGGGGACCCGGACGACGACGGAGGGCCGCCGCACGAGACGTGCGACGGCCCTCCGGCCTTGCGTACGGGGGTGCGTCAGCGCACGTCGCCCATCAGCGTCTTCACCTTCCGGCGGTACATCCACACCGCGAATCCGGCGAGCGCCGCGAGGGCCGCCTCCCCGAACACCGCGCCCGTGCCGCCGAGGTCGACCCCGGCGATGGCCGGGTTGGACAGCAGGCTGGTGATGGAGTCGCCCGCGGTGACCGCGAGGAACCACACGCCCATCATCTGGCTGGCGTACTTGGCCGGGGCCATCTTCGTCGTCACCGACAGGCCCACCGGCGACAGGCACAGCTCGCCGACGGTCTGGATGAAGTAGATGCCGACCAGCCACATCGGGGAGACCGCGGTGCCGTTGGCGGCCATGCCGAGCGGGATCAGGAAGAAGAAGAACGACACGCCGATCAGGACCAGGCCCATCGAGAACTTCACGATGGTGCTGGGCTCCTTGCCCTGGCGGTTCAGCCACATCCAGACCCAGGCGAAGACCGGGGCCAGCGCCATGATGAACAGCGGGTTCAGCGACTGGTACCAGGACGACGGGAAGTCGAAGCCGAGCAGCGAGCCGGAGGCCTTGCCCTCACCGAACGCCTGGACGGTGGACGCGCCCTGGTCGTAGATCATCCAGAACACGGCGGCCGCGACGAAGAACCAGATGTAGCCGGTCATCTTCGACTGCTCGGTGGAGGACAGCTCCTTGTCCCGCTTGATGCGCATCAGCACACCGGCAGGGATGATCAGACCGATGACGGTCAGCGGGATCATCGCCCAGTTCAGGGTGAAGTGGCCGGTGACGCCCACGACGCCGTAGAACACGGCCGCGATGATGACCCAGGTCAGGCCCTTGCGCAGCCAGGAGGTCCGCTCCTCGGTGCTCAGCGGCTTCGGGACGACGCTGCTCTGCGGGTTCAGGTGGCGGGTGCCGAGCAGGAACGCGGCCAGACCGATCGCCATGCCGACCGCGGCCATGCCGAAGCCGAGGTGCCAGTTGACCTCCTGGCCGACGGTGCCGATGGCCAGCGGGGCGAAGAAGGCGCCCGCGTTGATGCCCATGTAGAAGATCGTGAAGCCACCGTCACGGCGCGGGTCGTCCGGGCCGTTGTACAGGTGCCCCACCATCGTGGAGATGTTGGCCTTGAGCAGACCAGAACCGGCCGCGACCAGCGCCAGACCGGCGAAGAACGGCGCCTGACCGCCGGGCAGGGCCAGCACGATGTGGCCCGACATGATCGTCACAGCGGCGATGGCCACCGTCTTGCGCGGGCCCCAGACGCGGTCACCGAGCCAGCCGCCGGGCATGGCGAGCAGGTACACCATCGCCGAGTAGACGGACACGATCACCGTGGTGGTGGCCACGTCCATGGCCAGGCCGCCGCCCATGCTGCCCTTGCCGGCATCAGGGCCGCCGGAGAGCAGGTAGACGGTGAGCAGGGCCTTCATGCCGTAGTAGGAGAATCGCTCCCACATCTCGGTCATGAAGAGAGTGGCCAGTCCGCGGGGGTGGCCGAAGAAGGTCTTCTCGGACCCGGGGGTGCCCGGGCGGACCGAGTCCTTCGTCAGGCTGGACGCCATGGTCGTTCCTTGCTGGTCGGGACGCGCGATGGAGCGTTGCGCGCCCGGTGGGGGGTGGCCGGCACCGGCAGGGTCGGGCGTCCACCCCCACGCCCAGGGGGAGTCCGCTCCGGATCGCGGAGCGGCGGACGGCGACCACCGGGATCCACGCCCCGCACGCGTCACTGCGTCCGGAGCCCGGCCAGAGGTCATTCCTTTCGGGGCTGATCTTCGTCAGCCCGCACACAAAAGAGACCTTCAGCGAAAAGTGCCCGCCAAAGGTCCCCGGTGTGCTACAGGCGTTCACGTCACTCTACGTCAGGACACTGCCGGATATGGAAGGACTTGAGACACGGATCACAGGTGTCGCAGGAACCGCGGGGGCTGATTCGAAGGTCTTCCCTACGATCGCATCCCTCAGGCAATGGTTCGTACCACCGGCCCGGGAAGGTAAGAATCCCGGGAAGCGATCACACCCCGGCACCGAGCGCGGGCGGTCTACCATCACCTCATGACCCGTGTACTGCTCGCCGAGGACGACGCGTCCATCTCGGAGCCGCTGGCCCGCGCACTGCGCCGGGAAGGTTACGAGGTCGAGGTGCGCGAGGACGGACCCACCGCTCTCGACGCCGGAGTCCAGGGCGGTGTCGACCTGGTCGTGCTCGACCTGGGCCTGCCCGGCATGGACGGCCTGGAGGTCGCCCGCCGGCTGCGCGCCGACGGGCAGTCCGTGCCCATCCTCATCCTGACCGCGCGCGCCGACGAGGTGGACACCGTCGTCGGCCTCGACGCGGGCGCCGACGACTACGTCACCAAGCCCTTCCGGCTCGCCGAACTGCTCGCCCGGGTACGGGCCCTGCTGCGGCGCGGCGCCGCGGAGCCCCAGCAGCCGCCGGCCACGCACGGGGTGCGCATCGACGTCGAGTCGCACCGCGCCTGGATGGGCGAGGAGGAACTCCAGCTCACCGCCAAGGAGTTCGACCTGCTGCGGGTGCTGGTGCGGGACGCCGGACGCGTGGTCACCCGGGACCAGCTCATGCGCGAGGTCTGGGACACCACCTGGTGGTCCTCCACCAAGACCCTCGACATGCACATCTCCTGGCTGCGCAAGAAGCTCGGCGACGACGCGGCGAACCCCCGCTACATCGCCACCGTGCGCGGAGTCGGCTTCCGCTTCGAGAAGAGCTGAGCCCCTCACCAGGGGCCCGGCACCGCTTCAGGTAACCAGGACATGCGCCGACGTCTCATCCAGTCCACCCTCGCCGTCGTCCTCGTCGTGATCGCCGTCTTCGGGGTCTCCCTGGTGATCGTCGAGACGCGGACCATCACCAGCAGCGCCCAGGAACGGGTCGAGTCCGAGGCGGTGCGGCTGGCGAGCATCGTGGACAGCCGCATCCTCGCGGAGGAGAACGTCAACTCCGAGGTCCTGCGCAACCCGGTCAGCAAGGACCAGTACGCGGTCATCGACGTCCCCGGCCGGGCGCCGATCGAGATCGGCAGCAAGCCCGAGGGCGACGTCATCCACGCCACCCAGCGGGGCGAGGAGGGCGAGACGGTCACCGTGCAGGAGCCGCGCTCCGCGGTCACCCGCGAGGTGGGCCGGACCCTGCTGATCATCGGCCTGGTCGCGCTGCTCGCCGTGGTCGCCGCCGTGCTGCTCGCCGTCCGCCAGGCCAACCGCCTCGCCTCCCCGCTGACCGACCTCGCCGAGACCGCCGAACGCCTCGGCTCCGGCGACCCGCGCCCGAGGCACAAGCGGTACGGCGTCCCCGAACTGGACCGGGTCGCCGACGTCCTGGACTCCTCCGCCGAGCGGATCGGCCGCATGCTGACCGCCGAGCGGCGCCTGGCCGCCGACGCCTCCCACCAGCTCCGCACGCCGCTGACCGCGCTGTCCATGCGGCTGGAGGAGATCACCCTCACCGACGACCCGGACACGGTGAAGGACGAGGCGACGATCGCGCTGACCCAGGTCGAGCGGCTGACGGACGTGGTGCAGCGGCTGCTGACCAACGCCCGCGACCCCCGCACCGGCTCCGCCGTCACCTTCGACCTCGACGAGGTCATCCAGCAGCAGCTCGCCGAGTGGCGGCCTGCCTACCGCAGCGCCGGCCGGGCCGTCGTCTCCTCCGGCAAGCGGCACCTGCACGCCGTCGGCACCCCCGGCGCGGTCGCACAGGTGCTGGCCGCACTGATCGAGAACTCCCTCATGCACGGCGGCGGGACCGTGGCCCTGCGCACCCGCGTCACCGGCAACCAGGCGGTCGTGGAGGTCACCGACGAGGGCCCCGGCGTCCCGGCCGACCTCGGCGCGCGGATCTTCGAGCGCACCATCAGCGGCCGCAACTCCACGGGCATCGGACTGGCCGTCGCCCGCGACCTCGCGGAGGCCGACGGAGGCCGCCTGGAACTGCTCCAGGCCCAGCCGCCGGTGTTCGGCCTGTTCCTGTCCCGCACACCCCCGGCCCGCAAGCCCGACGAGAACGGCCCCACGGTCCGCTGACCGGACACGGCGGCCCGGCCGGCACGGCGACCCGCCGCGGAACCGCCTGCCGCAACGCACTGTGCGAGGCCGCCGCCCGGGATCACTAGGGAACGCGCTGCCCGGAATCACTACGGAACGCGCTGCCCGGAATCACTACGGAACGCGCCGCCCAGGCTAGCTACGGAACGCGCTGCCGGGGCTCGGACGCGGTCGCCGGCGCGGGCTTCTTCGGCTGGCGCGCCAGGATCGGCTCCGGGGCCGCCACGGCCTCCCGGGCGGGCATGGCACGGAAGACCCAGCTGCGGTACGACCAGAAGCGGAACAGGGTGGCGACGCCGATGCCCACGAACTTGAAGACGTTGCTCTGCAGCGGGCTGTCCCAGCCGAACCCGTAGGTCGCCAGGTACAGGACGCCGTTCTCGATCACCAGGCCGATCGCGCTGAACAGCAGGAACAGCGTGAGCTCCCGGGTGCGGCCGCTCTTGTCACGGTCCCGGTACGTCCAGTAGCGGAACCCGACGTAGTTGAAGACGATCGCGACGACGGTCGCGATGATGCTGGCGCGCACCACCGGCAGGTCGGAGACGTGCCGGACCAGGTTGAACACACCCAGATTGACGAGGACACCGGCACCGCCGACGGCACCGAACTTGGCCACCTCGCGTACGAGCCGTTGCAGCCCCGAGGAACGTAGTTCCATGGCTGTGCAGCTCCCGTCCGTAGGTTTCGTCGGCCAAGCCATGCTATCCAGGCCGCACCCCCGGCGCCTGCGGACGAGGCCACAGCTCGGGAACGGGTCGTAAAGAACCGGGAAAGCCCAGGGTAAGAGGGGGTGCGAGGGCGGCAGGCCGGGCGGGTCGGCGTGGCCGATACCCTAGGGGTGTGACGTTCCCGGTAGTCGGCATGGTCGGCGGGGGGCAGCTCGCGCGTATGACGCACGAAGCCGGCATCCCGTTGGGCATCAGGTTCAAGCTCCTCAGTGACACCCCTCAGGATTCCGCGGCACAGGTCGTGAACGATGTCGTCGTCGGCGACTATCGCGACCTGGACACGCTGCGTGACTTCGCGCGCGGGTGCGATGTGATCACCTTCGATCACGAACATGTACCCACCGAGCACCTCAGGGCCCTGGAGGCGGACGGCATCCCCGTGCGCCCGGGACCCGACGCGCTCGTGCACGCCCAGGACAAGGGCGTGATGCGGGCGAGGCTCGACGCGATCGGCATCCCGTGCCCGCGGCACCGCATCGTGAGCGATCCGCAGGACGTGGCCGCCTTCGCCCGCGAAGGCCTCGCCGAGGGCGCGGCGGGCGACGGCTTCCCCGTCGTCCTCAAGACCGTCCGCGGCGGCTACGACGGCAAGGGCGTGTGGGTCGTCGACTCCGTCGAGGAGGCGGCCGACCCGTTCCGCGCGGGCGTCCCGGTCCTCGCCGAGGAGAAGGTCGACTACGTCCGCGAGCTCGCCGCCAACGTCGTACGCTCCCCGCACGGCCAGGCCGTCGCCTACCCGGTGGTCGAGTCGCAGCAGGTGAACGGCGTCTGCGACACCGTCATCGCGCCCGCCCCCGACCTCGAAGAGGACCTCGCGCTGCGGGCCGAGGAGATGGCCCTGACCATCGCCAAGGAACTCGGCGTCGTCGGCCACCTCGCCGTCGAGCTGTTCCAGACCCGCGACGGCCGCATCCTCGTCAACGAGCTCGCGATGCGCCCGCACAACTCCGGCCACTGGACCCAGGACGGCGCGGTGACCTCCCAGTTCGCCAACCACGTCCGCGCGGTCCTCGACCTCCCGCTCGGCGACCCGCGCCCGCGCGCCCCCTGGACCGTCATGGTCAACGTCCTGGGCGGCGACTACCCGGACATGTACTCCGCGTACTTGCACTGCATGGCCCGCGACCCCAAGCTCAAGATCCACATGTACGGCAAGGACGTGAAGCCCGGTCGCAAGGTCGGACACGTCAACACCTACGGCGACGACCTGGACGACGTGCTGGAGCGCGCCCGTCACGCTGCCGGCTACCTGAGAGGCACCATCACCGAATGAGCCCCGTTGTTGGCATCGTCATGGGGTCGGACTCCGACTGGCCCGTCATGGAGGCCGCCGCCAAGGCGCTGGACGAGTTCGAGATCGCCTACGAGGTCGACGTCGTCTCCGCGCACCGCATGCCGCGCGAGATGATCACGTACGGCGAGCAGGCGGCCGAGCGCGGCCTGAAGGCGATCATCGCCGGCGCGGGCGGCGCCGCCCACCTGCCCGGCATGCTGGCCTCCGTCACCCCGCTGCCGGTCATCGGCGTCCCGGTCCCGCTGAAGTACCTCGACGGCATGGACTCCCTGCTGTCGATCGTGCAGATGCCGGCCGGCGTCCCGGTCGCCACCGTCTCCGTCGCCGGCGCCCGCAACGCCGGCCTCCTCGCGGCCCGCATGCTCGCGGCGCACGACGAGGACCTGCTCCAGCGGATGCGCGAGTTCCAGCAGGACCTCAACGACCAGGCCACCGAGAAGGGCAAGCGCCTGCGCACCAAGGTCGAGGGCGCGGGCAGCGGCTTCGGCTTCGGGAAGTGAGGCGCATGCCCTCCCTGGACGAGGCCCGCGAGCTGCTGCGTGAGTTTCCGGTCGTCGACGGCCACAACGATCTGCCATGGGCTCTGCGTGAGCAGGTCAGCTACGACCTGGACGCCCGGGACATCGCATCGGCCCAGCACGGCCACCTGCACACCGACATCCCGCGGCTGCGCGCGGGCGGCGTCGGTGCGCAGTACTGGTCGGTGTACGTGCCGTCGGACCGGCCCGGCGCGGTTCCGGCCACCCTCGAGCAGATCGACTGCGTCCGGCAGCTGATCGACCGCTACCCGGCCGACCTGGCCCCCGCGCTGACCGCGGCGGACATGGAGGCGGCACGGCAGGACGGCCGTATCGCCTCCCTGATGGGCGCCGAGGGCGGCCACTCCATCGCCAACTCGCTCGGCACGCTGCGCGGTCTGTACGCGCTCGGCGTGCGCTACATGACGCTCACCCACAACGACAACAACGACTGGGCGGACTCCGCGACCGACGAGCCCAAGGCCGGCGGCCTGTCGGCGTTCGGCCACGAGGTCGTGCGCGAGATGAACCGGCTCGGCATGCTCGTCGACCTCTCCCACGTGGCGGCGACGACCATGATGGACGCGCTGGACACCTCCACCGCGCCGGTGATCTTCTCGCACTCCTCGTCCCGAGCCGTCTGCGACCACCCCCGCAACATCCCGGACGACGTCCTGGAGCGGCTGCCCGCCAACGGCGGCATGGCGATGGTGACGTTCGTGCCGAAGTTCGTGCTCCAGGCGGCGGTCGACTGGACGGTCGCGGCCGACGCGAACCTGCGCGCCCACGGCTTCCACCACCTCGACACCACCGCCGAGGCCATGAAGGTGCACCGCGCCTTCGAGGAGGGCAACCCGCGCCCGGTCGCCACGGTGTCCACGGTCGCCGACCACCTCGACCACATGCGCGAGGTCGCGGGCATCGACCACCTCGGCATCGGCGGCGACTACGACGGCACGGCGTTCACCCCGGACGGCCTGGACGACGTCTCCGGCTACCCGAACCTGCTCGCCGAACTGCTCGACCGCGGCTGGTCCCGCGCCGACCTGGCCAAGCTGACCTGGCAGAACGCGGTACGCGTCCTGGGTGCGGCGGAGGACGTCGCCCGCGACCTCCAGACCACCCGCGCCCCGTCCAACGCCACGATCGAGTCCCTGGACGGCACGAAGGCCTGACGGCGGTCACGAGCGGGAGGCCGGCCCGGCGATTCGGCCCGGCGGGCCGGCGGTCCGCCTGGCCGGCGGCCCCGCCCGTCGAGCCGTCTTGCCCGGCTGGCGGCTCAACTGTCCGACGGTCCCGCTGGCCCCAGGGCTCCGCCCTTCCGGCCGTGTCGCCCGCCTCGCCGTGTCGCCCGTCCGGCGGTTCGAAGGGGAACGGTCGGAGGGTGCCGGGCGAGGGTGGCCGGGGTGGGCAGGGGGCTTGCGTTCGTACGCCCGAACGCCCCACTCACCAGGAAAGATCGTCGCGCGCCGTGGGACGGTGGGCCTACGTCGGTCATCTCACGCGCAGCTCACGGCCGGCGTCGCACGCGACGATGTACGGAGCCCGCCGATGACCGACGTGCAGGACGACATGCCCACCGCGACCGAGGTCGGCGCGAGCGACAGCCTGCCGGACGGGAACACCCTCCCCGACGCGCCGTGCGATCCCTGCGACCCGGACGGTCCGGGCGCCGAGCAGCTGGCCGAGGCCCGCGCCCTGCTCGCCGTCCACCCCGTCGCCGACGGTCACAGCGGGCTGCCGCGGGCGCTGCGCCGGCTGCCCTGGTACGAACTGGAACTCGGCGACACCTCCCTCGACACCGACGTCCCCCGGCTGCGCGAGGGAGGCGTGGGCGCGCTGTTCTGGTCGCTGCACCCGCCCGGGGAGCCCGCCGGGGACCGCGCGGTGAGCGCCACCCTGGACCAGTTGGAGTTCGCCCGCTCGGTGATCGACGCCCACCCGGAGAGCCTGCGCCCGGCACTCACCGCGGGACAGGTCATAGACGCCCGCAGCCGCGGCCGGGTCGCCGTCCTGCTGGGCCCCGCCGGCGCGCCCGCGCTCGGCGACTCGCTGGGCATCCTGCGCGTCCTGCACACCCTCGGCCTGCGCGTCCTCACCCTGGCGGGCGCCACCTGGGCGGGCGCGGCGGGGCTGAGCCGGTTCGGTGAGGAGGTGGTCCGCGAGATGAACCGCCTGGGCGTCCTCGCCGATCTCTCCGGCGCCGGCGACGCCACCGTGCGCCGGACCCTCGCCCTGTCCCGGGCGCCGGTGCTGTGCACCCGTTCGGCGGCCCGCGCCCTGCGCCCGCACCCCGCCAACCTGCCCGACGACCTGCTCGCCGGGCTGGGCGCGGCCGGAGGTCTGTGCATGGTGCCGATGACGGCCGAGCAGACCGGCCCGAGCGTCCGGGACGTCGCCGACCACCTCGGCCACGTACGCGACGTCGCCGGACCCGAGGCCGTGGGCCTGTCCGGCACCTACGACACCGGCACCGCCCACCCCCGAGGCCTAGCCGACACCTCCCGCTACCCGGCGCTGATCGCGGAACTGCTCCGCCGCGGCTGGGCCGAGTCCGAGCTGGCCCTGCTGACGTGGCAGAACGTGCAGCGGGTGCTGCGCGGGGCGGACTTCACCGCCAGGACCGCGCAGCACCGCAGGGGCCCGTCGACCGCGAGCATCACCGAGTTGGACGGCTAGGTCGTGTCCGCAAAGTCGCGTCTGCGTCGCGACGCCCGGCACGCACTCTCGCCGCACCGGCCGAAAGCCCGAGTACACCCAGTACGAGGGCATCCGGCCGGCACTCCCCCAGCCTTCGGCCGGGGGCCCCCAGAGCACGCACCGGACGCCGCGACGCCCGCCCTGCGGGCGAACGACGCGACTTTGCGGACACCACCTAGGCCGCCCAGCGCCCCGTGGCGCCGTCGGCGTGCTTCAGTCGCGCCCTTCCGGCCGCTCGATCCGGCACAGGCAGAAAGGATGCCCGGCCGGATCGGCGTACACCTGGAAGTCCTTCTTCTCCCGGTCCGCGAGGTCCAGCGGCCGGGCTCCCAGCGCGAGGACCTTCTCGTGGGCCGCGTCGATCTCCGCCCAGGTCGGCCCCGCGTCGAAGTCCAGGTGGAACTGCTGCGAGTCCCGGTCGGCGCGCGGCCACTCGGGCGGGGTGAACCCCTCGGCGCGCTGGAAGGAGAGCCGCGGCCCGTCGGGCACCCGCAGGACGACCCAGTCGTCGTCCTCGGCCTCCGGAGTGCCTCCCGCCACCGCCGCGTAGAACGCGGCCAGCGCGTGCGGGTCGGGGCAGTCGAGAACGACGCTACGCAGACGGGCGACGGCCATGGATCCTCCTGAGGTGAGGCGGTGTCAGCAGGCGCAGAGGCAGAACGGGTGCCCGGCCGGGTCGGCGTAAACCCGGAAGCTGGTCCCGCCCTGCTCGCCCAGCGGCTTCGCGCCCAGTGCCAGCACCCCCTTCTCCGCCTCGTCCAGGTCCTCCACCACCAGGTCCAGGTGGAGCTGCTGCGAGGCGTCGGCGGCAGGCCAGTTCGGCGGGACGTGCCCGGGGGCCCGCTGGAAGGCGAGCGCCTGCCCGCCCGGCACCTTCAGGTCCACCCACTCCGCGTCCGCTTCCCCCTCCGGGGTGCCGCCGAGCACGTCGGCGTAGAAACCGGCGAGCGCGTGCGGGTCGGGGCAGTCCAGGACGACCACACCCAGCTTGGCGAGAGCCATGACTTCCTCCACGACGTCCGAGTTACCGTTGAAACCGGTTATCCGGTAACAGTTACCGCATGCTCCCGCATGGCGGGTAACGTCGCAACCGGATTGCGGAGGTGAGTGGCGGACATGACCGAGCGATCGCCCGCCCCGGACGGCCTGGCGCTGATCGAGTCCCTGGTGAACACGCTCGACATCGGCAGCGGCCGGGACACGCTCGACACGGCCGGCGGCCGGGAGCCGTTCGGGCTCACCAAGGACGAACTGCCCGGCGCCGTCGCCCTGCGCGAGTCCCTGCGGGCCACCCTGCTCGCCCACGCCGGACACCCGCCGCACCGCGAGGTCACCCCGCTCGGCGAGCTGCTGGCCCACGCCCCGCTGCACGTCACCGTCGACCCCGCCGACGGCTCGGCGGCCCTCGCCCCGGCCGACACCGGCCCGCTGCTCTCCCGTGTCGCCGCGGCCGTCGCCGAGGCCCTGGTCGCGGGCACCTGGAGCCGGCTGAAGGCCTGCGCCGCCGACACCTGCCACTGGGCGTACTACGACCGCAGCCCCGCCGGCCGCGGCCGCTGGTGCTCCATGCAGGTGTGCGGAGCGCGCGCGAAGATGCGCCGCTACCGCGCGAAGGAGCCGCACACCACAGAGAGTTCGACGGCGACATAGCCGCCCTGTGGGGCAGAATGCGGGAAGACGCCGGTTCGGCCGACTGAGCCTCGGCCGAACCGGCGTCCTCCTTGGAGCGATTGGCGCCGGCGCTATGCGGTCGGCCGGCCCATCGCCCGGTACGTCCATCCGGCCCGCCGCCACAGCTCCGGGTCCAGCGCGTTGCGCCCGTCCAGGATCAGCCGGGCCGCCGCCACCTCGCCCAGCGCCGCCGGGTCCAGCTCGCGGAACTCCCGCCACTCCGTCAGGTGCAGCACGACGTCGGCGCCCCGGACCGCCTCCAGGGCGGAGTCCGCGTAACCCAGCGTCGGGAAGACCTTGCGGGCGTTCGCCATGCCCTTCGGGTCGTACACGGTCACCTGACCGCCCTGCAGATGGATCTGCCCGGCCACGTTCAGCGCCGGCGAGTCCCGCACGTCGTCCGAGTCGGGCTTGAAGGCGGCGCCCAGCACCGCCACCCGCTTGCCCAGGAACGAGCCGCCGCCGAGCGCCTCCCGGGCCATCTCCACCATCTGGCCGCGCCGGCGCATGTTGATGGAGTCGATCTCCCGCAGGAAGGTCAGCGCCTGGTCCGCGCCCAGCTCGCCGGCGCGCGCCATGAACGCCCGGATGTCCTTCGGCAGACAGCCGCCGCCGAAGCCGATCCCGGCGCGCAGGAACTTCCGCCCGATCCGGTCGTCGTACCCGATGGCCTCCGCGAGCTGCGCCACGTCACCGCCGCCCGCCTCGCAGACCTCCGCCATCGCGTTGATGAACGAGATCTTCGTCGCGAGGAACGAGTTCGCCGCGGTCTTCACCAGCTCGGCCGTCGGGAAGTCCGTCACCACGAACGGGGTCCCCTCGCCGACCGGCGTCGCGTACACCTCGCGCAGCAGCTTCTCGGCCCGCTCGCTGCGCACCCCGACCACGATCCGGTCCGGGTGCAGCGTGTCCTCCACCGCGAAGCCCTCGCGCAGGAACTCCGGGTTCCAGGCCAGCTCCGCGTCCGCGCCGGCGGGCGCGTGGTCCGCGAGGTAGGCGGCCAGCCGGTCCGCCGAACCCACCGGCACGGTCGACTTGCCGACCACCAGCGCCGGGCCGCGCAGATGCGGGGCGAGCGAGGCGACGGCCGCGTCGACGTACGACATGTCGGCCGCGTACTCGCCGTGCCGCTGCGGGGTGTTCACGCACACGAAGTGCACGTCGCCGAACTCGGCCACCTCGGCCCAGTCGGTGGTGAACCGCAGCCGCCCCGAGGACCCCTCGAAGCCGGCCACGTGCCGGCGCAGCAGCTCCTCCAGTCCCGGCTCGTACATCGGGGTCTCGCCGCGCTCCAGCATGGCGATCTTCTCCGGCACGACGTCGAGTCCCAGCACCTCGAAGCCCAGCTCGGCCATGGCCGCGGCGTGCGTGGCGCCGAGATAGCCGGTGCCGATCACGGTGATCTTCAGGCTCATGGGTGCGCTCCAGCTCGGGGACTCGGTCATGCGGTGCCTGAGCATAGTCGGGCCGCCCACCGGGCAATTTCCCAGCTGTCGCCAAGGTCACGTAGGCGGGTTCCGGGCGGCCTACTAAAATTTGAGTTACTTAACGGTAATTAGCGTCAGTATCACTGCGTCTTTGGAGCGTGAGAGACCGTGGCCGGAACGGCTGACTTCGACCTGTACCGCCCGTCCGAGGAGCACGACATGCTCCGGGACGCCGTCCGTTCGCTGGTCGAGGCGAAGATCGCGCCGTTCGCCGCGGCGGTCGACGAGGAGGCGCGCTTCCCCCAGGAGGCGCTCGACGCGCTGGTCGCGAACGACCTCGCCGCCGTGCACGTCCCCGAGGAGTACGGCGGCGCCGGCGCCGACGCGCTCGCCACGGTCATCGTGATCGAGGAGGTGGCCCGCGCCTGCGTCTCCTCCTCCCTGATCCCCGCGGTGAACAAGCTGGGCTCCCTGCCGGTGATCCTCTCCGGCGGCGAGGAGCTGAAGAAGAAGTACCTGACGCCGCTCGCCAAGGGCGACGCGATGTTCTCGTACTGCCTGTCCGAGCCGGACGCGGGTTCGGACGCGGCCGGGATGAAGACCAAGGCGGTCCGCGACGGCGACTACTGGATCCTCAACGGCGTGAAGCGCTGGATCACCAACGCGGGCGTCTCCGAGTTCTACACGGTGATGGCGGTCACCGACCCGAGCAAGCGCTCGAAGGGCATCTCGGCGTTCGTCGTCGAGAAGTCGGACGAGGGCGTCTCCTTCGGCGCCCCGGAGAAGAAGCTCGGCATCAAGGGCTCCCCGACCCGCGAGGTCTACTTCGACAACGTCCGCATCCCCGCCGACCGCATGATCGGCGAGGAGGGCACCGGCTTCGCCACCGCGATGAAGACCCTGGACCACACCCGCATCACCATCGCCGCGCAGGCGCTCGGCGTCGCTCAGGGCGCCCTCGACTACGCCAAGGGCTACGTCCAGGAGCGCAAGCAGTTCGGCAAGCCGATCGCGGACTTCCAGGGCATCCAGTTCATGCTCGCGGACATGTCGATGAAGATCTCGGCGGCCCGCGCCCTCACCTACCAGGCCGCCGCCGCCTCCGAGCGCGGCGACGCCGACCTCACCTACCTGGGCGCCGCGGCCAAGTGCTTCGCCTCGGACACGGCGATGGAGGTCACCACCGACGCCGTCCAGCTCCTCGGCGGCTACGGCTACACCCGCGACTACCCGGTGGAGCGCATGATGCGCGACGCGAAGATCACCCAGATCTACGAAGGCACCAACCAGGTCCAGCGCATCGTCATGGCGCGCAACCTGCCGTAGCCGACGCGGATCCACGCACTCCGGAAGGCGCCCCGCGGGGCGCCTTCCGTCTGTTCCGGGGCGCCTTACGACCGGTCGGTCACATGCGGGCGGGGGCGGGTGGGCGTAGGACAGAAGCACACGGGACCCGGTCGGGGTCCCAGCCTTCCCAGGAGGAGCCATGACCCAGCCCGGAACCATGACCCCGATGAGCAAGGAGATGCAGGACTGCGTCGAGGCCTGCATGGCGGCGCACACCATGTGCGAGGAGGCCATGAGTTCCTGCATGCACATGGGCGGCCAGCCCCAGATGCAGATCATGCGCGCGCTCATGGACTGCTCCGAGATGACGCGCATGTGCTCCGACATGATGATGCGCCGCTCGCCCATGGCGCAGGAGATGTGCGCGATGTGCGCCAAGGCCTGCGACATGTGCGCCGAGGCGTGTATGTCCATGCCCGACGACCAGCAGCTCATGCGCTGCGCCGAGGCGTGTCGCCGCTGCGCGGAGATGTGCCGGACGATGGCGGGCGCCCGGATGTGATCCGGAGCGCCCGCGTGTGATCAAGGGCACCTTCCTGGTGCCCTTGATCGTTTGTGCGGCAGGCTGGGCGCATGACCGAGACGGATGCGACGGCCGCCTTCGACGCCGCCGAACGGACCATGTGGGCCGGGCGGACCGAGGCCTACGCCGGGAGCTTCGGGCGCCTGTGCGCCCACACCGTGCCCGCCCTGCTGGACGCCGCCGGCGTCGGCGCGGGGACCCGGGTGCTCGACGTCGGCACCGGTACCGGGACGGCCGCGCTGGCGGCGGGGGAGCGGGGCGCGCTGGTGCGGGCCGTGGACGCCGATCCCGGGATGGCCGCCGAGGCCCGCCGGCGCGGGGTGGCCGCCGAGGTGGCCGTGCTTCCCGTACTCCCCTTCGCGGACGGCGAGTTCGACGCGGTCGTCGGCAACTTCGTGCTCAACCACGTGGGCCGTCCGCGTACCGCCCTCGCCGAGCTGCGCAGGGTGCTGCGGCCCGGCGGGCGGATCGCGGTGACGCTCTGGGGCGCCCGGCGCGGGGGCGGGCAGGAGCTGCTGGGCGCTGCGTGCGCGGCGGGCGGCGCCGTACCGCCGTCGTACCTGCCCCGCCTCGCCCCGGACGAGGACTTCGAGCGCACCCCTCGCGGCCTGGCCGGACTGCTCACGGAGGCCGGCTTCGGCGGCGCCGGGGCGGAGGAGCTGGAGTGGGACCACCGGGCGACCGTCGAGGAGTGGTGGGGCGGCGCGGCCGGTGGGGTCGCCACCGTCGGTCTCGTCGTGACGTCGCAGGACGCGGAGACCACGGGCCGCATCCGGCGCGAGTACGAGCGGCTGTGCGCCCGGTACGACGAAGGGGAAGGGCGGCTCGCCCTTCCCCATGTCGCGCTGCTGGCCCGCGGGACCGCCTAGTTGCCGGAGACGGTCACCTTCTCGTCGTTCTTCAGCTCGTCCACCAGGGTCTTCACCTTCGCCTTGTCCCAGACGAGGTTGCCGCCGGAGGAGCCGGAGACCGGCATGTTCATGGACTTGCCGTCACCGCCGCTCACGCCCTTCATCGCCCAGAACATCGACGCCAGGTCCCACAGGCTCATGTCCTTGTCGACCGTGAGGGAGTCCAGGCCGGCGCCCATGGTCGGGTAGAACTTGAACGGGTTGAGGACCGTCGACGGGGTGGCGACCTGGTGGGCCAGCGCGGACAGGAACTTCTGCTGGTTCTTGGTGCGCTGCAGGTCGCTCGCCGCGAAGGCATGCCGGGTGCGGACGAAGGCCAGGGCCTGCTCGCCGTTCAGGGTCTGCTTGCCGGCCTTGAAGTCGGCGCCGGACCACTTGTCCTTGAAGCCCTGGTCGAGGGTCATCTCGACCCCGCCGACCGCGTCCACGATCTTCGCGAAGCCGCCGAAGCCGATCTCCACGTAGTGGTCGATGTGCAGGCCGGTGTTGAACTCGACCGTGCGGACCAGGAGCGTCGGGCCGTCCTCGGCGTAGGCCGCGTTCAGCTTCGTGTGCCGGCCCTGGTTCGGGTAGACCTTCCCGGACGTCGACCCCTTGTAGGAGGGGATCGCCACGTCGGAGTCACGCGGCAGCGAGATCAGGGTGTCGCCGTTGCCGCCGACGTGCAGGATCATCATCGAGTCGGTGCGCTGGCCCTGCGCCGAGCCCGTGTGCAGCTTCTTCTTGTCCTCGGCCGTCATGCCCTTGCGGCTGTCGGAGCCGACGATCAGGTAGTTCGTGCCCTCGCCGGTCTCCGGCCGGTCGATGACCTTGGAGAGGTCGACGTCCCGGTTCAGCTTGGAGTCGGCCCAGAAGTAGGTGGCCACGGATGTGACGACGAGCACGGTCACGAGCGTCAGGGCCGTCAGCTTGATCCGCCGCCGCCAGTTCGGGGCCGGACGCGGGCCCCTGCCGTAGGGCTCCTCGGGGCCGCCCGGGCCGCCTCCGCCGTAGACCTGGCCGGTGTTGTAGCCGCTGTCGTAGTCGTCGTAACCCTGGCCGTCGACGTACGAGGGCTGCTGCGGCACCCCGGCGCCATAGGGCGCCGACGAGCCGGGCGTGCCGTAGGGGCGCTGGCCGGGCGGAACCGCCGGGCCGCGCCGCACCTGACGCATGACGCGGGCGCCTTCCGGCTGCACGCCGCCGCTGCCGCGTCCGTAGCGCGGGCCGCGGTTGTCGTCGGACCATCCCTGGGGCCAGTCATTCATGCGCCCCAGTGTGCAGGTCGGGGCCGTGTGCCCCACAAGGCTTGTCGGAAAATAAGGGCGCCGCTGTTGCGAAGCTGACACAAATTCCGTGAATGTCACTTCGTCATAAGGTAGGGGTCATGACAGATCAGGCCCCGGACGCGGATCCGGACATCCCGGGCAAGCCCACATCCGCTTCCCGCACCACGCTCAGCCACATCATGACCCACAACGACACCAACCTGCTGGGGACGGTGCACGGCGGGGTGATCATGAAGCTCGTCGACGACGCGGCGGGCGCGGTGGCCGGCCGGCACTCGGGCGGTCCCGCCGTCACCGCGTCCATGGACGAGATGGTGTTCCTCGAGCCGGTACGCGTGGGCGATCTGGTGCATGTGAAGGCCCAGGTGAACTGGACCGGCCGGACCTCGATGGAGATCGGCGTGCGGGTGCTCGCCGAACGCTGGAACGAGTCCGCCCCGGCCACCCAGGTCGGCTCCGCCTATCTGGTCTTCGCCGCGGTGGACGCCGACGGCAAGCCGCGCCGGGTGCCGCAGGTGCACCCGGAGACCGACCGCGACCGCCGCCGCAACCAGGAGGCGCAGATCCGCCGGACCCACCGCCTGGCCCGTCGCCGCGCGATCCGCGAGCTGCGCGAGCAGCGGGCGGCGGAGGGCTTCGAGGACTGATCCGGCGCGGGTCCCGCCCGCGCCGGTGAGCCGTTCGGCGGCCCTGCCCGGTCAGCCCTCGGGGCACACCACCTCGTTGCCGCGCAGCACGCTGTGCTCCGGCCGCGCCGGGTTCCCGGCCCGCACCTTGCGCACCTTGCCGGCGTCCAGGAAGTCGGACCCGGTGGTCACCTTCATCAGCGGCCCCTGCCCGCGCACCGCGCGCAGCTCGCTGCCGGGCAGGGCGGCGGCCAGCGAGCGGGCCGAGCGGTCCCAGCGGGGGTCGTAGGAGATCACCGTGCGCGTGACGTCGTGGGCGGCCGCGGTGACCGGCCGGCGGGTGGCGGCGAAGCCGGCCGCGGCGAGCGCCGCGTCGAGCCGTTTGGCGACCCCTTCGGTGCGGGTGCCGTTCTCCACCTGGACCCGGATCTGCCGCGGGTCGACCTCCACCGGGGCCGGTCCGGCGGCGGGCCGCGGCCGTTCCGCGCTGAGCGGTTCGTCCTCGCGCAGCGCCGCGAACAGCCGGCCGGACGCCGCGTCGTCCCACTTCAGGGTCGAGCCGAGCCCCTTGACCTGGTAGTTCATCTGCCCGATGGGCACGGTGGTGAACTCGGAGGAGGACGGCGAGAAGTTCCGCATCGCCCGCCCCAGGTCGAGCAGCTCGTCGGTGCCGAAGCCCACGTCGGCGCGCACCGAGCCGAGCACCGCCCGGGTCACGTCGCGGAACCGCATGGGGTTCAGCAGCACTCCGGAGGAGGTGGCCCGGTCGATCAGCGCGGCCAGGAAGCGCTGCTGCCGTTTCATCCGGCCCAGGTCGCTGGCCCCGTCGACGTGCCGGGCGCGGACGTACTGCAGCGCCTGCCCGCCCTTGAGGGTGTGGGTGCCGGGCGCGAGGTCGAGTCCGGTGTACGAGTCCTTCAGCGGTGTCGCGGTGCAGACCCGGACGCCCCCGAGCACGTCCACGGTCCGCATGAAGCTGGTGAAGTCGACCTCCAGATAGTGGTCGATCTTCACACGGGTCATGTTCTCCACGGTGCCGATGGTCAGCCGGGGGCCGCCCTCGGCGTAGGCCGCGTTCAGCCGGGCGGGGTGCGCGGCGCGCTGCCGGCCGGTGGCCGGGTCGGTGTGCGCGGGCACCTCGGCGTAGGAGTCGCGGGGCAGGCTCACCACGCTGGCCCGCTCCCGGTCCGCCGAGATGTGCACGATCATCATCGTGTCGGTGCAGTGGCAGGGCTGGCCGCCGAGGTGGTAGGCCCGCCGCTCCCGGTCGCCGATCTTGTCGCGGCCGTCGGTGCCGACCAGCAGGACGTTCGTGCCGTGCCCCGCGCTGGGCCGGTTCTTCATGTCCTTGAAGGCGTCGACCCGCGTGATGCCGGCGTCCAGGCTGGTGACGACCGCGTGGCCGATCCCGGCCGAGGCGAGGACGACCACGGACAGCGTTGTCACCGCCCGCATAGCCCAGCGCGGCCGCCTGGGCCGCATCGCCCGTCCGGCCGGCCGGACGGACCTGGGCGGTCTGGGCGGCCGGGGCGGCCTGGGTACGCGGGGCGACGGCTGCGGCCGGCGTTGCGGCCTGGGGGCGTCTCCCGCGCCCTTGGCGGCGGGGGAGGGGGACCGTGGCGGGCTGGGCAATGGGAACCTCCGGACGACGGCCGTACGTGGGATCCGTGAGCACGGTAGGCCGATACGATCCTCAGCCCGCCGATCGGCCCCGGCGGCGCGCACCGGTGTCCCCCGTTCGCGGTAACGTGAGCCCCCTATGAACACCAAGCCCGACGTGCGGCACCCCGCCGTGTCTGTGATCATGCCCGTCCTCAATGAGGAGCGGCATCTGCGCGGGGCCGTCCAAGCGATCCTCGCGCAGGAGTACGCCGGCGAGCTGGAGGTCGTGATCGCCCTCGGTCCGTCCACGGACCGCACGGACGAGATCGCCGCCGAGCTGGTCGCGGAACATCCCCGCGTACACACCGTCCCGAACCCGACCGGCCGCACCCCCGCCGCGCTGAACGCGGCGATCAAGGCCTCCCGGCATCCGATCGTGGTCCGCGTCGACGGCCACGGCATGCTCTCGCCGAACTACATAGCCACCGCCGTCCGGCTCCTGGACGAGACCGGCGCGCAGAACGTCGGCGGTGTCATGCACGCCGAGGGCGAGAACGACTGGGAGCACGCCGTCGCCGCCGCGATGACCTCGAAGATCGGCGTCGGCAACGCGGCCTTCCACACCGGTGGCCAGGCGGGCCCCGCCGAGACGGTCTACCTCGGGGTGTTCCGCCGCGAGGCCCTGGAGCAGCAGGGCGGCTACAACGAGGAGTTCATCCGCGCCCAGGACTGGGAGCTGAACTTCCGCATCCGTGAGGCGGGCGGCCTGATCTGGTTCTCGCCGGAGCTGAGGGTGTCGTACCGGCCGCGGCCCAGCGTGAAGGCGCTGGCCAAGCAGTACAAGGACTACGGCCGCTGGCGCCACGTCGTGGCCCGGTACCACGAGGGCTCGATCAACCTGCGCTATCTCGCCCCGCCGACCGCGGTGTGCGCGATCGCCGCGGGTCTCGTGGTGGGCGCCGCCCTCACCCCGTGGGGTCTGGTGATACCCGGAGGCTACCTGGCGGCGATCCTCGCGGGCTCGGTCCCGGCGGGCAAGGGGCTGCCCCTCAAGGCCCGGCTGCAGATCCCGGTGGCCCTGGCGACCATGCACATGACGTGGGGCTGGGGCTTCCTGACCAGCCCCAGGTCACTGGCGAAGCGCGTGATCGCCTCGCGGCGCCCGGCGGTGCTCGAACCCCGCTGACGACGGCACACGAAGAGGGCCCCGCCTGTCCGAGGCGGGGCCCTCTTCCCGTCCGCTCGGCGCACTACCACCGGTAGGGCTTGTACACGTCCATGCACTTGGAGGTGTCCGAGCCGTTGAGGGCGTCGGAGTTCTCCGGCACGTCACCGGCCTCCGGGGCCGACTTCTTCGGATAGGCGGAGCCCGTCCGCCAGTCCGCGCCCACGACGACGGTGACGCCGGACACGTCCGTCGACCGCTTCACCTGGCTCGCCGGGATGCCCAGCGCCTTGGCCACGGCCTGTGCGTCGCCCTGCAGGTCGGCGCTCGGGTAGCGCACGACGGTCTCGTCCGCCGACACGGCCGCCGAGGTGTCGGCGGCCGCCCTGCCGTACCCGTGTCCTACGAGGACCTCGCCGATCGCGCGTGCCCGGCCCGGCACCGCGGCCCCGGACGAGGACTGGGTGGCGTTCTGCACGAGCACCCCGAGTTCGGCCGCGTCCATCGACGGGGACTTGGCCGGCTCGTCCTTGCTCTTCTTCTTCGCTTCCTTGCCGTTCTTGTCGAAGGGCACGTCGTCGCGGAGCATCTGCCACATCCTGTCGGCGCCGCCCTTCTCCGGCACCACGTGCTGCCCGTTCACCGGGTCCTCGACGTTGGGCATCGTCACCGACGTGATGCGGTTGGTCGGCACCGACTTCAGCTCCATGCCGAGGTCGTAGAGCTTCTTGACGGTGCCGATCTCCTCCGACACGGTCAGCGACTTGGTGGCCGCCTCGGCCAGGTCCGTCAGCCGGCCGGTGTCGGTGAAGATGTTCTGCTGCTTCAGCGTCCGCAGCATCGAGTTCAGGTACATGTGCTGGGCGCGGGCCCGCATCAGGTCGCTGCCCCAGGCGTGCCGCGTGCGCAGCCACTGCAGGGCCTGCACGCCCTTGACCTTCTTCCGCCCGGCCTTCATCTTCAGCCCGGAGCCGCCCGGCTGATCGGGCGTCGGACGGTCCCAGACGTTCTGGTTCACACAGACCTCGACGCCGCCGATGGCGTCCGCCATCCGCACCACGCCGGAGAAGTCGATCGTCATCCAGTGGTCGATGTAGACCCCGGTGAGGTTCTCCCAGGTGGCCAGGGTGCAGCCGGCGCCGCCCCGGGCCAGCGAGGTGTTGATGATGCCGTTGGTGGCCGGATACGTCCTGCCGGTCTTCGGGTCCTCGCACTTGGGGATGTCCACGCGGGTGTCCCGGGGAATGCTCACCATCGCGGCGCTCTTGCGGTCCGCGGAGAGGTGGATGAGCATCTGCACGTCGCCGAGCGGCGGATTGCCCCGGTTGTTCTTGCTGCCGCCGAGCTTGACGTTCTCGGCGGAGTTACGGCTGTCGGAGCCGATCAGCAGGATGTTCAGCGGAGTCTGGCCGGCCGCGTTCGGACGGGTGCGCTGCGCCTTGGAGTCGTCGGCGCTGGTCCGCCGGCCCTTCTGAATATTTCCGTTCAAATGCTCGTAATACAGATAGCCCGCACCCGCGGTGCCGATTATGACCACGGCCAGCACGGTCGCCGACCAGCGCAGCGCGCGCCGCCGGCGCGGCCGCCGGTCCGTCCCCGGGCCGCCGCCGCGGCGCCCGCCGCCATGCCGTCCGGACCCCTCCGGCGCGCCCGCCGTTCGCGGCGTGAGCGCCATCGTGTCCTCGACCGCAGGAGGCTCCCCCCGAACACCGCTCTGCGACAACTCCCCGCCCTCCCCCCACTTGCGCCAAGCAGCGGGCCCGTCCCGCGTCGGGTTAGACGCACGACGGGCCCGTTGGGTTACCTGTGAACGGCGCTGAACAATGAACTGCCTTGACTGTCAACTTCCTGTGTCCCGGAGCGCCTTGGCTACGAGGCGCACTGCACCTTGTCCGCCGTGGACTGGCCGTCGACCTCGGGCGCCTTCGTCGGGGCAGTCAGGGACACGCCCGCGCCCTTGAAGTCCTTGCCCAGGGTCAGCGTCATCGCGGGCAGCCCCTGGGAGTTGGTCACGCTCTTGCCGGGCTTCAGCGCCGAACCGGACAGGCCCATGACGGCGGCCAGCCGGCGCGCCTGAGCCGCCTGGCCGGGCGCGTACTCCAGCGTGGTCCTGCTCAGCTGGGCCGGGGCGTTGCCCCCGTTCTCCGACTTGAGCACGCCCGCGGTGTTCTGCAGCCAGTTCAGCTCGGCCTGGGCGCTGCCCGCCGGGGCGCCGCCGTTGAGGATCCGCACCCGCACCTCGGAGGGGTCGGACTTGGTGCCCTTCAGCCGAGCGGCCGCCTCGTCCTTCGCCTTGGCCTTGGCCGCCTTCTCCTTCTTCTTCACGGCGGTGAAGGAGACGTCGTTGTTGATGGCGTCGAAGACCGCGGGCCCCTTGGCCTCGTTGACGATCACCGTCTTGTGCACGACGCCGTCGGCCGGGTTGTCGAGGACGGGGACCGTCAGGAAGGTGATGTTCTTCGGCGGCACCTTCTTCAGCTCCAGCGCCACGTCCTTGAGCGTGCTGACCGAGTTGATGCCCTGGTCGACGGTCAGCGCCTTGGTGGCGGCCTCCGCCAGCTTCACCAGCTTGGTCGGGCTGGTGAGGGTGTCGCTGGAGGACATCTTGCGCATCAGCGAGCCCATGAACTGCTGCTGGACCTTGATGCGGTCCAGGTCGCCCTGGTTGCCCCAGCTGTGCCGGGTGCGGACGAACGCCAGCGCCTGCTCGCCCGCGACCTTCGACGGGCCGGCGGGCAGGTCGAGGTGCGAGTCCTTGTCCTTGACGGCGTGCTTGAGGCACACGTCGACACCGCCGACCGCCGTCGTCAGCGTCTTCACCGCGTTGAAGTCGACCATCATGAAGTGGTCCGGCGTGATCCCGGTGACCGCCTTCACGGTGTTCATGGTGCAGCCCGGGTCCCGGCCGTCCTGTCCCAGGCTGGTGTTGAACCGGACGTCGCTGGTGCCGGCGATGATCTTCTTGCTGCCGTCGGGCTGGATGGTCTCGCAGTCCGGGACGTCCACGACCAGGTCGCGCGGGATGCTCAGCGCGGTGGCGTTCGTCCGGTCCTTGGCCACGTGCAGCAGGATGTTGGTGTCCGCGTGGCCGATGCTGCCCTTGTCACCGTAGCCCTCGTTGCCCTTGCCGGTCCGCTTGTCGGTGCCGATGATCAGGATGTTGAAGGCGTCGTCCTTGCTGAAGCCGTCCTTGGCCGCGCTGGTCTCCGTCGTGGTGACGTTGCCCTCGAGGTGCTTGAGGTAGAGATAGCCGGCCGTGCCGACGGCGACGAGCACGAACGCCGTGCCGCCCGCGGTCCAGGCCAGCACCTTCTTCGCCGTCGACTTCTTCTTCACCGGCCGCCGGTTGCGCCGCCCCTGCGGCGGCTCCGGCTCGGGCTCGGCGCCGCGGCGCCTGCGCGGGCCCGGCACGTCCGCGCCGCGCGCCTGCCGCATCTCGCGCGTCCCGCCCGCCGCCGAGTCGCCGCGACCCCGATCTCCGCCCCCGGCGGCCCGGTTGCCCGCTCTGCGCGGGCCGGGAACGGCCGACTGCGGAGCGGAAGGGCCCAGTCGCAATTCGTATTCGCCGGTGTTCGGATTGAGCACCCACTGGTCTGCGGGATCGATGTTGTCCGCCCGCCCACGGCCTTGCGCGTCCACGGTTGTCCGAATCCTCCGTCGGGGCCACGCGGCGCCTTCCCCCTCAAAGGCGCTCGGGTCTCGGTGAAACAGTGCACGACCCCAGGACAGACCTCGCGGCCGGGTGCACCGGATCGCTCACACTATCCGCCCAGTTCAGCGTCGAGCGACGGCGGTGACAAATTCCACGTTCCTACAACCGGGCAATCCCCCTCATATTTCCGAACAAAAGTTTGTAGGCCCGGCCGTGCGGCTCACTCGCAGGAGTGCTCGTCGGCGGTGTTGCCGCGGAAGGTGGGAGCGGGGGAGGGGGCATTCTTACGGTTTTCTTCCCCACCGCCGCCGCCGGAAGCCTCCCGGGAAACGGGTTTCACCGCGACCGGCTGGTCCGCCCGCAGTCGCGCGAACAGCTTCTCGGCCTCCGGCTCCACCAGTTGGTCGCGGTTGGCGTCGTAGACGTACGACCTGCGCGGCACCGTCAGGAAGTGGACGTGGTCGGTGGGGATGTCGCGCAGTCCGCGCACCAACTGGTACAAACCGCGCAGACTCGCCAGTTCCGGATCGGTGGTGAGCGAGGAGGTCGCCGCGTCGAGCAGCGGGTAGAGCTTCACCGGGTTCAGCAGCACGCCGTTGCTCTGCACCTTGTTCACGAGCGCCCCGAGGAACTGCTGCTGCCGGTCGATCCGGTCGGTGTCGCTGCCGTTGCCCAGCGACTTGCGGGCCCGTACGTAACCGAGCGCCTGTTCCCCGTCGAGCGTCACCTTCCCGGCCGGCAGCCTGAGTCTGGCGGCCTTGTCGTCGATGGGTTCCCGCAGGCACAACCGCACCCCGTCGACGGCGTCCACCATCTCCTTGAACCCGCTGAAGTCGACCACCATGTGATGGTCGACGCGGATGTCCGTCAGCTTCTCGACGGTGCGGATGGTGCAGGCCGAACCGCCCATCTGGAAGGCGCGGTTGAACATCGCGAACACCGGCTCGCTGCGGCTGCCGTCCGCCTTGTGGCAGCCGGGGATGTCCACCATCAGGTCGCGCGGCAGCGAGACGGCCGTGGCGCTGCGCCGGTCGGCGGCCAGGTGCAGCAGGATCGTGGTGTCGGACCGCTCGCTGCCCACGTCCCGCCCGTACTCCCGGTTGCCCTGCCCGGCCCGCGTGTCGGAGCCGATCAGCAGGATGTTCTGCGCGCCCCGCACCAGCGACGTGGGTCGCTCCCGCTCGTACTCGGCGAGTTCGGCGGCGGCCGCCTCGTCGGCGGTGATGTTGCCGTTGAGCTTGGCGTAGACGACCCAGCCGATCCCCGACGAGGCCATCAGGAACGCGGTCACGCCCAGTGCCGTGGCCCACACCCAGCGCCGCCGGTGCCGCCGTGCCAGGCCCTCCCCGCCGGCCGACGACCCGAGGCCGGGTCCGAGGGGCTTGCCTGCGCTGTCGGGCACGTCCGGTCACACCCCTCCATGGCGTACGAGCGTCACGTGCTGCTCCTACGACGATGGCGGCAGGGGACCGGGGGAGCCGCCCTTTACTACTCCGTTCGGGTGACGGCGGCGGAGTCGGGCGGGCACGGAGGCGGTGCCGTCACCCAGGGGCCAGGGGCCGGGGGCCGGGCGCTCAGTGGCGGGACGCCGTCACCCGTTCGCTCTCGATCCGCTTGGCCAGGCTCTCCCCGTCCAGCCGGTCCAGGTTCCGGCACAGCACCACGGATCCGCCGACGGCCAGCGGCGCATAGAGCCCCGCGCTCAGCCCGTCCCACGTGTCGTACGGCAGCCCCGACAGCAGCCGCGACCCGGGCCCCGTCAGATCCAGCGACGGCGCCTCGGACAGCGCCCGCTCGACCACCTCGGCCCCGCTGAACTCCGCCCCCGCGACGATCAGCGCGGGGTCCTCGGGGTCCACCGGGGCGAACGGCGCGAACCGGTCGCCCTGGCTCGGCGCCTCCACCGCGTAGTCGACGAACCCGTCCGGCGTCCGGGGGAACCGGCCGCCGAGCGGCCGCAGCGCGAGCGCGACCCGCTCGCCGCGGCAGGCCCGGGCCGCCTCCAGGGTGTCGGGCCCGCTCACCACGACATCGGCGGCGGCCGGGTCGCCGGCCATGTCCGCGACCGCCCCCACCGACGAGCAGGCGAGCAGCCAGACCGCCGTCTGCCAGTGGGCGGGCAGCAGCAGCGCGACCCGGTCACCGGGCTCGACGGACAGGTCGCCCTGCAGCAGGTTCGCGGTCTTGGCCACCCAATTGGCGAAGGTGGCGACGGACAGTTCCACGCGCTCGCCCGTGGCGTCGTCGTAGAAGGTCACCAGGGGGCGTCCGGCGTCCGCGGCGAGCGCGGAACGCAGCAGGTCGGCAGGGGTGCGATCGGTGGCGTTCACCCGCGCAAGAGTACGCCGGGGCGGCCCCGCGCACCGCGTGCCGGGGCCACCGGTTCGGCGCAACGGCCGCCGACGCACCGTCAGTTCCCCGATGGCGGGCCGCGGCGGGCGTGTCCAGGATCAAGGGCATGCGTGGATTCCTCAGCCTCCCGGTAGGCGCCACCTCGATCGGCGTCACCTGCGCGGCCGCCCTCGTCCTCCCGGCCGCCCTGCCCGCGACCGCCGCGTCCCCGCGCGCGGGGAGTCCGGCCGGGGCCGCGGTCCCGGGCAGCACCCAGTCACTGCCACTGGCCCCGCTCGACCAGGAGCGCACCCCGGGGAGCGCCCCCGAACAGGGCCTGTTCCGCACCGACGTACGGCACTTCTCGCTCGTCGGGGTGATCTGGGACGACCCGGACACCGCACTGCGCGGCGCGGTGCAGGTGCGCACCCGGTCGGCGGCGTCCGGCAAGTGGTCCGGCTGGCAGGACGTCGATACGCACAACGAGGAGCACGGCGCCGACCCGGCCACCGCCGAACGCTCCTCCGGCCGGGTGCGCGGAGCCACCGCGCCGCTGTGGGTGGGCGACTCGGACGGCGTGGACGTACGGGTGCGCGCCGACGCGGCGCCGGGCCGCGCCGTCGCGGGCCGCGGCCGGGGCGGCGACCCGGGCCCGGCCCTGCCGTCCGGGCTGCGCCTGGAACTCGTCGACCCCGGCGGCGGGACGACGGCCCAGGGCCCGCAGGCGGACAGCCCCCGTACCCTCCCCGCGCTGAGCAGGCGCGACACCGAGCGCGAGATGGACCGGCTGTGGGCCGACGGCGAACTGGAGGGCGCGGACGTCGGCGCGCCCCGGGCCAAGCCCTACATCGGGCCCCGTCCGGGAATCGTGACGCGCCGGGGCTGGGGCGCGGACGAGTCACTGCGCGGGCGCGGCTTCGTCTACACGAAGAAGATCAAGGCGGCCTTCGTGCACCACACGTCCACGGGCAACAACTACTCCTGCTCGCAGGCCCCGTCCGTCATCCGCGGCATCTACCGCTACCACGTCAAGAGCATGGGCTGGCGGGACATCGGCTACAACTTCCTCGTCGACAAGTGCGGAACCATCTACGAGGGCCGGGCCGGGGGAGTGGCGAAGGCCGTCCTGGGCGCCCACACCCTCGGGTTCAACAGCAACAGCATGGGTGTCGCCGTCATCGGCAGCTACAACTCGAGCAAGCCGTCCGGCGCCGCCGTGAAGGCCGTCGCCAAGCTCACCGCGTGGAAACTCGGCCTCTACGGCGCCAATCCGCGCGGGAAGACATATCTGACATCGGGCGGTGGCAATCTCTACCCGAAGGGGAAAAGCGTACGACTCAACGTGATCTCGGGACATAGGGACGGATTCGCCACCGACTGCCCGGGCAAGCGGCTCTACGCCAAGCTCGGCTCGGCCCGTTCCAGCGCCGCGCGGTACCAGGGCCGCTGAGGCCGCGTCACGGCCGCCGTCGCGGCCGTGCGCGCAGTGGAGGGAATCCTGGCGCCGATCCCGCCGGACACCGCGCGGCCGGCGGAGGTGTCGCCGGCCGGTCTGCATACACTGACCGGCCGAAACGAGAAGTTCGGCCGGTCCCGGCAGGAAGCAGAGACGACAGGTGACAGAAGCGATCCTCCTGGTCGGCGGCAAAGGCACCCGGCTGCGTCCGCTCACGGTGCACACGCCCAAGCCCATGGTCCCGGCGGCCGGGGTGCCGTTCCTCACGCACCAGCTCGCGCGAGCGAGAGCGGCGGGCGTCGAGCACATCGTCCTCGCCACGAGCTACCTCGCCGAGGTCTTCGAGCCCTACTTCGGCGACGGCGCCGCGCTGGGCCTGCACATCGAGTACGTCACCGAGGTGGAGCCCCTCGGCACCGGCGGCGCCATCCGCAACGTGGCCTCGCGTCTGCATTCCGGGCCCGACGACCCGGTACTGGTCTTCAACGGCGACATCCTGACCGGCCTGGACATCCGGGCCCTGGTCGACACCCACGAGTCGACGGGCGCGGACGTCTCCCTGCACCTGACGAAGGTGACGGACCCGCGCGCCTACGGACTGGTCCCCACCGACGGCACCGGCCGCGTGCTCGCCTTCCTGGAGAAGCCGCAGACGCCGGAGGAGATCGTCACCGACCAGATCAACGCGGGGGCGTACGTCTTCCGCCGCTCGGTGATCGACACCATCCCGGCGGGCCGTCCGGTCTCCGTCGAGCGCGAGACCTTCCCGGAGCTGCTGTCCGCCGGGGCCCACCTGCAGGGCATGGTGGACTCGACGTACTGGCTCGACCTCGGTACGCCCGCGGCCTTCGTGCGCGGCTCCGCCGACCTGGTCCTCGGCCGGGCCCCGTCGCCGGCCGTCCCCGGCCGCTGCGGCGACCGGCTGGTGCTGCCCACGGCCGTCGTCGCCCCGAACGCCAAGCTGACCGGGGGCACGGTGGTCGGCGAGGGCGCGTTCGTCGCGGACGGCGCCCGGGTCTCCGGTTCCACGATCCTGCCCGGCGCGGTCATCGAGCCCGGCGCCGTCATCACCGACTCCCTCATCGGCAGCCGCGCCCGGGTGGGCGAACGCTCCGTCCTCACCGGCACGGTCATCGGCGACGGCGCGGTGGTCGGCCCCGACAACGAACTCCGCGAGGGCGTCCGAGTCTGGTGCGACGCCCACATCCCCCAGGCCGCTCTCCGCTTCTCCTCAGACCAGTAACCCTCAGAGCCGCCCAAGCTGTGTGCGCCGGGCCCGCCCGGCTGCGGGCATGCGTACTCCGCCCAGCGAGGGACGCCGGGCCCGCCCCCGCTGCGGGCATGCGCATTCCGCCCAGCTTGGGGCTTCCGGCCCGCCCCACAGGATGCGTACCCCGCCCAGCTCGGTGCGCCGGCCCCGTCCCCGCTACGGGCATGCGTGCCGCTAGGGGCGGTACGGGTGGGCGGTGGGGGTCCCGCTGCTCGAGCGAAGCCGAGAGTGGGGGAGGCACCCCGCGAGCGCGGGCGAGCGAAACCCCCTGGGCCGGCACCAACGCCGAGCACCTGACAAGCGCGGGCGAGCGAGGCACCTCCAGCCGCTCCGTCGCCGAGCACCCGTCAAAGCCGGCCCAGCCCAGCGGAGCTCAAAGCAACCCGATATCCACCCGAGGCATCTTCGGCGCCCGCCGCCGCGGCCCCTGCCCACTGAGCAGAATCAGCCGGGCCGCCCGATGCCGCTGCCCCGCATAAGGCTCAAGCAGCCGCAGCATCTCCGCGTCGTCCGCGTCCCGGTTCCGCCCCAGCACCCACCCCACGATCCCCGGCAGATGCAGATCCCCGACGGTCACCTCGTCCGCCGCCCCGTGACTGCGCTGCACCACCTCCGTCGACGTCCACGGCCCGATCCCCGGCACGACCTCCAGCCGCGCCCGAGCCTCGGCCGCCGGCATCCCCACCGCCTGCTCCAGCCGCGCGGCCACCCGCACGGCCCGCAGGATCGTCGAGGCCCGCTTGTCGTCGACGCCGGCCCGGTGCCAGTCCCAGGAGGGAATCAGCGCCCACGTCCGCGCCGCGGGCATCACCCACATCGGCCGCTCGAACGCCCCCGCGGGGCCGGGCGCCGGCTCCCCGAACCTCCGCACCAGCAGGCGCCACGCACGGTACGCCTCGTCGGTCGTGACCTTCTGCTCCAGCACCGACGGGATCAGTGACTCCAGCACCAGCCCGGTCCGCGTCAGCCGCAGCCCCGGCCGCCGGTGCCGCGCCAGCGCCACCACCCGGTGCCGGGGCACGAAAGCGTCCGGATCGTCGGCGGCTCCCAGCAGCCCGGGCAACTGCTCCAGCAGCCACTGCGCACCCGGCCCCCACGCCTCACCGAGCACCTCGCCGCCGTACGCGCGCACCCGCAGCGTGCCCGGGCCGGCCGGTGTCAGGGTGGCCCGCCACACGGACCCGTCCGGCGTGGTCCGGAACGTCGGATCGCCCGGCCCGCGCCGCAGCGGACCGAGCACCAGGCCGAGGTCCAGCGGCCCCTCCGGCGTCCAGCGCCGCACCCGGGCCGGCCCCGCGGCCTGCCGGGGTATCCCGGCGGCGGGCACACCGACGTGCCCGCCGCGCACAGGCTTGGGGGCCCCTCCCACGCCTTTCGGGCTGTGGGGGAGCGTGGGACGCGGAGCGAATCGTCCTGCCACTGGTGGTTCCTCGGGGTGCCGGGCTGTCCTAAGAGACTAGGCGGTCGCCGGGCGTGCCGGACGCGACTTCGCCCACCGGCCTCACCGCACCTCGATGAACGCCTCCGCGCCCCGCTCCGGGCGCGGCCGCGGTTCCCCTGCCGGATGGCCCACCGCCACCGCGCCCATGGGGTCCCAGTCCGCGGGCAGTCCCAGCACCTCGCGCACCGTGTCCCGGCAGAACATCGTCGAAGACACCCAGGCCGAGCCCAGCCGCTCCCCGGCCAGCGCGACCAGGAGGTTCTGCACGCCCGCGCCCGTCGCGACCACGAACATCTCCCGCTCGGCGGCGTCCCGCCGCGCGTCGCCGTAGGTGTGCGAGCCGTCCATGACGAGGCACGGCACGACCAGGTACGGCGCGTTGCGGAGCACGTCCCCGCGCCGGACCCGCTTGGCGATGGACTCCTCGCTCTTGCCGTCCCGGCGCAGGTCGGCGATCCAGGCGTCCCGCATCGCGTCGAGCAGCCGCACCCGCGACTCCTCGGACTCCAGCAGTACGAACCGCCAGGGCGTGGTGTGGTGCGGGGCCGGCGCGGTGACCGCCGCGGCCACCGCGCGTCGTACCGCGCCGGGGTCGACGGGCTCGTCGGTGAAGGCCCGTACGGTACGGCGCTGGGTCACGGCCTCCCGCACCGCCTCGGACGTGCCGAGCCGGAACATGTCGTCCCGGGCGTCGCGCACCAGCGCCCGCGCCCCCTCGCCGTCCCCGCCGTCCACCACGTGGGGCAGCCCGCGGACCACGGCGACCGGGAGTCCGGCGGCCTTGCCCTTGACCAGGTCGCCCGCGGCGGCCAGTTCGTCGGCGGTGGCGACGACGGTGGCGCCGAGCGGGTTGCCGTGCGCGTCCGTGCCGCCGCGCAGGTCGTCCAGCACGCGCACCCCGGCGGCGCCGATCGCGACGTCGGTGAGTCCCGCGCGCCAGGGCCGGCCGAAGGTGTCGGTGACGACGACGCCGACCCGGACGCCGAGGGCGTCGCGCAGTCCGTCGCGGATCGCGCGCGCCGACGCGTCGGGGTCCTCGGGGAGCAACAGCACGGTGCCGGAAGGAGTGTTGGAGGCGTCGACCCCGGCGGCCGCCATCACCAGGCCCTGCCGGTTCTCGACGATGCGCAGGGGGCCGCGCCGGGCCACCACCCGCACGGTCTCCGCGTCGATCGCGGCCTCGCGGTCGTCCGCCCGGACGAGGCGGCCCTCCGCCTTGGACACGATCTTGGACGTGACGAGCAGCACGTCCCCGTCGGCCAGCCCGGGCTCGGCGGCGGCGATCAGCTTGGCCAGGTCGTCGCCCGGCCGTACCTCGGCGATTCCGGACGGGGCCCAGACCCGGTACTCGGGGCGCTGACCGCTCACGCTCCCCGCACCTCCTCGGCCAGCGCCAGCGCCTCCCGCGCCATCTGCGCGGCCGCGTCCACGTCGGTCATCATCAGCGGCACGGCCCGGCAGCGGATCCCGTCCGCCTCCACCCGCTCCACCACGCCCGCGTCCACGGTGTCGACCAGCCAGCCGTCCAGCAGCCCCGAGCCGTAGTGCTCGGCGACCGCGGCGGCCGTGGACTCCACGCCCACGGCGGCGAGCACCTTGTCGGCCATCCCGCGCACCGGCGCGTCCCCCACGATGGGGGAAAGGCCCACCACGGGCACGCCGGCCTCCGCGATCGCCTCCCGGACACCGGGCACGGCCAGGATGGTGCCGATGGACACGACCGGGTTGGACGGCGGGAAGAGGATGACGTCCGCCTCCGCGATGGCCTCCAGGACGCCCGGCGCCGGCTTGGCCTGCTCGGCGCCGACCGGCACGACCGCCTCGGCGGCGACCGAGGCGCGCAGCCGCACCCAGTACTCCTGGAAGTGGATCGCCTTGCGTTCGCCGTCGATGTCCACGGCCACATGGGTCTCCACGCGGTCGTCGGTCATCGGGATCAGCCGCACCCCCGGCTTCCAGCGGTCGCAGAGCGCCTCGGTGACCGCGCTCAGCGGAAAGCCGGCGCCCAGCATCTGCGTCCGCACGATGTGCGTGGCGAAGTCCCGGTCGCCGAGCCCGAACCACTCCGGGCCGACCCCGTAGGCCGCCAGTTCCTCCTTGAGGTGGAAGGTCTCGTCCGTCCGCCCCCAGCCCTGCTCCTCGTTGATGCCGCCGCCCAGCGTGTACATCACCGTGTCGAGGTCCGGGCAGACCTTCAGCCCGAAGAGGTGGATGTCGTCGCCGGTGTTGCCGATGACCGTGACGTCCGCGTCCGGCACGGCCCGCTTCAGACCGCGCAGGAACCGGGCACCACCGATGCCGCCTGCCAGAACCACAATGCGCATGCGCCGATTCTCGCAGGCGGGTGCGACATCGTGTCAGGCAGTCACCGGACGCGGTCCGGTGCGCGCCTCGCAGTGCGGGGAGTCGTGCATCGGCATCTCGGTCAGGCCCGGGTAGTAGACGTGCAGGCTCACCGCGGGCTCCAGCGCGTCGTTCACCACCTCGTGCACATAGCCCGGCGCGAACACCCGCTGGGCGCCGGCCGCCAGCGCGCGCGTGCCCCGCCCGGTGCGCTCGGTCAGCGTCCCGTCCAGGACGGTGAGGACACCGGAGGAACGGCCGTGGTCGTGCGGTCCGCTGCCCTGCCCGGGCACCCAGGACAGCAGCCAGACCTCGTAGCCGGGGCCGGTGCGGAGCCGGTGGTACCAGCGGGTGGCGGCGTCGTAGCGGACGAGGTGCGCCCACTGGGAGCGGTCGGCGGCGATGGCGCGGGCGAGGCCCACGAACTCGGCGACGGTGGCGGGGTGCTCACGCGGCGGCTGGAGCAGGTGCGGGACTTCGAGGATGTCGCCGGCGATCTGGAGGTCGTTGTCGCTGTTCATCGGGTGAGGGGGTTCCTCGGCGGAGAGTGGGGGCTGGGTGTCGCTCTGCGTCCGCCCGGGTCGCGGGCGAGGAGAGGTGTCCCGGATGAGGGTCAAGGACAGGGAAACGCGGCCGAGCCGGGGTGGACTCGGGAGCAGCCGGAGCGCGATGGGCTCAACAGCTGGGACAGCAACAACAGCTACAGCGCGCGCGTGCGGCACCGAGGGACCCGGCGGTGCGGGTCGAGACGGGCGCCAAGTTCGCGAGCATGCCCACAAGGACACCGGCTCACACCCGGACTGTCAACTCGGCGCCCGGAAAGTGCGACATGGTTCACCTCATCCGGTTCATCTGTCAGGTGAAAGGTTTGTTCACCCGGATCCCGGGACACATGGCGCACAACCGAGCGCTCGAGCCTCCCGGAACGAGATCGAACGCGGGGGCGTCCTTCTTCGTACAGGGAGCTGTGCGGGGTCCGCCGCCCCAACGGGCCCTTTTCTGTGTGTCAGGGTTTAAGGCGATTTGAACACTTTCCGCACGGCCTTGGTTCCGCAGAGTGAATAACGGGCTCAATAGCAGATCTCGGCTTGACTCGCCCGGAGCAGCACACTTGTAATTTCACTCGTGTCGTTCAGCCGAAATCGGTAGCGGCTACGCACGGGGACGTGGAGACAGACGAGGGGCGCACATGACCGAGCTGGTGCAGCAACTGCTGGTCGACGACGCGGACGAGGAACTCGGCTGGCAGGAGCGCGCACTGTGCGCCCAGACCGACCCCGAGTCCTTCTTTCCCGAGAAGGGCGGCTCGACGAGAGAGGCGAAGAAGGTCTGCCTCGCCTGCGAGGTGCGCTCCGAATGCCTCGAGTACGCCCTCGCCAACGACGAGCGCTTCGGCATCTGGGGCGGTCTGTCCGAGCGTGAGCGCCGCCGGCTGAAGAAGGCCGCCGTCTGACCGGCGCCCGGTCGCCCCTGCGGCCGCCGCACCGCCGAGCGGCCGGACGGCACCCCAGCACATGTCGCGAACGGCCCGTCGCCCGTGGGTTATCCACAGGCGGCGGGTCGTCCTCATGGTCAGCCGATAGTGTGGTCGCTCGTCCGAGACGCACCGCTGTCCCCTCGGGGCACAGGCGTCCACCGCAGTCCATCGAACCGGGGCCCGTACCTCGATGTCCGTGCACAGCCAAACGGCAGCTCAAGACCCGGCTGCCCATCCTGAGTTCCCGCGTCATGTGGTGACGGCGGTCCTCGTCTCCCACGACGGCGCCCGCTGGCTGCCCGACGCGCTGGCCGGACTGCTCGGCCAGGAGCGCCCCGTCCAGAACGCGGTGGCGGCCGACACCGGCAGCGCGGACGACTCCGCCCAGCTGGTCGCCGAGGCCCTCGGCGACGACCGCGTGCTGCACCTGGCCCGGCGCACCGGCTTCGGCCAGGCGGTGGAGGAGGCGAGCCGCATCGCCCCCCTCCTCACCCCCGACGAGCTTCCCTACCTCAGGCGCCCCAGCGGCTGGGACCCGGTCACGCGCTCGTGGCGCGACGACGCCTACGACCTGCCCGAACTGCCGCACGGCGAGCCCGTCCAGTGGCTCTGGCTGCTGCACGACGACTGCGCCCCCGAACCCGACGCCCTCGCGCAGCTGCTGCGGGTCGTCGACAACGAACTCGAACTCGGCCGCGACGACGTGGCGATCGTCGGTCCCAAGCTGCGCGGCTGGTACGACCGCAGGCAGCTGCTGGAGGTCGGCGTCTCCATCGCCAACTCCGGCCGCCGCTGGACCGGCCTGGACCGCCGGGAGCAGGACCAGGGCCAGCACGACCACGTCCGCACCGTGCTGTCCGTCTCCACCGCCGGCATGCTCGTCCGCCGCGACGTCTTCGAACAGCTCGGCGGATTCGACCGCCGGCTGCCCCTGATGCGCGACGACGTCGACCTGTGCTGGCGGGCCCACACGGCCGGCCACCGGGTCCTCGTCGCCCCGGACGCCGTCGTGCGACACGCCGAGGCGGCCTCCCGCGAGCGCCGCACCGTCGACTGCGTTGGCCGCACCGCCGCCTCCCCGCACAAGGTCGACAAGGCCGGCGCCATCTACACCCTGCTCGTCAACACCCGCACGGCCGCGCTGCCCTGGGTGCTGCTGCGGCTCGTCCTCGGCACCCTGCTGAGGACCGTCGCCTACCTGGTCGGCAAGGTCCCCGGGCAGGCCGTCGACGAGATCCGCGGTCTCCTGGGAACCCTGCTGCGGCCCGAGCGGATCCTCGCCGGCCGGCGCCGCCGCGGCCCCTCCCAGATCGACAAGACCGAGCTGCGCCGGCTCTTCCCGCCCCCCGGCGCGACCATCCGCGCCACCGTGGAACAGGTCGCGGGCAACTTCTCCGGCCGCTCCGACAGCGAGACCTCCTCGGCCGGCCGGCACGGCGGCGCCGTGGAGTCCGGGCCCGGCGGCGACGACGCCGACTTCCTGGAGATCGAGCAGTTCGCCCGGCTGAAGCGGATCGCCCGCAAGCCCGGCCCGGTGCTCTTTCTGGCCCTGCTGCTGGTCTCGCTCGTCGCCTGCCGCGCCCTGCTCGGCGGCGGCGCCCTCGCGGGCGGGGCCCTGCTGCCCGCCCCGGCGAGCGCCGGCGACCTGTGGTCCCGCTACCTGGACGCCTGGCACCCGGTGGGCGCCGGCGGCACCGCCGCCGCACCGCCCTACCTCGCCATCGTCGCGACCCTCGCCTCGATCCTGTTCGGCTCCACCGGACTCGCCGTCACCGTGCTGCTGGTCTGCTCGGTCCCGCTGGCCGGCCTCACCGCCTACTTCGCCTCCCGGCCCCTGGTCACCTCCCGCCTGCTGCGCGCCTGGGCCGCGATCGCCTACGCCTTCCTGCCCGCCGCCACCGGCGCCCTGGCCGGCGGCCGCATCGGCACCGCCGTCCTCGCCGTGCTGCTGCCGCTCATCGCGCGCGCGGGCATCGCCGCGAGCGGCCTCACCCGCGCCTCCGGTGCGCGCGGCAGCTGGCGCGCCACCTGGGCGTACGCGCTGCTGCTGACCATCACCACGGCGTTCACCCCGATCGTCTGGCCCATCGCGCTGATCCTCGGCACCGGTGTGCTGGTCCTGCGCCGCGGCGACCTCGTCGCCCACGGCCTGCGCTTCCTCGCCCAGCTCGGCACCCCGCTGCTGATCCTCGCCCCCTGGTCGCTGACGCTGCTCCCGACCGGCTTCTTCACGGAGGCGGGCCTGGAGTACGGCGCCTCCAGCGCCTCCGCGCTCGACCTGCTCGGCGCGGGCCCGGGCGGCCCCGGCACCGTCGACGGCCTGATGCTCATCGGCATCGTCCTCGCCGCCCTTGCCGCACTGCTGCGCTCCGAACGCCAGTTGGGCATCCGGACCGCCTGGGCGGTCGCCCTCGTGGCCCTCGTCTTCGCCGTCCTGTCCAACCGCTCCACGTGGGCCGGACCGGCCACCCTCGTCTACGGCATCGCCCTGCTGTCCGCCGCCGCGCTCGGCGCCGACGGGGCCCGCGCGCGCGTCGCCGAGCAGAGCTTCGGCTGGCGCCAGCCCGTCGCCGCCCTGATCGCCTTCGCCTCGGCCGCGGGCCCGCTGCTCGTCGCCGCCGGCTGGATGATCGGCGGCGCCGACGGCCCGCTGGAGCGCCGCGACCCGGTGCAGGTCCCCGCGTTCGTCGCCGAGGACGCCACCACCCGCGACCAGGCCCGCACCCTGGTCCTGGACAGCGACTCCACCGCACGCGTGCGCTACAGCCTGGTCCGCGGCTCCGGCGCCCGGATGGGAGACGCCGAACTCGCCGCCACCGACGGCGAGAACGCCAGGCTCGACAAGGTCGTCGCCAACCTGGTCGCGGGCTCCGGCGCCGACCAGGCGGGCCAGCTCGGCGGCTTCGCCGTGCGCTACGTCCTGGTCCACAAGGGCGCGCCCCGCGACATCACCCGCGTCCTGGACGCCACACCCGGCCTGAGCCGGCTCAGCCAACAGGACGGCAGCGCCCTCTGGCGCGTCGACCAGCAGGTCTCCCGCGCCACCATCGTGCCGGCGGGCGGCACCGGCGTCGCGCAATCCGTCGCCTCCGGGCCCGTGGAGATCCACACGACCGTCCCCTCCGGCTCCGGCGGCCGTGTGCTGCGGCTGGCCGACGCCGCCTCCGACGGGTGGACGGCCACCCTGGACGGCAAGCCGCTCACCTCCACCACGGTCGACGGCTGGGCGCAGGGCTTCCAACTGCCCTCCACCGGCGGCCGGCTGGACGTCGTGCACGACGACCCGATCACCCACACCGCCTGGCTGTGGGCACAGGGCGCGCTGGCCGTCGTCCTGGTCGTCCTCGCCCTGCCCGGCCGCCGCCGCGACATCGACGACGACCTGCCCGAGGAGGAGCCGGTGCCCGCCGAGGCCACCGCCGGCGAGGGCCGCCGCGCCCGCCGGCTGCGCGCCCAGGCCGAGGAGGCCGCCGTCCCGGAGGAGCCCGAGGCGGCCGTCCCGCACCAGCCCGGTCCCGCCGACGTGCCGCCACCCCCGCAGCAGGCCCCCGCGGCCGTCCCCCAGCAGCCGGCGTACGGCGAGTGGGACTACGCGAGCGGCGACTACCCCGGCTACGGCACCGGCCAGTACCAGGATGCCGGCCAGTACCAGGAAGCCGGGCAGTACCCGGCCGAGGGCTACGACCAGCAGGCGTACGGGGCCGACGCCTACCAGAACGGCCAGTACGACCCCTACGCCTACGGCGGCACGGCCGAGCAGCAGGCGTACCAGCAGGGTTACGACCCGGCCCAGCAGCAGTACGGCACCGGCAGCGAGCGCCCCGACGGGAGCCAGCAGTGAACCGCACGACCCTGTCCCTGATCGCCTGCACGACCGCGCTGGCCGCCGTCACCGCCTTCGCCGCGCTCGACACCCCGTCCGCGTCCGGCGCGGCCCCGGCCGAGGCCGCCGCGGAACTGCCCGTGGAGCGCACCAGCCTGCTGTGCCCCGCGCCCAGTTCCTCCGACATCGCCGACACCTCGTACACGTCGTTCACGCCCGTCACGAGGGGCACGGCGAGCGGCGGCAAGGCACAACTCCAGGCGGCCGACGAGCAGTCAGACGGCGCGGGCGGGTCGAAGAAGGGCGGGGACGCCAAGAAGCCCGCCAAGGCGGTCCTCACCCCGAAGAACCCCGGCACGCCGGCCACCGGCGACACCTCGGGCGCCGAGTCCCCGGCGCAGATCGGCACCGCCGACGGCAGGTACGCGCCCGGCTGGACGGTGCAGGAGACCACCGAGGTGGTCGCGGGCACCGGCCGTGGGCTGCAGGGCGTCAACTGCACGGCCCCGGACACCGAGTTCTGGTTCCCCGGCGCCAGCACGGCCGCCGGCCGCACCGACTACGTGCACCTCACCAACCCGGAGGACTCGGCCGCCGTCGTCGACATCGAGCTGTACGGCAAGGACGGCGCGATCAAGTCCTCGGTCACGGACGGCTTCACGATCCCGGCGCACGGGAGCGAGCCCGTCCTGCTCTCCACGCTCACCGACGAACGGCAGAGCGATCTGACCGTGCACGTCAGCGTGCGCAGCGGCCGGGTCGGCGCGGCGGTGCAGGCACTGGACGACAAGGTGGGCGGCGACTGGCTGGCCGCGGCGGACGATCCCTCCGGCAGCCTGGTGCTGCCCGGCATCCCCAAGGACGCCACCGACGTCCGCCTGATCGCCTTCACCCCCGGCGACACCGACGCGGACCTGAAGGTCCGCCTGGCCTCGCCCGACGGCCTGATCACCCCGGCCGGGAACGAGACCCTGCACGTCAAGGCCGGGATGACGACCTCGGCCGACCTCGGCGACGTCACCCGTGGCGAGGCGGGCTCCCTGGTGCTCACGCCCACCGACCAGTCCGTGCCCGTGGTGGCGGCCCTGCGCGTGGTCCGGGGCAAGGGGGCCAAGCAGGAGACGGCCTTCATCCCCGCCACCGCCCCCGTCGGCAAGCGGGCCACGTCGGCAGACAACCGCGGCAAGACCTCGACCCTCTCCCTGACCGCGCCCACGGCCACCACCACGGTGAAGGTCACGGCCTCGGCGGGCAGCGAGGGCGGTACCCCGGTGACGAAGACCTTCACCGTCAAGTCCGGCACCACGCAGGACATCCCGGCCCTCGTCCCGTCCGGTCTGAAGGGCACCTACGCCCTGACGGTGGAACCCGTCTCCGGCGGCCCCCTCTACGCCGCGCGCACCCTCACGTCCACGGCGGCCGGCGTCCCGGCCTTCACCGTCCAGACCCTGCCCAGTGACCGGGGCCTGGTCTCGGTCCCCCGGACGGAAGAGGACCTGTCCCTCCTGCAGAAGTGACCCGGGGCACGCGTCCCCCGAGCCGCGGCCGAGCCGCCGCGGCTCGGGGGACGCCTGCGGCGGGGCGCGGCCCTAGTCCTCCCCGTACCGGGGATCAACCGTCTCCGGAGTCAGTCCCAGCAGCTCCGCCACCTGCTCCACCACGACCTCGTGCACCAGCGCGGCCCGCTCGTCCCGCCCTTTGGTGCGGATCTCCACCGGCCGCCGGTACACCACGACCCGGGCCCGCCGCCCGTCCCGTGCGGGAATGATCCCGCCCAGCGGCACGGCCTCGTCGCCCCAGAGGTCCGCGTCCCGGCCCCCGAGCCGCGGCACCTCGAGCACCATGAAGTCCATGTCGGCCAGCTGCGGCCACCGCCGCTCGAGACGCTCCACGGAGTCCTGCACCAGGTCCGCGAACACCTCGGCGCGGCTGGCCGCCAGCGGCACCTGCGGCGGCGCGATCGGCCCTCGCATGCCCCGTCCGTGACGATCACGGCGACGGGGCCCGGGGCCGGCGGCGCGGGGCGGTACACGGTTGTCCATCACCGCAGAAGCCTAGTCCCCGCACGCTCCGCCCGCCCGACCCCACGCGGCAACCGGCCACCGGCACTCCGTGTCGCCGGGCGCGGCGAAACACGGGCCATCGGGCATGTCAGAGGTTGACCATTCAAGCCAAGGTCTGGCTCGTTTCCGTAACCCTCCAAGACCGGTTGACTCAAGGCATTTGACGATGTTTGTGCTGACTCGTGACCGAACGCCTCCCCGCCCGGAACCCGGTCCGACCCCGTACCCGCAGGTCAGCAGGGTCCGTTCGGAGGTGCCTGTGGGGCGTCTCACAGTCCGACACGGTGGCGTGACCTGGAGGAGAGTCGTCGCGGCCCGCTCAAGAGTGCGGTACCGTCCATCGTCGTGAGCCCTGTACGTCGCTGTTCGCGCACCGCCTGCGGCCGACCCGCCGTCGCGACGCTGACGTACGTCTACGCCGACTCGACCGCGGTCCTCGGCCCGCTCGCCACCTACGCCGAGCCCCACTGCTACGACCTGTGCGCCGAGCACTCCGAGCGCCTCACCGCGCCCCGCGGCTGGGAGGTCGTCCGGCTCCTGGACGGCTCCGCGCCCGCGCGGCCCAGCGGGGACGACCTGGAAGCGCTCGCCAACGCCGTGCGCGAGGCGGCCCGCCCCCAGCAGCGGGCGGCCGAGGCGGGCGGCGGCGGGGCCCGTACGCCGGACCCCATGGAGGTCGCCCGCCGCGGGCACCTGCGCATCCTGCGCTCACCGGACAACTGACTCCGCATCCCGCGGAGAACCGATCCGGCACCCACCCGGACGGCCCGCGAGCCCACTTGCCCGCCCCGCGCCGCCCGGTTGCCCCTCCGCTGAGCGTCCGGCGGGTGTCCGCACACCCGCCTCTCACCCCCGACGGGTAGTTTGTGGGCACCCATAGGACTTCAGGAGGGTTGGCCGTGGCTGCTGATCTGTCGCAGATCGTGAAGGCGTACGACGTACGCGGAGTGGTCCCGGACCAGTGGGACGAGCCGCTGGCCGCCCTCTTCGGCGCCGCCTTCGCCGAGGTGACGGACGCGACGGCCATCGTCGTCGGCCACGACATGCGCCCCTCGTCCCCCGGCCTGTCCCGCGCCTTCGCGCGCGGCGCCGCCGACCACGGGGCGGACGTCACCGAGATCGGCCTGTGCTCGACGGACCAGCTCTACTACGCCTCGGGCGCGCTGAACCTGCCGGGCGCGATGTTCACGGCCTCCCACAACCCGGCGCAGTACAACGGCATCAAGATGTGCCGCGCGGGCGCCGCCCCGGTCGGCCAGGACACGGGCCTGACGCAGATCCGCGAACTCGTCGAGCGGTGGCTGGAGTCGGGCGCACCCGGGCCGGCCGCCGAGCCGGGGACCCTCACCACCCGCGAGACGCTGGAGGACTACGCGGCCCACCTGCGGTCCCTCGTCGACCTCACCGCCGTCCGCCCCCTGAAGGTCGTCGTCGACGCCGGCAACGGCATGGGCGGCCACACGGTCCCCACCGTCTTCGCCGGCCTGCCCCTGACCCTCGTGCCGATGTACTTCGAACTGGACGGCACCTTCCCGAACCACGAGGCCAACCCCCTCGACCCGGCCAACATCGTGGACCTGCAGAAGCGGGTCCCCGCGGAGGGCGCCGACCTGGGCATCGCCTTCGACGGAGACGCCGACCGCTGCTTCGTCGTGGACGAGAACGGCGACCCGGTCTCCCCGTCCGCGATCACCGCCCTGGTCGCGGCGCGCGAACTGGCCCGCACCGGCGGCAGCGGCACCGTCATCCACAACCTGATCACGTCCCGCACCGTTCCGGAGGTGGTGAAGGAGAACGGCGGCACCCCGGTCCGCACCCGTGTCGGGCACTCCTTCATCAAGGCCGAGATGGCCCGCTCCGGCGCGATCTTCGGCGGCGAGCACTCCGCGCACTACTACTTCAAGGACTTCTGGAACGCCGACACGGGCATGCTGGCCGCCCTCCACGTCCTCGCGGCCCTCGGGGGCCAGGACGGGCCGCTGTCCGCCCTGACCGCCCAGTACGACCGCTACGCGGGCTCCGGCGAGATCAACTCCACCGTCGCCGACCAGGCCGCCCGCCTCGCCGCGATCCGCGCCGCCTACGAGGGCCGCCCGGGCATCGAGCTCGACGACCTCGACGGCCTCACGGTCTCCGCCGCCGACTGGTGGTTCAACGTCCGCCCGTCCAACACGGAGCCGCTGCTGCGCCTGAACGCCGAGGCGAAGGACGAGGCGACGATGATCCGGATCCGCGACGAGGCCCTGGCGATCATCAGGGCCTGAGCCGCCCGCCCGACCCGCACCGGGGCCGGGTGGACCGGGGTCAGGCGGGCAGCGCGCCTTCCGCCCGCACCAGCAGGCCCGGCCCCACCCCGCCACCAGCGGTACGCTGACCAGCACATCGGCAATAGAACTTCCGCCCCGAAGGGACACCCTCATGCCGCTCGAAGCCGGCCTTCTGGAGATCCTCGCCTGCCCCGCCTGTCACGCCCCCCTCAAGGAGCAGGACACCGAGCTGATCTGCACCGGTCAGGACTGCGGCCTGGCATACCCGGTCCGCGACGGCATCCCGGTCCTGCTCGTCGACGAGGCCCGCCGCCCCGCGTAACCGCGGCGCTCCCGCCCCGCCCGCTCCGCGGCGCCGCCGCCGCGCACCGACGAGGCGCCCACCCGCGTTCGAACCCCGCACAGGACCCCGGCGATCGGAGGCTGCCGCCCATGCTCGACGAATCGCTGCTCGACAGTCCGGAGGGCCTCGCCGACGCCGACCGCCGCGGCCTCCTCCGCGGCGCGGCCGAGGCCGGCGCCCGCGTACGCACCGCCGTCCGGCACGCCGCCGAGGCCGGCGTGGCCCAGCTCAAGCCCGACGGCCGCCCCCGCGCCGTGCTGATCGCGGGCCCCGGTGCCGCCGCCACCCACACCGCCGACCTGCTCGGCACCCTGGCCGGCGCCGGCAGCCCCGTCATCCGGCTGGCGCCCACCGGCGTCGCTCCCGCCGCCGGTGCCCTGCGCTGGGAGATCCCGGGCTGGGTCGGCTCCGTCGACCTGCTGCTCATCGCCACCCCGGACGGCAGCGAGCCCAGCCTCTCCCTGCTCGCCGAGCAGGCCTACCGCCGGGGCTGCACGGTCGTCGCCGTCGCCCCGGCCGACACCCCGCTCGCCGAGGCGGTCGCCGCGGCGCACGGCATGTTCGTGCCGATGGCGACGGCGCCCTACGACCAGGAAGAACCCCTCGCCGCGTCCTCCCCGGGCGTCTTCTGGGCCCTGCTCACCCCGCTGCTCGCGCTGCTGGACCGCATCGGACTGCTGGACGCGCCGCCGGACACCCTGGAGAAGGTCGCCGACCGCCTGGACCACATCGCCGAGCGCTGCGGGCCGGCCATCGCGGCCTACAGCAACCCGGCCAAGACCCTCGCCGCCGAACTCGCCGACGCCCTCCCCGTCGTGTGGACGGAGGGCCCCGCGACCGGGCCCGCAGGCCGCCGTTTCGTCGCGGCCCTCGCCGAACTGGCCGGCCGCCCCGCCCTCGTCGCCGAACTCCCCGAGGCGCTCGCCGAGCACAGCGCCCTGCTGGCCGGCCCGCTCGCGGCCAGCGCCGACCCGGACGACTTCTTCCGTGACCGCGTGGACGAGCCGCCCGCGATGCACGCGCGCGTGGTGCTGCTGCGCGACCGCCCGATCGGCGGCCTCACCGCCGCCCCCGCCGCCCGTGACCTGGCGCTCAGCCACGACACGCCGGTCAGCGAACTCGAACCGGAGGAGGGCGACGAGCTGGAGACCCTCGCGGAGCTGATCGCCGTCACGGATTTCGCCGCCGTTTACCTGGCGCTCGCTTCCGGGGCCTGATCTTGCCCAGGGCGGTCCATCCGGGCCCGCCCGGGCCGGGCCGCCCGCGCCTCATCACCGGAACACCGGCCGGCACCGGCACACCACCGGCGCCGGCCGAGCCGCGTACGTACGGAGACAGAGAAACCACATGGACCGCCTCGACAACACCGTCCGCCCCTACGCCTGGGGTTCCACCACCGCCATCCCGCACCTCCTCGGCGTCGAGCCGAGCGGCGAACCGCAGGCGGAGATGTGGATGGGCGCCCACCCGGGCGCCCCCTCACGCACCGCGCGCGGGACGCTCGTCGAGGTCATCAACGCGAATCCGGAGCGCGAACTGGGCCCCGCGGCGGTCGCCAGGTTCGGTCGGCGGCTGCCGTTCCTGCTCAAGATCCTCGCCGCTGGCGCGCCCCTCTCCCTCCAGGTGCACCCCGACCTGCGGCAGGCCGGGGAGGGCTTCGCCGACGAGGAGCGCCGCGGCATCCCCGTCGACGCCCCGCACCGCAACTACAAGGACGCCAACCACAAGCCCGAACTGATCTGCGCGCTCACCGAGTTCGACGGCCTGTGCGGGTTCCGCGCCCCTGCCGAGGCGGCCGGTCTGCTCGACGGGCTCGGCGTCGGCTCCCTGAAGCCGTACGTGGACCTGCTGCGGGCGCGCCCCGAGGACGCGGCCCTCCGCGAGGTCCTCACCGCCGTACTCACCGCCGACCCGCAGGAGATGGCGCACACGGTCGCCGAGGCCACCGCCGCCTGCACCCGCCTCGGCGGCGACTACGCCCCCTACGCCGGCCTCGCCCACCACTACCCGGGCGACCCCGGCGTCATCGCGGCCATGCTCCTCAACCACGTCCGCCTGCAGCCCGGCGAGGCGCTGTTCCTCGGCGCCGGCATCCCGCACGCCTACCTCGACGGCCTCGGCGTCGAGATCATGGCCAACTCCGACAACGTCCTGCGCTGCGGCCTGACCCCCAAGCACGTCGACGTCCCCGAACTGCTGCGCGTCGTCCGCTTCGAGGCGGGCGACCCGGGCGTCCTGCGCCCCGAGGCCTCCCCGGACGGCGAGGAGGTCTACGAGACCCCGATCGACGAGTTCCGGCTCTCCCGGTACGCCCTGTCCGAGGGCGGCACCGCCCACGACCTCACCCTGGACACCCCGCAGATCCTGCTCTGCACGGCCGGGTCCGTCCGGGCCGGCGAGCACGAGCTGGCCCCCGGCCAGTCGGTCTTCGTTCCCGCGGGCGAGAAGGCCGAGGTCTCCGGCGCGGGCACGCTCTTCCGGGCCACTGTGATCGTATGACCGGGGTTGTGGACACCTGACGCGTCGCCACCCGGACGGGCTGCAACAATGGCCCACCGGCAAAGCACGGGCAAAGACGGGTACACGCCTGGACGGCGTAGACGGACGAGGGCGAAGGGACAACGCGGACACATGAGCGCGTCAGGCGGTACCAGGGCGATCGTGGCGGCACTCGGCGCCAATCTCGCGATCGCGGCATCGAAGTTCGTGGCCTTCGCGTTCAGCGGCTCGTCGTCGATGCTCGCCGAAGGTGTCCACTCGGTCGCCGACTCCGGCAACCAGTTCCTGCTGCTCGTCGGCGGCAAGAAGGCGCAGCGCGAGGCGACCCCGCAGCACCCCTTCGGCTACGGCCGCGAGCGCTACATCTACGCCTTCCTCGTCTCGATCGTGCTCTTCTCCATCGGCGGCATGTTCGCCATCTACGAGGGCTACGAGAAGATCACCCACCCCCACGAGGTCGAGCACTGGTACTGGCCGGTGGGGGTCCTGCTCTTCGCGATCATCGCCGAGGGCTTCTCCTTCCGCACGGCCATGAAGGAGTCCAACGAACTCCGCGGCAAGCTGTCCTGGTCGCAGTTCATCCGCCGCGCCAAGGCCCCCGAGCTGCCCGTCGTGCTCCTCGAGGACTTCGGCGCGCTCATCGGTCTGGTCCTCGCCCTCGGCGGCGTCGGCCTGGCCCTGCTCACCGGTGACGGCGTCTGGGACGGCATCGGCACGGTCTGCATCGGTGTCCTGCTGGTCTGCATCGCCCTCGTGCTCGCCGCCGAGACCAAGTCGCTGCTCCTCGGCGAGGCCGCGGGCCTCGAGGAGGTCAAGAAGATCGAGGCCGCGATCGTCGACGGCGACACCGTCACCCGGATCATCCACATGCGCACCCTCCACCTCGGCCCCGAGGAACTGCTGGTCGCCGCCAAGATCGCCGTCCAGCACGACGACACGGCCACGGAGGTCGCCCGGGCCATCGACGCCGCCGAGGCCCGTATCCGGACGGCCGTCCCCATCGCCCGCGTGATCTACCTGGAACCCGACATCTACAGCGAGGCCGAGGCCGCCAAGGGCCCGGATCCGGAGGCCACCCCTGGCGGCCCCACTCCGCACGCGGCCGGGCACTGATTGACGGGAACTCGTCGAAGGCGGACTGGGGGCTCTCCCGTCTCCCGGTGTAGCTTGGGACGGAGCCAGACGTCGCTGCTGATGGCGGTCGGGCGGTCCCGAAGCGGACCGGCCGAGGGAGAGAGGGCCTCCGACGGACTGCGCTGCGCGCACGTGGGCATGCCTGTGTCCTCTTCTCGGGCATTCCTGTGTCCGCCGTCGCGCAGACCAGCCGTACCCACCCTCGACCCAACCCCGAGGAGCAGCTCCCAATGACGACTGTCGACAACCGACAGGACTTCAAGGTCGCCGACCTCTCCCTGGCCGAGTTCGGCCGCAAGGAGATCACCCTCGCCGAGCACGAGATGCCGGGCCTGATGGCGATCCGCAAGGAATACGCCGAAGCCCAGCCCCTCGCCGGCGCCCGCGTCACCGGCTCCCTGCACATGACCGTGCAGACCGCCGTCCTCATCGAGACCCTGGTCGCCCTCGGCGCGCGGGTCCGCTGGGCCTCCTGCAACATCTTCTCCACCCAGGACCACGCGGCCGCCGCCATCGCCGTCGGTCCGAACGGCACGCCGGACAACCCGCAGGGCGTCCCGGTCTTCGCCTGGAAGGGCGAGACCCTGGAGGAGTACTGGTGGTGCACCGAGCAGGCGCTGACCTGGCCTGACAGCGCCACCGGCGGCCCGAACATGATCCTCGACGACGGCGGCGACGCCACCCTGCTCGTCCACAAGGGCGTCGAGTACGAGAAGGACGGCAAGGTCCCCGGCCTGGAGACCGCCGAGTCCGACGAGCACCGCGTCATCCTCCAGCTGCTGCACCGCACCCTGGGCGAGAACCCCCAGAAGTGGACCCAGCTCGCCTCGGAGATCCGCGGCGTCACTGAGGAGACCACGACCGGCGTCCACCGTCTGTACGAGATGCAGCGCGACGGCGTCCTCCTCTTCCCCGCGATCAACGTCAACGACGCCGTCACCAAGTCGAAGTTCGACAACAAGTACGGCTGCCGCCACTCCCTGGTCGACGGCATCAACCGCGCCACCGACGTCCTCATCGGCGGCAAGACCGCCGTCGTCTGCGGTTACGGCGACGTGGGCAAGGGCTGCGCGGAGTCCCTGCGCGGCCAGGGCGCCCGCGTGATCATCACCGAGATCGACCCGATCTGCGCCCTGCAGGCGGCGATGGACGGCTACCAGGTCACCACCCTGGACGAGGTCGTCGAGACCGCCGACATCTTCGTCACCACCACCGGCAACAAGGACATCATCCTCGCCTCGGATATGGCGAAGATGAAGCACCAGGCGATCGTCGGCAACATCGGCCACTTCGACAACGAGATCGACATGGCCGGCCTCGCCCAGATCCCGGGCATCGTCAAGGACGAGGTGAAGCCGCAGGTCCACACCTGGACGTTCCCCGACGGCAAGGTCATCATCGTGCTGTCCGAGGGCCGTCTGCTGAACCTCGGCAACGCCACCGGTCACCCGTCGTTCGTGATGTCCAACTCCTTCGCGGACCAGACCCTGGCCCAGATCGAGCTGTTCACCAAGCCCGACGAGTACCCGACCGGCGTCTACGTGCTGCCCAAGCACCTCGACGAGAAGGTCGCCCGCCTCCACCTGGACGCCCTCGGCGTGAAGCTCACCAAGCTGCGCCCCGAGCAGGCCTCCTACATCGGCGTGGAGGTCGACGGCCCCTACAAGTCGGACCACTACCGCTACTGAGTCCGCAGTCCCGCCCGCCGGGGAGCACACCGGTGCACCGCCGCGCTCCCCGGCAGCAGGTCCGCAAGATCCGCAGAGGCAGGCCCCCGCACCCCCGTGCCGGGGGCCTGCCCCTTTGGCCCCGGACCGGACCAGCAGCCGCAGCCGGACCGCCGGCCCGTCAAGACCCAGGACCCCCATGCCACGCGGCCGATATTCGCTTCACGATCCGCACGATCACACCCCCTTCGCCGAAGAGCACTTCCAGTGCGCGCCCGGCCCCTCCGGCTGGCGCTACGTCTCCCAGCTGACCACCCTCGCCGGTGACCACCGCGGCTCAGTCGACCTCACCCTGGACGACCTCGGCCGCCCCATCCGCCTCGAACTGCACGCGGAAGGCTGGCAGGTGCGAGGCGCCGCCCTCGACGGCGTCACCTGGGTCCGCACCGACGCCACCGGAACCCATGCCACCGAAGGCAATGTGCGCGCCCACGCCTTCACCGGCACGTCCCCCGCGTTCCTCGTCGCCACCGCCCGACTCCTGCGCCTCACCCCCTCCTCGGCGACCCGCGTACGCCTCGTCGCATTCACCGACCCGGTCCTCGCCCCCCGCACCCTGGACCAGTCCTGGACCTTGCTGAAGAGCGAAGCACACGCCACTGACAACGGCCCCCTGACCGTGGACGAATACCAGGTCACAGCCCTGGACACGGGCGAGAGCCACACCGTGCACATCGCCGGGGACGTGGTCCTGTCCGCGCCCGGGATCGAACTGGAGGACCTCCAGTCACCGCCGTCCAGCTTCGACTGAGCGACCGCCGACGCTTCAGGCCGGCGGCGCGAATCCGGTGGCGGGGCGACCGGCCGGCGGCTCGTCCGGACGGACCGGTGCGTCCGGCGCGGAAGACGACGGCACGGGAACCCGAGGCCCAGCGGCGACCGGGGACCCGTGGATGCCCGGCGCGGGCGGCTGCGTCGACGGCGGCGCGAAGCCCCCGGGCGCACCGTCGCCCGCCGCCGAAGGCCCCACAGGCTCCGCGGACACTCCCGGAGAGAAGGGTGAGGACGACGGGCCCGCCGCGACGGACCCGGTCCCGCCGAACGCCAGCCGGGCCTCGCGGGACTGCCGCTCCTGGAGCACGGCGGCCAGAAAGGCCGCCGGGTGCTCGCCCTGCGGCACGGGAGCGCCGGTGCGCGCCGCCACGTCCGCCGCGAGCCGCTGCGCCATCTCCCAGGACACCTGCGCGTCCAGCTGCTGCATCCGGGTCAGGTACTGCCGGATCGCGAGCCACAGCCCGTCCGGTACGGCCGACAGGTCCAGCTCGGCGAACCGCCCCGACAGCCACGGCGGCGGCGGAGGCACCTGACCGGCCTGCCCGGCGGGTATCCGCTCGCGCACGACCAGGGTGCCCGCGAACACGTCACCGAGCCGGCGCCCCCGGGCCGACACCAGCGAGGCGATACAGGCCACCACCCCGAACGTCATCAGGATCTCGACCACACCGATGGCGCCGCGCACCAACGCGTGCCGGAACCGGACGGGACCACCGTCGTCCCGCACCACACGCAGCCCGAACGCCAGCTTCCCCAGCGAACGGCCGTGACTGAGCGTCTCCACCGCGATCGGCCCACCCACCAGCACCAGCAGGAAGGTGGCGATCGACAGCGCGACCTGAGCGGCCTCGTCGAGGGACGCCGTCGCCGCCACCAGCGCCAGCGTCGCGGCCATGTACACGAACACCGCCACGACCAGATCGAGCAACACGGCCAACGCCCTGCTCGGCAGCTTCGCGGGCCGCAGTTCGAGTGCCACCGCCTCGCCGGTCACCAGCTCACTCACGCCCGTCGTCCTTCCCCTGGCCTGCCCCGTGAACCGCAAGTCTGCCAAGCTGAGGGCGCATCGCGCCGCAGTACGACAAGCTGACGGCAACAAGAGCCTCCACGACGAGCAGTGGACGACCAGCCGAGGAGCAGGCAGACCCCATGGACCTGGACGTCTTCGTCGCCGCACATCGCGCCGAGTGGGACCGCCTCGACTCCCTGCTCCGCCGCCGGCGCCGGCTCAACGGAACCGAGGCGGACGAGCTCGTCGCCCTCTACCAGCGCACCGCCACCCACCTCTCCCTCATCCAGTCCAGCGCTCCCGACCCGCAGCTGACCGGCAGGCTCAGCCAACTGGTGGCACGCGCGCGCAGCGCCGTGACCGGCACCCGCCGTGCGTCATGGCGGGACGTCACACGATTCCTGGGACAGGGATTCCCCGCCGCGGTCTACCGCGCGCGTCGCTGGTGGGTGCCCACCGCGCTCGTCTCCACAGCCGTCGCGATCCTCCTGGGCTGGTGGATAGGCACCCATCCGGAGGTGCAGTCGACCATCGCGGCCCCCAGCCAGCTGCGCGAGCTGACCCGTCCCGGCGGCGAGTACGAGACCTACTACTCGAGCCACCCCGCGGCGTCCTTCGCCGCCCAGGTGTGGACGAACAACGCCCAGGCGGCGGCGATGTGCCTGGTTCTGGGCATCTTCCTGGGCCTGCCCGTGCTCTTCATCCTCTTCGAGAACATGCTCAACCTGGGCGTCGGCTTCGGCCTGATGTCGTCCGCCGGCCGCCTCGACACGTTCCTCGGACTGATCCTTCCGCACGGCCTGCTCGAACTGACCGCGGTGTTCGTCGCCGCCGGCACCGGTCTGCGCCTCGGCTGGACCCTCATCGACCCGGGGCCGCGCACCCGACGGGTCGCCCTCGCCGAGGAGGGCCGAGCCGCGGTCGGCATGGCCATCGGCCTGGCGCTCGTCCTCTTCGTCTCCGGTGCCATCGAAGGCTTCGTCACCCCGTCCGGCCTGCCCACCTGGGCTCGGATCGGCATCGGGATCGCGGCCGAGCTGGCGTTCCTGGCGTACGTCTTCGTCCTGGGCGGCCGTGCGGTGCGGGCCGGAGAGACGGGGGACGTCGAGGCGACCGAACGGAGTTCCACCGTGCCCACGGCCGCCTGATGTGCATCCACGGTCTCTGAGCTGCTAGTCTCTCCATCGCCCCGCAAGAGCCGTTGACACGGCGCGAGCGGGGAGGTAGATTCAAACAGTTGCCTAGAACTGGACAGGTTCGGGGCTGATCGTTTAGAATCTACTCGCTTCCCAAGAGCCGCGGACGCGGCCGAGAGAAGCACTCCTCCGAATTACTCAGAAATGAGCAGCCGGTCAGACCGGCTGAAAACTTCTGATAAAGTCGGAACCGCCGGAAAGGGAAACGCGAGAGCGGGAACCTGGAAAGCGCCGAGGAAATCGGGTCGAGAAAAGATCTGATAGA
>NZ_JBVJXS010000006.1:439242-598267 GCF_055601245.1 Streptomyces sp. NPDC038135 | reverse complement strand
TCCGAGAAGTACCAGCTCAAACCCCGCGACTGGGAAGCCGCCGCACGCGAGGGCCGCACCATCGCCCCCCTCATCACCCGACTGAACACCATCCGCCGGCAGCACCCCGCGCTACAGCGTCTGCGGAACCTCCGCTTCCATCGGACCGACAACGACAACGTGCTCGCCTACACCAAGAGCACGGGCCCGGACACGGTCATCGTGGTCGTCAACCTCGACCCGCACCACACCCAGGAGGCCACGGTCTCGTTGGACATGCCGCAACTCGGCCTGGACTGGAACGCCGACCTGTCCGTGCACGACGAACTGACAGGTGAGAGCTATCACTGGGGCAGGACCAACTACGTGCGTCTCACGCCCGGCCGGACGCCGGCGCACGTGCTCCACGTCGGGCGATCGACGCCCCAGATCGGAGGGCCCTCAGCGTCATGACTGTCAATGACCCCGTGCCGGACACTTTCGAGGACACTCCCGCCAAGGACCGGGATCCGGAGTGGTTCAAGCGCGCCGTCTTCTACGAGGTCCTCGTTCGCTCGTTCCACGACAGTGACGGGGACGGCATCGGCGACCTCAAGGGTCTGACCGCCAAGCTCGACTACCTCCAGTGGCTCGGCGTCGACTGCCTCTGGCTGCCGCCCTTCTTCAAGTCCCCGCTGCGTGACGGCGGTTACGACGTCGCCGACTACACGGCGGTCCTCCCGGAGTTCGGCGACCTCGCGGACTTCGTCGAGTTCGTGGACGCGGCCCACCAGCGCGGCATGCGCGTCATCATCGACTTCGTCATGAACCACACCAGCGACCAGCACCCGTGGTTCCAGGAGTCCCGCAAGGACCCCGCAGGCCCCTACGGCGACTACTACGTGTGGGCCGACGACGACAAGGGCTACGAGGACGCGCGGATCATCTTCGTCGACACCGAGGTCTCCAACTGGACCTTCGACCCGGTGCGCGGCCAGTACTACTTCCACCGCTTCTTCTCCCACCAGCCGGACCTCAACTACGAGAACCCGGGCGTGCAGGAGGAGATCCTGGCCGCGCTGAAGTTCTGGCTGGACCTCGGCATCGACGGCTTCCGGCTCGACGCGGTCCCCTATCTCTACGCGGAGGAGGGCACCAACTGCGAGAACCTGCCGGCGACGCACCAGTTCCTCAAGCGGGTCCGCAAGGAGATCGACGCGCAGTACCCGGACACGGTGCTGCTGGCGGAGGCCAACCAGTGGCCCGAGGACGTGGTCGACTACTTCGGCGACTACGCCTCCGGCGGCGACGAGTGCCACATGGCGTTCCACTTCCCGGTCATGCCGCGCATCTTCATGGCCGTGCGCCGCGAGTCCCGCTACCCGGTCTCCGAGATCCTCGCCAAGACGCCCTCGATCCCGTCGAACTGCCAGTGGGGCATCTTCCTGCGCAACCACGACGAGCTGACCCTGGAGATGGTCACCGACGAGGAACGCGACTACATGTGGGCCGAGTACGCCAAGGACCCCCGCATGCGCGCCAACATCGGCATCCGGCGCCGGCTCGCGCCCCTGCTCGACAACGACCGCAACCAGATCGAGCTGTTCACCGCCCTGCTGCTGTCGCTGCCCGGCTCGCCGATCCTCTACTACGGCGACGAGATCGGCATGGGCGACAACATCTGGCTCGGCGACCGCGACGCCGTGCGCACCCCCATGCAGTGGACGCCCGACCGCAACGCCGGCTTCTCCCTGTGCGACCCGGGACGGCTGTTCCTGCCCACGATCATGGACCCGGTCTACGGCTACCAGGTCACCAACGTCGAGGCGTCCATGTCGTCCCCGTCCAGCCTCCTCCACTGGACTCGCCGGATGATCGAGATCCGCAAGCAGAACCCCGCCTTCGGACTCGGTTCCTACACCGAGCTGCAGTCGTCGAACCCGGCGGTGCTGGCGTTCCTGCGCGAGTACGGCGACGACCTGGTGCTGTGCGTCAACAACTTCTCCCGGTTCGCGCAGCCCACCGAACTCGACCTGCGTGCCTACGACGGCCGCCACCCCGTGGAGCTGATCGGCGGGGTGCGGTTCCCGGCCATCGGTGAACTGCCCTACCTGCTGACCCTCGCGGGCCACGGCTTCTACTGGTTCCGGCTCACCCGAGTCGCATCCCGCATCGGCCGCCGCCGCTGAGCGCACGGCGCCGAGGAAAGGACGCGTCACCATGCCGAAGACCATCACCCTCCGGCCGAGAACCACGGCCGGAGCCGACCGGCCGCTGGCCTCGCTGGGCGGGCTGCTGCACGAATGGCTGCCCGAGCAACGCTGGTTCGCGGGCAAGGACCGGCCCGTCACCGACCTGTCGGTGCTGTCCGTGACCGAGCTGTTCCCCGGGTGCCTGCACCTGCTGGTGCACGCCTCGCACGCGCCGGTGCCCACACCGGGCGGCACTCCCCCGCCCGGCGACTGCTACCAGCTCCTGCTCGGGCTGCGCGAGCACGTCGCCCCGAGGCTGGAGCGGGCGTTCATCGGCCGGGCCGGTGAGGGACCCCTGGCCGGGCTCGCCGTCTACGACGCCCTGCAGGACCCGCGCTCGGCCCATCTGCTCCTGGAGCGGCTGCGCCGCCCCGGAACGGCGGGTCCGCTGTGCTTCGAGACCGCCCCGGCCGTGGAACTGCCCGGCGGGCTGCCGCCGCGGCTGCTGGACGCCGAGCAGTCCAACTCCTCGATCGTCTACGGCGACGCGTACATCCTGAAGCTGTTCCGCCGCATCCAGCCGGGCGTCAACCCCGACCTGGAGGTGCCCGGCGCGCTGGCCGCGCAGGGCTGCGCCCGGGTGCCGGCCCCGGTCGCCTGGTTCAGCACGACCGCTCCCCGGCCGGCCACCCTGGGCGTGCTCCAGCCGTTCCTGCCCGCCGCGACCGACGGCTGGACGCTGGCGCTGCGCGCGCTCGCCGCCGGCGACGACTTCACCGCCGAGGCCCGCGAACTGGGCCGGGCCATGGCCGAGGTGCACGTGGCGCTGGCCGAGGCCTTCCCGCCCGCCGGACCGGGCGAGAACGGACGCACGGCGGAGGCGATGTGCGCCCGGCTGGACGCCGCCGCGCACGCAGTGCCGGGGCTGCGGCCCTACGTCCCCGGGCTGCGCGCCGCGTTCGGCGCGCTGGCCACCTGCGACACCGGGCCGCCCGCCCAGCGCATCCACGGCGACCTGCACCTCGGTCAGGTGCTGCGCGCCGGGCGCGACTGGTTCGTCATCGACTTCGAGGGGGAGCCGTCCCGGCCGCTCGCCGAGCGGCGGGCCGCGCAGTCCCCGGTGCGGGACGTGGCCGGGATGCTGCGCTCCTTCGACTACGCGGCCCGGCAGCGCCGCCCCTGGCGTCCCGAGTGGGCGCGCCGCTGCCGGGAGGCGTTCTGCGCGGGCTACGCGGCCCGCGCCGGCTGGGACCCACGCAAGAAGCACGCGCTGCTGCGCGCGCACGAGACGGACAGGGCGGTCTACGAGGTGCTGTACGAGGCGAGACACCGGCCCGACTGGCTGCCGGTACCGATGGCGGCGATCAAGCGGCTCGCCGTGTGGGGAGGCTGACGTCATGGCACTGCGCGACACCGTGCCCCCCGAGTCCGCCGGGCCTGTCACGGCCCCGCCGCTCGATCCCGCGGAGCGCGACCGGCTGCTGGGCGGCGCGCACCACGATCCGCACGCCGTGCTGGGCGCCCACCCGGTGCCGGGCGGCGTCCTGTTCCGGACGCTGCGCCCGAACGCCCGCGCCGTGAGCGTGGTGGTCGCCGGCGAGCACCGGGACCTCGTCTCGGAGGGCGGCGGCCTCTTCGCCGCCGTGCTGCCGTACGACGGGATCCCGGCCTACACGCTGCGGGTGGTCTACGACGGCGGCGAGCAGGAGACGCACGACCCGTACCGCTTCCTGCCCGCGCTCGGCGAGCTGGACCTGCATCTGATCCGCGAGGGCCGGCACGAACGGCTGTGGCAGGCGCTCGGCGCCGAGCCCATGACCCACGACGGCGTGCCGGGCACCCGCTTCACCGTCTGGGCGCCGAACGCCCGGGGCGTGCGCGTCGCCGGGGACTTCACGTACTGGGACGGCACGCAGTACCCGATGCGCTCGCTCGGCGCGTCCGGCGTGTGGGAGCTGTTCCTGCCCGGCATCGGCGAGGGGGCGCGGTACAAGTTCGAGATCACCTCACGGTACGGCGACCGGTTCCTCAAGGCGGACCCGATGGCGCGCCGTACCGAGGCGCCGCCCGACACGGCCTCCGTCGTGACGGCCGCGCACCACGAGTGGGGCGACGGGGACTGGCTGGCGCACCGCGCCGACACCCCGGTGCACGAGGCGCCGTTCTCGGTGTACGAGGTCCACCTGCCCTCCTGGCGCAAGGGCCTGACCTACCGCGAACTGGCCGAGCAGCTCCCCGCGTACGTCAAGGACCTGGGTTTCACCCACGTCGAGCTGATGCCGGTCATGGAGCACCCCTACGGCCCCTCCTGGGGCTACCAGGTCACCTCCTACTACGCCCCGACCGCCCGGCTCGGCACCCCGGACGACTTCCGGTACTTCGTGGACGCCTGCCACCGGGCCGGGATCGGCGTGATCATGGACTGGGTGCCGGCGCACTTCCCGAAGGACGACTGGGCGCTGGCCGGCTTCGACGGGGACCCGCTGTACGAGCCCGGGGACACCCAGCGCGCCACGCATCCGGACTGGGGCACGTTCGTCTTCGACTACGGGCGGACCGAGGTGCGCAACTTCCTGGTCGCCAACGCGGTGTACTGGTGCGAGGAGTTCCACATCGACGGACTGCGCGTGGACGCCGTCGCCTCGATGCTCTACCGGGACTACTCGCGCGACTCCGGGCAGTGGACGCCGAACGTCTTCGGCGGCCGGGAGGACCTGGACGCGGTCGCCTTCCTGCAGGAGATGAACGCGACCGTCTACCGGCGCTGCCCCGGCGTGGTGACCATCGCCGAGGAGTCCACCGCCTGGGACGGGGTGACCCGGCCGACGGACGGCGGCGGGCTCGGCTTCGGGCTGAAGTGGAACATGGGCTGGATGCACGACTCGCTGGAGTACATCCAGAAGGAGCCGGTGCACCGCAAGTACCACCACAACGAGATGACCTTCTCGATGGTGTACGCCTACACCGAGAACTACGTCCTGCCCATCTCGCACGACGAGGTCGTGCACGGCAAGCAGGCGCTGGTGTCCAAGATGCCGGGCGACTGGTGGCAGCGGCGGGCCAACCACCGTGCCTACCTCGGCTTCATGTGGGCCCACCCCGGTAAGCAACTGCTCTTCATGGGGCAGGAGTTCGCGCAGGGCGGGGAGTTCTCCGAGGAGCACGGGCCCGAGTGGTGGCTGCTGGACGCGGACCACTGCTCGGCCGGGGACCACCGCGGGGTCCAGGACCTGGTGCGGGACCTGAACACGCTCTACCGGGACACCCCCGCGCTGTGGCAGCGGGACACCGACCCGGGCGGCTTCCGCTGGGTGCTGTGCGACGCCGCGGACGACAACGTCTTCGCGTTCCTGCGGTTCGACGCCGGCGGGTCCCCGCTGCTGGCGGTGTCGAACCTCTCCCCCGTCGTCCGGCACGACTACCGCCTGTGGGTGCCCGAGGAGGCCGCCGCCTGGACGGAGGCGCTGAACACCGACGACGTCCGCTACGGCGGCGGCGGTGTCGGCGTCGGCGCCCCCGGGGCGCTCAAGCCCGAGGACGGGTTCCTCCGCCTCACCCTGCCGCCGCTCGCCACGGTCTGGCTGACCCCGGAGCGCTGACCCGCAGGTGTCGACCGCCGCCCCAGGGGCAGTCGGGGTCGTACAGACTCACGGCTGCCCTCCGGGGCACGGACGGAAGGACGGCACGGCCTTGCGCACGGTGGGAGTGGAGGAGGAACTTCTTCTGGTCGACCCGGACAGCGGCGAGCCCAAGGCGCTCTCGGCCGCCGTCCTCGCCCGCGCCGCTCAGGACGATCCCGGACAGGACGTCTTCGAGAAGGAGCTGTTCGGGCAGATGCTCGAGTTCGCCACGCATCCGCAGTCGGACATGGCGGCTCTCGGCGCGGAGATCGTGCGCTGCCGCAAGGAGGCGGCGCGGCACGCCGGGGAGCTGGGCTGCGCGGTCGCCGCGCTCGCGAGCTCCCCGCTCCCGGTCAGCCCCTCGATCAGCATGAACGACCGCTACCAGTGGATGGCGGGGCAGTACGGCATCGCCACCCGGGAGCAGCTGGTCTGCGGCTGCCATGTGCACGTGTCGGTGGAGTCCGACGAGGAGGGCGTCGCGGTCCTCGACCGGATCCGGCCGTGGCTGCCGGCGCTCACCGCGCTGAGCGCCAACTCGCCGTACTGGCAGGGACGGGACACCGGTTACGCCGGCTACCGCAGCCGGGTGTGGGGCCGCTGGCCGTCGGCGGGCCCCACGGAGCTGTTCGGCTCGGCCGAGGAGTATCACCGGCGGGTGAAGGACATGGTGGCGACCGGGGTCATCCTCGACGAGGGGATGGTCTACTTCGACGCCCGGCTGTCCGCGAACTACCCGACCGTGGAGGTGCGGGTGGCGGACGTGTGCCTGCGCGCGGACACCGCCGTGCTCGTCGCCACCCTGGCCCGCGCGCTGGTGGAGACGGCGGCGCGGGAGTGGCGGGACGGCCGTCCGCCGGCGGACCACAGCGTGAGCCTGCTGCGGCTGGCCGCCTGGCAGGCCTCCCGGTCCGGCCTGGACGAGAACCTGCTCGACCCCCGGACCCTGCGGCCCCGCCCCGCGCCCGAGGTGCTGCGCGCGCTGCTGGAGCACACCGCGGACGCCCTCCGGGAGAGCGGCGACGCGGCCCGCGTGGAGGAGGCCGTCGAGGAGCACCTGCGCCGGGGCAACGGCGCCCGCGAGCAGCGGCTGCTGATGGAGGACGGCGGCAGCCTGCGGGACGTCGTCACCGAGTGCGTGCGCCGCACACAGGACTGACGGCGCCCGCTCGGCCCGTACGCGCCCGGCCGGCGGCGCCTCAGAGGATCAGGATGAGGGCGTAGACCAGGAAGAAGGCCGCGATCAGGGCGACGAGGACGAGGATCAGCGTCAGCGGCGCCTTGGCCCAGCCCTTGGTCGGATTGTGCGTCTCCCGGGGCCCGGCCTCGGGCATGCTGCTCTCGGCGGGCGGGGTCTCGCCGGGCGGGACGCCGCCGCCGGGTTCCAGCCCGGTGGTCCGCTCGGGCTCCGGATCGGGATTCACATGAGTCATGCCTCCCGAGTCCCCCGGACACGCCCAGATCATCACCCGATCACGACTTGCCTGTTCCGGGTCCCGAAACCGTTTCCCTGGGCTAGATTCGAGCACCGCCGGCACAGAGCCGACCGGCGGAGTCACCCTCTGTACACCCCGGGAGCAGCGCATGCGCGTCGACGCCCTCGCTCCATCCGCCCCGCGCCCGCTGACCGGCGGGCTCGCCGACAACGTCTTCGAGACCGCGGAGCGGACCCCTGCCCTGCCGGTCCTGGCCCGCCGTGCGGACACGGCGCCCGGCGGCTGGGAGGAGGTGACGGCGGTCGAGCTGCGCGACGAGGTGACCGGCCTGGCCAAGGGTCTGGTGGCCGCCGGGATCTCGCCCGGGCACCGGGTGGCCCTGATGGCCAGGACCCGGTACGAGTGGACGGTGTTCGCCCACGCGCTGTGGAGCGTCGGCGCCGAGGTCGTCCCGGTGCACCCGACCTCCTCGCGGGACCAGGTGGAGTGGATCCTGCGGGACGCCGGCTGCGTGGCGATCGTGGTGGAGGACGAACAGGGCGCGATGACCGTGGGCACCGTGTGCGCGGGCCTGCCGCACCTGCGGCACGTCTGGCAGCTCGACGCGGGCGCCCTGCCCCTGCTGGCCGAGCGGGGCGCACTGGTCCCGCTGACCACGGTGGACTCGCTGCGCCGGATCGTGCTGCCGGACGCGACGGCGGCCATCGCCTACACCTCGGGCACCTCGGGCCGGCCGCTGGGCTGCGCGCTGAGCCACCGCGGCCTGGCGTACCCGTGCGACACCCTGCTGGCCGGCTGGGGGCACACCGCGGCCCCGCCGGGCGAACAGCCGTCCGTGCTCGCCTTCCTGCCCTTCTCCCATGTCTACGGGATCATGATCCAGCAGGTGTGCTTGCGCGGCGGGGTGCTGATGGCGCACGAGCCCGAGATGACCGGCGCCGCACTCGCCTCGGCGCTGCGCACCTTCCGGCCGACGTACCTGTACGGCGTGCCGTCGGTGTACGAGAAGCTGTACAAGACCTTTCTGCGGACGGCTCACGAGGCGGGCCGCGGCGCCCTGTTCGAGCGGGCCGCGCAGACGGCGCGGGACTTCGCGGAGGCCCAGGAGCGCAGGCGGCTCGGCCGCGGCGCGGGTCCGGGCCTGGACCTGCGGCTGCAGCACGCCCTGTACGAGCGGACGGTGTACCGCAGGCTGCGCGAGGCGCTCGGCGGCCGGGCCACGCACGGCAGCTCGGGCGGCTCGTCGCTCGGCCGCGAACTGTCCCTGTTCTACGAGGGCATCGGCCTGCGCATCCACGACGGCTACGGTCTGACCGAGAGTTCCGGCGGGATCACCATGCAGCCGCTCGGCCGGGAGAAGTCCGGGACCGTGGGCCTGCCGCTGCCGGGGACCGAGATCCGGATCGCGGACGACGGGGAGATCCTGGTGCGCGGCCCGTCGGTGTTCCAGGGCTACGTCGGCGAGGAGGGGCGCAGCCGGAACGCGCTGCACCGCGGCTGGCTGGCCACCGGGGACATCGGCCGGCTCGACTCCGAGGGCTACCTGACGATCACCGGCCGCAAGAAGGACGTCCTGGTCACCAGCAGCGGCAAGAGCGTGGCGCCGGCGCCGCTGGAGGAGCGGCTGCGGCTGCACCCGCTGGTGCACCAGGCGGTGGTGGTGGGCGAGGACCGGCCCTGTGTGGGGGCCCTGATCACCCTGGACCCGGAGTTCCTCGCGCACTGGCGGGCGGCGCTCGCGCTGCAGGGCGAGTCGCCGGGCCGGGAGGCCCGCGAGGAGAACGCGCTCATGGAGGAGATCGCACGGGCCGTCGCCTCGGCCAACAGTGCGGTGTCCCGCGCCGAGTCCATCAGGGTCTACCGTGTCCTCCCGGAGCCGTTCGCCCCGGACAACGGTCTGCTGACGCCGTCGCTGAAGCTGCGTCGCGACGCCATCGCGCGGCACTACGCCGCCGAGATCGACGCGATGTACGCGGCTCGGTCGCGGGCCGCGCGGCGGCCGTCCGTCCCGGAGCCGGCCGACTGGGACGAGCCGGACAGCGTCTTCCGCTAGAGGGTGCGCGGTCCGCCGGGGAGGGGCCGGCCCCGGCGGACGCGGGGTGGCGAGCGGGACGGATATCCGGCCCGGCTGTGGGAACCCGCAGCAATGAAGTGATCAGCAACGACGACCGCCCTGGTCGGAAGGGGCCGCCCGGCCCCCGACGCCGGGGCCGGGGAATGCGAGATGTCGACGGAGCCGCGTTGGGATGAGACACCGCCCTCGGAGGAGAGGTACGAGCGCACGTACTCCTTCCCGGGCGAGCTGCGCAATGTCACGGGCGCCCGGCTCGCCGCCGAGGAGTTCCTGTGCGACCTGGCGCGGAGCACCCCGCCGGCGGCGCCGGAGTACTGGGACGACATCCTCCTGGTGGTCACGGAGCTGGCCGCCAATGTCATCCAGTACGCCCCCGGGCCGTTCGGCCTGCACATGCGCCGCACCTTCGACGGGGTGCACGTGACGATGCACGACAGCAGCACCACCCGGCCCGAGCCGCGGCCCTTCCATCCGGACGCGGGCGGCGGCGGCATCGGCTGGCACCTGGTGCACACGCTGTGCGACCAGGTGAGCGTCGTGGTCCAGGACGAGGGCAAGGACATCCATGTGTTCCTGCCCTGGTGACGGGCCACGCGGGCCCGTTCCCGGTGGCCACGTGTAGTCGTGCGGTATCCGGATACTCCGGCTGCGCGGGGGCACGCCGGTGCCCCTGAAGCGTTCGTCTGCCTGCCGCACCCGGCTGGCGGAACGGCCCGAGTCGCGATGGGATCGACTTGGTCGCAGCGATCCGGGGCAGGCGAACGACGTCAAGTCGGACCGCCTGGAGCCGCAGAGAGGGATGGACACCGTGACACGACCCAGGATCCTGGTGGTTGGCGCAGGCTTCGCCGGAGTCGAGTGCGTCCGCCGCCTGGAGCGGAAACTCACGCCCGAGGAGGCCGACGTCACCCTGGTGACGCCGTTCGCCTACCAGCTCTACCTCCCACTGCTGCCCCAGGTCGCCTCCGGTGTGCTCACGCCGCAGTCGATCGCCCTGTCGCTGCGCCGCAGCAGCAAGTACCGCACCCGGATCATCCCGGGCGGCGCGATCGGCGTGGACCTGAAGTCGAAGGTCTGCGTGGTGCGCACGATCACCGACAAGATCGTCAACGAACGCTACGACTACATCGTGCTGGCGCCGGGCAGCGTCACCCGCACCTTCGACATCCCGGGGCTCACCGAGCACGCCTTCGGCATGAAGACCCTCGCCGAGGCCGCGTACATCCGGGACCACGTCATCTCGCAGCTCGACCTTGCGGACGCGAGCGACGACCCGGCCGAGCGGGCCGCGCGGCTGCAGTTCGTGGTGGTGGGCGGCGGCTACGCGGGCACGGAGACCGCGGCGTGCCTGCAGCGGCTCACGCACGCGGCCGTGCGGCGCTATCCGCGGCTGGACCCGGGCCTCATCAAGTGGCATCTGATCGACATCGCGCCGAAGCTCATGCCGGAGCTGGGCGACAAGCTCGGCCGCAGCGCGCAGGAGATCCTGAAGCGGCGCGGCATCGAGGTCTCGCTGGGCGTGTCGATCGACAAGGCCGGCGCGGAGGAGGTCACCTTCACCGACGGCCGGGTGGTGCCGACCCACACCCTGATCTGGACGGCCGGTGTGGTCGCCAGTCCGCTCATCGCCACCCTGGGCGCGGAGACGGTCCGGGGCAGGCTGGCGGTGAACGCCGAGATGAACCTGCCCGGCCACGACGGGGTGTTCGCGCTCGGCGACTCGGCGGCCGTGCCGGACGTGGCCAAGGGCGACGGCTCGATCTGCCCGCCCACCGCCCAGCACGCGCTGCGCCAGGGCAGGAAGGTCGCCGACAACGTCATCGCGGCCCTGCGCAGCCAGCCGCTCGAACCGTACGTGCACCGCGACCTGGGCCTCGTCGTCGACCTCGGCGGCAAGGACGCCGTGTCCAAGCCGCTGGGCGTCGAGCTGCGCGGTCTCCCGGCCCAGGCGGTGGCCCGCGGCTACCACCTCGGAGCGCTGCGCACCAACGTCGCCAAGACGCGGGTGGTGACCAACTGGCTGCTGAACGCGGTGGCCGGGGACGACTTCGTGCGCACCGGCTTCCAGGCGCGCAGGCCGGCCCGGCTGAAGGACTTCGAGTACACGGATTCCTATCTGACCCCGGAGCAGGTGCGCGCCCGGGTGGAGGGGCAGACCGCGGGCAGCCCCTGATGTGACCGGGATCACCGGGGACCGCCGATCACTCTCCAGCCGGTCGGCGGTCCTTCCCTGTGATCAGGACACATCACCCGGAGGGACACCGCATGACCGAGAAGACCGTCAAGGGCCCGGCTAGCTACTTCCCCGCGATCGAGAAGAAGTACGGCCGCCCGGTGGGCGAGTGGCAGGAGCTGATCCGCTCCTCGCCGCTGACCCGGCACATGGAACTGGTCGCCTGGCTGAAGGACGAGCACGGTCTCGGCCACGGCCACGCGAACGCCCTGGTGGCGCACACGCTGGCCGAGGGCGAGTAGTCCGGCTCCTCGTGCCATGCTGGTTCGTAGATCAAGTACGGCACGGAAGAGAGAGCGCGGCGGCGTGAGGCAAGCGGTTCGGTCTGGGTGGGCACGGATATGGGACCGGCTGGCCGCGTCCGATCCCGGACTGCTCCGGCTCACCGCGGGTCTGCGCACGGTGGCCGCCATCGCCCTGACCCTGGCGGTGCTGGGCGTGCTGGGGGTCCCGGTGCCGCAGCTCGTGGCGGGCGCCATCTCGGCCATGGTCGCGACCTTCGCCATCCGGGAGAAGCAGCGCCCCCAGCAGGCCGTCACCCTGGCACTGGGACTGCCGGTGGCCCTCGCCTCGGTCTCGCTGGGAGCGCTGCTCAACCAGCGGGTCGTCGTGGGCGACCTGTTCTTCGTGGTGCTCATCTTCTGCGCGGTCTACGGACGCAGGTTCGGCGACCGCGGCACGGCGCTGGGCCTGGTCGGCTTCCAGATCTACTTCCTCTCGCTGTTCGTGCACGCGACGCCGGCCACGCTGCCCGCCCTGTACGTCGTGATCACCCTGGCGTTCGGCTGCGCCGCCCTGGCCCGCTTCGTCCTGCTGCCGCAGACCCCGGCGGGCACGCTGGACCGGCTGCGGCGCGCGTTCCGCGCCCGACTCGGCCAGCTCTTCGGCACCCAGCTCGAACTGCTGGACGCCGGTCCCGACGACGTGGACAAGGTGCTCGAGGAACTGCGCACCCGCACCGCGCGGCTGCACGAGACGGCGCTGATGATCCAGGGCAGGCTGGCGGACGGCACCGCCGACGAGGCGACGGCACGGCTGCTGCAGCGCCGGATCGCGGACGCCGAGATCGCCGCGGAGCGGCTCGGGCTGCTGCTGCTCACCGCGCGCAGCGCCGAGCGGACCGACACCCTGACCCTGCACCTGCCCGGCGCTCCCCTGCCGTCGGGCGGCGAACTGCCGGTGCGCGACGGGGCCACGGCGCAGCTGCGGCGGGATCTGGCCGCCCTGCGGCTGCTCGTCATGCGGCCGGCCGGCGAGGCCTCGGGGACGGCGCTGGCGCACCTGCGCAACCGGCTGCTCGGCTACCGCGAGGAGGAGAACCTGCCGAAGGCCTCACCGGCCGTGCAGGACGTCTTCCGGGGCATCGGCGAGGCCGGGCGGGCCGTGCTCGGTCTGCGGATCGCCCTGGACGGGCCACAGGACGAGTCTGACGACACCCCGGCGACGGCCCGCTCCCGCGAGGAGCTGGACGCCGAGGACGCGGCCATCGAGGGCAGCGAGGAGGACGAGGCGGACAAGGCGGAGGCGGCCGGGCTGGGGCGGCCGACCACCCGGGCCGCCGTGCAGGTCGCGGTCGGCTCCGCGCTGGCCATCGCGGGTGGTGAGCTGCTGTCCAGCCAGCGCTGGTACTGGGCCGTGCTGACCTGCTGGATCGTGTTCATCAACACCTCCTCCACCGGCGAGATCCTGGTGAAGGGCTACCGGCGCCTGCTCGGCACGGTGCTGGGCGTGGTGGCCGGCATCGGGCTCGCCGGACTGGTCGGGAACCACACGTGGACGGCGTTCGCGCTGGTGCTGCTGTTCGTCTTCACGATGTTCTACACCGCGCCCCTGTCGTACACGCTGATGTCGTTCTTCGTCACGGCGATGCTGGGGCTGCTGTACACGCTGCTGAACACCTACAGCCTGTCCGTGCTGGTGCTGCGGGTGGAGGAGACGGCGCTGGGCGCGGCCTGCGGGGTGATCGCGGCGGCGCTGGTGCTGCCGATCCACACCGACCGGCGGACCAACGACCTGCTCGTCGACGTGCTGGAGAAGCTGGCGGACGTCACCCGCGCCGCCGCCGACCAGCTCAGCGGCGGACTGCCGGTCGACCTGGTCGACAAGGCCCGCGAGCTGGACCAGGCGCTGGCCGATCTGCGGGCCGCCACCCAGCCGCTGACCCATCCGGTCACGCCGCTGCGCTCGCGGCGGGACACCGCCCGGTACGTCATGGCGCTGCTGGAGACCTGTGCGTATCACGCCCGTTCGCTGGCGGCCACGGCCGAGCTGCTGCCCACGCACGCGTCGATAGCGGCGGATCCGCGGTTGCGGACGGTGGGCCGGCGGATCGTGCGGAACATCGAGGCGATCGCCGCGCACGTGGCGGATCCGCGGTCGGCGGCGACGATCGAGACCGGCCCCAGCATCGCGTCCCTGCTGGAACCGGGGACGCTGAGCAGCCCGCGCTACGGCAGGGTGACCGACCGGGTGCTGCGCCATCTGCAGCGGCTGGACGAGGCGGTGTCGGGCCTCGGGCGTCCGCTCGGCGTCACGCCCGAGCCACGCGTGAGGTGACCGTACGCCCGGGCCGGGCCCGTTGGCGCGGACCCGGCCCGGAACGGGTGGTCACCGGGACTTCCGGCCGCCCTGGCGCTGACCCAGCACCTCGTCGCGCACCCGGGCGCAGCTTCGGCTGATGAGCCGGGAGACGTGCATCTGGGAGATGCCGAGCCGGTCGGCGATCCGGCTCTGCGTCATGTCCTCGAAGAAGCGCATGTAGAGGATGGCCCGCTCCCGCTCGGGCAGCCGGCGCAGGCCCTCCTTGGCTGCCTCGCGGTCCACGACCACGTCGTACGCGCCGTCCGACGCGCCGAGGGTGTCGGCGAGGCTGTAGCCGTCGTCGCCGCTGGACAGTTCGGCGTCAAGCGAGAGGGTGCTGAAGCTCTCCAGCGCCTCCATGCCGGCGGCGACCTCCTCCTCGGTGAGGCCGGTGTGGGCCGCGATGTCGGCGGCGGTGGGCTCGGGGCTGCCGGGCATCTGGGTGAGTTCGCGCCGGGCCACCCGGACCCGGTTGCGCAGTTCCTGGACGCGGCGGGGCACCCGCAGGGCCCACATCCGGTCCCGGAAGTGCCGCTTCACCTCGCCGGTGATGGTGGGCACCGCGTAGCTCTCGAAGGCCCCCCGGGACGGGTCGAAGCGGTCGATGGCCTTCACCAGCCCGAGGGCGGCCACCTGCCTCAGGTCCTCCACCGACTCCCCCCGGTCGCGGAAGCGGCCCGCTATGCGGTGGGCCATGGGCAGCCAGGCGGTCACCAGTTCGTCGCGCACGGCCTCCCGCTCGGGACCGTCCTCCAGCTCTGCCAGCCGGGCGAAGAGGTCCGCGGTGACGGGGGCGTCGTCATGCGTCCGCCGCCCGGACGGAGAGGTCGCGTTGGCGGCGGTGGTGGTGCCGGGCGTGCCGGAAGGGCTAGTCGACTCATCGGTCAGCATGCGGAATCGCTCCTGAACGTGGTTTCCGGGCCCGGGAGCGAACCGTGGTCCGCGGTCCTGGCCCGAACGGTGCTGTCAGGGTTCGCCGCGGGGTGGGGTACGGGTACGCAGGCCTCCGGAGGGGGCCTGCGGCGTTTCCACGCCGGGCACGCGCCTCCGGTCCGAAGCACGAGGTTCCGTCTGCCCCTGCACATGCGCGGCAAACGCCGCTAACGGAACTTCTCCTACCGCTCTCACCCCAGCGGTACGACGGCGGTTATCCGCTTGCCCCCGCGGGGCAGCCCGGCGACGCTGACGTCGCGGGCCAGCAGGCACACGATGGGCCAGCCACGGCCCCCGAGCCGGTTGCGGCCGCGCTCGTCCACCGGCGCCTCGGCCACCGGGACGTCGTCGCTGCCGTCGCTGACCGACACGCGCACCCCGCGGCTGTCGACGTCGACGTCGAAGCCGGTGATGCCCCCGCCGTGCAGGATGGCGTTGGTGGCGAGTTCGGAGGTGACCAGCAGGACGTCGTCCAGCGCGTCGTCGTCGCAGGGGATGGCGCGGGTGCGGCAGCGCTCGGCCACCACCCGCTCGACGGTTCTGCGGGCGTCCGCCGGCCGGCACGGCAGTGTCCGGCACGGTTCTCTCATTCCCGCCGGGGAGTGGGTCCTTCGCGTCTCACGCATGCCTTCCCTCCCTTGCCGCCGCCCGGTTCGCCGGGTCTCTCATTCCGGCTGACCCCTCCCCGCGCACTCAAACACGTTCGGTGCCGCTGTCATCACTCGGCGCGGGGCGGGTAGGCGGACCGTATGACGGATGTCGTGGACGCGGACGAACTGCTGCGGCGGATCAGGCGGGGCAAGGACTGGGCGGCCGATCAGGAAAGGGTCTGGCAGGAGCGGGCACAGGGCCTGACGGCGACCGACCCGGAAGGGGCGCGCGAGGCGTCCGTCCGGGCCGGGGCGTACGAGGCGGTGCTGCGCGTGCTGGAGGAGATCGTCGATCCGGGCTCGGCCCCGGCGGAACGGACCGGGGTGAAACAGGTCACCTGACCCGCTCCCGATTGGGTGAATGACCGCAAGATGGTTTATCGTTCATACATACGTGGTGACGGGGTCGACCGGAACCGTCCTCCTTCACCACCGCATACGGCCCTGGCTGGCCTCCCCCGTCCAGCCAGGGCTTTTTCATGCCCGGGGACAGGTCAGCGGGGCAGGCGCCGCTCCTTCGAGGTGCCCGGGACGGCGGCAGCGGCTGAAATGGGCTTGGGGAACACACCCCGACCGCTGCCGGCGAGGAGTCCCGCGCCATGACCAAAGCGATAAAACTGCTGACCGCCCTGCCGCAGGCGCAACGTGAGCGGCTGATGGAACTGGCCAAGGAGGTCTCCTTCCCGGAGGACTCCCGGATCTTCGAGCCGGGCGGCACCGCCGACCGCTTCTGGGTGATCCGCTCCGGCGCGGTCCATCTGGACCAGCAGGTCACGTCCCGGCAGCGGGTCACGGTGGCCACGCTGGGCGCGGGCGACATGCTCGGCTGGTCCTGGCTGTTCCCGCCGTACCAGTGGGACTTCGGCGCGGTGGCCTTCAGCAACGTACGGGCCTACGAGTTCGACGGGCCGTCGGTGCTCGCGCTGAGCGTGGAGGACCCGCTGCTCGGGCTGTCGCTGGTGCGGACGGTCGCCGAGATCCTGGCCCACCGGCTGGAGACCACCCGGGGCAAGCTGATGGACCAGTACGCGGTCCGCCGGCGCGGACCGCTCTGAGCCCGCCGGGACGGCCGCCGCGCGCCGTCCCGTGGGCGGCCGCGTCAGATCCGGTAGCGGCGCAGGGCCGGCACGGCGGCGGCCAGCGCCAGCATCACCACGACCACCAGCGCGCCGCCGCCCGCCACGGCCGCCCTCGGGCCGAACGCCGAGCCGGCGGTGCCGTGCAGGACGTCGGCCAGGCGCGGGCCGCCCGCCACCACCACGGTGAACACGCCCTGCATCCGGCCGCGCATGTCGTCGGTGGCGGCGGACAGCAGGATGGCCCCGCGGAACACCATGGAGATCATGTCGGCGAGGCCGGCCGCGGCGAGGAAGGCGAAGGCCACCCAGAGGTTGCCGCTCAGCCCGAAGCCGGCGATGGCCACGCCCCAGCCGACCACCGCCCCGACGACCATCCAGCCGTGCCTCCGGGCCCGTGAGAAGACGCCGGAGAACAGTCCGCCGAGCACCGCGCCGACCGGGATGCCGGCGAACAGCACGCCGAGCGCCAGGCCCGCGCCCCAGGAGTCGTAGGTCTCCGCGGCGAGCTGCGGGAACAGGGCGCGGGGCATGCCGAGAACCATGGCCACGATGTCGGCGAGGAAGGACAGCAGCAGCACCTTGTGGCCGGAGATGTACCGGAAGCCCGCCACGATCTCGCGCAGTCCGGCCCGCCGGGCGGGCCCTTCCCCGAGCGGCGGCAGGGCGGGCAGCCGGAACACCGCCCACACGGTGACGCACAGGGCCAGCGCGTCGATCAGGTACAGCTCGGGCAGCCCGATCACCGGGATCAGCACACCGGCCAGCAGCGGCCCCGCGACCAGGCCGGTCTGCATCACGGTGGACCCGAGCGCGTTCGCCGCGGGCAGTTCGCCGGCCGGCACCAGGCGGGCGATGGAGGCGTTGCGGGCCGGCGAGTTCAGGCCGAAGAACGCCTGCTGCAGCGCGAGCAGCAGCATGAGCACGACGACGGAGTCCAGGCCCGTGACGGCCTGCGCCCAGAACAGCACCGAGGTCACGGCGATCCCGGTGTTGGTGACCAGCAGCAGCTTGCGCCGGTCCACCGTGTCGGCGACCGCCCCGCCCCACAGCGCGAACACCACCATGGGCACCAGCCCGGCGAGGCTCGCGTAGCCGACCCAGGCCGAGGAGTGGGTGATGTCGTAGATCTGCTTGGGCACGGCGACGGCGGTCAGCTGGCTGCCGACCGCGGTGACGATGGTCGACGACCACAGGCGCCGGAAGGCCGGGATGCGCAGCGGCCGGGTGTCCATCGCCCAGCGGCGCCAGCCGCGTCCGGGCGGGGCGGGCGGGGCGGGCGGGGCGCCGGCGTCGGTGGCGCCGGGTCCGGTGCCGGCGGTCTGCGGTTCGGTGTCGCTGCTCTCGCTGGTGTCCACGGGGTTCCTGGTCGCTCGTCAGAGGTTGCTCGATACATCTTTCGATTCGAGGCCCCACTATCGCAGGAACTCCTGCGGCAGCCCGACCACCTCTTGCCCCTGCGCCGGCGCGGGCGGTCAGGCGTCGAGGACCAGGGCGGCGCCGAGCGCCAGCATGGTGAGCGCGACCAGGCCGTCCAGAACCCGCCACGCGGCGGGGCGGGTGAGGACCCGGCCGAGCAGCCGGGCGCCGAAACCGAGGGCGGCGAACCAGCAGAGGCTGGCCAGGGCCGCGCCGAGGCCGAAGGTCCAGCGCAGCGGGCCGCGGTCGGCGGCGAGGGAGCCCAGCAGGAACACGGTGTCCAGGTAGACGTGCGGGTTGAGCCACGTCATCGCCAGGCAGGTGAGCACCGCCCGCCGCCGGGAGCCCGCCGCCTCGCCCTCCGTGCGCAGTCCGTCGCCGGGCCGCAGGACGCGGCGGGCGGCGAGGGCGCCGTAGCACAACAGGAACGCGCCGCCCACGATCCCGACGGCGCGCACCGCGCCGGGCCAGGCCACCACGACCGCGCCGACGCCGCCGACGCCCAGCGCGATGAGCAGCGCGTCGGACAGGGCGCAGATCCCGACCACCGCGAGCACGGCGTCCCGGCGCACCCCCTGCCGCAGGACGAAGGCGTTCTGGGCGCCGATGGCGACGATCAGGGAGAGCCCGGTGCCGAATCCGGCGGCCGCGGCGGTCAGGGCGTGGTTCATGCCCTCGACGCTAGACAGGCGATCACCGGACGTACAGCTAAACATTTTTACGTAGCATTAGCACTCGTGATGTCGGAGCTTCCCCTCGAACAGGTGCGGACCCTGCTCGCCGTGGTGGACGAGGGCACGTTCGACGCCGCGGCCGCGGCCCTGCGGCTGACGCCGTCGGCGGTGAGCCAGCGGGTCAAGGCGCTGGAGCAGCGCACCGGCCGGGTGCTGCTCCAGCGCACCAAGCCGGTGCGGCCGACGGAGTCCGGGGCGGTGCTGGTGCGGTTCGCCCGGCAGCTCGCCAGGCTGGAGCGGGACGCCCGCGGTGAGCTGGGGCTGAGCGGTGCCGGGGAGCCGACGCGGGTGTCGGTCGCGGTGAACGCGGACTCGCTCGCGACGTGGTTCCTCGGGGCGCTCGCCCAGGCGCCCGGGCTCTGCTTCGAGCTGCACCGGGAGGACGAGGCCCATACGGCGGCGCTGCTGCGCGAGGGGCTGGTGATGGCGGCGGTGACCTCCTCGCCCGACCCGGTCCCGGGCTGCTCGGTGCGTGCGCTCGGCCGGATGCGCTATCTGCCGGCCGCCGCGCCGGAGTTCGCCGCGCGGTATCTGGACGGCCCCCTGCCGGATCTGCTGCCCGACGCGCCCGTCGTGGTCTTCGACCGCAAGGACGACTTCCAGGACGGCTTCGTCAGACGGCTGGGCCGCGGGGCCGCGAGCCCGCTGCGGCACCATGTGCCGACCTCCGAGGGCTTCGCCGACGCGGTCGCCGCGGGGCTCGGCTGGGGCATGCTCCCGGAGGCGCAGGCCGGCCCGCTGCTGGCCGCGGGCCGCCTCGTGCTGCTGGCGCCGGACCGGAGCGTGGACGTCACGCTGTACTGGCAGCAGTGGAAGCTCGACTCCCCCGCCCTGGCGGCGCTGGCCGAGGCGGTGACCCGGGCGGCGTCCCGGGCGCTGCGCCGGTGATCCGGGCCCGCGGCGGGCGTCGGCCGCGCCCTCAGGGATTCCGGGCGCCGAGCCGTCCGGCCGCGCTGTCCAGCAGCATCTCCAGGGCCGTCGGGTAGGCGCTGGTGACCATGCGCCGGGCCAGCATCGGGGCCGCCTCGGCGATACGCGGGTGGGTGTCGTGGGGCAGGCGAGCGTAGGTGGAGTGCCATTTGTCCTCGTCGGCGCGCTGGGAGGCGCTGGGCAGCGCCAGTGACGCCGAGTCCAGGGCGGCGAAGGCCAGCGTCTGGTCGATGAAGGCGTGGTAGACGCGGACCGTCTCCGGCAGCGGGAACCCGGCCGAGCGCAGGACGTCCAGCACCGCCTCGTCGGCGGCCAGCTCGTGGGCGCGGCCGGTGACCCGGTTGGCGGTGAGCAGCGCCGCCTGCGGGTGCGCGACGTACACGCCGTACAGGCGCAGCCCGATCGTCCGCAGGTCCGCCCGCCACTGCCCGGTCGGCTCCCAGCCGGCCAGCGCCTCGCCGATGAGCGCGTCGCCGATGGCCAGGGTCAGCTCGTCCATGCCCCGGAAGTACCGGTACAGCGTGCTGGGATCGCAGTCCAGGGCGAGACCGAGGCGGCGGGCGGTGAGCCCGGTGCTGCCGTGCTCGCGCAGCAGTCTCAGCGCGGTCGCGACGATCAGTTTCTCGGACAGCACGGTGCCGGCGCGGGTCGGACGGCGCCGGCGGCGTCTCTCCTCGGGCACCACGGGCTTGGGCACAGCGGCTCCCTCCTGCCTGCGCGCGGCTTATGCCAACGCCATTGACCTTACGCCACCGTCCGGCGTTGGATTCCGGGCAAGGCGCGCCTGCCCCGATGTTCCGTTCGTGACCGTTGTCGTCCATGACCGTTGTCGTTCGTGTCAGGCAGGGAGTTTTCGTCATGCGTGTACTGCTCGTGGGAGCCGGCGGGGTCGGCACCGCCATCACCCGGATCGCGGCCCGGCGTCCGTTCCTCGACCTGATGGTGGTCGCCGACTACGACCCCGCGCGGGCCGAGGCCGCGGTCGCGGCCCTCGGCGGGTCCGGCGCCCGGTTCCGGGCCGAACAGGTCGACGCGGGCGACGAGGCCCAGGTCGCCGCGCTGCTCGCCCGGCACGGCTGCGACGTGCTGCTCAACGCCACCGACCCGCGGTTCGTGATGCCCCTGTTCCGGGCGGCGCGCGCGGCCGGCGCGACCTACCTCGACATGGCGATGTCGCTGTCCCGGCCGCACCCCGAGCGGCCGTACGAGGAGTGCGGGGTCAAGCTGGGCGACGAGCAGTTCGCGCTGGCCGCGGAGTGGGAGAAGGCGGGCGCGCTCGCGCTGGTCGGCATGGGGGTGGAGCCCGGCCTGTCGGACGTGTTCGCCCGCTACGCGGCCGACGAGCTCTTCGACGCCGTCGAGGAGATCGGCGTCCGCGACGGCGCCGATCTCACCGTGGACGGCTATGACTTCGCGCCGTCCTTCAGCATCTGGACCACCATCGAGGAGTGCCTGAACCCGCCGGTCGTGTACGAGTCCGGGCGGGGCTGGTTCACCACCGCCCCGTTCAGCGAGCCCGAGGTGTTCGACTTCCCCGAGGGGATCGGACCGGTGGAGTGCGTGAACGTGGAGCACGAGGAGGTGCTGCTGATGCCGCGCTGGGTCGGCGCGGACCGGGTCACCTTCAAGTACGGGCTGGGCCGGGAGTTCGTCGAGACCCTGAAGACCCTGCATCGCCTGGGACTTGACCGCACCGAACCGGTGACCGTGCCGGGCCCCGGCGGGCCGGTGGCGGTCTCGCCGCGGGACGTGGTCGCCGCGTGCCTGCCGGACCCGGCGACGCTGGGCGAGCGGATGCGCGGCAAGACCTGCGCGGGCACCTGGGTGCGCGGCACGAAGGACGGCGCGCCGCGCGAGGTGTACCTGTACCACGTGGTCGACAACCAGTGGTCCATGGCGGAGTACGGGTGCCAGGCGGTGGTGTGGCAGACGGCGGTCAATCCGGTCGTCGCCCTCGAACTCCTCGCCACCGGCGCCTGGTCGGGCACCGGCGTCCTCGGCCCGGAGGCCTTCCCCGCCGGCCCGTTCCTCGACCTGCTGACCGCGTACGGCTCCCCCTGGGGAATGCGCGAGCAGTGACCGGGGCGCGGCCCGCGCCGCGGCGAAAACTCCGGCTTCCTGTTTCATGCCGCCCCGACCGGTCACCCGAAATGGAAGCAACCATTCGACTGGCACGGACGACTCGGACCGGAGGAGACTTCGATGGACAACTGGCGCGAACATGCCGCGTGCCGTCATGAGGACCCCGACCTCTTCTTCCCCATCGGCACCACGGGTCCTGCGCAGGTGCAGGCGCAGCAGGCGAAGGCGGTGTGCGCGGGCTGCCCGGTGCGGGAACAGTGCCTGGACTGGGCCCTGGACACGGGCCAGAGCATCGGCGTCTGGGGCGGCACGACCGAGATGGAGCGGCGCGCGCTCAGGCGCCGCGTCCGCTCCCGGCAACGCTCCGGCTGAACGGGGTCGCGGACGCCGTCCACCGAAAGCGCCGCCGGGGCAGTCATGCCCCGGCGGCGCTTTCCGCTTCTAGGACCGGCCGGGCTTGCCCCGCCCGTACAGCCAGGTGTGGAACAGGCCGTCCAGCTTCTTGCCGGAGAGCCGCTCGGCCAGTGAGGTGAACTGGGCGGTCGTGCCGTGCCCGGTCCGATGCGCGTCCGCCCAGGCGCGCAGGATGCGGAAGAAGTCCCGGTCCCCGACGGCCCGGCGCAGTTCGTGCAGGGTCATCGCGCCCCGGGCGTAGACGGGCGTGTCGAAGATGTTCTCCCCGCTGCCGGGGTCACCGGGCGGGAAGGACCACAGACGGTCGCTCGCGGGGCGGGCGTACAGGGCGTCGAACGCCTTCTGCGCGCCGGCGCCGCCGTGCTGTTCCGCGTACAGCCACTCGGCGTAGGTCGCGAAGCCCTCGTTGAGCCAGATGTCCTTCCAGGCCGTCAGCGAGACGGAGTCGCCGAACCATTGGTGGGCGTTCTCGTGGACCAGGGTGGCCACGTCGGGCGCCGAGTCGTAGAGGGGCCGGCTCTGGGTCTCCAGCGCGTAACCGACGTCGGACGCGTGGTCGACGATGGACCCGGCGGCCCGGAACGGGTACGGCCCGAACAGCTTGCTCTCCCATTTCAGCACGGAGGGCAGTTTCTTCAGCACGGGCGCCGCAGCGCGCGCCTCGCGCGGGTCGACGGCGTTGTACACCTGGACGCCGTCGCGGGTCGTGTACCGCTCGACCTGGAACTTGCCGACGGTGGCGGTGGCCAGGTAGGCGGCCATGGGCTCGGCCTGGTGCCAGCGGAAGGTGGTGCGGCCGTGCGCGGTGCGCGTGCCGCGCAGGACGCCGTTGGCGACGGCGGTGCGCCCCTTGGGCACGGTGATGGTGAAGTCGTACGACGACTTGTCCTTGGGGTGGTTGTTCGCCGGGAACCAGGTCATCGCGCCCTGCGGCTCGCCGGCGACGAACGCCCCGTCGTCCGTGGGGATCCAGCCGTCCGCCGAGCCGTCCGGGTCGGTGACCGGACGGGGGGTGCCGTGGTAGGCGACGGTGACCCGGAACCGTTGGCCCGCGCTCAGGGTGTGCGCCGGCGTGACGACCAGTTCCTGGCCGTCGCGGCGGAAGGCCGCGGGGCGGCCGCCGACCGTGACGGCCGTGACCTTGAGGCCCGAGAGGTCCAGGTCGAAGCGCTTCAGCCGCTGGGTGGCGCGCGCGGTGAGGACGGCCTCGCCGTCCAGGCGCCGGGAGGCGGTGTCGTAACGGAGCGTCAGGTCGTAGTGGCCGACGTGGTAGCCGCCGTTGCCGCTGAGCGGGAAGTAGGGGTCGCCCGCGCCGGCCGCGCCGGTCGTGCCGGCCGCCGCCGGGCCGGCGGCCCCGAGCAGCGCCGCCACGGCGACGGGGACGGTGGCGAGGACGGCCTCGCGGCGGAGAACTGCGGTGCGTCGGCCGGGGGCCTGTCTGCGCTGTGGCGTCACGGGCGCTCCTCCTGGGGGGTGGTGAAAGATCGTTTCGCCAGAAGGGTAGGCGCGGAGCCGATCCGGTTTCGCCCTCATTCCGGTCAAGTCACGCCGCGTCGCCGCCCGGTGGCCCCCGTTCACGGCAGTAGGCTCGCGGCACCGTCCGCGACCCGAGAGGGGCCCCGACCGTGAGCGTGCGCGTGCGCCGGATCTACGAACCGCCGGAGGCGGACGACGGACTGCGGGTCCTGGTGGACCGGCTGTGGCCGCGCGGGGTGTCCAAGGACGAGGCCCAGGTGGACGAGTGGCCGAAAGGGCTCACGCCGTCCAACGAGCTGCGCAAGTGGTTCCACGGCTCCGAGGGCTCCTTCGAGGAGTTCCGCGGCCGCTACGAGGCCGAACTCGCCGCTCCCGAGGCCGCCGAACTCCTGGACGGGCTGCGCACGTCGGTGCGCGAGGGGCGGGTGACGCTGCTCACGGCGTCGAAGACGCCGGAGCAGAGCCACGCCTCCGTGCTGGCGGAACTGGTGCGGGGCTGAGCGACGGCCGCGCGGTGGGGGTCCGGCCCGTCGTCAGCCCGTCTGCTTCGCCGCCGCCCGTCCCGCCGCGCGGCCGGAGAAGAGGCAGCCGCCGAGGAAGGTGCCCTCCAGGGCGTTGTAGCCGTGGACTCCGCCGCCGCCGAAGCCCGCCACCTCGCCCGCCGCGTACAGCCCTTCGATCGGGGCGCCATCGGCGCCGAGCGCCCGGGAGTCGAGGTCGGTCTGGATGCCGCCGAGCGTCTTGCGGGTCAGCACGTGCAGCCGGACGCCGATCAGCGGGCCCGCCTCCGGGTCCAGGATGCGGTGCGGGGAGGCGACCCGGCCGAGCCGGTCGCCTATGTAGCGGCGGGCGTTGCGGATGCCCTGGACCTGGGCGTCCTTGCTGTACGGGTTGGCCATCTGCAGGTCGCGGGCCTCGATCTGCCGGCGCACCTCGGCCGCGTCCAGCAGCGGCTCGGCGGTGAGGGCGTTCATCTTCTCGACCAGCCGCTCCAGGGTGCCCGCGGTGACGAAGTCCGCGCCGTTGTCGAGGAAGGCCCGCACCGGCGCCGGGGCGCCCTTGCCCAGCAGCCGGTCGCGCAGCACGGCCTTGCGGTCCTTGGCGGTGATGTCCGGGTTCTGCTCTGAGCCGGAGAGCGCGAACTCCTTCTCGATGATCTTCCGGGTGAGGATGAACCAGGAGTGGTCGTACCCGGCGATGTCCTCGGTGGTGCGCAGGTACTCCAGCGTGCCGAGGGTGTCGTAGCCGGGCAGGCACGGTTCGGGCAGCCGGCGGCCCAGCGCGTCGAGCCAGACGGAGGAGGGCCCCGGCAGGATGCGGATGCCGTGGCCGGGCCAGACGGGGTCCCAGTTCTGCAGGCCCTCGGTGTAGTGCCACATGCGGTCCCGGTTGACCAGGCGCACACCGGCCTCGGCGCTGATGTCGAGCATCCGGCCGTCGACGTAGGCGGGGACGCCGGTGACCATCTCGGCGGGGGGTGTGCCGAGCCGTTCGGGCCAGTAGCGGCGGACGATGTCGTGGTCGGCGCCGATGCCGCCGCTGGTGACGATCACGGCCCCGGCGGTCAGTTCGAAGTCGCCGGCGCGCTCGCGGCTGGAGGCGGCGCCGCGCGGTGAGTCGTCGGCGGCGAGGACGGTGCCCCGCACGCCGCGGGCCGTGCCGTCCTCGATGACCAGTTCGTCGACCCGGTGGCGGTGGTGGAACGTGAGCAGTCCGTCCCGGGCCGCCTGCCGGGCGTACTCGACGAAGGGCCCGACCACGCCGGTGCCGGTGCCCCAGGCGATGTGGAAGCGGGGCACGGAGTTGCCGTGGCCGGCGGCCCTGAGGTCGCCGCGCTCGGCCCAGCCGACGGTGGGCAGCAGTTCGATGCCGTGGCCGCGCAGCCAGGAGCGCTTCTCGCCGGCCGCCCACTCGACGTAGGCGCGGGCCCAGCGGACCGCCCAGGAGTCCTCGTCGGCGACCCGGTCGAACCGCGCGCTGCCCTGCCAGTCGTTCCAGGCGAGGTCGAGGGAGTCCTTGATGCCGAGCCGGCGCTGCTCGGGCGAGTCGACGAGGAAGAGCCCGCCGAAGGACCAGTACGCCTGGCCGCCGAGGTTGGCGGCGTTCTCCTGGTCGACCAGGGCGACCCTGCGGCCCTGGCGGTTGAGTTCGTGCGCCGCGACCAGGCCGGCGAGGCCCGCTCCGACGACGATGACGTCCGCGTCCTTGGCGGCCATGGCGTCCGTGTCCTTCCGTCCGCGCTTCATCCGGGGGCGCCGCTGCCGTCGGTCAGCAGGGCGGTGAGCAGTTGCTTCAGCCAGCCGCGGGCGGCGTCGACGTCCTTGTCCAGCAGGAGCTGGGTGGTGACGCCGTCGTAGGCCGCGACCACCGCGCGGGCGGCGCCGTCGGCGTCGCCGAGCACGGCGGGCAGTTCGGTGTGGCCCCGGGCCCGGCCGAGGCGGTCGGCGACGGCCTCGCGCAGCCGGGCGCGGTGGTCCAGGAGCGCCTGGGCGACGGCCGGGTCGCGGGCCGCGTGCACCAGGAAGTCGGTCTTGACCAGCAGCCAGTCCACGTCGAGCAGCAGGACCTCGGCGACCCGGTCCACCGAGGCCGGGACGTCCAGGCCGGGCCCGTCCTGCGCGAGCGCGTCGGCGACCTGGCCGGCGATGAGGTCGGCCCGCTCCCGGTAGAGGGCGAAGAACAGCTCGTCCAGGGTGGCGAAGTTGGAGTAGAAGGCGCCCCGGCTGTAGCCGGCGGCCTCGCATACCTCCTCGATGGAGACCCGTCCGAACCCCTTGGCGGCGAACACCGCGAAGGCGGCGTCCAGCAGGTTCGCCCGGGTCCGGGCCCGCCGCCGGGTGACGCGCGGGGCCGTGCCGTCCTCGGCCGTCATGGCGGGACCTCCCTTCGGATACGGGAATGTATCCGATACACCGATGTATCGAAACGGTGTCCGGCGAGGGATTCGCGGCCGGGCGCCGGCACGCACGCCCTCGCTGGGAACATATTTTCGATTAAGGAGTAGGCTGGCCCCATGGCCACGCACCTCCAGGGCTCCCTGTTCGACCAGACCGACGAGCTGCGGCTCGGCCCGCTGGACGGGCTGCGCCGCACCGAGCTGGGCTCCGGCGCCTGGATCGACGTGCTGCCGGGCTGGCTGAGCGGCGCCGACGCCCTGTTCGAGGAGCTGGCGGCCGAGGTCCCCTGGCGGGCGGAGCGCCGCAAGATGTACGACAACGTGGTGGCCGTACCGCGACTGCTCGCCTTCTACGCGGCCCAGGACCCACTGCCCCACCCCGTCCTCACCGAGGCGCGGGACGCCCTGTCCGCCCGCTACGCCGAGGAGCTGGGCGAACCGTTCACCACCGCCGGGCTGTGCTACTACCGCGACGGCAGGGACAGCGTCGCCTGGCACGGCGACCGGATCGGGCGCGGCGCCCGCCGGGACACGATGGTCGCGATCCTGTCCGTCGGCGTGCCCCGGGACCTGCTGCTGCGCCCCGCGGGAGGCGGCGGCCCGGTCGTCCGGCGGCCGCTCGGGCACGGCGACCTCATCGTGATGGGCGGCTCCTGCCAGCGGACCTGGGAGCACTGCGTGCCCAAGACGGCCCACGCGGCCGGTCCGCGGATCAGCGTCCAGTTCCGCCCCCACGGGGTGCGGTGACACGTCCGGCGGCCCCTCGCCGACGCAGGCGGAACACGGTCTGGTTGGCTGTCCCCGACGACCGGCCGCCGGGACCTCGGAGGAACCATGCGGGCAGAAGTACGCCAAGTCGCCGACGCCGCCTACCTGGTGCACGGCCACAACACCAACTGGGTCATCCTGAAGGACGGCGACGACGTCACCCTGGTGGACACCGGCTATCCCGGGGACCGCCAGGGCGTCCTCGACTCGCTCGCCGCGGTGGGCAGTTCACCCGAGGCGGTCGCCGCCGTGCTGATCACGCACGCGCACAACGACCACCTGGGCTCGGCCGAGTACCTGCGCGCCGCCCACGGCACCCCCGTCTATCTCCACCCGGCGGAAGTCCCGCACGCGCGCCGCGAGTTCCTGCACCAGGCCACCATCGGGGACGTGGTGCGCAACGCCTGGCGGCCGGGCGTGGTGGCCTGGGCGGTGCACGTGGTCCGGGTGGGCGGCACCGACCACAACCCCGTCACGGCCCCCGAGCCGTTCCCGGCCGAGGGCGCGCTCGACCTGCCCGGCCGGCCCGTCCCCGTGCACACCCCGGGCCACACCGACGGGCACTGCGTCTACCACCTGCCGGACGCCGGGATCGTGATCTCGGGCGACGCCCTGGTCGTCGGCCACGCCACCTCCCGGATCACCGGCCCCCAGCTCCTGCACCGCTTCTTCGACCACGAGCGCGCCCGGACGCTCGCCTCGCTGGAGCTGATCGGGGCACTCGACGGCGACACCCTGCTGCCCGGCCACGGCGCGGTGCATCGGGGCCCGCTGCGCGCCGCCGCCGAACAGGCCCGGGAGCGGGCGTCCCGCTAGCCGCCGGCGGGCCTTAGGGTTCGTCCCATGGCATTGCAGATCAGCGCCACGAACCCGGAGCACCCCGCGGTCCTGCTCGAACTGCCCTGGGACGTGCCTCTGGAGAAGTGGCCCGAGGAGTACCTCGTGCCGCTCCCCCGGGGCATCTCCCGGCACGTCGTGCGCTACGCCCGCGCCGGCGACGAGGTGATCGCCGTCAAGGAGCTGGCCGAGCGGCCGGCGCTGCGGGAGTACGAGCTGCTGCGCGACCTCGACCGGCTGGGCATCCCGGCCGTGGACCCGCTCGCCGTGGTCACCGGCCGCACCGACGGCGCCGGCGCCCCGCTGGAACCGGTGCTGATCACCCGGCACCTGCGCGGCTCGATGCCGTACCGCTCGATGTTCGAGACCACCATGCGCCCGGCGACCATGCACCGGCTGATGGACGCCCTCGCGGTGCTGCTGGTCCGGCTGCACCTGAGCGGGTTCGCCTGGGGCGACTGCTCGCTGTCCAACACCCTGTTCCGGCGGGACGCGGGCGCCTACGCCGCGTACCTCGTGGACGCCGAGACCGGCGACCTGCACCCCCGGCTCAGCCCCGGGCAGCGGGACTACGACCTCGACCTGGCCCGGGTGAACATCAGCGGCGAGCTGCTGGACCTGGAGGCGTCCGGGGCGCTGCACCCGTCCGTCGACCCCGTCGAGTTCGGGCACGAGATCTGCACCCGCTACGGCGGCCTGTGGCGGGAGCTGACCCGCACCTCGGTGTACCCGGCGGGCAAGTACCACTACATAGAACGCCGGATACGCCGCCTCAACGAGCTCGGCTTCGACGTGGCCGAGATGCAGATCGAGCACTCGGCGGCCGGCGACACGGTCACCTTCGTGCCCAAGGTCGTCGACGCCGGCCACCACCAGCGGCAACTGCTGCGGCTGACCGGCCTCGACGCCGAGGAGAACCAGGCGCGGCGGCTGCTGAGCGACCTGGAGAGCTGGATGGCCACCCAGGACGACCACGCCCCGGGCGACCCCCTCGCCGCCCGCCCCGAAGTGCTCGCCCACCGCTGGGTGCGGGACGTGTTCCGGCCCACCGTGCGCGCCGTGCCCGTCGGGCTGCGCGGCTCCATGGACCCGGCCGAGATCTACCACGAACTGCTGGAGCACCGCTGGTACCTCTCGGAACGGGCCCAGCACGACATCGGCCTCGACACCGCCGTCACCGACTACATCGACAACGTCCTGCCGAAGGCCCGCAGCACCCTGGAGCCGACGACCCCCGGGTAGGTCACTCGTGCGGGACCACGGCCACCGGGCACTCGGCGTGGTGCAGCACGCCCTGCGCGACCGAGCCGATCCGGGCGCCCACCGCGGTGCGGTGGGCCCGCCGCCCGACGACCATGAGCTGGGCCCGCCCGGCCACCGACAGCAGCACCTGCCCCGCGCTGCCCATCTCGACGTGCTCGGCGACGGGCACCTGCGGGAACCGCTCCCGCCACGGGCGCAGCGCGTCGGCCAGGGCCTGCTTCTCGTACGGCTCAAGGCCGCCCGCCTCGTCCAGGAGCTTGAGCGAGCCCGGGCTGTAGGCGAAGACCGGCGGCAGCGTCCAGGCCCGCACCGCCCGGACGGCGGCCCCGCGCACGGCCGCCGTCTCGAACGCGAACCGCAGCGCTTCCGCGCTGTCCTCGGGGCCGCCGTGCTGGCCGACCACGACGTCCCGCCCGGCGGCCTCCGCCGCCGCCCGGTCGCCGGCCCGGACCAGGACCACGGGCCGGGCCGCCTCGGCGATCACCTGCCGGCCCACCGAGCCCAGCAGGAAGCCCATCACCCTCCCGTGACCGCGGGAGCCCAGCACCAGCAGCCCGGACCGGTCGGCCGCGCCGGTCAGCGCCTCCGCGACGCCACCCTCGAGCACCTCCACGTCCACCTCGAGCCCCGGGTGCCTGCCGGAGACGGTGCGCACGGCCTCCCGCACCCCTTCGGACACCCAGCCGTGCTGGGTGTCCCGGTCGGCCGTGGCGAGCTCCTCGGCGTACTGCCAGGCGTGCACCACGCGCAGCGGCAGCCCGCGGCGCACGGCCTCCCTGGCCGCCCAGTCCAGCGCGGCCAGGCTCTCCTCCGTACCGTCCACCCCTGCCGTGATCGGGCGTTCCATGCCTCGTGGCCTCCTCGTCGTCCGCGTTCGCGGGGGCCAGTCTCCCGCACGCGCCGATCATGCTCTTGCCCCGCCCGCGCGGGAGCGGATCACGAAGCGGCCCGCGGGGCGCCGGCCGTCCTTGCCGTACAGCGGGGCGAACCCGGGCGATCGAACATACGATGGGCGGGAATCGGTTGCGGCGGCCCTGGTGGCGCCGCCCCGTGAATCCGACCGCTCGGGGTGGGAGAGGCATGGCACAGGCCGCCGAGGCAGCGCGGACCGTCATCCTGACCGTGGACGACGACCCGGGGGTCTCCCGCGCCGTCGCCCGTGACCTCAGACGGCGCTACGGCGAGTCGTACCGGATCGTGCGCGCGGAGTCCGGCGAGTCGGCGCTGGAGGCGCTGCGCGAGCTGAAGCTGCGCGGGGACCTGGTGGCGGTGATCCTGGCCGACTACCGGATGCCGCAGATGAACGGGATCGACTTCCTGGAGCAGGCCCTGGACGTGTACCCGGGGGCGCGGCGGGTGCTGCTGACCGCCTACGCGGACACCAACGCGGCGATCGACGCGATCAACGTCGTCGACCTGGACCACTACCTGCTCAAGCCGTGGGACCCGCCGGAGGAGAAGCTCTACCCGGTGCTGGACGACCTGCTCCAGGCCTGGCGGAGCAGCGCGTACAAGCCGGTGCCCAGCACCAAGGTCGTGGGGCACCGCTGGTCGGCCCGGTCCTCGGACGTGCGGGAGTTCCTGGCCCGCAACCAGGTGCCGTACCGCTGGTACTCGGTGGAGGAGCCGGAGGGGCGGCGGCTGCTGACGGCGGCCGGGCAGGACGGGCGGCGGCTGCCGCTGGTGATCACCCCGGACGGGACGGCCCTGGTCGAGCCGGAGGCGCCCGAGCTGGCCGCGCGGGTGGGCCTGGCGACGACGCCGACGGCCGACTTCTACGACCTGGTGGTGATCGGCGGCGGCCCGGCCGGCCTGGGCGCCGCCGTGTACGGGGCCTCCGAGGGCCTGCGGACCGTACTCGTGGAGCGGTCCGCGACCGGCGGGCAGGCCGGGCAGAGTTCCCGGATCGAGAACTACCTGGGCTTCCCCGACGGGGTCTCCGGCGCGCAGCTCACCGACCGGGCGCGGCGGCAGGCGGCCAAGTTCGGCGCCGAGATCCTGACCACGCGCGAGGTGACGGGACTGGAGGTCAACGGGGCGGCCCGGGTGGTGCGCTTCGCGGACGGCTCGGCGATCGCGGCGCACAGCGTGATCCTGGCGACGGGCGTGCAGTACCGGCAGCTCCAGGCCGAGGGCTGTACCGACCTGACCGGCTGCGGGGTGTTCTACGGCTCCGCGCTGACCGAGGCGTCCTCCTGCCAGGGCCACGACGTGTACATCGTCGGCGGCGCCAACTCGGCGGGCCAGGCCGCGATGTACCTGTCCAGGTTCGCCAAGTCGGTGACGCTGCTGGTGCGCGGACCCGACCTGTCGGCGTCGATGTCCCACTACCTGATCCAGCAGATCGGCGAGGCGCCGAACATCTCGGTGCGCGGCCACACGGTCGTGGACGCCGCGCACGGCTCGGGCCGGCTGGAGCAGCTGACGCTGCGTCATACGACCGGCGGGGAGACCGAACGCGTCGACGCGCAGTGGATGTTCGTGTTCATCGGAGCCGCCCCGCTGACCGACTGGCTGGACGAAACGGTGCTGCGCGACGAGCGCGGGTTCATCCTGGCCGGGCCGGACCTGACCGCCGACGGGCGGCCGCCGGCCGGCTGGGAGCTGGACCGGCCGCCGTACCACCTGGAGACCAGCGTCCCCGGCGTGTTCGTGGCGGGCGACGCCCGCGCCGAGTCCGCCAAGCGGGTCGCGTCCGCCGTCGGAGAGGGAGCCATGGCCGTCATGCTCGTCCACCGGTACCTGGAGCAGTCGTGAGCGGGCGGCCGGTGCCGTGCAGCCCGCAGGAGATCGGCTCCCTGTTCCTGTTCGAGAAGCTGTCGCCCGAGCAGCTCGGCCGGCTGTGCTGCGAGGGCCGGATGGAGCTGTTCGAACCCGGCCCGGTGTACACCGAGGGCGACCCCGCCACCTGCTTCTACGTGATGATCGAGGGCACGGTCGTGCTCTCCCGGCGGGTGGGCGGCGACGACGTGGAGGTGTCCCGCACCTCGCAGCGCGGGGTGTACGCGGGCGCCATGCAGGCGTACCTGGGCGACCGGGTGCGGCAGGTGTACAACAACTCGATGCGGGTGACGGAGCCGACGCGGTTCTTCGTCCTGCCGGCGGACACCTTCGCCGACGTGATGAGCGAGTGGTTCCCGATGGCCACGCATCTGCTGGAGGGGCTGTTCTTCGGTTCGAAGAGCACCCAGGCGGCGATCGGGCAGCGGGAGCGGCTGTTGGCGCTCGGCTCGTTGTCGGCCGGGCTCACGCACGAGCTGAACAACCCCGCCGCGGCCGCCGTGCGGGCCACCTCGACGCTGCGCGAGCGGGTCGCGAAGATGCGGCGCAAGCTCGCGGTGATCGCCGAGGGCCCGTTCTCGCGGGACGCGCTGGCGAGCCTGATCGAGATCCAGGAGCGCACCGCCGAGCGTGTCGCCAAGGCGCCGGCGCTCAGCCCGCTGGAGGCCTCGGACCGCGAGGACGCGCTCACCGAGTGGCTGGAGGACCACGGCCTCGAGCACGGCTGGCAGCTCGCGCCCACCTTCGTCCAGGCCGGACTCGACGTGGACTGGCTGGAGCAGGTCGCGGCGGCCGTGGACGCGGACATCCTGCCCGGGGCGGTGGGCTGGCTCAACTACACCGTCGAGACAGAGCTGCTGATGGACGAGATCGAGGACTCCACCACCCGGATCTCGCACCTCGTGGACGCCGCCAAGCAGTACTCGCAGCTCGACCGGGCGCCCTACCGGGTCGTCGGCGTGCACGAACTCCTCGACAGCACCCTGCTGATGCTGTCCGGCAAGATCGGTCCGCGCATCGAGGTCGTCAAGGAGTACGAACCCGCGCTGCCGGAGATCCCCGGCTATCCCGCGGAGCTGAACCAGGTGTGGACCAACCTCATCGACAACGCGGTGTCCGCCATGAACGACGCCGGCGGGGAGGGCACGCTGACCGTGCGGACCGCGCTGGAGGGCGAGCAGGTGCTGGTGGAGTTCCGGGACACCGGGCCCGGGGTGCCGCCGGAGATCAAGAGCCGGATCTTCGACCCGTTCTTCACGACCAAGCCGGTCGGCCAGGGCACCGGGCTGGGCCTGGACATCTCCTGGCGGATCGTGGTGAACAAGCACCACGGCACCCTGCGTGTCGAGTCGGAGCCCGGCGACACCCGTTTCCAGGTGCTGCTGCCGCTGACCGCCGGGACACCGGAGGAGCGGTCCGCCCTGACCAACCCCGAGGAGGCAGCATGAGCGGCGAGTCCGCCATCGACCCGAGCGTCCCGCCGAGCGGCGCGGGCTGTGTGGAGTGCGACGCGGCCGGCGGGTGGTGGTTCCATCTGCGCCGGTGCGCGGCCTGCGGTCACATCGGCTGCTGCGACGACTCCCCCGCCAAGCACGCCACCGCCCACTGGAAGGCGACCCGGCATCCGGTGATCCGCAGCTTCGAGCCGGGCGAGGGCTGGTTCTGGAACTTCGAGACGGGCGAGCTGTACACCGAGGGTCCCGAACTCGCGCCGCCTGCCGGGCACCCCGCGGACCAGCCGGTGCCGGGTCCGGCGGGGCGGGTACCGGCCGACTGGGCCGACACGCTGCGCTGAGGCCGGTGCGGCGCGCCGGACGGCCGGGTCCGGGTCAGCGCGCGCAGTCGAGGGCGCGCGGGTCGACGGCGCCGGCCAGGGCCCGCATTCCGGCGTCGTCGAGGTGCAGGTGGTCGCCGTTGTCGAAGGCGGACCGCAGCCGCGTGGGCTCGTGGGGGCCGCGCAGGACGCGGTCGAAGTCGACGACGGCGTCGAACGCGCCGCCCGTGCGGATGAACCGGTTGACCTCCTGGCGCACGGCCTCGGCGGCCGGGTCCCACTCGGACCAGCCCTCGAACGGGCCGATGGTCGCGCCGACCACGCACAGCCCGGCCGCGTGGGCCCGCCGGACGATCGCCCGGTAGCCGGCGATCAGGTCGGCGGCGGTGACCCCGGTGTGGGCCTTGAGGTCGTTCACGCCCTCGAACAGCAGGAGGGTGCGGGCCCCGGGCTGGCTCAGGACGTCCCGCTGCAGCCGGTGCACGGCGCCGGTCCCGGCGTCGTCGCCGAGCACCTTGTCGCCGCTCATCCCCTCGTTGGCCACGCCGCGCACGGCCGTGGGGGCCGCGTGCAGGCGCCGGGCGAGGTAGTCGGGCCAGCGCCGGTCGCGCCCCGGGGTGGACTGCCAGCCGTCGGTGAGGGAGTCGCCGAGCACCACCACGGCTCGGGTGGCGGGGTCGGCGGGGCGTACGGAGACGGCGTCCAGGTACCACCAGGAGCCCGTGGGCCGCGTCCAGCCGGCCCCGCTCGTCTCGGCGGTGTGGTCGCCCTGGCCGACGTACGACGTCTGCATCGCCAGCGCGTGCCCGGTGGCCGGGCCGGCCGCGTCGGGGGTGTGCAGGCTGACGGCGAGATCGGCGCCGGCCGGGACGTGCCCGGGCAGCGGGTCGCTCCACACGGCCGCCCCGGTGGGCACGGTGACCGCCCGGGAACCGCGGAAGGTGAGCGGCCGGTCGCTGCCGGGGACGAGCGCCGCGCCCGTGCGCCGCAGTCCGGCGCGGACGCCGTCCAGGGTCAGGGGGCGGTCGCCGAAGGCGTTGGAGAGGCGCACGCGCAGGTCGCTGCCGGCCACGCTGGTGTGCACGATCAGCCGGTAGCTCCGGCCGGCGGCGCCCTCGCCGAGGCGGTCGGCGCTCGCCGCCCAGGTGACCACCTGGCCGGGGGGCCGGCCGGCCGGTGCGGGCGGCCCGGTGACGGCGCGCACGGGCGCCCACTGGCAGGCGAGGGTGACCAGCACCGCGGCGGCCAGGCGGCGGACGCGGCCGGACCGGCCGGTCACCGGACGGGCTCCCCGGCCCCGGCGGACCCGCCGGGATCCGGACGGAGCGTCCGGGGCGCGTCTGCGTGTGCCACGGACGTCATGGTCCCGCCGCGCCCGCCGGAGCGCCACCCCGGCGGGCGGAGGCGCCCGGACGTGCGGATGCCCCGCGCTGGGCGGGGCATCCGGTGGCGCGGGGTGTGGTCGTCCGTCAGTGGCGGGCGGCCGGGGTGTTGGCGGCGGTCACGTTGACCGCGGCCCACGCCTTGTCCACCGTCTTGTACTCGGTGCTGGTCGAGCCGTACAGGTCCTTGGCCGCCTTCAGCGTCGCGACGCGCGCGCCGTGGAAGTCGGTGGTGGAGACCATGTAGCGGGTCAGCGCCCGGTAGAAGATCGCGGTGGCCTTGGTGCGGCCGATGCCCTTCACCGTCGAGGCGTTCTGGTAGGTCGGCGAGTCGTACTTGACGCCGCCGATCGTCTTCGTGCCGCTGCCCTCCGCGAGGAGGTAGTAGGCGTGCGAGGAGACGCCGGAGCCGGCGTGCACCTCGGTGAAGTACGTGTCCGGCGTCCAGTAGTCGATCGTGCCCTCGAGCTTGTCGAGCGAGGGGTGGTCGAGGCGGCGCAGGAACTTCTGCTCCAGGCCCATCTTCTCGCCGATCAGGTAGTCCGGCGTGTCCTTCGCGTTGTTGGCGTAGAACTCGACGCTGGAGGCGAAGATGTCGGCGAGCGACTCGTTGAGCGAGCCGGGCTCGCCGTACTGGTTGCCGCGGCGGTCGACGAAGGTCGGCTGGAGGTCGGCGGTCGCCTCCACCACGCCGTGGGTCAGCTCGTGGCCGGTGACGTCGAGGACGACGAGCGGCTTCTTGAAGACATCGCCGTCACCGTCGCCGTAGAGCATGCAGCCGCACGTGGGGTCCCAGAAGGCGTTGGCGACCTTGCTGCCCCAGTGGACCATGCCGCGTGCGGCCTTGGAGTTGTTGGCTATGCCCTTGCGGTTGAAGGTCTTCTTGTAGAAGTCCAGCGTCTTGGTGATGCCGTACTGCGCGTCGGCGGCGGCGCTGACCCGGCTGGAGGTCTTGCCGTTGCCCCACACGTTGGTGGTGTTGGTGAACTTCGTGCCCGAGCCGAAGGACTGCAGCTTCCTGCCCTTGGCGTCCCGGGTCTCGGTGCCGTACCGGTTCGGGTCCTTGAGCTGGTAGTGGCCGCGCGAGGTGGCGGTGGTGGTGAGGCCGACGTTGCCCACGAAGAGGGTCTTGCCGGTGCCCTTGGCGGTCGCCGGGTAGCGGGTGACGCCGGAGAGACCCGGGCCGGCCAGGCCGGACCCGGTGGCCGAACCTGTGCCGGTGGCCGGGTCGGCGCTCTCGCCGCTCTTGCGCAGCGCGCCGAGCAGCTTCGGCGACAGGAACTCGTCGACGTCGGGCGTGTTGCTGCGCACCTTGCCGGTGACGGCGTCGACGACGACGGTGCTGGAGGTGCCGTTGTCGGTCACCGTGACCTGGTAGGCGAGGGCGGCGGAGCCGCCGCGGGCGTCCACCACCAGTTCGGCGTCGCCGGCCTCGCCCTTGGCGGCGCGGGCGGCCTCGGCCGCGGCCTGTGCGGCCGTCAGCGCGGGCCGGGCGGCCGCGGGCTTGACGGCGTGCGTGGCCGCGCTGGTCGCCCCCGTGTAGGCCAGCCGCCGGTTCAGGTGGACGACGAGGTCGCCGCCGAGCACCGGCATCCCGTTGTGGGTGCGGACGAAACGGACGTGGCGCGCGCCCTCGGGGTCGACGAGCACGTCCTGGGCGTGGAGTTCGTCGCCCTGGGCGATGCCGGTCGCCGCGGTGTGGGCGAAGGCGGCGGCCTGCGCCGCCTTCACCACCGCCGTGGCGGTCGAGGCGGTGGCCGCGGCGGAGCGCTCCCCGTTGGCGGAGGGACCCGCGAAGGCCGTACCGGCCAGACCCGTGGCAGCGGTCGCCACCGCGACGGCGATCGCCGCGGTGCGTATGTGCGGTCTACGCAATCTGATCAGGGTTCCTTCGATCGAAGGGGGCAGCTGTTCCCAACCGCCCTGATACGTGGCGGAGTTGAGCGCCACGGGGGCTGGTCGGGCCCCGGAGGTAACCCTTATGGATCAGTCATGCACACGTAAAGGCGGAATGATCCATTTCGCGCTCTTCTATGGCAATCCTTTGCAAATGCCTGCCACAGGGTGATCACGAGATGACCAACTGTGTGTCGACTGTGGAGACGTTGCCGCAATCCCCTAGGTTCCAGGCCGGAATGTGACCGATGTCGCATGGCGAACCGCGAGGACGGGAGTGGAGCCGGATGGTCTCAGGAATGGCGGGCAGGGGCGCGGTACTCGGAGCGGCCGTCCTGTCGCTGGTCACCGTCCCGGCGTGGGCCGCGGCCCCGCAGGGGGACGCCCGGGCGGCGGCGCTGCCCGCCCCCGACCTCGGGGGCCTGGACGCGGTGCTGCACTCGGCGGTGGACCAGGGCGCGCCGGGCGCGCTGGCCCGCGTCGACGACGGCGACGACTCGTACCTGGTGACCCGGGGCTTCGCCGACCGGAGCACCCGTCAGGGAATCAGCGCCGCGGACCGGTTCCGCATCGGCAGCGTCACCAAGTCCTTCTCGGCCGTGGTCCTGCTGCAACTGGCCGACGAGCACAAGCTGGACCTGGACGCCCCGGTCAACCGGTACCTGCCGAAGCTGCTGCCGGACGACCGCATCACGGTCCGGCACGTGCTGAGCCACCGCAGCGGCCTGTACGACTACAGCAACGACATGTTCGCGCAGAGCGTGTCCGGCTTCGAGGCGGTCCGCAACAAGGTCTTCGGCTACCGCGACCTGGTCGCCCTGTCACTGAAGAAGCCCCGCACCAACGCGCCGGGCGCCGCCTACGCGTACTCGAACACCAACTACGTGGTCGCCGGCCTGCTCATCGAGAAGCTCACCGGCGCGTCCGTGCGCAGCGCCTACGAGAAGCGGCTGATCACCCCGCTCGGGCTGCGCGACACGTTCTACGTTCACCCGGACACGAAGATCCCGGGCCGGCACGCCCACGGCTACCTCACCCCGGACGCCGCCGGCGCGAAACTGGTCGACGCGACCGACCAGACGGCGTCCTGGGCGCAGAGCGCGGGCGCGCTCATCTCCAGCGCCAGGGACCTGAACACCTTCTACTCCGCACTGCTGCGCGGCAAGCTGCTCTCCGCCGCCCGGCTCGCCGAGATGGAGCGCTTCACCCGGGTCGACGCCACCACCTCGTACGGGCTCGGGCTGCGCCGGCGCGACCTGTCCTGCGGCGTCTCGGTGTACGGGCACACCGGCGCCGTCCAGGGCTTCTACACGTACGCGTTCGCCTCGAAGGACGGCAAGCGGGCGCTCACGGCCGCGGCCAACACCTCCAACAACGCCAAGGTGCTCGGCACGCTGGCGGGCACGCTGGAGTCGGCGTTCTGCGGCAGGAGCACGGGCAAGGGCACCGACAAGGGCACCGGCAAGGCGCTGCGCGTCCCGGCCGCCGGGGAGCGGGACCTGAGGCAGTGACAGCACCCTCGCGGGGCAGGGGAATCCGGTGACCGGACGGGCACGTGCCGTGATCTTGGCGGAACGAGTGCGTCCGGGACACCATGCCCCGCATGAAGGGTTCCCTCTTTTCCAGTGAGCACGTGGTACGGCCGGCCGTCGAGGCCGGCATGACCGTCGAGAACGCCAAGTGCATCAAGTACGCGGTGAACGGCGAGATGCACGCGCGCCAGGGCGCGATGATCGCCCACCGCGGCAGCCTCCAGTTCGAGCGCAAGGGCCAGGGCGTCGGCGGGATGCTCAAGCGCGCGGTCACCGGCGAGGGGCTGCCCCTGATGGCGGTGCGCGGCCAGGGCGAGGTCTGGTTCGCGCACGAGGCGCAGAACTGCTTCATCGTCGAGGTCGAGCCGGGCGACCTGTTCACCGTCAACGGCCGCAACGTGCTGTGCTTCGACGCCTCGCTGTCGTACGAGATCAAGACCGTGAAGGGCTCGGGCATCGCCGGCGGCGGCCTGTTCAACAGCGTCTTCAGCGGACACGGCCGGCTGGGCCTGGTCTGCGAGGGCAATCCGCTGGTGATACCCGTCTCGGCGCAGCACCCGGTATACGTCGACACCGACGCGGTGGTCGGCTGGACCGCACACCTGCAGACCTCGCTGCACCGCTCGCAGTCCCTCGGCTCGATGCTGCGCGGCGGTTCGGGCGAGGCGGTGCAGCTGATGCTCCAGGGCGAGGGGTTCGTCGTGGTGCGGCCCAGCGAGGCGACGCCGCAGAAGGCGCAGCAGCACTGACGCCCCGTGAAGTGATCTGCGCCGCACGGGCAACCCCGTTCCGCCCACCGGCGTCTTGACCCACGACAGACCGTGCCCCGGCCTGCGGGCCGGGGCACCTTTCCGACGTGCTATACACACTGTGTATACATGTTGCGCATAGAAGGGCACGCATGTACGGCAAGGCTTTCGCCCCGGAGTACCAGGGCGCCCTGACCACCCTGTCCGTGAACTCCTCGCTGGTCGACGTACTGGCCGAGGGCACCGAGCGGCTGCGCGAGGCCGAACGGTCCGGCCTGGCGGGCGAGGTGGCCCGCTGCGGGCTCGCGGTCGCCGAGGCCCAGCGGCGGCTCGGCCGGGTGCGGGACGCCGACCTGGCCTGGAAGGCGAGCTACCGCGCCGCCCGGGAGGCCGGCGACACGGCCGCGATGGCGTGGGCGCTGTGGAGCGGCGGCACCCTGGCCCGGCAGCGGGGGGCGTTCCCGCTGGCGTGGCGACTGCTGGGGCTCGCCGCCGAACTCGGCGAGCGGGGCGGCGACGTCGTGGTCCGCGGCTACTCCCTGGCGGGTCTCGCGGAGACCGGGCGCATCCAGGGCGACTACGAGGCGGTCGGCCGGCTGCACGAGCAGCTGCTCGCCGAGGCGCGCAGGCGCGGGGAGGCCCGGCACACCGTGTGGGCGCTGGAGGGCATCGCGCAGATGCACCGCAACACCGGCGACCACGACCGGGCGTACGCGCTGTTCGAGGAGGCGGCGGAGATAGCCGAGCGGGCCGAGGACCGGCGCGGCCACGCCTGGGCGCTGCGCGGTCTGGCCGACATCGTCTCGGTCCGCGACGGCGACACCGGGCGGGCGCTGGAGCTGCTGTCGCGGGCGGAGGCCGCCTGCCGGGCGATGAACCTCTCCAGCGCGCTCGCCTACAACCACAAGATGCGCGGCAACGTCCTCTACCGGGCCGGCCGTTACTCGGAGGCCCGGGAGCTGTACGAGCTGGCTTTGGAGGAGTTCCGGGCGATGAGTGAGCCGCGCGGCGAGGCGCTGTCCCGGCTCGGCCTCGCCAAGTCGCTGGCCCGCCTGGGCCGCGACCGCTCCGAGACGGCCGCCGAACTCGCCGAGCTGGACCGGGTGCTGGAGCGCGCCGGGCTGCGGCACGCGCGGGAGATGGTGGCCCGGGCGCAGCGGGAGTTCGGCCTGGACGCGGAGGCCGTACGGTGAGCGCGGTCCCTCCGGCGGTGCAGGCGCCGCCTCCGGCCGTGAGCACCCTCGACCGCTGCCGTGAGCTGGTGCGTCCGGCCCTGGCGGAGGCGGTGGGGCGGCTGCACCCCTGGGTGGCCGAGATGGCCGCGTATTCCTTCGGCTGGTGCGAGGTGGGCGGCGCGCCCGCCGCCGCGCCGGGCGGCAAGGGGGTGCGCCAGGCGCTCGCGGTGCTTGGCGCCGAGGCGGCGGGCGCCGACGCGCGGGCCGGGATCCCGGCTGCGGTCGCGGTGGAGCTGGTGCACGCCTTCTCGCTGCTGCACGACGACATCATGGACGGCGACGCGACCCGGCGACGCCGCCCGGCGGTGTGGAAGGCGTACGGCACGGGCCCCGCGGTGCTCGCCGGGGACGCCCTGTTCGCGCTCGCCGTGGAGACGCTGGCCGCCGCGCCCGGCGGACCCGGCGGCGTGCGGCTGCTCTCCGCCGCCCTGGCCGACCTGGTGCGCGGGCAGGCCGACGACCTGCTGTTCGCCACCCGGCCCTGCGCCGGGCCGGAGCGGGTGACGCCCGGGGAGTACCGGGTGATGGCGGAGCGCAAGACGGGCGCGCTGCTCGGCTGCGCCGCCGCGCTCGGCGCCGCGCTCGGCGGGGCCGGGGAGCCGGCCGTCGCCGCGCTTGACCGGGCCGGACGCCATCTGGGCGTCGCCTTCCAGCTCGTGGACGACGTGCTGGGCGTCTGGGGCGATCCCGCGGTCACCGGCAAGCCGGTGGGCGGCGACCTGCGGGAGGGCAAGAAGACCTTCCCGGTGCTGTTCGCCCTCGGCTCCCCCGCCGCCCGGCACCTGCCCGCGCTGCTGGGCCCGGCGGGGCGCCCCGAGGAGGCGGCGGCGCTGATCGAGGCGGCGGGCGGCCGGGCGGCGGCGCTGACGGAGGCCCGCGCGCACACGGCCGTCGCCCGGGAGCTGCTGCGCGGTCTGCCGCCGGCCGCGGGCGCCACCGGGGAACTGCTCGGCCTGCTGGACCACCTGGTGGACCGCGACCTCTGAGAGTTGACCTCGCCCGTGCCGGCGGGTCAGGGTGCCGACGGCGCGGGTTCCCCGTCCCGCGCCGGGAAGGTGGACGACCTTGACCAGCCTGATCGGCCTCCCGGAGATCGAGGCCGCCGCACGGCGGATCGCCGGCCACGTCGTGCGGACGCCGACCGTGCCGAGCCCCGGACTCACGGACCTGCTCGGCGTCCCCGTCACCGCCAAGCTCGAACTGCTGCAGCGCACCGGATCGTTCAAGGCGCGCGGCGCCACGGCCAAGCTGCTGTCGCTGGGCGAGGCCGAGCGCGCGGCCGGCGTGGTGGCGGTGAGCGGCGGCAACCACGGGATCGCGGTCGCGGAGATGGCGGCGGCCCTCGACGTGAAGGCGACCGTGGTGATGCCGCGCACCGCGCCCGCGCGGTCCATCGCGCTGGCCGAGGCGGCCGGGGCGTCGGTGCGCCTGACCGACGGCATGGACAGCGCCTTCGCACTGGTGATGGTCCTGCGGGACGAGGGGCTGACCCTGGTCCACCCGTTCGACGATCCGGTCGTCATCGCCGGGCAGGGCACGGTGGGACTGGAGCTGGCCGAGGACACCGCCGGCTCCGACGGGCCGACGGACGTCCTGGTCAGCGTGGGCGGCGGCGGCCTGATCGCCGGAGTGGCCGCCGCACTGCGCGCCCGCTGCCCGGGGGTGCGGGTGTGGGGCGTGGAGACGGAGGGCGCCGAGGCCATGTCCGGCGCGCTCGCGGCGGGCGGTCCCCGGCAGATGCCGGTGTCCTCGCTCGTCACCACGCTGAGCGCGCCGTCCGTGTCCCGGCTGACGTACGACCATGTGTCGGCGCTGGTCGAGGAGGTGCTGGTGGTCCCGGACCGGGAGGCGGTGCGGGGCTGCCTGGACCTCGCCGAGCGGGCCAAGCTGTGGACCGAGCCGGCCGCCGGATGCCTGCTTCCGGCGGCGCGGCGAGTGCTGGCCCGGGTCGGCGCCGAGGCCCGGATCGGGCTGGTGGTGTGCGGCGGCAACGCGGCGCCCGGGGAGCTCTTCGGCTGGGCGGACCGCTTCGGGCTGCTCTGACACGACCGCAGCGGCCGGGGACGACACCGCGCCCCTGCCAGGGAAACGCGCCGCACAGCCGGGCGTCTACCGTCGGTAACCCGCAGGTCGATGCCCGGCCGCGCGCCGTCTTCGTAACCCGGCGGCCGGTCGGCGCGTTGAATAAAAGGCAGAATCGGGGCTCCGGTCGCGAATCCGTTGAACGCACCCCCGCGCACCCCGCGTACCTCTGGGCAAGTCGAGTCAGGGGTCTCAGCGAGGGATGACCATGGTCAAGGAGCACGTCTCCGCACACGGGCTGGTCGGCGGCCGCTACCGGCCGCTAGAGGTCCTCGCCCGCGAGACGAACCGGCTGTGGTGGCACGCCGAGGACGTGGCGTCCGGCCAGAGCCGGCTGATGGCGCGGACCGAGCTGCCGGAGACCGCCGACGCGGACACCGTGCGGCGCGCCACGGCGCGGGTGGTGCGGACCGGCGAGATCATGCGGCTGCTGTGTCCCGGGCGGGTCGCGACGGTCGTCGACGCCGTCGTCGAGGAGGGCGTCCTGTGGACGGTCATGGACCGGATCGAGGGCACGCCGCTCGGTGAACTGCTGGACCGGGAGGGGCCGTTCCACCCGGTCCGGGCGGCCCGACTGGGCCTGGAGGTCCTCGACGTGCTCCAGGCGGCGCACGACGAGGGCATCACCCACGGCGAGCTCAGCCCGGGCCAGGTCTTCGTCCGGGACAGCGGACCGGTCCTGGTGGCGGGGTTCGGGCTGGCGGGCACGACGCTCGCCCCGCGGCTGACCGCGCCGTCGTACGCCTCGCCGGAACAGGCCCGCGACGAACGCGTGGGACCGGCCGCCGACCTGTGGGCGCTCGGCGCGATCCTCTACACGATGGTCGAGGGGCGGCCGCCCTTCCGCGACCGCGGCCGGCCCGACGCGACGCTGCGTGCCGTGGACCGGCTGCCGCTGCGCACCCCGCTGCGCACCGGCCCGCTCACCCAGGCCGTCCAGGGCATGCTGCGCAAGAACTCCCACGAACGGCTGAACCGGGGCGTCGTGCGGGACGCCCTGGTGCGGGCCCTCGACGAGGACTCCGACGCGGACCTGAGCCCCGCGCCCCGGCTGCGCGAAGCGTACGCGGCCGTGCGGCACGCCGCCCCCGCTCCGGGCAGGCGGCTGATGGTGGCCGGGACCGCCCTGGCCCTCGTCACCGTCGCGGCCGCCGTGCTCGCCGTGACCCACCGGCTGCCCGGCACCTCCACCGCGGCCGCCCCGCCCCGTACCACCGCCACCGCCGCCCCGACGCCCGGCGGCACCCGCGACGGCGGCCCCGGCCCCGGCGTCAGCCCGGGCCCGACCGCCACCCCCGCGCTGCCGGCCGGCTACCGGCGCTACGCCGCTCCGGAGGGCTTCTCGGTGGCCCTGCCGGCGGGCTGGAAGCGCCTGGCCACCGCACGCGCGGCCGACCGCGCCTACCGCGTCACCTTCGGCGCCGGCGACGACTCCCCCACCCTCGCCGTCACCTACAGCGAGCGCGTCGGCCCGGACCCGGTCGCCGTCTGGCGCGAGGAGGTGGAACCGGCGCTGGCGCGGCTGCCCGGCTACCACCGGATCGGCGCCGTGCGGGCCCTCACCTACCGGGGGCACCGGGCCGCCGATCTCGAATGGGTGGCGGGCTCCGGCGCGGCCCGGACGCACACCCTCGGGCGGGGCTTCCTCCTGGGCGGTGGGCGCGGTTTCTCCCTGCGGTACACCACACCGGCCGCGGACTGGGGCGACTCCGAAGGCGCCGTCGCCCTGGAGACCTTCCTGCGGACCTTCCGCGAGCCGGCGGGCTGACCGGCGGACCCGGCCGTTTTCGCTCCGGCAGCCCGGGGACTCGCTCAGGTATGGTGCAAATCGGATACACGATGATGACCGAGCAGGCCGGCCCCCGGGACCTGGTGGACCACCTGGTGCGGGCCGAGGACGCCGGCTTCGACTTCTCGGTGACCTCGGACCACTACTTCCCGTGGCTGCGTTCCCAGGGCCATGCCCCGTACGCGTGGAGTGTGCTCGGCGCCGCGGCGCAGGCCACGTCGCGGATCCCGCTGATGACGTACGTGACCTGCCCGCTGATCCGCTATCACCCCGCCGTGGTGGCGCAGAAGGCGGCGACGATGCAGTTGCTGTCCGAGGGCAGGTTCCGGCTCGGGCTGGGCGCGGGCGAGAACCTCAACGAGCACGTGGTGGGCGGCGGCTGGCCCCCGGTGGACGTGCGCCACGAGATGCTGGAAGAGGCGATGGAGATCATCCGCGCGCTGCTGGACGGCGGCCACGTCACCCGTCACGGCACGCACTACGACGTGGAGTCGGCCCGGCTGTGGGACCTGCCGGACCAGGCGCCGCCGATCGGCCTCGCCGTCTCCGGCGAGCAGTCCTGCGAACTCGCCGGCCGCCTCGCCGACCTGGTCATCGCCACCGAGCCGAAGAAGGGGCTGCTGGAGGCCTTCGACCGGCACGGCGGCAGCGGCAAGCCCCGGGTGGGCCAGCTGCCGGTGTGCTACGACGCCGACCGCGACACCGCGATCCAGCGCGCGCACGACCAGTTCCGCTGGTTCGGCCTGGGCTGGAAGGTGAACGCCGAACTGCCGCACCCGGACTCCTTCGAGTCCGCGACCCAGTTCGTGACCACCGACGACGTCGCCTCCGCCATCCCCTGCGGCCCCGACCCGGAGGCCTTCGTCGAGGCGGTCCGGCCCTACGCCGAGGCCGGGTTCGGGGAGGTCGCCCTGGTGCAGATCGGCGGTGACACGCAGCCGGAGTTCCTGGACTGGTCGGCGAAGACCCTGCTGCCCGCCCTGCGCGAGGAGTTCGGCTGACCCGGAGGGAAGGCACGGCGGTCACGGTTCGGATTGAGCCGTAAGGATGAGCATTTCGAGCCTGTACGGGGTACTAGAGGGCCCTACGCCGATTGCTTCCGGAGGACCTTGGTGAACCGCTTCGTGCACAAGACCCTGGTGGTGCAGCTCCAGGCGGAGGGCACCGCCCGGTGTCCGGTGCTCGCCCACCTCAGCTACGACGCCGAGGACCCGTTCGCCGTCACCGCCGCGTTCGGCCACGACGGCCGGGTGCTGGCCCGGTGGCGGCTGGACCGGGAGATGCTCTCCGACGGGCTGACCGGTCCGGTCGGTGTCGGCGACGTCCGGCTGCGTCCGGTGTCCGCCGGGCGGTGGCGGGAGCTGCGCATGGAATTCCTCGGCGACTACCGGGCCGACGGCGGCCGCCACCACGCCGTGGTGTACGCCTGGGCCCCCGCGATCGCCGCCTTCCTGCACGAGACCCGCGAAGTGGTCCCGCCCGGGCAGGAGGAGGTCCAGGTGGACGAGCTGCTGGCGGAGATCCTCTCCACGGGCTGAACGGCCGCCCGGGCGTGGCCGGGTGGCCGGGCCGGCGGACCGGGGCTGACGCGCCGGCCGCCGGCTGAGTCGTGTGCGCGGGGCGCCCTGAGTAGCCGTACTCATGTCCGCGCAGGCCCGCCGGCCGCACGATGGGGCTCCTTCGACGTCACCGAGTCCTCCGGCAAGGAGCCCCGCCATGACCGCAGTGCGCCCCGCCCCGCTCCTCCCCGCCCCCCGTCGCGTGCCGCCCGCCCTGTTCGCGGGCGTGGTGGCGGTGGGCCTCGCCGTGTCGGCGTGGGACGTGCGCGACCGCACCACCTGGTTTCTCGAGACGTTCTGGGCGCTGGCCGGGCTGCCCCTGGTGGTGCTGCTGTGGCGGCGCTTCCCGCTGACCGGGCTGCTGTGCGGGCTGCTCGCCGCGCACGCGCTGGTGCTCGCCGTCGGCGGCCACTACACGTACGCGCAGGTGCCGTTGGGCGACTGGGTGCGCGACGCCTTCGGCCTGTCCCGCAACCCGTACGACCGCTTCGGGCACCTGATGCAGGGCTTCGTCCCGGCCGTGCTGGTGCGTGAACTGCTCGTCCGCACGTCGCCGCTGCGCGGCAGCCGCTGGCTGGCCCCGCTCACCGTGTGCGCCTGCCTCGCCTTCAGCGCCTGCTTCGAGCTGCTGGAGTGGGCGGCCGCCGAGATCGGCGGACACGGCGCGGACGCGTTCCTCGCCACCCAGGGCGATGTCTGGGACACCCAGTGGGACATGTTCTGCGCGCTGATCGGGGCGGTGCTCTCCCTGCTGCTGCTCAGCAGGGCGCACGACCGCCGCCTGGCGGCTCTGGCGGCACGCACCGCCGGCTGACCGGTCAGTCGTCGCTGCGGCCGGTGTGCCGGCGGCGCGCCCACAGGGGCAGCCCGTACCAGCACACCAGGTACCAGATGACCACGGCGGTCACCAGGTAGGGGACGTAGCCGTTGTGCGTGGCGACCCGCAGGATGAGCAGCAGCGAGGAGGTCATCGTGGCGAGCAGCAGGACCAGGCCGACGAAGGTCAGCCGCGAGGCGATGCGCACCGCCTGGGGCTTGACCCGGCGCCCGGAGACCAGGCGGTGCAGCGACACCGGGCCGATGAGGGCGCCGGTCGCGCAGGCGCCCAGGACCACGGTCACGATGTAGATGAGCTGGTCGGTGGGGGCCAGCGTGGCGTACTTCGGCTGGAAGACGACGGTCAGCAGGAATCCGAAAAGGATCTGCACGCCCGTCTGGGCCACGCGGACCTCCTGGATGAGTTCACCCCACATCCGGTCGGCCCGCTCCTCCTGGGTCTCGTCACGGCCCGTACGCCGTCCCTCCTGCGTCATGCGATCCGTTTAACCGGGGGAACGTTCGTTCAAACGGACGGTTTCGCGGGGACTACCAGCGGTGTTCGACCTGCTCCCGGACGCGGCGCTCGTACAGTTCGCGGATCGCCGCGTGCGTCTCGGCGGACAGCGCCGGCAGCTTGGCCGCGGCCGCGTTGGCGCGGGCCTGCTCCGGGTTGCGGGCGCCGGGGATGACCGTGGTCACCCCGGGCTGCTCGATGATCCAGCGCAGGGCGAGCTGGGCCGGGGTGAAGCCCTCGGGGGCGAGCGCGGCGAACTCGGCGGCCGCCTCGACGCCGGTGGCGTAGTCGACGCCGGAGAAGGTCTCGCCCTGGTCGAAGGCCTCGCCGTGCCGGTTGTAGGTGCGGTGGTCGTCGGCGGCGAAGACCGTGTCCTTGGTGTACTTGCCGGACAGCAGGCCGGAGGCGAGCGGCACCCGCGCGATGATGCCGACGCCCGCCTCCCGGGCCGCCGGGAGCACCTCGAGGAGGGGCTTCATGCGGAACGGGTTGAGGATGATCTGCACGCTCGCCACGTTCGGCCGGGCGATCGCGGTCAGCGCCTCGGCGCAGGTCTCCACGCTCACGCCGTACGCCGCGACGCGCTCCTCGGCCACCAGGGTGTCGAGCGCGTCGAACACCGCGTCGGAGGAGTAGACGGGGGTCGGCGGGCAGTGGAGCTGGACCAGGTCGATGCGGTCGACGCCGAGGTTGCGGCGGGACCGGTCGTTCCAGGCGCGGAAGTTGTCCAGTACGTAGTTCTCCGGGGTCTGCTCGACCCGGCGGCCCATCTTGGTGGCCACGAGCACATGCAGGTCGGGCCGGCTGCGCAGGAAGGTGGCGATGGTCTCCTCGCTGCGCCCGTCGCCGTACACGTCGGCCGTGTCGAAGAAGGTGACGCCGGACTCGGCCGCCGCCTCCAGGACGGACAGGGCCTCCTTGTCGTCGACCTCGCCCCAGTCCGCGCCGAGCTGCCAGGTGCCGAGTCCGACGACCGACGCCCACTGTCCCGACCTGTCCATCACGCGTTCGTCCATACCGCCCAGTCTGTCATCCGGTCTCCCGGGCCGCCGGACCGGGTGGTTCCGGCGGCGGGCGGCTGCCGGGCGCCTCAGGGCCGCGGGGCGTCCGGCAGCGGGGTCAACTGCACCTGTACGAGGGGGCCGTAGCGGTCGGCGATGGCGTCGAGGTCGGTCCCGCGCAGGTGCGGGCCGCGGGCCACGCCGTACATCACGCCCAGGCCGAGCAGGCCCGCGACGGCGAGTTCGGCGCGCAGTCCCCGGTCGGGGCCGGTGAGCCGGGCGGCGAGGCGTTCGGTCACCTGGGCGCGGAAGTTGGCGCGCAGGACCTCGCCGTGCTCGCCGTGCAGGGGGGCGAAGGCGATCCGCACCAGCGGGTCGGCGCCGCGGTCGCGCTGGCTGGCCAGAACGTGCCGGACCATGTGCCGGCCCAGCTCGTCCAGGGGTGCGTCGAGCAGGTCGTCGGCGTCGGTGTCGAAGGACATCACGCGGGCGAAGAGGGCGTCCTTGTTGCCGAAGTACTTCAGGATCAGCGGCGGGCTGACCCCGGCCCGTTCGGCGACCGCCCTGAGCGTGATGTCGGCGTGGGCGTGGCGGGCCAGGAGGTACCGGGCGGCTTTCAGGATGGCCGTCCGGGTGGCTTCGGCGTCGCGCCGCGCGGGGGCGGTTTCGCGGTCGGCCGGCGCGGCCGCCCGGGGGCCGGATGGAGTGCTCACGGCACTCATGCTCCCTCCATCGCCTCGTCGCGGGCGCCCCGGGTGCCCCCGCGAGCGCGCCGGACGCCGCCGGCGGGCCCGTCGCCGGGTATGGACAGGGCCGCGGCGCAGGCGACCAGGGCGACGGCGCCGGCCATCGCGAACGCCAGCAGGTAGCCGTGCAGGGTGGGTACGGGCAGAGAGCCGACGAGGCTGGTGTGGTGGACGAGCACGGCGGCGACGGCGGCGCTGGAGGTGGCCTGGCCGATGGTCCGCATCAGGACGTTGACGCCGTTGGCGGATGCCGTCTGGGCGGCCGGGACCGCGCGCAGGATGAGGGTCGGCAGCGCGGAGTAGGCGAGGGTGGTGCCGGTCGCCACCACCGTGGCGCCGAGGATGATCATCCACAGGTCGCGGCTGTCGGCGATGCGCAGCGCGTAGCCGCAGGCGATGACGGCGGCGCCGAGGGCGAGGGTGACGCGCGGGCCGCGGGAGGCCGAGATGCGGGCGGACAGCGGCGAGAAGAGCAGCATGGTGACGCCGCCCGGCAGCAGGCACAGGCCGGTGGCGACGATCGACAGGCCGAGGCCGTACCCGGTGGCCTCGGGCGCCTGCACGAGCTGGGCGGTCACCAGCGAGTTCGCGTAGAAGGCGAATCCGGTCAGCATGGCCGCCACGTGGGACAGGCCCACCCGGGGGCGGGTGACCAGACGCAGGTCCACCAGGGGCCGCTCGGTGCGCAGCTGATGCCACCACCACAGGGCGAGCACCACGGCGGCGGCGAGGAACAGGCCGAGGACGCGGGGGCTGCCCCAGCCCCACTGGCCGCCCTGCGACACGCCCAGCAGCAGGCTCACCAGGGCGACGGCCAGGCCCAGCGCGCCGAGGACGTCGAAGCGGCCCGGCTCGCGCACCGGGGACTCCCTGACCGCCCACCAGGTCGCCGTCACGCCGAGCGCGCCGAGCAGGCTGGTGAGCCAGAACATGGTGTGCCAGTCGGCGTACTGCACCACGAGCGCGGCCAGCGGCAGGCCGAGCGCGGCGCCGATGCCGACGGTGGAGCTCATCAGCGCCACCGCCGAGCCGCGGCGCTCCGGCGGCAGTTCGTCGCGCAGGATGCTGATGGACAGCGGGACGACGGAGGCGGCGGCGCCCTGGAGCGCGCGGGCCGCGATGAGCACGCGGATGTCGGAGGACAAGGCGCACATCACGGAGCCGGCGGTCATCAGGGCGAGCGCGCCGATGAGCACCCGCCGCTTGCCGTACATGTCGCCGGCCCGGCCGAGCACGGGCGTGAGCACCGCTCCGGAGAGCAGCGTCGCGGTGACCATCCAGGAGACGCTTGCCGCCGACGCCCCGGTGAGCCGCGGCAGGTCCGGCAGCAGGGGGACGACGACCGTCTGCATGACGGCCATGAGGATGCCGCCCGAGGCCAGCACGGGAATGGTGAGCCGGTCCCGCAGCCGGGGCGGTGCGGCCTCGGCGCCTGGCGGGGACGTCGGTGCTGGCTGGTCCATCGGCGCTCCTGCGGGCAGCGTGAAGACGTTGGTGAATAACAATTCACCCTATCGGGTGAATGGCCATTCACCAGCGTCTCCGGCTCAGCGCCGTTCGGCGGCCGAGCGGGCGTGCAGGGCGCGCGCCGCCCGGGGACCCAGCCAGCGCTTGAGCCTGCGCAGCACCTCCAGTTGGCCGGCCGCCTTGTCGATGCCGTAGTAGAGCTGCGGCGGGACGTGGGGCAGCAGCGGGGAGTGGCGCTGGCCGAGCAGGGCGAACATCCGGTGCGGGGGCAGTTCGACGTAGCGCGGCAGGTTCTCGTACCACTGGGCGCTGTAGCGGGCCGCGCTCTGCGCCGAGAGCAGTTCGGACCTGCGCTGCCGTTCGTAGGCGGTCAGGGCCTCGGGCAGGGAGGCGTGCCGGCGCAGGGAGCCGGCGAGGCACATGGCGTCCTCCAGGGCGAGGGTGGTGCCCGCGCCGATGGAGTAGTGGGTGGTGTGGGCGGCGTCGCCGAGCAGGACGAGGTTGCCGTGGTGCCATGTGCGGTTGGTCAGGGTGCGGAAGGCCGGCCAGGGCGCACCGCCGCCCGCCGGTGAGCGGTCGATGAGGGGGTGGCCGTCGAGCACGCCGGCGAAGAGCTTCTCCAGCAGCACGAGCCCCTCGCCCCGGTCCGCGCGGTCCAGGCCGAGCCCGGCGAGGGTGTCCGGGGCGCACTCCACGACGCAGGTGCTGTGGTCGTCGCCGTACTTGTAGCCGTAGGCCCAGATCCAGCCGTGCCCGGTCTCCACGAAGGCGAACGTGAAGGCGTCGAAGACCTTGGTGGTGCCGAGCCAGGCGTAGCGGTTGCGGCCCTCTTCGAGCCGGGTGCCGAAGTGGCCGGCGTGCCGGGTGCGCAGCGCGCTGTGGACGCCGTCGGCCGCCACGACCAGGTCCGCCTCCGGCAGGCCGGCCGCCGGGACCTCGCTGCCGAACTCCAGGCGTACGCCGAGGGAGCGGGCGCGGCCGGCGAGGATCTCGAGCAGCCGGTGGCGCCCGATGCCGTGCCCCTCGTCGCCGGGCTGCCGGGCCACCTGGCCGCGGATGTGCGCCACGCCCTGGTTCCAGCGCACCGAGCTCTCCTCGATCGCCCGGGCGGACTCGGGGTCGTGGGCGTGCAGCCGGTCGAGCAGTCCGCGCCAGTACGTGACGCCCCAGCCGTAGGTCGAGCCCTCGGGGTCGCGTTCGTGGACGGTGACGTCGTGGGACGGGTGCTGCCGCTTGAGCAGGATGGCGAGGTACAGGCCGGCGGGCCCGCCTCCGACACAGACGACCTTCACGCGCACACCCCTGTCGGCTACTCAACGTGCTCGGACGACACCGCAGGGTAGCAGGGAGTCAGGCGTGGGGGCGGGTTTGCGGATCGCGTCAGTCCGGCGCGGTGACCCGCGCCACCCGGGCGACCCGCCTACGGGAAGGATCACCGCGATCCCGTCCGCACCGGCAAGGAATTGCCCGTTCCACGTCGGCACGGGCCACCCCTACGGCAAGATCATCTTGGTTCAACCTTGCACGCCATGTGGGCAATTGTCCGGATCGCAGCCAACCGGTTCCGGATGATTTCCCCCTGCCCCGAAGGTCCCGGTAGGCATGCGGAGACACCACTCGCCCCCCCGCAGGAGGACCCGCATGCCCGAACTCACCCGGCGCCGCGCGCTCACCACGGCGGCCGCCCTCGCCGCCACGGCCTCGGCCGTCGCCCTCGCCGCGCCCGCCGCGCCGGCCGCCGAGCACCACCACGGCGCGCCGGACTCCTTCGACGAGGTCTACCGGGGCCGCCGGATACAGGGCCGCCCGTCGGACGGCGACGGTCACCACGAACACGGCGGCGGCTACGCCGTGTTCGTCGACGGTGTGGAGCTGCATGTGATGCGCAACGCCGACGGCACCTGGATCAGCGTGGTCAGCCACTACGACCCGGTGCCCACCCCGCGTGCCGCCGCCCGGGCCGCGGTGGACGAGCTGCAGGGCGCCCCGCTGCTGCCCTTCCCCGCCAACTGACCGCCCCCGCACGGACCTTCCGGAGCACCACGCACATGACCGTACGCAAGAACCAGGCCGATCTGACCGCCGACGAGAAGCGCCGGTTCACCGGCGCCGTCCTCGAACTCAAGCGCAGCGGACGCTACGACGAGTTCGTCCGCACGCACAACGGCTTCATCATGTCCGACACCGACACCGGCGAGCGGACCGGCCACCGCTCCCCGTCCTTCCTGCCCTGGCACCGCAGGTTCCTGCTGGACTTCGAACGGGCGCTGCAGTCGGTCGACCCCTCGGTGGCGCTGCCCTACTGGGACTGGAGCACCGACCGCACGGTGCGCGCCTCGCTGTGGGCGCCGGACTTCCTGGGCGGTACCGGGCGCGGCTCGGACGGCCGGGTGATGGACGGCCCGTTCGCCGCGTCCGGCGGCGACTGGCCGATCAGCGTGCGGGTGGACGGCCGTACGTTCCTGCGCCGCTCGCTCGGCTCCGGCGTGCGCGAACTGCCCACGCCCGCCGAGGTCGAGTCGGTGCTGGCGATGCCGGTGTACGACGCGGCGCCGTACAACAGCGCCGCGGACGGCTTCCGCAACCACCTGGAGGGCTGGCGCGGGGTGAACCTGCACAACAGGGTGCACGTGTGGGTCGGCGGCCAGATGGCCACCGGGGTCTCCCCCAACGACCCGGTGTTCTGGCTGCACCACGCCTACATCGACAAGCTGTGGGCCCAGTGGCAGCGCCGGCACCCGGACTCGGGGTACGTGCCGGGGGGCGGGACGCCGGACGTCGTCGATCTGAACGAGACGATGAAGCCCTGGAACGACGTGCGCCCGGCGGACCTGCTGGACCACACGCGGTTCTACACGTTCGACCGCTGAGGCCCGGCGCTGGCCGCCGGCGGCCCGCCGGTCAGGCGTCCGCGGTGCGGCACTCCGGGTGGCCCCAGCCCTGCGTGTTCTTGGCGATGGACTCCCCGGCCGCGTAGGAGCGCCCGCACAGGCAGCGGCCGGGGAACTTCGCCTTGATGGTGCGGGCGGAGGGACGGGACGCCGCCCCGCCGCCGGTGCGGCGCGGCGCCTTCCTGCGCGCCGCGCCGGCCGACGGCGTGTCGGGCGAGGGCGGGGGCTCCGGCGAGCCGAGCGCGCTGCCGGCGGCCTCCTGGACGATGGCGGCCTGGCTGGCGGCGCGGTCGGCGAAGTCGTTGAGCGGGTCGCCGTCCACCTGGTGGGCGGGGACGTAGCGGAACTCGACCGACCGGCCGTCGAGCAGCGCGTCGATGCGCACCACGAGGTCCTGGTTGGCGACGGGCTTGCCGGCCGCGGTCTTCCAGCCGTTGCGCTTCCAGCCGGGCAGCCAGGTGGTGACGGCCTTCATCGCGTACTGGGAGTCCATCCGGACCTCGAGCGGCACGTCCGGGTCGACGGAGGCGAGCAGCCGCTCCAGAGCGGTCAGCTCGGCGACGTTGTTGGTGGCCCGGCCGAGCGGGCCGGACTCCCAGCGGGCCGCGGTCCGCTCGTCGTCGGAGACCACCCACGCCCATCCGGCCGGTCCCGGGTTTCCCTTCGAAGCCCCGTCGCACGCGGCCACCACACGTTCACGCATACGGCCGATCATGCCACGGCCGCGGCGGCCGCCGGACACGGTCCCGCCCGGCCGCGGTCACTCCTCGGCGATCTGCGGCATCTCGCCCTCGGTGGTCTTGACGTCGATCACCGAGAAGTTGGCGCCCTGCGGGTCGCTGAGCGCCGCGAACCGGCCGAAGGGGCTGGTCATGGGCCCGAAGTGGAGGACGGCGCCGAGCTTGGCCGCCCGGGCCACGGCCGCGTCGCAGTCGTCGACGGTCCAGTACACGTTGATGTACGACGGCACCTCCGGCGGGAAGTCGTCGGTCATCCGCATCCGGCCGAGGACCGTCTCCTCGCCGATGTCGAACATGCGGAAGTCGATCGCGTCGTCCGCGATCCGCTTCGCCCGGTACGGGAAGACGGCGGTGAGGAAGGCGTCCGTGCGGTCGGGGTCGCGGGTGAAGACCTCCGCCCAGCAGTAGGCGCCGGGCACCGCCGTGGCGTCGAAGCCCTCGTGGCTGCCCGCCTGCCACACGCCGAACACCGCCCCGCTCGGCTCGCGGGCCAGGCACATGGTGCCGAACTCGCCGACCTGCATCGGCTCCATCAGCACCTCGCCGCCGTTGTCCCGGATCCGCTCCGCGGTGGCGGCGGCGTCCGGCGAGGCGAAGTACAGGCACCACTGCGGCTGGCCCTCCTGGCCCGGCATGGGCGGCACCACGGCGGCCACCGCCTGGTCGTCGGCGTAGGCCTGGGTGTAGTTGCCGTACTCCGGCGACGACTGGCCGAAGGTCCAGCCGAGGACCTCGCCGTAGAAGTTCTTCGCGCTCTCCAGGTCGCCGAACATCGCGTCGGCCCAGCAGGGCGTTCCCTCGGGTTGCACGGCCATGGTCGCGGCCCTCTCCGCTCGGCTGATCCGTCGGTCCGCCCCTGTGCAGAACGCTAGTCATCCCGCGCCCGGCGCGCGCGCCGGGCGCGGGACACCGACGGCGCTACTCCCCCGCGTACGCCCGCTCCAGCGCGGCGACGTCCAGTTTGCCCATGCCCATCATGGCGCGGGTGGCCCGCTCGGCCCTGTCCGTCTCCGGGTCGGAGACCATGTCGATCAGCCGGTCGTAGACCACCTGCCAGGAGACGCCGTAGCGGTCCTTGAGCCAGCCGCAGGGGCCGCCCTCGCCGCCGTTGTCGGTGAGCCGGCTCCAGTAGTGGTCGATCTCCTGCTGGTCGGAGCAGTGGATCTGGAACGAGATCGCCTCGTTGAACGTGAACTGGGGGCCGCCGTTCAGGGCGACGAACTTCTGTCCGTTGGCCGTGAACTCCACGCTCATCACCGATCCGGCCTGTCCCGGGCTGCCCTCCGGGTAGCGGCTGAGCCGGCCGACGCTGGAGTTCTTGAACACGGAGACGTAGAACTGCGCCGCCTCCTCGGCCTGGCCGTCGAACCAGAGACAGGTGTGGAATCCGTCGGTGTTCATGAGTACCTCCAGGGAGCGAGCGTGGAACACGGTCACCTGTACCGACCGGCGCTCCGCCGGAAACTCATCGGTGGGCGGCCGGACGATCCGCCCCTCTGCCGGCGGGGCCGGGCGCGGGTGACCGGCCGGCCCCGGGACCGGTCAGGCCGCCAGGCAGAGCCCGTCGTACGGCGCCCGGCGTACGGCGCGGGACGCCGTGCCGGTCCGGCGGGCCAGTTCCGACCCGGTGCGAGACAGGAGGTCGCCGAGGCCAAGCCCGAGGGCGCGGGCGGCCGCCGCGAGGACCTCGGAGGACGCCTCCTTGCGGCCGCGCTCGATCTCGGACAGGTAGGGCAGGGAGATCCGGGCCGCGTCGGCGACGTCCCTCAGCGTGCGCTCCTGGGCCTGCCGTTCGCGGCGCAGCACGTCCCCGACCAGATCGCGCCACAGGGGCTCAGCGGCCGCCGGTTCCGGCGCGCCGGGGCGGGCGGGAACCGGTGCGGCGGCGTCCGGGTGGCCGGGCGCACGGCGCAGGGGGATCACACGGGCTTCTTCGCTCACCTGGTCGGTCACCCGCTCAGCCTAGGCTCGCCAAGGCCGCCGGCGCCGGGCCGCGCGCCGATTCCCCCACGCGCGAAAATCGGTGTGACTTTCGCGGGCATGCATCGGAACAACGGGGGTACCCGCCGCGTGAGCACCACCGTGAGCAGGCATGCGTGCCCGGATTTCCGGGTACGCGGGGGACACGCACCATGCATCAGGGATCGGACCACAGTCCGATGCGGCAGGCTCGAACCGTGACTGACGTGGGGAGAGGTAATGAAAACCGCCGGGATCCGGTCGGAGGCAGAGGTCCTCGAGAGGACCGAGCAGGGGAGGGCGCAGGAGGAGGCACTGCCCGGCATCGTGGACCCGGCCTCGGTCGCGCCGCGTGACGCCCGGGAGCTGTCCCGCCAGTTCTTCCGCCGGCTGACGGAGCTGGAGGAGGGCACGCACGAGTACCAGTACGCGCGCAACACCCTCATCGAGATGAACATGTCGCTGGTGCGGTTCGCGGCGGGCCGCTTCCGCAACCGCGGTGACGACATGGAGGACATCGTCCAGACCGGCATGGTCGGCCTGATCAAGGCCATCGACCGGTTCGAGCTGGCGCGCGAGGTCGAGTTCACCTCCTTCGCGCTGCCGTACATCGTGGGCGAGATCAAGCGGTTCTTCCGCGACACCACCTGGGCGGTGCACGTGCCGCGGCGGCTCCAGGAGATGCGCGTGGAGCTGGCGCGGGCCCGCGAGGAGCTGTCGAGCCGGCTGGACCGGGACCCCACGGTCGCCGAGCTGGCCACCCTGATGAACATCACCGAGAGCCAGGTGGTCGAGGCCCAGCTCGCCTCCAACGGCTACAACTCCGCCTCCCTGGACGCCGCGCTCACCGGGGACGGCCCCGAAGACGGCGAGGCGGTCCTCGCCGACTTCATCGGCGTGGAGGAGGAGGGCCTGCGGCTCGTCGAGGACTTCCACGCGCTGGCCCCGCTCATGCACGAGCTGAGCGACCGCGACCGGCAGATCATCCATATGCGGTTCGTCGAGGAGGCGACCCAGGCGGAGATCGGGGAGCGGCTGGGCTGCTCCCAGATGCACGTCTCCCGGCTGATCAAGCGGATCATCACCCGGCTGCGCCAGGGCATGCTGGGCGAGCTCGGCTGCGCCTGAGCCGCACCACGACGTGAGCCCGGGCGCCGAGCGCCCGGGCTCACGTGTGTCTTCCGCCCGCCGGAACCGGCTCAGAGGGCCGGAGGGTTCACCGCTTCAGTTCGACCCGCGCGCACACGCGCTTCCCGACCGGTACGCGCTCCACGGTGACCTGGGCCGCCACCGCGTGCACGATCTCCAGCCCGTGCCGGCCGACGCGCTCGGGGTTCTTCGGGTAACGGCGGGGCAGGGTCGCGCTGCTGTCGTAGACCGCGACGGTGACCGACGCGTCCGTGCCTTCCAGCTCCAGGATGTACGGGCCGCTGCTGTGCCGGTCGGCGTTGGTGACCAGTTCGCTCACAACGAGGAGCAGCTCACCGTCGGTCCGGCCGTCGATGCCCGCGCACCACTCGTGCCTGAGCTGCTCCAGGAACTGGGCCGCGAAGGCACGGGCCTCGGCGATGCATCCGGGTTCGCCGGTGTAGTGCGCCGCGCGTCTCAGCGGCTCCACGGGAACGTCGAAACCAGTCGGTATCACTGCCCCGCCCAGGTGCTCGGTCATGCGTGTCTCTCTCGGAAGGCCCGATCCGGCCGGTCACTGTTGCACCTGTCCTCGTACCCAGAGCCGGGCGCGGCAGTCCCCCGGTGCGTTCGCCCACCGCGCACAGCCTGTCATGCCCGCCGGTCATGCGGCCGACCGGGTCCCGCCGGGCGGCCCCTTGCTCTCGGTCCCGGCCGGTTCGGAGCCGGGCGCGGAGGGCGCGGAGGGCGGGGTCCCCGACGGGGGCTCCGAGGGCGGCGCCCCCGTCGTGGGCGGCTCGGTCGACGGTCCGGACGACGGCTCCCCGGTCGGCGGCGACTGGGACGACGGCGGCTGCGAGGGGGACTGCGACGACGGCGGCCGCGAACCCGAGCCGGACGGGGCCGGGGAAGACGAGGGCGAGCCGGAGGGGTTGCCCGGGGTCGACGTCGGCGGGCAGGGCCGGCCCGAGGCGCCCGTCGCTCCGGGTGACGCGCAGCCGGCCGGCGGGACCCACGGCCGCGTGTCCTTCGGGGGCTCGGTGTGCTCGTCATGGCTGCCGGTGTCGTCGCCGGGCTCACGGCGGAACCAGTCGCCGCTGCGGGCGTCGTAGATCACGAAGGCCTTGACGGCCGCCGGGGCGGGTGTCACCACGACGACGTCCGACGGCCGGTAGGAGGGCCAGCGGTCGCCGGTCAGCCGCACGGCGCCGCGTTGCGCGACCGGTGGGGTGAGGGGGTTGCCGCAGGCGCATCGGGCGCGGGGCACGCCGTGGCCGTCGACCAGGACGGCGGTGCCGGCCTGGAGGACCGCCTGGAAGCCGGTGGCGCGGCCGTCGCGGTAGCCGTGGTTGGTGACGCGGGTGTCGGCGCGCAGCGTGACCGGGGTGAGCGACCGCAGGAAGGCGGGGACGCCGGACGGCTGGACGCCGGCCGCCGCTGCGTAGGCGCGGTTGCGCGCCGGGTCGGCCCGCAGGGCGCTGATCTGCTTCTCCACGTCGCAGCTCGGGCTGTTCCTGACCCCGCTGTAGAGCCCGGGGGCGCCGCCGTCCACCCCGCGCACCGCGTTGGCGGGCGTGGAGGGCGCCGTCGCGGTGCCCGGCGAGGGTGTGCTCGGCGCTGAGGTCGGCGTGCCCGCCTTCCGTACGGTCGACTCCGTGAACGGGTCGGGGCCGGTCTGGCTCGCGGGCTGCAGGAAGACCTCGCCGCCCTTGGCGGAGGAGCCGGTGCCGGGCCGGGTGAGGACCACCGCGAGGACGGCCACCGCGACCACGGCCGCGGTGAACGCGGCCACCCGCGGAGCGGACTTCCACCACGGCCGGTGCGGTTCCCCTCCCCCACCCCCTGGGCCGGAGCCGCCGCCCGGCGGCGGTGGGGGCGGTCCCGTGGGCGGCTGGGAGGGTCCGGACAGTGGGCCGGAGGGGGGCCCGGTCGGGCGGCCGGAGGACGGAGGCCCGACGCTCACCGGTTCATCCCGTCGCGATCACGGCTCATATCAGATTGTGTGCTCGGGTCCCCCGGCGCTCGCAAGCCGACGCCGGACGGCTCATCCGGCGGGCGGGGCGCCCGGGCTCTGCCTAGCCTGGCAAGGGTGACCCCTGTGACCGTCGCCGCACGGCCCGCCGCCCGCCACGGCTGGACGCGGGCGGCGGCGACCGTGCTGTCGGGGCTTGCGGTGATGTTCGCCCTCGCGGCGCTCGGGCTGTGGGCGGCCGGCGCCACGGGACTGCCCGACGGCGCGTTCGCCCGGGTGGTCGCCGCGACCGTGGTGACCGCGGTCGGCGGCACGCTCGAACTCACCGGCGACGCCGGTCCGCTGGCGCGGACCAGGGCCGGCCTCACCGTGATGCCGCTCTCCGTGACCCTGGCCGGTGCCCTGGTGATCGGCGCGGGCTTCCTGCGGCCGCTGCGGCACCGGGCGGTCGCCTCGGCCCGGGAACTGGCCGGCTGGGCCGCCCGGCTGGGGCTGCTGTGGCTGCTCGCGCTGATCGGCCTCGGTCTCGCCGCCCGCCAGACCTTCGCCGTCGACGTGGGCAACGGCACGCTCAGCGATCTCGCCGGCCTGTTCGGCGGGGCGCCGACGGTGGGGTTCACCACCGATGTGCCGCTGACCGTGCTGTTCGGGCTGCTGTGGCTGGCCGGGGTGCTGCTGCTAGCCCTGCTGGTGGCGCCCGGCGCGCCGCTGCCCGGGCGGCTGCTGCGGCTGCGCGAGCCGGTGCGCCCGGCCGCGCACGCCATGATCCTGCTGCTGCTCGGCTACGTCGCCGTCGGCCTCGTCGTGGCCCTGGTGGCGGCGGCGACCCGCGGGCACCCCGCCGAGACGTTCGCGGTGATCCTGCTCGGTCTGCCCAACCTGGCCTGGCTCGCTCTCACCCTCGGCCAGGGCGCCACCTGGCACGGCCGGGTGGACGGCCCGTTCGGGCTGCCGATGCCCGAGGTGCTGGACCGCGTCCTGCGCACGCCGGACATCGCCACGCTGAACCTGCGCACGCTCACCGAGCAGGACGGCGGGATGTGGTGGCTGCTGGTCGCCCAGGTGGTGCTGACGTCGGCGGTGGCGTTCCTGATGGCGGCGCGGTCCCCGGCATGGGTCGCTGCCTGGCGGCACGCGGTGCGGCTGGCCGTCGCCCTGGCGCTGACGGTGCTGATGGTCTGCCTGCTGTGCAGGATCTCGGCGCACTACGGTCTGTCGCTGCTCGGCATCGGGGACCTGGGCGGCGGCCTGTCCGGGGAGCTGTTCCTCAGGCCCCGGCTGTGGCAGGCGGTGGGCCTGGGCGCGCTGTGGGGGCTGGTCGTCGGCTTCCTGGGCGCGCTGGCGGCCCGACCGGTGCGCCGGCGGGGCCGGGTCGACGTCCACGCAGCCGGGCCCGGCACCCCCTAGGACCCGCTCCCTAGGGCCGGGTACGGCGGAAGACCGGTTCGGCCCACGCTGGCGGCGGCCCGGGCTCGGTCCGCGCCGGGTGGTCCGGCGCCGTGGCGGCCGGGGCGGCGCGCAGGGCGGCCACGAAGTCGAGGCAGGTGTCGTAGCGGGCTTCCGGACTCTTGGCGAGGGCCCGGGCGAAGACCGCGTCGACGGCTCGGGGCAGACCGGGGCGGACGGTGCTCGGCGGGGCCGGTTCCGCGTACTGGTGGGCCCACAGCAGGGCCATGTCGTCCTCGCGCTGGAAGGGCGGGCGTCCGGTCAGGGTCTCCTGGACGACGCAGGCGAGGCCGTAGACGTCGCAGCGGCCGTCGACGGGCCGGCCGGAGATCTGCTCGGGGGCCACGTAGTCGAGGGTGCCGACGAACTGGCCGACGTGGGTGAACCCGGTCAGCGACAGCGACTTCTTGGTCAGTCCGAAGTCGGTGAGGTAGACGTGCTCCGGATGGTCGCTGTCGGTGCCGCGCGCGATCAGGACGTTCCCGGGCTTGACGTCCCGGTGGACCAGGCCGTGTTCGTGGGCGGCGTCCAGCGCGGAGGCTACCTGGGCGGCGATGCGCACGGCGTCGGCGAAGGGCAGCGGTCCGCGCTCGTCGAGCAGCTGGCGCAGGTCGCTGCCGGGGACGTAGCGCATGGCGATGTACAGGACGCCGTCCGCCTCGCCGGCCTCGAAGACGGGGACGATGTGCGGGTGGTCGAGGGCGGCGGCCACCCGGGATTCGTGGGTGAAGCGCTTGCGGAAGGTGTCGTTGCGGGCGAGTTCCGGGGCGAGCAGCTTGATCGCGACGGTGCGGTCCAGACGCAGGTCGCGGGCTCGGTACACGACGGCCATGCCGCCGCGGCCGATCACGCTCTCCAGCAGGTAGCCGGCCACCCGGTGCCCGACGAGTTCCGGGGGCCGCCCCGAGGACAGGCCGGTCCGGCCGGCCATCAGGGCTCACCCCGGGGGGCGGCGTACCGGGTGGGGGCGTGGTCGGGCGTGCCGGCGGGGGCCGGGCCCTCGGTGGCGTGGTCGGGCGTGCCGGTGGAGGCCGGGTGCTCGGTGGCGTAGGTGTGCAGCCGGCGTCCGTCGGCGTACATCCAGCGGCCCGCGTCGGGGTCGTAGACCCACATCGACTCGCCGTCGACCACGATCCCGATGCGCAGCTCCCGGGTGCGGTCCTCGAAGGCCCGGCCGTCCAGGCCGCCGTCCGCCAGCTCGCGCACGGCCGCCCGGTAGCCGGCCAGGGCGCGTTCGGCGCGGGCCAGCAGCGGGAGCGGGTCGGTGGTGCCGGCGGGCGGGTCCTCGGCGGCGGGCGGGTCCCGGGGCACGGCGACCAGGTGCCGGCCGTCGACCCAGGCGGTCCAGCCGTTGGCGCAGCGGATGTGCGCCCAGTCGCCGAGCCGTTCGACGACTTCGACGGGCAGCAGCCGGTCGAGGGACACGGTGGGGCGGGCCGGGTCGGGCGCCTCCCAGGCCGGCATGCCGTCGGGCGGCACGACGTGGGTCGGCCGGAACGCGGGGGCGTGCTGTCCGCTCATCGGGCCGCCCGTCCGCGCATCACGGCGGGTTCCTGCCGGCGCAGCAGCGGGAGGACCAGCAGGCCGTAGACGACGGAGAGCGCCAGCAGCATGCCCATGTCGAGCAGCCAGATCCCGGCCGAGTGCCGGAACAGCGGGTCGGCGGTGACGGTGCCCGGCACGGTCCGGGCCAGCCCGATCGAGCCGGCCATGGCGCCGAGCGCCCAGCGGGCGGGCACCAGCCAGGACAGCTCCTCCAGTCCGGGCACACCGTGCAGCGGGAGCAGCGCGCCGCAGAAGACGACCTGGACGATGGCGAGCAGCACCAGCAGCGGCATCGTCACCTCCTCCTTGCGCACCAGTGCGGACACCAGCAGGCCCAGCGTCATGGCCGTGAAGGCCAGCAGGGCGACGGCGAGGGTGATCTCGGCGAGCGGTGGCAGCAGGACGCCCCGGCCGCCGGGGGCGTTGAGGTCGACGCCGAGCAGGGCGACCAGGGTGAGGACGACGGCCTGGACGACCGTGACCGTGCCGAGCACCACCACCTTGGACATCAGATAGGCCGATCTGGACAGGCCGACGGCGCGTTCGCGCCGGTAGACCGCGCGTTCCTTGACGAGTTCGCGCACCGCGTTGGCGGCTCCGGTGAGCACGGCGCCGACGCACAGGATGAGCAGCGCGTTCATCGCGGTGTCCCGGGTGAGCCTGCCGCCGGCCAGGGCCCGGGCCATGGCGCCCATCACGAACGGCAGCGCGATCATCACGGCGAGGAAGGTGCGGTCGGCGGCCAGGACGGCGGTGTACCGGCGCACCAGGGTGCCGAGCTGGGCGCCCCAGCCGCGCGGGAGCGGCGGTGGCACGGGTACGGCCGGGGCGGCGGACGGCAGCCGGGGCTGGGTGCCGGCCTCGGTGACGTAGTACCGGTGGAACGGGGAGTCGCGGTACTCCCCCGCCCAGTCGCGGTCCTGGTCGCGGTCGAAGGCCTCGAAGGCCTCCGGCCACTGCTCGAAGCCGAAGAAGGCGAGGGCGTCCTCGGGCCGGCCGTAGTAGGCGGTCCGGCCGCCGGGGGCGAGCACCAGCAGGCGGTCGCAGACGTCGAGGCTGAGCACGCTGTGCGTGACGACGATGACGGTGCGGCCGTCGTCGGCGAGGCCGCGCAGCATGTGCATCACCGACCGGTCCATGCCGGGGTCGAGTCCGGAGGTCGGTTCGTCGAGGAAGAGCAGGGACGGTTTGGTCAGCAGCTCCAGGGCCACGCTGACCCGTTTGCGCTGGCCGCCGGAGAGGCTGTGCACGGGCTGGCCGGCCCGTGTCCCGAGGCCCAGCTCCCGGATCACCTCGTCCACCCGGGCCTGCCGTTCGGCGCGCGCGGTGTCGCCGGGGAAGCGCAGCTCGGCCGCGTAGGACAGGGCGGCGCGCACGGTGAGCTGGGGGTGCAGGATGTCGTCCTGCGGGACCAGGCCGATGCGCCGGCACAGCTCGGCGTGGTCGTGGTAGAGGTCGCGGCCGTCGTACAGGACCGTGCCGTGGTCGGCGGGGCGCTGTCCGGTGAGGGCGCCGAGCAGCGTGGACTTGCCGGAGCCGCTCGGCCCGACGACGGCGAGCAGGCACTTCTCCCCCACCGGGAAGGAGACGTGGTCGAGGATGACCTTGCCGCCGCCGTCCACGGTCACGGTGAGGTCCTGGACGTCGAGCGAGACCTCGCCGGTGTCGACGTACTCCTGCAGTTCGTCGTCGACGAGGCAGTAGGTGATGTGGCCGATGCCGACGAGGTCGCCGGGGCCGACCGGGGCCTGGGTGACGGGGGCGCCGTTCAGATACGTGCCGTTGTGGCTGCCGAGGTCGGCGATCTCGTAGCTGCCGTCGGCGTGGGCGCGCAGTTCGGCGTGGTGGCGGGAGACGGTCAGGTCGTCGACGACGAGGTCGTTGTCCTCGGCCCGGCCGATGCGGATGGTGCGGACGGGCAGCGGCCGGACGCTGCTCGGGGCCCGGTAGGTACCGGTCAGCTCGGGGTGGGAGACGACCGAGGGGCCGTGCGCGGCGGGCTCGGCGGCCCCGGCAGGCTGCACGGCCCCGGCGGGCTCCACCGGCTCGGCGCCGGCGGGCTCGGGCGGGGCCAGGGGGACGGCGCGGGGGCCGTCGGAGGGGTTGCCGAAGCGTATGACGCTGCCGGGGCGGACGTCCCACTCCTCTATGCGCCGGCCGTCGGCGTAGGTGCCGTTGGTGCTCTGCGCGTCCCGCAGGGTCCAGCGGTCGTGGTCGCAGCGGAGCACCGCGTGGTGCCACGAGACCCGGTCGTCGTCGAACACGATGTCGCTCAGCGGATCGCGCCCGACGTGGTAGTCCTGGCCCGGGTTCATCACCGTGGAGCCCGCGTCGGTCTCGAGCACGAGTTCGGGCGCCGCCGGGGCGATTGGCCGCTCCGCCATGCCCAGAATTGTACCGATCCGCCCTTTCTCGCGCCCGGCCGGTGAGGCGGCCGGCGGCGCGCGACGGGCGCCTTGGCACGTGTCAGGCGACGGGGACGACGAGCGCCGGGAGGGTGCGCTGCATGCGCAGGGCGTCCACCGACTCGGCGAGCAGTTCGTACTCGGTGGTGTCGTCGCTGGCGGCGATCCGCACCAGCCGTCCGCCCGCCAGCTCGTCCGCGATCAGCGCCTGCCGGGCGTCGTCGGCGCACCAGGCGCGCAGCAGGGCGGGGACGTCGGCCACCGTGTCCGCGACCGGGACGAGCGCGGCCGCGGGGAAGGCGGCGTCCTGCGGGCTCGGATCCAGCCGCTCGGCGATCCAGGACGCCCGGTCGCGCAGCCACCACAGGGCCAGCGCCAGCGTGGGCGCGCGGTAGGTGCCGAGCGGGACGCCGATACGCTGCCCGCCGCACATGCCGTACGCGGTGACATGGCACAGGAATTCGTCGTGCACGATCACTCCCCCGTCGCCTCGCTGGTGTGCCGGCCGGCCCTCGCTCTCGGTGCGGCTCCTGTGCGGTGAAGTGCCCCTGCTATTCGAGTATCGCCACTCCCGAAACACTGTCACCATGACTTTCCGGCCAGTCTCCTGGCATATTCACCGCCCACTCTGGCCGAAATACCCCGGGTATCCGGGGGCGCGTCATTACCCGGGAGGTAATCGACCCTCCCCGCGCCGCTCGGGCATGGTGGTCACACCGGATCGGCGAATCCCGTATCCGGTTCCCGACCAGCGGTTACGACCTCGATGGAGGCTGATTCACCATGTCCGTGAACTACGAGAGCGCCGTCGCCCGTTACTTCGAGGCCTGGAACGCCGTCGAGCCGGAGGCGCTGCGGAAGGCGGTCGCCGCGGCCTGGACCGAGGACGGCGGCTACACCGACCCGCTGGCCGAGGTGCGCGGCCACGAGGGCGTCGCGGCCGTGATCGCGGCGGTCCACGAGCAGTTCCCCGGTTTCGTGTTCCGTCCCCACGGCGCGGTGGACGGCCACCACGACATCGCGCGTTTCGGCTGGGAACTGGTGAACGAGCAGGACGGCTCGGCGCCGGTCGCCGGTTTCGACGTGATCACTCTGGACGGCGACGGCCGTATCCGGCAGGTGCTGGGTTTCCTCGACCGCATGCCTCCGGCGGCCTGAGGCCGGGACCGGCGACCACGTCAAACGGAATTCCCTGTTCGGAATTCCCGGAACGCACCGCGGCCCCGCGCGGATATCGCGGGCCGCGGCACGGCGAAAGGGCGGCCGGACGCAACTCGTCCGGCCGCCCTTCGCGCTTTTCTCAGCCCTTCAGAACGGCGTCGATGCGCGCCAGTTCCTCGTCGTCGAAGTCGAGGGCGCGCACCGCTCCGACACTGTCCTCGAGCTGCTGCGGGCTGCTCGCGCCGACCAGCGCGGAGGTGACCCGGCCGCCGCGCAGCACCCAGGCCAGGGCCATCTGGGCCAGGGTCTGCCCGCGGGACCCGGCGATCCCGTTCAGGGCGCGCAGCCGGCCGACCAGGTCCTCGGTGACGGCGTCCGAGTTCAGGAAGGGGCTGTCGCTCGCGGCCCGGGAGTCCTCCGGGATGCCGTCGAGGTAGCGCCCGGTGAGCAGGCCCTGCTCCAGCGGGGAGTAGACGACCGAGCCGGCCTGGAGCTCGTCCAGGGCGTCCAGCACGCCCTCCTCCTCGGGCCGCCGGTCGAGCATCGAGTAGCGCGGCTGGTGGACGAGGAGCGGGGTGCCGAGATCGGCGAGGATCCGGGCGGCCTCGCGGGTCTGCTCGGCGGAGTAGTTGGAGACGCCGACGTAGAGCGCCTTGCCCTGCCGCACCGCCGTGTGCAGGGCGCCCATCGTCTCCTCCAGCGGAGTGTCCGGGTCGAAGCGGTGCGAGTAGAAGATGTCGACGTAGTCCAGGCCCATGCGCTTCAGGCTCTGGTCGAGCGAGGACAGCAGGTACTTGCGCGAGCCCCATTCGCCGTACGGGCCGGGCCACATCAGGTAGCCGGCCTTGGTGGAGATCACCAGCTCGTCGCGGTAGGGCGTGAAGTCGGCCTTCAGGGCCTCGCCGAGCGCGGACTCGGCGGCTCCCGGCGGGGGTCCGTAGTTGTTGGCCAGGTCGAAGTGGGTGACGCCGAGGTCGAAGGCGCGGCGCAGGATGGCGCGCTGGGTCTCGGCGGGCCGGCCGGGCCCGAAGTTGTGCCACAGGCCGAGCGACAGCGCGGGGAGCTTGAGGCCGCTGCGTCCGGCGCGCCGGTAGGGCATGTCCGCGTAGCGGTCGGGGTGTGCGGTGTACAACGCGACTCCAGAGGGGTGGGCACAAGATCTACCACTTCCACTCTCCACCGAACGCCGGGCAGCGGTCCAACAGGAGAATCCGATGGAATTCAGCGGATAGGCTTCTCAATCATGGAACTGCGCCATCTCCAGCACTTCGTCGCGGTCGCCGAGGACCAGCACTTCACCCGGGCAGCCGAGCGCCTCATGGTGTCCCAGTCCGGCCTGTCGGCCTCGATCCGGGCGCTGGAGCGGGAGTTGCGGGCGCCGTTGTTCGTGCGGACCACCCGGCGCGTGACGCTCACCGAGGCGGGGCGTGCGCTGCTGGTGGAGGCCGAGCGGATCCTGGCGCAGGTGCGCTCGGCGCACGAGGCGGTGGCCGCGGTGCAGGGCGTGCTGCGCGGCACGCTGGCGCTCGGCACCGAGCAGTGCATCGCCGGGGTGCACGTGGCGGGACTGCTGGCGGCCTTCCGGCGCCGGCACCCGGACGTGGAGATCCGGCTGCGGCAGGCGGGCTCGGGGGCACTGGCCGAGGAGGTGGCCGCCGGGCGGCTGGACCTGGCCTTCGCCTACCGCACCCAGGCGGACACCGACCAGCTCCGCTCGGTGTCCCTGACCAGCGAGCCCATGACGGTGCTGTGCCATCCGAGCCACCGGCTCGCCGCGGCCGGCGCGGTACTCGCGCCGGACGACCTGGCCGGCGAGGTGTTCGTGGACTTCCACCCGGACTGGGGCCCGCGCCGCAGCACCGACGCCGCCTTCACCGCGGCCGGGGTCCGGCGCACGGTCGCGCTGGAGGTCAACGACGTGCACAGCCTGCTGGACCTGGTCGACGAGAACCTCGGCATCGCCGTCGTGCCACGCCACTTCCGGCACAAGCGCCCCTCGCTGACGGCGCTGCCGGTGAAGGGGCCGGTCGAGGCGGAGTACGAGACGGTCGCCCTGCTGCCCCCGGAGCGAGCCACCAGCCCGGCGGCCCGGGCCCTGGTAGCGCTCCTGGACACGGACGGCACGGCTGTCTGACGGGGCGGCCCGGCGCGAACGGAGACGCCGGCCGGTGCGGGGACGGCCCGGGGGCACAGAGGGGAACGGGCACGGCGGCACGGGAACCGACACGCAGCCCGGGCGGGAAGGGTCCGGCGCCCGGGGGCGACTGCGGGCCGGCGGCCTGCGAGGAACGGACCCGCGGACTCAAGGCCGGACAGTCCCGCGGCTCGGGCGGGGACGGCCAAGCGGCTTCGCGGAAACAGACCTGCGGCCCTGGCGCGAACGGCCCGGCGGTCCTGGGAGAGAACGAGCACACGGCCCGGGCGGGAACGGACCCACGGCTCGGGCGGGGACGCCGCCGCGGCCCGGGCGGTGAGGCGCCGTCGACCCGCGCGGCAGGAGTCCGGCGGCCCGTGTGGCAAGAGTCCGGCGGTCCGGGTGGCAAGGGCCTGGCGACGACACCGGCCGGGCCGTTGCGGGCGCGCGGGCGGGCCTGATGCGCGAGGGTGGACGTCATGCATGCCAAGGACATCCTCATCGACGGCTACGGCCGCATCCAGGAAGAAGTCCACGCCGCCCTGAAGGGACTGGGGCCCGACGAGCTGCACTTCCGTCCGGCGCCCGGCGCCAACTCCGCCGCCTGGCTCGTCTGGCACCTCACCCGGGTGCAGGACGACCACGTCGCCGACGCCTTCGGCCTCGACCAGGTCTGGCTGTCCCAGGGCTGGGAGAAGCGCCTCGGCCTCGACCTGCCCCGCCACGACACCGGCTACGGGCACGACCCCGACCAGGTCGCGAAGGTGCGGGTCGAGTCCGCCGAGCTGCTCACCGGGTACTACGACGCCGTCCACGAGCAGACCCTGGGCGCCCTGCGCGGCCTCGCCGCGAAGGACCTGGAACGGATCGTGGACGAGCGCTGGGATCCGCCGGTCACCCTGGGCGCCCGCCTGGTGAGCGTCCTGTCCGACGATCTCCAGCACGTCGGACAGGCCGCCTACCTGCGGGGGCTCGCTCAGAGCGCGGCCGCGTAACCCGGCAGGACCACGTCGTCGATGAGCGCCCGGCGCTCGTCGAACGGGATGAACGCGCTCTTGACGGCGTTCACGGTGACCGTGCGCAGGTCCTCCACCGTCCAGCCGGCCTCCTCGACCAGCAGCGACATCTCCCGGGTCATCGTCGTGCCCGACACCAGCCGGTTGTCGGTGTTGAGGGTGACCCGGAAGCCGAGGTCCTTCAGCGCGGTGATGGGGTGCTCGGCGATCGAGGCGGCGCAGCCGGTCTGGAGGTTGGAGGTCGGGCACATCTCCAGCGGGATCCGCCGGTCGCGCACCCAGCCGGCCAGCCTGCCGAGCTTGCCGTCCACGATGTCCTCGGTGATGCGCACGCCGTGGCCGATGCGCTGGGCCCCGCACACCTGGAGGGCCTGGTGGATGCTGGGCAGGCCGTGCGCCTCGCCGGCGTGGATGGTGAACGGCACGCTCTCGCGGCGCAGGTGCTCGAAGGCGGCCAGGTGGTCGGCGGGCGGGAAGCCGTCCTCGGCCCCGGCGATGTCGAAGCCGACGACACCGGCGTCGCGGTAGGCGACGGCCAGGTCGGCGGCCTCGCGGACCCGGTCGAACATCCGCATGCCGCAGAGCAGGGTGCCGACGCGCACCGGGGTGCCGGCGGCGGCCGCCTTGGCCATGCCGGCGGCGAGGCCCTCCTGCACCGTCTCCACGACCTCGCGCATCGACAGCCCGCCCGCGGTGTTCAGCTCGGGGGCGTAGCGCACCTCGGCGTAGACGACGCCGTCGGCGGCGAGGTCGAGGACGTACTCCTCGGCGACCCGCAGCAGGCCCTCGCGGTTCTGCATGACCGCGAGGGTGTGCTCGAAGGTGGCTATGTAGCGGACCAGGTCGCCGGAGTTGGCGGCCTCGTAGTACCAGGCGGCCAGCTCGTCGGGGTCGGTGGTGGGCAGGGTGTGGCCGACCGCGGCGGCGAGTTCCACGACGGTGGCGGGGCGCAGGCCGCCGTCGAGGTGGTCGTGCAGGACGGCCTTGGGCAGGCGGCGGATGACGTCGGTGTCTACGCGCGTAGCGGTCATGGCGGTTCTTTCCTTGGGCGGGTGGTTCCGAGTGGCGGGAGGAAGGTCAGCCGACGGGCTGGAGCAGGTCCCAGCGGTTGCCGTACAGGTCCTGGAAGACGGCGACCGTGCCGTACGGCTCGTGCCGCGGCTCCTCCAGGAAGGTCACGCCGGCGGCGGCCATCCGGGCGTGGTCGCGGGCGAAGTCGTCGGTGTGCAGGAAGAACCCGACGCGGCCGCCGGTCTGGTCCCCCACCCGGGCGCGCTGCTCCTCGCCCTTGGCGCGGGCCAGCAGCAGGCCGGTACCGTGGTCCGCCGTGCCCTCACCGCGCGCGTCCGGCTCCACGACGACCCAGCGGGAGCCGTCCGGCCGGGGCTCGTCCTCGGCCAGCCGGAACCCGAGGGCGCCGGTGTAGAAGCGGATGGCCTCGTCGTAGTCGTCCACGACGAGGGTGACCAGGGCAACGCGTCGCATCGGGGCCTTCCGGTGGGGGTGGACTGGCGGGTGAGGTTATACGTAAAACCCCGCGAGCGCCAGTCACTGTCCCGGGGCTTCGGGCGGAGGCGTGCCGGCGGCCCGTGGTCCGGCGGTCGGGTTACGGGCTCTGGTCGCCCTGCGCGACCTCGACCCGGTGGTGGACGTCGGCCAGTCCGGCCGCGGACGCCACGCAGGAGGCGGCGGCGCACACGAGGAGCAGGGCGGCGATCGAACGGCCGGCCCGGTGGGGAGGGCGCGCGCCGACCAGCAGGGCCCGGACCCGCAGCGGGACGGGGCCCGCCGTCGCGGCGGCGGCGAAGGCGGGCCGCCGGGAGTGGTCGCCCTGGGCCGCGAGGGCGGCGCGGGCGATGGCACGGGCGGTCAGCCGCCGGTCCCCGACCCGGGCGGCGGCGGCCTCGTCGGCGGCGCGCTCGGCGGCGAGCCGGATGCTGTCGCGAACCGGGCGGAGGGCGGGGTGGCAGTGCGCGGCGACCTCGGCCGCGGCGAGGAAGTAGTGGTGGCCGCCCTCGTTGTGCGCCCGCTCGTGCGCGAACAGCGCCTCGCGTTCCGGACCGTCGAGGGAGCGCAGCATGGCGGTGGTGACGACGATGCGGTGCGGGCGGCCGGGCAGGGCGTAGGCGTCCGGGCGGGCGGACTCCACCACGCACAGGTCGCCCGCGGCGGGCCCGCGCCCGGCCTCGGTGCGGGCCGTCCGGAACGCGCGGGTCTGGCGCAGGACGGAGCGGGCCAGGGTCGAGGCGCACACCGCGAGGGCTCCGACGGAGACCGCGGCGGCGGGCAGGACCACGAGGTCCGAGGCGGTGCGCAGGGGGTGTATCAGCTCACCGAGCGCGGCGAACAGCGGCACCTTGAGCAGGCCCGTCAGCAGGAAGACGCCGAGCGTGCCCAGCGAGCAGCCGGCCAGCACGACCGCGCACGCGGTGACCGCCCACAGCGCGGCCACCGGCGCCAGCCGGTCGAGCGCCCGGCGGGCCAGGGCCGGCAGGGCGAACGGCAGCAGCAGCGGCAGCACGGCCAGGAGAAGGAGCGGGGCGGTCATTGGTCGCCGGGTTCGAGCAGGTCCCGCAGGATGCGCTCGTCGCCCGGGCTGAGCTGGGCGACGAAGCGGGCGAGGACGGTCTCGCGGTCGCTGTCCCGGTCGAGTTCGGTGTGCATCCGGCGGGCGGTGAGGCCCTGGGCGTCCTGGACCGGGAAGTAGGCGTAGCCGCGCCCCTGGCGCCGCCGGTCGACGATGCCCTTGTCGTGCAGCCGGGTCAGGATCGTCGTGACCGTCGTACGGGCGAGACCGCCGCCGAGGCCGTGCTGGACCTCGCCGGGCGTCTGCGGCGTGCCGGCTGCCCAGAGGGCGGCCATCACGCTCGCTTCGAGCTCGCCGGCCGGCCTGCGCGCGTCCCTGGCGTCGGTCATCGGATCGTTCCTCACCCCGTCCTCGTCCACGGCCCGGCGGACCGGCTACGTCAGTGTAGTCGGCCGGGGTCCGGCGCCGCCCGTGCGGGGCCTCCGACGGCCCGCGCTGCGTGGCGGCCTTCGCGTGCATGCCCCCGGCTCGCGCCTGGCCCCCGGCGCTGTGGCGGCCGGCGGTCAGCCGGCCTGGGAGCGGGCCCCGTCGAGGCGGGCGAGCTGCTCGCCGGTGAGGCGCAGTGCGCCGGCGGCGACGTTCTGGACGAGGTGGGCGGGGTCGCCGGTGCCGGGGATGGCGAGGACGTGCGGGCCCTGGTGCAGGGTCCAGGCGATGCGGATCTGGGCGGGGCTCACATCGTGCTCCCGGGCGACGGACAGGACGGCGTCGTCGTGGGCGGTGGTCGCGCCGTGCTGCCCGGCCGCGCCCGCGACGGCGTAGAAGGGGACGAAGGCGATGCCGTGCTCGCCGCACAGGCGCAGCACCTCGTCGTCGACGGGCTCGGGCCGGTCCAGGGCGTACCGGTTCTGCACGCACACCACCGGCGCGATCTCCAGGGCCTCGGTCAGGTGCCGCGGTTCGACGCCGGAGACGCCGAGGTGCCGGATCAGCCCGGCCTCCCGCAGCTCGGCGAGGGCGCCGAAGTGCTCGGCTATCGAATCCTGATTCTGACGGCGGTAGTTGACGACGTCGAGGTGGTCCCGGCCGAGCTGGCGCAGGTTCTCCTCCACGTGGCCGCGCAGCTCGTCGGGGCGGGCCGCGGCGGTCCACTCGCCCTGCTCGTCGCGGTGCGGGCCGACCTTGGTGACGATGACCAGGTCGCCGGGGTACGGGGACAGCGCGGTGTTGATCAGTTCGTTGGCGGAGCGCAGGGACGAGAAGTAGAAGGCGGCCGTGTCGATGTGGTTGACACCGAGTTCGACGGCCTTGCGCAGCACGGCGAGGGAGCGTTCCCGCACGCTCGGGGTGCCGAGGTGGAAGGCGGCGCTGCCCGTCAGCCGCATCGCGCCGAGGCCGACACGGTGGACGGGCAGGTCGCCGAGACGGAGGGTGCCGGAGGCTTCCGCGGTGATCGTTTCGGAGGTCATCGGCGGAGTCTCGCACGCGGCGCGCCGCCGGGCATCGGCGATATGCCCCGACGGACCCGCTCGCGCGGCACCGGCACGCGCGTCGGCGTCGAGCGCGGCACCGTGACCGCTTCCCGGCGTCGCGTACGGTCCAGGCGGCCGGCAGCCCCAGCGTGACGGAGGCCCCCACCCTCCCGCGGTTCCCATGTCGTGAACCCGCGGTCCGGCGAACGGAGCGGGCGCCCGCCGCGCCACATCCGCCGGGACGGCCGTGTCGCCGGCCGTAGCGGTCAGTCCTCGTCCTGGCCCTGCACCACGACGAGGAAGGCGTCCGACTTCAGATCCATCACCACGGTGGCGGCCTCGCCCTGGGCGCGGCGCGCGGCCGCGTACTCCTCCGCGGGCCACGATCCGCGCGGGGCTCCCGCGGGGAATCGCTCCAACACCTTCGCGCTCATGGCGGCTCACACCTCCAGCGTCGGGACCGGCCCGGACCGTTCTCCCGGCCCGTACTCTCCGCCTGCCCGGGACGGCCGCGGTCATGTCCCGGACATCTCCGACGTCCGTGCCGCGCGCACGCCGGACACGTCCCGCATCCGTCCGGCACGCGCGCGTCGAAGAGACGGACAAAGGGGAACTCGGCAGGACCCCGGTCAGCGGCACGAAGGGCGGAGACGGATGGACGGCGACGACGTGAAGCGCTGCCTGGTGACGGGCGGCACGGGGTACATCGGCGGCCGCCTCGTCCCGGAGCTCCTCGCCGCCGGATACCGGGTCCGCTGCCTCGCCCGCTCCCCCGGCAAGCTGCGCGACCATCCCTGGGCCGGCGACATCGAGGTGGCGCACGGCGACGTCACCGACGCGGACTCCGTCGCGGAGGCCATGCGGGACGTCGACGTGGCCTACTACCTGGTCCACGCCCTCGTCACCGGCGAGGGCTTCGAGGAGACCGACCGCGAGGCGGCCCGGATCTTCGGCGAACAGGCCCGGGCGGCCGGCGTGAAGCGCATCGTCTACCTGGGCGGACTGACCCCCCAGGGCGTGCCCGAGCACGAACTCTCCCCGCACCTGCGGTCCCGCGCCGAGGTCGGCCGCATCCTCATGGACTGCGGAGTGCCCACCGCCGTGCTGCGCGCGGCCGTGATCATCGGCTCCGGCTCGGCCTCGTTCGAGATGCTGCGCTACCTCACCGAGCGGCTGCCCGTCATGGTCACGCCGAGCTGGGTGCACACCCGCATCCAGCCCATAGCCGTACGGGACGTGCTGCGCCTGCTGGTCGGCAGCGCCGAACTGCCCGCGGACGTGAACCGGACCTTCGACATCGGCGGCCCCGACGTCCTCACGTACCGGGAGATGATGGTCCGCTACGCGGAGATCGCGGGGCTGCCGCGCCGGGTGATCCTGCCCGTGCCCGTCCTCACCCCGACGCTGTCCAGCCACTGGGTCGGGCTCGTCACGCCGGTGCCCGCCTCCATCGCCCGGCCGCTTGCGGAGTCGCTGCGCCACGAGGTGGTCTGCCACGAGCGCGACATCGAGGGGTACCTGCCGTACCCGCCCGGGCGGCCGCTGCCCTTCGACACGGCCGTACGGCTGGCGCTGCAGCGGGTCCGCGACGCCCAGGTGGTCACCCGCTGGACGTCCGCCGCGGTGCCCGGCGCGCCGAGCGACCCGCTGCCCACCGACCCCGACTGGGCCGGCGGCAGCCTGTACACGGACGTCCGCGAGACCGAGGTGGACGCTCCGCCCGAGGCGCTGTGGCGGGTCGTCGAGGGGGTGGGCGGGGAGAACGGCTGGTACTCCTTCCCGCTCGCCTGGGCGCTGCGCGGCTGGCTGGACCGGCTGGCGGGCGGCGTCGGACTGCGCCGCGGCCGGCGGGACGCGCAGCGGCTGCGGGTCGGGGACTCGCTCGACTTCTGGCGGGTGGAGGAGATCGTGCCCGGGCGCCTGCTGCGGCTGCGGGCGGAGATGCGGCTGCCGGGACTGGCCTGGCTGGAGATGTACGTGGAACCCGACGGCGCCGGACGCTGCCGGTACCGGCAGCGCGCGCTGTTCCATCCGCACGGGCTGCTCGGCCAGGCCTACTGGTGGGGCGTCTCCCCGTTCCACGCCGTGGTGTTCGGCGGCATGGCCCGCAACATCGCCCGCGCCGCCGCCACCACCACGCCGCTCCCCCGGCGGAGGGAGCGGGCGGCCGCGCGCTGACGCACCGCATCCGCCGGGCGCCGTGGACCGGAAGGAACCACCGTCCAGCGCCCGCTCTCCCGCCCGACGCCCCGGAGCCGCACCATGAACGTCTCGGTCGTCCTGTTCACCGCCGACCTGCGTCTGCACGACCATCCGCCGCTGCGGGCGGCGCTGGACGGCACCCGGCACGTGGTCCCGCTCTTCGTGCGCGACCGGGGAGTGGACGAGGCCGGGTACGCGGCGCCCAACCGGCTGGCGTTCCTCGCCGACTGCCTGCGCGATCTGGACGCGGGCCTGCGCGAGCGGGGCGGCCGGCTGGTGCTCCGCTCCGGCGACCTGGTCGAGGAGGTGTGCAAGGTGGTCACCGAGGCCGACGCGGACGAGGTGCACATGGCCGCCGACGTCAGCGGCTACGCGCACCGCCGGGAGGAGCGGCTGCGCCGGGCCCTGGAGGCCGACGGGCGCCGGCTGCACGTCCACGACACGGTGACCACGGCGCTGACGCCGGGCGCGGTGACGCCGGCCTCCTCGGACCACTTCACGGTGTTCACGCCGTACTTCCGGCAGTGGTCGCAGGCGGGGCTGCGCGACGCGCTCGGCGCGCCCCGGGCGATCCGGGTGCCGGACGGCGTCGGGTCCGAGGAGCTTCCGTCGCGCGCGCGGCTGACGGGGGTGTCCGAGGGGCTGGCCGAGGGCGGGGAGGTGCTCGGCCGCAAGCTGGTCACCGTGTGGCTGCGCCGTGGTGTGGCGCGGTACGAGGACCGGCACGACGATCTGGCCGGCGACGCGACCAGCCGGCTCTCCCCGCACCTGCACTTCGGCACGCTCTCGCCGGTGGAGCTGGTGCACCGCGCCCGCAGGGTGGGCGGCCCGGGCGCCGAGGCGTTCGTCCGGCAGCTCGCCTGGCGTGACTTCCACCGCCAGGTGCTGGCGGCCCGGCCGGCCGCCTCGAGCGCCGACTACCGCACCAAGCAGGACCGCTGGCGCACCGAGCGGACGGCGGGCGGGGACATCGAGGCGTGGCGGGAGGGGCGTACCGGTTATCCGATCGTCGACGCCGCGATGCGTCAGCTCAGGTACGAGGGCTGGATGCACAACCGCGGCCGGCTGCTGGCCGCGAGCTTCCTGGCCAAGACGCTGTACGTGGACTGGCGGGTGGGCGCCCGGCACTTCCTGGATCTGCTGGTCGACGGGGACGTGGCCAACAACCAGCTCAACTGGCAGTGGATGGCCGGCACCGGCACCGACACCCGGCCCAACCGCGTCCTCAACCCGGTCACCCAGGGCAAGCGGTACGACCCGGACGGCGCGTACGTGCGCCACTGGGTGCCCGAACTGGCGGCGGTGCGGGCTCCGTTGGTGCACGAGCCGTGGAAGCTGGCGGGACCGGAGCGGTCGGCGCTGGAGTACCCGGACCCGATCGTCGGCCTGGCCGAGGGGCTGACCCGGTTCAAACGGGCGCGCGGTCGCGAGGGCTGAGCCGCGGCCGCCTCTCCCCATTTCCCGGGGTCCGCTCGGTCAGGGCCTACACATAAGGGGGAAACAAGGGCAGAATGCGGAGAAGCGGCGCTTACCGCACGTCCCGGCCGGGCACGCACGGGCCGGCGAGTCACGAAGGAGGCGGGACATGGCCGACGTCTCGCACAGGGGTGACATGGCGACCCACCCCGACATCTCCGAGATGCGGACGCGCTACGCCCGCATGCTCGGCGGCCGCGACGTGGCGCTCGTGGACGGGCCGGTGTTCCTGCTCGGCCTGTACTGCGCGGCGTCCCCGTGGATCCTGCACTACACGGCGAGCCAGCCCGCGCTCGCGACCCACAACCTGATCATGGGCATCGCGATCGGGCTGCTGGCCCTGGGCTTCACGACGGCTCCGGCACGGATGTACGGCCTGAGCTGGGCCATGTGCGCCATGGGCGTCTGGATGATCATCGCTCCGTGGATCGTGGGCAGCGGCCCGGACGCAGGCGTGATCGTGAACAACATCGTCATCGGCGCGCTGACCGTGGTCCTCGGGCTGATGTGCGCCGGGACGGCGCAGAAGAGCGCCCCACGAACGTAGAGAGGCCGGCCACCGAGAGACCGGCCGTTGGGAGAAGGGCTCCTGAGTACGGACGCGAGGAAGGAGGACCAGGCGAAGAAAGTGAAGGACACGAAGAATTCGGGGCCGGTCCGCCCGGGCGGACCGGCCTCCCCGTGCCGTCGGCGGCTCCGCGGCCGGCCGGGGGCTCAGCCGACCTCGACGGTCTCGTGTCCGTCCGCCCGCTCCTGGGAGCTCTCCTTCGGCCCGAAGGGCCATGCCCGCTCCCGCCGGGCCCAGATCAGGAAGGCGACGCAGCCGAGGGCCAGCCAGGCCAGGGACCACTCGATCGGGTGGCGGCCCGGGGAGTTCTCGTCCGCGTAGCCGTAGATCACGCACCAGCCGGTGAAGGCCACGGCGGCGGGCAGCGGGTAGAGCCACATCCGGTAGGGACGGCGCAGGGCGGGCCGGCTTCTGCGCAGCACGACGAGGGCCACGATCTGCGCCAGCGCCTGGACGATCACCATGACCGTGGTGAGCAGCTGGATCAGGGTCGCGAGGTCGGTGTGCCGGCCGATCAGGAAGCCGACCGCGGTGATCACGCCCATGGTCGCGAGCCCCAGCACCGGGAACCGGTGGCGGGCGTGCAGTTTCTCGTACGGCCGGAAGAACACCCGGTCCCTGGCCGCGTCGTACGGCACCCGGGAGCCGCCCAGCAGGCCGGTGAAGACCGAGGCGAAGGCCGTGATCAGGATCAGCACGGTGACGGTGTCGGCGGCTCCCCTGCCCCAGGTCCGCTCCAGCACGGCGGAGGCCACCGAGGTGGAGGCGATGTCGTGCGGGTCGGTCATGCGGTGCCAGTCGACGACGCCGAGGGTGCCGATCTGGAGCAGCAGGTAGATCGCCATGATGCCGAGGATCGACAGGACGATGGAGCGCGGCAGGGTCCGGCCGGGGTCCTTGATCTCGGCGCCCATGTAGGCGGTGGTGTTGTAGCCGAGGTAGTCGTAGATGCCGATGGTCAGACCCGCGGCGAAGCCCGGCCAGAAGCGGTCCGAGGTGACGTCGAGGGCGTGCGCCGGATGGGTGAAGGCCAGGTGCGGGCTGAAGTCGGTGGCCGCGGCGACGATCACCAGGAGCACCGAGGCGATCATCACGGTCCACATCACGGCGGTGATGCGGGCGATGTGCTCGATGCCGCGCCAGAGCAGGAGCACGACCAGGGCGATCACGCCGAGGCCGACGAGGTCGCCCGAGGTCCGGCCGAGGCCGGGGGCGAGGTAGCCCAGGTACTGGACGAAGCCGACCACGCCGGTGGACATGATCAGTGGGACGAACAGCATCGCGGTCCACACGAACAGGAACGGCATCAGACGGCCGGTGCGGTGCCGGAACGCGTGGCGCAGGTAGACGTAACTGCCGCCGGAACCGGGCATGGCGGCGCCCAGCTCGGCCCAGACCAGCCCGTCGCACAGCGCGAGCACGGCGCCCGCGACGAAGCCGACGACGGCCTGGGGGCCGCCGAACGCGCTCACCATCAGCGGGATGGTCACGAACGGGCCGATGCCGCACATCTGGCTCATGTTGATGGCCGTGGCCTGGAAGGGACCGACACGGCGGACGAAGCCGCCCGCGGGTGGCGGACTACCGGACATGGGGGACTCCTGACGCGACGGGCGCGCGGACCGGCGCGCGGCGGCGGTTCGCCCGGCCGGGCCGGCCGGCGGATGAAGTTGTGCCGCCCCACGACGCCGGACGGGCGACAGCCGAGCGGTTCGTGCCGCTGGTCGGGGCGGGCGGGGCCTACGGTCGACGACGCGGCCCGCGCCGCGCGACAGCTCGAGCCAGGTTAGTAAAGTTTCCTGACTTTGCCGGGCTCCTGACGACACAAGGCTGGAGATCGCCGTGTTCGCTCGACCCGCCCCCGGACGCCGGCCGGCCACGGCAGCCGCGCTCCTGAGCCTGCTCGCCGCGCTGTCCACCAGCGCCCGGGCCGCGACGGAGGACAGGGGCCCGGCGCACCGCGGACGGCCGGCCGCCGTGACCCGCGTGCCCTCCGCGGCCGGCTCCGCCACCCCGCTCGCCGGGTTCGCCGTCCAGTCGACGGCGAAGGTGGGCGACCCGGCGGCGGCCGTCTCGTCCCCCGGCTACCGGACCACGGGCTGGCATCCGGCCGGCCCCCGGTCGACGGTCCTGGCCGCCCTGCTCGCCGACGGCGTGTATCCCGACCCCTTCCACTCCACCAACCTGTCGAAGATCCCGCGGAAGGACTTCGACGTCCCCTGGTGGTACCGGTCCGACTTCACCGTCGAGGACACCGCCCGCCGCACCCACCTGGACTTCAGCGGGGTCGTGTCGGCCGCCGACGTCTACGTCAACGGCCACGCGGTGGCCGGGGCGGCGGACGTGACCGGCGCCTACACCCGGCACGAGCTGGACATCACCCCGCTGGTGCGGCCCGGGGCCAACACGGTCGCGTTCCGGATCCGGCCCAACAACCCGGACGCCGACCTCACCATGGGCTGGCTCGACTGGCTGCAGCCGCCGCCCGACCGGAACATGGGCATCGTCCGCGACGTCCTGGTGCGCCGGGGCGGCCCGGTGGCGCTGCGCGACGCGCACGTGGTGACGAGGCTGGAGGTGCCGTCCCTCGCCACCGCCGACCTGACCGTGAAGGCCCAGGCCCGCAACGACTCCGACGAGGCGGTCACCGCCCAGGTGACCGGGCGGGTCGCCGGGACGGCCTTCACCCGGGACGTGGCACTCGCCCCGCACGAGACGAAGACCGTCGCCTTCTCCCCCGCCGACGTCCCCGGTCTGCGCCTCGCGTCCCCGCGCGTGTGGTGGCCGGCCGGCTTGGGTGAGCAGCCCCTGTACGACCTGGACCTCACCGCGTCGGTCGCCGGCACGGCCTCGGACACCGCCCACGAGACCTTCGGCGTCCGTGACGTGCAGGCCCCCCTCGACGCCGACGGCGCCCGCCAGTACCGGATCAACGGCCGCAAGCTGCTGATCAAGGGCGGTGGCTGGTCCCCGGACGAGTTCCTGCGCTGGGACCCCGGCTACGCGGCGGACCGGCTCGAGTACGCCCGCGACCTCGGGCTCAACACCCTCCGGCTGGAGGGCCACATCGAGCCGGACGAGTTCTTCGACCTCGCCGACCGCTACGGCCTGCTCGCGCTGCCCGGCTGGGAGTGCTGCGACAAGTGGGAGGGGAACGTCAACGAGGACGGCTCCGGCGAGAAGTGGACCGACGCGGACCACCGGGTCGCCAAGGCCTCCATGGCCGCCGAGGCCGCACGGCTGCGCGGCCACCCGAGCGTGATCTCCTTCCTGATCGGCAGCGACGCGGCCCCCGACGCGACGATCGAGCGGAACTACCTGGACGCCCTGAAGGCCGCCGACTGGTCCGTCCCGGTGATCCCGGCCGCCTCCGAGAAGTCCTCGCCGCAGCTCGGCCGCTCGGGGATGAAGATGACCGGGCCGTACGACTGGGTCCCGCCCGGCTACTGGTACGCCAAGCGCGAGGGCGGAGCCACCGGCTTCAACTCCGAGACCAGCGCGGGCCCGGACATCCCGACCCTCGACACCCTGCGCCGGATGATGACGCCGGCCGAACTCGAAACCCTCTGGAAGGACCCGGGCGCCCGGCAGTACCACCGCTCACCGTCGTCCGTCTTCGGCACCCTGAAGATCTACGACGCCGCCCTCACCGGCCGCTACGGCGCCCCGAAGGACCTGACCGACTACGTCCGCAAGGCGCAGCTCGCCCAGTACGAGAACGTCCGCGCCCAGTACGAGGCCTACGCGCGCAACGCCACCGACGCGGACAAGCCCGCCACCGGGGTGATCTACTGGATGTTCAACAGCGGCTGGACGTCCCTGCACTGGCAGCTGACGGACCGTTACCTGGACCAGGGCGGCGCCTACTTCGGCGCGAAGAAGGCGAACGAGCCGCTGCACGTCCAGTACTCCTACGACGACCGCTCGGTCGTCGTCGTGAACGGCAGGCACGAGCCGGCGGGCCGGCTCACCGCACGGGCCACCCTGTTCGACCCCGACGGCACGCAGCGCTACGACAGGTCCGTCGCCGGCGTGTCGGTGGACGGCGACGGCGCGCGCCGCACCGCCCTCACCCTGCCCGCGTCGGTGAGCGGCCTGCCCGCCACGTACCTGCTGCGGCTGACGCTGACCGACGAGGACGGGCGGGAGGTGAGCCGCAACGTCTACTGGCTCTCCACCGCACCGGACACGCTCGACTGGGCGCACACCGACTGGTACTACACCCCGACCAGCCGCTACGCCGACCTCAAGGGGCTCGCCTCGATGGCCCAGGCCCCGGTGGAGGCGACGGCGGCGACACGGTCGTCCGGGGACATGTCCACGACGACGGTGACGCTGCGGCACGCCGGGAGCGGGAAGACGCCGTCCCTGTTCACGGACGTGCATCTGGTCGACGACCGGGGCCGGCCGGTGCTCCCGGTGCGCTGGTCGGACAACGAGGCCGGTCTCTGGCCGGGCGAGTCGGTGACGCTGACCGCCACCTACCGGACCGCCGATCTGCACGGCTCGGCCCCGCACGTGCGGGTGTCCGGCTGGAACACCCCGGAGCGGACCCTCCTGGCCGGCTGACCCGGTCCCGACACGGCGCCGGGTCAGGGATCGGCCAGCAGCGGGCCGAGCGGACCCAGGTCGAGGTTGAGGTCGGCCCGGCTCAGACCGTGCTGGGCGCACAGCTCGTCCATCCGCCGGTCGAGCAGCATCAGCGCGGTCCCCAGGCGGTCCTCCTGCTCGGCGCTCAGCGTCCCCTCGTCGAAACGGCGCACCGCCTGGCGTTCCATGAGCTGGCGCAGCAGCTCCACCACGGCCAGGACCAGCGCGGCCAGGTCGTTCGCCACCGCCTCGGGGTCCAGGTCCAGGGCGCGGGCGCGTGGCGCGGTCACAGCGGCCCGCTGTCCGGCCAGGGCGCCGGCACCCGGTCGCTGACCGACGCGAGGAGGGCGTGCAGCGAGATCCGGACCAGTGGCACGTCCGCGACCGCGAGGACCAGGTCGCCACTGATCACGACCCCGGTCGCCAGCACACGGTCCAGCAGGTCGACCAGGGGCACCCCGATCGGCGCGTACGGTTCGGGCGCCTCCCAGGGCACGGGGGCGGGTTCGCGGTTCGCGGTCGCGGTCATGGGCGGCCCTCGTGCCGAGGGGCGGCCCCTTCGGGGTCCGCCGTGCCGTCCCACTCCTGGTCGAGCCGTGCGAAGGAGTACGGGATCCAGGGCCCCGACGCGGTGATCTCGATCCCCGTGCCGATCCAGCCGGCGGTGAGCCGGGCCAGGGCCCCGGCGAACTCCTCGCGTCCCGCGTCGTCCACGAGATAGGCGGCGTTCAGCAGCTGCGGGGTGCTGCGGCCGGTCAGCTGCTCGCTCTGCGGCCGGTGCCGGGTCGCGGCGACGGCGTGCCGCCGCAGCTCCCGGTCTGCCTCGTGGGCCGCGGCCAGGGCTCGCTCCTGCGCCTCGGACCGGGTCCGCCGTCGGGCGCTGACCCGGCTGAGGTAGGCGCGGCCGCCGGCCGGGGCCTCCTCGGCGGCGGAGCCCGCCGCACCGGAGGCGGACGCCTCGGCGGCGTGCACCTTGACCGCCCACTCCGTGCGGCCGCGCAGCCGGTCGAGCAGCGCGCACAGCTCCGCCTCCCGATCGGACACGGCGCGGACCGCGTTGAGGTCACCGAGGTACAGGGTCGCCATCGGCAGGGGCACCACGGGGCCCGGCCGGGCGGCCGCCGCCACGCCCCGGTGATGGGCGCGGGCGCAGCGCTCCAGTTCCTCCGGACGGTTCAGCCGCTCCCCCAGCGAGGCGGCGTCGAAGGAGGCGGCGGGCACGTCCTGGGCCACCAGCCAGAGGGGCCCGGCGGCCACCAGGCGCAGGGGTCCGCCCTCGTCGTAGCCGTGGGCCGCGGTCAGGACGTCGGCGGGCGGCGGGGTGCGGGTCACGGCGAACACGCAGGTGAGGGTGGTGGGCGTGCTCTGCCGGCCGGCGGGGACGGCGGCCGGCGCCGCAGGACGGTTCACCGCGGCTCCTCCCCGGAGGTGCCGAGCGCCCCGGCCCCGGCGCCCTCCAGGGCGTCGAGTCGCGCGCGCAGCCGCTCGTTCTCCTCGGCCAGCACGTCGTGGGCGGCCCGCGAGGACAGCGCCGGATCGGTCTCCCACCAGTCGATGCCCGCCCGCCGGGCGGTGTCGACCGAGGCGATGAACAGCCGCAGCCGGATGGTGAGCAGCTCGATGTCGAGGAGGTCGATCTTGATGTCGCCGGCGATCACGATGCCCTTGTCGAGGATCCGTTCGAGCAGATCCGCGAGGTTGGTGGTCGCGGGCACGCAGTCCGGCGGCGCCGGGTCGGAGTGCCAGGCGGAGACGTCGGTCACGAAGAGCTCCAGGGATGTGGGCGGTGCCGGGTGACTTGGGTCAGTAGGGACGGTCGCGCCGGTGCGCTGCCGCGGAGCCTCCGCGGCGCGGTTCGGCCGGCGGCCGGCCGGCGACGCGCCGTCGCGCGCCGGTGCCGCCCCTCGGGGAGTTCGCGGGGCCCGGCTCTCGGCCCATGGGGCGCGCCGGATCCTCCAGGAGGGCGAGCAGCCGCTCCTCCTCCTTCTCGAAGGCCGCCTCGTCGACGACGCCGTCGTCCAGATCCCGGTTGAGCTGGGCCAGCCGTGCCTGCACCGCCCGCGGGTCGTGGGTCTGGCGCCGGGCTTCGTGCAGCAGGTGGTCGGCGATCCACGCCGTGCCGCGCACGGGGGCCAGGGGCAGCAGCAGGAGTCCGCTCACGATGCCCATCGCCTCACCGCCCGGCCGGCGCGGGGCGCGTCTCGACGAAGCTGTAGCACGGCAGGGGGCCGGTCACGCTCAGCGCCAGCCGGTCCCCGAAGCCGCGCGCCTGTTCGGCCACCGCCTGCCGGAACCCCTCCTCGTCGGCGGAGCGCAGCAGGAAGGAGGCGCTCAGCACCAGCTCGTCGTCGAGCTGTCCCTGGGCCGTCCGCACCGCCAGCGGCGCCAGCCGGGCCAGGACCTCGTGCGCCGCGCGCCGCGCCTCGCGCCGGACGCCGCGGGCGAGGGCCTCGCCCAGCCGCACGTTGGCCTCGTAGTCGGGTCTGCGCCGCGTCCGGCGGGCCAGGTCACGCAGCTTCTCGTCGCGGCGCACCAGGTCGGCGAAGAAGCCGGAGACGACCGAGCCCTTGACGTTCATCTCCACACAGCCCCGCACCGCGTCGAGCTGTGCCGACAGATGGCCCCGGTCGGCGCGCAGTTGCGCCCGCAGGGTGGCGGGATCGGGGCTGACGACCGCGAACCGCATGGGCAGGACGGGTCCCTGGGCGATGAGTTCGCCGAGCACCGCCTGGTGCGCCGTCAGGTCGCGGCGGCGCGCCCGGACGTGTTCGGGCGGGTCGGAGACCGCGGCGCACAGACCGGCCTCGGTGAGCAGCCGTACCGGTGCCCCGCCCACGCCCGGCGTCCGCGGGACCCGCACGCCGGCGTGCGCGATGCCGTACACGTAGAGCGTGCTCCGGATGGTGGCGGTGTCCGTCACGTTCAGTCCTCTCTGGCGGGGCGGCGGGAGCGCGGCCGGGGCCGCTCGTCGTCCTCGTCGCGGCGGCGGGCCGTACCACCGCGGCTCCCCTCCGGCGGCCGGCGCACCGGCCGCTTGCGTTCCGGCTCGCGGGCGGCGCGGGCCCTGCGGGGCTCCTCCTCCCACTCCTCGGGCTCCTCCGGCTCCTCCGGCTCCTCGGACTCCTCCGGGGCGAGGAAGTCCCGCACCTTCGAGGTCAGCGAGCGGGCGGTGCGCCTGGCACCCGCCTTGGCCACGGTCCTGGCGGCCCCGCCGCCGAACAGCTCGGGCACGGTCTTGCTGCGCACGTCGTGCTCCAGGTCGAGGCGGTTGCAGGCCTCGGCGAAACGCAGATAGGTGTCCACGCTGGCGACGACGATCCGGGCGTCCACCTTGAGGATCTCGATCCCGACCAGGGAGACGCGCACGAAGACGTCGATCACCATGCCGCGGTCGAGGATGAGTTCGAGGACGTCGTAGAGGGTTCCGGCGCGGGGCGCGCAGACTATCTCGTCGTCGTAGGTGATCATGCGGCGGTCCTTCCGGAGGCGGGCCCGGCGGGCTGGTCACTGGTCCTGGGCGCCGCGCCGGTAGCGCGCGATCCGGCGGTACTGCAGGAGCTCGCCCGCCGGGTCCAGCTCGACCTCGTAGGTGGCGAGCAGACTGGTCGTGTCGGGGATGCGGGCCAGCTCCAGCACGTCGACGTTGACGAGCCAGCCGCCCTCCTCGCTGCGGCACACCGCGGAGACGCCCTCCAGGCGGTGGCGGATCAGCTCGGTCAGCTCGTCGGCGGCGATCCGCGCGGCCTCCTGGGCGCCGCGGCGTTCGCGCCTGCGCGCCGTGGTCGAGGCCGTGCCGCCACTGCGTCGCCCAGCGGGTTCTGTCATGCTGCCCACTGTGACCGCGTCGGCCCCAGGGCGCTTGCGGGGCTGGGCCATCCGGTAGACGGCGCGCTGGGCCCGGCACCAGGTGCCGGGCCCAGCGCGTGAGCCGGAGGCGTCAGCTCACGTTGAGCGCGGTGTCGTCGATGACGAACGACGTCTGCAGGGTGGAGCCCTCGGTGCCGGTGAACTTGAGCGTGACCGTCTGGCCCGCGTAGCCCGCGAGGCTGAAGCTGCGCTGGGCGTAGCCGTTCGCCGCGTTCAGGTTGGAGTACGTGGCGAGGGTGGAGAGCACCGTGCCGCCGCTGTTGAGGACCTGGGCCTTCAGGGTGTCGTAGGCCGTGGAGGTGGTGGTCTCGGCGGTGTCGATGTGGAGGTAGAAGCTCAGGACGGCGTTCGTGCACCCGGCGGGGATGGTCACCGTCTGCGCGACCGTGTCGGTGTGGGCGGAGCCGTAGCCGCTCAGCCATGCCTTGTAGGAGCCGGTGCGGGCGGGCTCGCCGGAGTCGTTGGTGATGACACCGCTGGAGCTGGTCCAGGAGGTGGCGCCGGACTCGAAGCCGTTGTTGCCGAGCAGCTGCGCGGCGGTGCAGGCGCCGGTGCCGCCACCGCCTCCCGTGGTGCCGGAACCGGCGAGCCAGGCCGTGGCGTTGAGCGCGAGGGCCGCGTCGGTGGCGCCGGTGTCGTTCCAGCCGTCGTACAGGGTGTTCCCGGACTGGCCGGTGCCGTCGTCGATGGGCGAGCTGTCACCCCAGAAGGCGACCCGCCCGCTGCCGAAGGTGCTGGTCAGGAAGAAGGCGCCGGTGTTGCCGGAGTAACCGGTGCGGTAGAGCAGGCCCTTGACGCTCGCGTTGTCGGCGGGCTTGAGGGTGGCCGTGGTGCCGCTGGCGATCAGGCTCTTGCTGACCGTGCCGAACGAGCCGTGCAGGACGGGGTCGGTGCTGTCGCTGATCGCCGAGGGGTAGTCGGAGCCGATGCTCAGCGAGTCGATGGAGAAGCCGAACGGGTCGGTGGAGTCGACGCTGTTGTTGGTCATCAGGTCGTTGAGGATCTCGACCGCGTCCTGACCGTCGTTGTTGCGGTCGGCGCCGGTGTGGTCGGAGATCATGAACAGGCCGCCGCCGTTCTTCACGAAGTTCATGATCGCCGTCTTCTCGGCGGTGGTGAACAGCGTGTTGGGCTCGGGCAGCACCAGGGTGTCGAAGTTCGACAGGTCGGTGGCGGACGAGCCGCCGTAGCTCAGACTGGAGCCGGACGGGAGGGTCTTCAGGCTGTAGCCGCCGGCCTTCTGCAGGGACACGCCCCAGGAGGACAGGGCTCCGGTCCAGTCGGTCTCCGCGGACGGGGTGGAGTCCTGGCCCAGCGGGTCGGGCTGGCTGGTGGAGATGATCCAGTCCGCGTTGCCCGCCGTCTCGGCGTGGGCGTTGTCGAACAGGATGCGGTGCGTGGTGGCCGCGTGTGCGGGGGCCGAAGCGACCCCGAACTGCAGTGCCGCGGCGCTGACGAGCAGTCCGAGTCCGGCGAGCGCGGTGGTGAGCGTGCGGGTGGATCTCCTCGATCCGAACATCCGGCGAACCTCCGTGGGAGTGGGGAGAGGCGGTGGGGGCGCCTGGTCTGCGCGCGTAGAGCACGCATGAGGGTTCTACACGCGTCGATCGCTTGAAAGGTACATGGCATAACAGTCGGGTGAACAGAAAGTCCCGGCAATGTCCGCGCCGGCGTGCATCGGGCGGCAGCGGGCAGACGGCACATCGGCGTAAGCGAGAACCGGAGGGTCGACATGGAGATATCGGGCATCGTCAGTGCCATCGTCATCGGCATCATCATCGGCGTGCTGGGCCGGCTCGTCGTACCGGGGCGTCAGCACATCGGCATCCTGTGGACCATCGTGGTCGGCATCGTGGCCGCGCTGGTGGGCTCGGCGATCGCCGCCGGGATCGGCGTCGCGGACACCAAGGGGCCCGACTGGATCGAGTGGCTGATCCAGATCGCCCTGGCGGCCGTGGGCGTGGCCGCGCTGGACCGGGCCCGGGCCCACCGCTGACCTCGCGGTCGGCCTGCGTACGGACGAGCGGTCAGACTCCGTACGGACGAGCGGTCAGCCTCCGTACAGGTAGGGCGTCGTGGTGCTGAGCGCGTGGAAGCCGACGCGTTCCAGGATCGGGCGGCTCATCGGTGAGGCGTCGACCTGGAGATAGCGGCAGCCGTGGGCGGCGGCGACGCGGGCCCGGTGGGCGACGAGGGCGCGGTAGACGCCCCGGCCCCGCCAGGCCTCGACGGTGCCGCCGCCCCACAGGCCCGCGAAGCGGGCGCCGGGCACCAGCTCCATGCGGGCGGAGCTGACCGGCTCGTCCCCGGCGAGCGCCACCACGGCGACGACCGTGTCCGGGTCGGCGGCCAGCCGGGCCAGCAGCCGGTGCCGCAGACGGCTGCCGTCGGTACCGAAGGCCGACTCGTGCACCCGCACGACGAGTTCGACGCCGGCCGCGTCGGTCGCCTGGACGATGCGGATCCCGTCGGGTGTTCCGGCGTCCAGGGCCAGTCGGCCGGTCTCGCCGATCAGCAGTGTCTCCTCGGGCTCGGCCCGGAACCCGGCCGCGGCGAGGCGGGCGCCGAGGTCCGCGGGCCGGTCGTGGGCGTAGAGCTTCCACTCGAAGTCGAGGCCGAGGCCGGTGAAGTGGGCGATCTGTTCGCCGATCACACGGTCCGCCGTCGCCTCGTCGAGGTCGGACCAGACAACCCCGTTCCAGCCGTGCGCGTCGCCGGTCTGGCGCACCACGGCGCCGGTCCGCTCGACCCGGGTCCCGGGCCCGTCGGGGCGGGCGCCCTCCCGCATCTCCCGGTCGTACAGGGCGAGCACCGCGGCGTGATCAAGATCCATGCCCCCACTCCAGCACCGGCCTCCCCTGCGGAGCAACGGGGTTTTCCGGTCGCCGGGAGCCGGCGGGGCCCGTAGCCTGCGACGCCGGGAACTGTCGGTGAGGAGGCCGGGGAGCATGGTGAAGGACAGTGAGCTGAGCCATCTACGCCGTTGCGTGGAACTCGCGCGCGAGGCGCTGGAGTCCGGGGACGAGCCGTTCGGCTCGGTGCTCGTCGCGGCGGACGGCACGGTGCTCGCCGAGGACCGCAACCGGGTGGCCGGCGGGGACCGCACACGGCATCCGGAGTTCGAACTGGCCCGCTGGTCGGCGGCCCACCTGACGCCGGCGGAACGGGCGGCCGCGACGGTCTGCACCTCGGGCGAGCACTGCCCCATGTGCGCGGCCGCGCACGCCTGGGTGGGGCTCGGCCGCATCGTGTACGTCGCCTCGTCCGAGCAGCTCGGCGCCTGGCTGACCGAACTGGGCGTACCCGCACCCCCGGTACGGCCGCTGCCGGTGCGTGAGGTCGCCCCCGGGGTGACCGTCGAGGGCCCGGTACCCGAACTGACCGAGGAGGTGCACGACCTCCACCGCCGCTTCCACGCCGGGCGAGGCTGAGCGGCGGGCGGGGTGCCGTGAGGGTCGGGGCTGAGCGGCGGGCGGGGTGCCGTGAGGGTCGGGGCTAAGCGGCGGGCGGGGTGCCGTGAGGGTCGGTGCTTGCTGAGCTGGCAGGGCGCGGCTTCAGCCCGAGCTGCGGCGTGCGGACGGGAGTGGATCGGCCGGGCGCGGCGCCGCGCGGTCTGGCGCGGGCGGCGCGCCGGGCGCCTGCTGCGCGGGACGACGATGCGCCGCTTGAGTACGGCTCGGCGTCAGCCAGGGCCGCCGGGGCCGGTACGCGGGACCTCGCCGAGGACGAGTGCCGAGTGACCCGGCGCCTGACCGACAGCGCCCTGGGCCGAGCCGGTGTGAGCCGGGCGGGCGGCGCTGAGCCACGTCGCGCGGGCCGGTGCGCCACTTGGTACGGCGCCGCGTCTGCCAGGGCCGCCCGGGCCGGGGCCGGTACGAGGAACTCAGCGAGGACGAGTGCCGAGTGACCCGGGCACCGAACCGACAGCGCCTTGCGCCGAACCGGTGCGAGCGACGCGGGCCGAGTCGATGACGCCGGGGTCCGCCCGGCTGGGGTGCCGGGGCTGGTGGGCGGGTGTGCTGTGGGTCAGCCGAGTTCGAGTGTGGTCACGCCGAACACGCGTTCCTTGGCGTGGGCGCGGACCGGGCCCGTGTACATGCGGGCCGTCTCGAACGAAGGACTGAAGCCGGCCCCCTCGACGAGGGCGATCGCGTCCGCGTTCGGCTCGGGGACGTCAACGGCGATCTCACGGCCGGCGGCGTCGGCGGTGAGGGCGGCGAACAGCGCCCGGGCGTCGTCCGCGCCGTCGGCGAAGAGGGGGCCGATGCGCAGGGTGTCGTGGCCGGGGCGGATCACCCCGTAGCCGGTGAGCCGCTCGCCGTCGTGGCGGACGAAGGCACGGTGGCCCGGGCCGGTGAGCCACTCGGCGAGGAAGCGGGGGCGCTCGGCGGGCGTGCACAGGGCGTCGTAGGCGGTGATGGCGGGGAGGTCGGCGGGGCTCGCGGGGCGGACGCCGGCGGACAATCCGGCGCCGGTGGCGACGCCGGTGAACCGCACGGTGCGGTGGGCGAGTTCGAAGCCGGACTGGCGGTAGTTGTCCTGCTGGGCGACGACTCCGTCGAGGCCCACGGTACGGTTCCCGGCGTGGGCCAGCGCGGTCTTCCAGGTCGTCAGGCCGTGACCCCGGCCGCGCAGGTCCGGGCGGACGAGATAGCAGCCGAGGAAGGCGTAGCCGGGGCCCTGGTTGACGACGGAGACGGCCGAGACGGGCTCCCCGTCGATCCGGCCGAGGAAGAAGCCGTCGGGGTCCTGGGCGAAGAAGGCGGGCCCGTCCGACAGCCCGGGGTTCCAGCCCTCGGCCGCCGCCCACCCGCTGATCACCGGCCAGTCGGCGAGCGTGGCCTGGGTGACGACGAGGTCCTGCGGGGCCGGTGCGGTCATCGGTGCGCTCCACTGTCCTGGGGTTCGGGGCTGCCGTGCGGCGCGGCGCTCGGCCGCGCACCGGGCATCCTTCCCGATCACCCCGGCCCCGCGCCATGCCGAGGGCCGGCGCCGCCGGGCCGGCAACCGCCTTTCGGCCAGCCGCCGTTGGGGCCCGGACAGCGGTGAGCCCCACCGGGCCGGCGTCCGGTGGGGCCTCGTTACCGATGGGTCAGCGCATGCGGCTCGGCCGGAAACGGCGGTACAGGACCGTTCCGGTGAGCAGCAGGGCCGCGCTGCCGGCGACCGCGGGCGCCGTCATGTCCGCGCCGGTGTGGGCCAGGGTGGCCACGGAGGGCTCCGGGGCGGCCTGCTGGGTGTGCGGGACCGGGTGGGACTTGACCGGCGTGGTGGTCTCCGGCTCCGGCGTGGTGGTCTCCGGCGTCTCCGAGGAGTGGTTGCTGGAGTGGTTGCCCACCGCCGGGTTGCCCACGCCCACCACGTTCACCGAGTTGCCGGTGACGTTCACCGGCACGTGCACGGGGAGCTCGATGGTGTTCCCGGAGATGACTCCCGGCGAGTCCTTGCTGCCGCCGTGCGCGTAGGCGCCGCCGTGGGACGAGGAGGAGCCGGCCTTGTGCGAGCCGCTCTTCTTGTCCCCGTGACCGCCGTTCTCGCAGGCGTTGCCCGCAGAGGGGTTGAGCAGCCCCACGACGTTCACGGTGTTGCCGCACACGTTCAGCGGAACGTGCACCGGAACCTGGATGGTGTTGCCGGAGATCACCCCGGGCGAGCCGGTCGCCGCACCGTCGGCGGAGGCCCCGTCGGCCGCGAACGCAGCGGACACCGGCATCGCCACGGCCATGGCGCCTGAGGCGGCGACGACAGCGAACACACCGTTTCGGGTAGCCCGTCTCATGGATTTCCCTGCTTTCTAGACATCGTCGCGGGCACTTGCCCACACCGGATAGAACGCAGCCGAACCATCGGGGTTATGGCGTATCAGTCTTTCACCCCATTGAGCGACATGGTCTTTCGAGTCGCACGTAAAGTTTCGAATGGCTACCGATCGTCATAGAAAGTGCGAAGAATAGATCATCGACAGTCGTGCCGCTCGCCCGGAGGCGGCCCTTCCGGACCCCGCTTATGGTGAGCGAGGGCGCCGCCCGGCCCCCCGTCGGGTGCTCCCACCGGGAGGCGAACGATGCTGGCCAAGCTGTCCACCCGGCCCGGTGTGCGCACGTGCGCGGGCGCCGGCGCGCTGACCCTGACGCTGCTCGGGTCCGGGCTGCCCATGGCGGCGGCCGAGGATTCGCGGCCCGGCCTGTCCCGCTTCTACGGGCAGAAGGTGGCGTGGGCGGCCTGCGACGGCGCGGACATGCCACGGGACCTGCAGTGCGGGAAGGTGACCGTCCCGCTCGACTACGCCCGCCCCGGCGCCGGCACGCTCGACGTGGCGCTGGCCCGCTACCGGGCCACGGGCCCGTCGCGGGGCTCGGTGCTGCTGAACTTCGGCGGCCCCGGCGGCTCCGGCGTCCATGAGCTGGCGGTGGGCGGCAAGCAGTTCATGGACCTGACCAAGGGCTACGACGTGGTCAGCTTCGATCCGCGCGGCGTCGGCCGGTCCTCCCCCGTGAGCTGCGGCGAGGGCGGCGAGCAGACCTCGGTGGCGACGGGGCAGAACCTCGACCTCACCCGGCCCCAGCCGCTGCTGGAGCGGCTGCGGCAGGCCGCCGAGCAGTGCGCCCGGAACTCCGGTCCGGTGCTGCGGCACATAGGCACCGTGGACGCCGCCCGCGACCTGGACGTCATACGCCAGGCCCTCGGCGACAAGAAGCTCAACTACCTGGGCTTCTCCTACGGAACGCGGCTCGGCGCGGTGTACGCGGCGCAGTTCCCGCACAGGGTCGGCCGGATGACCCTGGACGGAGTCGACACCCTCACCGAACCCCTGTCCGAACAGGGTGTCGCGGGCGCCGAGGGGCTGCAGACGGCGCTGGACGACTTCCTGGACTGGTGTACGACGGACATCGCCTGTCCGTTCGGGCGGGACCGGCGCATGGCCGGGAGCCAGGTGGTCCGTCTGGTGCGCTCGCTCGACGAGGACCCCGTGCCCACGGACTTCGGCGGCGCCTTCTCCGGCCAGGACCTGGCGGGCGCCATCGGTTCCGCCCTGTACAGCCAGGAGCTGTGGCCCACCCTGGAGCGCGCGCTCTCCTCGCTGGTCGACGACGGTGACACCCGGGGCGTGCTCAGCTTCTCCGCCGGCGCCTTCTGGCCGGGCGGCGGCTTCACCCCGCCGATGCGCCGGCCCGGACCGGCCGGGGACCGGGCGGTGGACAAGCGGGACGGCGGGCTCGTGGACTCCGGTGACATCCCGGCCGACAACCTGCCGGCCGCACTGCTGGCGATCAACTGCGCGGACGACCCCGACCGGCCCACCGGAGCCCAGGTCACCAAGGACCTGAAGAGCCTGCGCGCCGCCTACGACCAGGCCTCTCCCGTCTTCGGCCGGTTCAAGCTCACCCAGCTCCTCATGTGCTACGGCCGTCCCAGGGGAACGGACTTCGTCCGGGACCGGGTGAAGGACGTCGACACGGCCAGGATGCTGCTGGTCGGCACGCGCGGCGACCCCGCGACGCCGTACCGCTGGACCGAGGAGACGGCCCGTCGGCTCGGCACGGCGGCCGTCGTGCTGGACAACAGGGGCGACGGGCACACCGGCTACTCGTCGTCCAAGTGCGTGCACCGCAAGGTGGACGACTTCCTGCTGTACGGCTCCCTGCCGGCCGACGGCAGTTCCTGCCCGGCGGACCACAAGGGCTGGACCTCCACGTCCGGCACCGCCCGCTGACAGCCGGCATGGAGCGAACGGGTGACAGGGGCGTCCGCGGCGCAACCTCCCGGCCGCCCGGATCGTCACATCCGACGAGGCGCGCCCCGGCCCGCCGCACCCGTACCGACCATGACAGGGGGAACCCGCCATGCGCATCCGAGCCACCGTCGCCGTACCCGTCGTCTGCGCCGCCGTCGCGCTGCTGGGCGCCGCGCCGCAGAGCCAGGCGGCCGGCCGCCGGGCCGGGCCCGTCCGCTGTGCGGAACGGGTGCTGGCCGTACGGGCGAAGGCCGCGTCCGCCGATCCTTCCGTGCTGCGCGTGGCCGTGACCAACCGCGGGGGCCGCACCTGTGTCGTGGACCGGGTGCCCACGATCACCTTCGGCGACCTGGACGGGGCCGCGCTGCCGGTGCCCGAGGGCGGCCGCGGCGTCTACGCGCTCAAGGCGGGCAGGACGGCCTACGCGGGCGTGCGCACGATCGCCGACCTGGCGGACCCCGAGGCCCGCCGGACCGGCTCGGTCACGGTGGCCGCGTCCGCCTCGCAGTGGGGCCGCTCCTTCACCGCCGCCCGGCTGGGCACCGGGACCGAGGTGCTGGTGTGGGAGCCGGTGACGACGTGGTGGCAGCCGACGGCGGCGGCCGCGGACCGGGCCCTCGGTGTCGGCTGAGGCCCGGTCCGGGCGCGCGGGCGCGCCGGGGCGGCGCTACGGCCGCGGGGCCGCCTCGGGCTCCGCCCCCTCCCCGGGCCCCGGGGTCCTCGCGGGCCGCCCGGTCTCCTCGGTCCCGGGGGTCAGGAACCGGTCGAGGACCGCGGTGAGTTCGGCCGGCTTCTCCACGGGCAGTTCGTGGCCCGCGTCGATGATGCGGACCTCCGCGTCCGGGTAGGCCTTGGCCAGCCGCAGCATCTGCCGCACGGGAAGCTGGATGTCGTGGTAGCCGTGCACCATCAGGGTGGGGGTCCGGATCTCGCCGGCCCGGTCGAGGACGTCGAAGGCGCGCATGGCGCCGTACAGCGTCATGACGACCTCGCGCGGGGTCTGCGCGGACGCGCGGATGTACTCGCGGACCTCCTCGCGCGGATGGCCCGGCGCGAAGGCCCGCTGGATGTTGGCCGTGATGAACAGCTTGTACGGCGCCAGCGTGGAGGCCGCCATGAGCAGCCCGCGGCCGCGGCTGTAGGTCATCCGGCCGATGGAGTTGACCAGCACCATCCGTTCCACGCGTTCGGGGTGGGACAGCGCGATGGTCTGGGAGATCATGCCGCCCATGGAGTGGCCCACCAGCACGAACCGCTCCACCCCGAGGTGGTCGAGCAGCGCCAGGACGTCCGCGGCCAGCTCCGCGACCGTCCGCACGCCGGCGCCCGTGCTCTCCCCGTGCCCGCGCAGGTCCAGCCTGATCACCCGGCGGCCGGGCGAGAAGTGCGCCACCTGGTGGTCCCAGCGGTGCCGGTCGGCCGTCCAGCCGTGCACGAAGACGAGGGGCACCGCCGCGCCGTCGCGGGGGCCCTCGTCGTCGTACGTCAGTACGGCGCCGGCGACGTCGAGCTGCGGCATGGGGCCTCCTGGGGAGCGGGTCGGGACACGTCCGGTTACTGACGGGTACGGTAACCGGCGGCACCGCCCGCCGTCATCGGCCGGCGGGGGTGATTATCAGCGGTGTGCGCCCAGGAACTCCAGGACGTGCCCGAAGACGTCCAGCGCGGCGCCCCGGCCCAGGAACGGGTCGAGGTGGCCGTAACCGGGGATCTCGGTGTACGACACGTCCAGTTGCGGCTGCCGGCGGGACAGCACCTCGTGGCACAGCTTCTGGGAGTCCAGCCACAGCCCGTTCTCGCTGCCCGAGAGCAGCAGCACCGGGGTGTCGATGCGGGCGGCCGCGTCCAGCGCGTTGGGCGGCAGCGCCCGGTAGCGGTGGTCGGTGTCGTGCCAGCGGACGACGGTGCGGGCCAGCTCGATCCGGCGCAGATGGGGCAGGATCCACAGCGGGGCGGGACCGAGCAGTTCGGCGAGCCGGTCGTGGGTGACGGGGTCGAGGTTCTCGTGCACGAAGAGGGAGGCGCCGGTCCCCCAGGCCGAGTTGTGCAGGATCTGGCAGGTCGGGTCCGGACAGGCCGCCTTGCGGGAGGCGAGCGCGAACAGCGGGGTGTACTTCGACCACAGACCGACCTTGCGGATGTCGACCGGGATGTGGTCGATCCGGCTCTTCAGCAGCTCCCCGGCCACGGACATCCGCAGCGAGGTCCGCCCGGCCAGCTTGGGCGTGAGGAAGACGCCCTGCGACACCACCCCGGCCAGGCCCGGGACCAGGCCGGCCGCCATGCTCATCGACAGGGTGAGCGAGCCGATGCAGTGCGCGACCACGAACAGCGGCCGGTCGCCGATGCGTTCACGGACACGGGCGACGGCGTCGGGGATGTCGTACAGCGCCACGTCGTCGTACGTGTAGCGGCCCCCGGTCTCGTTGTACGGGAGCCTGCTGCTGCCCCGCCAGTCCAGCAGCCAGGGTTCGTAGCCGTCGTCGAGCAGGACGTCGACGAGGTTGCGGGTCTCGGGCAGCAGGAACATGTCGGCGGAGGCCGTGTGCCCGTGCAGCAGCAGCACGGCGGGGCGGCCCGGGTCGTCCGGGCCGATCCGGGTCAGGCCGAGCCGGACGCGGTCGCCGGCGTGGAACGGGACCTCCTCGACGAGGGCCGGGTCCAGGCGGTGGCGCAGCGGGCGCGGCGCCACGCCGGTGCGGACCTTGCGCAGCGCCGGGCGGGCCGCCTTGGCGGCGGTGGTCCTGAAGATCATCGGTTGTGCTCCGTGTGGGTCGGGGTCCGGCGCAGGTCGAGCAGGTCGGCGGCGGCCCGGGCGAACGGGGCGACCAGGCCGCGGCCCATCTCCAGGCCGAACCAGGCGAGCCAGGTGAGCTTCGCGGCCCGCTTCTCCTGGCCGGTCAGGCGCGGGTCGACGCGGATGCCGTCGATCTGGTCGCGGACGTAGGAGTCGGCGGGCACCACGACCTCGCCGAGCAGGCTCGCCGCCTCCCCCTCGCGGCCGATCTCCACGGTGAGCGCACGGGTCTGCCGCCACAGGTCCCGGCGGGCGCGCGCGTACTTGCGGCCCTCCAGCCACCACCGGCCGCCGTCCGCGTCCCGCAACCCGAGCCGGTAGCGCAGGAGTTGATGCCGCATGCCGTGCTGTTGCGGGATGCCCTCCTCGGGGCGCACCCACAGGTCGCCGCGCTCGACGGTGAGCGGTTCGGGGTGCAGGGCGGGGCAGGTAACCTGTCCGGTGACGTCCACCCGGCGCTCCTTCACCAGTTGGTACATGCTCGCGATGGACAGGGTGAGCGCCATCGAGCAGGGGGACGAGACGGCGGCGCCGACCGGGCCGACGGTGCCCTCGGTGGTCTCGGAGAACCAGAGGTAGGGCTGGTCGTCCTTGTGCGGCAGCCGGGCGAGGCCGTCGCCGGCGAGCTTCTCGAACGTCTTCAGCTGGGCCTGGGCGTCGTAGCGGGCGGCGGGGGCGAGACCCAGCGCGGCGACCAGGGCGTCGGTGCGCTCGGCCTCGGCGGCCGGGCCCTTCAGGGTGGCCTCGCACAGTTTCAGGGCGGTGGGGCTGCGCAGCACCCGGGAGAGGAAGCCGAGTTCGGGTACGGGCTCGGCCTCCAGACGGGCGAGGGTGAGGGTGCGCCACTCGTCCCAGTCCTGGACGCGCACGTGCATGCCGCCGAGGGCCATGTCCCGTACGACGTCGTCGAGGCTGTTGGGAACGCCGGTGAGGTTGTAGTCGAAGCCCCACGCGTCGGGTTCGCAGACGGCGGCGACGGCGACCCGGCTGACCCAGTCCACCGGGGCGGCGTTGAGGTGGCGGAACGCCGGCACGGTGCGGTAGCGGCCGAAGGCGGAGATGAGGCCGCTGCTGAGGTCCTGCGGGTTGTAGGCGCCGGTCTTCGTGTGACCGCCGATGCCGCCGGGGCGGAGCGCGGTGACGATGAGGCCGTGGTCGCGGGCCCGGCGCAGGGCGACCTCGGCGGCCCACTTCGACTGGTCGTAGCCGGAGACGAGCCGGTCGACGTGGGCGAGCGGGTCGTCCTCGCCCATCGAGGTGATGCCCACCTCGTTGAACACCGCGATCGACGAGATGTGGTGCAGCGGTTTGGGGCGTCCGGTCGCGGCGAGTTCGGCGAGGGTGAGCGCGCCGAGGACGTTGCTGCCGCGCAGCGACTGGTAGCCGCGCAGGAAGTCCACGGCGGCCGCGACGCCGACGACGCTGTCGATTTCGTGGGCGAGGGTGTGCCACAGCTCGTCGGTGAGGCCGAGGCGCGGGCGGCGGATGTCGCCGGGCAGCACGGTGATCCGGCGGCGGACCTCGGACGACCACGGCAGCCGGTAGCCGCGCAGTTGCTCGCCGAGCCGTTCGGTGGCCGCCGCCTCGTCGTCCGCGCGGACCAGGCAGTACACGTGGGCGTCGCTGTGCCGCAGCAGGTCCAGCAGCATGTGGCTGCCGAGGAAGCCGGTCGCACCGGTCAGCAGGACCCGGCGGGGCGGCACCGGCTCGGGCACGTCGGTGAACGGCAGCCGGTCGGCGAGGGCGAGGTCGGCGAGTATCTGCTCGAGGTCCTCCGGACGGGCACGGGAGTGCCGGTCGCCGTCGGCGCGGTGCGGGGTGCGGGCTGCCGGGAGGGGGACGGGGAGGTGGGTGGCCGTGCGGGCCGGCGCGGGGCCGTCGAGCGAGCGTGCGGTATGGGGGGCCTGGGCGGTGGCGTGGAGAGCGCCCGCCCGGGCGGAGACGGCGCCGGGGGCGGCGGCAGCGGGTCCGGCGGCGGGGGCGCGCGAGGCCTGTACGGCGCCGGAGGACGAGGCCTGTGCGGCGCCGGAGGACGAGGCCTGTGCGGCGCCGGAGGACGAGGCCTGTGCGGCGCCGGAGGACGAGGCCTGTGCGGCGCCGGAGGGCGGAGCCGATGCGGCGCCGGAGGACGAGGCCTGTACGGCGCCGGAGGACGAGGCCTGTGCGGCGCCGGAGGGCGGAGCCGATGCGGCGAGGCCGGCAACGGGGGCGTCGGGTCCGGCGACGGGCACGGCCGCGGAACCGGCGGCAGGGGGACGGGAGGCCTCTGCGGCGCCGGTGGTCGAACTCGGCGCCGCGAGGTGGGCGGTGGCGGCGTCGGATTCCGCGACGGGCGCGGCCGCGGGCCTGGTGACACCGGCGCGGGAAGCCTCCTCGGCGCCGGAAGCCGAGCCGGGCGCGGCGACCCCGGCAACGGGAGCGTCAGTGCCCGCGACGGATACGGTCGCGGACCCCGCGGCAGCGGCGCGGGCCTCCGCGACGCCGGAAGCCGAGCCCGGCGCGTCCGCGAGGGCGTCGGGGCCCGGGGCGGGGGCGGTCGAGGAACCGGTGGAGGTCCCTGCGGGGGTGGTGCTGAGGAGGGGGAGCCAGCGGCGGGCCAGGCTGCTGGGGCGGGCGTCGGCGAAGACCTCGTCGAGGTCGACCTCGATGCCCAGCTCGCCCTCGAGTTCGGCGATGAGTTCCACCGCGTCCACGCTGGTGCCGCCGGCGTCGAAGAAGTCGGCGTCGGGGTCCAGCCGGCCGGCGGGCAGATGACGGCCGGCCGCGGCGGCGACGGTGGCGGTCAGGCCGTCCAGGTCCGGCGCCGGGGCCGGCGCGGGTTCGGGCCCGGCGCCCGCCGCCCGCACCTTGGCCAGCAGGTCGGACACGCCGAGTCCGCCGCCGCCCCGCTCGATCGACTCGGCGATCGCCTCGTTCACGTCACGCATGAGAGCCCTTCGCGTTGTGCTTGTTCTTGTCGCTCACTGCTGGTCCCAGGAGCGGAACGCCCGAAGGTGCTCGGGCGTGACGACGACGTCCAGCCGCGCGTCGTCCGGGTCGCCGCCGCCGAGTGCGGCGAGCAGCCGGCGGGCGGGCACGTTGCGCGGGGTGCGCTCGGCCGTGAGCCGGACCTTGGTGCAGCCCAGTTCCCCGGCCCGGTCGGCGAGCCAGGCGAGCAGCCGTTCCTCGACCCCCCGGCCGAGCGCGCGGCAGCTCATCGCCCAGGCGAGGACGTCGAGCCGGTCGCCGTCGGCGGCGACCGCGAGCAGCGCGATCTGGCCGTAGTCGCCGAACCGGTCCCGGGCCGCCGCCGTCCACACCTCGCCCCGCTCGCGCCACCGGGTGAGGTCACCGCCGTCGGCGGAACGGGCGCGCAGCGTGAACTGGTTGGTGCGCCGGACGAGTTGTTCGCCGCGTTCGACGTCCGCCCCGGTCAGCTCGCGGATGTCGACCTCGAGGTCGAGCCGGGCCAGGAAGTCCTCGAACCCGGCGCCCGCCCGGACGGCGTCCCTGGCGCGCTCCGCCTCGTAGAACCCGGCCCTGAGGGCGTCCTCGGCCGTGGCCGCGGCCGGGACCAGGGGCCACAACCGGTCGAGGAACGAGCCGAGTTCAGCGGTGGGCGGGCAGGTCACCGACAGCACCTGCGGGAGCGCCGCCCGCATCCTGGCGATCTCGGCCGGGTTGTCGTCCAGGAACAGGAAGCTGTCCAGGCCGAGGTTGAGGGTGCGGGCGGCCTCGTCGAGACGGGCGGGCTTGGGTCCCCAGGCGGCCGAGATCACGCTGAAGTGCTCGGCCTTCAGCGTGCCGTCGGGCCGGTCGAGGACCGCGCGGACGGTGGCCTCGTCGTTGTTGCTGACCAGGACCAGCAGCGCGCCCGCCGCCCGCCATGCCAGCAGCCTGCGGGCCAGCAGCGCGCGCGGGCCGGTGAGGTCCACCGCGTCGGGGCCGCTCTCGCCCGCCACACCGCCCCACAGGGTCTCGTCGCCGTCGACGGCGATCACCTTGGGCGCGGGCCGCCGTACGGCCCGCACCACCTCCGCGAGCCGCAGCGCGACCGCGGCCTGGAACTCGGGCGTGAAGGGCAGATGGGCGAGCCGCTCGGTGCGCTCGTCGAAGGGCCGCGCGACCGTGTGGTGGCGGGTCCACTCGTCGGGGCCGAGCACCGCGATCCCCGGCAGCCCGGCCAGGTCGGCGGCGATGCCGCGCTCCCAGCCGAGGAGCCGCTCCGTGGTGCCGGCGCCGGGCAGGATGCCCACGACGAGGGGCTTGCGGGTGCGCTCGGCGAGGGACTTCAGGGCGGCCGGGTAGGCGGCGCGCAGTTCGGCGAGGAGGGTGTCGTCGACCGGTCCGAAGCGTTCCAGGTCGGCGGCGCGCAGCAGGACTACGGCCACCGCGGTGGCCGGGTCGGCGAGGACGCCCGACGGGTCCTGGAGGGCGGCCAGCACCTGGTGGTAGGGCGCTTCGGCGGTGCTCGCCCGCTCGTCCTCCAGGGCCGCCTCGCACATCAGCGGCAGGTGGCCGAGGGCGAAGGTGGCGGCCAGGGCGAGGCGCGGTCCCTCGGCAGGCGGCTCGGGCCGCCGTTCGCGCACCCGTTCGGCCGCGTCCTCGGTGGTCCGGTCGAGCAGCCGCAGGAAGTCCTCGCCAAGGCGGGCCGCGGTGTCCGCGTCCAGGATGTCGAGGTTGTGGTCGAGCCGGACGGTGCCCGTGTCCGGGGTCATGGTGACCATCAGGTCCAGGTCGGTGTGCCCGACGCCGGCCGGCAGCACTTCGAGGTTCTTCAACTCACCGGAGAACCGTACGTAGTTGAAGTAGACCTCGACGAGCGGCGCGTTGGCCCGGTGCAGGCCCTGCCGGGCGAGGGTGGCGAGCACGTCGGAGAACATGGCGCCCTTCGCCAGGATCTGCCGCAGCCGGCGGTCGGTGCGCAGCAGCACGTCCGCGACCCGCTCGCCCGCCTCCGCCTGCGCGGGGAACGGCACGGGGACGCCGAAGAAGCCCACGGCGCCGAAGGCGTCGGCGTGGATACGAGTGTCCACCGGCACCGCGAGCACGAACCGCTCGCGTTCCCGCGTCCGGGCCAACAGCACGGTCAGGGTGCCGAGGCAGAAGGCGGCCGGGGTGACGCCCAAGGCGCTCGCGGCGTCCGCGACGCGCCGCGTGAGCCCGTCGGGGACGGTCACGGTGACGCTGCCGGACCGGTAGGAGCGGGTGTCCGGGCGGGGACGCGCGAGGGTCAGGTCGAGCCGTTCGCTGCCCCGGAAGGCGTCGCGCCACTCCTCGCCGGGGCCCTCCCCGCCGTCCTGCTGGGCCTCGATCAGCAGGTCCACGTCCCGGTTGGTGACGGCGCCGTCCAGCGGCGTGCCGGACAGTTCGGTGTCGATCTCCGCGGCCACCAGCAGCAGGGACTGCAGGTCGCTGACCGCGTGGTGGGCGCCGAACACCAGCACCTGGCCCCGCGGGCCGCCGTCGGCCAGTTCGAACCGCCACAGCGGCGGCGCCGCCAGGTCGAACGGCGGCTCCAGCAGCAGCCGCAGCCGCTCGGCGGGGTCGATGTCCGTGCCGTCGGTCCAGCGCAGCGGCGGCGCGGGCAGCTCCCGGTCCACCCGGAGTTGCCGTCCGCCCTCGGCGCCGGTCACGACGGCCGTGCGCAGGGCGGCGTGCCGGGCGACGAGCCGGTCCAGGATGCCGGTGAGCTCCTCCCGGGTGACCGGGGTGGTGAGCCGTACGGCGAGGCCGACGCCGTGGGCCGCGTGCGGCATGTCCGGCTGGGCGCTGCGCAGGAGGCGTACGACGTCCCGCGTGGCGGGCCGCAGTTCGGTCTCCGGCACCTCACGGGCCGGTGCTTCCCGGCCGGCTTCGGCCGGTGCCGTGCGCTCGGGCAGCCCTTCGGCGAGTGCGCGGGCGAGGCCGCGGATGTCGGCGGCGGCGAACACGTCGGCGGCCGGGAGTTCGACGCCCAGTTCGCGGGCGAAGGCGTTGCGCAGCCGGACGAGCATGAGGGAGTCCAGGCCGAGTTCCTTCAGGGCGGTGGTGGCGAACACGTCCACGGCGCCGCCGGAGACCTCGCCGACCCGCGCACGTACGTAGGTTTCGAGCCACTCGGCGCGTTCCTGCCCGGTGGTGGCCGCGAGCACCCGCCGCACGAGGTCGTCGCCGTCCGCGCCGGAGACCGGGACGGTCACCAGGTCGGCGAGCAGGGGACGGCCGCGCGCGACGTCCGGATCGAGGGCGAGCAGCTCCATGTCGAGTGCCATCGGGGCGAGTTGGCGGCGGCCGGTGGCCAGTACCCGGTCGAACAGCTCGCCGCCGTCCTGCGGGGAGAGGGCGACCAGGCCCGAGCGGCCGGTCTCGGCGGCGCGGGCGCCGGAACCGGCGACCATGCCGACTCCGGCCCAGGCGCCCCAGTCCAGGCTGAGCGCCCGCCGGCCGGTGCGGGAGAGGTGGTGCGCCCAGGCGTCGAGGAAGGCGTTGGCCGCCGAGTACGGGCTCTGTCCCGCCGAGCCGAGCAGACCCGCCGCCGAGGCGAACAGCACCAGGTCGTCCGCTTCGGGGACCAGTTCGGTGAGGAGGGCGGTGCCGAGCACCTTCGGCGCGAGGACGCGCAGGACGCGTTCCTCGGTGAGGTTGGCGAGGGTGGCGTCGTCCAGGACGCCGGCCGTGTGCACCACGGTGGTGATGGGTCCGGCGTCGCGGCGTACGGCGTCCAGGGCGGCCGTGAGCCCGTCGCGGTCGGCGACGTCGGCGCGGGCGAGGTGCACGCGCACGCCACGCTGTCCGAGGCTGTCGAGCCAGGCGCCGGCGGCCGCGTCCGGGGCCCCGCGGCCGAGCAGGGCGATCCGCCGGGCGCCCCGTCGGACCAGCCGTTCGGCGACGACCCGGCCGAGCCCGCCGAGGCCGCCGGTGATCAGGTGCACGCCGTCCGGCCGCTCGGGGCGGCCGCCGTCGTCGGGGCGGGTGCGGGCCAGCCGCGGGACGAGCCGGCCGGTGTCGCGCAGCGCGACGAGGCGTTCGTCGTCGGCGTGCCACAGCTGCGTCCACAGCCGGTCGGTGCCGCCCTCGGCGGGCAGGTCGATCAGGGTGGTGGCGAGTTCCGGGTGCTCCTGGGCCGCGGCGAGGGCGAAGCCCCAGGCGAGGGCCTGCTCCGGATGGGCGACGGCGGTGCTGTCGCCGGCGGCCTGGCTGCCGCGTACGACGACGAACAGGCGCGGCGCCCCGCCCCGCGGCCGGCCGGGTCCGGTGAGGGCCCGGACCAGGTGGAGGGTGGTGAGGCAGCACAGCCGGGCCGCTTCCCGCGCGCTTCGGCCGTCCGCGACCGGCGGGGCGTCGAGCGCGGAGAGCTGGACGATCCGCTCGGGCGGCGTGCCCGCGAAGGCCTCGTCCAGCAGGCGGGCGAGCTGAGCGGGGTCGGCCGGGTCGAGGACGTGGCGGCCGGGGGCCTCGACGGCGTACTCGGCGCCCCGGCGGGCGACGGCGTACGGCACCAGGCCGTCCAGCCGAGAGGCGAGTTCGTCCGCCGTGCCGGTCTCGTCGGCGAGGATCAGCCAGCCGCCCTCGCCGGGCGGTTCCTGTGCCTCGGGGCGCGGCTGCCAGTGGGTCTCGAAGAGCGCGCCGTCCAGCGGGGACAGCGCGGCGAGCCGGAAGTCGTCGACGGACAGCACGAGGTGGCCGTCCTCGTCCCACAGGCGCAGGTCCAGTGCGGCCGTGTCGCCGTCCACCGAGCGCAGGTCGCAGCTCACCCAGGCGGGTGCGGTGCGCGTGCCGCCGTGGCGCACACGGCCGGCGCCGGCGGGGACGAAGGCCCGGCCGGCGGGCGCGGCGGCGGGCAGGGCCGCGCTGTGGAAGGAGGCGTCCAGGGTGGCGGGGTGCAGCAGGTGGCCGGCGGCGGGCCGGGCGGCCAGCCGGGCGAGGGCTGTCGTGCCGCCGTCCCGGCGGCCCTCCTCCAGGCCCCGGAAGGCGGGCCCGTACTCGATGCCGAGGGCGGCGAGGCCCGCGTAGACGGCGCTCACGTCGACCGGCTCGGTGCACCGCTCGCGCAGCGCGGCGAGCCCGGGTCCGGCGGCCGCGCCGGATTCCGGGGCGGGGCTCAGGACGATGCGGCCGGTGACGTGTCGCTCCCACCGCGGACGGCCGGCGGGGGCGGAGGCGACCGTGAAGTCGCGGTGGCCGTCCTCGGCCGGGCGGAGCACCAGCTGCAGGCGTACGGGCCGCTCGGCGTCCAGCCGCAGCGGCCGGACGAACCGGACGTCGGCCAGCTCCACCCCGTCGGCGTCCGGCGCCAGGGCGGTGGCGGCCTCCAGCACCATGTCGAGGAGGGCGGCGCCCGGCAGCCACAGCTCGCCGGTGACGCGGTGGTCGGTCAGGTAGGCGAACCGGCCGTCGTTCAGGTCGATCTCGGTCTGGAAGAGGTCACGGCCGGGCTCGTCGCTGGCCTGGACGTGGGTGCCGAGCAGCGGTGACCCCGCGGTGCCGCCCGACTGGACCGGGGCGAGCCAGTGGCGTTCCCGGGCGAAGGCGTAGGTGGGCAGGTCGGCGCGGGGGCCGCGCGGGTACAGCGCGGTCCAGTCGGGCGTGTACCCGGCCGTGTACAACTCCCCCAGCCTGCCGAGGAGTACGTCGTGCCCGTCGCGGCCCCGGCGCAGCGAGCCGACGCCGGCCGCGTCGACGCCCGCTTCGCCGGCGACCGCCTCGATCGCCGGGAGCAGCGAGGGATGCGGGCTGAGTTCGACGAAGTAGCGGTAGCCGTCCTCCAGCATCCTCGCGATCGTGTCCGCGAAGCGCACCGGCCGGCTCAGGTTCGCCCACCAGTAGTCGGCGTCCAGGCGGTCGCCGGGGACCGGTTCGGCGAGCACCGACGAGTAGAGGGGGGTCGGTGTGCGGGTGCCGCCGATGCCGGAGAGGCGGTCGAGGAGGTCCGCGCGCAGGGGTTCCATGAGCGGGGTGTGGGAGGCGAACGGGGTCGACAGCACCCGGTGCGGGACGCCTCGTCCGGCCAGTTCCGCGCGGAGCGCGGTGAGCGCCTCCGACTCGCCGGAGACGGCGGTGGCGGTGGGCCCGTTGACCGCCCCGACGAACAGTTTGCCGGCGTAGGGGCGCAGCAGCTCCTCGACGTCGGCGGGCGGCAGTTCCACGGCGAGCATGCCGCCGTGCCCGACCAGGGGGACCACCGCCTGGGCGCGGCCGGTGACGGCGGTCACGGCCTCGTCCAGGGTGAGGGCGCCCGCGCCGTAGGCGGCGGTGATCTCGCCGAGGCTGTGGCCCACCACCGCGTCCGGGGTGACGCCGAGTTCGCGCCATGCGGCGGCGAGGGCCGCGTTCACGGCGAACAGGACGGGCTGGAGGTACTCGGTGCGGTCGAGCGGGGAGAACTCCTCCGGTGCGCGCAGCACGTTGAGCACCGACCAGCCGGCGTGCCGTTCGACGGCGGCGTCGATCCGGGTCAGCTCCGTCCGGAAGGCCTCGGACCCGGACATCAGCCCGAGTCCCATGCCGGTCCATTGACCGCCGTGCCCGGCGAACACGAAGGCGACCTTGCCGGACTGCTCCTCGCGGGGCACGGGCACGGGCTTGCGGCCGCTGCCCAGCGCCCGGAGCGAGGAGAGCAGTTCCTCCCGGCCGTCCGCGACGACCGCCGTGCGCCATTCGAAGTGGCTGCGGTGCCGGGCCAGGGTGTGGGCGACGCCGGGGAGCGCGGTGTCCGCGGTGATGTGCCGGGCGAGGCGGGCGGCCTGTCCGCGCAGCCCGGCCTCGCTGCGCCCGGAGAGCACGAACAGCCGCTTGCCGGGCGGGACTTCCGTTACCTCGGCGGGCTGGGCGGGGGCCTCCTCGACGATGACGTGGGCGTTGGTGCCGCTGATCCCGAAGGCGCTGACACCGGCCCGCCGCGGCCGCTCCCCCGTCGTCCGCCAGTCCACCGGTTCCTGGAGCAGCCGCAGTCCGCTGCCCTCCCACTCGACGTGCCGGCTGGGCGTGCCGGCGTGCAGGGTGGGCGGCAGGGTCCGGTGCCGCATCGCCTGGACGACCTTGATGAGTCCGGCGACGCCCGAAGCGGCCTGCGCATGGCCGATGTTGGACTTCAGCGAGCCCAGGTAGAGCGGGCGGTCCCCGGTCCGGGAGCCGGCGAAGACCTCGGCGAGGGCGTTCGCCTCGATCGGGTCGCCGAGGGTGGTGCCGGTGCCGTGGGCCTCGACGTAGTCGATGTCGGCGGGGCCGAGTCCGGACTGCTCCAGCGCGCGGCGTACGACCTGCACCTGGGCCGGTCCGTTGGGCGCGGACAGGCCCTGGCTGCGGCCGTCCTGGCCCACCGCCGTGCCGCGCAGCACGGCCAGCACCTCGTCGCCGTCCCGTCGCGCGTCGCCGAGGCGCTTGAGGACGAGCATGCCCGCCCCCTCGGCCCAGACCGCGCCGTCGGCGTCGTCGGAGAAGGCGCGGCAGCGCCCGGTCGGGGACAGCCCGCGCAGCCGGCTGAACTCCACGAAGGTCTGCGGGGTCACCATCAGGGTCACTCCGCCGGCCAGCGCCAGGTCGCACTCGCCGGCGCGCAGCGCCTGGACGGCGAGATGGGTGGCGACCAGGGACGAGGAGCAGGCGGTGTCCACGGTCAGCGCCGGGCCGTGCAGGCCGAGCGCGTACGCCAGGCGTCCGGAGGCGACGCTGAGGGCCGAGCCGGTGCCGACGTAGCCGTCGAGCTGGTCGAGCCGGGAGCCGGCCAGGTAGTCGCTGCCGAACATGCCGACGTAGACGCCGGTGGTGCTGCCCGCGAGCCGGGCGGGCACGATGCCGGCCCGTTCGAGCGCCTCCCAGGCCGTCTCCAGCAGCAGCCGCTGCTGGGGATCCATGGCGGCGGCCTCCTTCGGGGTGATGCCGAAGAAGCCGGCGTCGAAGGATTCGATGTCGTCGAGGAAGCCGCCTTCGCGGGCGTAGGACTTGCCGGGGGCGTCCGGGTCGGGGTCGTACAGCGCGTCGACGTCCCAGCGTTCCGCCGGGAACGGGCCTACCGCGTCGCGGCCCTCGGCGACCAGCCGCCACAGGTCCTCCGGGTCGTCCACCGAGCCGGGGAGCCGGCAGGCCATGGCCACGACGGCGATGGGTTCGTCGCCGGCCGGACCGCTGCGGCGCGCCGGGGCCGGGGCCGTCCGCGGGGCGGTGTCGCCGAGCACGTGGGCCTGCAGGTACGCGGCCAGCCGGTCGGCGGTGGGGTGGTCGAAGAGCAGGGTGGCGGGCAGCCGGACGCCGAGCCGGGCCGCGAGGCGGTTGCGCAGTTCGACGGCGGTGACGGAGTCCATGCCGAGGTCGCGCAGCGGCCGGCCGGCGGGTACGGACTCGGCGGAGGGCAGGCCGAGCGCGCGGGCCGCCTCCTCGCGGACCAGGGCGAGGAGGCGTTCGGCCCGTTCGGGTTCGGGCAGCCCGGCCAGCCGGCCGGCCAGGGAGCCGCCCGGCGCTGCGGCGGTCCGGGGCGCGGGCAGCAGGGTGCGCCACAGCGCGGTGCCCGCGGCGTCCGTCGTGCGCAGGCGGGGCAGGTCCAGGACCCAGCCGACCAGGTGCGGGGCGCCGCCGCGCAGGGCCAGCGCCACCAGGTCGCGGCCCTGCTCCGGGGTGAGGGCACGGTGTCCGAGCCGGGCCATGCGGTCGAGGTCGGCGTGGGCGGCGGCGAGGCCCTCGCCCGCCCAGGCGCCGAAGGACAGCGACAGAGCGGGCAGGCCCGAGGCCCGCCGGTGGTGGGCGAGTTGGTCGAGGAAGGCGTTGGCGGCCGCGTAGTTGCCCTGGCCCGGGTTGCCCACGACGCCGGCGGCGGACGACACCAGCAGGAACAGGTCGAGCGGGGTGCCGGCGGTGAGCCGGTGCAGGTGGGCGGCGGCGTCGGCCTTGGGGCGCAGCACGCGCTCCAGCCGTTCGGGGGTCAGTTCGCCGATGACGCCGTCGTCGAGGACTCCGGCGCAGTGGACGACACCGCGCAGCGGGAACTCCTCCCCCACCTCGGCGAGCACGCCCGCGATCGCGGCCGGGTCGGTGACGTCGCAGGCGACGACCTCGGCCCGCGCGCCGAGCGCGGCCAGGGCGGCGACGGCGTCCCGGGCGCGCGGGTCCCCGGCGCCGGCGCGTGCCGTCAACAGCAGCCTGGGCACGCCGCGTTCGGCGAGCAGCCGGGCGATGTGGCCGCCGACGGCCCCGAGACCGCCGGTGATCAGGACGGTGCCGTCCGTGGGCGGCACGGCGGACCGGTCACGGTCCGGCTCCGAGCCGCCTCCGGCCTTCCCCGTCCGGGACCGCACCAGCCGGGGCGCCAGCAACTCCTCGTCGCGCCAGGCCAGTTCCGGTTCACCGGTGAGCGCGGCGGCCGCCCTCAGCGCGGGAAGGGGATCGGGGCCGGCGTCGTCCAGGTCGAGCAGGGTCAGTCCCAGGTCCGGGTGTTCGGCCCGCGCGCTGCGCACCAGGCCCCACAGCACCGACTGGGCGTAGGCGGGCGCCCGGTCCCCGCCGGCGGCGGCGACCGCGCCGCGGGTCACCCACACCGTGCGCGCGGGTGCGCGGTCCTCGGGGAGCGCGATGAGCCGCCGCAGTTCATCGAGGGCGCCGGTGGCCGTCTCGTGCGCGACGGCCGCCGGATCGGCGTCCGGCGCCGGCCGCGGCCAGAAGCGTACGGCGACGTCGGCACGGTCCTCGGCGCCGGGCAGGCCGTGCCGGGCGGCGGTGACGTGCGGGTCGGCGGCGTCGCCGGCCACGTCCCAGGTGAGGTCCATCGCGCCGGCGGACTCGCCGGCGGCCGTCCACGTCACCTCGTACAGATGCCGGGCGTTCTCCGAACCCGCGTCGAGGTCGGCCGCGTCGGCGGCGCGCAGGCGGACCGACTCCAGACGTCCGGCGGGGAGGCCGTCGGCGTCCCAGAGGGTGACGTCGAGGGTGAGGTCGGTACCGGTGTCACCGGTGCGCCGCACCCGCGCGGTCAGCTCGCCCGCGGCGACGGCCGGGAGGACGCAGCGGCCCACGGCGGCCGGGAGCAGGGCGCGCTGCCCCGCCGGACCGAGCGCGGCCGTCACCTGGAGGGCGGCGTCCAGCAGAGCGGGGTGCACGGGGTACGGGCCGGCGGTGTCGCGGACGCCGGCGGGCGGCGAGAGCCGGGCGAGGAGTTCCCCGTCGCCGGTGACGACCGCCGACCGCACGCCCTGGAAGGCGGGCCCGTAGCCGAGCCCGAGCCCGGCCAGCCGGTCGTAGGTCCCCTCGGACCAGGCCTCCTCGGCGGACTCCGGCCAGGCGGGCGGGGATTCCGCGGTGAGCGGGGCGGACGGCGCGGCGGAGGCGGTGGCGTTGAGGGTCCAGCCGGGGGCGTCCTGGCCGCGTGGGCGGCTGTGCACGGTGATCTCGGGCACCGGACCGGCGGTGACGACCTCGACGGAGACCTCGACCGTGCCCGAGCCGGGCAGGACGAGCGGGGCGACCAGCAGCAGGTCGGTGACGTCTGCGTCCTCGTCCGGGCGGGCCACGGCGAGCGCGGCGCGGCACAGCTCCAGCAGGGTGGTGCCGGAGACCACGGTGCGGCCGAAGACGGTGTGGTCGGGCAGCCAGTCGGCGGTGGCCGGGGACCATTCGTCGCGGAAGGTCCAGCGGGTCTCGTCGGCGGACTGGAGCTGCACGCCGAGCAACGGGTGCGCGGCGCGGTCGAACAGGGCGGGGCCGCCCGCGCCGGACTCGGGCTCGGTCCAGTGGCGCGCGAGGTCCCAGGCGTAGGTGGGCAGCTCGGCGCCGGTGCCTGCGGGGACCAGGCGGCGCCAGTCGATCCGGCGCCCGTGGACGTGGAGTTCGGCGGCGGCCCGGTCCAGGCAGCCGGGGCCGTCCTCGTCGCGGCGCAGTGAACCGACGGCCGTCAGTTCGTGTCCGGTGTCCTCGCCGAGGGTGCGCAGCGCGGTGAGCAGGGCGGGGTGGGGGCTGAGTTCGACGAAGTGGCGGTAGCCGTCGGCGAGCATGCGGTCGACGGCGGGTGCGAAGCGGACCGTCTCGCGCAGGTTGGTGTACCAGTAGTCGGCCTCCAGTTCCGCGGTGACCGGTTCGGCGGTGACCGTGGAGTACCAGGCGGTGTCCGTGGGGCAGGCGACGACGCCGTCGAGTTCGTCGAGGACCGTCGCACGGACGGGCTCGACCAGGGCGCTGTGGGAGGCGTAGTCGACGTCGAGGCGGCGGACGAACACCTGGCCCGCCTCGAGAAGCCCGAGCAGTTCCTCGAGCGGTTCGACGGCGCCCGCGACCACGGTCGCCCGGCCGCTGTTGACGGCGGCGACCGACACGCCGTCGCCGAGCAGGGGCTCCACCTCGGCGTGGGGCAGCGCCACGACGGCCATGCCGCCGGTACCGGCCAGCCCGGTCAGGGCCTGGCTGCGCAGGGCGACCACGGCGGCCGCGTCGTTGAGGCTGAGGGCGCCGGCGACGCAGGCCGCGGCCACCTCGCCCTGGCTGTGCCCGATCACGGCGTCCGGGACCACGCCCCGGGCCCGCCACACGGCGGCGAGCGACACCATCACCGCGAACAGGGCGGGCTGGACGACGTCCACGCGGTCCGGCGACGGGGCGCCCGGGTCGCCCCGCAGCACGGCCGCCACCGACCAGTCGGTGAAGGGGCGCAGGGCGGCGTCGCAGCGGTCGAGCTCGTCGGCGAACACGGGGTCCCGCTCCAGCAGATCGCGGGCCATCCCGGCCCACTGGCTGCCCTGGCCGGGGAAGACGAAGGCCAGCTTCCCGGCGGGGGCGGCCTGCGGGGGCCCGGTGACACGGTCGGGGTCGGACCGGCCGTCGGCGAGCGCGCGCAGGGCCTCCAGGAGCCCCGGGCGGTCGGATGCGTGGAGCACGGCGCGGTGCTCGAAGTGGGTGCGGTGGTGCGCGAGGGTCGCGGCGACCGATGCCAGCGGCAGCCCGGGCCGGCCCTCCAGCGCCTCCAGCAGCCGCACGGCCTGCCCCCGCAGGGACGGCAGGCTCCGGGCGGAGAGGGGGAAGAGGACGGGTCCGGGCAGCTCGGCGGGGGCGGCCGCGGCCGGGGCGGGGTCCGCCGGGGTGGCGGTAGCGGTCGGGGCGATGTCCGCCGGAGCGGCGGTGTGGACCCGGGCGGGGTCCGCCGGGGCGGCGAGGCCGGCCGGGTCGGCGTCCGCCGGAGTGACGCTGGCAGCCGGGGCTATGTCCGCTGGGGTGGCGGTAGCGGTCGGGGCGATGCCTCCCGAAGTTGCGGTGCCGGTCGGGGCGGCGTCCGCCGGAGTGGCGGTGCCGGTCGGGGCGGCGTCCGCCAAAGTGACGCTGGCAGCCGAGGCGGCGTCCCCCGCCGTGGCAGCGGCAGCCGGGGCGATCTCCGCCGAGGTGGCGACAGAGGTGGGGGCGATGCCTCCCGAAGTTGCGGTGCCGGTCGGGGCGGCGTCCGCCGCGGTAGTGAGGCCGGCCGGGGCGGCGTCCGCCGGAGCGGTGGTGGCGGCCGGGGCGACGTCCGTCGGAGCGGTGGTGGCGGCCGGGGTGGGGGGCGCCTCCTCGATGATCACGTGGGCGTTGGTGCCGCTGATGCCGAAGGCGCTGACCCCCGCCCGGCGTACCCGGTCCGCGCCGCGCGGCCAGGCGAGCCCCTCGGACGGCACCCGCAGCCCGGTGCCGGACCAGTCGATGTGGTCGGTGGGGCGCTCGGCGTGCAGGGAGGCCGGTATGCGCTCGTGCTCCAGCGCGAGGACGGTCTTGATGACGCCGCCGATGCCCGCGGCCGCCTGGGTGTGGCCGATGTTCGACTTCAGGGAGCCGATGACCAGCGGCCTGTCGGCCGGGCGGTCCGGGCCGAACACGTCGGCCAGCGCCCTGAGTTCGATGGGGTCGCCGAGCCGGGTGCCGGTGCCGTGCGCCTCGACGTGGTCCAGGTCCTGCGGGCCGAGCCCTGCTGCGTGCAGGGCGGCCCGCAGCACCCGTTCCTGCGCCGGTCCGTTGGGCGCGGACAGGCCCTGGCTGCGGCCGTCCTGGTTGATCGCCGAGCCCCTGACGACGGCCAGGATCCGGTCGCCGTCCCGGCGCGCGTCGGCGAGCCGCTTGAGCAGCACGAGACCGCAGCCCTCGGCCCACACCACCCCGTCCGCGTCGGCGGAGAACGGACTGCACCGCCCGGACGGGGACAGCCCGCGCAGTCGGCTGAACTCCACGTGTCCGCGCGGGGTGACCAGCAGGGTGGCGCCGCCGGCCAGGGCGAGGTCGCACTCCCCGCCCGCCAGCGCGCGGGCCGCCAGGTGCAGGGCGACCAGCGAGGACGAGCAGGCGGTGTCCACGGTCACCGCGGGCCCCTGCAGGCCGAGGGTGTAGGCGATGCGCCCGGAGGCCACGCTGGCCGCCGAGCCGGTGCCGACGTGCCCGTCGAGCTGGCCCAGCGAGGCGGCGGCGAGATAGCCGCTGTCGTACAGACCGAGGTAGACGCCGGTGGCGCTGCCGTTCAGGGACTCAGGGAGGATGCCGGCGCGTTCGAACGTCTCCCACGAGGTCTGCAGGAGCAGCCGCTGCTGGGGGTCCATGGCGGCGGCCTCGCGCGGTGAGATGCCGAAGAAGGCCGCGTCGAAGCGGTCGATGCCGCCGTCGAGGAAGCCGCCGCGCAGGGTGTAGGCCTTGCCGGCGGCCTCCGGGTCGGGGTCGTACAGCCCGCTGGTGTCCCAACGGCCGGGCGGGACCTCGCCGATGGCGTCCCGTCCGGCGTCCAGCAGCCGCCACAGGGCCTCGGGGTGATCCGCGCCGCCGGGGAAGCGGCAGGCCATGGAGATGATCGCCACGTCGTCACCGGTGCCGGAGCTGCCATGCTCGACGCCCTCGGTGACGGCGCCCGCGGTGGCCGGCGTGGACGGGGCGAAGACCGCCTCGGCGACGGCGTCGATCGTGGGGTGGTTGAAGACGAGGGACGGCTCCAGGGAGCGCCCGGTCAGGGTGCCGAGTTCGGCGGCCAGGGTGACCAGCTGCCGTGAGCCGAGGCCGAGTTCGGCGAGTGGACGGCGCGGGTCGAGGTGGGCCGGGTCGGTCCCGGCGGCCTCGGCGACGGCCGTCATCAGCCAGGCCCGGACGCCCTCGGAGGTCGTCAGGGACGGCTCGGGGGTCTGCTTCGGGGACTCGTTCGCAGGCATCTGGGCAGCTGTCCTCGTGAACTCGGGCTCAGGCGGGGCTCCGTACCGGACTTCGGGTGCGCGGTACGGCGAAGTACTTTCGGGTGCGCGGTGCGGCGAAGTGGGGGCTCACGCCCCGCACCGGGCCGTGCGGCGGCGCCGGGGCGTGCCGGGCCGCCGGCGCCGGTCCGGGCGCCGGCGGCGGGCGGTGTCACACGGCGGGCTCGGTCACCACGGCGAGCGTGCCCCGGGAGTACGCGTCCCGGGTGGCGCGGCGCTGGATCTTCCCGCTGGACGTCTTGGGGATGGTGCCCGGCCGGACCAGCACCACGTCGCGCAGCGACAGGCCGTGCGCGTCGCCGACGGCGGCCCGGATCACGTCGGTGATCTTCTCCGCCTCGCCGGCGTTCTCCGGGGCGATCTCGGCGACGATCACCGGCCGTTCGCCGTCCGCCCCGGCGTCCACGGAGAACGCGGCGGTGCAGCCGGGGCGCAGCGCCGGGTGGGTGAGTTCGGCGGTCAGCTCCAGGTCCTGGGGGTAGTGGTTGCGGCCGTCGATGACGATGAGGTCCTTCAGCCGGCCGGTGACGAACAGTTCGCCGTCCCGCAGGAGGCCCAGGTCGCCCGTGCGCAGGAACCGGCCTTCGCGGCCGGTGATCTCGGCCCGGAACGTCTGGCGGGTGGCGAGCGTGTTGCGCCAGTAGCCCTTGGCGACACTGGCTCCGCCGACCCAGATCTCGCCGACCTCGCCCTCGGGCAGCTCGTGCCCGCTCTCCGGGTGGACGACGGCCACGGTGACTCCCGGACCGGGCCGGCCGCAGGCGACGGCGGCCGCGTCGGCCTCCCCCGCGTTCGGGGACCCGTCGTCCGCGGCGAGCAGGGTCGGCGGGGTGCCCACGGTGCCGCCGGTGACCATCAGGGTGGCCTCGGCCAGGCCGTAGCAGGGGTACAGGGCCTCGCGGCGGAAGCCGGCCGCGCCGAAGGTGTCGGCGAACCGGCGCAGGGTGGCCGCGCGCACCGGTTCGGCGCCGTTGAAGGCGACCTTCCACGAGCTGAGGTCCAGGCTGTCGAGGAGCTCGGGGGACGCGTGCTTCAGGGCGAGTTCGTAGGCGAAGTTGGGGCCGCCGCTGGTGTGCGGGCGGTAGCGGCTGACGGCGGTGAGCCAGCGGGCCGGCTGCTGCAGGAAGTGCAGGGGCGAGAAGAGGGTGGCGGTGGCGCCCAGGTAGAGCGTGTTCAGCACCGGCGCGATGAGGCCCATGTCGTGGTAGACCGGCAGCCAGCTGACGTACAGCTCGTGGTCGTGCTCGGCCAGCGCCTCGGGCGTGTGGCTCATGCGCTCGGTGATGACCGCCTCGTTGTCCAGCAGATTGCCGTGGGTGACGGCGACCCCGCGGGGCGCGGAGGTGGAGCCGGACGTGTACTGGAGGAACGCGACGGTGTCCGGGGTGAGTTCGGGTTCGCGCCAGCCGGCCGCGGCCTCGTCGGGGATGTCCTCGGTGGCGACGCGGTCGATCCGGTCGAGCTCGGGCAGATGCTCGGCCATGCCGTCGAGCGCGGCGAGCACGCCGCGGTCCGCCAGCACCACCTTGGCGTCCGCGTCCGCCATCAGGCGCTTCATCCGGGTCAGCGCCCGGTGGTTCTGGGCGCGGCCCTGCGGAGGCACGCCCGGTACGGCGATCACCCCGGCCGCGAGGCAGCCCAGGTAGGCGCAGATGAACTCCAGGCCGGTCGGGTACAGCAGCATGGCCCGTGAGCCGGCCAGCCCGCGGTCCTGGAGCCAGGCGGCGACGGCACGGGTGCGCACGGCCAGCCGCTGGTAGGTGAGTTCCTGGATCTGCCCGTCGCAGTCACCGGTGACGAGGTGACGGTACGCGGTGCGCTCGGGGTGTTCAGAGGCGTGCGTGGCCAGTAATCCGACCAGGGATCGTGCCATGGGACGAGTCTCACCTGTCTGAATCGATGGCGAGGAGACGGCAGTTGTGGGCGCGACGGAACGCGCACACCCCGAAGCCCGTAGCGGCCCGGCCTCGTTGCCGGGTCGTCAAGCTCGACCCTCCGCTCGAAGCGCCGTGGTCCGACGGCTCCTCGCGGTCCCCCCGCAGCAGTTGCTACCGACGAGTTGCACCATAGCAAGCCTGTTCGGCCCGAATGCCGACTGCGCGTAAACGCTTCGTATCAAGCACGCCGGCCGGAAGCGCGTCGATGACGACGGCGTGAACGGGCCCGACCGGACGGCCGTCCCCCGCCGCGGCGGCGGCCGTGCGAGGCCCCCGCCGCCGCCTCCGGGCCGTACACAGGGCCCCTCGCGGTACGCGTCCGGAACACCACACAGCGCGACCCGGTGTCGCCCTTTCGGCCCAAGTGCCGGATATGTGAAACCGCCCTATCGTTCTGTCATGGAGCACGCACTGAGTCCCGCGACCCTCGCCGAACTGCGGCGCCCGCGTCCCTACCCGGCGGTGTCCGTCCTGACGCCGACACACCGCCGAGAACCCGAGAACGGGCAGGACCCCGTCCGGCTGCGCAACGTGGTCGCCGAAGCCAAGAAGCGGCTGGAATCCGACCCCTCGGTCACCCGGGAGCGGCGCGCCGAGGTGGTGACCCAGCTCGACCGTGCGCTGGCGGAGGTGGATCTGGCGCACGCCGAGGACGGTCTGGTGATCTTCGCCGCCCCGGGAGAGCACCAGGTCTGGTCCCTGTCCCGCACCGTCCCCGAGCGGGTGGTGCTCTCGGACACCTTCCTGACCCGCAACCTGGTCTCCGCGCAGGTCGCCGAGCGCCCCTTCTGGGCCATGTCGGTCTCCGCCGACCGCGTCACGCTGTGGAGCGGCGGCGAGGAGCGGGTGACCGAGGACCACGCGGGCGGCTTCCCGCTGATCCGCAGACAGGAGAACTTCGACGCCGAGCGCGAGATGCGCCGCGGCGACCTGCCGAGCACCTTCACCGACGAGGGCACGCGGCGGTTCCTGCGCGAGGCGGACACCGCGATGAGCGCGGTCCTGCGCGACCAGCCCCGCCGGCTGTACATCACCGGCGAGGACGCGGCGCTGTCGCTGATGGAGGAGGTCGGCCACATCGCGGCGGACGCCGTCCACGTCCGGCACGGCGGCCTCGCGCACGCCGGTCCCGAGGCGGTCTGGCAGGCGCTGCAGCCCGTGCTGCGGGAGGAGGACTTCAAGGGCACCGACCTGATCGTCGGGGAACTGGTCTCCGCGCGGGGCCGGCGGAACTTCGCGGCCGGCGTGGACGAGCTGTGGCAGAACGCCCGGGAGGGCCGGGTGCGGCTGCTCGCCGTGGAGGAGAACTACCGCACGACCGTCCGCGACGACGGCGACCACCTCGTCCCGGCCGAGCCCGGCGACCTGGACGCCCGGGACGACATCGTCGACGAGATCGTCGAGCAGTGCCTGGAGACCGGCGCCGACGTGCGCTTCGTGCCCGACGGCGCGCTGGGCGACGCGGGCGGGATCGCGGGGGTGCTGCGGTACTGAGGTGTCCGGTGGGGTACTGAGGCGCCCGCCGCGGTGCCGAGGCGCCCCACGGACGGCGCTTGCCCGGCGGCGTACGCTTCGGCGTGATCGTCGTCGGGAGGGAGCGCGCGCATGGGTGACCTGCTGGGTGTGGCCGTACTGGGTGCCGGACACATGGGAGCCGACCACATACGGCGCCTGGACCGAATGGTCAGTGGCGCCAGGGTGGCCGCCGTCGCCGATCCCGAGCCCGAGCGGGCGAAGGAGGCGGTCGCCGGCATCGACGGCGTCACCGTGCACACGGATCCGGTGGCCGCGCTGGACGCGCCCGGCGTCGCGGCCGTACTGATCGCCTCCCCCGGGCCCGCGCACGAGGAGGCGCTGCTCGCGGCCTTCCGCCGGGGTCTGCCGGTGCTGTGCGAGAAGCCCATGGTGCCGGACCCGGCGGGTGCGCTGCGGGTGGTCGAGGCCGAGGCCCGGCTCGGCCGCCGGCTGGCGCAGATCGGCTTCATGCGCCGCTACGACGCCGAGTACGGCCGGCTGAAGGCGCTCCTCGACGGCGGCGCCCTGGGGCGTCCGCTGATGCTGCACTGCACGCACCGCAACGTGTCCTCGCCCGGTCACTTCACCAGCGACATGCTGATCAACAGCTCCGTGTCGCACGAGATCGACGCGGCCCGCTGGCTGCTCGGGCAGGAGCTGACGGCGGTGACCGTGCTGCGTCCGGCCCCCTCGGCGGGCGCGCCCGCGGGACTGGCCGATCCGCAGTTCGTGCTCCTCGAGACCGAGGGCGGCGCGCTGGTCGACGTGGAGGTCTTCGTCAACTGCGGCTTCGGCTACCAGGTGCGCTGCGAGGCCGTGTGCGAGGCGGGCAGCGCCCGGATCGGCGACGAGCACTCGATGGTCGTCACCACCCGGGGCGGCGCGGGCGAGGAGGTGGCGCAGGACTACCTGGTCCGGTTCGCCGACGCCTACGACCGCGAGGTGCGGGCGTGGGTGGACGCCTGCCGGCGCGGCGAGGTCACCGGCCCGGACGTCTGGGACGGCTACGCGGCCTCCGCCGTCGCCGAGGCCGGGGTCCGGGCGCTGGAGACCGGCGGCCGGACGGCCGTCGAACTCGCCCCGCGCCCGGCCCTGTACGCCGGCGCCGGCCGCTGACCCGGCGCTCAGACCCCGTCGAACAGGCTGCTCAGCCCCCGTTCCACGACCGCCGCCACGTCCTCCTGTCCGGCCGGCACCAGGGCGTGGCTGTTCAGCAGGAAGCGGCGCAGCGCCGAGGTCGGGAACTGCAGCAGGGCCAGGCCGCACGGCGAGTGGAACTCCAGGACCGTCCGGGTGCGGCCGTACGGCCATATCCGCACGTCGCCGTGGCCCGCCGGGGCCCGCAGGCCCTGGTCCAGCAGCGAGCGGGCGAAGGTCCAGGTGACCTCGTCGCCCACCAGGGTGGCCTCGGGCGGGAAGTCCACGAAGACGGCCAGGGGATCGTCCGCCGTGTAGCGCAGGGTCGCCGACACCGGCAGTTCCCGGTCCTCGGCGGTGATGAGACGGGCGGTGGCGGACTGTTCGACAATGAGCTCCATGCAATTAAGGAGTCCGCCAAGGCGTTTCACAGGACGTCAATTCCGGACAGAATTGATGCGCGTCGAACAGCGCGCACGGCGATGGAACACCAGAGCGTCGAACACCCGGATGAGCGCGACCCGACGACGCGCCGCCATGGCACAAGTCCCGTAGTCCGCCTACGACTTGATTCCCCGTCCGCGTACGTCGAGCGTATCTTCGGAACACTCCGGGAAGACTCTGGCATATGCCGGAAGCACCACCGTATCGTGTGTTGCCAAATCCCTTACAGGGCGTCGCGGGCTGTGCAACAGTCATAACGGTCCCTCCGTCCTTCTTGGCCGTACCGTCCCCTCCCCATCGGAGTGCGTCATGCCGTCCCCAGTCTCCGCGGACCGCTCAGCCGCCCAGCCGCCAGGGCGCGGCTCGGTCGAGGCGTTGATAACGCAGACGCGGCGGCTCAAAGGCGACATGGCCGCGGTGCGGCGGGACACGCGGAACGACGGATCGGACCCCGAGGAGCGCTGGCAGCGGGCCCTGTACGACCTCGCGCTGCACCAACTGGACGATCTGGACGCCCACTTGGCCCAGCTCCGGGACGGCCCGGTGCCCGCCGAGGCCGAACCGGCCGAGGCCCCGGCGGTCCGGCCGGCGCCCGCCGGCCCCAGCCGCGGCTCCCTGCTCAGCCGGGTCGGCAGCGCGGAGTGGAACTTCCTGACGGACGAGGCGAGCTGGTCCGGGGAGCTGTACGAGATCCTGGGCCGCGACCCGGCCGCCCCCGCGCTCACCCTGGACGAGCTGCCCTCCCTGGTCCTGGACGAGGACCGGCCGAAACTGACCGCGATGGTGACCGACTGCCTGGTGGACGCGCGGCCCATCGACGGCGAGTTCCGCGTCGTACGGCCGGACGGCTCGGCGCGGACGGTGCACATGATGGGCGAGCCCGTGCTCGGCCCCGACGGCGGCACCACCTCGATGTGGGCCGTGCTGCGGGACGTCAGCGAGTTGCGCCGGCACCGGCGGACGGTGCGCGACAGCCACGACTCGCTTCAGCACCACCGCAGGCGGGCACAGACCGAGCACCGGCTCGTGGCCGAGCTGCAGGAGGCCGTGCTGCCGCCCTGGCGCGGTTCGCTGCGGCTGCCGCACCAGGGGCCGCGCACCCTCGACCTGGCCGCCCACTACCTCCCCGCCACGGCCGGCCCCCGGATCGGCGGCGACTGGTACGACGCGCTGGAGCTGGCCGACGGCGCCACCCTGCTCAGCGTCGGCGACCTCACCGGGCACGGCGTCGCCGTCACCTCCGGCATGGCGATGCTGCTCGGCGCGGTCCGCGGCATGGCCATGGCCGGAACCCGGCCCGGCGAACTGCTGACCATGCTCAACCAGTTACTGGACGCCACCGTGCAACCCGCCCTCGGCAGCGCCGTCTGCTGCCGCTACCGGCCGGAGGACCGCACCCTGGTGTGGGCGCAGGCCGGACACCCCGCCCCGCTCATGTACCGCGACGGGACGGGGCGTGCGCTGAACGCTCCGGCCGGCGTCCTGCTCGGCGCCACCACGGGCGCCGACTACGGGCAGGCCGAAGTCACCCTGGAACCCGGTGATCTCGTACTGCTGCACACCGACGGACTCGTACCGGGCCACGACTCCACGAGCGCCGTGGACCGTCTGCTCGGCCTCGCTCCCCGCTTCGGCGCGGTGCGCACCGCCCAGGACTGTGTACGCACGGTCGTGGAGGAGTTCGGCGGAGCCGAGCGCGAGGACGACGCCTGCGTCCTCGTGGCCAGGGTGACCGGCTGACCGGCCGCCCCGAAGCGGCGGACCCTCGGACCGCACCGACTCGCGCGGGGCGGAGACCCTATGCCGGTGCGCTGCCGTCGCCCCTTCCTCTGGGCTTCGGCAGGGCGAGCTCGATCTCCTCGCGCAGCTCGTGGATCTTCGGGTAGCCGGCGTACTCGGCGGTGAGCCGGTACATCTCCCGCAGCCTGTCCCACGTGCGTCGGGATGAGTTCGAGCCCATGGACATCAGGGCCAGCCGTGCGTAGCGGTCGGCCTGTTCGGGGTCGTCGGCGATGAAGCAGGCCGAGGCCATGGAGAGATGGTCGAAGATCTTCGACCGCTCCCTGCCGTCCACCCGCAGCGCCAGGGCCTTCTGCGCGTAGTGCTGGGCGTGCACGGCCGCGTCCGGGTCGAACTCGGCGAGCGTGCGGTAGGCGAGGGCCTGCATGCCGTACAGATCCTCGTCCTTGAAGGTCTGCATCCAGCCCGGCTGCTGCGCGTCCTGCCGGTCGGAGACGAACAGGTCCTCCGCCTGGCCGAGCGTGCGGCGCATCGCCTGTCCCTTGCCCATCGACGCCTGCGCCCAGGCCTCGATGGTGTGGAACATCGCCTTCGTACGGGGCTGCAGCCGCTCCCCCGCCCCCGACTGGGCGAGCTTCATCAGGTCCAGCGCGTCGTCGGGCCGGCCCAGGTGCACCATCTGGCGGGCCGCCCGGGACAGCGCCTCCCCGGCACGGGGCCGGTCGCCGCCCTCGCGGGCGGCGTGCGCGGCGATGACGAAGTACTTCTGGGCCGTGGGTTCGAGGCCGACGTCGTGCGACATCCAGCCCGCCAGCACGGCGAGGTTGGCGGCGACGCCCCACAGGCGCCGCTGGAGATGGGGTGGGTGGTGGTAGGCGAGCATGCCGCCCACCTCGTTGAGCTGGCCCACGACCGCCTTGCGCTGCAGCCCGCCGCCGCGGGCCGCGTCCCAGGCCCGGAACACCTCTACGGAGCGCTCCAGTTCCTCGATCTCCTGCGACCCGATGGGGGCGGCCTCGTAGCGGTCGTACCCAGCGGGGTCGGCGTGCAGGGGGTCGTGGACGACAGGGGCGTCGGCCTTGAGGGCAGGGTCGGTGTGCAGCCAGTCGTGCATGGCGCTGCTGAGTGTGGATCCCGCGGCGAGCGCGGCACCCGCGCCCACCAAGCCGCGTCGGTTGAGCATGAGGTCCATTCCCGTGAATTCGGTGAGGACCGCGGCGGTACGTTCGGGCGCCCACGGCACACCGTCGGGATGTTCCTCGATCCCGTCGCCCTGCCGTCTTCCCGCACGCCCGTGCCGTACCAGACCGAGGTCCTCGATGGTCACGACACGGCCGAGACGCTCGGTGAACAGGGCTGCCAGCACCCGCGGCACGGGATCGCGCGGGATCTCTCCCGTGTCGATCCAACGCCGCACCCGGGAGGTGTCGGTCGACAGCTGGGGGTGGCCCATGGCCGCCGCCTGCTTGTTGACCAGCCTCGCGAGTTCGCCCTTCGACCAGCCGGCCAGGCCGAACAGGTCCGCCAGGCGGGTGTTGGGATGTCCGCTCACGTCAAGCCCCCAGGTTCTCGGCTGACTTGACAGTAGCCCCGTGAAGGTTGCCGGGCGACTATTCGCCAGGGTTCGCCAGGGTGCGCCAGATGGTGTGCCACTGGGCATCGGGTGTCGAGTAGGAACGCGCCACCCCGCCCCGGCCGTCACCATCCGATGCGGGCCCACTCCCCAGGGTGTGCCCGGGCGGCCGGGACGGGTCGGCGCACGCACAGCGTGGATGTACAGGCAGGCACCGCAGGCACACGAAGGGATCTGTATCTCCCATGTACGCAGCATCATCCTCCGTGTCCGCTCCGCCCCGGCCGCTGCGTCCCCGCCCGGCGGGCGGCGGACCCTACCTCGACCCGGCGGCCCGGCCGACGGCCCCCGTGCTGGGCGCGGGCCGGCCGCGGCGCGTTCCCGGGCAGCCCGGCGCACAGCCGCTCAGCGGCAGACTCGACCTCTCCGGTCCGCAGGGCGCGCAGCTGCGCACCGCGCTCGCCTCGGTGCACCGGATCTGCCCGGAGTTCGCCCCGGTGCAGGTGCTGCGCCGCAGCGGACGCTCGGTCCTCCTGGTCGGGACGACGGGACGCAGCACGGCCGTGGCCAAGTGTCTGCTGGACCAGTCGCCGGCCTGGGCGGAGCGGTTCCGCCACGAAATAGCCGCATACCGCTCGTTCGTCCGGCACCGCCCGCCGGTGCGGGTGCCGAGGCTGATCGCGGCGGACCCGGACAACTGCACCCTGGTGATCGAGCGCATGCCGGGCCGGGTGGCCGCGCTCCAGCGGCACCCGGTCGAGGCCCCGCCCCGGCCGGACATCCGGGCCGCGCTCGGCGCGATCTGCCGGCTGAACGCCTGGCGGCCCCCGGCGGGCACCTTCGACGCCCCGCTGGACTACGCGGCGCGCATCGCCCGGTACCACGAGCTGGGTCTGCTGACCGACCGTGACCTGGGCGACCTGCAGAAGCTGCTGCACGGCATCGCGCACGCGGCGGGCCGTCAGGGGATGGGCCAGTTCTGCCACGGTGACGCCTTACTCTCGAACGTCCTTCTCTCACCGACGGGTCCGGTGCTGGTGGACTGGGAGCACGCGGGCTGGTACCTGCCGGGGTACGACCTGGCGACGCTCTGGCTGGTGCTCGGGGACGCGCCGGTGGCGCGGCGTCAGATCAGCCAGATCGCCCAGTCCGCGGGACCGGCCTCCCGGGACGCGTTCCTGGTGAACCTGATGCTCGTGCTGACCCGTGAGATCCGCACCTACGAGACGGCCGTGCAGCGCTCGATGCACGAGGCGGCTCCGGCGGCCCCGGGCGCGGCCCTCCCCGGCTCCGCCCCGACCGGTGAGGAACAGCGGCTGCTGCTCAGGCGGCTGCACGACGACTGCCAGCTGGCCCGCCGGGCCGTGCGCGCGGCGGTCGGCACCCGCTGACGCGGGACGAAGGTCCGCGGTGCGCCCGAAGCGGCGGCGCACCGCGGACCTTCGTGCGTACGGGCTCCGCGCGGAGCCTCTCTCCCGAGCGCGGCTCCGTCCCGCCGGGCACTCCCACTGGTGTACGCCACTGACGCTCCGCAGGCCCGTGCACCACCGCTGCGAAACTCGCCGAACCCCTCCGTGACATGGGAAATCACCCCGGCGAAGGCATCATTGACGGATCGTCGGCAAGCAGGTACCACTGACCAAGCTCGGCCCCGCACGCCCCGCCACGACCCGCCTGTCACAGGAGTCCGCATTGCGAGGATCCGCCACCGACCCCACGTCCACCCCCGGCCGGAGACATCTGCGGCGCACCGCCGTCACCCTGGCCTCCGCGGGCCTGCTGCTGCCGCTGCTCGGCGCGGGCCCGGCCCAGAGCGTCCCCGAGTCCTCCGCCGGTGAGCTGCGGAGCGCGTTCGCCACCGCGTCCGCCGAGTACCACGTGCCGCAGAGCGTCCTGCTGGCCGTCTCCTACCTCCAGTCCCGCTGGGACACCCACGCCGGGGCGCCCAGCGTGACCGGCGGCTACGGCCCCATGCACCTCACCGACGCGCGCACCGCGCTCGCCACGGCCGAGCACTTCGCCGAGGGGACCGAGGACGCCCGCGGCGACAGCGCCCGCCCGGCGCTGCGCCCCGACGTCAAGGCACCCGCGGGCTCCGCGCTGCCGGCCCGTCTCCGGACCCTGCCCCGGGCGGCAGAGCTGACCGGCCTGCCGGCGGCCGAGCTGCGCACCGACCCGGCGGCGAACATCGCCGGCGGCGCCGCGCTGCTCGCCGCCGCGCAGAAGGAGCTGGGCGAGCCGCTCGACGCCGGTCCGGCCGGCTGGTACGGCGCGGTGGCCCGCTTCTCCGGCGCCGACGACACGGCGACCGCGGCGGCGTACGCCGACGACGTCTACGACGTGCTGCGCACCGGCGAGGAACGCGTCACGGACCAGGGCCTGCGGATGGCGCTCGCCGCTCAGCCCGGACTGAAGCCGGACACCGGGCAGTTGAAGCGGACCGGGCTGCGGACCGCCCCGGCGGACGACGTCGAGTGCCCGAAGTCGGTGTCCTGCGAGTCGGTCCCGGCGCCGTACGAGGAGTTCGGCGACAACGACTACGGCAACCACGACCTGGGCGACCGCCCGGAGTCGCAGCGCATCAGGTACATCGTCATCCATGACACCGAGGGCTCCTGGGACGGCGTCATGAACCTGATCCAGGACCCCACGTACGTGTCCTGGAACTACACGATCCGCTCCACCGACGGTCTGATCGCCCAGCACGTGAAGGCGAAGGACGTCGCCTGGCACGCGGGCAACTGGGACGTCAACGCCCGGTCCGTCGGCATCGAGCACGAGGGCTTCCTGACCTCGCCGGACGCCTGGTACACGGAGGCGATGTACCGGTCGTCGGCACGCCTGGTGAAGTACCTGTCCCGCAGCTACGGCATCCCGCTGGACCGCCAGCACATCCTGGGCCACGACAACGTGCCCGGTCCGACGGCCTCCACCGTCCCCGGCATGCACACCGACCCGGGTCCGTACTGGGACTGGCGGCACTACTTCCAGCTCCTCGGCCACCCGTTCAAGCGCGCCGGCGGCAAGAACTCCGCGCTGGTGACGATCCTGCCGGACTACGCCGCCAACCAGCCCGTGTACACGGGATGCGCCACCAAGGGCGAGCCCTGCGCGGCGCACGGCTCCAGCGAGGTGCGGCTGTACTCCGACCACGACGAGAGCGCCCCGCTGATCCAGGACGTCGGTCTGGGCACGGCGCCGACCGACGGGGTCAACGACCTGTCGTCCCGGGTCTCGACCGGTCAGCGGTTCGCGGTCGCCGACCGCTGGGGCGACTGGACGGCGATCTGGTACCTCGGGCAGAAGGCCTGGTTCCACAACCCGCGCAAGCAGCCGACCGCGGTGCGCGCCGCGGGTCTCGTCGTCACCCCGAAGGACGGCGCGGCGAGCATCCCGGTGTACGGCAGGGCGTACCCGGAGAAGGAGGCCTACCCGGCGGGAGTGCCCGCGCAGCCGGTGGTGCCGCTGAAGTACACGATCCCGGCCGGGCAGAAGTACGCGGTCGGCGACCTCATGCCCGGCGAGTACTACTACGCGGTCACCTTCACCCCTGACTCGCACCGGGTGGTGGTCGGCAAGGACCTGTACTACGAGATCCAGTACGGGCACCGGGTGGCGTTCGTGCGCGCCGCGGACGTCACCGTGGCGGGGGCGGCCCGCTAGGACCGGTCCCGGGCCTGTCGTCAGCCCTGCTGGAACAGCTCCGCCGGGAGCGGCTTCAGCAGGGCGTACAGGTCGTCGGTGATGGGGCGGTCCCAGGCGGCGATGGTCACCAGGACGCCGTCGCTGCGGTCGAACTGCACGCAGGAGATCCGGCTCTCGGAGAGCTTCAGGCGCCGCACGATCAGCAGGTTGTCGCCCTGGAGGACGGGGGTGTCCTCGGTGCCGACGACCGTGACCTCCTCGTCGTTCTCCAGCGCCAGCAGGAGCTGGCCCACCTCGAAGGGGATCTCGCCCTCGGCCACCTCGCGGGCCGGGGAGCCGTCGGGGAGATTGCCGATGATCATGGCGGGACCGCGGCCGCCGAAGAGGTCGTAGCGCAGGAAGACGCCCTGGCAGGATCCGTCGGGGGCGGGCAGCAGGCCCGCGCCGAGGTTGCCCGGCCAGTCGCCCGGGTCCATGGCCAGCACGTCGAATTCGGGTCCGGCGGGGGTGGCGCTGCGGCGGCGGAGGAACGACATGCCGCAATGGTACGTGCACGCGGGCGTCCGCCGCCGTACGGGCGTCCGCACGACGGCGCCCCGATTCCCCCGGCCGGCCTGGATCTTCCGGCCCGTCCGGGCGGCTCCCGGGGGCGGTGGTGTCACTCCTTCGGCGGGGCCGGCGGGACGACCGCGATCGGGCAGACCGCGTGCAGCAGGACGGCCTGGGTGACGGAGCCCATCATGCGGGCGGGCGCGAGCAGGCGCCGCCGGTGGCGGCCGACGACGACCAGGTCGGCGTTCCCGGACGCGGTGACGAGATGGCCGGCGGCGTCGCCGGGCAGGACCCGCACCTCGGTGTCGACGCCGGGGTGCCGCACGCGGTGCGGGGCGAGGAAGCCCTCGACGAGGGAGCGGGTCTCGTGCTCGACGGCGTCCCTGTCGACGGGGGGCGGCACCGTCTGGCCGGGCGCCGACCAGGTCTGCGCCGGCCACGGGTAGGCGGCGATCACCTGGACGCGGGCCCGGCGCAGGGCGGCCTCGGTGTAGGCGAACGCCAGGCCGGCCGGGTCGGGGCTGTCGGCGTGCAGGCCGACGACCACCCGGGGGCCGGGCCCGGCGGGGGCGCCCTCGGGGATCTCCCGGCCGGGCCGGGGCACGATGACCACGGGGCAGTCGGCGTCGCGTGCCGCGGCCAGTGAGTTGGAGCCCAGCAGCAGGCTGGCGAAGCCGCCCCGGCCCCGCGAGCCGAGCACCAACAACTGGGCGTCGGCGCCCAGTTCGGGCAGTACGGCACCGGGCACGCCCTCGACGGCGACGTACTCGGCGCTCGGGGCGTCCGCGCCGTCCCGCAGGCGGGCGCGGACCTCGTCGAGGACCGGGTCACCCTCCTCGGGCGCGGCCGGCCCGGCGACCAGGACGTCGGCCTGGCCCCAGGCGGCGTACTGCCGGACGTGCACCACCCGCAGCGGTGCGGCGCGGCGCCGGGCGGCGTCCACGGCCCACTCCAGGGCCCTTCTGCTGTCCTCGGAGCCGTCGACCGCGGCGATGACCGGCGATGTGCTCATTCCCTGCCCACCTCCGGAACACGACCTTCCCCTTGCTGGGGTCCAGCCTCGCGCAGGCGGCGGCCCCGGCAGGGCGCTGTGGGTCGCGTGTCCGGAATCAGGCGGGCGACACCCCCGGATCGGCGTGCGACGGGCTCAGGTGAGGTCGAACTCTCCTTCGCGCGCGCCGGAGACGAAGGCGCCCCATTCCGCCGGGGTGAAGATCAGGGACGGGCTCTCCGGGCGGCCGCTGTTGCGCATGGCGATGAAGCCCTCGACGAAGGCGATCTGCACATCGCCCAGTCCTCGGCTGCTGGACTGCCACTCGGCCCCGCTGAGGTCCAGCTCCGGCTTGTCCCAGCCCACGAGCGGCTGCTGGGTGATGGTCTCGGCCACGTCCGTGCTCCTCCCGGTTCGTCGTCCGCGAGCCAGCCTAGCGACCGGTCCGCACGGCGGACAGGCCACGTGAGAAGGACTTTCGGGTCGCCTCACCGGGGCGCGGCGCCGTCCTCGCCGAGGAAGGCGAGGACCCGGCGGACGAAGTGCCCGGGGTCGTCCAGCCAGGGGTAGTGACCGGCGCCGGGCTGGACGCTCACCTCGGCGCCGGGAAGGTGCTGGGCGGCCCGGCGGGCCAGGGCGGGGGTGGGCCCGCCGTCGTACTCGCCGGCGTGGACCAGGACCGGGGCGGTGAGGGCGGCGAGCGCGGCCCTGGTGGCGTCCGGGGTGAAGGCGCCCTCGGCGGAGTAGCGCTCGGCCGCCTCGTCGTTGGTCTGCGCCTCCTCGTGCTCGGTGTGGGCCCGGGCCGTGTCGTCCCAGCGGCCGTAAAAGAACGGCAGGAACACCTCGTCGAAGTCGGCGTCGCCGGCGAGCCACGCCTGGTAGGCGGGGAAGGCCCGGCCGAACCACGGTTGGTCCGCCCGCAGCCGGGCGGCGGCGAGCCGGTCGGCGGGCGTGGCCCGCAGGCCGAGGGCCGAGGGGTTGGGGGTGATCAGGGCCAGCCGCCGGATCCGGTGGGGGTGGCGGGCCGCGTACAGCAGCGCGAGGCTTCCGGCCGCCGAGTGGGCGAGGAGGTCCATCCGCTCCAGGCCCAGGTGGACCCGCCACCGCTCCACGTCGTCGACCATGCGGTCGCAGCGGTAGGTGGCCGGGTCGTCCGGTGTCCCGGAGTCGCCGGTGCCGCGCAGGTCGAGCAGGGCGAGCCGGCGGTGCGCGGTGAGGCCGCCGAGGTCGCCGAGGTAGGCGGAGGCGCGCATGGGCCCGCCGGGCAGGACGGCGAGGGGTGCGCCCCGGCCCCTGAGGTGGTAGGCGAGCTCGGTCCCGTCGGCGGCGGTGAAGGTCGGCATGCGGTGATCATTCAGGGCCGGGCGGCCCGGCCGCAACGCCTTTGCCCGGGTCGGAGCCCCCTGCCCCGCGCGTCCCGTCCGGAAAATTTCGGGCTCACCTCTTGCCTGCCGGCCGGGTGGCCTGAATTACTGACCTCGAACGAAACGACCGAATGATCGGTCGTCCGGAATGTGTGGCTGGTGAGGGAGAAGTCCCGATGGCGGATGCGACGGACCTGCTCGACGCGGGCGAGAAGCTCGGTCCCGAGGAGCTGCGCGTGCTCCAGCTCGAGCGGCTGCGCGCCTCGCTGCGGCACGCGTACGAGAACGTGCCGTTCTACCGCGAGTCCTTCGACAAGGCCGGCGTCCGCCCGGAGGACTGCCGTTCGCTCGCCGACCTGGCGCACTTCCCCTTCACGGCCAAGGCCGACCTGCGCGAGCAGTACCCGTTCGGGATGTTCGCCGTGCCCCGCGAGCGGGTGCGCCGGCTGCACGCCTCCAGTGGCACCACGGGGCTGCCCACGGTGGTCGGCTACACGGACAACGACCTCTCGGTGTGGTCCGACATGGTCGCGCGTTCGCTCCGGGCGGCGGGCGCGCGACCCGGCGACACGGTGCACGTCGCCTACGGGTACGGGCTGTTCACCGGCGGGCTGGGCGCCCACTACGGCGCCGAGCGCCTCGGCTGCACGGTGATCCCCGCGTCGGGCGGCATGACGGCCCGCCAGGTCCAGCTCATCCGGGACCTGGAACCCGGCGTCATCATGGTCACCCCGTCCTACATGCTGACGCTGCTGGACGAGTTCGAGCGGCAGGGCGTGGACCCGCGCGGCACCTCGCTGCGGGTGGGCGTCTTCGGCGCCGAGCCCTGGACCGAGCGGATGCGGCGCGAGATCGAGGAGCGGTTCGCGATCGACGCCGTCGACATCTACGGGCTGTCCGAGGTGATGGGCCCGGGGGTGGCGCAGGAGTGCGTCGAGACCAAGGACGGCCTGCACGTGTGGGAGGACCACTTCTACCCGGAGGTCGTCGACCCGATCACGGGCGAGGTGCTGCCGGAGGGCGAGCGGGGCGAGCTGGTGTTCACCTCGCTCACCAAGGAGGCCATGCCGATCATCCGGTACCGGACCCGGGACCTGACCCGGCTGCTGCCCGGCACGGCCCGGGTGTTCCGGCGGATGGAGAAGGTCACCGGGCGCAGCGACGACATGGTGATCCTGCGCGGGGTGAACCTGTTCCCCACCCAGATCGAGGAGATCGTGCTGCGCACCCCCGGCGTGGCGCCCCACTTCCAGTTGCGCCTCACCCGCGAGGGCCGGCTCGACGCGCTCACGGTGCGCGCCGAGGCCCGGCCCGGCGCGACACCCGAGGCGCGGGACGCGGCGGCCCGTTCCATCGTCGCGGCCGTGAAGGACGGGGTCGGGGTGTCCGTGGGCGTGGAGATCGTGGAGCCGGAGTCGCTGGAGCGCTCGGTGGGCAAGATCCGCCGGATCGTGGATCTGCGCCCCCGCTAGGGCCGGCCGGGGCCGGGAGCGGCGTCGAACCGGTCGCGCAGTTCGCGCTTGAGGATCTTGCCGCTGGCGTTGCGGGGCAGCTCGTCCACGAACACCACCCGCTTGGGGGCCTTGAACGGGGCGAGCTTCTCCCGTACGTGCGCGACCAGTTGCTCCTCCGTCACGTCACCGCGCCGGACCACGACCGCGGTGACGGCCTCGATCCACCGTTCGTCGGGCAGGCCGACGACGGCGGCCTCGGCGACGGCGTCGTGGGTGTACAGGGCGTCCTCCACCTGGCGGGAGGCGACCAGCACGCCACCGGAGTTGATGACGTCCTTCACCCGGTCGACGATCGTGTAGTAGCCCTCCGCGTCGCGCACCGCGAGGTCGCCGGAGTGGAACCAGCCGTCCCGGAAGGCCTCGGCGGTCTCCTCCGGCAGGTTCCAGTAGCCCTCGCACAGCTGCGGTGAGCGGTAGACGATCTCACCGGGTGTGCCGGGGGGCACGTCCTCGCCGCGTTCGTCCACCACGCGGGCGTCCACGAACAGCACCGGCCGGCCGCAGGAGTCCGGCCGGCCGTCGTGCTCGTCGGGGGCCAGCACGGTGGCGAGGGGTCCGATCTCGCTCTGTCCGAAGCAGTTGTAGACGGCGAGCCCCGGCAGGCGTTCGCGCAGCCGCTGGAGCACCGGAACGGGCATGATCGAGGCGCCGTAGTAGGCCTTGCGCAGTCCGTCGAGGTCGCGGGTGGCGAAGTCGGGCCGGTTGGCCAGGCCGATCCACACGGTGGGCGGCGCGAACAGGCTGTCCACGCGGCCCTGTTCGATCAGGTCGAAGAGCCGGTCCCCGTCCGGGGCGTCGAGCAGCACGCTGGTCGCGCCGACCGCGAGGTAGGGCAGCAGGAAGACGTGCATCTGCGCCGAGTGGTACAGCGGCAGCGCGTGGGCGGGCCGGTCGCCGGCGCTGAGGTCGAGGGCGGTGATCGCGCTCAGGTACTCGTGCACCAGCGCGCGGTGCGTCATCATCGCGCCCTTGGGCGAGGCGGTGGTGCCGGAGGTGTACAGCAGTTGCACCAGGTCCTCGGTGCGCGGCTCTGGCCCGTCGTACGGCGGCGCGTCCGCCAGCCGGGCGAGCAGCGAGCCGTCGGCGTCGCGCAGGGGCAGCACCGGTACGCCGTCCGGGAGCCGGCCGGCGAGGTCCGGGTCGGCGAGGACCAGGGAGCTGCCCGACTGGCCGACGATGTACGCCAGGTCCTCGCCGGTCAGGTTCTGGTTGACCGGCACGTGGACCAGGCCGGCCCGGGCGCAGGCCAGAAAGGCGATCAGATAGGCGTCGGAGTTGTGCCCGTAGGCGGCGACCCGGTCCCCCGGGGCGAGTCCCTCCGCGCGCAGCAGCCCGGCCGCGCGCGTGACGGCGTCGTCCAGCGCCTCGTAGGTCCAGTCGCGTCCGCCGTACTCCAGTGCGGTGCGTGCCGGGGTGCGCCGGGCGCTGCGCCGCAGCACCCCGTCGACCGTGCTGCCGTGTCCCTGCGTCATGACAGCAGATCCTTGACCCGCCGGACGTGCGGGTCAAGAACCCGTCGCCGCTCGCCCGCTACGCCTCAAGCACGGCCATCGCCGCGTTGTGCCCCGGCACCCCGCTGACCCCTCCCCCGCGCACCGCGCCCGCGCCGCACAGCAGCACGCCCGGGTGCCGGGTCTCCACGCCCCAGCGGCCGGTGCCCTCCTGGGCGTACGGCCAGGACAGGGCGCGGTGGAAGATGTTGCCGCCGGGCAGGCGCAGGTCTCGTTCGAGGTCGAGCGGGGTCTTCGCCTCGATGCAGGGCCGGCCGTCGGCGTCGGTGGCCAGGCAGTCGGCGAGGGGTTCGGCGAGATGGGCGTCGAGCTGCGCCAGGGTGGACCTCAGCAGCTCTTCGCGGACGGCGTCGTTGTCCCGGGCGAACAGCCGGGCGGGGGTGTGCAGACCGAAGAGGGTGAGGGTCTGGTAGCCGCGTCCGGCGAGGTCGGGGCCGAGGATGGTGGGGTCGGTCAGGGAGTGGCAGTAGATCTCCGACGGCGGCGCGGCGGGGAGTTCGCCGGCGGCCGCCTGGGCGTGGGCGGTGGCCAGTTGCCGGTAGCCCTCGGCGATGTGGAAGGTGCCGGCGAAGGCCTCCCGGGGGTCGACCGAGTCGTCGCGGAGCCTGGGCAGCCGGGTGAGCAGCATGTTGACCTTGAGCTGGGCGCCCTCGGCCGGCTCCGGCGACGGGTCGCCCATGAGGTGGGCCAGTTCCTGCGGCGAGGCGTTGACCAGGACGTGCCGGGCGGCGGCGACCCCCTCGCCGTCGGCCGTGCGGTAGGTGACCTCGGCGGTCTTCCCGTCGGTTTCGACGCGGACCGCCTCGTGTCCGGTCGCGATCACCGCGCCGGCCGTGCGCGCGGCGGCGGCCAGCGCGTCGGTGAGGGCGCCCATGCCGCCGACGGGCACGTCCCAGGCGCCGGTGCCGCCGCCGATGACGTGGTAGAGGAAGCAGCGGTTCTGGGCGAGGCCGGGGTCGTGGGCGTCGGCGAAGGTGCCGATGAGCGCGTCGGTGAGGACGACGCCCCGCACCAGGTCGTCGGTGAAGTTCTCCTCGACGGCGACCCCGATCGGTTCCTCGAACAGCGCCCGCCAGGCCGTCTCGTCGTCGATGCGCCGGCGCAGGTCCTCCCGGTCGGGCAGCGGTTCGGTGAGCGTGGGGAACACCCGCTCGGCCACCCGGCTCGTCATGCCGTAGAAGCGCTGCCAGGCCGCGTACTCCCGCTCGCCGCCGGTCAGCCGGGCGAACGCCTCCCGGGTGCGCCGCTCCCCGCCGCCGACGAGCAGCCCGGTGGCCCGCCCGCCGCGCTCGGTCGGCGTGTACGAGGAGATGGTGCGCCCGCGCACCTCGAACCGGAGCCCGAGATCGCGCACGATCTTCTCCGGCAGCAGGCTGACCAGGTACGAGTAGCGCGACAGCCGGGCGTCCACCCCGGCGAACGGACGCGTGGAGACGGCGGCCCCGCCGGTGTGGCCGAGCCGCTCCAGCACCAGCACGGACCGCCCGGCCCGCGCCAGATAGGCGGCGGCGACCAGTCCGTTGTGACCACCGCCGACGATGACGGCGTCGTAGCTGCGGGTTCCCTCGATGGCAGGCATGGTCCTTGGTAACACGCGATGATCAAGAGGGGCCAGAGGCGTGCGGGGTGCGGACTCGGTGCCCGCCGGGCTCCGGGTGCCGGCGGGCGCGCGAGGGCGTCACCCCTTCGCTGTGAGTTGCTTCAGGGCGATGTTGAGTTGCAGGACGTTGACGCGGGGCTCGCCGATGAAGCCGAGGGTGCGGGCCTCGGTGTGGTCCTCGATCAGTTTCTGCACGCGTGCGACGGGGAGGCCGTTCCGTGCGGCGACCCGGTGTGCCTGGAGTTCGGCGTACCGCGGGGAGATGGCCGGGTCCAGGCCGGAGCCGGAGGAGGTGACGGCGTCGGCGGGGACGTCGGACGGCCGGACGGTGTAGCCGGGGACCGAGTTGTCCCGGACCACGGCCGCCTTCGCCGCGAGCACCTGCGCGCAGAGCGTGCCGTCCGCGGGCTCGGCGGGGCACGCGCCGTGCACCGCGCCGCTGTCCGCGGCCAGGTTGGTCGCGCCGGAGAGGATCAGTCGGTATTGGGTGTTGACGCTGTTGGTGCCGAGTCCGCCGGCCGGGCGGCCCTGGAACCACCTCAGGTCGGGCGCGGGGGTCTGCCGGCCGTGCCGCGGCGGCAGGTCGTACGACTGCCCGATCAGGGAGGAGCCGACGACCCTGCCGTCGGCCTCGACCTCGGAGCCGTTCGCCCTGCCGGGGAACAGCGCCTGGGCGATCCCGGTGACGGCCAGCGGGTAGAGGACGCCGGTGACCAGGGTCAGCACGAGCAGCGCGCGCAGACCCGCGCCCAGCAACCGGGCGGTGTTCACGGAGGAGTTGTTCATGCCGATCAGCCGATTCCGGGGATGTGGGAGATGAGCAGGTCGATGAGCTTGATGCCGATGAACGGCGCGACCAGTCCGCCGAAGCCGTAGATCGCGAGGTTGCGGCGCAGCATCCGGTCGGCGCCGACCGGCCGGTACCGCACGCCCCGCAGGGAGAGCGGCACCAGCGCGACGATGATCAGCGCGTTGAAGACGACGGCGGACAGGATCGCGGAGTCGGGCGAGGACAGCCGCATGATGTTCAGCCTGTCCAGGCCCGGGTGGACCGCCGCGAACAGCGCCGGGATGATCGCGAAGTACTTCGCCACGTCGTTGGCTATGGAGAACGTCGTCAACGCGCCCCGGGTGATCAGGAGTTGCTTGCCGATCTCCACGATCTCGATCAGCTTGGTCGGGTTGGAGTCGAGGTCGACCATGTTGCCGGCCTCCTTGGCGGCCGACGTTCCGGTGTTCATCGCCACGCCGACGTCCGCCTGGGCCAGCGCGGGGGCGTCGTTGGTGCCGTCGCCGGTCATCGCGACCAGTTTGCCGCCGGCCTGCTCCCGCTTGATCAGGGCCATCTTGTCCTCGGGGGTGGCCTCGGCGAGGAAGTCGTCGACGCCGGCCTCCTCGGCTATCGCCCTCGCGGTCAGCGGGTTGTCGCCGGTGATCATGACCGTCCTGATGCCCATGCGGCGCAGTTCCTCGAACCGTTCCCGCATCCCGTGCTTGACGACGTCCTTGAGGTGGATGACGCCGAGCACACGGGCGCCGTCGGCGTCGTGGACGGCGACCAGTAGCGGGGTACCGCCGGCCGCCGCGATCCGGTCGGTCAGCTCCTGTGCGTCGGAGGCGACTTCCCCGCCCTGCTCCCGCACCCAGGCGATGACGGAGGCCGCGGCGCCCTTGCGGACCCGGTGGCCGTCGACGTCCACGCCCGACATCCGGGTCCGGGCGGTGAAGGCGATCCAGTCGGCGCGCGCCAGCTCGCCCTGGTGCCGCTCGCGCAGCCCGTACCTCTCTTTCGCCAGGACGACGATCGAGCGGCCCTCGGGAGTCTCGTCGGCCAGCGACGACAACTGGGCGGCGTCGGCGACCTCGGCCTCCGTCGTCCCGCTCACCGGCACGAACTCCGCCGCCCGGCGGTTGCCCAGGGTGATGGTGCCCGTCTTGTCCAGCAGCAGGGTCGACACGTCGCCTGCGGCCTCGACCGCGCGCCCCGACATGGCCAGCACGTTGCGCTGCACCAGACGGTCCATGCCCGCGATGCCGATCGCGGAGAGCAGGGCGCCGATGGTGGTCGGGATGAGGCAGACCAGCAGCGCCACCAGCACCACCGTCGTCAGATGCGTGCCCGCGTAGTCGGCGAACGGCGGCAGCGTGGCGCAGGCCAGCAGGAAGACGATGGTGAGCGAGGCCAGCAGGATGTTCAGCGCGATCTCGTTGGGCGTCTTCTGCCGGGCGGCGCCCTCGACGAGGGCGATCATCCGGTCGATGAAGGTCTCGCCGGGCATCGTCGTGATGCGGACGACGATCCGGTCCGAGAGCACCTTGGTGCCGCCCGTCACCGCGCTGCGGTCGCCCCCGGACTCGCGGATGACGGGAGCGGACTCACCGGTGATCGCGGACTCGTCGACGCTGGCGACGCCCTCGACCACGTCCCCGTCACCGGGGATGACGTCGCCGGCCTCGCAGACCACCAGGTCGCCGACGGTCAGCTCGGTGCCGGGGACCCGCTCCTCGGGGCCGTCCTTGACGAGCCGGCGCGCGACGGTGCCGGTCTTGGCCTTGCGCAGGGTGTCGGCCTGGGCCTTGCCCCGGCCCTCGGCGACCGCCTCCGCGAGATTGGCGAAGAGCACGGTCAGCCAGAGCCAGGCGCTGATCGTCCAGCCGAACCAGTCGCCGGGGTCCTTGGCGGAGAAGGCGGTGGTCAGCACCGAGCCGATCCACACCACGAACATCACGGGCGACTTGACCATCACCCGCGGATCGAGCTTGCGGAAGGCCTCGGGCAGGGACCTGAGCAGCTGTCCGGGGTCGAACAGGCCCGCGCCGACGCGGCTCCCGGCCGGTTCGTGTCCGGTCGGCGCGTCCTGGTGGGGCGCGAGGGTGGGAGTGGACATGGAGTCCTCGTGCTTCTCGGTGTCGGTGGTCATCACGCGAGCCCTTCCGCGAGCGGGCCCAGCGCGAGGGCCGGGAAGTAGGTGAGGCCGGTGATGATGAGGATCGCGCCGACCAGCAGGCCGGTGAACAGGGGTTTCTCGGTGCGCAGGGTGCCCGCGGTCACCGGCACCGGCCGCTGCCGGGCGAGTGAGCCGGCCAGGGCCAGCACGAACACCATGGGCAGGAACCGGCCGAGCAGCATCGCCAGACCCGTCATGGTGTTGAACCAGTCCGTGTCGGCGTTCAGGCCGGCGAAGGCCGAACCGTTGTTGTTGGCCGCCGACGTGAAGGCGTACAGCACCTCGGAGAAGCCGTGCGGGCCGGAGTTGAGCATCGAGTGCGGCGGGGTGGGCAGCGCCATCGACGCGGCGGTGAGGACCAGCACCAGCGCCGGGGTGACGAGGATGTAGGCCGCGGCGAGCTTCATCTCGCGGGCGCCGATCTTCTTGCCCAGGTACTCGGGGGTGCGGCCGACCATCAGACCCGCGATGAACACCGCGATGACGGCCATGATCAGGATGCCGTAGAGGCCGGAACCGGTGCCGCCGGGCGCGATCTCGCCCAGCATCATGCTCAGCATGGTGATGCCGCCGCCGAGCCCGGTGAACGAGGAGTGGAAGGAGTCCACCGCACCGGTCGAGGTCAGGGTCGTGGACACGGCGAAGATCGAGGAAGCACCGACTCCGAACCGGGTCTCCTTGCCCTCCATCGCGCCGCCCGCGGCCTGGAGCGCCGCGCCGTGGTGGGCGAACTCGGTCGCCATCATCAGAGCGACGAAGCCCAGCCAGATGGTGAACATCGTGACGAGGATCGCGTAGCCCTGCTTCACGCTTCCGGCCAGCACGCCGAAGGTGCGGGTCAGCGCGAACGGGATCACCAGGATCAGGAAGATCTCGAAGAGGTTGCTGAACGGGGTCGGGTTCTCGAAGGGGTGAGCGCTGTTGGCGTTGAAGTAGCCGCCGCCGTTGGTGCCCAACTCCTTGATGGCCTCCTGGGAGGCGACCGCCCCGCCGTTCCACTGCTGCGAGCCGCCCATGAACTGCCCGACCTCGTGGATGCCGGAGAAGTTCTGGATCGCACCGCAGGCCACCAGGACCACCGCGGCGACCGCGGCGACCGGCACCAGGATCCGCAGGGTGCCGCGCACCAGGTCGGCCCAGAAGTTGCCCAGCTCACCGGTGCGGGAGCGGGCGAAGCCGCGCACCAACGCAACGGCGACGGCCATGCCGACGGCCGCGGAGACGAAGTTCTGCACGGCCAGACCGGCCGTCTGCACGACGTGCCCCATGGTCTGCTCGCCGTAGTAGGACTGCCAGTTGGTGTTGGTCACGAACGACACGGCCGTGTTGAACGACTGCGCCGGACCGACCGAGGAGAAGCCGAGCGAGCCGGGCAGGACGCCCTGCAGGCGCTGCAGCAGGTAGAGGAAGAGGACGCCGACGACCGAGAAGGCGAGGACCGCGCGCAGGTACGCGGACCAGGTCATCTCGGCGCCGGGGTCGGCACCGATGCCCTTGTAGATCCACTTCTCCACCCTGAGGTGCTTGCCGGAGGAGTAGACCCGGGCCATGTAGTTGCCGAACGGGACGTGGACGAGCGCCAGCGCGCCCGTCAGGGCGAGCAGTTGGAGCACGCCGGCGAGTACGGGACCCATGTGCGCGCTCAGAACCTCTCCGGGAAGAGGAGGGCGACGACGAGATAGCCCAGCAGGGCGACGGCCACGACGAGGCCGACGATGTTCTCGGCGGTCACAGCTTGGTCACCCCCTTGGCGACGAGGGCCACCAGCGCGAAGGCCGCGAGCACGGTGACGACGAAGGCCAGATCGGCCATCGTGAACTCCTGGAATGGGTGCGGTTGCATCGGACGGTTCGAGGAAACCGCCTCCGCGACCGGTCGCGACCGCCGTTGACGGCTCTCTTACGGCCGTGCGTCCGGCTTTGACGGGACCCTGATGTCCCGCGCCCCGGAGTCCTCGTCCGCGGCCCCCGGTGGAGCCGTCAGAGGGTGCGCCCGCCGCCCGGACTCAGTCGAGCGCCACCATGAAGTCCGTGCACGCCACGGCGCAGGCCCGGCACACCGCCGCGGCGGACTCGGCGCCGGGGTGCTCGTCGAAGGCGTGGGCGCACTCGAGGCAGACCGAGCGGCACCATTCGAGCTGCACCCGGATCCCGTCCTCGTCCTGGCCGTTCTGCTCGGAGAGCGTGCGGCACGTCGCGTCGCACACCTCGGCGCACATGATCCCCAGCCGGCGTACGCGCTCCTGCCGCTCGGTGCCGTCCGGGTCCAGGAGGCTGGCGCGCACCGCGCAGGCCCTGGCGCACTCCGCGCACGCCTGGGCGCACGTGAACCGGTCCTCGAGGAACCGATAGAGCTGCTGCTGCGTCGGCGATGTCACACCCGGCGGGTAGCCGGTCCCGAACCGGGCAAACGCATATACCTCGAAGGGGGACGCCGCAACTCGGGAAGCGTCCCCGCGGCGTGTCGCCGGCCGTGACGGGCGGCCACGCAAGGTGTCCGGTTCGTCCCGTTCTGGGCGGGGTATCCCTGAGCTATGAGTACCGCACAGATGCAGCAGCTGGCCGCGGCAAGCGGCCTGATGGGCCTGGTCCTCTTCGTCATAGCCGTGGCCGTGCTGGCGCTGCTCGCCGGCGGCTTCTGGCTGAACTCACGGGAGAAGTACCGCGAGCCGCCCCGGCCGCGCCCCGAGGAGCAACCGCACCTGCCGCCGGAGGGCGCGGTGCACGAGATCCGGGAGAACAGGGAGTCCCAGGAGGTACCCGTCATTCCCAAGGGCGGTCGCCCGCTCACCCCCTACGAGCTGACCAACATCGACTCCAGGACCAGCGAGTCCAAGGACCGTCCGCGCTGGAGCAAGGGCTCGAGCGGCTCGTTCGGCGGCGGAGGACTGGGCGCACACTGACCCCGGACCCCGGCCCGGAACCCGGCCCTCGGGACCCGGCGGGAGCCGCCCGCACCCGGCCCCCGCCGGGTCGTTGTGTGCCGTCAGGCGTCCTTCCCGGACGCGTCCAGGCGGCCGAGGTGGGCCACGTTGCGCAGGTCCTCGGGGTCCTGGCTGGGCTCGGCCGCGAACCAGGCGTCGAGGATCTCCCCCAGCACATGCGCCGAGGTGAGGCGCAGTCCGAGCGCCAGGACGTTGGCGTCGTTCCAGCGCCGCGCCCCCTCCGCCGTGGCGGCGTCCGTGCACAGGGCCGCGCGGACACCTGGCACCTTGTTCGCCGCGATGGAGGCGCCGGTACCGGTCCAGCAGCACACCACCGCCTGGTCGGCCGCGCCGTCGGCGACCTCCCGGGCGGCGGCCTCGGAGCACACCGCCCACCGCGGGTCGGCTTCGGGGCGCAGCGCGCCGTGCTCACGCACCTCGTGGCCGCGCCGGCGCAACTCGTCGACGAGGTGGCGGGCCACGGGTTCGTCCATGTCGGAGGAGACGGAGATCCGCATGCTCCGGAGCCTAGCGGCTGCCGCGACGGGCAGCCCGGGCGGTGAAGCGCCCGGACGGAAGCGGCCGCCCCGAAGCGGGCCCCCCGACCAGGAGGCGATCCCGGCTCGAAGGCGCCTCAGGCGACGAGCGGCCCCGGAGCCGTCGGGTGACGTCTCCGGGGCCGGGCGGTCGGTCTGCGGGTTCCTCGGCGGTCAGGGGTGGTCGGGCTGCTGCGCCGGGGGCACTCCGCCGCCCTCTCCCCCGCCCTTGCCGCCCTTGTCCGAGCCGTGCGGGCGGCCGCCCGCATCGCGTTCGGCCGTCTGGCGGGCCTTGAGTTCGCCGCTGTCCTGCGGGGTACCGCCCCCCTTGTCACTGCGCCGCTGTTCGGGCTGCTGCGGATTGGACATGCGCCGGGCTCCCTCCGGGTGTACGTGCTGCTTGCGGGGTCCGGGTTCCCAGGGGGCCACGGGTGACGCACGCCGCGGCGCACCCGTGGTCCCGGGCACCGCACCGTCTCAGGGCGCGCGCCTGGTCAGCAGCCGGTGCATGTGCTCCAGCGCGTCCAGGAGCACCGAGCGGTGGTACCAGCTCAGCCAGGCGGCGGTGTCGGCGGCGAGCACGTCGAGGGTCTCGCTCCGGGCGCCGTCCGGCAACTGTCCGGTCGCGGGCCAGTGCAGTGTGATCACGCCGGTGCAGGAGCCGGCGGCGGAGACGACGGGCACGCTGAGCAGCGCGCGGGTGTCCGTGGCCAGCAGGGCGCGCCTGGCCTCGTCGGACAGCAGCGGCTCCGCGGCCACGTCGGGCACGCCGACCCGGCGGCCCCTGATCCGGGCGACCGCGTCGGCCATGCCCTCGTCCTGGCCGCGGACGAGGTGGTCCAGAAACCTTTCGTCACAGCCGTAGTGGGTCTCCAGCGTCAGGGCGTTGACCGCCGGGTCCACGAACTGCACGTACCCGGCGGTGGCCCGGCCGACGGCCAGCGCCTCGTGCAGCGCGGCGTCGATCATCTGGCGCCGGCAGCGCGGGTCCCGGCCTTCCCGGGCCAGGATGCGCAGCTGCGGCAGGGGCAGGGCCCGGCGGCCCGGGAACCACACCGCGCCGTCCGGGGGCCGGGCCACCACGACGGCGGAGACCAGGACGCGCAGCGGCACGTTGAACCGCTGGGAGGCCTCGCGCAGCACCCGGAAGGCGCTGCCGGAGTCGGGCAGGCCGTAGCGGGCCATCAGCGTGCCCTGCGCCATGCCGATCACCGGAGCGGTGCGTACCCGGGCCCGTAGAGCCCGGACCTCCTTGTGCAGGTCCTCGTACGACGGACGCCACAGGTCGGCCATCTGCGAGCGCCAGGCCGGCAGGTCCTCCACCGGCGCCGAGGCCCGGGCCAGTTCCCGCAGCGCCTCGTCGAGGGTGGCGTACAGGAGCACGCCGTCGAGCCGGGCGAGGTGCACGGCCTCGCGTACGCCGGGGCGGGCCCGGATGATGATCAGATCGGGCCGTCCGGCACGGGCCCGGGTGGTCTCGCTCAGCGCGTGCAGGACGGCGGCGCCGCCCAGTTGCACGTGCGCCATGTCGAGGACCGGCCGCAGCCCGGCGCGGTCGGCTTCCTCCAGATGGCCGCGCAGCTCGTCCGACCAGGCCTCCGCCCCGTCCGGACTCAGGGTGCCGGACATGCGCAGGAGCAGGGCGCCCTCGGCGGGCAGGCCCTCCACCAGGGACGACTCGATGACGAGAGGGGCCGGTGCGCCCGGGCGGGCGGAGGAGGATTTCACGGCATCACCACACCAGAACGTCACAAAGCCTCGAATATCCGCAAAGGCCTCTTTCTGACCTTGGACCACCACCTTGCACGCTCGGTGCCCGGCCCTCAACCGCACCGCGCGGGGGTCCGGCCGGCGATTCGCGTCAGTGCGGTCCGCCGGGCCCCGCCGGTTCGCCGGCCGGCAGGGACTCCAGTGCGGACGCCGTGGTGGCGTGCACCCGGACGCCCGGCAGACCGGCGAGCCGCAGCGCCTCGCGCACATGGGGCCGGGGCTGGACGATCGGCAGGCAACGGCCGGTGAGGGCGAGCCCGCCGGTGGCCCGGTCCAGCGAGCGCACCGCGACGGCACTGGCGAGATACACCTCGGTCATGTCCAGCACGAGGTGTTCGCCGGCCCGGTCGGACTGGCGGAGATGCTCCGCGAGGGCCTCGGAGAACTCGGTGGCGTTGGACGCGTCGACCGTTCCACGGGCCTTGAGAAGGGTGATCCGGCCGGACTCGGGGCGGCTCTCCCGCACGGCGCGGAGCAGCAGGGGGGCAGCGGGAAGCTGGCCTTTTTCCATGGGCGGGGCACTTCCTGGGAGGGAGGGCTCGGCCAGCCGCTTCTTGACCGGGGAGGGGACCACTGTGCCGCCCGCGGGTGCCCGAAGCAACGACGCGTCTCCGGGCGTGTCGCGGCCGGGCCCGACGCACCGGCTCCCAGCTCCTCGATCCCCCGCCCGGCCCGCCCGCCTGCCCGGCTGCCCGGCTGCCCGGCTGCCCGGCTGCCCGGCTGCCCGGCTGCCCGGCTGCGGGTGCCTACCCCACGTACCGCCGTGCCGGCGACGTCCGGCGCGCCCGCTCCAGCGCGGCGAGCCGGTGCTCCAGTTCCGGCGGCACCGGATCGCGCAGGCGCAGCACCCAGGGCAGCCCGGCGGTGGCGCGGGCGAACGCCCGCGCGGAGGCGGCGTCGCGGGGCACCGTGCGCATCAGGTGCCCGGTGCGGCGCAGCGCGGGCAGCAGGGGGCGGCGCAGCCAGGTGAACCACAGTGTGTTGCGGATGCCGAGGACGCGGCGCGCGGTGCTGTCGCGCTGCCGGGACGCCTGGTGGTGCACGGTGAGTTCCTCGGCGTAGGCGAGCCACCACCCCTGGCGGAGCAGGTCGCAGGCGAGCAGCTCCTCCTCGCCGCCGAGCCACAACCCGGGGTGGAAGCCGCCGCCGGCGCGGAAGGCGTCCGTGCGCAGCACGGTGGCGGCGGCGAGGAACGAGCCGAGCGCGGGTCCCGGCAGCCAGCCCGGGCCGGACAACGGCGACTCGCGCAGCTCGCGCACGACGGGGTCCTCGATGCCCTCGGGCTGGACGACGATCCGCGCGGTGACGCCCGCGAGGCGGGGCCGGGCGTCGAGCAGGTCGGCGGCCCGGCGCAGGCTGCCCGCCTCCCACCAGGAGTCGTCGTCGCAGAAGGCGACGTAGGGCGTGCGGACGTGGCGGACCGCCAGGTTGCGGCCGACGGCCCCGAGGTTGCGGCCGGGGCACAGCAGGGTCGCCTCCGGGAAGTGCCGGGCGACGGCTTCGGTGGTGCCGTCCGACGAGGCGTTGTCGGTGACGATCAGCCGGGGCCGCTCGGGGAGCCGGCGTAGCCGGGTGAGGGTGCGCAGGAGTTCGTCGCGGCGGTCGTGGGTGATCAGCACCACGGTCGTACGGCAGTCCGGGGCTCCCCCGGCAACGACGGTCGTACGGCCGTCCGAGGCTCCCCCGCTGGGTGGCCGGGTCATCGGGCGCCGCCGGTGGTCTGCCGGTCGAGCAGGCGCGCCGCGCGTTCGACCTCCGGTGGCAGCGGCCGGCGCCGGGCGACGGCGGCGGGCAGCCGTACGAGGGTCTCGCGCAGGGCGCGGCGGGCGCCGGGCCGGGCGGCGACGGCGGCCAGGGCGAGGTCGGCGCCCGCACGCAGGGCCACCGGCCAGGGACGGCGCAGGCAGGTGGTGAGCACGTGGTTGCGCCGGACCAGGCTGGAGCGCCCGGTACGGCCTTCGGTCTCGGGGTGGTGGAGGACGCACAGGGAGGGCTCGTAGGCGAGGGCCCAGCCGCCGGCCGCGAGGTCGTAGGCGAGCAGGGTCTCCTCCCCGCCGAAGAAGAGCAGCGGGTGGTAGCCGCCCGCGCCCAGGAAGGCGTCCCGGCGCACGACGCAGGCGCAGCCGAGGAAGCCGAGCACCGGGCGGCCGGGCAGGTCCGGTTCGCGGGGCAGGGGCGAGGCGGCGAGGACGGCGTTCAGCGGGTCCTCGGCGCCCCGCTCGCCGACCAGGGTGCGGGCCGCGAGCAGACCGAGCCGTGGGTGCCGGTCGAGCAGGTCGGCCGCGTGGCGCAGGGAGCCCGGGGCCCACCAGGAGTCGTCGTCGCTGAAGGCGACGTACGGGGTGCGGGCGTGCCGGACGGCCAGGTTGCGGCCGAGGGCGCCGGTGTTGGTGGCCGGGCGCAGCAGCCGGGAGACCGCCGGGTGGCCGCGCACCGCCCTGCGGGTGGTGTCGTGGCGGGAGTTGTCGACGACGATCACGGGCGGCCGTTCGGGCAGTGCGGCCAGGGCGTCGAGGGTGCGCAGCAGGCTGCCGGACCGGTCGCGGGTGATGACGGCGACCGTGATCCGGGGGTCCGGTCCGGCGGTGGCGCGGCGGGTGGGTCCGGGGGCCCGGTCAGTGGACACGCGTCGCCACCGCCCGTCCTGCTGCTCCCGGTGCTCCGGCGCCCGGCCTGCGGCCCCGGAGCTGTATCAGGCAGGCGGCGGCGACCTCGCCGGTGTGCAGGCGCAGCAGCCGGGCGTCCGGGTTGCGGCCGTGCGGGTCCCCGGGCGGGCCCGGCTTCCACAGGGCCAGGTGGCGGTGGCCGGGCGGCGGGCCCCACAGCCGCGGGGAGACCGGCCCGAACAGGGTGACCGACGGGGTGCCGTGGGCCACCGCCAGATGGGCGATGCCGGTGTCGCCGCTGAGCACCAGTGACGCCCCGGCCACCAGCGCCGAGAGCCGGTCCAGGGACAGGCCGCCGCTGAACACGTCGGACGCCGGCCGGCCGCCGCGTTCGGCGACGGACCGCACCAGGGCGTCCTCCCCCGGGCCGCCGGTCAGCACCACGCGGTGTCCGGCCGCGCGCAGGCACCGTACGACGGCGGCGAACCGTTCCTCCGGCCAGCGGCGCGAGCCCGAGGCGGCCCCCGGGTGCACCACGACCGCGCCGGGCGCCGGGGACGGCGTGGACGGCGCCGGCAGGCGCAGGTCGAGGGGGTCGGCCGGGATGCCGTGGGCGCGCAGGAAGGCGCACCAGCGCTCCCGCTCGTGGACGTGCGGCTGCCAGGGCGGCCCGTCCGGCAGGGCGTGGGCGAGCAGCCGGCGCGGACGCAGGGCGGCCAGCGCGTCGCGGCTCTCGGGGCCGTTGCCGTGCAGGTCGACCGCGACGTCCGGCGGCGGTCCCGGCCAGTGTGCGAGGGAGGGCACGGCCCGGCCCGGCGCTTCGGCCGGGAACACCTCGTCGACCGCCCCGGTGGACAGGGCGACGCCGGTCAGTCCGGGCGGCAGGGCGAGGACCACCCGGTGTCCCGGGAAGCCCCGCCGGACCGCGCGCAGCGCGGGCACCCCGGCGAGCAGGTCGCCCAGTCCCAGGGCGCGCAGCACCAGCACGGTCGGGGGGCGCGGGCGGGGCGTCACCGGACCGGCTCCCCCGGACGGCGGGCGTGGGGAGCGGGTCACTGGACGGGTCCTCCGGTGCGGGCGGGCGCCAGCGCGGCGCGGCGGGCGAGGCCGGTGGTGGAGCGGCCGTCGAGGTAGGGCAGCAGCAGGACCTGGCCGCCCCAGCTCTCCACGAGCGACTGCTCGGGCAGCCGGGTGCGGGCGTAGTCGCCGCCCTTGGCCCAGATGTGGGGGCGCAGCTCGCCGAGGAGGCGTTCGGGTGTGTCCTCGTCGAAGACGGCGACCGCGTCGACGCACTCCAGCGCGCTCAGCACGCGCACCCGGTCGGCCGCCGGGACCAGGGGCCGGCCGCCGCCCTTGCGCCGGCGCACCGAGTCGTCGGAGTTGACGCAGACGATCAGGCAGTCGCCGGCCCGGCGCGCGGCCTGCAGCAGGGCGACGTGCCCGGCGTGCAGCAGGTCGAAGCAGCCGCCCGCGGCGACCACGGTGCCGCCCGCGGCGCGTACCCGTGCCGCGGTGCGCCGGGCGGCGGCCGCGGAGTCCTCGCCGGCCGGCCGCTCCGGCGCCGTGTCCTGCTCCTCGGGCACGGCGACCGCGCGGGCGCCGCCCTCGGCGACGTAGCGGGTGGCGGCGTGCACGGCGGCCTGGACGGCCGCCTCGGTGAAGGCGCCGTCGGCGAGCAGTCCGGCGGCGGCAGCGGCGAACCGGTCCCCGGCACCGCAGGGGTCGCCCGCCGCGGTGGCCGGAGCCGGCACCAGCAGCGGGGTCTCGCCCTGCGACAGCAGCGCGCCGCGTTCGCCCAGGGTGACCACCACGGCGTGCGCGCGCCAGGCCCGGGCGAGGGCGTCGGCGTCCTGGGCGGCCGTGCGCAGTACTGCTCCGTCGCCGGGCGGGGCGCCGGTGTCCTCGGCCGTCCGCCGGGCGAGGAGGCGGGCCTCCTGCGCGGAGGGGGTGGCCAGCCGTACCCCGGGGACCGGCGGGCCGCCCCGCACATGCGGGTCCCACACCACGGGCGCCCGGGCGGCGGCGCCGGTCAGCGCGTCCCGCAGGACGTCGGCGGTGCCCCGGCCGTAGTCGGCGACCAGGACGGCGTCCGCCGCGCGGACCGCGGCCAGGGCGGCCCGGCTCGCCTCGCGGGCGCGTCCCTCGCCGTCGTCGAGGCGGAGCAGCGGGCGGTCTCCGGCGAGGACACGGGTCTTGCTGCAGAGTTCGCCGTCCAGCGGCACCTCGACCAGGTCCACGCGGCCGGCCAGCAGCTCGCGCAGGATGCCGCTGGTCCCGTCGTCGCCGAGGGCGGTGACCAGGGTGACCGGGCGGGCGTCGGAGGCGGCCAGGCAGGCCGCGAGGGCCGCGCCGCCCGGGCGGGAGCTGCGCCGGGTGCCGTGTACCACCGGCACGGGCGCGTCGGGGGCCAGCCGCTCGGCCCGACCGCACAGGTCGTGGTCGAGCAGCGCGTCCCCGACGACGACCAGCGGGGTACGGGGGGTGTTCATGCGTCTCCTTCCGCGCGGCGCGCCCGGGCGTTCGCGGTGCGCGGGCCCGCCGACCGGCCGGCCGTCCGGCCCGCGGCGCCGCCCCGGCCGTCCGTGCGGGCGCCGTCCACCCGGCCGCGGTCCGATCCGTCCGTACGGCCGCCGCCCGATCCGTCCACCCGGCCGTCCGTCCGGCTTCGCGCGCCGGGCCGGCCGTCACCCCGGCCGTCCCCTGCGCCTGCGTCCGCCGCGTCCGCGTCCGCGGCGCCCCGCTCGACGGCGCGGTCGAACGACTCGCAGAGCATGTGCACCGCGACCAGGTGCAGTTCCTGCACGGTGGCGGCCACCGGCGCGTCCACGCACAGCGCGTCGTCGGCGGCCAGGTGCAGCGGGTTCGGGGGCCGGCCGGTCAGCGCCCAGACGGTCATGCCGAGCCGGTGCGCGCGGTCGGCCGCGGCCAGCAGGTTGGCGCTGGCGCCGCTGGTGGACAGCAGCATCAGCACGTCGCCCCGGCGGCCGTGCGCGGCGGTCTGGCGGGCGAACACCTCCTGGACGCCGTAGTCGTTGGCGATCGCGGTGGTGGAGGAGGTGTCGGCGTGCAGGGCCAGCGCGGAGAACGGCGCCCGGTCGTCCCGGTAGCGGCCCACGAGTTCGGCGGTGAGGTGTTGCGCCTGGGCGGCGCTGCCGCCGTTGCCCGCGACGAGCAGCCGGGCTCCCGAGCCCAGCCGGCGGGCGAGTTCGGCGCCCCAGCGTTCGATGAGGGGGCCCTGGTCGCGGAACGCCTCCAGGGCCTTCATCAGGTCGTCGCAGTGCGCGGTGTCGGTGACGCTGGCGGTCTTCATCGGTCGGCTCCCTTCACCGGGCCACTTCGGAGAGCGAGGGCATCGAGGACACGGCGCGGTACACCCCGGCCACGCCGTCGGCCACGCGGTCCCAGGTGTAGTGGGCCAGCACCCGTTCGCGGCCGGCGGCGCCGTGGCGGGCGAGCCGGTCCGGGTCGTCGAGCAGTTCGCGGACGACGTCGCCGAGGTGGTGGTGGTCGTCGTCCGCCGGGACGTGGACGCCGGTGACGCCGTCCACGACCGTGTCGAGCTGGCCGCCCACCGCGGTGGCGACGACCGGGGTGGCGCAGGCCATGGCCTCCAGCGGGACGATCCCGAAGGGCTCGTAGCGGGGCAGGGAGAGCACGAGGTCGGCGCCGGCCATCAGGCGCGGCATCCGGGTCCGGCCGACCCCGCCGAGCAGGGTCACCCGGTCGGTGACGCCGTACTCGCCGGCGATCGCCTGCAGTCTCCTGGCCTCCGGTTCGGCGCCCAGCAGGTCCGCCTCGGGGCCGCCTGCGACGAGGAGTTCGGCGTCGGGTATCCGGGCCAGGGCGCGGATGGCGCGGTCGAAGCCCTTGCGGGGCACCAGCCGGCCGACGGCGAGCAGCCGCCTGCGGCCGCCGGGCAGGGTCCGGGCGCGGTCGGACGGCGTGAACTGGTCGGGGTCCACGCCGCAGGGCACGACCGCGACGCGGTCCTCCGGCAGGCCCATGGCCCTCAGTTCGGCCACCTCGTCGGAGCAGGTGGCGATGATCCGCGCGCACTCGTGGCCGACGGCCTCCTCGATCGCGAGGCGCTCGGGCGGGCTGGTGTCGTCGGCGCCCTGGTAGCGCTTCTTGACGGTGCCGAGGGCGTGGTAGGTCTGCACGACGGGGACGTCCAGGCCCCGGGTTCCGGTCAGGGCGGCGAGTCCCGACATCCAGAAGTGGGCGTGCACGACGTCGGGCGGGTCCGCGGCCCACTGCCGGGCCAGGAAGGCGCCGAACGCGGCCATGTGGGGCAGCAGTTCGTCCTTCGGCACGGGTGCGGGCGGCCCGGCGGGCACGTGCACCACCTGGACGCCGTCGATGAGGGTCATCCGGTCCGGCAGGCCGGTGGAGTCCCGCCGGGTGTACACCGTGACCCGGTATCCCCTGCGGGCCAGTTGCCGGGCCAGCTGGGCCACGTACACGTTCTGGCCGCCCGCGTCCGGTCCGCCGAGCGCGGCCAACGGGCTGGCGTGCTCGGAGACCATGGCGACGCGCCCGGCGGGGGGCAGTATGCGGCTCATCGGGTGACCTCCTTGATCAGGCGCTCCCAGTCGTCGAGGAAGCGCCGTTCTCCGTAGCGGGCCAGGGCCGCGGCGCGGGCCGCCTGCCCCGTCAGGCGGGCGTGCTCCGGTTCGGCGAGGAACGTCCGTACGGCGTCCTCGAGGACGTCGAGCCGGTTGGAGACCACCCCGGCGCCGGCGGGGACCGCCTCGCGGACCTCGGTGGTGTCGAGGGCGACCACCGGCATGCCCAGGAACATGGCCTCCAGCAGGGACAGGCCGAGCGAGGTCCAGCGCACCGGGTGCAGGTACAGCCGGCAGCGGGCCATCTCGCGGTGCAGTTCGTGCTGGGGCAGGTCCCGGGTGCGGCAGCGTTCGGCGGGCAGGCCGAGGTGTGCGGCGAGTCCGTCCGTGCGCATCCCGAAGACGTCCAGGGGCGCCGCGCGGGCGAAGCGGGGCAGCAGGTCGGTTCCGGTGGTACGGCCCCTGCGCACCGGCTCGTTGACCACGACCGCGGCGCGGAGCTCCTCGCCGGTCCAGCGCCGGCCGGGGTCGACGATGCCGTGCTCCACGACCTCGGCCGGGGCTCTGCCGTTGTCCCACATCAGCCGGTTGAAGTGGGTGACGTGGACGACGGGGATCTCCGTCTGCCCGGCGAGGGGGTGGAGCTGCCGCTCCGGGGAGGCGTCGGGGCTGTTGTGTTCGACGTACACGGCGGGCACGTCCACACCGGGCCGGCGACCGGTCCAGCGCCGGGCGAGGTCGATCTCGTGCGGGCGCTGCAGCACCATCAGGTCGATGTCGTCGTGGCGCAGTTGCGCGGGGGTGCGTTCGAGCACGGTCGCGGGCCAGTCCCAGGTCACCGCGCGGCCCAGGCCGTCGGGTCCGCGGTCCTCGGTGACCGGGAGCAGACAGGTGTGCGGGCCCCGCACGAAGGCCGTGAGCCAGGATCCGTGCACGTGCCAGACGAGGATGTTCATGACTGCCGCTCCTGGATGAGCTTGTGCACCGCGCGCACCACGTCCTGTCCGGTGACCTCGTCCAGGCAGGGGTGGCCGGGCACCGGGCAGACGAGGGCCCTGGTGTCCGCGCACGGCGCCGACTGGTCGCCGAGAAGGATGACGGGGACGCCGTACGGCGCCCAGCGGCCGGCCGGGACCACGGGCGCGAACAGCGAGACGACGGGGGTGCCGACCGCCGCGGCCAGGTGGGCCGGGCCGGTGTTGGCGCTGACCACGGCGTCGGCCGTGCGGAGCACGCCGGCGAGGGTGGGCGCGGTGGTGCGGCCGCCGAGGTCCACGGCCACGTCCCCGCTCACCCGGCGGGTGAGCGCCGTCTCGTCCGGCCCGCCGGTGACGACCACGCGGTGCCCCGCGTCGGCCAGCAGCGCGACCGCCTCCTCGCACCGGCGGGGGCTCCAGGCACGGGCGGGCGCGGTGGCGCCGGGGTGCAGCACCACGTAGGGGCCGTGGCCGGTCAGGGCGTCGGTGTCGGGCGGCGGCAGGACCCGCGGGCGGCCGTCGTCGCCGGGCGGGAGGGTGAAGCCCATCGCGGCGGCGGTGTCCAGGGCCGCCTCGACCTCGTGCCGGCCCGGCCGCCTGCGGTGGCGGACGTCCAGCAGCCGGCCCGGGTGGTCGGTGCTGTCGGCGCCGATGCGGCCGATCCCGGCGAGGCGCAGCACGAGCGCGGTCGGCAGGGGGCTCTGGTGGAATGAGGTGAGGACGAGGGCGGAGTCGAAGGCGGCCGCGCGCAGCCGCCCGGCGAGCGCGTGGACGTCGGCGGCGTCGACCGGGGGCGGGTCGAAGCCCTCCCAGGGCGCCTCCCACACCAGCACCTCGTCGACGCCGGGCAGCAGCCGGGCGGCCTCGGCGCCGCGCGGTCCGCACAGCACGGCGACGTGCGAGCTGTGCGCGGCGACGGCGCGGACGGCGGGGCCGGCGAGCAGTACGTCACCGAAGGCGTCGAGCCGGACGACGAGCGCTTTCACGGTGACCGCCTCCCGTCGCGCGGGAGTCCGCGCTCCGGGGCGCCCAGTGCCGTGCGCACCGCGGTGAGGACGTCGGGGGCGCACTGGGCGGCGAAGCGCCGCACCTCGGCGGGCGCGGTGGCCGCGTTGGGGACGAGGACGCCCCGGGCGCCCGCGGCCCGGGCGGCGAGCAGGTCGGCGGCGATGTCGCCGATCACCAGGCACCGGTCGGGGCGGACGCCCAGGCGGGCGGCGGCGGTGAGGACGAGGCCCGGGCGGGGCTTGCGGCAGCCGCAGCCGGCTTCGGGGGCGTGCGGGCAGAAGACCCAGACGCCGAGGCCGCCGAGGAGTTCGTCCGCCCGCTCGTTGACGGCGTGGACCTGGCCGGCGGTCAGCAGGCCGCGGCCGATGCCCGACTGGTTGCTGACCACGGCGGTGGCGAGTCCGGCGCGGCGGGCGAGCGCCACGGCCTCGGCGGCGCCGGGCAGCGGGCGGACGCGGTCGGGGTCGCCGTTGTAGGGGACGTCCGCGAGCAGGGTGCCGTCGCGGTCGAACAGCACGGCGCGGACGGGCGGCGGGGCCTTGCTCACGCGGCGCCTCCCAGGGGTACGGCGCCCCGGTGGCGGACGGCCCCGCGCAGCCAGTGCCGTACCGCGAGCGGGGGTATGAGCACGCTGGTGCCCAGCATCCCGGCGACCTCGCGGGCGGTGCGGGGGCCGGGCCGGATCCGGGCGAGGGCGAACTCGGCCGTGCCCAGCGTCCACAGCGCCGCGCAGACGGCGGCGGCGCGGCGGCGGCCGGTGAGCGCGCAGACGGCGGAGGCGAGCGCGGCGCCGGTCACGGCGACGTGCCCGGGCAGCCGCCCCCTCGGGGCCTGGGCGCGAGCCCACCAGTCGCGTCCGTGCAGCCGGCTCATCAGGGCGTCGTCGGCGTTGCCGCGCTGCGCGGGCAGCGAGGCCCACCACTGGGACGGGCGGACCGGGTGCCGGGTGAGGCGGGTGCCGCGGTGCAGGGTCCAGCCGGCCCGCTCCATGCGCAGGGCGAGGTCGGCGTCCTCCCGGAAGGCCCGCGGGAAGCGCTCGTCGAAGCCGCCGACCTGGGTGAGCGCGGCGGTCCGGTACGCCATGTCGGCGGTCGCCCAGGCCGCGTTCTCCAGGCCCTTGGTGGTGCGCTCCCAGTCGGTGGGGCGGCGGTCCAGGGGCAGGGGGACCCGCAGCCGCCCCTGGATGCCGCCGACGTGGTCGCCGGCCGCCCGGAGATCCTCGGCGAGCCGCCGGGACCAGTCCGGCAGCACCTGGACGTCGTCGTCGAGGAAGACGGTCCAGGGCGTGCGGACGGTCCGCCAGCCGGCGTTGCGGGCCGCGGCCGGGCCCTTGCCGCCGGTGTGCAGGGCACGCACCCGGTCGAGCAGCTGTCCGGCGGACTCCAGGGGCAGTCCGGTGTCGGGGTCGGTGGCGGGCCGGTCGTCGACGACGATCACCTCGTGCGGGGGGTGTCCCGCGGCCGCGGCCAGCGCGCGCAGGCACTCGGCGAGACAGGGGCGGCCGATCGTCGGGACGACGACGGTGTAGGCGGGAGCGGCGCTCATGCGAAGGCCTTTCCGCGGCGGACGGCGAACGGGCCGAGGACCAGCAGGTCCACGGGGGCGGAGCCGAAGCACTCCAGGGCGTCCCGGGGGTCGTCCACCATGGGCCGCCCCGCGGTGTTCAGGCTGGTGTTGACCACGACGGGCAGTCCGGTGCGCCGCTCGAAGCCGTCGATCACCCGGGCGACGAGCGGCTCCTGCGCGCGGTCCACGGTCTGGATGCGGGCGGTGCCGTCGACGTGCACCACGGCCGGGATGCGGTCCTTCCAGCCGGCCGCGACGTCGTGCACGAAGAGCATGTGCGGGCTGGGCAGCGGCCCGTCGAAGAGTTCAGCGGCGCGTTCGGCGAGGACCATGGGCGCGACCGGCCGGAACTCCTCGCGACCCTTGACGGCGTTGAGCCGTTCCAGGTTGGCGGCGTGCCCGGGGTGGGCGAGCAGGGAGCGGTGGCCGAGGGCGCGGGGCCCGTACTCGGCGCGGCCCTGGAACCAGGCCACGATCCCGTCGGCGGCCAGGGCCTCGGCGGCGGTCTCGGCGATGTCGGCGGGCTCCTCGTAGGGCACCGCCGCGCGTTCGAGCCAGTCGCGCAGCTCGGCGTCGCTCCAGCCGCGGCCGAGGGCGGCGGTCGGCATCGGCTCCAGGGTGTCCTTCTGGCCGGCCACGTGGGCGGCCGCGCCGAGGGCGGTGCCGGCGTCCCCGGCGGCGGGCTGCACCCACACGTGCCTGAAGCCGCTCTCCCGCCAGATCCGGGTGTTGGCGACGCAGTTCAGGGCGACGCCGCCGGCCATGGTGAGGGCGTCCTCGCCGGTGCGCTCGCGCAGCCACCGGGCGAGGGCCAGCATCGTCTCCTCCAGGCACTTCTGGGCGCTGGCCGCGAGGTCGGCGTGGTCCTGGCTCCAGGCCCCGCCCGCCTCGCGCGGCGGGACGATGTCGGCCCAGGGCACCGGGCGGGCCCGGAAGCCGCCGCGGTCGTCGGCCCCGACGTACTCGCGCAGCCGGTCGGCGAAGCGCGGGGTGCCGTGCGAGGCCAGCGCCATCACCTTGAACTCGTCGCTGCTGCGCAGGAATCCGAGGTGCTGGGTGAGGTCCTCGTAGAACAGGCCGAGGGAGTCGGGCAGCTCCTGGGCGCCGAGGACGGTCAGCTCGCGGTTGGTGTACCGGCCGGCCAGGTGGGAGCCGCACTCGCCGCGGCCGTCCAGGACGAGGACGGCGCAGTCCGGGTAGGGCGAGACGGGTCCGGCGGAGGCCGCGTGCGCGACGTGGTGCGCGACGAAGCGGACCTTGGCCGGGTCCAGTCCGGGCAGCGCCTCGGCGAGGAAGCTCGGGGCCTGGCGGGCGTACTCCTGGCGGAGGTGGTCCCAGGGGTCGTGCAGGCCCATCCGCTCGGCGGGGCGGGCCAGCGCGGGGTCGTAGGAGTAGGCGACGGCGTCCAGGTCGGACGGGCTCAGGCCGGCCTGCTCCAGGCACCAGCGGGCGGAGAGCCCGGGCAGTTCCCAGGCGGAGAAGGGCAGGGGCCGCTTGCCGTGCTTGCGACGGGAGAACCGTTCCTCCTCCGCCGCCGCCACGACCTTGCCGTCCGTCACCAGGGCGGCGGCAGGGTCGTGGAAGAGTGCGTTGATACCGAGGACGTGCATCGCTGTCTCCTGGGCGGCGGGCGGGGGCGGGTGGTCAGGTCTGTGCGGCCGGCTCCTCGTCCGTGGGCGGTGTCCGCTCGTCCGGGGCCCCGGCGGGCTCCCGCGGAGGCAGGGTCCGCTCCTTTGGGGACAGGGCGGTGAAGTAGGCGATCGTCTGCTTCAGGCCCTCCTCCCAGGGCACCTGCGGGGACCAGCCGAGCAGTTCGCGGGCGAGCGCGGTGTCGGGGCGGCGCCGGCCGGGGTCGTCCACGGGCCGGTCGACGAACGCGATCGGCGAGCGGGAGCCGGTCAGGGCGACCACGCGGCGGGCGAGGTCGGCCATGGTGATCTCGTCGGCGCCGCCGATGTTGACGGGCCGCACCGACCGGCTGGCCGCCACCCGCAGCACCCCGTCGACGGTGTCGTCGACGTAGCACAGCGAGCGGGTCTGGCTGCCGTCGCCGGTCACGGTGAGGGGTTCGCCGGCCAGGGCCTGGCTGATGAAGGTGGGCACGGCGCGTCCGTCGTGGGCGCGCATACGGGGCCCGTAGGTGTTGAACAGCCGGACGATCCCGGCGTCGGTGCCGCGGGCGCCGGCGTGCGCGGTGACGAGCGCCTCGGCGAACCGCTTGGACTCGTCGTACACGCTGCGCGGGCCGACCGGGTTGACGTTGCCCCAGTATCCCTCGTGCTGGGGGTGCACCAAGGGGTCGCCGTACACCTCGGAGGTGGAGGCGAGCAGGAAGCGCGCGCCGTCGCGTCCGGCGATCGTCAGGGCGTTGCGGGTGCCGAGGCTGCCCGCGTCCAGGGTCTCCAGCGGCAGCCGGAGGTAGTCGGCGGGCGACGCCGGGCAGGCGAAGTGCAGGACCAGGTCGTACGGTCCGGCCAGCCGCTCGGGGCAGTCGGGCGCGCTGACGTCGCAGGGCACGTAGCGGAACCCGGGCCGGTCTTCGAGGTGGGCGACGTTCTCCCGCCGGCCGCAGACGAGGTTGTCGGCGCAGTCGACTTCGGCACCCGAATCCAGCAGGCGTTCGCACAGATGGGAACCGAGGAAGCCGGCACCGCCGGTCACGACGGCACGGCGCCAGGGCACCGGGAAGGTCTCACCAGTCATGGAGGCTCGTCCTTAGTCCACGTCACCCGCGTCGCCGGGGCGCCCGGAACCCCGCGTACCGCGGGCGCTCGGCGCGTGTCACGGCCCGGCCGGCCTCGTCGCCGGCTCATCGAGCGGGACTGTGATGGAAGACGGAAAGGGGCCCGGTCCCCGCTGATCCGGAGGACCGCCCTCGTCGGCCGCCGCTTTCTGGACGGCACTGGCAGTGGTGTTCCCCTGCCAGTTGGCTTCACACCTTAAATCCATCATGTCCGGAATGCCGGGTACTCGCGACTCCGGATGATCGGCCGGCCCGGGAACGCCTCGGGACGACCTGGGCTTCCGGCCCCCCGCGGTGCCCTGTGCGCCGGCCCGGTGACCGCCGTCGCTCCGGTGACGGACGGCGCACGGGCGAGGGCCGGGTGGAGCCGCCGGGCCACCGGCGGTGACCGAGGCGGGTGCGCCGTCCGCGCGGATCGTGGACCGCGGGCGGGGCGGGCGCTCCCCGGAACGGGCCGAACGGCGGCGCAGCGCCACTCGATGGACTGAGCGGCGGGGGCCCGGCCGTGTGGCCGGGCGGGGACGGGGCACTCGGCGCGGCGACGAGCGGCGGGCCGCGCACGGCTCCCGCGCGCATCCGAGGAGGCAACGACATGGGTCACGGCGGAAACGTCATCCAGGAACTGACGACCGATCACCGGGAGGTCGAGGAGATCTTCGGCCGCATCGAGGCGATGCCTCCCGGCTCCGGGGAACGCAAGAAGCTGGCCGACCAGGCCACCATCGAACTGGTCCGTCACTCGGTGGCCGAGGAGGCCTATCTCTACCCGGCGGTGCGCAAGCACATCGAGGGCGGGGACGCGCTGGCCGACAAGGAGCTCGAGGACCACGCCCAGGCCGAGCAGATCATGAAGGACCTGGAGGGCCTGGACGCGGACGACGCCCGGTTCGACACCCTCATGACCCGGCTGATGAGCGAGATCCGCTCGCATGTGGCCGACGAGGAGCAGAACCTCTTCCCGCGGCTCCAGGCGGCCTGTCCGCCGGAGGCGCTGGACGAGCTCGGCGAGAAGGTGCGCAAGGCGAAGAAGACCGCGCCGACCCGCCCGCACCCGATGGCCCCGGACAAGCCCCCGGCCAACAAGCTGCTGGCGCCCGGCGCCGGCATGGTGGACCGGCTGCGGGACGCGATGTCGGGGCGGGGCAAGGAGAGCTGAGCAGGCTCACGCCCGCCGGCCCGGTCGGGACCCTCCGGCGCCCGCCGCCCCCTGATGACGGGGCGGCGGGCGCCGGAGGGTCTGCCGTGTCCACGGCCCTCCCGTCACCGCGTCCCGAGCGGAGGCCCGCGGAGCGGGTGCTCACAGCCACCGGGTGAGCAGGCGGCCGGGCCGGACCCGGCGGGTCACGCGGCACAGCAGCCGGAACGACTGGACGAGGGTGAGCGGCCACAGCAGGGCGAAGCACCACAGCGGTGCGGGTGCGGAGGTGCGCACCCCCGTGACGGCCGCGAAGGCCGACGCGGTGAGCAGCAGCAGGACGGACAGCGGCAGCCACACGCCCCGCTCACCGCGGGTGCTCCGGCGGTCCCCGCCCATTCGGCGCTCGGCGGCCCGCATCCGGTGGACGAACCGGCGGTCCTGCCGGAGGTTCGCCTCCATCTGCAGCAGCGCGAGCCGCTCGCGCGACGAGAGCAGCACGTCCTCGGGGGTCTCCCAGTCGTCCACGGGAACGGCACCTCCTCGCACCGGCCGACGGCCCGCCCCCCCTCTTCCGGGCTCTTGCGGGAGCCGAGTTCCCCGTGCGGCCGCCCCGAAGCGGCCGTTCGCCGCGGGTACCTCCGCCACCGGGACGGGCGCCATCGCACCCGAGGCCGCGCACGTGACCTTCCGTGCCGCAGGGCCGATACTGCCAGTAGCAACGTCTCCAGCCCTCTCACATCGCCCATATGACAGCGGGTACCGGGCCGCCGGCCCCCCGCCAGGCTTGCCAGGAGGCACCCATGAGGATGCTGATCAACGTCCCCGAGACCGTCGTGGCGGATGCGCTGCGCGGGATGGCGGCCGCTCATCCGGAGCTGACCGTGGACGTGGAGAACCGGGTGGTCGTGCGCCGGGACGCCCCCGTGGCCGGTCAGGTCGCGCTGGTCTCGGGCGGCGGGTCGGGGCACGAGCCGCTGCACGGTGGTTTCGTCGGTCCGGGCATGCTCTCGGCGGCCTGCCCCGGAGAGGTGTTCACCTCGCCGGTGCCGGACCAGATGGCGCGGGCCGCGGCGGCCGTCGACAGCGGGGCCGGCGTGCTGTTCATCGTGAAGAACTACACCGGTGACGTGCTCAACTTCGACATGGCCGCGGAACTCGCCGAGGACGAGGGCATCCAGGTCGCCAAGGTCCTGGTCAACGATGACGTGGCGGTGACCGACAGCCTGTACACGGCCGGGCGGCGCGGCACCGGCGCCACGCTGTTCGTGGAGAAGATCGCCGGCGCGGCCGCGGCCGAGGGGCAGCCCCTGGAGCGGGTGGAGGCCATCGGGCGCCAGGTGAACGAGAACGCCCGCAGCTTCGGAGTGGCGCTCAGTGCCTGTACGACGCCGTCGAAGGGCAGCCCCACCTTCGATCTTCCGGACGGCGAGCTGGAGTTGGGCATCGGCATCCACGGCGAGCCGGGCCGGGAGCGGCGGGCGATGATGACCTCAGGCGAGATCGCCGACTTCGCGGTGCACGCCATCCTGGAGGACATGCCCCCGCACAACCCCGTGCTGGTCCTGGTCAACGGCATGGGCGCCACTCCGCTGCTGGAGCTGTACGGCTTCAACGCCGAGGTGCAGCGGGTGCTCACCGAACGCGGTGTGACCGTGGCCCGCACCCTCGTCGGCAACTACGTCACCTCCCTCGACATGGCGGGCGCCTCGGTCACCCTGTGCCAGGTCGACGAGGAACTGCTGCGGCTGTGGGACGCGCCGGTGAAGACCCCCGGGCTGCGCTGGGGGATGTGACGCGGCGGACGAAGCGGCCAACCCCCTACCACGCAAGGAGATCCAGTGCTCGACGCCGATTTCTTCCGCCGTTGGATGACCGCGACCGCCGCGTCGGTCGACCGGGAGGCGGACCGGCTCACCGCCCTCGACTCGGCCATCGGCGACGCCGACCACGGCAGCAACATGCAGCGCGGGTTCACGGCGGTCACGACCGCTTTCGAGAAGGAGGCGCCGGACACTCCCGGGGCCGTGCTGACTCTCGCCGGGCGGCTGCTGATCTCGACGGTCGGCGGGGCGTCCGGACCGCTCTACGGCACCCTGCTGCGCCGGACCGGCAAGGCGCTCGGGGACGCCGCCGAGGTGAGCGAGGAGCAGCTGGCCGAGGCGCTCCGCGCGGGCGTGGACGGGGTGATGGCGCTCGGCAAGGCGGTCCCCGGCGACAAGACCATGATCGACGCCCTGGTACCGGCGGTGGACGCGCTCGGCGACGGGTTCGCCGCGGCGCGCACGGCCGCCGAGGAGGGCGCAGTGGCCACCACCCCGCTGCAGGCCCGCAAGGGCCGGGCCAGTTACCTCGGCGAGCGCAGCATCGGGCACCAGGACCCGGGCGCCACGTCCTCCGCCCTGCTGATCGCCGGGCTCGTGGAGGCGGCCGGTGAGGAGGTCAGCGGTGAGTGACGAGAAGCTGGTGGGGATCGTGCTGGTGTCGCACAGCGCGGAGGTCGCCGCCTCGGTCGCCGAGCTGGCGAAGGGGCTGGCGGGCGGGGCAACGGCGGTGCCGGTCGCCCCGGCGGGCGGCACCGAGGGCGGCGGGCTCGGCACCAGCGCCGAGCTGATCAGCGCCGCGGCCGCCGCCGTGGACCGGGGCGCGGGTGTCGCCGTGCTCATGGACCTCGGCAGCGCGGTGCTCACCGTGAAGGCCCTGCTCGCCGAGGGCGACGAACTCCCCGAGGGCGCGCGCCTGGTGGACGCCCCCTTCGTCGAGGGCGCGGTCGCCGCGGTGGTCACGGCGGCCACGGGCGCCGACCTGGACGCGGTCGAGGCCGCGGCGGCCGAGGCGTACAGCTACCGCAAGGAGTGAGTTCCGGGGCCGGCGGCGGACCGCGGGCCGACCACCGGGGCCCGCCCCGGCGAAGGCGGCCCGCCGCACGGCTCGATGGACGTAGGGCCCGCCGCACGGCCCGGCGGACGCAGGCCCTGCGCACGACCCGGCGGACGCAGGGCCTGTCGCACGGCTCGGCGGACGCAAGCCCTGCCGCACGGCTCGGCGGACGCAAGCCCTGCCGCACGGCC
>NZ_JBVJXS010000006.1:390914-439143 GCF_055601245.1 Streptomyces sp. NPDC038135 | reverse complement strand
CCGGCGGACGCAAGCCCTGCCGCACGACCCGGCGGACGCAAGCCCTGCCGCACGACCCGGCGGACGCAAGCCCTGCCGCACGACCCGGCGGACGCAAGCCCTGCCGCACGACCCGGCGGACGCACCCTGCAGCAGGGCTCGGACGTACCCCGCAGCATGGCTCGCCGGACGTACCCCCGCCGCACGGCATCGCGGACGTCGCCCGCGGGGTGTGGCGGACATGGGCCCCGCCGCACGGCTCGACCGACGTACCCCGGCCGCACGGCTCGACGGACATATTCGCCGCACGGCATGGCGGACGTCGCCCGCGGGGTGTGGCGGACCCCGCCGGACAGCTCGGCGTACGTAGGCCTCGCCGCACGGCTCGGTGGGGCCGGTGCTCAGTGGTGGTCGACGAAGTGGCGGGCCAGCCGCTCGCCCGCCTGCACCGCCGCCCGGTGGCTCTCGATCGGGGTGATGCGGGAGTCCTTGAAGACGATGTACGTGACGCCGGAGGCGGCTCCGCCGCGGATCGGGTCGGGGTGGATGCCCAGACCGCGGGCGGTGGCGTAGGAGGCCTCGCCGATGATGTCGCGCGGGCCGGCGTCGCCGACGACCGCGTACTGCACCCGGTCCCGGTAGACCACGGCCGCGACGGAGCCGCCCCGGATGCCGTAGTCGCGGTGGTCCCAGATGCGGCTCGGGCCCGGCAGCACGATGTAGGGCAGGGACGCGGCGCTCAGATGGCGGCCGTCGGACTGCTGGTAGGCGGTGGCGGCCGCGAACAGCGGATCGGTGCGGCGGTTGCAGCGGGCGGTGGGCCGTCCGTCGCAGTCGATGTCCAGATCGGCCTTCCAGAACACCGCCCCGCGGGTGCCGCACACGGAGACCTTCGCGGACGAGACGTGGTCGGTGCGGTACCCGCCCCGGGAGACCCGGTCGCAGGAGCGCACCCGGTCCAGCAGGTCGGCGGCGGTCACGGCGCCCTCGCCGTGCGCCGCCGTCACGGCGCCCCCACCGCGGGCGGCGGTCACGGCTCCCTCGTCACGGACGGCGGTCGCGGCGCCCTCGCCGCGCGCGGCCGTCGCGGCGCCCTTGTCGCGCGCGGCCAGTGGTCGCTCCCCGGTCGGTACGGCAGCGGCGGGCGGTGTCGTCGGGGCGAGCAGGGCGGCACCGGCCACGACCAGCGTCAGCGTCTGGACACGCACTCTGAGGGACCCTCTCCTCGGGAACATTCCGGACACCATGCCCAAAACGTCATCACCGAGCGAGTGCGACACTCCTTTGGGTCCGGATGGAGCAGCACCTTGACGCTTTCGTCTGATGAAAAGCCAAAAGGAGCCGAGACCCGGGATCACGCCGCACGGCTCCCGCCGACGCCACCGGCCCGGCCCCCTTGTCATGCCCGCACCCAGCGGGTCATATTGGTCCGGACCTTTGTCGTCACGCTGTCCCCCGGGGAGGCAGAGCCGTGCGACGCGTTCCCCTTCCGCCCCTGCTGGTTCCCGCCCTCCTCGTCCTGGTCGCGTCCTGCGGCTGGGGCGGCGCGGCCGAGGGCGACGACGGCCGGGCGCCGGGCGCCCCGACGGGGGTCACCGCCGCGGCCGGCAGCGCCACGAGCGTGCACGTGATGTGGAACGCGGTAGCGGGCGGCGCCGCGGTCCGCGGCTACGAGGTATATCGCGGACACACGAAAGTCAGCGAAGTGCCGGGCACACAGCACATGGTGGACGTCACCAGGCTCAGGCCGTCCACCATGTATGCCTTCACCGTGCGGGCCCGGGACGCGGACGGCCGCCTCGGTCCGCCGAGCCGGGCGGTGCGGGCGCGGACGCCGGCCGCGGTGGCGGCGGACCACTCGGCGCCGGCCCGCCCGGCCGGACTCGCCGGGCGGGCGGTGGGCAGCCGCGCGGTCCAGCTGTCCTGGTCCGCCTCCCGGGACGACCGGGGCGTGGCGTCGTACGAGATACGGCAGGGCGGCGCGACGATCCACAGCGTCGGCGGCGGGCAGCGCGCGACCGTGGTCACCGGGCTGCGCCCGGGCACCCGCTACGTCTTCACGGTGCGGGCCCGGGACGCGGCCGACAACGTCTCCCCCGCCAGCGCGTCGGTCCGCGTCACCACGCCCGGCGCCGACGACGGCCGGGACACCGCGCCGGCCGCGTTCACCGCGTCGAGTCACCGGTCCGGCGGGGCGTACTACATCGACCTGTCCTGGGATCCGCCGGCCGTGGACGGGGTGGTCACCGAGTACCGGATCCGGCTCGACGGCGCAGCGGCCACCTCGCTGGTCTGGGGCGGCGATCCGCCGCGGGGCCGGGCGCACTACAGCTTCTTCGCCGGGCGCGAGGCGGGCGCAACGCACCGGGTACGGCTCGCGGCCCGGCTGCCGGACGGCACGTGGGGCGGCTTCTCGGCGGAACGGACGGTGGTCCTGGGCGGGCACCGGGGCGGCTGACTCGCCGGACGGGGACCGGAGCGCGGAGCGCGCGCCGGGGCACGCCGGACGGGTTAAGGATCACCCGACTGGGCGCGGTCCGGGTGCGCCGGGGGCCGGCGCCGCGTTTGCTGCCGTTGAGGCACGGACGTTTCCCGACCTCGGCGGCGCATGGGACGTACCGCCAACCGTGCCGCCGGAGGGCCAGCCAATGCGCAACTCCCGACTTCTCCTCCGCTCCGGTCTGACCCTGGCGGCCGCCGCCGCGCTTCCGGCCTCACTCGCCGGACCGTCGGCCGCGGCCTCCGGCATATCCGTGAGCACCACCGGTTCCACGGTCTCGGTCGTCACGAGTGCGTGCACCCAGAGCAACGGCAGCTGGGGCAACGCCTCCCTGATCAGCAGCCGCCAGGGGAACTTCTCCCAGGGGCGGCAGGTCGCCCTCTCGGGCACCACCGTCAGCCAGTCCGCGGCCTGGTCGGGGGTGAGCCCGGGGACGTACACGGTGGTCGTGATGTGCTCCAACGGCACGACCGCGGGCACCCAGTCGGTGATCGTCTCGGCGCCCAGCGTGTCCAGCGCGCCCACGATCTCGTCGACCTTCACGCCCGCGCCCTCGCGCGGCGTGAAGGGCGGCGTCGGCGGCGCCAGCCGGGACTACGGCCCGCTCACCCTGGGGATCGGCGCGACCCTGGTGACGGCGGCCGTGGCGGCGACCGTCTGGTTCCTGCGCCGGCGTTCGAAGCCGTACCGGCTCTGAGCCGGCGTTCCGGCACCCGGCGGCGCCGGCATCGGCGACCCTCAGGCGGGCGTGCCGTCCGCCGGTTCCGCCCCGTTCTCCCCGGTGGCCGGGGGAAGTTCGGCGAACTCCTTCAGCGCGCGGGTGAGCCACTGGGTCCAGAAGGTCTCCAGGTCGATGCCGGCGCGCAGGACCAGGTGGCGCAGGCGGTCCTCGGGGGTGTCCCGGCCCGGCGGGAAGTCGCGCCCCTCGATCTCCTCGTACTCGGCCAACTGCCGCCGGTGCAGCTCCAGATGGCGGCCGAGCTCGGCCTCGAGGCCCGCCGTGCCGACGACCGCGGCCGCGCGCAGCCGCAGGAACAGCGCGTCGCGGTGGGGCCTCGGGTCCTGGGACTCGGCGGTCCAGCGGGCCAGTTCGGCGCGGCCCGCGGGCAGGACCTCGTAGCTCTTCTTCTGCCCGCGGGCCGGCTGCTCGGCCGGCAGCGCGCGGATGAAACCCTCCCCCTCCAGCTTCCCCAGCTCGCGGTAGATCTGCTGGTGCGTCGCGGACCAGAAGTAGCCGATCGACCGGTCGAACCGGCGGGTCAGCTCCAGGCCCGACGACGGCTTCTCCAGCAGGGCGGTGAGGATGGCGTGCGGGAGTGACATGGGCTCATCCTAGGGACGCGCGCCGGGGCTACAGCGCCGCCGCCAGCTCGGTGCCCTGCTTGACGGCCCGCTTGGCGTCCAGCTCGGCGGCGACGTCGGCGCCCCCGATCAGGTGGGCGCTGCGGCCGGCGGCGACCAGCTCCTCGTACAGGTCGCGGCGCGGCTCCTGGCCGGTGCACAGCACCACCGTGTCGACCTCGAGGACCGTGCTCTCCTCGCCGACGGTGATGTGCACCCCGGCGTCGTCGATCCGGTCGTAGCGCACGCCCGGGACCATGGTCACGCCCCGGTGCTTGAGCTCGGTGCGGTGGATCCAGCCGGTGGTCTTGCCCAGTCCGGCGCCGACCTTGGTGGTCTTGCGCTGCAGGAGGTGGACGGTGCGGGGCGGGGCGGGCCGCCGCGGGGCGGTGAGACCGCCGGGCGCCCGGTAGTCCATGTCGACGCCCCAGTTGCGGAAGTAGGTGCCCGGGTCCTCGCTCGCCTTGTCGCCGCCGTCGGTGAGGTACTCGGCGACGTCGAAGCCGATGCCGCCGGCGCCGAGCACGGCCACCCGGTCGCCGACGGGGGCGCCGTCCCGCAGCACGTCGAGGTAGCCGAGCACGCTGGGGTGGTCGGCGCCGGGGATCTCGGGGACGCGCGGGGTGACGCCGGTGGCGACGACGACCTCGTCGTAGCCGTCGAGGTCCGCCGCGGTGACCCAGGCGCCGAGCCGCACGTCGACGCCGTGCTCGTCGAGCTGGTGGCGGAAGTAGCGCAGCGTCTCGTCGAACTCCTGCTTGCCGGGGACCTTGCGGGCCACGTTGAGCTGCCCGCCGATCTCGTTCGCGGCGTCGAACAGGGTGACGGTGTGGCCGCGTTCGGCTGCGCTGACGGCGCAGGCCAGGCCGGCCGGTCCGGCGCCGACGACGGCGACCCGCTTGGCCAGCCGGGTCGGGGAGAGCACCAGCTCGGTCTCGTGGCAGGCGCGCGGGTTGACCAGGCAGGAGGTGATCTGCCCGCTGAAGGTGTGGTCGAGGCAGGCCTGGTTGCAGCCGATGCAGGTGTTGATGGCCTCCGGCTTCCCGGCGGCCGCCTTGGCGACGAAGTCGGGGTCGGCGAGCATCGGGCGGGCCACGGACACCATGTCCGCGCAGCCGTCGGCGAGCAACTCCTCCGCCAGGTCGGGGGTGTTGATGCGGTTGGTGGTCACCAGCGGGACGGACACCTCGCCCATCAGCTTCTTCGTGACCCAGGTGTAGGCGCCGCGCGGCACGGAGGTGGCGATGGTGGGGATGCGGGCCTCGTGCCAGCCGATGCCGGTGTTGATGATCGTCGCCCCGGCGGCCTCGACCGCCTTGGCGAGGGTGACGACCTCCTCCAGGGAGGAGCCGCCCGGGACCAGGTCCAGCATGGACAGCCGGTAGATGATGATGAAGTCCTCGCCGACGGCCTCGCGCACGCGCTTGACGATCTCGACGGGGAAGCGCATCCGGTTCTCGTACGAGCCGCCCCAGCGGTCGGTGCGGTGGTTGGTCTGCGCGGCGATGAACTCATTGATCAGGTAGCCCTCGGAGCCCATGATCTCGACGCCGTCGTAGCCGGCCCGCCGGGCGAGGCGGGCGGCGCGGGCGTAGTCCTCGATGGTCCGCTCGACGTCGGCGTCGTCGAGCTCGCGCGGCACGAAGGGGCTGATGGGGGCCTGCACCGGGCTCGGGGCCACCAGGTCCCGGTGGTAGGCGTACCGGCCGAAGTGCAGGATCTGCATGGCGATCCGGCCGCCCTCGCGGTGCACGGCGTCGGTGACGGTCCGGTGCTGCTCCGCCTCCTCCTCGGTGGTGAGCCTGGCGCCGCCCTCGTAGGGCCGGCCCTCGTCGTTGGGCGCGATGCCGCCGGTGACGATGAGGCCCACTCCGCCGCGGGCGCGGGCCGCGTAGAACGCCGCCATCCGCTCGAAGCCGCGCTCGGCCTCCTCGAGGCCGACGTGCATGGAGCCCATGAGCACGCGGTTGGGAAGGGTGGTGAAACCCAGGTCGAGCGGGGACATCAGGTGCGGGTAACGGCTCATGGGGCCCTCCGTGCGGGGTGCGGTCGCCTCTTGTTGTAGAGGAAGCGCACCCCGTTGTGCAACTAGTTGCATAAACGGGCGGAGGTGAGTCCGGCCACTTCACGCGGACACGACGGCGCCCCGGCCGGCTCTTCGCCGGCCGGGGCGCCGTCGTGCGTTCCGCTCTCCGGCCCCGCGGGGCCCCGTCAGCGGCTCTCCAGCCGCAGGTGCAGGTCCCGCTCCTGGTCGCCGGAGGCGGTGCAGGTCTCCTCGACGGTGAACATGGAGTCCAGCGTCGCGCGGAACCGGTCCACGGCCCAGTAGCTGCCCTGGACGTCCGCGAGGATGGACGAGTCGAGGTGGACGGGCGCACATCCGGAACCGCGGGCGTCCGCGACGTCGTACGTGCCGAGCCACACCATCGGACGGACATCGTCGAGCTGCCTCGGAATCTCCTCCGGCGCCCGGTCCGACGCGAAGCAACTGTTCAGGGCTTCGAATACGAGGCGGGCGTCCTCCTTGGAGCCGCTGATCTCCACCGAGACGGTCTCCTGGTGCGACTGGTCCGTGTTCTCCATGACCGCTCCTTTCCTGGCCGCGCTGCGGTGGAACGGGGTACCCCGCCGGACCGCGTCCATCCTCAGCAAAGCACCGCGGACCGGCGAGCACACCTCAGCGGAGGAAGGGGCCGTACGCCTCAGCCGCGGGTGAACTTGTACGTCTTGCTGTCCGTGAGGACGCAGAAGCCGGGCGACACGACGATGACGCGCAGCACCCCGGTACGGCGGTCGTAGTCGACGCCCTCCGCCTCGAAGGCCCCGGAGCAGGAGCTGCGCAGCGGCAGCCGGCGCAGGGCGGTGACATGGCCGGTGACGTCCGCCGTGCCGTTGGGCGCCGCGGACAGGTCGATCCGCAGCAGCGGCTTGGTGATGCCGAAGAGGGAGCCGTCCGGGTCGTCGGAGGAGCACAGCAGGGTGGTGGGACCGGAGAAGTCGCAGCCCTGGACGTCGCGCACGGCGTGGTCGAGGTCGACGTCGGAGACCTTCGGCAGGTTCGCGGAGGGCGAGGTGGCCGGATTGACCCCGGGGGTGGGGAAGACGAGCAGGCGGTTCATGGTGCCCCACTCCCCCGACAGCATCCACTGGCCGTCGGGCGAGACGGCCGCCCAGGAGTTGTTCAGGGCCTCGCCGGGGCTCAGCGCGTGGACGTACTCCGACCAGCCGCCGCCCGGGGCCTGCACGCGGTACATCTTCGAGCTGCCCGAGTCGCGCTGGTAGGGCTCGATGTAGTGGCCGTCGTACGAGGCGTCGGGGTCGCCCACGTGGTTCCAGCCGCGGCTGGAGACCCCGATCGGGATGGTGCCGATGCCGGTGTACCGGTTGGGGCTGTTCGCCGGGACCTCCACCGAGGTCAGCCCCTGGCTCTCGGTCAGCGGATCGGCCCGGTCGGAGCCGGTCTCGGTCCAGGTCTCGGCGGCGTGGGCCGGGGCGGGTGCGGCGAGGGACACGACTGCGGCGGTCGCCAGGACGACGAGTCCGGTGAGGACAGCGTGACAACGTTGCCTGGCGGAGGGGGACGCGGGCATGGCCGGCTCCTCAGAGGAGGGGGGTGGGTGCACTCGGTCGGCGGACAGTCTGGCCCGATGGAGTGGTCATGTACAGGCCAGTGGAGCAACATGGGCGTGAACTCTCCCGGCCGCGGGCACCGTCCCGCGCGGCCCCGCGGGCCGCGGCCGGCGCCCGCGGCGTACGTCCGCCGCCCGGTTGAGAGATGGTGGAGATAGGTGCGACGGCGCGGAGAGTCGGGAGTGAGCGCGGTAGAACAAGGGCAGTCGGCACTGGGGAGTGCGTGCCGTGCGATCGGGCGAAGGCGGTGCGGGGCATGAGTGCAGCCGGGGCTCCGGTGACGGACGGCAACGAGCCGGTGCGCGGACCGGTGCGCGCCGGCGGACTGCTCGACGTGCTGCGCGTGGCGTCGGTGGTGCTGGACGACAGCGGCCGCATCGTGCTGTGGAGCCCGCAGGCCGAGGAGCTGTTCGGCTACTCGGCGCGGGAGGCCCTCGGCCAGTACGCCGCCCGGCTGATGGTCGACGAGCGGCACATCCAGCTCGTGGGCAAGCTGTTCGCCGACGTGATGCGCACCGGCCAGAGCTGGGCCGGCGGCTTCCCGATCCGCCGCAAGGACGGCAGCACCCGCCTGGTGGAGTTCCGCAACATGCGGCTGCTGGACGACCGGGGGGACGTGTACGCGCTGGGGCTCGCCGCCGACCAGTCGACCGTACGGCGCCTGGAGCAGGACGTGGCACTGTCCGAGCGGATGGTGCAGCAGTCGCCGATCGGGCTCGCCGTGCTCGACACCGAGCTGCGGTTCGTCACCGTCAACCCCGCTCTGGCCCGGAACAACGGCGTGCCGGCCGAGGAGCACATGGGACGCAGACTGCGCGACGTGCTGCCGCTGCTGGACACCGGCGCCCTGGAGGCCGCGACCCGCCGGGTCCTGGAGACCGGCGTCCCGGTCATCGACGCGCCCCTGGTCGGCCGGACCCAGGCCGACCCGGACCGGGACCGCACCTGGTCGCAGTCGCTGTACCGCCTCGAGGACGCGACGGGCAACGTGCTCGGGGTCGCCGTCTCACTGGTCGACATCACCGAGCAGCACCGGGCCTCGCAGGAGGCGGAGACGGCGCGGCGCCGGCTCGCGATCATCGCCGACGCCTCCGTCCGCATCGGCACCACACTGGAGCTGGAGCGCACCGCCTGCGAGCTGGCCGACGTCTCGGTGCCTGCGCTGGCCGACATCGCCGCCGTGGATCTGCTGGACGCGGTGGTGGAGGGACGGCCCAGCACGCTGGGTCCCGCGGAGGGTGCGGTGATCCGGGCCCTCGCGGTGCGCCCGGCGGACAGCTCCGACGGGGTGTGCGCCGCCGACCCGCCCGGCCAGGTCGCCCGCTACGGACCGGACCGCCTGGTCACGCAGTGCGTGCGCACGGGCGAGGTGGTGCTGGTGCCGCGGGTGAAGGACGAGGACCTGCCGCGGATCGCCCGCTCGCCGGAGGCGGCCGCCCTGCTGGGCCGGGCGGGTCTGCACTCCTACCTGGCCGTGCCGCTCATCGCGCGCGGCGAAGTGCTCGGCGCTCTCGACCTCAAGCGGACCCGCAATCCGGCGCCCTTCGACGAGGACGACGTCCTGCTGGCCCGGGAGCTGGCGGCCCGCGCCGCCGTGCACATCGACAACGCCCGCTGGTACCAGGACGCCCGCAACACCGCGCTCACCCTGCAGCGCAGCCTGCTGCCGGGCCGGCCGCCGGTGACGACCGGCCTGGAGGTGGCCTCCCGGTACCAGCCGGCGGGCGCCACCAGCGAGGTCGGCGGCGACTGGTTCGACGTGATCCCGCTGGACGGCGGCAGTACCGCGCTCGTGGTGGGCGACGTGATGGGCAGCGGCATCAGCGCGGCCGCGACCATGGGCCGGCTGCGCACCGCGACGACCACGCTGGCCGCGCTCGGCCTCGACCCGGCGGTGCTGCTGGAGCACCTGGACAAGACGACCTCCGCCCTGGACCACTCCATCGCCACCTGCGTCTACGCCGTCCACGATCCGCGGCTGCGCCGGTGCCGGATCGCCAACGCCGGACACCTGCCTCCGGCCCGGGTCCGGCCGGGCCGCCCGCCGGAGCTGCTCGACCTGCCCACCGGGGTGCCGCTGGGGGTGGGCGGGGTGGAGTTCTCGACCGTCACCGTCGACTTCGAGCCGGGCGACCTGCTGGTGTTCTACACCGACGGTCTGGTCGAGACCCGCCGCCATTCGCTGGACGAGCGCCTGGACTTCCTGCTGTCCCTGCTGGACGACCCGGCCCGCCCGCTGGAGGAGGCCTGCGACCTGCTGCTGCGCACGCTGCACCACCCGGACAACCACGACGACGTGGCGCTGCTCATCGCCCGGGCGCTAGAGCTGCCGTAGGACGCGTCAGCGTTCCCGGACGCCGATCACCACATGGGCGTACAGCTCCTCCGACGCCGCCGTACGGGCCGTCAGGCCGGCGTCGGTGAAGGCCCGCAGTGCCGCCGGAGCCTGGCGCTCGCTGGTCTCGGCCAGCACTACGCCGCCGGGAGCCAGCCAGCCCGGGGCGCCGGCGGCGACCCGGCGCAGGACGTCGAGTCCGTCCGCGCCGCCGTCGAGCGCGGCCGGCGGCTCGTGGTCGCGGGCCTCCGCTGGGAGGAGCGGCACCTCCGCGCTCGGTACGTAGGGCACGTTGGCGGTGAGGATGCCGATCCGGCCCCGCAGCGCCGGCGGCAGCGCGTCGAACAGGTCGCCCACATGGGACCGGCCCTCGTACGGGGCGAGGTTGCGGCGGGCGCAGCGTACGGCGGCGGGGTCGATGTCGGCGGCGTGCACCTCGACGGGGCCGAGCGCGTCGGCCAGGGCCGCGCCGAGCGCACCGGAGCCGCAGCACAGGTCGACCACGACCGTGGCGTCCGGGGCCTGCGCCAGGGCCTGGTCGACCAGGAACTCGGTACGGCGGCGCGGCACGAAGACACCCGGTTCCACGGCGATGCGCAGACCGTGGAACAGCGCCCAGCCGAGGACCTGTTCGAGCGGCAGGCCGGCGGTCCGCCGGTCCACCATCGAGGCCAGTTCGGCGGGGGTGCGGGCGGTGCCGAGGATCAACTCCGCTTCGTCCTCGGCGAAGACGCACCCGGCGGCACGCAACGCGGAGACGACGGCGGAGGCGGAGAGCGGGGGCAGGGAGGGCACGGAGGACATGCGGGCCGAGAGCCTTTCGGAGAACCGGAGCCCAGGGGCGCTCTCGTGCTCAGAGCGAGCCGTCGCGAGGCGGGAGCACCCGGGCTGACACAGCGGTGATGGGTCCCACCTCCTCAACGGCCGTCCGGCCGCGGACACTCCGCGACCGGACGGTCACCTTACCCCAGCGCCCCGGCTCGCGGTGCGGCACTCGGAGCCCGGAAGAAGGGGACCGCGCACCGGCCCGGCCCGCGCCGCGCGCCGTTCACACGCCCACGCTCTCCTCCACCTCTTCCTCGGCCGCCTCGGTCTCCCGGTCCGGGACGCGCTCGGCCCCCTTCGAGGGCGCGTTCGCGGGGGGCGTGGTCGCGGCCGCGGGGGTCCGGGAGTGTTCGAAGGCGGCGGCGATCGCGGTCACCGCGAGGCCGGCGAGGAGCCAGACCAGCAGGGTCCACACGGTGCGGCCGAGGCCGTCGCCGCCGAAGTAGAGGAGGCCGCGGACGCCTTCCACGAAGCCGGCGCCGTTCCAGAAGGAGTGCAGGGCGCCGAAGAAGCCGTTCTGGAGCTCGGGCCCGAACAAACCGCCCGAGCTCGTGAAGTTGAGCATCACGAACAGCACCATCATGGTCAGCGTGGTCCACCGCCTGAGAAAGGTGTGCAGTCCGACGCCGATGAGCAGGATGCCCGCCGAGTAGAGCCACGCCAGCCCCCAGACGCCTGCGAGGTCGTGGTGGGCGAGGTGGAACACCGGTCCCGCGAGCAGGGCGCCGATGCCGGCGACCACCGCGGAGACGCCGGCCGCCAGCAGCGCCCGTACCCGCATGGGAAGGGCGGCGCCCGCCGCGCCCAGGGCGGCGACCGAGGCGTAGGAGCCGATGCTGACCGCGATGAGCAGGAAGAACAGGCCCTGCCCGGTGGGGTCGTCGGCGACCGGGGCGGCCACGTCGGTCACCTTCAGCGGCGCGCCCCGCTCCGCGGCGACCGGGGTGAACACCTTCTCGGCGGCCGTCGCGCCCATGTCGGACGCGGCGGTGGCGACCAGCAGCTCCGGAGTCCTCGCGGCCGGTACGTAGGCGCCGGTGACGTCCCGGGACCGGAGCAGGCGGACGGCGTCGGTGCGGGTGGCCACCGTGCGGACGTCGAGCCGGTCCCCCGCGGTGTCCTTGACGGTCTGGGCGAACACCTTCGTCCCGGGACCGGTGCCGACGACGGCGACGGGCAGGTGGTTCGGCTCCGGCGTGACGAAGGCGCCCATGTAGGCGAGCCCCATGCCCAGGCACATCAGGAGCGGGGTGATCAGGTGGGTGAGCACATGGCGCAGCGCCGGCGACCTCATCGTGGGCGGCCTCCGAAATCCGATGGTTGGCTTATACAACTTCCGTTCAAGTTGTACTATACAACTAGAACGCCCGAGGAGGTAGTCCGTGACAGCAGCAGCCGAGACGGCCGTCGAGACCATCCAGCGAGAGATGACGATCTTCGCCCGCCGGGCCCGGGCCTCGGCGGGGCGCATGCACCCCGAGCTGTCCCTCGTCTCGTACACGCTGCTCGGGCACCTGGAGGAGAGCGGCGGCTGCCGGGCCACCGACCTGGCCGCGCACTACGCCCTGGACAAGTCGACGGTCAGCCGTCAGGTGACCGCGCTGGAGCGGGCCGGTCTCGTCGAGCGCCGCACCGACCCGGAGGACCACCGCGTCCAGGTGCTGGACCTGACGGAGGCCGGCCGGGCGATCCTCGCCCAGGTCACGCGCAGCCGCCGGGCCGCCTTCCGGGAGCGGCTCGCCGCATGGCCGGAGGACGACCTGGTCCGTTTCGCCCGGTACCTGGAGCGGTACAACGCGGAACCCGGCCCGGCCACCGGCCCCGACGGGCCTGACCTGGGGCGGAGCACCCGCGAGGACAGCGTACGGTGGAAACCATGAACGTCACCCGAGGCTTCACGGGGCGTCCCCGCGTCACCGATCCCGGACTGCCGCCGGGGCAGTACGACGCGCGCGACGAGTGGCCCGTCCTGTCCGCCGAGGTCACCCCGGATATCGCCCCCGCCGACTGGTCCTTCCGCATCGACGGGCTGGTGGAGCGGCCGCACACCTGGGACTGGGAGCAGGCCCGGGCGCTGCCCGCGGCGGCGTACGAGGGTGACATCCACTGCGTGACCGGCTGGTCGAAGTTCGGGGTGCGCTTCGGGGGCGTCTCGCTGGACGCGTTCCTCGACGTGGTGCGGCCGGCCGCGGCCGCCACCCACGCGGTGGCCTACTCGCACACCGGCTACTCCACGAACCTGCCGCTCGCCGACCTGACCGGCGGCCGGGCCTGGATCGCCTGGGACTTCGACGGCCGGCCGCTCGCGCCCGAGCACGGCGGCCCGGCGCGGCTGCTGGTGCCGCACCTGTACTTCTGGAAGAGCGCCAAGTGGATCGCGGGCATCACGCTCCTCGACCACGACGAGCCCGGTTTCTGGGAGGCGAACGGCTACCACGAGCGGGGCAACCCCTGGGAGGAGCAGCGGTACTCCGGTGACTGAGACAGTGACCTCGGCCCGCGTTCCCGCGACGCGGTTCGCCGTGCCCGGGCGCATCGCCGTCAGCGAGCAGGCGGCCGCAATGTGGCAGACCGCCACCCTGACCGAGATCCGCCGCGAGACCCCGCACGCGGCCACCTTCCGGTTCGCGGTGCCCGAGTGGGCAGGGCATCTGCCCGGCCAGCACCTGATGCTGCGGCTGACCGCGCCGGACGGCTACGTGGCCCAGCGCCACTACTCGATCGCGTCCGCGCCCGACGACTCGGGCCACATCGAGCTGACCCTGGACCACGTGCGGGACGGCGAGGTCTCGGGCTGGTTCCACACCACGGCCCGGCCCGGTGACACGGTCGAGCTGCGCGGCCCGCTGAGCGGCTTCTTCGCCTGGCCGGGCGACCGGCCCGCGCTGCTGCTCGGAGCCGGTTCCGGCGTCGTGCCGCTGATGTCGATGGTCCGGCACCACCGGGCCCTCGGCCTCGGCGTGCCGCTGCGGATGCTGGTGTCGGCGCGCAGCCCGGAGGAGCTGATCTACGCCGGGGAGCTGGGCGCGGAGACGACGACCGTGTTCACACGGAGCGCACCCGCGGGGACGCCGGTGGGTCGTATGGCAGCCGCACATGTGGCGCCGCTCCTGGCCGAGCAGCCTCCGGGTGGCTGGGAGGCCTATGTGTGCGGCTCCAACGGGTTCGCCGAGCACGCCTCGCGCCTGCTGGTCGCGGCGGGGCAGCCGGTCGAGCGGATCCGCATCGAGCGCTTCGGCTGAGCCCGCCGGCCGCTCGCGCCGTAGCGGGACGCGCGTCGTACGCCGGGCTCCCAGGAGGGCTGGAACTCGCGGTCGGACGGCGTGCGCGAGGCGCGCCGTACGGGGTACCAGACGGGTGCGGTCGCTTCGTGCGAGGCGACGGAGACGGCCCGGGCAGGTGCCCCGGCCCGGCCGTCCTCCGGCTGCGGCGAGGAGGTGGGCATGCGTACCCGGGTGCGCGGCTGGCGCTGGCGGCGCAATCCGCTGCGGCGCCGGTCGGATGTCATGGAGGCCTGGGCGGTCCTGGTGGCCGCCGTCCTGCTGTTCGTCGTCACACCGCTGGCGGGGACGGCCGCCGGTCTCCACGCCCATGACCAGGCCCGGTCGCGCGCCACGGCGCTGCGGGCCGAGCGGCACCAGGTGCGGGCCACGGTGACCGGCGACGAGTCCGCGCGGCCGGGCCCCGTGCGGGGCGACCGCGCACACCCCCATCAGGCCAAGGTCCGCTGGACCGAGCCGGGCGCCGGAACGCGCACCGCCGTGGCCCGCGTGCCCGCCGGGAGCCGGTCGGGCGACCTGGTGACCGTGTGGTTCGACGCCCGGGGCCGCGCCGTCGCCCCGCCGCCGAACGACGTGGCGGTCTGGCGGCACACGGTCATGGTGGGCCTGTGCGCGGCGGGCGGCTCGGCGGCCGTCATCCTCCTGGGGTACGCCGTGCAGCGCCGGGCGGCGCTGCGCCACCGGATGGACGAGTGGGAGCGGGAGTGGGCGCGCACCGGTCCGAGGTGGACCCAGCCGCTGACCTGACCGGGCGGGCGAACCCGCCGTCGGACCGCCGGACCTTCCGGCCCGCTTTCGACAGGCCGGTACGGCAACCGCTTTCACCGCGGTGAACAGCGGTACGGCCGCATGTCCCGGCGCCGGACGGAAACCGGCTCCCACGTACCTGGCGGGACCTTTGGCCGCGCACGTACCGTGAGCCGACGCAGTCCCCTCGTCCCCGAAGGCGGTTCCCGATGGCCCTGTTCGACCTCCCCCTCGACGAACTCCGCGCATATCGCGGCGTCTCCACCGCGCCGGCGGACTTCGACGCCTTCTGGGACAAGACCCTCCAGGAGGCCCGCGAGCACGAGCTGGCCGCCCGGTTCGAGCCGGTGGACTCCGGGCTGTCCACGGTCCGGGTGTACGACGTGACGTTCGCCGGTTTCGGGGGCCACCCGGTCAAGGGCTGGCTCAGACTGCCCGCCGGCGCGTCGGAACCGCTGCCGCTGGTCGTGGAGTTCATCGGTTACGGCGGCGGGCGCGGGCTGGCGCACGAGGACCTGCTGTGGGCGTCCACGGGCCGCGCCCACTTCGTGATGGACACGCGGGGCCAGGGCAGCGCCTGGGGCGGCGGTGGCGGCACTGCGGACCCGGTGGGGGCAGCGCCCGCCTTCCCCGGGTACATGACGCGGGGCATCGACGCGCCCGAGAACTACTACTACCGCCGGGTGTTCACGGACGCCGTGCGCGCCGTGGAGGCGGCCCGGTCGCATCCGCTCGCCGACGCGGCGCGGACCGTGGTGACCGGGGAGAGCCAGGGCGGTGGCATCTCCCTCGCCGTCGGCGGACTGCTTCCCGACCTGGTGGCGGTCGCCCCCGACGTGCCGTTCCTGTGCGACTTCCCGCGCGCGACGACCCTGACGGACCGTCACCCGTACCGCGAGATCGGCCTGTTCCTCAAGACCCACCGCGGGCGCGCGGAGGAAGCGCTGCGCACGCTCTCCTACTTCGACGGCGTGCACTTCGCGGCCCGCGGCCGGGCCCCGGCGCTCTTCTCGGCCGCCCTGGAGGACCGGACGTGCCCGCCGTCGACCGTGTTCGCGGCCTTCAACGCGTGGGCGCACCGGGACAAGGCGGTCGAGGTGTACGACTTCAACGACCACGAGGGCGGCGGCCCGTTCCAGGAGGAGCGCAAGCTGCGCTGGCTGCGCGCGTACGCCTGACCGGAAGGCGGGGCGGGGCCGCGCCCGGGCGGGCCGGGTTCCGGCCGCCTTCTTCACACCAGTCCGACCAGTCGGTACGTTCGGAGGCGCCCCGGGCCGTGCTGCCGCCGCCCGGGTTCCCGGCGACGACGGAGGCTGGATGTCCGCGCACGAGGCACATGTTCAGGGCCACTGCGATCCGCGCTTCACCGCGGTGCGGGAGGCGTTCGAGGAGAACTTCCGGGACCGCGGCGAGCTGGGCGCCGCCGTGGCGGTGACCGTCGGCGGCGAGTCGGTGGTCGACCTGTGGGGCGGCTGGGCCGACGCGGCACGCACCCGGCCCTGGGAGCGGGACACGCTGGTCAACGTGTGGTCCACGACCAAGGGGCCGGTGGCCCTGTGCGCGCATCTGCTCGCGGACCGGGGCCTGCTCGACTTCGACCGGCCGGTGGCCGCGTACTGGCCGGAATTCGCGGCGGCGGGCAAGGACGACGTACGCGTACGGGATCTGCTGTCGCACCGCGCCGGGCTGTCCGGCCTGCGGGAGCCGCACTCCGTCGAGGAGCTCTACGACTGGGAGCTGACGACCGCGCGGCTGGCGGCCACCGAGCCCTGGTGGGAGCCGGGCACCCGGTCCGGATACCACGCGCTGACCTGGGGCTTCCTCGTCGGCGAGGTGATCCGGCGGGTGTCCGGGCTGCGCCCCGGGGCGTTCCTGGAGGAGGAGGTGACCGGGCCGCTCGGGCTGGACTTCACGATCGGCCTGCCGGAGAAAGAGACCGGCCGGGCGGCCGAGCTGGTGCACGCGCGGTCCCGGGACGACGCGGAACGAGCCGCCGCTTTCGGCCAGTTGCCGCCGGCCGCGATCGCCGCCCTCGCCAACCCGCCGGTGGGCGCCGCACAGGCGAACACGGCCGCGTGGCGGGCGGCGGAGATACCGGCGGCCAACGGGCACGGCACCGCGCGCTCGGTCGCCGCCCTGTACGGCGTCTTCGCCGGCCGGGGCTCCTACGGCGACCGGCGGATCCTGTCACCGGAGGCCGTGGAGCGGGTGCGCGAGGGCCAGGGCGCCTGCCGCGACCTGGTGCTGGGCGCGGGGCTCGAGGGCGAGACGGAGATCGGGCTCGGGTTGTGGCTGAGCGGCCCGCACGGCTCGTACGGACCGAACCCGCGGGCTTTCGGACACGACGGCTTCGGGGGCTCCTGCGGGCTCGCGGACCCGGAGGCGGAGGTCTCGCTCGGGTACGCGATGAACCGGATGGGGCCGCACATCGCGGACGATCCGCGGAAGACGGCCCTGGTGGAAGCGGTTTACAGCGCCCTGTGAGGCCGGGTCGCGCGGACGTGTTTCGGCCGAACCACCGGACCGCTCTTCCCTTGTGGTTTAGACCAATGCTAGATGTGGTCGCGCAATGAGCCCGTTCGGCTACGTCTTGTCACCACAGGAGGCGCGGCATGGCCCGCACCACCCCGCTCGACCCCCAGCAGACCGACGACCGGCCCCTGTACTGGCGGGTCGCGTCGCAGCTTCTCGACGAACTGCACGACGGCACCGTGCCGCCCGGCGACCGGCTGCCCAGCGAGCGGCACCTGGCCCGGCACTTCGGTGTCAGCCGGGAGACCGTACGGCAGGCGCTTGAGGTGCTGCGGCGCGGCGGTCTGGTCGCCACCGACCGGCGGGGCAGCCACGCCACGCTGCCCGGCCGTCCGGTGGAGGACCCGGTCTCGCTCACCTTCCCGGTCGGCGCCCGGCCGGCGGACCCGTGCGCCGTGGACCGGGCGACGGTGACCTGGGAGGCGCCGTCGCCGGAGCACGCGCGGGCGCTCGGGCTGGCCCCGCACCGGCCCACGCTGGTGCACCGCTACCGCTCGGCCGCGCCCGACGGCCGCTCGCTGCGCACAGCGGTGACAACGTTCTCCGCGGTGGCGCTGAGCGAGGTCGCGGAGCTGGGCCGGTACCGCGAACGGGCGGACGGGGCCACCCCGGCGCAGCTGCGCCGGGCCTACGACTGGATGCGCAAGGCCGGGCTCACCCTGCACCACCGGGACTCCATCACCCAGGTCGGCGACGCCTCGTCGGTCCGTGTCACGCGGCGGGTGCACGACCAGTACGCGCGCCCCCTGGAGATCACCGACCTGGTGGTCGACTCCGAACGGGACGCGCTGGTCTACGAGTTCACCCTGCCGGCGGCCGGCTGAGCCCGGGCCACGAGGAGGCGGGCCCGGGGGCTGCCGTCGTCGCGCCGCCCGAACTCGGGCAGCGGCCGCAGTCCGACCTCGAAGCCGGAGCGGGTCAGCCCGCCGACGACGTCGCCGAACCGGAAGGTCCGGTAGTACATGACGAACGGCGGCCGCCACAGGGCGTTGCGGACCCGCATGGCCGTGTCGAAGGCGAGCAGGGTCCAGAACGCGGGGCCGGCGGGGCGGGGCGGGGCGAAGAGCGGGAAGGCGAAGCTGCCGCCCGGCCGCAGCACGGAGCGGACCTGGGTGAACAGCCCCGGCAGTTCGCGGGGCAGGAAGTGGCCGAACGCGCCGAAGCTGACCACCAGGTCGAAGGCGGGCCCGAACGGCAGGGCCCGGGCGTCGCCGCGCACCCAGGCGACGTCCGGGCCGCCGGACGGCGCGCGGCGGCGGGCGACGTCGAGCATGCCGGCGCTGAAGTCGACGCCGGTGACGCTCCGGCCGCACAGTCCCGCCAGCAGTTCCGTCCCGGCTCCGGTGCCGCAGCACAGGTCCAGGCCGTCCTCGAAGGGCCCGAGCGGCCCCAGCGCCTTGGCGACGGACTCCAGCACCGAGCGGGGCGTACGGAAGGGGGTGTGGTCGAACTTCGGGGCCAGCAGGTCGTAACCGTGCTCGACGGACGACAGCGCCTGTACGGCGAGCTCGCGCACGCTGGGGCCTTCGGGGCTGAACATCGTCTCAGCCTAGGCCCTGCCGTCCTCGTACGGGCGGCCGTTCGGCGACGGCGCCTCGGCGTGCCCGCCGCCCGACGGCGAGGCCCCTCGCCCATCGAGGATCCGCAGCACGCGCTCGCACCAGCGCAGGTTCTCCTGCTCGAAGGCGATGCCCGCCATGAGGGTCAGATACGGGCCGATCCGGTCGGCCGTGCTCAGGTACTCCTCCTCGGTGCGCCCGTCCAGGAGGCGGGCGCGCACCCGCTCGTAGCGGTCGAGTTTGCCGCGGGCCCAGCCCCCGCGCTCCTCGACGAGCGCCCGGGCCACCGCGGGGTCGCCGCCGTCCATGGCCTGGATCTTGATGAGGAGTTCGTCGCGGACGGCCGTGGGGCGTTTCGGCGGTTCGCCGGCGAAGGCGCGCAGCCGGCTCCGGCCGGCCTCCGTCAGGGTGAACATCCGCTTGGTGGGCCGGCGTTCCTGCGGCACCGTCCGGGCCTCGACCAGTCCGTCCTGCGCGAGGCGCTCCAGCTCCCGGTAGAGCTGCTGCGGGGTGGCGGGCCAGAAGTTCGCGAGCGAGACGTCGAACACCTTCGACAGCTCGTAGCCCGAGGCCTCCCCCTCCAGCAGGGCGGCCAGGACGGCGTACTTGAGCGACATGTGGACACGCTAGCAGCAGGTGATTACCCTCATCCGCACCTATTCAAATAGTTGACTATGAGGTGATCCGATGCGCGCGTTCCGCGAGGCGGTCGAGGCGGGCGACTTGGACGCCGTCGAGGCGCTGCTGGCCGATGACGTCGTCTTCACCAGCCCGGTCGTCTTCAAGCCGTACCCGGGCAAGCCGATCACGGCGGCGATCCTGCGCGGGGTCTGCGAGGTCTTCGAGGACTTCCGGTACGAGCGGGAACTCTCCGGCGCCGACGGCCGCGACCACGCGCTGGTCTTCCGGGCACGGGTGGGCGACCGGGAGCTGACCGGCTGCGACTTCATCCACCTGGACGACGACGGGCTGATCGACGAGCTGACGGTGATGGTGCGCCCGCTGTCGGGGGCCCAGGCGCTCGCCGCGGCCATGGGCGGCCGGTTCGACTCGATCGCGCGGGAGGCGGCGGAACGGTCCGCGTGAGCGGACCGGGGCCCGGCGGTGCCCCGTCTCAGGGCGCCGGGCGCACCGGCAGGGCGCGCACGCTGTTGCCGACGAAGCCGGCGTGCGGAGCCAGTTCCGCCTCGGGGACGGCGAGTTCGAGTCCGGGGAAGCGGGTGAACAGCCGTTCCAGGGCGACGGTCGCCTCCAGGCGGGCCAGCGGGGCGCCCAGGCAGTAGTGGGCGCCGTGCCCGAGGGAGAGATGGCGTACGGCGTCGGGACGGGCGGGCCGGGTGACGTCGAAGCGGTCGGCGTCCGGGCCGTGCGCCGCCCGGTCGCGGCCGGCGGCGGAGTAACCCGCCAGGACGGGGGTGCCGGCCGGGATCGGCGTGCCGTCCACGGTGAGGTCGCGCACCGGGTAGCGGAACGGGAAGTAGCTGACCGGGGCGTCCCAGCGCAGGGTCTCCTCCACGACGTCGGCCCAGCTCGCGCCGCCCGCGCGCACCAGGTCGAGCTGGTCGCGGTGGCCGCACAGGGCGCGTACGGCGTTGGTGATCAGGTTGAGCGTGGTCTCGTGGCCGGCGACGATCATCAGCAGGAGCGTGCCGATCAGCTCGGGCCGGCCGAGCCGGTCGCCGTCCTCGTCGCGGGCCGCGATGAGGGCGCTGGTCAGGTCGTCCCCCGGGGCGGCGGCCTTCGCGGCGGCGATCTCGCCGAGCACGGCGAGGAGTTCGCGGTTGGCGGCGACGGCCGCGGCGGGTTCGGTGTCGGTGGCCACGATCCGGCTGCTGAGGTGGTGCAGCCGGTCCCGGAACCCGGCCTCCACGCCGAGGAGTTCGCAGATGACGCCCAGGGGCAGCGGGAGCGCGAAGTGCCGGCGCAGATCCGCGACGCCCCCGCCGGCCACTGCGGCCGCCGCCAGCCCGTCCAGCAGCGACTCGGTCAACTCCTCGACCCTTGGCCGCAGTTCCTCGGTGCGCCGGGGAGTAAATGCGCGACTGACCAGGGAGCGCAGCCGCCGGTGGTCCTCGCCGTCCGCGGTCGTCATGCCCGGGACGGTCGCGAAGGTGCGCAGCGGCCAGCCCTCGGCTATCAGGCCCTCGCGCAGCGCCGTGAAGTGGCGCGCGTTCTTGGCCACGTCGGGATGCTGCAGGAACTCACGGAGCGCCTCGTGCCCGAGGACGGCCGCGCCCCCGATGCCGCCGGGCAGTTCGACCGGGGTGACCGCACCGCGGGCCAGGAGGCGCGCGTTGTCGGCGTGCGGGCAGCCGCCGGCGGGGTCGAGCCGGTGCGGCGGCAGCGCGGGCGTGGTCTCCACCGGCAGCTCCTGACGGTCGTACGACGAGGGCGACGCCGCCGATCGTAGGCTCACGCGGGCCGTTCCACCCGGGGTTTCGCACCACGGGGAATGTTCCGCGGCGGCGGCGTGTTGCACGGGGTACGGACATACCGCTCCGACGGGTGGTACTGTGCCGAACAGCACCTGTGCACGTCCCTCCGCGGACGCCGGTGCCAGTTCTCCTTCTCGCGCCGATCGGCTCGCCGGTCTCCGGCTCCGGCGCGTGACCTCCAGGCAAAGCCTCGCGAACAGGCCTTCCGTGCCGTGCCCGAGGTGCCGTTCCCACCGCCCGGAGGCGCCTGTGCGCCGCCTCCCGCTCGCGGTCCCTCCCCCTTCCTCCTCGCCTTCCGTCCGTGAAAGGACCTTCCATGACCACCACACTCGAACACCCCCCTGTCGCACAGCGGCCCCCGGCCGCCCGGCCCGTCACCGGTGTCCTGGACATCGACGCGCGCGGCAAGGGGCACCTGAGGGCCGCGCACCTGCTGCCCTCCCCCGCAGACCCCCAGGTCGCCCCCGCGCTGATCCGCCGTCACGGCCTGCGCAAGGGCGACCTCGTGCAGGGCGAGAGCACGCCGCAGCGCGGCCTGACCGGCGTCACGCTGGTCGACGGGCACGCTCCCGGTGAACGCCGCGACCGCCGGCACTTCCACCAGCTCACCCCGCTGCACCCCCATGAGCGGCTGCGCCTGGAGCACCAGGCGTCCGGCCTGGCCGGGCGCGTCACCGACCTGCTCGCGCCGGTAGGCAAGGGACAGCGCGGGCTGATCGTGGCCCCGCCGAAGAGCGGCAAGACCGTGCTGTTGCAGCAGCTCGCCGCGGCCGTCGCCGGCAACCACCCGGACTGCCGGCTGATGGTGCTGCTGCTGGACGAGCGGCCCGAGGAGGTCACCGAGATGCGCCGCTCGGTGCGCGGCGAGGTGTACGCCTCCACCTTCGACCGCTCGGCCAGGGAGCACATCGCCCTGGCCGACCTGGTCGTGGAACGGGCCAAGCGGCTGGTGGAGGCCGGTGAGGACGTCGTCGTCCTGCTGGACTCGCTGACCCGGCTGTGCCGGGCCCACAACAACGCCTCCGCCGTCGGCGGCCGCACCCTGAGCGGCGGTGTCGACGCGGGCGCGCTGCTCGGCCCCAAGCGGTTCTTCGGCGCCGCCCGGCAGGCCGAGGAGGGCGGCTCCCTCACCATTCTCGCCACCGTCCTGGTGGACACCGGCTCGCGCGCCGACGGCTACTTCTTCGAGGAGCTGAAGGGCACCGGCAACATGGAGCTCCGGCTGGACCGGGAGCCCGCCGCCCGCCGGGTCTTCCCGGCCGTGGACATCGACGCTAGCGGCACCCGCCGCGAGGAACTGCTGCTCACTCCGGCCGAGTTGGCGGCCACCCGGGGCCTGCGCCGGGCCCTGCGCTCCCGCGAGGGCGCACCGGCCGCCCTGGAGACGCTGCTCGGGCGCATGCGCGAGACCCCGGACAACGCCACGTTCCTGCGCCGCGTCCAGCCGACCCTGCCCGGCGGCTGACGGCGCCCGGCCGCCCGCGCCGCCGCCGGCCGCCGCGCGGCGCCCTCCGGTGCTACATCCGGGTTGCTCCGGTAGGCCGTCCGGCCCGGACAGCGCGCCGGACCCGCCCCGGCTTCCTACGTTGATCTTATGATCACCGGATTCTCTCGTCGGGTCGCCGTCACGGCTTGCTCCCTGTGTGTGGCGGGCACCCTCGCCCTCGCACCGGCCGCCGCCTCCACCGCCCACCGTGCGGGGGATCCCGCACCGCCCGGGCCGCACGCGTCGGTGCCGAAGCCGTCCCTGCTCCAGCGTTCCGGCACGCAGGTCAGGCTCCGCCGGGGCGCCCCCGAGGTCCCGGACGTCACCGCGCTGTCCTGGCTGGTCGCCGACGCCGACAGCGGCGAGGTGCTGGCCGCCGCCGACGCGCACCGCGAGCTGCCGCCCGCGAGCACCATGAAGACCCTGTTCGCGCTCACCGTGCTGCCCGGCCTGCCCTCCACCATGCGGCACACCGTCGACTACCGGGAGCTGGAGGACGTCGGCGAGGGCAGCAGCCTGGTCGGCGTCGAGGAGGGGCACAGCTACCAGGTGGCCGACCTGTGGCGCGGGGTCTTCCTCAGCTCGGGCAACGACGCCGTGCACGTGCTCGCCTCGCTGGACGGCGGCTGGCAGGCCACGGCCAGGAAGATGCAGGCCAAGGCGCGCTCGCTGGGCGCCCTGGACACCCATGTCGTCTCCCCCGACGGCTACGACGCCGACGGCCAGGTGTCGTCGGCGTACGACCTGGCCGTCTTCGGCCGGGCCGGGCTGCGCAACCCCGACTTCGCCCGCTACTGCTCCACCGCCCGGTCCCAGTTCCCGGGCGACGGATGGCCGTACGAGATCGAGAACACCAACCGGCTGCTGACCGGCGAGGACGGCGTGGCCCCGTACCCCGGGCTGATCGGGATCAAGAACGGCTACACCAGCAACGCGGGCAACACCCTCGTCGCCGCGGCGCGGCGGGACGGCCGCACCCTCGTGGTGACCGTGATGAACCCTCAGGAGGGCGGCGGCTTGGCGGTGTACGAGGAGGCCCGCCAACTGCTCGACTGGGGCTTCGCCTCGGCCGGACGGGTGGACCCGGTGGGGTCGCTGGACGCGCTGCGCCCCGGAGGCACGGCGGCCGCGGCCGCGGCGCCCGCGGCGGCGACGCCCGCCCCGGCGCCGGAGGAGGACTCGGACTGGTCGCCCACCGCGGCCGTCGTGGGCTTCACCGGGCTCGGCGCGGCCGCGTTGGCGCTGGCGCTGCGGGCCAAGAACGCGCGGGACGCCCGGGGCTGACCGGCCGGCAGGCCCAGCAGCAGTCCGAGCGTGACCCACGTGTAGGCGTTGGAGCCGAGGAACCCGCCGAGGCCGGAGGCGTCCCCGACCCAGAGCCACACCACGCTGGTGCACAGCACCGCGTACAGGGCGGCCGCGAGCCGCGGGCGCCCGGCGCGCGCCAGCACCACGAGGGACGGCAGCAGCCACACCAGGTGGTGCACCCAGGTGACGGGGCTGACCAGGCAGGCCGCGGCGCCGGTGAGCGCGAAGGCCGCCGGCCAGTCGCCGGCCGCCACCGCCCGCCGGGCGCGCCACGCCCACCCGCCCAGCACCAGCAGCACCGCACCGGCCCACAGGGCGCGGTCCGGCTCGCCGAGGCGGGCCAGGACGCCCTGCAGCGACTGGTTGGAGACGTAGCCGAGCCGTCCGACGCGGCTTGTGTCCCACAGCGCCCCGGTCCAGTAGAACCGGGACGCGCCCGGGTCCGCCCAGGCGGCGAGTCCGGTCGCCGCCAGTGCCACGCAGCCCGCCACCGCGGCCGCCCGCCACCGCCGGGCGAGCAGCAGCAGGGCGATGAACAGGGCGGGCGTGAGCTTCACCGCGGCGGCCAGCCCGATCCCGGCGCCGGCCCAGCGGCCGCGGCCGGTCCGCAGCAGCCAGGCGTCGCCGAGCACCAGGGCCAGCAGCGCCAGGTTCACCTGCCCGAAGCTGAAGGTGTCCCGCAGCGGCTCGAACAGCGCGAGCAGGCACAGCGCCAGCGACCAGCGGAACCAGCCGTGCCGCCGCGGACCGGGCCCGGCCACGACGCCCAGGACCACCGCGAGCGCGGCCAGGTTCACCAGCAGGGAGGCGGCGATCGCCGTGTGCCGGCCCATCGCGGCCAGGGGCAGCATCAGCAGCGCGGCGAACGGCGGATAGGTGAAGCCGTACGACGTCCCCGGTACCCGGTAGTCGTAGATCCGGCCGCCGTGCCCCACCCACGTGTGCACGGTCCCGTAGTAGACCCGCAGGTCGAAGAAGTCCCGCAGCAGCGGCACGGTCGCCGTGAACGCGGTGACCGCGGCGGCCAGGGCCACCACGAGCAGCAGGCGGCCGCGGCCGGTGCGCGGCAGCGACGGGCCCGTCATGCCGTGCGTCCCGTCGCCGGCGCCCGGACCGCCAGCCGGGCCTGGCCGAGCACGACCAGGCCCAGCGCCCCGCCGCAGACCGCGAGGGCGACCTGGCCTGGGCCGGGCGGGCCACCGCTCGGCAGCACGGCGAGCGCCAGCGCACCGGCCAGGGCGGCCACCCGGCGCCGCACGGAGGTGCTGGGCGCGGCCGCCGCTATCAGGAACAGGCCCCACAGCACGTACCAGGGCCGGATCGCCGGGCCCAGCACGGCGACCGCGAGCAGGCTCAGTCCGAGTGCGTACACCGGCAGCGGCCGCAGCCGGAGCCAGATCAGCGTCACGGCGACGGCGGTGGCCACCAGGCCCGCCAGGTGCCAGGCGGGCACGGCCAGCGGGGCCAGACCGCTGCCGAGGTGTTCGAGCAGGGCGCCGGTGGCCCGGCCGAGCAGGCTGGTCAGGGCCCAGTTGCGCGAGGAGACGGGGGTGTCCAGAGCGCCGATCCAGCCGTACCCCGTGCCGGCGACGGCGGTGGCGAGGACCGTGGTCGCCGCGGCGCCGGCCGCTGTGGTCACCGTGGCGCGCAGCGGGCCGCGGCCGGCATGGAGCTGGAGGACGAGCGCCGCGGGCAGGCCGAGCGCGGCGGGCGCCTTCACCAGGGCGGCCAGGGTGATGAGCACCGTGCCGAGGAGCGGCCACCGGCCGAGGGCCGCGACCAGACCGAGTCCGAGCAGGCCGAGCATGAGCGCGTCGTTGTGGGCGCCCGCGACCAGGTGCAGCAGGACCAGCGGGTTCAGGACGCCGAGCCACAGCGCGGCGGCCGGATCGGCGCCGCTGTGCCGGGCCAGCCGGGGCAGCGCGGCGGCCATGAGGGCCACGCCGAGCACGGCGGCCAGGCGCATGCCGAGCAGCCCGGCGGGCAGCTCGCCGCGGGTCAGGGCGGACAGCGCGGAGGCCAGGGCGAGGAAGGCGGGGCCGTAGGGGGCGGCCGTGTGCTGCCACACCGGGGCCACCTCGTCGGCCAGCGGGCCGCCGAGCCGGGCCGGGCCATGGGCGTACACGTCCAGGTGGGCGTCGACCATGGCGCCCTGCGCGAGATAGCTGTAGACATCCCGGCTGAAGAGCGGGGGCGCGAGCAGCAGCGGGGCCACCCAGACGGCGAGGACGAGCAGCAGGGAGCGCTCGCCAGGGGGCTGCGGGCCCCGCACCAGACGCCCGAGCAGCGCCCAGGCCGCGGTGAGCAGCACGACGCCGCAGTAGACCCCGACCAGGCCGAGCGCGGCGCGTGCGGAGGCGGGGGCGAGCAGGTCCCGCACCGGCAGGGCGCCCGCCGTCCGGCCGCCCAGCGCGAGGAAGGCGGTGCCGGCCAGTCCGAGCAGCCGGCAGCGGCGGAGGTCGAGGGGGAAGGACATGACCGGCACCGGGTCAGCGTGGCAGTGCCGGGTGGCCGGAAGACGACGCTTCCCACACCGGCGGGCGGCCCGCACGTGACCGGCGTGTGCGCGGCGCGGCCGGCCCCGCTCAGAACACCGAGAGGCCGGTGAGCGTGGTGAACCGGTCCAGGGCCGCCACGCCCGCCACCGAGTTGCCGCGCTCGTCGAGACCGGGGCTCCACACGCACAGGGTGCAGCGGCCCGGGACCACCGCGATGATCCCGCCGCCGACGCCGCTCTTGCCGGGCAGCCCGACCCGGTAGGCGAAGTCGCCGGCCGCGTCGTACGTCCCGCAGGTCAGCATGACCGCGTTGACCTGCTTGGCCTGGCTGCGGCTGAGCAGCCGGGTGCCGTCGGCGCGGATGCCGTGCCGGGCCAGGAATCCGGTGGCGAGCGCGAGGTCGGCGCAGGAGGCGGCGACGGAGCACTGCCGGAAGTACTGGTCGAGCAGCACCGGTACGTCGTTGTCGATGTTGTGGTACGACGCCATGAAGTGGGCGAGGGCCGCGTTGCGGTCGCCGTGCGCGGTCTCGGAGGCGGCGACCTCCAGATCGAAGTCCAGGCCGGGGTTGCCGCTCTCGGTGCGCAGGAAGGCGAGCAGTTCGCCGGAGGCGTCGCCGGTGCGGGTCTGCAGGCGGTCGGTGACGACCAGCGCGCCCGCGTTGATGAACGGGTTGCGCGGGATGCCGTTCTCGTACTCCAGTTGCACCAGGGAGTTGAACGGGTTGCCGGAGGGCTCGCGGCCCACGTGCTCCCAGAGTTCGTCGCCCTCGCGGGCCAGGTCCAGGGCGAGGGTGAACACCTTGGTGATGGACTGCGTGGAGAACGGCTGCCGCCACTCCCCCACCCCGTACACCGTGCCGTCCAGTTCGGCGACGGCCATGCCGAAGCTGCGCGGGTCGCAGGCCGCGAGCGCCGGGATGTAGTCGGCGGGGCGCCCCCGGCCGGGCGTGCGGCCCAGCTCCTGGGCGATGCGTTCCAGGACCGGCAGGAAGGCGGGGGACGACGTCGCTGTCATGATCGCCATTGTGCCTCCGGGCCGGTCCGGGCGCCTCGTACGGGCCCGCGCGGGTCAGGCGGCGGGGGCCCCGCTGCCCGCGACGATCTCGGGGCGCAGCAGTCCGGCCAGCCGGTCGGCGGGCAACAGGCCCTTCTCCAGCACCAGTTCGGCCACGCCCCGCCCGGTGGCGAGGGCTTCCTTGGCGATGTCGGTGGCGGCCGTGTAGCCGATGTACGGGTTGAGCGCGGTGACCAGCCCGATGGAGTTCTCCACGGCGGCCCGCAGCCGCTCGGTGTTGGCGGTGATGCCGGTGACGCACCGCTCGGTGAGCGTCAGGCAGGCGCTGCGCAGGTGGGTGATGCTCTCCGACAGGGAGTGCAGGATGAGCGGTTCGAACGCGTTGAGCTGGAGCTGTCCCGCCTCGGCGGCCATGGTGATGGCGACGTCGTTGCCGATGACCTCGAAGGCGACCTGGTTGACGACCTCCGGGATGACCGGGTTGACCTTGCCCGGCATGATCGACGAACCGGCCTGCACCGGCGGCAGGTTGATCTCGGCGAGGCCCGCGCGGGGTCCGGAGGACAGCAGGCGCAGGTCGTTGCAGCTCTTGGAGAGCTTGACCGCGATCCGCTTCAGCACGCCGGACATCTGCACGAAGGCGCCGCAGTCCTGGGTGGCCTCGACCAGGTTGGCCGCGGTGACCAGGGGCAGTCCGGTGATGGCTGCGAGGTGCCGGCGCGCGGCCTCGGCGTATCCGGCCGGGGCGTTGAGACCGGTGCCGATGGCGGTGGCGCCGAGGTTGATCTCGTGGATCAGCTCCACGGCCTCGGCGAGCCGGCTGCGGTCCTCGTCGAGCATCACCGCGAACGCCGAGAACTCCTGGCCGAGGGTCATCGGCACGGCGTCCTGGAGCTGGGTGCGGCCCATCTTCAGGACGTCGCGGAACTCGAGGGCCTTGCCCGCGAAGGCGTCCTGGAGGACGGCCATGGCCTTGAGCAGGCCGCGCACCGCGAACACCGTCGCGATCTTGACGGCGGTGGGGTAGACGTCGTTGGTGGACTGGCCGAGGTTGACGTCCTCGTTGGGGTGCAGGTGCGCGTACTCGCCCCTGCGGTGGCCGAGCAGTTCGAGCGCGCGGTTGGCCACGACCTCGTTGGCGTTCATGTTGGTGGACGTGCCGGCGCCGCCCTGGATGACGTCCACGACAAACTGGTCGTGCAGGGCGCCCGCGCGTATCTCCCGGCAGGCGGCGACGATCGCGGCCGCCTTCCGGGGCTCCAGCAGCCCGAGTTCCTCGTTGGCGAGGGCGGCGGCCTCCTTGACGGCGGCCAGGGCGTCGATCAGGTGCGGGTAGGCGGAGATCGGGGTGCCGGTGATGGGGAAGTTCTCCGTCGCGCGCAGGGTGTGGATGCCCCAGTACGCGTCGGCGGGTACGTCGCGGTCGCCGAGCAGGTCGTGCTCGCTTCGGGTGGCGGCGGTCATCGGGGTGCGGCCTCTTTCGGAGGTACGGGCGGGGGTGGCGGGTGCGGGTCAGGCGCAGGCCGGCTGTGGGGCCGGGTCCAGCGCCGGCACGGGCCGCACCCGGCCGACCGGCTCCCCTCCGCCGAGCAGCGGCTCGCCCTCGAACTTGGTGAGCAGGGCGGGGTCGACGCCGGCTTGGGCCAGGGCCGCCGCGGCCACCGGTATGCGCGCCCGGTTCGCGCCGTCGGCGATCTTGACGGCGACGGCGCGGCCGTCCGGGAGCGCGGCGACCTGGACGCCCTCGAAGCCGTCCTTGGCGAGCAGGCCCGGCACGGCCCGCATCAGCTCGGCCACGTCGCGGCCGGCGCCGGAGGCCATCTCGGCGTGCTCGCGCATCGCGTCGGCCACCCGGCCCTCCGGCGTGCCGGGCGCGGCGGTGGTGAGGCGGGCGGTGGCGCGGGCGAGGCCGTGCAGCGAGACGGAGAACAGCGGCGCGCCGCAGCCGTCCACGGTCACCCGGGCGACCGGCTGGCCGGTGAGTTCCTCGACCGTGTCGGCGACGGCCCGCTGGAGCGGGTGGGCCGGATCCAGGTAGTCCGGCAGGGACCAGCCGTTGAGCCGCGCGGTCCACAGCATCGCCGCGTGCTTGCCGGAGCAGTTCTGGGCGAGCCGGGAGGGTCCGCGGCCCGCGCGGACCCAGGCGTCCCGCACCGCCGGGCCGTAGGGCATGTCGGGCACGTTGCGCAGGTCGTCCTCGACGAGGCCGGCGAGTTCCAGGATCCGCCGGGCGCCGTCGAGGTGCCGCTCCTCGCCGGAGTGGCTCGCGGCGGCCAGCGAGAGCAGCGCGCCGTCCAGCGGGAGGCCGGCGCGCAGCATGGCCACCGCCTGGAGGGGCTTGAGGGCCGAGCGGGGGTAGAACGCGGCCTCGATGTCGCCGAGCCCGAGCCGGACGCCGCCGTCGGCGCCGAGGACGACGACCGAGCCGTAGTGGACGCCTTCGACGACCCCGCCGCGCACGAGGTGGGCGACGGGGGCGTAGCGGGGTTCGCGGACGACGGGGGCGGACGCGGTGGCGGGAGAGCTGGTGTACATCACTGCCTGAATCGGTGGTCGGAGCGGGGGCGGCGGGACGGGCCGGGCGGGCCCGGGCGGGCCGCCGCGGGTCATGCGCCGGGGCGGCCTTCGGCGGGCGTGTCCGGGCGTCCGGCGCGCACGATGTCGGTGAGGGTCGTCTCGACGCGGTCGAGGTGGTGGCTCATCGCCTGGACGGCGTCGTGCTCGCTGCCGTCCTGCAGTGCCTCGAGGATGGCCCGGTGCTCGCGGTTGGACTGCTCGCGGCGGCCGCCCAGTTCGTTGAGGAAGGCCGACTGGCGCGCCAGCGCGTCGCGGATCTCCTCGATGACCCGGCGGAAGACCGGGTTCTGGGCGGCCTCGGCGACGGCGAGGTGGAAGAGGCTGTCCATCGCGACCCACGCGGTGGTGTCCGTCTCCCGCTCCATGCGGTCGAGCAGCCGGCCGAGCCGGTCCAGGTTCTCCGGGGTGCGGCGCGCCGCCGCGTAGCCGGCGACCGGGATCTCGACGTGGCGGCGGACCTCCAGCAGGTGGCCGGCCGTGTAGTCGCCGAAGGTGGGCTCGTCGACGGAGTCGGCGACGACGAAGGTGCCCTTGCCGGTCCGGGAGACCGTCAGGCCCATCGTCTGCAGAGCGCGCAGCGCCTCGCGGAGCACCGGACGGGAGACCTCGAGGGTGCGGCACAGCTCGGCCTCGGAGGGGAGCTTGTCGCCCACGGCGTACTCGCCGCGTTCGATGGCGCCGCGGAGGTGGCCGAGGACCGCCTCCATGGCGCTGACGCGCCGCGGACCGGGACCACCTGTCTGGCTGTCTGACAGGCTCACGGAGCGATCCTGCGGTCCGCGGGGCCACGCTGTCAAGGCGGGCCACCCACGGAAACGGACACGGGGTGCGGCGCCCGGGCCGGGCTGCCGCACCCCGTGGGTGTCCGGTGACGTCGCTCAGCTGTTGAGCGTGCCGGTGGCGAGGAGGCCGAGGAGCGCGACGCCGATCACGATCCGGTAGATCACGAAGGCGTTGAAGGAGTGCTTGGCGACGAACTTCAGCAGCCAGGCGATCGAGGCGTAGGCGACCCCGAAGGACACGATCGTGCCGACGGCCAGCGGGGCGGCGCCCACGCCCGCGCCGAGGGCGTCCTTCAGCTCGTAGATGCCGGCGCCGGTCAGGGCCGGGATGCCGAGGAAGAAGGACAGGCGGGTGGCCGCGACCCGGTCCAGGTCGAGGATGAGCGCGGTGGACATGGTGGCGCCGGAGCGGGAGAAGCCGGGGAAGAGCAGCGCGAGGATCTGTGAGCAGCCGACCAGCATCGCGTCCTTGAAGGAGGTGTCGTCCTCGCCGCGCTTGTGCCGGCCCATCTGGTCGGCGGCCCACATCACACCGGAACCGACGATCAGCGAGCCGGCGACCACCCACAGCGAGGCCAGCGGGCCCTCGATCAACGGCTTCGCGGCCAGGCCGACCACGACGATCGGGATGGTCGCGGCGATCACCCACCAGGCGAACTTGTAGTCGTGGTGGTAGCGCTCCTCGGGCTTGGTCAGACCGCGGAACCAGGCGGAGACGATCCGCTTGATGTCCTTGAAGAAGTACACGAGCACCGCGGCGATCGCGCCGACCTGGATGACGGCGGAGAACCCGACGACGGACTTGTCGTCGACGGGGATGTCCATGAGCCCCTCGGCGATCTTGAGGTGGCCGGTCGACGACACGGGGAGGAATTCGGTCACCCCCTCGACGACTCCGAGGACGACGGCCTGACCGACGGAGATGGCGCTCATGGGATCCAGTTCTGAGAAAGGTTGGTCGACACTGCTGTAGACGTTCCTACCATGCCCGGCACGGCGGACCGGTCGCTACGCCCACACGGCGCCGGCGAGCCACACCCCGGCGAAGGCCGCCGTCAGCCCGGCCACCACGCTCGCCGCGGCGTTGGCCGCAGCGTAGAGGGCCGCACCGGCCTCGGTCAGCCTGAGCGTCTCGTAGGAGAAGGTCGAGTACGTCGTCAGCGCCCCGCACAGGCCGGTGCCCAGCAGCAACTGGAGGTGCTGACCTGCGGCTCCCGCGGCGGCGGCGCCGGTGATCAGGCCCAGGACCAGACAGCCGGTGACGTTCACCACGAAGGTGCCCCAGGGAAAGAGCGAGTCGTGCCTGGCCTGGACGGCCCGGTCGGTGAGATAGCGCAGAGGCGCGCCGACCACGGCCCCCGCCACGACCAGCAGCCAGTTCACAACGACCTCTTACCCTTCGGGTCCGTTTCGTCTCCGTCCGCGCCGCGCCCCACGTACCGGATGACCTCGCACTCCTCCAGGGTCACCAGACCTTCGCCGACCAGTTCGTCGAGCTGGGGCAGGAACGCCCGGATCCGCTGCTCGGCGTCCACGACCACGATGGCGACCGGCAGGTCCTCGCTCAGCGACAGCAGCCGGGAGGTGTGGATGCGCGAGGAGGCGCCGAAGCCCTCCACGCCCCGGAAGACGCTGGCCCCGGCGAGCCCGGCGGCGTGCGCGCGGTGCACGATCTCGGAGTAGAGGGGCTTGTGGTGCCAGGTGTCGTCCTCGCCGATGTACACGGTCAGCCGCAGGGCCCGGCCGGTGAGGGATGTCATCGCTGCCTCCTGATGAGCAGGGCGCGGGCGGCGGCCGAGGCCGCCCACACCGCCGCGAGGGCCGCGAGCAGGGTGACGGCGAGATAGGCGAGAGCGGTGCGGGGGTGGCCGCCGTCGGCCAGCGTCTGGATGTCGACGGCGTAGGTGGAGAACGTGGTGTAGCCGCCGAGCACACCGGTGCCGAAGAACGGGCGCACCAGGCGGTGGGCGGCCCACACGTCGGTGATCAGCACCATGAACACGCCGATCACGGCGCAGCCGGTGATGTTGGTCCAGAACGTCGCCCAGGGGAAACCGCCGGGCGGGGTGGGCCAGGCCAGGGTGAGCGCGTAGCGGGCCGTCGCCCCGAGGGCGCCGCCGGCGGCGACCACCGCGACGACGGGGGCCTGGGCGCGCCACTCGGACCGCCGCCGCGGCGCGGGGCGGGCGCGGAGGCTCTCGGCTTCCGGGGCTGTCATGCTCGTGGATCTCCTGTTCGGCCGGAGCACGACGGGTGATCACGGCCGGGCACCAGGGTACCGCCGGGTCACCCGCGCGCCGGTGCCGCGCAGACGGCGACGCCCGGCTCCCAGAAGCTGCCGAGGACCAGCAGACCACCGGTCACGCAGACGCTGGTGACCATGCGGAAGCGGGAGCGGCGGCCGCTCAGGTGGTGCACGGTACGGCCCTGGTCGTCGACCGCCACCACGCCGATCGTGCCGCCCGGACGGAACGGGGCGCGCACGGCGGCCCGGGCGGCGGCGCGGCGGACGCCGGGCGGGGTGCGGTGCAGCAGATCGAGCGGAGGGACGCGGGGCCCGGCAAGGGCCACCCAGACCGGACCGTCCGGGCCCTCGCGCCACATGTTGTCGGGCATGCCCGGCAGGTCCGCGAAGTGTTCGGCCTGCCCGGCCCGCGGACCGGTGAGGTGGTAGCGGGTGAGCCGGCAGGCGCCGGTCTCGGCCACCACGAGGAAGGAGCCGTCCCCGCCGAGCGCGAGGCCGTTGGCGAACTGGAGCCCGTCGAGCAGAACCTCGGGGTCGCCGCCGGGCGGGAGGCGGAGCAGCCGGCCGGTGCCGGTGTGCTCCACGATGTCGCCGATCCACTGCTCCAGCGGGTAGCGGCGGCTGGAGACGGTGAAGCACACGCTGCCGTCGTCCAGCACGACGGCGTTGCTGCACACCCGCAGCCGCTCCCCCGCCACCGAGTCCGCCAGGACCCGCACGGCGCCGTCCGGCTCGACCCGCAGCAGTCCGCGTTCGGCGTCGCACACCAGCAGGCCGCCGTCGGCGAGCGGTTCCAGGCCGAGCGGGCGGCCCCCGGTGTCGGCCAGCGTCTCGACGCGGGCCGTGTGCGGGTCGGCGAGGTGGCGGATCCGCAGGATGCGGCCGTCCGCCATGCCGGTGAGGACGTGGCCCTGGGCGTCGGTCACCACGTCCTCGGGGCCGCGGCCGCCGAGGCCCACGCAGTGGAGCGGCACGAGTGCCGTGGTCGTGGCCGGGGTCATGGCCGTGGTCATAGGTACCAGCCCTTCTCGAACATACGGGCCACCTCGGCGATGCGGATCTCGTCCCGCCGGTAGTGGGTGCGGCACCGGATGCGCCGGGTGCGCAGCAGGCCCAGCCGGGTCAGCAGGTCGAGGTGCGCGGCGGCGGTCCGGCGGGGCACGCCCAGTTTGGCGGCCACGGCCCGCGCGGTGACGCCCGTCTCGGCCGGGTCGCCAGGCGGGCGCTCCGCCGGGAAGTGCGCGGCCGGGTCCTTGAGCCACTCGAGAATGGTCCGCCGCATGCGGCCCGTGGGGGTTCCCGTCATCCGTCCCGCCTCCGTCCCCGGCCTCCTCGTGCGCGGTGTTCCCACCCTGGCGCAGCCGGACACCTCGCGTACGGGACTCGCCGGCCCTTGACCGGTACCGAACGGCCGTCACCGCGACGCGACTTCACGGGTACAGCGCGGAGCCCGGCCGTCCGCTCACGGCCGGGCCCCGCCCGCGAGCCGCGAGTCGGCCTGAAGGCGACCTGACCGGTCAGTGCTCCCCCGCTCGGACCAGCCCCGGCTCGTAGGCGAGGACGACCGCCTGGGCGCGGGGCGCGCAGACCGAGCCCGGTGAAGATCCGCGTCACGTGGGCCCTGACGGTGACCTCGCCGCGTCGGCAGGGCGTCGCCGGTGCCCCTTCCCCGCCCGGCGGTCCGCCGGTGCCGAGCGGCCGGGGCCGCGCCAACCGGTCAGGATCGGAGAAGCGGCGGCGGCGCCGGCCGCCCTAGCGTGGGAGTCGCCGGCGGGGAGCCGCCGGGACCGTCGACCTCGAGGAGTGAGTGCCATGACCGCCGGCGTGCAGACGATCATGTACCCCGTCAAGGACCTGGAGAAGGCCAAGCCGCTGTTCGCGGCGCTGCTGGGCGTCGAGCCGTACGCGGACGAGCCGTACTACGTCGGTTACAAGGCCGCCGGGCAGGACGTCGGGCTCGATCCGAACGGGCACGCCAAGGGCATGACCGGGCCTGTCCCCTACTGGCACGTCACCGATCTGCGGGAGCGGCTGACCGCGCTGGTGGCGGCCGGCGCCGAGCTGCTGCAAGACGCGCAGGACGTGGGCGGCGGCCGGCTGATCGCGTTCGTCCGGGACGCCGACGGCAACCTGGTGGGCCTGCTCCAGGACCCGGCCGCCTGAGCGGTCGCCGGGCCGGGGCGCCCGCATTAGTTGCACACTCAACGATTGGCCGGAACGGTGCTACGGTGCGGGTATGGCAGTCAAGACGGCCGATGCCCGGCTCGAGGAACGGTGGCGGGACATCCTCACCGTGCACGCGCGGACGATGTGCGAGATCGACCGCGTCCTGCATCCGCACGGGCTCGGCGCCAGCGATTTCGAGGTGCTGGACATCCTCGCCGCCGAGTCGCCCGCGGAGGGCGACCAGTGCCGGGTGCAGAACCTGGTCGGACGGGTGCATCTCAGCCAGAGCGCGCTGTCCCGGCTGATCGGCCGGCTGGAGAAGGACGGCCTGGTCGAGCGCTCGGTGTGCGCGGAGGACCGGCGCGGGGTGTGGGTCGCGCTGACGCGGAAGGGCCGCGATCTGCACGCCGAGGTGCTGCCGCTGCAGCGTTCCGTGCTGGAGCGGATGCTGGCCGAACGGGCCGGATGAGCGCACGCGGACCGCGGGGCGCCGTGGCGCGCCCCGCGGTCCGCGTCGTGTGTGAGGGCCGCTCAGCGGGCCAGCAGCGTGCGTACGCCTTGTGAGGTCAGCGTCAGCCCGTGGGCGGAGCTGCCGTCTATGGCGAGGGAGAGGTCCTCCTCGGGCCACTGGGAGGCCAGGGCGCCGAGCGGGATCAGACGGTAGCGGGAGATGAACGGCAGCAGTTCCGCCATCGTCCCCTCCGAGGTGAAGACCGGGACGACCGGATCGCCGTCGGCCTGTTCGAGGATGGGCAGCGCGACGGTCGAGGCGTCGGCGCCCTCCCCGTCCACCGCCTCGTCCGGCACCGGGACGAGCACCTCGCTGTGGGCGAGGGTGTCCAGGGCGATCCGGTCCTCCGCGTTCACGGCCAGCGCGTCGAGCGCCTGCTGGGCCGGCGTGGGCTGATGGTCGTCGTGGGCGGGTGTCTCCATGGCAGATCCCCAGGTAGCGGCGGTACGGGCACACGGCCGGGACGGGCCCGGGCGTGCTTTCGCCTCGCGTACCCGGTTCGCGATCGGGCCATGCGTGCGGATTGCGGGGAGGAGCGGCGGCCGACCGGTGAGGGCGGACCGGCCCCGGGGGCCGTCCGTCGGCTCACCGGCCGAACTCCTCCTGGATCGGCGTCCTCGGCTCCTCGCGCAGATGCTGGGAGAAACCGGGTCTACCGCCCTCCCGTGCCCGTGCGGTCCGCCGCGCGGCATCGGGGTCGACGGCCGGGTCGGGGTCCACCCGGACCGATCCGGCGACCTCCTCGCGGTCGGCGTACCGCTCGGGCGTCATGCCGCGCAGGGCCTGGACCACCTCTTCCGGCGCGCTCGCGGCACGGGCCGCCGCCACCAGCCGGTCCTTCCCGGCGGGGAAGTCGACGTCCCTGATCGCGGCCAGCACGTCGGGAACGCTGGTGCGTGCCATGACGTCCCCTTCCTCCTTCAGGTCCCCTCCGCTCGTTCCGGCTCCTGCTCGTCGTCGTCCCGCTCGCCCTCGGCCTGCGAGGGAGTCGTGCGCGGTGGTCCGGCCGTCGTCGCGTCGTCGTCGCGTTCGCCCTCGGCCTGGGAAGGAGTCTGCTCGGTCATCCCGGTGCCTCCACACCTGTCGCGTGTCCGTCCGGAAGTCTCCGAGTACCCGCGCACACCGGATCCCATGACGGGCGGAAGCGGGATGAATCCGCCTCCCGGGGACGGGGTACCTGGCCGGTCCGGCGTCATGTTCGCACCGGCCGAACCGCAGTTCCCTTCGCACCGCCCTGGAGGCGCCATGGCGGACGTCAGTCCCACCGATCTGCAGAAGGCCCTGTCCGGCGCGGAGTACCCGTGCGACTCCGCCCGGCTCAGGAAGGTCGCCGAGGACAACCACGCACCCAAGGAGGTCACCGAGCGCATCGCGCACCTCGGGAAGAAGGAGTTCCAGAGTCCCGCCGAGGTGAGCAAGGCCGTCTTCCGCGGCGAGTAGCCGATCCGGGGCGCGCAGCGGCCGGGCCACGCGGTCCGGCCGCCGCGCGAGACGCCCGGCCCGGAGGCGGGCGCCAGGCCGTCGCGGGACGGCTTGGCCGGGCGTCCGGGCTCACTCCCCGCCGCGTGATGCCGCACGGAGTCTTTCGAAGGCGGTGGGCCGTGGCCGGTCCCGCATGAAGCCGGCGATGCGGAGCGCGCATTCGCCCGGGGACAGGACGCTGGTGTCCACCTCGACGTCGTGCTGCCCGTGCGCGTGGACGTGCTCGTACTGCAAGGCGGCCAGCCCCGGCTGCCGGTCGCCCCGGGCGCGTTCCCGGCGCTCCAGCTCCGGCAGGGGGCAGCGGACCGCGACCAGGACGGTGTCCTCGGGCACGAGGAGCCCGAGCAGGTCGAGCAACCGCCAGTGGCGGCTGAGCGGATGGTCCACGACGACGTTGTTGCCGCCCGCGGCCATCCCGGCCACCGCGCGGTGGAAGCCCTTGACGGTGCGGTCGATCTCGGCCGGGAGGTCCGCGCCGGGGGCCGGCCGGCCGCCGCGCATGGCGTGGAAGGTGTCGACCGGCATGTGGAACCAGGTGCCGTCGAGCACCTCCAGGAGCGCCCGGGCGATGCTCGACTTGCCCGAGCTGGACGTGCCGTTGAGCAGGACGACGGTGCCTCCGGACAGCGTGTCGGGGATGAGCGCGTGGTCCTGGTCGGCCGGGTGCGGAACCGCTTCGGTCGCCATGGGTCGTCCTTCCGTCGGCGAGGGCCCTGAACCGGGCGAGGCGCTGTGATCATCGCACCCGGCGGGCACGGCGGAGCGAGCGGCGGTGCGTGTGCGCGCGGCGGCCCGGGCCGCCGGGCGGCGCGCCGGTCGCGGCTCGCCCCGGCGGCTCGCGGTGGCCTGGTCTTCCGCGCCGGCGACGGCTCGGCTATGGGGCCGGTTCTTCGGGGGTCGGGTGACATGGTCGCCGGCCACGTCGGCCGCCGGCCGCCGGCTCGTGGAGGTACTCAGCCGAGGTCAGGACGTCGCACAGCGAGTCGTCGCCGTCCGGCTGCCGCGAGGCGGTCACAGAGATCCTGCCGGCCGCCGCGCCGTCACTGACCGGCGAGCAGACCGTCCAGGTCCGGCTCGGGCTGCTGCGGTTCGGGGGGAACCACGGGTGGACCGAGGACCGAGGGCCCGGATGTGCGGGTCTCAGACGGGGTGCGGGACGACGGCGACCGGGCACCGCGCGTGGTGCAGCAGGGTGTGGGCGATCCTGCCGAGCTGAAGGCCGAGGTGGCCCTGGCGCCGCACCGCGCCGACGACGATCAGATCGGCCTCGGCCGACGCCTCCAGCAGTACCCGGTGTGCGGGGCCCTCGGCCGGCCGGCGCTCGATCTCCAGCCCCGGGTGCTCGCGTTCGGTCTCGCGCAACGCCTCGTCGAGTCCGGCCAGGGCCCGTTCCTCGCGGGACCGAGCGGCGTCGTCGGCGATCAGCATGTGGTCCACCGGCTGCTGGGCCGGGGTCCGCCAGGCCCGTACGGCCGTCAGGGCACAGCCGCGCGCCTCCGCCTCACGGGCGGCGAACCGCAGGGCGCCCGCGCTGCCGGCCGACTCGCCGGCTCCGGCCACGATCCGGCCCAGGGACCCCGCGATGTTCCGCTCCTCTCCCCGGACCACGACGACCGGGCACACGGCCCGCGCCGCCACCGCGAGGCTCACCGATCCCAGCAGCAGACCGGCGATCTCGCCCCGCCCGCGCGCTCCGGTGACCAGGGCCGAGGCCGTGGGCGCCGCCGCAAGCAGCACGGCCACCGGATCGGCGGGCAGCACCTCGCCGGACACCTTCACCTCCGGGTTGCGTGCCCGGACGCGTTCAGCGCCGGAGGCGACGATGTGCTGGGCCATGACCTCCTCGGCGGGGCGGCCCGCGCCGAAGGAGGGCCGGGCGCGCTCGTACCGCTCCCACAGGGACGCGTGGACCAGGCGCAGCGGCAGCCCGTGCCGCTGCGCCTCGGCCGCCGCCCAGTCCAGCGCGAGCAGACTGCAGTCCGAGCCGTCGACGCCCACGACCAGCGGGAGTTCCATCGTCGCCATCGCCTTCTCCGTCCGGTTGCCGCACTCCCCCCCGGCCGCCCCCTCGCCTCCCTACTGCCGCCGCCCCCGCGCCGTCACCGCGGTCCTCGCGCTCGCGACATCGCCCGGTCCCCACTGTCCCCGGTCAGGGGCCGGGGCTGATGCGGCGGCCGGTGAGGCGGGCGGGCCGGATCGACACCCACATCTCGCGTTCACCGCCCGCCCACGGCTCGCCGTACGCGCCCCCGGTGAGCCGCCGTGCGGCGTCCGGGTCCGTGACGGCGCTCGCGGGCCCCACGGCGAGCACGCTCCAGCCCTGGCTGAGCGCCTCGTCCAGGTGGTCCACCTCGAAGGCGACGTCCGTGCCCACGGCCGCCGCGGGCACCGAGCCCGGCGCGGTCCGGAAGGCGATCGTGTCGTCGACGACCTCGTAGTTGACCGGGACGACCGCGGGCCGGCCGTCGGGCGCCGTCACGGCGACCCGGCCGACACCGTGGGTGGACAGCAGGGCGCGGCACTCCTCCGGGCCGAGGTCGCGCAGGCGCGGGTGGAGCAGTGCGTGGCCCCGGCCCGGTGGCAGCCCGGCGCCCCCGCCGCGCAGCGCGGCGACGGTGGTGCCGAGCGCGTCGGCCAGCCGGACGAGGGTGGCGAGCGTGGGGTCGGCGGGATGTTCCTCCAGGTAGGCCAGGTAGTCGGGTGACATGCGGGCGCGGCCCGCCGTCTCCTCCCGGCTGAGCCCCCGCCGCCGGCGTTCCACCGCCACGCGCCGGCCGATGTCGCCGGCTGCGGAGGCGCCGGCCGCCGGGGCGGCCGGGGACGCGGTCCCGGCCGCGGCCGGGGCCCCGTGGCCATAAGGCGGGTTGCCGTGGCCGGACGGAGGCGTGCCGTGCCCCATGTGGCGGACGTGCGCGTCGGGCCCTGGGAACACCAGCGACACCTGGTCCGTGTCGGACCAGCGCACGTCGTAGGGCGGGGTGCCGTCGTCGTGGTGCAGCCCGACGATCTCGCCGTCGCGCCGGGCGACACCGGTCGCCGGGCTTTCCACGACGAGCTGGTCGCCGAGGTGAGCTCGCATGATCGCCGCCCCTTCCTCAGAGTGATGCCGTCTTCCGGGCCCGCGGGGCCGGCCCGGCCGTCCCCATGCCCTGGATGTCCTGTTCGGCGGTGGTCAGCAACTGCTTGGCGAGGTCGACCATGGCCCGGCCCGCCGCCAGTTCGTCGCCGATCTCCGGTACGTTCGCGTCCGCCGGGTGGCAGTGCGCCGCCCCTTCGCCGGTGAGCGCCGTGGTACCGGTGTCCAGCACCATGTGCGCCTTGGTCGTCCCCTCGTCGTCCTCGAAGAGGTGGAGGCGGACCTTCCATTCAGCCGTGTGCGACATCTCTTCTCTCCTCACCTGGATACCGGTCGGTGGGCGGCCGGGCGGAGCGGCCCGCAGGCGGCGGAGGCCGCCCGGGACGGGCGGGGGCCGGCGGCCGGCATCCGCTCGTCGATGCGCCGCCGGACGTCGGCGGCGAGTGCGGCGAGCCGCCCGGAGACCGTCGCGCGGGGCGCGACCGGGGCGCGGACGCGGCGGGCGGCGGCCGGCAGCCCGGCCAGGTCGGCTGCGAAGCGCGCCCTGCCGTCGTCGAGCGTGGGCCGCTCGCCGGTGCGCCGCCCGCCGGTCATCACGGTCTCCAGCAGCGGGGTGCCGTCGCCGGGCGGCCGCTCGTCGGCGAGCGCGATCACGTCGGCGCAGCCGGGGCGGCGGAACACCTGCTTGGGGCCGGGCGCCGTCACCTTCGCCGACGACAGCTTCATCACCGGACGCCCGTCGTACTCGACCATCTTGTAGGCGGAGTCCAGATACGGTGCGTCGGCCGAGACGCCGACACGGGTGCCGACGGCGAAGACGTCGATCGGGGCCCGGGAGCGCACCAGGTCGTCCACGGCGTACTCGTCGAGTCCGCCGCTGGCGACGATCCGTACGTCCGGCAGGCCCGCTTCGTCCAGAAGAGCCCGCGCGCGTACCGCGAGGGCCCCGAGGTCGCCGCTGTCCAGCCGTACAGCCGAGCCGGGCCCGCGGTCCAGGTCGCGCAGGACGCGGGCCGCGACGCGGACGCCGGCCTCGGTGTCGTAGGTGTCCACCAGCAGGGTCAGCGGCCCCGGATGGGTCCGGGCGAAGGCGCGGAACGCCTCCTCCTCGCCGGGGAACGCCTCCACGTAGGAGTGGGCCATGGTGCCGACGGCCGGTATGCCGGTGGCCGCGGCGGCGGCCACGTTGCTGGTGCCGGCGAAGCCGACCAGCGCGCCGAGCCGGGCGGCCTGGAACCCGGCCTGCGGGCCGTGGGTGCGCCGCAGGGAGAAGTCGACGACCGGGCGTCCGTCCGCCGCGAGCACGCAGCGCGCGGCCTTGGAGGCGATCAGGGTCTGGTGGCTGAGCCGGTTCAGCACGTATGTCTCGACAAGCTGCGCCTCGGGCAGGGGCGCGGTGACCTCCAGCAGGGGCTCGCCGGCGAGCACGATCCGCCCCTCGGGCACGGCCCGTACCCCGCCGGTGAACTCCAGTCCCCGCAGGGGCCGCAGTTCGTCCGCCGGCCGGTGCAGCGCGGTCGCGAAGTCCTCGACGTCCTCGGGGCCGACGCGCAGGTGGGAGAGGTAGTCCAGGGCCGAGTCGAGACCCGCGGCGACCAGGAAGCCGCGTTCGGGGGGCAGGTCGCGGACGAACAGGCTGAACGTCGCGGGACCCGTCATGCCCTCCCGCAGGTAGGACAGGGCCATGGTGACCTCGTACAGGTCGGTGGTCGTCGCCTCCGACATCGGCGTCGCCTCCTCGGCTCCCCTGCCGTCCACGATCGGACGGCGGCGGGCTCGCTCACAGGGCCGAACGGCCCTGCCGTGCGGCTGTCCGGCCCCGGCGCCCGGACGGCCGCGCCGGCCCGCCGCCGGTGGCCGCCGGGAGGCCACCGGCCTCGGTCAGGTCCGGGGTACGACGGCGACCGGACACGGCGCGTGGTGCAGCATCGCGTGGCCGACCAGGCCCAGTTGGAGTCCCGGGTGCCCGTGCCGCCGGGGAGCGCCGACGATCAGCAGGTCGGCGCCGGACGCGGCGGCGAGCAGTTCCCGGCGGGCGGGCCCCTCGACCACCCTGCGGGTCACCGGCACGTCGACGTAACGCTCCGTCAGTCCGCGCAGTGCGTCGTCGAGCACCTGGGCCGGCGGGCGCCGGTGTGCCTCCAGGGCCCACGACGGGGCCTGCGCCGTGGCGTGCGCGTCGAGGGGCGCGGTCCAGGCGTGCACCACCACGAGCTCGCAGTGCCGCACCTCGGCCTCGCGGAACGCGAAGGCCACCGCCGTGCCGCTGCCCTCCCCGTTCTCGATCCCGACGACGACGCTGCCGGGCCGCTCCTCGCGGTGTCCGGCGGCGCCGCGCACCACGACGACCGGGCACTCGGCCCGGGCCGCCACGGCCAGCCCGACGGAGCCCAGGAGCAGCGCGTCGAGGTCCCCGAGTCCCCTGGAGCCCAGGACCAGCGCGAAGGCGTCGTGTCCCTCGCCGACCAGGGCGGTGGCCGGGTCGCCGTGCAGCACCTCGCTGGTCAGCGGGAGTGCGGGGACGCTCCGCCGGACCCGTTCGGCGGCGGCGCCGGTCAGGGCGGAGGCGTCCCGGTCCCCCGCCGTCACGTGCACCAGGTGCAGCGGCACACCGTGCCGGACCGCCTCGGCCGCGGCCCAGTCCACCGCCGCCAGGCTCGCCTCGGAGCCGTCGAGGCCGACCACCAGGGGAATCGTCACCGAAGTCGTCTCCTCTCGGGCCGGCCGCGTCCGCCCGTGCGGGCCGCCGGCCCCGGTCACCCGGGTCTCCAGCTTCGTACGGGACGGGTACGGCCGCCACGCGGCCGTCGACGGGGCCGACCGGTCCCCCGGCGGGGGCCCGACGGTCCTGGGCGCCGCGGGCGGCATGTGGTGTCCTGGAGTTGAGCCGAGGGCCACGAGGAGACACGGTGAAGCGGAGCGAAACCGCGCACCGTGCGATCAGGGCCCGCGACAAGCGGGCGGCCCCCGGCTCCACGGGTGCCGGAGCAGTCGCGGGAGGAAAACCCGGCTACCCGGAGGTGTGTCATGACGGACCCGGTCGTCGTCGGAGTCGACGGATCGCCGTCGAGCATGGACGCGGTCGAGGTCGCGGCCCGTGAGGCGGGACCGCGGGGCGCGGAACTGCGCCTGGTGCACGCCTTCGGCTGGCCGTCGATCCACCTGCCGCCCGGCGGGACCCCGTGGAGTCCCGCGGCGGCCGGGGTGCGCGAGATGGTGGACGGCACCCTGGCGAAGGCCGAGGAGCGGGCCCGGGAGGCCGTACCGGAGCTGGCGGTCACCCGCGAAGTGGCCGTCGGCGAGCCGCTGATGGTGCTGGAGATCGAGTCGCACACCGCCTCGCTCCTGGTGGTCGGCAGCCGCGGACTCGGCGGGTTCGGCGGTCTGCTGCTCGGCTCCACCGGCGTGCACCTGGCCGCCCACGGCCGCTGCCCGGTGCTGGTGGTGCGCGGCAGGCCCGACCCGGAGGGTCCCGTGCTGCTGGCGTCCGACGGTTCGCCGGCGGGCGAGGCCGCCGTCGGCCTGGCCTTCGCCGAGGCGTCGCTGCGCGGCGCGGACCTGCTGGCGCTGCGGGTGTGGAACACCTGGAGCGACGGCGCCGACGAGCCCGCCCACCCGCTGGACGTGGTGGTGGACGCCGGCCGGCTCCAGGCCCTGGAGGAACAGGCGCTGGAGGAGAGTCTGCGCCCGTGGCGGGAGCGTCATCCGGAGGTCGCCGTCGAGCGGCGCGTGGTGCGGTCGCGGGTGCGGCCGGCGCTGATCGAGGCCAGCGGGGAGGCGCGGCTGGTCGTCGCCGGCGCCCGGGGCCGAGGCGGCTTCACGGGCCTGCTGCTGGGCTCGGTGAGCCAGGCCCTGCTGCACCACGCCCGCTGTCCCGTCGTCGTGGCGCGGGGCTCGGGGACCTGACCGGTGGCCCGGGCGCGGCGGCGGGCCGCCGGACCGCGCCCCGCGCCCGTGCCGGGTTCGTCAGGCTCCTCCGCCGCCCTGCGCCGGGCTCTTCCGGGGGCTGCCGCCGGTGTTCTCGCGGAGGACGGCGAGCCGGTGGCGGTACTCCTCCTCGTCGATCTCGCCGCGGGCGAAGCGCTCGGCGAGGAGATGCTCGGCCGCGGACCCCGTGGGCCGGGGTCCGGTGGGGGCGCCGTTCCCGCCCGGGCGGGCCAGGGCGCGGTACAGCAGCACGCCCAGGGCGATGATCAGGGCCCAGAAGAGCAGCATGCCGACGGGCATGGCGAACCAGCCCCATCCGGCGCTGTGGTCGTACCAGAACATCACGGCGGCTCACTTCCTGGAGGGCACCGGGACGAGCGCCCCGGTGCGCGGGTGCCGGGGTCAGGAGGCCTCGGGGACGACGGCCACCGGGCAGGCCGCGTGGTGCAGGACGCCGTGGACGACCCGGCCGAGGTGCAGCCCGAAGGGGCCGTGCCGGTGCCGGGCGCCGACGACGAGCAGGCCGGCCTCGTGGGAGGCGGCGATCAGGACGTCGCGGGCGTGCCCCTCGACGGCCCGGCGGGTCACCCGGAGTCCGTCCGGAACGTCCGTCAAGGCCTCCTCCACCGCCTCGGCGGCCCGCTGCTCCTCGAAGTGGGCGGGCTCACCCGCGAGCAGCGGGTTACCGGTGGTCACGTGCCCGGGGTGCCGCCACGCCCGTACGGCGTCCAGGGGCACCTCGCGCAGCACCGCCTCCTCGACGGCGAAGCGGGCGGCGGCCGAGACCGTCGGCTTCTCGCCGACGCCGAGAACGACCGGGCCGCGCGGCGCCGAGCCGGCCCGGTTGTCGTGGCTGCCGCGCAGCACGATCACCGGGCAGTGCGCCCGTCCGGCGACGGTGAGGCTCACGGAGCCCAGCAGCGCCTCGGTCACGCCGCCGCGGCCGCGGCAGCCGAGCACCACCGCGCGGGCGGTGGTGCTCTCCCGCACCAGACCGTCCTCCGGCTCGTCGCCCAGTACGACGGTGCCGACCGGCACTCCGGGGCGGCGGCGCTCGGCGCGCAGCCGGGCGGTGCCGACCACGTCCTGCGCCATGACCTCCTCCTTCGGTCTGCCCAGTTCCTGGGCGAGCAGGGCGCCCTCGTACCGGTCCCAGAGCGAGGCGTACACCAGGCGCAGTGGCGCGCCCCGCAGGGCGGCCTCGTCGGCCGCCCAGTCGACGGCCCGCAGGCTCGGCCCGGATCCGTCGACGCCGACGATGATCGGTCGGTCCATCGGGCTCTCCTCCACTCGGTGGTCAGGCGTGCGGGACGACGGCCACGGGGGCCTCGACGTGGTGCAGCACGGCGTGGGTGACGTGGCCGACGCGGGTGCCGAGGGGCCCGGTGCGGACCTTGCGTCCGACGACGACCAGGGCGGCGTCGCGGGCGGCGCCCACGAGGACGCGCGCGGCGCTGCCGCACCGGCTCGCCTCGATCACCTGGACGTCCGGGAACTTCTGCAGCCAGGGACGCAGCAGCTCGGTCAGGACCGCGGCTTGCCCTCGCGCGTGGGAGGCCTGTGCTCCGGCGTCGCCCTGGAGCGGGTGCACGGAGCCGTGCGGCTCGTTCCAGCCGTGCACGACCCGCAGGGCGGTGTCCCGGCGCGCGGCGGCGTCGAAGGCGAACTCCAGCAGCGTGTCGTCCGGCGCGCCGGTGTCGAGGCCGAGTACGACGGGCAGGAAGGGCGCGCCGGCCGACGGTACGCCCGTCGGGTCCGGCCGGTGCTCGTCGGCGGCCTGCTCGCCGGCGCGTACCAGCACCACCGGGCGCTCGGCGCGGGCGATGACGGCCAGGCTGACCGAGCCGAGCAGGAACCCGCCGACCGTGCCGAGCCCGTGCGAGCCCAGCACCGTCAGCTCGGCGGCGTCCGCCGCCTCGGTCAGGGCCTCGGCCGGGTCGCCGGTGAACCGGTCGGTGACGACCTCGACGCCCGGGTGGCGCAGCCGGACGCCCTCGGCGGCCTCCACCGGACTGCCGGCGCTTTCCGCGGCGCCGGGCTCGCGGACGTTGACGATCTTCAGCGGCAGCCGGCGCAGCTGGGCCTCGCGGGCCGCCCATTCGACGGCGGCCCGGCTCTCGGGCGAGCCGTCGAGGCCCGCGGTGACGGTTCGGGTCATGGTCTCCACCTCCGGGGACGGGGGGGCGGTCGGAAGGGGCGCGGTCGGGATGGAGGGGGCGGTCGGACGATGAGGGCGGTCCCCGGGTGGGTGGGTTCCGGGCGGGCCGCGGGGAGGGGGTTCGCGGGCGGCCGCCGGACCGGTGGGTCCAGGCGTACGGCGCCCACGACCCGGGCGGTGTCAGTCCGCGCGGAGGAGGTTCTTCACCTCGACCACGTCGGCGATCCGCTCGACCTCGGCCAGCAGCCGGGCCCCGGTCGCCGGTGACACCTGCCCCGCCAACTCGACGATGCCGTCGTGGACGGTCACGTCCACGGCCCCGCGGTCGTGCGGGGAGCAGACGGCCCGGATCCGGGTCTCGACCTCCGCCTTGATTCCGGCGTCGTCCCGGATCAGGGTCCGCAGCAGCGCGTCCCGGCCGACGACGCCGACGAGCCGGCCCTCGTGGTCGGCGACCGGCAGCCGCTTGAGCCGGGACAGCGCGGCGAGCCAGGCGGCCTCGGCGACCGTGGTGCCCGGCAGCACGGTGATCGCGGGGCTGGTCATCAGGTCGGCCGCCGTCTCGCCCCGGGCCTTGCCGTGCAGGCGCCGTTCCCGGAGCCGGCCGATGGGGCCGGGGCGGTGGCCGGAGGCCTCGAACGCGACCTTGGCCAGCAGGTCCGACTCCGAGACGACGCCCAGCACACGGTCCTCCCCGTCCACGACCGGGAGGGCGCCGACCTGCTCGCGCGCGAGCAGCCGGGCGATCTCCCGGTAGGGCAGGTCGTCCCGCAGGGACGCGGCGGGCACGTCCATCACGTCCCGCACCAGCGCCGGACCGGCGGCGTACGGCGGCGCGAGGGGGCCGGCGGGCGGGGCGGGCCGTGCGGCCGGCTGGGAGGTCTCGCCCGGCGGGGGCTCCTCGGTGCCCGCGTGCCAGGCCGCGGCGGCGGCCACGGCGCCCAGGTACCGGACGAGCATGTCCTGCCGGGCGCTCTCACCGGGGCTCCAGGAACGGCCGGGCTGGGTACGCCGGGCCTCCGCCCCCGTGGAGAAGTTCTCGTGCCTGTTCACGGTGGCCTCCGCGCTCCGTCGGGTTGCCTCTGGTACCAGTGTCACCGCGCTCCCGCGGCCGCCGCCTAGAGCCGAACGGCCCTGGTGGGGCGGCGTGACGGCCCTATCCGGCGCGGACCGGGGCGGGCACGGTGAAGCTGGAGGGGCAGCCGACCGGCAGGAGGGCGGGAGATGAGCCTGCGGGATTTCCTGGAGCGGTTCCGTCCCACCGGTACGCCGGGAGCGGCCGCCGCCGGCGTGCCCGCCGACCGGACGGCGGAGCGGGCCGCGGAACCGGAGCCCGCGCCGGCCCGGCTGACGGCCACCGGTGCGGCCTTCGTGGCGTCCGGTCGGCCTCGGTCGTCCGGCTCGGAGCGCGGGCCGCCTCCGGGCGCGCCGACCGTGTCGGCAAACGGGTCCGGCCGGAGCCCGCGCGGGGCCGACCGTCCAGGCGGCGCTCATGGCGTCCCGCCGCTGACCGCGTACGGACGCGAACGCCCGCGAGGCACCCCGATTCGACGATCCGCCCGCAGACTTGCACGGTCACGGAGCAGCCCGACTCGATGACCGTCTCCCGACGCGGACGGCCGCAGACCACCCGGCGACGCGACGACCCGCCTACCGGCGCGCACGTACGCCACAAGCCACCCGACCCCATGACCGCCGACCGAACGCCACACGCACGGCCGCGGGGGGGGGGGGGGGGGGTTTGTTTTTGGAGGGGGGGGGGGGGCGGTGGTGGTTGTGTTTTTTTTCCCCATGCCTCTGCCCCCCCCTCCCCTCCCCCAGACCCCCACCCC
>NZ_JBVJXS010000006.1:160627-390904 GCF_055601245.1 Streptomyces sp. NPDC038135 | reverse complement strand
GACGCCCTGCCGATGGAGGCGAGTGCAGACCACACACCCCCCACCCCCACAACCCCCAACCAAACCCCACACCCACCTTTGCGGTAATCCCATTCCCCCCCCCCCGCGGCCGGTGACGGAGCGTCCGTCAGTGCTTGTGCTTGATCTCCACGTGCCTGGCCTCCGCCTTCTCGGCGCCCAGGCCCACGCTGACGGTGAGCACGCCGTCGGTGTAGTCGGCCGTGATGTCGTCCTCGTCGGCGCCGCGCGGCAGCGTCACGCTGCGGCTCATGGCGCCGTACCGGAACTCGCTGTGGTTCTTGTCCACGTCCCGTTCGGTGCGCTCGGCCTGGACCGTCAGGACCCCTTCGCCGACGACGACGTCGATGTCCTCGGGGGTCATGCCCGGAAGTTCGGCGCGCATCACGTAGCGGCCGCTCTCCGTGTAGTCCTCGATGCGCACGGCGGGCACCGAGAACTTGCCGGGAAGGGTCTCGAACCAGTCGGGCATGTCCGGGAACGGGAATTTCTGCCTGCGTGTCAGTGTGGCCATCGCCGTGACCTCCTCGCCGGTCGTCGGGTCTGCCGACACCTCCAGTGCAGCGCGCGCGGAGGCGCCGCGCGTAGGCCTAACAGCCCTTCTTGCGGGCCCCTGGGTCCTTTCCGCCGCCCGCGCCGCGAGCCGGGGACCCCTGGCACTGGCAGTCCGGCCGCAGCGGGACTTCCATGGAAGGAGCGGTGGTTCTCCCCCGTGCCACCGCGGCGAGGAGGCGAGGACGATGGACGTGCTGCCCCGGCCCCCGGTCCCGGTCACCGCGGACGAGGGAGGCCGCAATGGCGGGCGCCGCTGACCGGAGCCGGCCGGTCGTGGTGGGCGTCGATCCGGACCCGGCCCGGCGGATGGCCCTGGCGTGGGCGGCGGACGAGGCGGTCCGGCGGCGGGTGCCGCTGCGTCCGGTGCACGTCGAGGGCGTGCCGACCAGGGGCACCCGGGCGCCGGACGTCCCGTCGTCCTGGGAGCAGTGGAACGACACGCTGCACCGGGCGGGCAAGCAGGTGCTCGACGAGGCGGTGGACTTCGTCACGGCCCGGTGCCCGGACGTGGTCGTCGATCCGCTGCTGGCGGAGGGCGATCCGGTGTGGGTGCTGCGCGAGCAGAGCCGCGAGGCCACGTCGGTGGTCCTGGGCTCGTGGCATCTGAACCGGACACAGGAGGTGTTCGGCTCGGCGGCCGTCGCGCTGCCGGTGGCGGCGCACGCGCAGTGCCCGGTGGTCGTCGTGCCCGAGCCGGAGCACATCACGCAGGAGCCCGCGTACTTCGTCGTCGGCGTCGACGGCAGCGAGCGTTCCGCCGTCGCCGTCGACCTGGCGTTCGAGGAGGCCGCGCTGCGCGGGGCCCAGCTGCGGGCGCTGTACGTCTGGCAGCCGGGGCCGCTGCGGATTTTCGACGAGTACGCGGAGCAGCAGGAGTGCCGGCGGCTGCTGTCCGAGACGGTGGCCGGCCGCCGGGCCCGCTACCCGGAGGTGGAACTGCGCCACGAGCTGCTGACCGGGCATCCGGTGCGGGCGCTCGCCGACGCCTCGGCGCACGCGCTCGGCCTGGTGGTGGGTACCCGGGGGCACGGCGGTTTCACGGGCATGTTGCTGGGCTCGGTCAGCCAGGGGCTGCTGCGCCACGCCCGCTGCCCGGTCCTGGTGGTTCCGTCGCCGGCGTGAGCCGGGGCACGGCACAGCGGCCCGCGCGAAGGGGCGCGGGCGGGTGACACGGTCCGCCGCACACCCGAGGGAGGAACAGTGAGCAAGCGTGCCCGAACCCTGCCGCGGATCGAGTCCGAGTGCTGTGGCGCCCGGCTGCCGTCCCGCGGAGCCACGCGCTCCGGCGCCGTGCGCGCCGGGGCCGGTCGCGCCGCCCGGGCGTCCCGGGGCGCGGCCGGCGAGTGGATGCTGCTGCCCGGCGGCACATGGCGGCACGTCCGGACGATCCGCGTGCCGAGCCTGTTCGGCTGAGCGACCCCGGCCGTCCGCCGGAGCCCTGGGGCTGCCGTGGAACGACCCCGGCCCGTCGGGCATCCTGGGGGTGTCGGCGAAGCGGTGAGGGGAGCCGTGGTGGACGAGCGCGCGCAGAACGGGCGTGAGGCGGAGACGTCAGGGATGTCACCGCAGTTGCGTCTGGACGCGCTGCTGGACGATCTCCAGACCCAGGTGGCGCAGGTGCGGGCGGCCCGGGACCGGGTGCACACGCTGCTCGGGGCCGTCCTGGCCGTGGGTTCGGATCTGGACCTGGAAGTGGTGCTGCACCGCATCGTGGAGTCGGCGGTCACCCTGGTCGACGCCCAGTACGGCGCGCTCGGGGTGCTCGGGGAAGAGGGCACGATCAAGCAGTTCGTCACGGTCGGCATGGACGACGAGACCATCACCCGGATCGGGCACTATCCGCGCGGCGAGGGCATCCTGGGTCTGCTCATCCGCCATCCGGAGCCGCTGCGGCTGGCGGACCTGCACCGGCACGAGGCGTCCGTGGGCTTCCCGGCCGGGCACCCGCCGATGAGCAGCTTCCTCGGCGCCCCCGTCCGGGTCCGCGAGCAGATCTTCGGCAATCTGTACCTGACCAACAAGCGCAGCGGGGTGGAGTTCGACACCGACGACGAGGCGGTGCTGCGCACTCTGGCGGCGGCGGCCGGCGTGGCGATCGACAACGCCCGGCTGTACGAGGACGCGCAGCGCCGCCAGCGGTGGCTGGCGGCCAGCAACGACCTGACCCGCAGCCTGCTGTCCGGCGCCGAACCGGGGGCGGTGCTGGAGTCCTTCACCGTGAAGGTGCGGGAGGTGGCCGGCGCGGATCTGGTCACCCTCGCGGTGCCGGTCGGCGATCGCGGCGAGCTGGTCATCGAGGCGGCCTCCGGAGCGGGCGCCGAGCAGGTCCGCGGTCTGGTGCTGCCCCCTTCGGCGCTGGCCGCCAAGGTCTTCACCTCGGGCGAGACCATCACCAGCGACGCCCTGAGCGCCGACCCCCGCTCGGAGGGCGGCAGCGCCTCGGTGGTGGAGCTGGGGCCGGCCTTCTTCGTGCCGCTCGGCACTCCGGAGCACGTCCGCGGGGTGCTGCAGGTGGCGAACCTGCCCGGCGGCGCGCCCTTCGCCGACGCCGTGAGCGACATGGTCACCGGGTTCGGCAACCAGGCCGCGCTGGCCCTGGACGTCGCGGAGCACCGGCGGGACACCGAGCGGATGGTGGTGCTCGACGACCGCGACCGGATCGCCCGGGACCTGCACGACCTGGTCATCCAGCGGCTGTTCGCGGGGGCGCTGTCGCTGCAGTCGACCCTGGGCCGGGTCTCCGACCGGCCGCAGGCGAGCGAGCGGATCCAGCGGGTGGTGGACGACCTGGACGACACCATCAAGATCATCCGTTCCACCATCTACGCCCTGCGCGAGCGCGACCAGGCCCGGCGCGGCAGCGGGCTGCGCGCCCAGCTCGTCGCGACCACCGAACGGGCCACCGAGTCGCTCGGCTTCGCCCCGGCGCTGCGCATGACCGGGCTGCTGGACACCGTCGTCTCCGCCGAGCAGGCCGAGCAGTTGCTCGCCGTGCTGGGCGAGGCGCTGTCCAACGCGGCCCGGCACGCGCACGCCACGTCGGTCGACATCGGGGTCGAGATCACCGACGCCGCCCTGCGGCTGAGAGTGGCCGACAACGGCCGCGGCATCGGTCAGGCGGTCACCCGGCGCAGCGGGCTGGCCAATCTGCGCCGGCGCGCGGAGGAGATGGACGGCACGTTCGCCCTGTCCGGGAACGAGCCGGGCGGCACGGTCGTCGAGTGGACCGTGCCGCTGGCTCCCTGACCGCCGGGGCGCTCAGCCGTCCCAGGTCCAGTCGGCCACCTCGGGCATGTCCGTCCCGTGCTCGCGGATCCACACGTGGTGGCGCTGCCGGGCGTCCTCCATGTGCTGGCGTACGGCGGCCGCGCGCACCGCGAGTCCGGGGACGCGGTCGATGACGTCCATGACCAGGCGGTAGCGGTCCAGGTCGTTGCTGACCACCATGTCGAACGGCGTGGTGGTGGTGCCGATCTCCTTGTAGCCGCGCACGTGCAGGTTGTGGTGACCGGTGCGCCGGTAGGCCAGGCGGTGGATCAGCCACGGGTAGCCGTGATAGGCGAAGATCACCGGCTTGTCCGGAGTGAACAGCCCGTCGTACTCGAAGTCGTTCATCCCGTGCGGGTGTTCCTCCTTCGGCAGCAGCCGCGCGATGTCGACCACGTTGACCACGCGCACGGCCAGTTCGGGCAGGTGCCGGCGCAGCAGCTGGGCGGCGGCGAGCACCTCCTGGGTGGGCACGTCGCCGGCGCAGGCCAGTACCACGTCCGGGTCCCGTGACCCGTCCTCGGTGCCCGCCCACTCCCAGACGCCCGCGCCGCGCGCGCAGTGCACGGTCGCCTGCTCCATCGGCAGCCAGTCGAAGCAGGGCTGCTTGCCGGCGACGATCACGTTGACGTAGTCGCGGCTGCGCAGGGCGTGGTCGGCCACGGACAGCAGGGTGTTGGCGTCCGGCGGGAAGTAGACCCGGACCGCCTCGGGGCTCTTGTTGAGGATGTGGTCGACGAAGCCGGGGTCCTGGTGCGAGAACCCGTTGTGGTCCTGGCGCCACACGTGCGAGGTCAGCAGGTAGTTGAGGGAGGCGATGGGGGCCCGCCAGGACAGTCGGCGAGTGGTGCGCAGCCACTTGACGTGCTGGTTGACCATCGAGTCGACGATGTGGACGAAGGCCTCGTAGCAGGAGAACAGTCCGTGCCGGCCAGTGAGGAGGTAGCCCTCGAGCCAGCCCTGGCAGGTGTGTTCGGACAGGATCTCCATCACCCGGCCGTGCCGGTCGAGGTGTTCGTCCACGTCGAGGGTCCGGGCCTGCCAGGCCTTGCCGCTGGCCTCGAACACCGCCTGCAGTCGGTTGGAGGCGGTCTCGTCCGGGCCGACGAGGCGGAAGTCGCGGCGTTCTGCGGTGGCCCGCATGACGTCCTCGAGCAGGTCGCCGAGGACTCGGGTCGGTTCGTGCAGGGTGGCGCCGGGCTTGTCGACGGCGACGGCGTGCTTCTCCAGCGGCGGCAGGGGCAGTTCGCGTGCCAGCAGGCCGCCGTTGGCGTGCGGGGTGGCGCCGAGCCGGCGGGCGCCCCCGGGGACGCAGGCGAGGACCTCCGGCCGCGGGGCGCCCCGCTCGTCGAAGAGCTCCTCGGGCCGGTACGAGCGCAGCCACCGCTCCAGCTGCCGCAGGTGCTCGGGGTTGTCCCGGACGGCGGCCAGCGGGACCTGGTGGGCGCGCCAGGTGCCTTCCACGGGCAGCCCGTCGACCTCGGCCGGGCCGGTCCAGCCCTTCGGGGTGCGCAGCACGATCACCGGCCAGCGGGGCCGTTCGGTGACGTCGTCCTCGCGGGCGGCGCGCTGGGCGGCGGCGATGCGGTCCAGGGCGGTGTCCATGGCGGCGGCCATGGCGCGGTGCACGGCGGCCGGGTCGTCGCCGGTGACGTGGATCGGGTCGTGGCCGTAGCCCCGGAGCAGGTCGTCGAGTTCGGCCTCGGGGAGGCGGGCGAGCACGGTCGGATTGGCGATCTTGTAGCCGTTGAGGTGCAGGATCGGCAGTACGGCGCCGTCGTGGACCGGGTCGAGGAACTTGTTGGAGTGCCAGGAGGCGGCCAGCGGTCCGGTCTCCGCCTCGCCGTCGCCGATGACGCAGGCGACGACGAGGCCGGGGTTGTCGAGCGCGGCGCCGTACGCGTGGGAGAGCGCGTAGCCGAGTTCGCCGCCCTCGTGGATCGAGCCGGGCGTCTCGGGGGCGACGTGGCTGGGCACGCCGCCGGGGAAGGAGAACTGCCTGAACAGCCGGGCCATGCCGGCCGCGTCCCGGGTGATGTCGGGGTAGGTCTCGGTGTAGGTGCCCTCCAGCCACGAGTTGGCGACGACGGCGGGTCCGCCGTGGCCGGGGCCCCAGATGCACAGGGCGTCCAGGTCGCGGGCCTTGATGACGCGGTTGAGGTGGGTGTGCACCAGGTTGAGGCCGGGCGAGGTCCCCCAGTGGCCGAGGAGGCGCGGCTTGACGTGCTCGGGCCTGAGCGGCTCGGTCAGCAGGGGGTTGGCCATGAGGTAGATCTGGCCGACGGCCAGGTAGTTCGCGGCACGCCAGTGGGCGTCCAGCGACCTCAGCTCGTCCTCCTCCAGCTCGGCGGGCACCTGCTGGGTGTCGACGGACATCTGCATTCCTCTCCGTGTCGGGTCGGGCTCGGCGGACGCGCGTGCCGGTCTGTGGGACCCACCCTCCGCCGGGGCCCCGGGTACCCGACAGGGCCGTTCGGGCCACAGCTCCGGAGCCGGTCGTGTGAAGCGGTCCGGCCGGGGAGTAGCGGCGCCCGCCGGTCTCGGAGCCGGACCACTCGGGGCTGGTGATGACGGGCACGGGAGCCGCCTGGGTGTCGGCGAACCTGGGCCTCCGCCCGCCCGCTGGGAGGCCGGCCCCGGGCCGCACGGGCCCCCGGGGCACGCCGTGAAGGGCCGTCCGGCCCTAACGGAGCCCGGCCCCCGGGAGAGACCATGGACGGATGTTCCCCACCGACGGCTTCCGCGTGCTCGACCGCCAGGAGTGCTTGCGCCTGCTGGCCGGGGTGCCGGTCGGCCGGGTCGTGTACACCCGCCGGGCGCTGCCGACGGCGCTGCCGGTCAACTTCTCCGTCGACACGGACTCCGCCGTGGTGCTGCGCACCTCGGCGGGCTCGGACCTCGTCCGGGCGATCGACGGGGTCGTGGTGGCCTTCGAGGCCGACGACTTCGACGCCGTGGCCCGCTCCGGGTGGAGCGTGGTCGTCACGGGTCGCGCGTCGGTGGTGACCGGGCCCGCCGAGCACGAACGGCTGTCGCGCCATGGTCCGCGTTCCTGGGTGGTCACGCACGACGGCGTCTTCGTCCGCATCGAGGCGGAACTGGTCACCGGCCGGCAACTGACGGGCACCGCCGGCGCCCGCTGACGCGGGGCGGACCCGGCAACACTCCGCCGGAAGGGGAGCGAGCCGCACAGGTGGACGTCGTCGCCGGCGCCGGCGCCGGCCCGATGCCGTACCCGCGCTCACTGATCTTGCTCATCAACCGGTCGATTCCCCAACAGCATCCGATGCGGCCCAAGGCCCCTGCCGAACCGGGCATCATGAGCTCATGCCGTTTCCTCGTCGCACCGACTTACCCGACCCGGACGCCGCACGCAGGACGATCAGCGAGACGGTCCCGGAACTCGGCCGGGACATCGCGAGACAGGCCCGCACCCACGCCACCGCCGTGCTCCCGTTCCTGGACCGGAAGGGGCTGCGGGGACCCGCGGAGCAGAACAAGGCCAGGAGGCTGATCACCGAACTCATCGGAGACTGGTACGAACGCGGTGGGTACGACTCCTGGATGGCACGCATGCACTTCGCGTATGCCGGATTCTATCCGCTTGAGGATCCGAACAGGTTCGACCCCGGCGGCTTCGAAGCAATGCTTGAACCGGCCCGTAAGCATATGCATCACAAGCCCGACTTCTGGCTCGCTCATGATGCCTCGGTCAGTGATCTGAGAGCTCTCCTGGAGGATCTTCACCGCGGTCTCATCACTGTGGCGGACACGTTGGTGCGGTCCATCCCCCGCCCGCCACTGCTCCCCGAGAAGCATCCCCCTACGTTCGCCCGCCTCCACGATGCGGTAGTCGCCGAGACGGTTGCCGAAAACCTCGCTGCGCTCATCGACGAGGGGCTGAGCCAGTATCGGGCGGTCCTCAAAGGTGGGGGGCCGGGCTCGGACCGGTCCCTGACGTTGGGCGAGCGCTTCTCGAACGCGCTGAAGGCATTCCTCACACATGAGGTCTGGCAGCGGTACGACGCCGCCACCCATGGGTTCGAGTTTCTGACTCGACGCATGCGCGAGGGCCATGATGAACGCGACAGCCCCAGGAGCCAGGCGATCCATCAGCGGCTCTTCGCGAGCTACGCTGCCATCGGGATCAACTATCTCGCGGAGGTGCTGGACCTCATGCCGAACTACGCCGAGGCGTCCGGGCAAGGCCCGCGACGCGACCCGATCACCGTGTACGGCAATGTCGGCGCCATCGGCGAAGTGAACAACAGCAACGTCACGGTGGCTCACGTCGTCTCCGACATCGGCATGAGCGCCAAGGCCATCGCTGACCGAGGCGACACGGGTATCGCGACTGCCGTCCGCGCACTGGCCGAGGCCGTCCAACAGGATCGGCAGCTCACCGAGGACGTGCGCGCCCAACTCCTCGATCACGTCGCCGATGTCGCCGACGCGGCGGCGGCACCGGACGAGCCCCGACGCCTCAGCCGGGCCAGAGCCGCTCTCGCGGCGATCACCGAGGCCGCCGGCGCATCGACTCGACTCACCCAAGCCGTGAGTGACTGGCACCACGTAGCCGGCCAACTCTTCTAGGACGCCCCGGCCGACGCGGTGCCGTGGAAGCGTGGCATCACCTCAACTGCCCGAAAATGGATGTGCGTCAGGCGTCAGGGCGAGTACGCCATGCGTAACGGATGAGGCCACACGACGCTTGACCTCAACCAAACTTGAGCTTCTAGGTTCCTTCTTGGGCCGCAGGAAACGACCAGCGGCGCCTTTTCCAAGGAGGTTTCCCGTGACCGCAGACCACATCGAGATCCCTGACCGCTACCGCTATGCCGTCGTCCCGCACATCATGGTCGACGACGCCGCCGCGGCGATCGACTTCTATCAGCGGGCGTTCGGCGCCCGTGAGGACTTCAGGATCGACGCTCCGGGCGGCGGGATCCTGCACGCCGAGATCACGGTCGGACGGTCGGCCCTGATGCTGGGCGACGCCGGCGTGGACGAGGCGGAGGCCGCCTCCTTCGCCGCGCCGACCTCGCTCGGCGGAGGCACGTCCGTCACGCTGCACGTCTTCGTGCCGGACGTCGACAGCCTGGCGGAGCGCGCGAAAGCCGCCGGCGCCGAGATCCTCCAGCCGCCGAAGGACATGTTCCACGGTGACCGCACCGTCATCCTCAAGGACCCTTCCGGTCACATATGGGTGTTTCTGACCCACGTGGAAGACGTCTCGCAGGAGGAGCTTCGGCGCCGCCTGACGACCGCGGGGTGAGTGGACGCCGTCCGCACGGTGGTCCGTTGGCAGTCGGCGGCTACTGGATGTCAGTCTGGGTTGACAGGTGAGGGATGTCAATCCAGACTGACAGACATGGAAGCGGGAGATCTCTCAGAGCGCCTCAGGTCGCATGACCCCTCCGTAGGACTGCGCGCCGTGGGCGCCTTGCACCGGCTGGCCGAGCAGGTCGAAGCGGCAGCGGTCGCACGAGCCAGAGAGCAGGGGTGGTCCTGGGAACAGATCGGCGACGCCCTCGGCGTCTCCCGGCAGTCCGTGCACGCCAAGTACGGGAAGTGAGACGAAGATGTTCGAACAGTTCGCGGCAAGTGCCCGTGCGGCCGTCGCTTCGGCGCTGGAGGAAGCGACGCTGCGGGGCGATCGGCGCATCGGTACCGAGCACCTCCTCCTCGGAGTGCTCCATGAGCCCGGGGCCGCCCGGGCCTTCGGGGCGGACCTGGACGCCGCGCGGGCCGCTCTCGACGCCCTCGACCGGGCCGCGCTGGCCGTGGTCGGCATCGACGTCCAGGGAATCGAGCGGCCGCCGATCCCAGCATCACGCAAGCGCACCCCCTTCACCTCCAACGCCCGTGCCGTTCTCCCTCGCGCCCTGGTCGAGACGAGGAAGGCCGGCAGTCGGCGCATCGCACCGGAGCACCTCCTGCTGGCCCTGATCGACTCCGAGCAGCCGGATCCGGTGGCAGAGCTCATGGCCCAGCTCGACATCGACCGCGCCCTCGTCCGAGAACGCGTCGGGCGGACGGGTACCTGAGGCGCGGCGCCTCCCGGCCAAGGCCGCGGCCGCTGGTCGGCCACAAATCCGCCGCGGAGACCGGAAGTTCCACCGCTGGGAGCTGACGACGGGCTGGCTGGTCATCGCCATCGGTAACGGCATCGCTGCGGCCTCCTGAAACAGCTCCTGGCGGCGGGCCGGTCCCGTGATCCAGCGGGACCCCTACGCCTCTGCCAGCGGCAGAACACCGGCCGGACCGGGCTCGACGATCACTACAGTCCACTCTCATGACGACGACTGCGACGCGTACGGTCGAGTACCCGGCCGACGGTCTGACGATGATCGGGCACCTCGCCCTCCCGGCCGGTGTCGGCCGCCGGCCCGCGGTGCTGGTCGGACCGGAGGGCATGGGACTCAGCGACGTCGAGCGCCGCCGGGCCGATGCTCTCGCCGAGCTGGGATACGTGGCCCTCGCCTTCGACCTTCACGGCGGGCGCTATTTGGGTGACCCCGAGGAGATGCTGGCCCGTTGCACGCCACTGCTCGCCGATCCCGACCGGATGCGGCGCATCGGCCACGCGGCACTCGACGAGTTGCGCGCCGAGCCCCGGACCGACCCCGACCGGATCGCCGCCATCGGCTACGGCACCGGGGGCGCCATCGCGCTGGAACTCGGGCGGGACGGGGTCGACCTGCGCGCGATCGGGACGGTCAACGCAACCACCACGGGCCGACCGGGCGAGGCGGCGCGCATCCGCTGCCCGGTCTGGGCCGGGGTCGGATCGGAAGACCCGATCATGCCGCCCGCGCAGCGAAACGCGTTCACCGCTGAGATGCAGGCCGCGGGCGTCGACTGGCGCCTCGCGGTCTATGGCGGCGCCTTGCACGCCTTCCACCACCCGCCGGTCGACCATCCCGTGGTCCCCGGTGTCGGCTACCACCCGCTGCACGCCGAGCGGGCCTGGCGCGACGTCGTCGACCTGCTCGCCGAGTGCCTGCCCGTGCCGGAGGACCCGGGGGCATGACGCAGGCGAACATGCTCCGGGGCTGTCAGGAGAGCCAGTCCGCGTAGCGGGTGGGGGCCAGGTGGGCGTTCCTGTCGGTGAGGACGTCACCCTTGACGAGGGCGAACATGCCGGCGGTGGGGTCGGTGACAACGGTGCGGTTGTCACCCTTGTGGGCCAGGGTGATCCGGCCCACCTCGTCCAGGGTGAAGACCTCGGGGCCGGCGATGTCGCGGATGCCGTTCAGGGCGGCGCCGGTGGCGACCTCGGCCACCGCGGCGGCCACGTCCTTGGATGCGATGGGCTGGACGGGTGTGGCCGGCAGCCGGACGGTGTCGGCGTCGGCGGTCCACGACAGAACCGCGTCCATGAAATCCATGAACTGCGTGGCTCGGACGATCGAGTAGGGGATCGGCCCGGCCTCGAGGACCTTCTCCTGGAGCACTTTGGCCCGGTAGTAGGCCAGCTCCGGCACCTTGTCCACGCCGACGATCGAGAGAACGACGAAGTGGCCGACACCGCCCCTGTGGGACGCGGCCAGAAGGTTGTCCATCGAGGTCCGGAAGAAGGCGAGGGAGGTCTCGTCGAAGGTCGGGGAGTTCGTCAGGTTGACGACGACGTCCGCTCCCGCCACCGCCTCGTCCAGTCCCCTGCCGCTGATGATGTCCACCCCCGTGGACTTCGAGTGCGGTACTGCTTCGTGCCCGGCGGCGGTGAGGTTCTTCACCACCTGCGACCCGATCAGTCCGGTGCCGCCGATGACCGCGATCTTCATGGTGCGCCTTTCGTGAGATTCACGTGCGCAATATGACATACAGATCGTTATGTGGATGCACCACGGCTGGACCGGGCTCTGACGTCACGCGTGAGGAACGCCGCCGACGACCGCGGCGTTCCTCACGAGGTCCGGGGGTCCTACTGATTGGGCTTGGCGGCGCTGATGTCGCCGAGTGCCGAGTGTTCATCGCGTTCTATCGCCAGGTCGCCGATGGACACGATGCCCACGGCGTGGCCCTCCTCGACCACCGGAAGGCGGCGGACGGAGTGCTCACGCATGAGCACGACCGCACGGTCGAGGTCCTCGTCCGGGCTGATGGTGACGAGATCGTCGCTGCAGGCGGAGGCCACCGTCTTCTCGCCCGGGTCGCCGCCTTCCGCGATCGCACGGATCACGAGATCGCGGTCGCTGACCAGGCCTCGCAGATCGTCGCCCTCGGTGACCAGTACGATCCCGATGTCTTCGTCGCGCATCCGCTGCGCCACCGCCGTCACCGACGCCTGCGGCTCCACCGTCACCAGCCGGCTGGTCATGATGTCCCGCACATGCTGCGTCATGACGCCTCCTTTGGGGGTTGGGAACTGGTGCCCACTGGGCTGGGCCGACCGAGTACCCGACGCACGGCCCCACCGCACCCGATGGCGGGCTCGGATTCCGATGCCCGAATTCGCCGCTCACCGGAGCAGCACACCGGCACCGGTCGGTTCGTGACCTCTCAGTCCGTCTGGGTCACCATCGATAGCGACCCGGTCGTGGCCGGGCGAGGGTGGGTGGGATCCGACTTCTCCGTCGGCTCGCCTCCCTCCGAAGGAGCACGGTCATGTCCGGACGCAATACCGTCATCCGCAGCCTGCACGATCTGGGACTGGCGGCGTGGTTCGGCGGCTCCCTCATGGGCGCGGTCGGACTCAACGGCGCGGCACGACAGGAAGGCGCCACGTGGACCGCCCAGGCGCGCATCGCCTCGGCAGGCTGGGAAAAGTGGATGCCGGTCAGCGCCGCCGCGATCGGCGCCCACCTGTACGGGGGCGGCGGCCTGCTCGCCGTCAACGCCCACAGGGTCGTCAAGCAGAAAGGCGTGGGTGCTTCCACCACGGCCAAGACGGTCGTCACCGCCGCGGCGCTGGCCGCCACCGCCTACGCCCGCATCCTGGGCAAGAAGATCGACCTCGCCTCCTCCCCCGACCCTCAGGACGCTCAGAAGGCGGCAGAACACCCCATCGACACCGAGCAGGCGCAGCGGCAGCTCGCCTGCGTGCAGTGGGCGGTGCCTGCCCTCACCGGATGCCTGGTGGTCCTCAACGCGCTTCACGGTGAACAGCAGCGGCCCCTCGAGCAACTGCACGGCCTGTGGGGTCACGCCCGCTCCGTGGTGCCGCTCATGCACTGACCTGTGGCAGTCGTGGCCTCCGGAGAGGGCTCCGGAGGCCACACGCACAAGGCGTCGACTCAGGCGACGACCGTGATGTTCTCCGCCTGCGGACCCTTCTGGCCCTGCGTGACGTCGAAGGTCACGGACTGACCTTCCTGCAGCTCACGGAAGCCGGAGGAGTTGATGTTGGAGTAGTGCGCGAAGACGTCCGGCCCCCCGCCGTCCTGCTGAATGAAACCAAAGCCCTTCTCGGCGTTGAACCACTTCACGGTCCCGCTGGCCATGCTTTTGCCTCTCGGTCGAACCGGGTCCACGCCATGCGGACCCTAAGCGATGTTCCTGGTCACGCCGCACAGCAAAATGCCCGCACCTGGCGGTACGGGCAGGAACGGCGGACCAACCACAGCGACGTTACATGGCGTGTCCGGCCCGCGCCAGACAGCAGCGGACACTCGGGGGCGGTGCCGTCGCAGGCATCCCGCATGTACGCGGCGCGTTCCTCGGCCGGCGGGCGGCACAGGGGTCAAGGCTGATCTGTCTCGGAAGCGGGTCCGGTCGTGGTCAGGCCGTCGGGGCGATGTCCAGCACGTCTCGCACGGGGCGTCGGGGGGTGGCCGGGCCGAAGGGGCCGTAGCCCAGTCGCAGCACCATCTGGACGTGGCCCCGGCCGGCGACCGGGTCGCGGACCAGCAGCCGCAGGTCCGGGTTCTCCAGCGCGTGGGAGGTCAGGGAGGTGGCGAGGCCCGCGAGGGTGGCCTCCAGCAGGACGCGTTCCAGTGCCTGGCCGGCGCGCAGCCAGTCGGCGGGGGCGTCGCCGGGCGTGCTCAGCAGGGCGAGGTGCGGGTTGTGCTCGAAGGCGGTGGCGCCGCGGTCGGCCACCGGCCGGCGTCCGGCGAAGTCCCGCAGCGGGGCGCGGCCGTCCCGCATCCGGGGCCCGAACGCGTACTCGGGCACGCCGTCGGTGGCGGCGTCCGCCTCGGGTCCCAGCCGGGTCCAGTGCCGCAGGTCCTCCATGCCCTCGGGATGCAGGGCGTCCCGGCTCTCCGCGTCGTGGACCAGGTCGAGCACGGTCTCCACGTGCCAGGGGCCGGGGAACAGCAGCTCGGCGCCCTCGCGGGCGGCCGCGGCCTGCAGGGCCGCCCGGGCGTCCTCGGGGATGTCCTTCTGGTCGAAGGGGTGCCGGCTGGTGTGCCGGCGGCGGATCGCCGGGTGCAGCCGCGCGAGGTCGTCCGCGTCCGGGACGGCACGGGCCGCCGCCGGGGCCGGCCGGACGACGGCGAGAAGCAGCGGTTCGGCGGGGTCCGGCAGCAGCCGTACCTCCGGGGCGAGCCCGGCGTGCGCGGCGGCGACGCGCAGGTTGAACAGGGCGGCGCCGCAGCCGATGTACAGCGCCCGGTTGCCGGGGTCCGAGCGGGGCATGGCCCGGTCGAGGTCGGGACGGACTTCGAGCACGCCCTCGTCCTCCCGCAGGCGGAAGCGCCATGGCTGCGCGTTGTGCATGGACGGGGCGACCACGGCCTGCGCGACCAGTGCGGCCGCGGTCCTCGCGTCGAGTCGCTGCGTGTCCATCACGCCCTCCTCGCGGATCGGGCCGCCTCGGCTTCCCGTCTCCAGTATCCGGCCGGCCGGCGCCGCGGGCTCCGCGGCGCCGGGTGTCTCAGGCCGTGCCGGGACGGACCAGCACGTTCTCGCCGGAGCGGCCGGCGACGTAGTCCTCGATGTTGGTCACGGTGGTGCGGGCGATCTGCCCGACGGCGTCCCTGGTGAAGTAGGCCTCGTGGGAGGTGACCAGGACGTTGCCGAAGGTCATCAGCCTGGCGAGGCGTTCGTCGGTCATCACCTCCAGCGACTTGTCCAGGAAGAACACGCCGGCCTCCTCCTCGTACACGTCGAGGCCGACGCCGCTCAGCCGGCCCGCGCGCAGCGCCTCCAGCAGCGCGTCGGTGTCCACGAGGCCGCCGCGGCTGGAGTTGACCAGGACGGCGTCGTCCTTCATCAGCGCCAGGGCCTTGGCGTCGACGAGGTGGTGCGTGTCGGGCAGCAGCGGGACGTGCAGGCTGACCAGGTCCGCCTCGGTGAACAGCCGCTCGCGCGAGACGTACTCCATGCCGAGGTCCAGGCAGTCGGGGTTCTCGACGGCGTCCCAGCCCAGCAGCCGCATGCCGAATCCGTGGGCGATCCGGGCGAAGGCGGCGCCGATCTTGCCGGTGCCCACCACCCCGGCCGTGCGGCCGCGCAGGTCGCGGCCCATGAGTCCGTCGAGCCGGAAGTCGAAGTCCCGGGTGCGGCGGGCGGCCCGGACGATCCGGCGGTCGACCGCCAGGGCCAGGGCCCAGGCGAACTCGGCGACCGCGTACGGCGAGTAGTAGGAGACCCGGGCCACGGTCAGTCCGAGTTCCCGCGCGGCGGTCAGGTCGATGTTGTTGTACCCGGTGGAGCGCTGGGCGATCATCCGGGTGCCGCCCGCGGCGAGGGAGCGCAGCACCTCGGCGTCCAGGGTGTCGTTGACGCCGCTGAGCACGATCTCGTGCCCGGCGGCGGTCGGCGTCGTGTCCCGGTCCAGGAACAGCCGCAGGCAGCGCAGTTCGTGCCGGCCGGCGAACGCGCTGTCGAACGCCTCCCGCAGCAGCGGTTCCTCGTCCGCGAGGACGCCATACGCAACGATCTCCACGTGTTCTCCTCGGTCGCTTCCGGCGATCACCTTTCCACCGTAGGCCGGGACCGCCCCGGATGAGAGGGCCCTCCGGACCCGCCGGCGGGGCCCATCGTCCCCGGACGCCGCGTCACCATGCCTCCCGCGGTGGCCCGTCGACGGTCAGCGGGCCGTCAGCTCGGCCGCGACCTCGGCCGCCCACGCCTCGATCGCGGAGAAGTCCCGGAAGTCGCCGCCCCTGCCCTCGCGCAGGATCATCCGGGCGATCCAGCCCTTGGCGCCCTCCTCCAGGCAGCCGCCGAACGTGATGTGCTCCCTGGCGTCGACCCGGTCCATGGCACGCCGCACCCCGGCCTCGGGCGGGATGTCGCGTGCCGAGGCGGAGGGGTCGAGCGGCCCGCTGCTGAAGAACCACACCGGGCGCCCGGCCAGGTCCCGGCGGTGACGGCGCACGAACCGGCGCGCGTCCTTCTGCCAGCGCCCGGCGTACAGCGCGCCGCCGACCACCACGGCGTCGTACGGGACGACGCCCGGCACCGACCCGGCGGGCCGCGCCTCGGCCGCGAGTCCCGCCTCGCGCAGCACCCCGGCGACGGTCTCGGCGATCCGTGCCGTCGATCCGTTCGTCGAGCCGTAGGCCACCAGAACCCTGCCGGTCATGGCGGTCCACCTCCTCTCGCTGCCGGTGCGCCCGGCCGCCGGCCGCACCGTGGTCCGGCCTTGCCGCACTCCTCGGCGACGGCCGGGACCGCCGCCGCGGGGACGGCGACGACCACCAGGTCGGGGGTGAGCGGCAGGTCGGCGACGGCGGGGTAGGAGGGCACGCCGAGGATGTGGTCGACGCCCGGGTTCACCGCGAACAGGCGCCGGGTGTAGCCGCCGGCCTTCAGATGGTGCAGGACGGCGCGGCCCACGGAGCCGGGGGTGCGTCCGGCGCCGACGACGGCGACCGCGTCGGGGCGCAGCAGCGGCACGAGGCTGGCGACGTCGGCGGCCCTGCCCCTGGCCTCCACGGCCGACAGGTACGTGTCGTCCTGGTCGAGCCGGATGGTGCAGCGGACCTCCGGCCCCTCGAAGTGGCGGGTGACGCGCAGACCGAGGTCGGAGAAGAGCCGGAGCACCTCCCGGTTCTCGCTGAGCGCGTCGGCGGTGAAGGCGGTGACGCCGTCGGCGCGGGCCGCCGAGACCAGGTGCTCCACGAGCAGGGTGCCCACGCCGAGGTGGTGCGCCGTGTCGCCGACGGCGATCGAGATCTCGGCCGTGTCCTTCTCCCCCGCCGTGTCGTACTCCGCGAGGCCGAGCACCCGGTCCTCGGTCCGGGCCGGCAGGGCCCGGTGGCCGGGGCGGGCCGGGGCGCAGGCCCGGTCGGCGGCGAGGGCGCCGGACCTGCGGCTGACGGAGAAGAACCGCAGCCGCAGGTTCTCCGGGGACATCTTCTCGTAGAACCGCCGCAGGCCGTCGTGGTCGGCCGGGGCCACGGGGCGGATGCGCACGGTGGTGCCGTCCGCGAGCAACGCGTGGACCGGGGGGCGGTTGAGCACGTCGTCCGACATCGCGGATCTCCTCCAGGGGTCTCGACGCTTCGAGCATCCGGCGTTCGGGGCGTCGCTCCCATGGGCTGTCCGGGCATGACACGGGGCCGTACGTCCCGGTCCGCCGGGCGGGCGGCCGGTGACCGGGCGGCCGAGCCGGGGCGCGGGGCGAGCGGGCCGGGGCGAGCGGTGGCGGACGGTCTGCGGCGGAAAGTACGGTGGCGTCCTGGTGTCCGGCTCCGGCGCGAGCGACCGCGCGGGCCGGCGGGCGGTGGTGGAGGCGGCATGGCCGGTAAGAAGGCGGCGAAGCTGCCGCGCGAGGAGTACGAGCGGGAACTGCTGCGCCTGCAGACCGAGTTGGTGAAGCTGCAGGAGTGGGTGCGGGCCGAGGGGGCCCGGCTGGTCGTGGTCTTCGAGGGCCGGGACGCGGCGGGCAAGGGCGGCACCATCAAGCGGGTCGCCGAGCATCTCAACCCCCGGGTGGCCCGGATCGCGGCGCTGCCGAAACCGACCGAGCGCGAGCGCACGCAGTGGTACTTCCAGCGGTACGTGGAGCATCTGCCGGCCGCCGGGGAGATCGTGCTGTTCGACCGGTCCTGGTACAACCGGGCCGGGGTCGAGCACGTGATGGGCTTCTGCACCAAGGAGGAGCATCAGCTCTTCCTGCGCCAGTGCCCGATCTTCGAGCGGATGCTGGTGGAGGACGGGATCCTGCTGCGCAAGTACTGGTTCTCGGTGAGCGACACCGAGCAGCAGGAGCGCTTCCGGCGCCGGCTGGAGGATCCGCTGCGGCAGTGGAAGCTGTCCCCGATGGACCTGGAGTCGATCACGCGCTGGGAGGCCTACTCCCGGGCCAAGGACGAGATGCTGGTCCACACCGACATCACCGAGGCGCCGTGGTTCGTCGTGGAGAGCGACGACAAGCGGCGGGCGCGGCTCAACATGATCGCCCACCTGCTCGACTCCGTCCCGTACCACGAGGTGCCGCCGCAGGTGCTGCGGCTGCCGCCGAGGCCGCCGTCGACCGGCTACGAGCGTCCGCCGCGCGATCTGCAGACCTACGTGCCCGATCACGCCGCCGGTCTCTGAACGGCCGCCCACCGGGCGCCGGGGCCCGCACGGCGGCCGCCCACCGGCGCCGGCACGGCGGCCGCCGCCGCACCCTCCCCGGGGTGCGGCGGCGGCCGGCGCGCGATGCGGTGCGTCAGTCGTGCGCCACGACCGCCACGGGCGCGGCGGCGTGGTGCAGGACGGCGTGGGCGACGGTGCCGATGTGGGCGCCGACCGGGGAGCGGCGCACGCGCCGGCCGACCACGACGAGGGAGGCGTCGCGGGAGGCCTCGACCAGCAGCAGCGCGGGGCTGATCCAGCGGGACTCCGGGACGACCTCGACGCCGGGGTGCTTCCGCCGCCAGGGCCGCAGGGCCTCGTCCAGGGCGGCGGCGTGGCTGTGCGCCACCGTGGTGGTGACCTCGGGGTCCATGGCCATGCCGTAGGCGTAGTAGTACGACGGCGGGTTCCAGGCGTGCACCACCCGCAGCGGCACCGAGCCGCGCTCGGCGGCCTCGAACGCGAACTCGATCGGGGCCGCGTCCGGCGCCTTGAGGTCCAGTCCCAGCACGACGGGGCCGGCCGGGTCGCCCGCGGCGCCGGCGCCGTACTCGCCGGAGCGGACGAGGACCACGGGACGCTCGCTGTGCGCCACGACGGACTGCCCGACCGAGCCGACCAGGAAGCCGCCGAGACCGCCGAGGCCGCGCGAGCCGAGCACGAGCAGTTCGGCCTCCCCTGCCGCCGCGGCCAGGAGCTCGGCCGGCTGCCCGGTGAGCTGCTCCGTGCTCACCTCCAGGCCGGGGTGGGCCGACCGCAGACCGTCGGCGGCCTCCCGGAGGATCCGCTCGGTCCAGTGCTGGTGGGTGTCGGCGCCCAGCAGCGGAGCCTCGGCCATGGGCTCCGGCACCGGCTGCCAGACCTGGACCAGCTTCACCGGCAGGCCGCGCAGTCGCGCCTCCCGGGCGGCCCACTGGGCGGCGGCCCGGCTCTCGGTCGAACCGTCGACGCCTACGGTGATGGTGCGGGACATGTTCTCCACCTCTCGTGGATCGGGGGACGCCGTGGCGGCGTCGTCTTCAGGGGGTTGTGCGGCGCGGGGGCCCCTGGTCCTGCGGGGGCTTTCGTGCGGGTGCCGGGCGGTCGCCGGGGCGGTCCCGTGAGGGCGCCGTCCCGGCTCGGGAGGTCAGCGCACAGCCGCGCGTGACCTTGGTCGACGGCGAACCGCTCCCCCGAGGGTCTTGCTTCGCGGGCCGAACGCCACTGCCCTGTAGGGACGTTGATCGGTCACCGCGCGCCCCGCCCCCGTCGGTCCTGGACCTGGGTGGCGATGACGGCGGCCTGGATGCGGCGTTCCACGCCGAGTTTGGCGAGCAGCCGGGAGATGTGGTTCTTCACCGTCTTCTCGGCGAGGTAGAGCCGCTGCCCGATCTGACGGTTCGTCAGGCCTTCGCCGATGAGGGCCAGGATCTCCCGTTCGCGGTCGGTCAGGCCGGGCAGTTCGTCGGGTTCCTCCGGCTGCTGCGGGCCGCCCCGCAGCCGGGCCATCAGCCGGGTGGTGGCGCTCGGGTCGAGCAGGGACTGGCCGCGGGCGACGGTGCGTACGGCGGACACCAGGTCCGAGCCCCGGATCTGCTTGAGGACGTAACCGGACGCGCCCGCCATGATCGAGTCGAGCAGCGCCTCCTCGTCGTCGAACGAGGTCAGCATCAGGCAGGCCAGCTCGGGCATGCGCGAGCGCAGCTCCCGGCACACGCTCACCCCGTCGCCGTCGGACAGCCGGACGTCCAGCACCGCGACGTGCGGGCGCAGCGCGGGGACGCGCACCAGCGCCTGTTCCACAGTGCCGGCCTCGCCGATCACCTCGATGTCCGGCTCGTCGTTCAGCAGGTCGCGCACACCGCGCCGTACCACCTCGTGGTCGTCCAGCAGGAAGACCCGGACCGGGTTGGCCTGCTCGCCGTCCGCCATTGACCGCTCCTCGTTCCGTGCGCTCCGCGGCCGCCCGTGAACCGCCGGCCGCCTCCCTACGGATCCTTGCCCCGCCCGGTCCGGACGGCCAGGGCCGAACGGCCCTGGTGTGCGCCACGCGGTGCGACGGTGGTCACCGCCCGGCGCGGCCTCCGTCCGCGCCGGGTACCCGCGAGAGGCGGACGCCGCGCGCCGGAGCGGAGCCTCACGGCTCCCGTGCCACGGGTCGGGCGGGCAGGTGCACGCCGTACATCGTGCGGCCGGCGACCAGCTCCCGGCCGGTGACCAGCTCGGGCTCGATGCGCACGAAGATCTCCTCGGGCGAGGGCGCCCAGGAGCGCGGGCCGATCCGGTCCAGGCGCTCCACCTCGGCCGGGTCCGTGACGACACCGGCCCGACCGGTGACGACGACACTCCACCCGGACTGCTTGTCCGCGTCGACCGCGTCCGCCTCGAAGGCCACGACCGAGCCGTCGACCGCGCGGGCCATCTCCGAGGCCGCCGAGGTGCGCAGCAGCACCGCGCCGTCCTCGTCGAGGCGGAAGTTCACCGGCACGACCGCGGGCAGGGCCTGGCGCGTGTGCACGATCCGTCCGACGGGCGCCGTGGCCAGCAGGCGCATGCACTCGTGACGGCCGAGTTCGCGGAAACCATCGTTCGGGTACATCGGACAGCCCGTCTTTCGCCTGGTGGACCGGTGTGGCCCGGTGGACCGGAGCACGCTCCATGCTGGGACGGATCCCGGCCGCGGCGTCAGGGACCACCGGTCCCTCGCGCCCCGGAGAACGGCCCGTGGGTGCACGGCGCAGCGGGAGGGCCGGTCGGCCCATCGGCCCCGCCCGGGAGTGCCCCGGTCGGCCCGCCCACCGCGCCTGGCCGGCCCATGTCACGGCGCCGCCCGGGCTGCGACCTTCGGAGGGTGACGAGCGGAAGGTGGGGACGGATGCGTGAGGGCGGCCTCAGTAGCGGCGGGCGGGGGCGTACGAGGGGGCCGCTGTGGCGGTGGCGGCGCAATCCGCTGCGGCGCCGCACCGACGTGCTCGAGGCGTGGTTCCTGCTCGCCGTGTGGGCGCTCGTCGTGGTGGGCGGCACGCTCGTGGGCCTGGTGACCGCCCGGGCCGCCGGCCAGTCCTTCGACCGGCAGCGGACCGAGCGGACCCAGGTGCGGGCCGTGCTGCTCACCGACGCCCCGCGCACGGCGGTCGCGGGCACCGGCGGCGACCTGACCTCGGCTCGGGTCCGCTGGACGGCCCCGGACGGCACCCGGCACAGCGACAGCACGCTGGTGCCCGGCGGGCTTAGGGCCGGTTCCACCGCGGAGATCTGGCTCGACGCGTGGGGCAGGCCGAGCAGCGCGCCGCTGACGTCCGGTGAGGCGAGCGCCGAGTCGGCGCTGCTGGGCGTCTCGGCCGCGCTCGCCCTGACCGGCGCGGCGTTCGGCGTCCGGTGCGCCGGACGGTGGTGGCTCGACCGGCGGCGCATCGAGGAATGGGACCGGGAGTGGGCCCTGCTCGGTCCGCGGTGGGGCCACAAGACCGGCTGACCGGGACCGGCCCGCTGTCTGAGCGCAACCGCCCGGCCTGCTGACCGGAACCGGCCCGCCGGCTGAGCGGGACCGGCCGGCCGACTGAGCGGGGCCGCCGACCGGCGGCTTCATCGCCTGCTCGCCTGCTCGCCTGCTCGCCCGCGCGTCCGCTCCGCGGCCGTGCGGCCCCCGCGGCATGACGGTGTGTGAAGACGGGATCTTCCCTACCCGGAATCCCTCCGTCAGCAAGTCCGCTGTAAGTAGGCTGATATGCATGAAGGCACTTTTGTTGTCTGGTGGCTCGGGTACCCGTTTGCGCCCCATAACCCATACCTCGGCGAAGCAGCTCGTACCCGTCGCGAACAAACCGGTGCTGTTCTACGGTCTGGAGGCGATCGCCGGGGCCGGCATCACCGAGGTCGGGATCATCGTCGGGGACACGGCCGAGGAGATCCGGGAGGCGGTCGGCGACGGTTCCACGTTCGGGCTCACCGTCACCTACATACCGCAGGAGGCGCCGCTGGGCCTGGCCCACGCGGTGCTGATCGCCCGTGAGTTCCTGGGCGACGACGACTTCGTGATGTACCTCGGCGACAACTTCGTCGTCGGCGGCATCACGGACCTCGTGGACGCGTTCCGCGCCGAGCGGCCGCAGGCGCAGATCCTGCTGACGCGGGTGCCGGACCCGACCGCGTTCGGCGTGGCCGAACTCGACGCCGCGGGACGGGTGGTCGGCCTGGAGGAGAAACCGGAGCACCCCAAGAGCGAACTGGCCCTGGTGGGCGTGTACCTGTTCACCCCGGCGATCCACGAGGCCGTGCGCGCCATCGAGCCCTCCTGGCGCGGCGAGCTGGAGATCACGCACGCCATCCAGTGGCTCATCGACGCCGGACGCGACGTGCGCTCCACGACGATCTCCGGGTACTGGAAGGACACCGGGAACGTCACCGACATGCTCGAGGTCAACCGCTCGGTGCTGGAGACGACGGAGCGCCGGATCGACGGCACCGTCGACGACGACAGCGAGATCATCGGGCGGGTGCGGATCGAGCCGGGGGCGAAGGTGACGGGCAGCCGGATCGTGGGCCCGGTGGCCATCGGCCCCGACACCGTGATCACCGACTCCTACATCGGCCCCTTCACCTCGATCGCCGGCGACTGCCGCATCGAGGACAGCGAGATCGAGTACTCCATCGTGCTGCGCGACTCCTCGGTGAGCGGCGTCCGGCGGGTGGAGGCCTCGCTCATCGGGCGCAACGTCGAGGTGACCCCCTCCCCCCGCAAGCCCGCCGCCCACCGGTTGGTCCTCGGCGACCACAGCAAGGTGCAGATCTCGTCATGACGACCGGCATCCCGGTGCCCGGCCGAGCCGGCCGCACCGACGACAAGAGGAGACCGACCCGGTGAACACCAGGATCCAGCCCACCGCCCAGGTCGACGAGACGGCCGCCATCGGCGACGGCACGACGGTCTGGGATCTCGCCCAGGTACGGGAGGACGCCCGGCTGGGCAGCGGGTGCATCGTGGGCCGGGGGGCCTACGTCGGCCCCGGAGTGCGGATCGGCGACCGCGTGAAGCTCCAGAACTACGCCCTGGTCTACGAGCCCGCGGTGCTCGGCGACGGGGTGTTCGTCGGCCCGGCCGCGGTGCTCACCAACGACCACTACCCCCGCTCCGTGGACCCACAGGGGCGGCTGAAGCGCGGCGGCGACTGGGAGGCCGTGGCCGTGGTGGTGGGCGAGGGGGCGTCGCTCGGGGCCCGTTCGGTGTGCGTGGCGCCGGTGCGCGTCGGCCGCTGGGCCCTGGTCGCGGCGGGCGCCGTGGTGGCCCGGGACGTGCCGGACTTCGCGCTGGTCGCGGGCGTGCCCGCGCGCCGGATCGGCTGGGTCGGCCGGGCCGGCGTCCGGCTGGTGGAGCGGGAGGACGAGCCAGGCTGCTGGGAGTGCCCCGAGACCGGCGAGCGGTACGACGAGAAGGACGGCGAACTCCTCCCGCGCGGCTGATCAGTTGGACTTCCGAAGTACGGGTCCCGATTTGCCCAAAACACCGTTCGTCGAACATGTGCAGGCATAACATGTGTGCGAAGTGTGCAGACCCAGCACAGGGAGCACACGATTCGGCATGGCCCGGGGGGGTTTCGAAGTGGGGGACATCTGTGCCTGAAGCGAGGAGCGGCAGCCGCTCCGGCGCCTGACATCCGCATCACCTCACACGCCCGGCCGTTCGCGCCGCGGCGATCTCAAGTCTGCGCGAAAACAGGACCCACAGGGGGGTTGGTGTGTCCGAACGATGACCATCACACGTCTGGCGGCGCTCGGCCGTGAGGAGCCAGCACTGCTCACGCTCGCCCAACGACTGCTGACGGTGGCCGAGTCGGGGCTTCCGTCGATGCTGCTTCCCGGCAAGGAGGCCTTCGCCTTCACCATGGCCGGGCACCGCTCGCCCGACGGCTCCTGGACGCTGGAACGGCGCGGGACCAGCACCCGGTACGCGGCCATCACCGCGCTGGGGGCCCGGTTCCTGCCCGAGGACCGCCAGCGCGCGGTGCTCGGCGGGCGCAGCGCCCAGGAGTTCACGGGTCTGCTGATCGAGTCCCTGCCGTCGGTGACCAACCTCGGCGACGCGGCGCTCATCGCCTGGGCCGCGGCCGACACCGGCCATCCCAAGCTGTCCGACGCCCTCGACCGGATGAACGCCCTGGACGAGGAGGGCCGGCCGCAGTACACCGTCGAGGCGGCGTGGGTGCTGTCCGCCCTCGCGGCGGCGCACGGCACGGTCGACGTGGAGGGGCGCCTCACCGCGGCCCGCGACCGCCTGCTGCGGGCCCGGATCGGGAACGGCCGGCTGTTCCCGCACGCCACCGGCCCCGGCCTGGTGCCCTGGTACCGGGCCCATGTGAGCTGCTTCGCCGACCAGACATACCCGCTCCAGGCCCTGGCCCGAGCGCACGCCTGCGGTCACGGGGGCGGCGACCCGGAGGCCCTGGCCGCGGCCGAGGCCTGCGCCGCGCGCATCTGCGAGCTGCAGGGCGACGGCGGGCAGTGGTGGTGGCACTACGACGCGCGCACCGGCGGCGTCGTGGAGGGCTACCCGGTCTACAGCGTCCACCAGCACGCGATGGCGCCGACCGCCCTGTTCGACCTCGCCGACGCCGGCGGCACGGACTTCGCCGCGTCGGTCCGCAGGGGCCTGCGCTGGATGACGGACGTGCCCGAACTCGCCGGGGCCCCCGGGAAGCAGGAGCCGTTGATCCTCGACGAGCTCGGCGTCACCTGGCGCAAGGTCTTCCGCGGCGACCCGAAGAAGGCCGTGCGCGCCGCCCGGGGCCTGGGCACCCGGGTCGTCCCGCATCTCCGGCTGAAGCCCCTGGACCGGGTGTACCGCCCCGTCTCGGTGGACCGCGAATGCCGGCCGTACGAGTTCGGCTGGATGCTCCACGCCTGGCAGGGAGGCCGCGTATGAGCGGGCGTCAGTCCCTTTTCGGGGTCGAGCTGGACCCCCTGACCATGGACGAGACGGTGGGGCGCTGCCTCGCCGCGGTCCGGGAGGACCGGCAGCTCGAGATCGGCGTGGTCAACGCCGCGAAGCTGGTGAACATGCGGCGGGACAAGCGGCTCGCCGCGGCCGTGTCCGGCTGCGATCTCGTCCTCGCCGACGGACAGGCCGTGGTCTGGGCCGGCCGGCTGCTGCGCGCCCCGCTGCCGGAACGGGTGGCCGGCATCGACCTGTTCCTGCGGCTGCTGGCCGAGGCGGAGTCGGCGGGCATGTCCGTGTACTTCCTCGGCGCCCGGCAGGAGGTGCTGGAGCGGATGCTGGGCGAGGTGGCCGAGCGCTTCCCCGGCCTGACCGTGGCCGGCAGCCGCAACGGCTACTTCGACGACTCCGAGCAGGAGGCCGTCGCGGACGCCATCGCGCGCAGCGGCGCACAGATGCTGTTCCTCGGCATGACCTCGCCCAAGAAGGAGATCTTCACCGCCGCCTACGGCGAGCGCACCGGCGCCCGCGTGGTGCACGGGGTCGGCGGCTCCTTCGACATCCTGGCCGGCGTCACCAGACGGGCCCCGGTGATCTGGCAGCGGTGGGGCGTCGAATGGCTCTACCGGGCGCTGCAGGAGCCGCGCCGGCTGGGCCGGCGCTACCTGACCACCAATGCGGCCTTCGTCCTCATGACGGTGCGCGAGTTCATCCGGCTCACCCCGTCGCCCGCCTCCGCGAACAGGAGTCACTGATGCGCGTCGTCGTGGTCGGACAGGGATACGTCGGCCTGCCACTGGCCGTCCGGGCCGCCGAGGTCGGTCACGAGGTGATCGGCTACGACGTGGACGCCCGGCGGATCAAGAGCCTCGCCGCCGGTGAGTCCTTCGTCGAGGACGTCTCCTCGGAGCGGATCCGCGCCGCACTGGACAACGGCAGCTACCGCCCCAGCGACGCGGCCCGGGACTGCGGCGGCTTCGACGTCGCCGTGGTGACCGTGCCGACGCCGCTGCACGAGGGCACGCCCGACCTGCGGTACATCAGGGAGTCGGCGGTCACCCTCGCCCGCTATCTGCGCCCCGGCGCCACCGTCGTCCTCGAGTCGACCACCTACCCCGGCACCACCGAGGAGCTGTTCGCCCCGATCCTGGAGGACGGCTCGGGCCTGGCCGCCGGCCCCGACTTCCACCTCGGCTACAGCCCGGAGCGGATCGACCCCGGAAACACCGTCTGGGGTTTCAAGGAGACCCCGAAGGTCGTGTCCGGCGTCGACGCGGCCTCGCTGGAGGCCGTGCGGGACTTCTACGGGCAGCTCGTCGACACCACCGTGCCGGTGCGCTCCCCCAAGGAGGCCGAGCTCGCCAAGCTGCTGGAGAACACCTTCCGGCACGTCAACATCGCGCTGGTCAACGAGATCGCGATGTTCGCCCACCACCTGGACATCGACGTCTGGCAGGCCATCGACGCCGCGTCCACCAAGCCCTTCGGCTTCATGAAGTTCACGCCCGGACCGGGTGTCGGCGGCCACTGCCTGCCGATCGACCCCTCCTACCTGTCCTGGCGGGTGCAGCGCGAACTCGGCCAGAGCTTCCGCTTCGTGGAGCTGGCCAACGACATCAACAACCACATGCCCGAGTACGTGGCACGGCGCATCAGCGACCTGTTCAACGAAAGACGCCGGTCCGTGAACGGCTCGAACATCCTGCTGCTGGGCCTGGCGTACAAGAAGAACACCGGTGACGCCCGCGAGTCGCCCGCCCTGCGGATCTCGCAGCTGCTGCTCGACATGGGGGCCCAGGTCAAGGCGGCGGACCCGCACGTGGTCGAGAGCCTGCCGGTGGACACCCGGCTGGTGCGGGTCGAACCGGTGCCGGAGGAGCTGGCCGCCGCCGACGTGGTGGTCCTGCTCACCGACCACGACAGCTTCGACTACGAACTCATCGCCCAGCACGCCCGCTTCGTCCTCGACTGCCGCCGCCGGCTGTCGGCCGGGCCCACGATCGAGGTGCTCTGAACCATGCCCCGCATCGTCTGCGTCGCCGGTGCGCGACCGAACTACATGAAGATCAAGCCGGTGATGGACGCGCTGGAACGCCGGGGCGCCGAGGTGATCCTGGTCCACACCGGCCAGCACTACGACCCGGCCATGAACGAGGTGTTCTTCACCGACCTCGGCATCCGGCCGCCCGACCACTTCCTCGGCGTCGGCTCCGGGAGCCACGCCGAGCAGACCGGGCGCGTGATGACCGCGTTCGAGCCGCTGCTCGGCGAACTGGCCCCGGACGTGGTCGTGGTGGTCGGCGACATCAACTCCACCCTGGCCTGCGCCCTGGTCACCGCCAAGGCGGGCCCGCTGCTGGCGCACGTCGAGGCCGGACTGCGCAGCCGCGACTGGAGCATGCCGGAGGAGGTCAACCGGGTCGCCACCGATCGGGTCAGCGACTATCTGCTCGCCCCCTCCCCCGACGCCGCCGGGAACCTGCGCGCCGAGGGGTACCGGGACGACCAGATCCACCTGGTCGGCAACGTCATGATCGACACGCTGCTGGCCAACCTGGAACGGGCCCGCGCCTCCGACGTCCTGGACCGGCACGGCCTGACCAGGGGCGAGTACGGCCTGGTCACCCTGCACCGGCCCGCCAACGTGGACGACCCGGAGGTCCTCGCCGGGCTCCTGAAGGCCCTGGGCGAGATCGCCGGCCGCTGCCCGCTGCTGCTCCCCGTGCACCCGCGCGCCGCCGAACGGCTGGCCGCCGTCGGCGTCCCCGGGGGCATCCGGCTGGTGCCGCCCGCCGGATACCTGGACTTCATCGCGCTGCAGGACTCGGCCCGCCTCGTGCTGACCGACTCGGGCGGCGTGCAGGAGGAGACCACCGCCCTCGGCGTGCCCTGCGTGACCCTCCGGGACAACACCGAGCGGCCGGTCACCGTGGAGCAGGGCACCAACGTGCTGGCGGGCCGGGATCCGGCGCGCATCGTGTCCACCGTGAACCGGGTGCTGGACGATCCGCCCGCCCCGCGCCGGCCCGACCTGTGGGACGGCCGGGCGAGCGACCGCATCGCCGACGTGCTGCTGGAGGGGGGCACCGCGAGCAGCCGGCCGAGGCCCACCGACCAAACACCCGCCAAATGATCCGCTTGCAACATATGCTCATCGGGGGTCGGGGCGTGAGGGGGGACCACCATGGATCTCGCTGAGATCTTCCGGGTCATGCGCAGGCGTTGGTACGTCCTGCTGCCCGGACTGCTGCTGACCGCCGCGCTGGCGGCCGGCGTGGCGCTGGTGGTTCCGGTCACCTACCAGTCGCAGAGCACGGTGGCCCTTCTGAACTCCCAGAAGGCCACCGTGGCCTACGACGGCAATCCGTTCCTCAGCACCCAGACCTCGCTCACCGGCATGGCCGACAGCCTGGCCCGGAACCTCAACTCCGACGGCTCCCTGCGGGAACTGAAGTCCCGCGGCGCCAAGGGCACGTTCGAGGCCAAGCTCGCCGACAACGCGCAGGGGCCGCTGATGTGGCTCACCGTCACCGGCACCGACAAGGCCGCCGTCCTGTCCTCGGACCGCATCCTCACGGCGTTCGCCGAGGAGCGGCTGGACCAGTTCCAGAAGCAGCAGTCGGTCGCGCCGAAGGCCATGATCCGCATGACCACGATCGTGCCCCCGCAGAACCCGGTGGCGCAGACCAAGACCCGGCTGGAGTACCAGGTGATGGCCGGGGCCCTGGGTCTGGTGCTGAGCTTGGGCGCCTCCTTCTACGTGGAGGCGCGCCGCCGGCCGCGGCCGCAGGCGCGCGCGGAGGAATCCGAGCGTCCGACAGCCGCCTCCGGAGCGGCCACCGTCTCCGGTCCGGCCGCCGCCGAGCCCGGCTCCGGGGAATCGGCGGTGGAACGGACCATCGCACTCAGGACGCCGCCCAGCTGGTCGCGGTCCGCCGAGAACAGGCCCGCCGCGGAGCCGGGGGCCGGACGGCCCGCCATGGCCGTGGCGCCCGCCGCCGAGCCGCTCGACGAGGAGTCGACTCATGGACAGCGTTCGCACACCGGACAGCGAGACCGCTGAGCCGAGCCACACCCCCGCTTCCCCCTCCCTCGGGCACAAGGTCCGTTCCGCGGCCCGGTGGAGTCTGATCAACACCGTGGTGATGCGCCTCGGCAACTTCGCCACCGGCATCCTGCTGGCGCGTTTCGCCCTCGGCCCCGCCGAATGGGGCGTCTACGGCATCGCCCAGACCGTGCTCCTGGTGCTGCTCTCCGCGAACGAGCTGGGCGTCGGCCTGGCCATCGTCCGCTGGGACGGCGACCCGCGCCGTTTCGCGCCGACCGTGCTGACGCTGGGCACCGCGTCCAGCGTCCTGCTGTACGCCGCCATCTTCGTCTCGGCACCCACGGTGGCCGGGCTGCTGGACTCCCCCGGGGCCTCGGGCGTGCTGCGGGTGATGTGCCTGTGCCTGGTGCTGGACGGGGTGGCCCAGGTCCCCGCCGGCTACCTGACCCGCGAGTTCGCCCAGGGCAAGCGGATGGTGATCGACGCGCTCAACTTCGTCCTCAGCACCGCCGTGACGCTGGTGCTGGCCTTCGCCGGCTGGGGCGCGATGAGCTTCGCCTGGGGAGCGGTGGCCGGCAACGTCGCCGCGCTCCTCGGCTGCGCGCTGGCCGCCCCCGGTATGCTGCGGTTCGGCTGGGACCCCGGGCAGGCCCGCGCCCTGCTGAGGTTCGGCCTCCCGCTGGCCGGGGCGAGCCTGCTCGCGCTCGCCGTCGTCAACGTGGACACGATGGTCGTCGGGTCGTCCCTCGGCTCGGTCGCCCTCGGTTTCTACGTTCTGGCGTTCAACATGTCGGGCTGGCCGGTGCGCATCATCTCCGAGGCGGCCCGCCGCGTCTCCTTCGCCGGCTTCTCCCGCCTGGCGGCCTCCCCGGAGGCCCTCGCACAGGGCTTCAGCCGCGCCCTCGGCGTGCTGGTCACCGGCACCGTCCCGCTGTGCGTGCTGCTCGGCGGACTGGCCGAGCCGGTCGTCCGTCTCGTCTACGGGAGCACATGGGTGCCCGCCGCCTCGGCTCTGCCCTGGCTGATGGCGCTGGGCCTGGTCCGGATCGGCTGCGAACTCGCCTACGACTGCCTCGTCGCCGCCGGACAGCGCCGCTCCCTCATCCTCGTCCAGGGCCTGTGGGTCGTCGCACTCGTCCCCGTCCTCGTCGCCGGCGCCCGCCTCGGGGGCATCGTCGGGGTCTCCCAGGGACACGTCGTCGTCGCGGCCGTTCTCGTCGTCCCCGTATTCCTGTACGCCCTCGGCCGGGCCGGGATCGGCCCCGCCCACATCGTCAGGGCCTGTACCTGGCCCTTCCTCGGGGGAGCCGTGATGACCGTGGTGACCCTCGCCGCGAAGCGGCTCCTCGGCGACGGCATCGTCGCCCTCTTCGCCATCGGCGCCACCGCTCTGGCGTGTTACGTGGTGTGCGTCCTGCCCAGCCGCCGCTTCCTGCTCGGCGCCCGAACCCCGGAGGCCGCGTGACCAGGCTCCGTCAACTGCTCGCCGTACTGACCCTGTTACTCTGCGCCGCGTGTGCCTCGGGCGCCGACGCCGCACCGTCCGACGACGGCGCCTCCCGCAGCACCGCCCAGCCGCCTCCCCCGGCGTCGCAGGTCCCCTCGCCACCGGAGGCCCGCTCGGCGTCCCCGGCCGGCTCGTCGTCCGGGAGCCCCGCGCCCCGTGGGGCGTCCCCGCGGGGCGCGGCACCGGCGGCCCAAGCCGAAGCGGGCTTCCCCGACGCCCGCTCCACCGGCCCCCGCATCCCGCTCCAGCCCCACCCCACCGGGAACATGAGCGTCAAGACCGACGGCACCGTCATCCGGGGGTGGGACATCACCGGCTCACTCGACGTCTACGCGGACGATGTCACCATCATCGACTCGCGGATCACCTCCACCAACTGGTGGGGGGTCAACCTGCGTCCGGGGCACAGCGGTCTGCGGATCCTGCACAGCACGATCACCGCCGTCCCCGGCAAGGGCCCCGACAACGGGGGCGTGGACTACGCGGTCTCCAACATGGGCGTCAGCCCCATCGAGGTCGGCTGGTGCGACGTCTCCGTCTTCGGCAACGCCCTCTCCATGGGGCAGGGCAACCTTCACGACAACTACGTCCACGACCTGGTGCCGTTCCGCAACGCCGGCGGCGAGTGGCAGCACACCGACGCGGTGATCAGCGGCGGCAGCAACCAGGGCAGCCTGGTCATCCGGCACAACACACTGCTCAACTCCGTCCCCGTCGACCAGGGGGCCTCGGCCGCCGTCGGGCTCTTCGCCGACACCGGCCCCGTCTCCAACACCGTCATCGACGGCAATCTGCTGGCCGGCGGCGCCTACGCCCTGTACGGGGGCGGCGAGGGCGCCACCGGCATCCAGGTCACGAACAACGTCTTCTCCACCCGGTACCACCGCAACTCCGGCCACTACGGCGCGGTCACCGCCTGGAACGCCGGTGGTGCCGGCAACGTCTGGCGCGGCAACCGGTTCACCCACGGGCACTCGGTCGCCCCCGAGCCGGCCGGCTGAGGAAGAGGACCATGAGACGTATCGCCCGCGCCCCCTGGGAACTGCTCAAAGGCGCCTTCGGCTGGCTCGTCCTGTTCGAGCTCCGCAACAAGGTCCTCCTCGCCCCCTCCGCGGTGCGGCTGCGCCGTGTCGAGAGCGCCGAGACCCGTCGTCTCGCGGCCGCCACCGCGCCCCCGCCGGCCGCCCTCGTCGCAACGGTGATCGCCACCCATCGCCGCCCCGAGGGACTGCGGGCGGCCGTCCGCTCGGCGCTGGACCAGACCGTCCGCGACCAGGTCGTCATCGTCGTCGACGACGGCGCGGGCCTCCCCGGACTCCCCGACGACCCACGGCTGTTCGCCGTCTCGCTGACGCGGAACACCGGAGTCGCCGGAGTGGTGCGCAACGTGGGCATCCGCCTGACCCGCTCGCGGTACGTGGCGTTCCTGGACGACGACAACCTGTGGGAGCCCGACCATCTGAAGCGGGCGCTGGCGGTGCTGGAGGCCCCCGGCGGACCCGACGGCGTCTACACGGCGCTGCGCCGCGTCCTGCCGGACGGGACCGAACGGGACGTCCTGTCCGTGCCGTTCGACCGCCGCCGGTCCGCCCGCGAGTCCTTCCTGGACACCAACGCCTTCGTCGGGCGGCGCGACAGGACCCTTCGCTTCAGCCGGCTGCGCCGCACCCCGGAGGTGCTGCCCCGGGAGGACTGGGAGCTGGTCCACCGCTACAGCCGCCGCCACACCGTGCGCCACGTGCCGCACGCCACCGTGCGGTACCTGGTGAACCCCGCCAGTTTCTACACCAGTTGGACCGGCTGAGCACCGGGGCGGCCGCGCCTCACGGCCCGGGCGTGACCCGCAGCGCGCCCGGCCTGAGCAGCGCGGCCGCCGCGGCCCGGCTGGCCCGCCTGCCGAGGGCCGCGCGGGACGCCTCGCGCAGGAACACGGCCGCCCGGAAGCACGCCGTCGCGCCGGGCCCGTGGCGCCGCCCGTACAGGCGCACGCGGTTGAGTGTGAGCAGGGTCCACAGCCGGGGCGAGACCCGGGACTCGCCGCCGAGGTGGACGGCCTCGGCCGTCGGCTCGAGCCGGGTGGCGTAGCCGTGGTCCCGCGCGCGCAGGCAGTACTCGGTCTCCTCCGAGTAGAGGAAGAAGGACTCGTCCCACGGCCCGCAGGCGGCCAGGCAGTCGGCCGAGAGGGCCATGAGCGCACCGGTCGCCCAGTCCGCGCGCGTGGGCCGCGCGTAGGCGGCGGGGTCGGTGACCAGCTCGCTCAGGCCCGGGAAGCGCCCGGCCCTGCGGTTGCCGATCAGAGCCTCGCCGAGGGCCCTGGGCACGCTCGACTCACGGCGCAGCGAGTGCAGGGGCGCCGCCCGCCCCTCCTCGTACAAGAGGGGGACGGCGATGCCCACCTGGGCACCGAGGGCGTCCACCAGGCGCTTGCCGCAGCCCTGCCGCATCCGGATGTCCGGGTTGCAGACGAGTACGGCCGCGTATCCGCCCTCCCACTCGCCGGCCGCCTTCAGTGCCGCGTTGACCCCGGCGGCGTACCCGGCGTTGCGACCGGTCTGGACGACCGTGGCGTCCGGGGCCAGCGACCGGAGCACCTCGACGGTGTCGTCGGCGGAGTCGTTGTCGGCGACTACGAGCCGCCAGTCGAGTCCGGCCATGCCCTCGGGCAGCGCGGCGAGGAACCCGGGCAGCACCGACGCGCTGTTCCAGGTGACGGCGATGACGGCGACGGGGCTCATCGGGTCTCCACGAGTTGGGGAAGCTGGTGTTCGGGGGTCTTGGCGGCGCCCGGCTCGGCGGCGCCTGCCGCCTCCCCGCGGACGAAGCCGAGCAGACTGCCACCGGCTCCCAGCAGCAGGAAGAACAGGCCGGCGAACATCGGGAAGCTGAGCGAGTCGAAGGTGGCGCTGACGACGAGGGCGACCAGCGACGAGGCGAAGAACGCCTGCCCCAGTTCGCGGTCGGCCTCGGTACGGGCCAGCCGCCGGACGGCACCGCCCTGGTGGATGCCGGCGACGAACAGGACGAGCATGGCGACGAGTCCGAGCGCGCCCATCTCGGCCAGGGTCAGCATGTACTGGTTGTCGGTGAAGAAGTACCGGTCCGGGGTGAAGGTGCCGAAGCCCCGCCCGAACAGCGGATGTTCCTCCAAGTAGGGCACGATCGCGCTGTACTTGACCGTACGGGCCTGGGTGCTGCTGTCGGAGTTGGACAGGAACGATGCGAACAGCCCGGTGATCGTGCCGATCAGCCCGGGGACGAGCACCTTGAAGACGGCCACGGAGGCTGTCATCACGCCGATCGCGGCCCAGCGCCGGGCCGGCTTCCAGCGGGGCACCATCACCAGGGCGACCAGCAGCAGGCCGATGATCGAGGTCCGCGACACCGTCAGGGGCAGCGCGCCCGCGATCAGCAGCACCGGACCCCAGCGGCGGGTCCAGTGGAGGTGGCGGCGCACCGGGTCGAAGGCCTGCTGGACGGCGAACGGCAGCAGGATCGCGAGCATGCCGCCGAACTCGAGCGGCTGGGCCGTGGTGGCCCGGGGCCGGGTGAACGCACCGCGGTCCATGACGCTCACCTGCGCGACGCTGGTCTGCAGGCCGGGGATGTGGACGGAGTCGGCGATGTTGGTTCCCGAGAAGAAGTCGTAGAAGCCGATCGCGGCGACGACCGAGCCCAGGACCACCACCCGGCGCATCAGCACGTCGAGCCGGCCGCGCTCCTGGATGCCCGCCGAGGTCAGTACGACCAGCGACACCCACACCAGGAATCCGATGAGGCCGCGGTCGGCGCCCAGGACCTCCGCGTGCGAGCTCTCCCGCGCCGCGTCCGAGATGTAGGCCGCCAGGACGGCCAGCCCGAGCACGCACATGGCGACGCGCGCCAGCCTGGTTCCCGGCGCGGGCAGGACGCGGCCGCCGAGCCAGGTCGCGAGGTACCACAACAGGCCCAGCAGGGCGAAGACGTTGGCGGGGGTGCCGACGCCGCCGAGCGCGGGCAGGGCCAGGTTCGACGGGATGAAGAGGGCCAGTGCCAGGTAGACGGTGAGGATCGCCGTGGCGTCGACCCGCCGGCCGAGCAGTCCTCTCCGGACCCGGCCGGCGGCGCGGGCGTCCCCGGACCGCGGGGCGGCGCTCCTCGCGGTGGTCCGCCGGCGGCGGACCACCGCGACGCCCTCCATCAGGATCGACAGCAGGAAGGCGCTGACGACTCCGAGGATGACGACGGCCGCGATGTCCTGGTAGCGGTTCTTCGACTTCGCCACCGGGGTCTGCGGCAGGACGACGGGCGCCGTCTGCACGAAGTACGCGGGCGGGACCTTGGCCGCGGCCTGCAGGGCCTTGAGCTGCTCGCCGGCGAACTCGGTCAGGGTGTTGGTCTCCTTCAGCACCTTGGCCCGGTCGGTCCCGGTCACGCTGAGCGTGAGCAGCGGGCTGTCGGCCGTCGGCGCGAAGCCGGCCGTGTACGGGTCCGTGACGCCCCGGCCGCGCAGCTCCTTGGCGGCGTCGTTCGACTCCAGGGTCCTGATCAGCACGTCGGCCGTGACGATCAGCGAACCGCCCGCGTTCGAGATGGGGTTGCCGAAGGTGGGAGGCAGCCGGGAGACCGCCGAGGAGTCCAGCAGGGTGACCGAGCTCTGCGACTGGTAGGAGACGGGGACGGTCACGTACAGGTATCCGCCGCAGACCAGGCTGAGGAGGGTGAGGGGCACGACGAAGTACCAGCGTCTGCGCAGAATGGCCCAGATCTCACCAAGACTCATGCCCCATCCCCCCGTTCGGTGGCATCCCGCCGTGCGTCCTGCCAGTATCGGAGCTGACGGAAGGATCTCGTATGTCGCCCGGGAACGTCGCCGACGCACTGCTCCGCCGCTGGTACGTGGTGCTGGCCGCACTGCTGCTGACCACCGCCGCGGCGTACCAGGTGGTGCGTCCCGCGCCCCAGTACACCGGGTCCGCCGTCGTCGTCCTGAAACCGCCGGTGACCCGGAACCAGCCCAACCAGCTCACCAATCTGCAGCCGCCGCTCGCCCTGGTCTCCTACGGGGTCGTGCAGCAGCTCGAATCCCCGGCGGGGAGACGGGAGTTGAGGGCCGCGGGAGTTCAGGGGACCTACCATCTCGTCCCCCGCAACAGCGGGACCAGCGCCACGCCCCGCTATCTGATCCCCTCCCTGCAGATCCAGTCGCAGGCCGCCGGGGCGGACGCCGCCGTGGCGGCGGTGCGCCGCATCGTCGACGTCTACGCCCGGCACGTCGACGCGATGCAGTCGGCCCAGCGGGTGCCGGCCGGTTCGCGGATCACCGCCTCCGTGCTGACCTCGCCGAGCGCCGCCGAGGTGCGGGGGGACCGGAGCCGGGGCCTGGCCGGCACCGGCCTGCTGGGCCTGGCCGGCGGCGTTCTCGGCGCGTTGTGGCTCGACCGGTACCTGCTGAGCCGTCGCGCGGCCAAGCCCGGACGGCACGCCGGCCCGGTCCTCGCGGCCGGCTGAGACGAACTGTTCTCCCATCAGATACCGCGGCGCTTCCAGGACTCCCACCACAGCCGCTCCCGGCCCCGTTCGGCCACGGCGGACCACACCAGCGGCTGGAGGTACGGCATCGCCTTCGCGCCGATCCGCCGTCTGAGCCGCAGCGCGCGGTACTCCGGCAGCTTCGCGTACTCCGGCAGGCACTGCGCGGCGAAGGCCACGCACTCGTCGACCGGGACGACCTCCGTACGCCCGCGGTCGTAGGCGCGGTAGGCCCGGCGCAGCGCGAAGCGGGCCAGCCGGGTGTGGACCTCGTCGGCGAGGCGGTCGGCGTGCGGCAGCCGGTCGCCGCACTTGGCGAGCACCGAGTCGAAGGCCACGAGGCGCTGGCGCAGGTCGTCGAGCTGACCGCCGAAGTCGGTCGTGGACATGTTCTTTCCGTGGACCCGGTAGAAGGCCTGGTCGGCGCCGCGTACGTAGCCGACGTCGGCGTGTGCGGCGAGCCGCATCCACATCTCGATGTCGCCGGCGTGCGGCAGGGCCGGGTCGTAGCCGCCGACCTCGCGCTGGAGGCTGGTGCGGACGACGACCTCCGGTGAGGTGATGCAGCCGGTGCCCTCGCGGAAGCGCCGTTCCAGCCACCACTGCCCGGGGTAGACGACCGAACCGGTGCCGCGGGTGCGGGCCGGCGGCAGCGGTCCGCCGTGCTGGAAGCGCAGCGGACGCCCGTAGGCGAACCCGGCCTCGGGGTGGGCGTCCAGGAGGGCGGCGGCCCGGACGAGGGCGCCCGGGACCAGCCGGTCGTCGGCGGAGAGCAGGGCGACGTAGTCGCCGTCGGCCCATTCCAGCAGGCCCTCGTTGTAGGTGGCGATGTGACCCTTGTTGGTCTCGTGGACGCGGACCTCGATCCGCGGGTCGGAGGCGGCCAGTTTGAGCGCGGTCTCCGCCGAGTCGTCGGGCGAGGCGTCGTCGATGATGAGGACCCGGACGTCGACGCCGTCCTGCTCGTCCAGGACGCTGCTGACGCAGTCGGCGAGGAAGTGGCCGTACTTGTAGCAGGGGATCACAACACTGACGCTGCTCATCGGTGGGTAATGCCAATCCCCGGCGGCGGCCCACGGGTTCGCCGTGGGCCGCCGCCGGTGCGCTGTGTCGGGTCAGTTCTTCTTCTTGTGGGCGGTCCTGGCGGTCAGGGTCCAGCTGTGGGACTTCACCGCGTGGCGGTGCCTGTCCCGGGCCGTGACCGCGACCTTGAACCGGGTGCCGTCGGGCAGCGGGCCGGACAGGTGGACGGACACCTTGTGACTCGCCCGGTCGTAGGAGGTGACGGCCGTGACGTGGAGCTTCCTGGCCGCGGCCGCCCGGGGGCCGGACAGGACGGTCACGGTCGCCTTGACGGACGACACCGCGGTCTTCGCGGGCAGGGTGGTGACGAGCGGGCTGCCCGCGTCGGCGGTGTGCGTCAGCGCGGACCCGTTGTCCTCGGAGGCGCCGGGCGCCGCCAGGGACGCGCTCGGGTTGTCGGCGGTGAAGACCGGACCCACCCAGTAGTTCGCGGATCCGTAGGAGCCGGTCGGGAAGGCCGGGTCGGCGCCGTACCGGTAGAGCCCGTTGTGGTGGGCGGCGGTGTCGGCGGTGCCGGTCAGCGGGTAGGACTGGTGGGCTCCGGCGAAGTAGCCGCCGTCGACCGCGTAGTGGCCGTTCGGCGCGTGGTAGGAGACGACGTACGGGGTGTCGGCGCTGATGGCCACCGGGTTGGTGAAGGTCATCCGCTGCCAGCCCGAGGCCGACTCGCCGGTGAAGGTGCCGGTGGCGAGCAGCGTGCCGTCGTCGGACCACAGACTGCCGGTGTGGGTGCCGGTGTTGCCGGTCCCCTTGTAGAAGGTGACACCGGTGACCCAGCCGCTCGCCGAGGACGTGAATCGGGTGCCCAGCTCGACCGAGTTGGTGTCGCCGGTCATGTCGGTGGTGGCGGGCACGGCGGAGGAGTTCCACAGCGTGCAGGGGCAGGTGACCGCCGGCGGGGTGGTGCTGGTGGTGAAGGTCCAGGTCACCGGGTCCGCCATGGCGTTGCCCCACAGGTCGGTGGCCTGCACGGAGGCGGTGTACGTGGTGTGCAGCGCCAGTTCCGTCGACGGCGTGAAGGTCGCCTTGTTGGACGCGGGGAGCGTCCAGGCGCCCGGCACGGTGTCGCCGTTAGGGCCCTTCACGGTGAAGGTCAGGCTGTCGGAGTCGACGGCCGAGCTGAAGACGGCCGACACCGGCGCCGTGATCGACACGCCGGTCGCCCCGGACGTCGGGGAGGTCGAGGTGACGGTGGGCGGGGTGGTGCTGGCCGTCGAGGTGTCCAGCACCACGTCGACCCAGTAGTTGCTGCCCGAGGACTGCGAGGACGGGAAGGCGCTCGCCGAGCCGTAGTGGTAGACGCCGTTGCCGCCGTCGGTGCCCGACTTCAGGGCCGTGAGCGGGGCGAGGCCCGCGTCGGAGCCGGAGAAGTAGCCGCCGTCGTAGGAGTATCCGCCGTTGGGGGCGAAGTACGACGCGACGTAGGTGGTGTTGGCCTTGACGCTGACCGGGGTGGAGAAGTTGAGCTGCTGCCAGCCGGAGGCCGACTCGCCGGTGAAGGTGCCGGTGGCCAGGCGGGTGCCGGAGGCGCTCCACAGGCTGCCGGTGTGGGTGCCGGTGTTGACCGGCGACTTGTAGAAGCGGACGCCGGTGATGGAACCGGCCACCGTGGTGCGGAACTTCACGCCGAGTTCGACGGCGCTGCCGTCGCCTCCGTTGACGGTGCCGGGCACGGCGGAGGCCGGCCAGACGGTGCACGGGCAGGCCTGCGGGCCGACGGTGAGCGGGAGGGTGCCGACGGCGCCGATGTTGACGCTGTCGTCCACCGCGCGGACCTTGACGGACACGGCGCCGGGGGCGGTCGGGGTCCAGGTGTACTTCCAGGACGTGAGGCCGGTGGCGGCGTTCCAGGTCTTGCCGCCGTCGGTGGACACCTCCACGCGGGCCACGACGCCGCCCCCGGAGTCGGTGGCGGTGCCCGTGACGGTGACCGGCTTCAGCGCCGGGACGGTGACCCCGGAGGCCGGCGCCGTGACGGTGACGGCCGGGCCGGTGGTGTCTGTGGTGGCCGTCGCGGCGGTGAGGTTGCTCTGCCGGGTCAGCGGCTGGACGCCCATGTCGGCCAGGATGTTCACGGTCGCCTGCTGCATGCGGGCGTCCTCGGTGACCACGGTGTCGGCGGGGTCGTAGGTCGGGATGTTGGTCAGTCCCCACGACCACTGCACGGTTCCCGCGCCGAACACCAGGGCGCCGGAGTCCTGGTCGCGGAACTCGACGAGGTTGTGCGTCGCCGTGCCGTTGCCGTAGACGTTGCCCCAGTCCGTGCGCAGTTTGCCGTCGTTGATGTCGACCGTCGTGGACGACACGTCGATCGCCCCGGCGGGCCGGGTGCTGTTGTCGATGTCGCTGTCCCACTCGTAGCCGAGGGTCCCCTCGGGGAAGGTGGCGGTCTGGCTCGACGTCAGGTTGGCGACGGAGGTGTTGCGCCAGATCCGGTTCTTCCCGTACGAGCCGGGGACGGTGATGGCGTCGCTGCGGTAGCCGTTCACCGTGAACATGGAGCCGGTGAGGATGTTCGGCGGCTGGTAGTCCTGCCCGTACTGGGTGCTGGCGGGGTCCATCCAGGTGCCGGTCCAGACGCCGCTGGGGTCGGCGATGCCGTTGTTCTGCGCCATCTTGGTCATCTTGTAGCAGACCAGGGTGCGGTTGGCCGTGTTGGCGCCGTCGATGCTCGGGGTGAGCCTGGTCTTCCAGAACACCTCGTTGCCGCTGAAGAAGCCCTGCCGGACGCCGGCCTTCCGGGCCGCGAGGACGTTGGAGTACTGGCTCTGCGTCCAGTACTCGTCGTGGCCGGAGGACAGGTACACCTTGTGCTTCTTCAGCAGGGTGGCTCCGTTGGCCGACACGTCGACGCCGGACAGGTAGCTGACGTCGTAGCCGTTGCGTTCCAGCCAGGACAGCATCATGTACTCGGAGCCGTAGATGCCGTTGTCGCCGCCGATGTCCAGCGGCCGGTTGTAGCTGACCTCGTAGGCGCGGCCGTCCGGCGCGGGACCGGTGCCGCCGTAGAGGTCCTGGCCGCCGTAGTCGTTGTAGGCCTGCCAGGTCTGGTCGCTGGTCTGCACGACGACGTCGGAGGTGCTGGAGTCGTTGCGGACCACGAACGGGTACGGCATCAGGCCGTCGCCGTCCGTCTGGGTCAGGTTCGCGATGTACAGGCCGGAGACGGCGTCGCTGGGCACCGTCCAGGTGGCGGTCACCGGCCAGTTGCCGCAGTCGACCAGGCCGGTGCTGCTCTTGGTGGTGCAGTTGGCCGGCTTGGTGAGGTAGTTGGCCGGGTAGGTGACGGCGGCCTGGGCCGCGGTGGACATCTTGCGCGCGCCGTCGCCGCCGTACCAGCCAAGGCGGTAGATCTCGACGTGGTACGAGACCTTCGACTGCACCTTGAACTGCACGGTGTCACCGGCCTGGACGCTCTCCTTGGTGGAGAAGCCCTTGATGTCACCGTAGGCGTTGGGCGAGAACCAGTCGGACTTCGGGGTGCCCGGTTTGGAGTTCTCGCAGACGACGGGGTTCGAACCCGTTCCGCACGGATCGGAGGCGGCCAGGGCGGTCCCCGCCTGCGGGAGCACCGCCCAGATCAACGCTGCTACGACGGCGAGGCGGCTGCCCCGGATCCGTCTGCTCCATTTTTTCATGAGTACCTCTCGCGGTGCTGTGCAGGACCGACCCGTGCGGTCGGGGTGGAGCCGTGAAGCCGTGACCGGTCAGCCGCGCAGGGCGTGGGCGAGTGCGTCCACGACACGCTGCTGCTGGTCCTGGGTGATGTGCGGGTGGAGCGGGAGCGACAGGATCCGTTCCGCCGTCCGCTCGGCGTTCGGGAAGTCGCCCCGGGCGTAGCCGAGATGGCGGTACGCCGGGGTCAGGTGGACCGGTGCCGGATAGTGCACCCCGGCGCCGATGCCCTCCGCGTTGAGCTTGCCGACGACGTCGTCGCGGTCGGCGCCGTCGACCTGGACGACGTAGAGGTGCCACACGTGGACGTTGCCGGGTTCCGTCACCGGGAGCACGACCCGTCCGGCCGCGGCGAGGCCGGCGAGCATCTCGTCGTAGCGGGCTGCGGCCGCCCGGCGGGCGGCGTTGCCGGCCGCGAGGCGCTTGAGTTTCGCCCGCAGCACGACGGCCTGCAGCCCGTCCAGCCGGCTGTTGAAACCGGGCACGTCGTGGCGGTACTTGGCGACGCCGCCGTGGTTCGCGACGGCGCGCACCAGGCCGGCCCGCTCCTCGTCGTCGGTGAGCACCGCGCCCGCGTCGCCGTAGGCGCCCAGGTTCTTGCCGGGGTAGAAGCTGGTCGCCGCGATGCCGCCGCCGCCCGGCGAGCGGCCGTCGCGGGTGGCGCCCTGGCACTGTGCGGCGTCCTCGACCACCCGCACCTGGTCCGGCAGCCGGCCGGTGAGCGCCGTCACGTCGGCCATCTGGCCGTAGAGGTGGACCGGTACGACCGCGCGGGTGGCCGGGGTGACCGCGTCCAGCGCGGCCCCCGGGTCGAGCAGGTATGTGCCGGGCAGGCAGTCGGCGAGGACCGGCCGTGCGCCGGTGCGGGCCACCGCGCCCGCGGTGGCGATGAAGGTGTTGGCGGGCACCACGACCTCGTCGCCGGGACCCACCCCGTTCGCGCGCAGGGCGAGTTCGACGGCGTCGGTGCCGTTGGCGACGCCGACGCAGTGCGCGACGCCGCCGAAGTCCGCGTACTCGCGCTCGAACAGGCGGACCTCCTCGCCGCCGATGAACGCGGTGCCCGCGAGGACACGTTCGAAGCCGGCCCGTACCTCGTCGGCGACCTCCTCGTGGGCCGCCTTGAGGTCCACGAGCGGAATCTGGTTCATGTGACTGGTCCCCCCAGTGCGTGCTTCGCGAAGTCGTGCCTCCGCGAGGCGAGTTGGTCGAGCGCGGGCGCGTCCGCCGCGCGCAGCCGACGGGCCGGGCTCCCCACCCAGACCTCGCCCGGCGGTACATCGCCGAGGACGGCGCTCCCCATCCCGATCAGCGACCAGGCGCCGACCGTCGTGCCTTCCCTGACCAGGGCGCCCGAGCCCAGATAGGCGCCCCGCTCCACCCGCACGCCGCCGCCCAGGCGGACGCCGGAGGCGATGGTGGCGCAGTCCTCGACCACGTCGTCGTGGGTGAGGACGGCCTGCGGCATCACCGCGACGTGCGCGCCCACCCGGACGGCGGCGGTCAGCGCGCAGTGCGCCAGCAGCACCGAGCCGGGGCCGACCTCGGACGACCCGGACACCGCGGCCGTCGGATGGACCACGGTGGCGTAGCGGTCGGTGGGCAGGCCGAGCCTGGCGACCAGCCGGGCCCGGGACGCGTAGTCCCCCGGGTTGCCCACGCAGACGACCACGCGGGTCCGGGGCAGCTCGTGGACCAGGTCGCAGCCGCCGAGGACGGGCACGCCGTCCACCTCGGCGCCGTGCAGGGCGGCGTTGTCGTCGAGGTGCCCGAGCAGCTCGGTGCGGCCCGCGTCCCGCACGGCCTGCGCGGTCTCGCGGGCGAAGCCGCCGGCGCCGACGATCAGCAGCCCGTTCATCTTCGGGCCTGTTCGCGCAGTGCCGTCACGACACGGTCCTGCTGGTCCTCGGTCATCGTGTGGAACAGCGGCAGGATCAGCGAGTCACGGCTGATCCGCTCGGTGACCGGAAGCGGGCCACGGGGGTGGCCTTCGTAGGCGGGTTCGAGGTGCGCCGCCATGATCCCGCGCCGGGCCGAGACACCGGCCGCGGCGAGCGCGGCGAGCAGGTCGTCCCGGCCGACGGGGAAGCCCTCGTCCAGGAGCACCCAGTAGGACTGGAAGTTGCTCTGCCCGTGGGCGGGGTCGCGGACCGGGGTGAGGCCGGGGACGTCCCGCAGCGACCGGTCGTAGCGGGCGGCCAGTTCGCGGCGGCGGGCGATCATCTCGTCGAGCTTGCCGAGCTGGACCAGGCCGACCGCGGCCTGGATGTCCGTCATCCGGTAGTTGAAGCCGACCTCGAGGTAGCTCTCCAGGACCGGCCGGCTGCTCGCGTGACGCTGGGCCGCCGAGGCGTTCATCCCGTGCTCGCGCAGCCGGCGCAGGCGCTCGGCCCATCCGGCGTCGTCGGTGGTGACCATGCCGCCCTCGCCGGTGGTGACGAGTTTGCGGGGGTGGAAGGACCAGGCGGCGAGCAGCGCGCCTTGGCCGACCGGCTTGCCGCCCACGGTGGAGCCGATGGCGCAGGCCGCGTCCTCCACCAGCGGCAGGTCCCAGTCGGCGCAGGCGGCCCGCAGGGCGTGCACGTCGGCCGGCACGCCGCCCTGGTGGACGGCGAGGACGGCCCTGGTGCGCGGGGTGCGGACGGCGTCGACGGTGGCCGGGGTCAGGTTGCCGGTGGCGGGCTCGACGTCGGCGAACACCGGCTCGGCGCCCACGTAGCGCACGGCGTTGGCGGTGGCGATGAACGACAGCGAGGGCACCACCACCTCGTCGCCGGGCCCGAGGCCGAGAGCGACCAGGGACAGGTGCAGGGCGGTGGTGCACGAGCTGACCGCGACGGCGTGCTCGGCGCCCACCCGCTCCGCGAAGGCCCGCTCGAACGCGGCGACCCTGGGGCCCTGGGCGACCCATCCGGAGAGCACCGCCTCGGAGGCGGCCCGGGCCTCCTCCTCGCCGAGCCAGGGGATCATCACCGGGATGCGGTCGGCGCTCACCGGGCGGCCTCCCCCGCGGCGCGCTCCGCGCGCCACCAGTCGACCAGGTCCCTGAGCCCGGTGCGCAGGTCGATCCGCGCGCTGAAGCCGAGCCGTTCGGCGGCGTGCGAGGTGTCCGCGAGCCGCCGGACCACGCCGTTCACCGCGCGGGCGGGCCCGTGCTCCGGCTCCAGGCCCTCGGCCCCCATCGCCTCCAGCAGGCCCTGGGCGAGTTCCTTCAGCGAGGTCTCCGTGCCGCTGGCGATGTTGAAGACCTCGTCGGTCAGGTCCGACTCGGCGGCCAGCACGTTGGCCCTGGCGATGTCCCTGACGTCGACGAAGTCCATGGTCTGGCTGCCGTCGCCGAGGATCAGGGGCGGCTCGCCCGCCTCGATGCGCTCCATCCAGCGGATGAGCACCTCGGTGTAGAGGCCGTGGATGTCCATCCGGGGGCCGTAGACGTTGAAGTACCGCAGCGCCACGTAGTCCAGGCCGTACATGGCGTGGAAGCTGCGCAGCATGCCCTCGTTGAAGGCCTTGGCCGCGCCGTAGAACGTGTCGTTGTTGTAGGGGTGGTGGCGTTCGGTCGTCGGGAAGTCCTCGGCCATGCCGTAGACGGACGCCGATGACGAGGCGATCACCTTGCCGACCCCGGCCTCGACCGCCGCCTCCAGCACGTTGAAGGTGCCGTCGACCATGACCTCGTTGGCGAGCCGGGGCTCCTCCGCGCACTGCGTGATGCGGATCGCGGCGAGGTGGAAGACCAGGTCGGCGCCCGCGGTGGCCTTCCGGACGGCTGCGGCGTCCCGGATGTCGCCCTCGACCACCTCGACGACGCCGCTGGGCAGGGCGCGGGCCAGATTGCCCATGCGCCCGCGGACGAAGTTGTCCAGCACGACGATCTCACGGGCGCCGCCCTCGGCCAGGAGGTCGACGAGATTGGACCCGATGGTCCCCGCCCCTCCGGTGACCAGGATCTTCTTGCCCCGTACGCTGCTCAACTGATGTGCCCTCTCCATCGGTGGAACTGTCAGTGCCCGGCGCGCAGGCCGACGACGGCGCCCCGGAACTCAAGGCTCCGGGAGGCGGCTTCGAGGATGTCCAGCACGCGCAGGCCCGCCCGCCCGTCGGTCAGCGGAGCCCGTCCGCTCCGGATCGCGTCGGCGAACTCGTCGACCATGCTGCGCAGCGCTTCCTTCTCGCCGATCGCGGGGGCGACCATGTCCCCGGAGCGGTAGGAGACGAGCATCTCCCGCCGTTCGTCCGCGCCGATCTCCTGCGGCGCGGCGAGGTCCACGCCCCGGTCGTACACCGCGACGCGCTGGACCGGGTTGAGGTCGTCCCAGATCAGGGTGCGCTTGGAGCCGCCCACCATGGTGGTGCGGACCTTGGTCGGGGAGAGCCAGTTGACGTGCACGTGGGCGATGGCCCCCGTGTTGAGCTGCAGCGTCAGATAGGCCACGCAGGCCTGTCCGGCGCCGATCGGGTCGGCCCCGTGGGCGGCGACCGCGACCGGTTCGACGTTGTCGGGCAGGATGAAGTCCAGGATCGACAGGTCGTGGGGCGCCAGGTCCCACAGGACGTCGATGTCCTTCTGGACGAGGCCGAGGTTGATCCGCACCGAGTCGACGAAGTGGATCTCGCCGAGTTCGCCGGAGCGGACCATGTCGCGGATGCGGCCCACGGCGGGTGTGTAGCAGTAGGTGTGGTCGCACATCAGGGTGAGCCCGCGCTCCTCCGCCTCGGCGACCAGACGCATCCCGTCGGCGTAGGTGGCGGCGAGCGGCTTCTCCACCAGGACGTGCTTGCCGGCGCGCAGCGCGGCCAGCGCGATGTCGAGGTGGGTCCCGGCGGGGGTGGCCACGGCGACGGCGGCGACGGCGGGGTCGGCCAGGACGGCCGCGTAGTCCGAGGTGGCCTGGACGGTCGAGTAGCCGCCGAGGACCCGCTGGGCCCGGTCCACGTCGAGATCGCACAGCCAGCGCAGCCGGAACCGTTCGCTGGCCTGGAAGTTGCGTACGAGGTTGGGGCCCCAGTAGCCGGCCCCGACGACCGCCACCCCCAGCGGATCCGTGGTCTGCGTCACCGTGTTCCTCTTCCTTCGGTCCATCAGTAGGCCCCCGCTCCGCGCACCACGGCGGACCCGGTGCGCAGCAGGATGGTCAGGTCGAGGCCCATCGACCAGTTGTCCACGTATCCGAGGTCGAGCCGGACCGCTTCGTCCCAGGGCAGGTCGGAGCGGCCGCTGACCTGCCACAGCCCGGTGAGGCCGGGCTTCACCAGCAGCCGGCGTTTGATGTCCGGGGTGTACTCCTCGACCTCCTCGGGCAGCGAGGGGCGGGGGCCGACGAGCGACATGTGGCCCCGCACCACGTTGATCAGCTGCGGGAGTTCGTCGAGCGAGCTGCGGCGCAGCAGCGAGCCGACCCGGGTGATACGCGGGTCCTCCTTCACCTTGAACAGCAGGCCGTCGCTGTTCTGGTTGAGGTGCTCCAGTTCCGCGCGCAGGGCCTCGGAGTCCTGCCGCATCGTGCGGAACTTCAGCATGGTGAAGTGGTTTCCGTAGCGGCCCACCCGGCGCTGCCGGAACAGCGCGGGACCGGTGCTGTCCAGCCGGACGACCAGGGCGATCACCAGCATCGGCGGCAGGAGCACCGCCAGCAGCAGCGCGGCGAGCGCCCGGTCCAGCAGTTCCTTGGGCAGCCGGGAGGCCCGGGAGAGGTTCGGCGCCTGTATCCGCATCAATGGGACCCCGTTGGTGGGGCGGACCACCAGCCGGGAGGCGGACACGTCGGTCAGCACGGGCGCCACCAGGAAGTCGACGTCCTGCACGGCCGCCGTCCAGGACATCCGGCGCAGGACGGAGGCGTCCAGCTCGGGCGCCGGCAGCGCCACGACGGTGCCCACGCCCATGGCGCGGACCACGTCGTTCATGTCGCCGATCCCGCCGAGGACGGGGATCCCCAGCTCACGGATGGCGACCGCGTTCTCAGGGTCGCTCAGGCACACGCCGGCGACCTGCATCTCCTGTGCGCCGCCCGCTCTTCGCAGCACGGCGACCAGTTCGACGACGCCGTGCGACGGTCCGACCAGGAGCGCCGCGGTGCGGTCCCGGCCCCGTGCCCAGCGCCGGCGCAGCCGGCGGCGGAGCGCGTAGCGGACCACCAGGGCGATCGCGGCGGCGGGCGCCGCGGCCGCGATCATGTCGTGCAGCAGGCCCAGGTCGCGTGCGAACAGCCAGTACGCACAGGCGGCCAGCGCCGGCAGGGCGACGGCCCCGCGCAGCACCCGCAGGTACTCCTCGGTTCCCAGGCCCAGGGCGCCCCGGTCGTAGGAGCGATGGGCCAGCATCGCCACGATCCACACCGGCGGCAGCACCAGCGCCACCGTCCAGCGGCCGTACGCTCCGTGGACCATTAAGGCCGCGGCTACGGCCGCCAGGCCGTCCGCGACCGGCAGGACCGTACGGTACTTCCGTTCCCAAGGTCTTCGGCGTGCTTCCGGACCTCTGTGATCCAGAACCACCTGCTCATGCGTGACCTCAACGGTCATGCCCCCCCCACCACATGCGCGGCTACCCCTGACCGAGCGATGCGGACGTACGGTCGCAAGTCCGCGGCCAGGGCCGGAACGACGCCGGTGCGTCTCCTCAACACAACGGCGCCGGAAAACCAGGGAGCTGTCGACGGTTCCCCAACCGTCCGTCGCGCCCTGCATGTTGGTTGTTGCCTGTGCCGTATCCGGCTTACGACCCCGCGACTTGACGATGCGTCAGCTGCGGATGTCCCTCCCAAACCGGCCCGGCGGACCTCAATCTAGACCACGGGACCCAGTCGCGGGAACAGTTGGACGAAACACACAGCGCGAAGCCGACACCGACGGCATACTGCCCGGGTGACGAGCATCGTGATCCCGGCCCACAACGAGGAACGCGTCCTCGGCCGGCTCCTCGATTCGCTGCTGGCGGACCCTTCCGGGGACGAGACCGACATCGTGGTCGTGTGCAACGGCTGCACGGACGACACCGCGCGGATCGCGGCCCGGCGCGGCCCGCGCGTGCGGGTGGTGGAGATCCCTGTCCCCTCCAAGCACGCGGCCCTGCGGGCGGGTGACGACCACGCGCGCGGCTTCCCACGGATCTACGTGGACGCGGATGTGGTGCTCACGGCCGCCGACGTACGGGCGCTGGCCGGGCCCCTCGACGACGCCTCCGGCATCCTCGCCACCGCCCCCGAACGGCAGCTCCCGCTGGCCGCCTGCGCGTGGCCGGTACGGGCCTACTACCGCGTGTGGCAGCGGCTCCCGGCCGTGCGCGAGGGGCTGTTCGGACGCGGCGTCATCGCGGTCTCCGAGGCCGGGTACGCCCGGATCGCGGCGCTGCCGCCGCTGATGGCGGACGATCTGGCCGCGTCCCTGGCGTTCGCGCCCGGGGAGCGGCTCGTGGTCGGTGCGGCCCGGGTCGTGATCCAGCCGCCGCGCACCTGGCCGGATCTCGTCAGGCGGCGGATCAGAGCCGCGGTGTCCACCGCCCAGGTGGAGCGGCACCGGGACCCGCGAGAGGCGTCGGCGCGCACCGGCAGAGCGGACCTGCTGGCGCTGGTCCGTGAGGATCCGAGGCTCCTCGTGGGCGTCGTGGTCCTCGTCGCCACGGCGGTCGTCGCCCGGTGGCGGGCCCGGAAGGCCATCGCGGCGGAGGACTTCGGCACCTGGCTCCGGGACGAGAGCAGCCGGCAGAACTGATCGCACCGCACCTGGAGTCCCCGATCATGTATCTCACCGACCGCTCCTCCCCCGCCCGTGCGGACACCGGACGCGGCCCCGCACGCCGGGTCGCCCCGGTCGTGCTCGTGCTCGGCACGGTCAGCCTGATCACCGACATCTCCTCGGAGATGGTCACCGCCGTGCTGCCGCTGTACCTGGTCAGTCAACTCGGCTTCAGTCCGCTGGGGTTCGGCACCCTGGACGGTGTCTACAACGGCGTCAGCGCCCTGGTCCAGCTCACCGGCGGCCACCTCGCCGACCGGGTGCGCAACCACAAGCTGATGGCCGGGCTCGGCTACGGCCTGTCCGCGCTCTGCAAGCCGCTGCTGCTGCTCGCCGGCAGCCTCGGCACGCTCGGCACGGTCCTCGCCCTGGAACGCACCGGCAAGGGCCTGCGCACCGCCCCGCGCGACGCGATGATCTCCCTGTCCACGCCGGCCGCGAACCAGGGCCGGGCGTTCGGCGTGCACCGGGCGATGGACACCACCGGCGCGATGCTCGGCCCGCTCGCGGCCTTCCTGATCCTGCGCGCGGCGGCCGACGGCTACGACGCCGTGTTCGGGGTGAGCGCGTGCGTCGCCGTGCTCGGCGTACTGGTGCTGGTGCTGTTCGTGCCCGGCAGGCGGCGGGAGACGCCGACGGAGGCGGTGGGCGGGCCGGTTGACGCGGGCGAGCCGAGCGCGCCGGACGGTCCGGGCGGACCCGGCGGGACGGACCGTCCGGGCCCCCGGGGCGGCAGGCCGCCGGTCCGGGTGCGCGAGGCCCTGGCGCTGCTGCGCCTGCCGCGTCTGCGGGCGCTCGCCGGCTGCGCCGCCCTGCTCGGCCTGACCACCGTCAGCGACGCCTTCGTCTACCTGCTCCTGCAACGCCGCGCGGGCATCGGCGAGCAGTGGTTCACGCTGCTGCCGCTGGGCACCGCCGCGGTGTTCCTGCTGCTCGCGGTGCCCGCGGGCGCGCTGGCCGACCGGATCGGGCGGCGCACCGTGTTCCTCGCCGGGCACGTGGGCCTGCTCGCCGCCTACGCCCTGCTGCTGTGGGCGCCGGCCACGCCGGTCCTGGCCCCGGCCGTGCTCGCCCTGCACGGCATGTTCTACGCGGCCACCGACGGCGTGCTCCCGGCCGCCCTCGCCGGCATCGTGCCCGAGGAGCTGCGCGCCAGCGGCCTCGCCATCGTCGGCACCAGCCAGGCGCTGGCCCGGTTCTGCTGCTCGCTGGCCTTCGGCGCCGCCTGGACGGTGTGGGGCGACGGCCCCGCGCTGGCCGGCTCGGCGGTCGGGCTGCTGGCCTGCGCGGCCGTCGCGGGCCTGGTGCTGCGGCCGGCCGGCGGGACCCGATGACGACCTCAGCCCCAAGGATCCGGATGACAACGCTCCACCGCCGTCTGCTCGTACTCGCCGTGGCGGTCCTGCTGCTCGCGGGCCTGGGCACCGGCGTGGTCCTGCACGCCGCCTCCCGCGCCGACCGCGCCGGCCGGCCGCAGGCGGGCGGCCCCGCCGTAGGCGAGGGCAGGCTGACGCTCGGCCAGAAGCACCGCCTGACGTTCGTGAACGCGGCCGCGGGCCCGCACCGCGCCGCCGTCGCCTCGGTGCCGTCGGCCGATCCCGGCGGCCGTCGGGTCGCCTCGGACCTGAAGTGCGCGCGCTTCTACGCGGCGGCCGGCACCGGGGTCTGTCTCCAGTCCGACCCCGGTGTCCTCAAGCAGAGCAACCGCGCCCTGATCCTGGACGCGGACCTGCGCACCCGGCGGGAGTTCCCGCTCGCGGGCACGCCCAGCCGGGCCCGGGTCTCGCCCAGCGGCCGCTTCGCCGCCTGGACGGTCTTCGTCTCCGGCGAGTCCTACTCCTCCGCGTACTTCTCCACCCGGACCTCGATCCTGGACACCCGCACCATGCGGCTGGTCCCCAGCCTGGAGAAGTTCTCGGTGGTCAAGGACGGCAAGCCGTACCACGCCTCGGACGTCAACTTCTGGGGCGTCACCTTCGCCTCCGACGACGACACCTTCTACGCCACCCTCAACACCGGCAACAAGACGTACCTGGTGCGGGGTTCGGTCTCCCGGCGCTCGGTCACCACCCTGACCGAGAACGTGGAGTGCCCCTCGCTCTCCCCCGACGGCACCCGGGTCGCCTTCAAGAAGCGGGTCCTGTCCGGCGCCACGCTCTGGCACGAGTACGTGCTCGATCTGCGCACCCTGCGCCGGACACCGCTGGCCGAGCGCCACAGCGTCGACGACCAGGCCACCTGGCTGGACGACCGCACCCTCGCCTACGCCCTGCCCGCCGACGGCGAGGTGGGCGGCAGCGATCTGTGGACCGTGCCCGCGGACGGCACGGGAACGCCCCGTCTGCTGATCTCGGGGGCCTCCTCACCGGCGCCGCTGTAGCGGGGACCTCATGTCACAGGCCGCGGGCGCATCCGAGCCGGGCCGCACCGGCGCCGTGCGTCATCGCCTCGTCCGCTCCGAGGACCCCGCAGCGTACGAACCGTTCGGCAGCCGCTCCACAGGTGCCCGCGAGGCGCTTCTCGACCCCACCCGTTGATCCACCGCCGTCGGCCGATCGACATCCGCGGGAGCCGCGTCGACCCCAAAACGTGATCCACAGCAGACTTACAGACATCCCAACCAGTCGGTATGGTGCGCCGCCTGATGCGTTTCCCCCTTCACCTCCACGTATTCGTGCCGCAGTGAAAGGCCAGGCGATGACACACCCCGACGAGCACCAGTACCCACCACCCGGACCAACCGGATGGCCGCCGCCCCGCACCGGGCCTCGGGGACACGTGAACGACGCCCCCGGACACGGCTGGTTCGGGGACGCCGCTTGGGACGAGTCGTATGCGCACCAGGCTCGGCACCATGACGACCTGGCCACCCTCCGCTCGGCCTACCGGCTGCTCCGCCGGAGCTCCACGCTGGCCGCGCTCGGCTCGTTCGTGGTGTACGTCGTGCTCTCCTGCTGGGCACCGGACCTGATGGGGTCCCGGATCGCCGGGGAGCTGAGCCTGGGAATGGCCCTGGGGGTCCTCCAACTCGTCGTCACCTTCGTGGCGGTCTTCTGGTACGGACGCAGCGCAGAACGCTCGGTGGATCCGCTGGCCCGCGCCGTCAGGGAGCGGGCTGTTCCAGCCGGCCGGAACGCGGGAGCGGCGAGATGAACGACTTCGGTTCCGGGACGCAGGCCACCGTCCTCGTTCTGTTCACCACCCTGGTCACCCTCACGCTGCTGATGTGCGTGATGGCGGGACCGGACCGCAACGACCTGACCAACTTCTACACCGGTTACCTCTCGCTCACCCCGCTCAAGAACGGCCTCGCCATCGCGGGTGACTACATCTCCGCGGCCACGGTGCTGAGCACCACCGGCATCGTCGCGCTCGCCGGGTACGACGGCTACGTCCTCGCGGTCAGCACGGCCCTGTCCCTGGTGCTGCTGATGTTCCTGCTGGCCGAACCCCTGCGCAACGCCGGCACGTTCACCATGGGCGACGTTCTGGCCCGCAACATGCCCGCGCGGTCGGTGCGTGTCGCCTCCTGTGCGGTGACGCTCGCGGCGACCCTGCCCTTCCTGGTCGTCCAGCTCTCCGGGGCCGGGTCGCTGCTCACCTTCATCCTGGACCTCCCGCACGTCGCGGGCGCCAGGACGGCCTGCATCGTCATCGTCGGCAGCCTGATGATCATTTACGCGGCGCTCGGCGGTATGAGAGGCACCGCCCTCATACAGATGATCAAGATCGTGCTCCTGCTCGGCACCAGCGCCGTCGTCGCCGCCCTGGTCCTGAACCGCTTCGACTGGAGTCCGGGCGACCTGCTCAGGGCCGCCCAGCACGGCAGCGGCGCGGGCCCCGCCTTCCTCCGGCAGGGCCTTCAGCTGGGCACCTCGACCGGTGAGCGGCTGGACTTCTTCGGTCTCCAGATCACCGTGGTCCTCGGCGTGGCCTGCCTGCCGCACATCACGATGCGTCTGTACTCCGCGCAGGACGCGCCGGCGGTACGTCGCTCCATGTCGTGGGCGGTCGCCACGGTCACCACGTTCTGCCTCTTCGTGATCGTCATGGGGACGGGCGCGGCGGCGCTGGTGGGATCGCGGTACATCACCGCGGCCGACCCGCAGGGCAGGACGTCGGTGCTCATGCTGTCGCAGGTGCTCGGCGGGGCATCCGGATCGGCGGGCACGACGATTCTCTACTCGGCCGTGGCGGGCATGGTCTTCATCACCCTGCTGTCGTCGGTGGCGGGGATGACCCTGGCCGCGGCCTCGTCGCTCGCCCACGACCTGTTCGCCCATGCGGCGCGACGGGGGCGCGCGGAGCCGCGTACCGAGATGACGGTGGCGGTGTGGACGAGCGCGGCCGTGGGAACCCTCGCCATCGGACTCGCCATTCTGGTCCAGAACTGGAACGTGGGCGTACTTACCACGCTGGCCATCTGCATCGGGGCATCGGCGGTGGCGCCCGCGCTCACCTACTCCCTGTTCTGGCCAGGATTCACGCGCACCGGCCTGCTGGCCGCCCTCTACGGCGGAGCGGGCTGCGCGCTGCTGCTGATGGCCGTGTCCAGAGCCGTTTCCGGCACACCGTCCGCCGTCTTCCCGAACGCCCACTTCGACCTGTTCCCCATGCAGTCCACTGGACTTGTCTCCGTCCCGTTCGGCTACCTGGCGGGCTGGCTGGGCAGCCGTCTGGACCACCGGCGTCGCCCCGCTCACAGCCGCGAGAACCGGCGGCTGTACGAGGAGAGCGAGGCACGGATGCTCGCCGCGGCCGAATGACGACGGCGGCGGAGCGGGCTGCGCAGGCGGAGCCGGTCAGGCGAGCGTGCCGGCCAGTGACTGTTCGGTCCACACGGTCTTGCCCTCGCGGGTGTAGCGGGTGCCCCAGCGTTCCGTCATCTGGGCCACCAGGAACAGGCCGCGGCCGCCCTCGTCGGTGGTCCGGGCGCGACGCAGGTGGGGTGAGGTGTGGCTGGTGTCGCTGACCTCGCAGACCAGAGACCGTTCACGGATCAGCCGCAGGGTCGCGGGGCCACTGGCGTAGCGGTAGGCGTTGGTGACCAGTTCGCTGGCGATCAACTCGGTCGTGAACGCCAAGTGCTCCAGCCCCCATTCGCTCAGCTTGGCCGAGGTCAGTTCCCGGGCCCGGGCGGCGCTGGCAGGCTCCAGTGGCAGGTTCCAGGAGGCGACGCCGGCCGGTGGCAGCACGCGGGTGCGGGCGATCAGCAACGCGACGTCGTCGGTGGGGCGCGCGGACACGAGTGAGTCGACCACCGCTTGGCATGTCCGTTCCAGCGCGGTCGCGGGGCGGGTGAGCGCTGCGTAGAGCTTGCTCAGGCCGAGGTCGGCATCGATGTGGCGTTCGCCGATGAGTCCGTTGGTGTACAGGCACAGCAGGCTTCCCTCGGCCAGTTCGACTTCCCGGGCCTCGAACGGCAGGCCGCCCAGGCCGAGCGGTGGGCCGGCGGGCAGGTCGAGCAGGGCCGCGTGGCCGTCCGGCGCGGTCACCACCGGCGGCGGGTGGCCCGCGCGGGCCACGGAGCAGCGCCCGGAGACCGGGTCGTACACGGCGTACAGGCAGGTGGCACCGACGACCTGCTCGCCGACGGGCCGTTCGCCGGCTGCTTCCTGTTCCGCCGCCAGGAGGTCGACCAGATCGTCGAGGCGGGAGAGGACCTCGTCCGGTTCCAGGTCGAGGCTGGCCAGCGTGTGGACGGCGGTACGCAGCCGGCCCATGGTGGCGGCGGCGTGGAGTCCTCGTCCCACCACGTCGCCGACGACGAGGGCGACCCGCGCCCCGGACAACGGGATGACGTCGAACCAGTCGCCGCCCAGGCCCGGGGCCGCGCTGGCCGGCAGATAGCGCATGGCCACCTCGACGGCCGACTGGTCCGGAACCGCCCGGGGCAGAAGACTGCTCTGCAAGGTGAACGCGGTCTGCTGCTGCTGGGTGAAGCGCCGGGCATTGTCGATGGCGACGGCGGCGCGCGAAGCGAGTTCCTGGGCGAGAGTGAGATCGTCCGCCTGGAAGGGATCGGGGCGACGCGAACGCCACAAGGACATCACGCCGAGCACCAGGCCACGCGCGGCAACGGGTACCACGATCAGCGAGTGGGCGCTCAGGTCCGGAGCGTGGGCCCCCTGACGGCCTTCCATCGAGAACCAGTCGGGCGGGAGTACCGGTTCCAGGACGGGCCGCCCGTCGGCCAGGCATCTGGCCTGGGGCGTGTCCGGTCCGAACTCCACCGGCTCGCCCGCAGGGTGAGGCGGCCCGGCTTGCTGGGCGCCGACACTGCGGGCCCCCACCCGAACCACGGCCCCTCCCAAGGCCTGCGCCGGTTCCTCACCGCGCGTCACCGGCTGCAGCAGGTCCACCGACGCATGGTCGGCGAGGTGCGGCACCATCACCTCGGCGAGTTCCCGGGCGGTCTCCGCCACGTCGAGCGTGGTTCCGATCCGGCTGCCGGCCTGGTCGAGGAGCGCGAGCCGGCTCTGGGCCCGGTGGCGTTCGGTGATGTCCTCGATCATCTCGGCCACCCCCAGGACGCGGCCGGAGGGATCCTCCATCCGGAAGGAGGAGACCAACGCGACCCGCTCCCGTGCCGGATCCTGCTCCAGGCGGGCGAACTGCTCGGAGTAGACCAACGGTCTTCCCGTCTCCATGACCCGGCGCACACGGTCCACGGCCTTGCGTGCGTCGTCGGGGAGGAGCATCTGCCCGGTGGGCAGCCCCCGGAAATCCGCCGCCGGGACGCCAGTGAAGCGTTCGATGGCCCGGTTGACCCGGAGAAGCCTCAGGTCGGGGCCGTGGACGACCAGGCCGATGGGGCACCGGCGGTACAACCCGTCGAGCACCGCGAGGTCCCTCTGCCACTCCAGGACGTCAACCGCGAGTGCCCCGACGAGAAACCACTCACGGATCCGCTCGTCACGTGACAGGACGTGGGCCCTGACCCCCATCTCCACGAGCCGCCCGTCCCGGTGCCGCGCCTTCAGCACGCCGAACCAGCCGCCGGCTCTCCGGCAGCTCGCCGCGGCCTCCTTCGCAGCCGTCAGGTCGCGGGGGTCCACGAGGACCTCGGATGCCGGACGGCCGATCACGGCTGTGTCCGGATGGCCGAGCAGTTCCTGGGCCCGCCGGTTCCATCCGACCACGACTCCCCGGTCGTCGAGCACCGCCAGGGCGGCGAGGTGCGGGGTGAACGGATCGTCCTGGCCTTCGCTGAACTCCGTCATCCGCTTCTCCACCGCTTGACACCACCTTGTAGTCGGTCAGCGACGTGCCGCCGCGGGGCCCGGCCCCGGCCGACGACCGGCGTGACGGCGTCCCGCACTGTGTGGTTCGGCTTCCTACCGTGCGCCCCGGCCCGCTGACGCAATGTAAGCCCATTGAACCCGGTGAGGGCTCGGCGGCATCGTCGGCCGGGTGGCACGGCGTGGCGGGCGCGAGCGGTGGCGGCAGGCACGACGGCCCGCTCATGGAGCAGGTCCTGCCGGGTCTCGTGGAGGTGTCCTCGGCTCGCGCGCCGCCGGGGCCCGGCTGAGCTCCACCGTGGTGTCCGGAGCGTCCAGGCTGGTTCCGGTCAGCTCCTCGAAACGCGGAAGCCGGTAGCGGACGGTGTTGACACGGACGTGCGCGCCGTCGGCGACTTCGCGGATGTGCCGTCCCGTCTCCAGGCGTCTCCGCACCGACTCCTCGATGAGTGCACCGACCTCCCCTCCGCCGCCAAGGGACGCGGACATCGTTCGATCGGCAACTCGGCGAGTTCCCGGTCGGCGGAGGGTCGAACGCCGTCCGGGCACTCCGGTCTCCGGTGGCGGGGCGAGGGCGGTCCCCGGTGTCACGGCACCGAGGACCGCCCCCGCCGGCTCACTTCTCCAGTGGACCGAACTCCTCGCGGGTGTCCACCGGCTTGCCGAACAACTGCCACCGCTCGCCCTTGAACCGCATCAGCTGCATCGTCTCGAGCGGGAAGGCGTCGCCGTGCCCCGTGGACATGGTGACCCCGGGCAGCAGCAGGCCCACCTTCACGTTCTTCAGGTTGTGCACCGCGTCCCGCAGCCCTTCCCTGGTCGGGCACTTCATCGCGTCCAGGGCCTGGTGCAGGCTGGAGGCCACGGCCCAGCCGTAGGCGTTGAACTGGTTGGCGGGGTCGGCGTCGGGGGCGTACTCGTGCATGGCGCTCACGTAGGTCTTCATCTCGGGGTCGTTCGCCCACTGCGGGTCGGCGGGATCCTTGAAGTAGGTCGCCGAGACCACGCCCTGGACGTTCTTGAACCCGACGGGCCGGAGCACGGCGGCGGACGAGGCCACGTTGTTCACGATGTGCAGCGGGTTCCACTTGGTGTCCCTGGCGTCCGCGGCGAGGGCCTGGCTGCCGAACTTCGGGGTGGTGACGTCCAGCAGCACGTCCGCCCTGGAACGCGCGAGGCTCGCCATCTGTGCGGAGACGGAGGGGTCGGTGACCTCGTAGCTCTCCTTGGCGACCACCTTGATGCCGCTGCCGGCGACGGCCTTCCTGAACCCGGCGAGCAGATCCTTGCCGAAGTCGTCGTTCTGGTAGAGGACTGCGACCTTGGCCTTGGGCTTCGCGTCCTTGAGGTACTTGGCGTACACCCGCGCCTCGGCCACGTAGTTGGGCTGCCACCCGATCGTCCAGGGGTGCTTGTCGTCCATCCCCCAGGCGGAGGCGCCAGTGGCGACGAAGGGCTGCGGCACCTTCTGCTTGTCGAGGTAGTCCCACACGGCTGCGGTGGACGGGGTGCCCAGGGTCTGGAACACGGCGAAGACCTTCTCCTGCTCGACGAGTCTGCGGGCCTCCTCGACCGCCTTGGGCGGCTGGTAGCCATCGTCGCGGACGATGAACTGCACCTTGCGGCCGTCTATGCCGCCCTTGTCGTTCACGTACTTGAAGTAGGCGGCCACGCCCTTGCTGATCGTGCCGTACGCCGAGGCAGGTCCCGACAGCGGGTAGATACCGCCGAGCTTGATGGTCCTGTCGGTGATACCGGTGGTCTGCTGGCCCTTGCACGCGCCACCGGCGGCGGTGTCCTGGGCGTCCTGTCCTCGCTGGCTGCTGCAGGCGGTCGCGGTGAGCAGGGTGGCGGCCGCGGCCGCCACCAGAGCGGTGGTCTTGCGCATGTGATTCATTCCTTTTCCGTGCGGGGCGGTGCGCCCACGGGTTCGGCGGCGGCTGCCGGGCGGCCCGCGGGGTCGAGGGTCGCGGAGGGCCCGGCTTCGGCCTGGGAATCCGGCCGTGCGTCGGGCGCGGATCCGGTCTCGGGGCCCCGGTCGGGGGTGGCGGTGGTGCGGGGCAGGCGGCGCGCGACAGCGCCCCGGACACGGCCGGGCAGGCCGGCCAGTCCCGTCGGGGCCACGAACATCGCCGCGATGATCAGCAGGCCGAACACCACTCCCGGTGCCGCCTCGCTCACGTCCTGGGACACGCTCGGCACGTACATCACGAACGCCGCGCCCAGCAGAGGCCCGTACAGCGAGGCGAGCCCTCCGACCACCAGGCCGGCCAGCAGGGTGATGGACAGGACGAAGCTGAAGGAGTCGGGCGAGACGAAGCCGATCACCCAGGTGTAGAGACACCCGGCGACGCCCGCGAACATCGCGCTCCACGCGAAGGCGAGGGTCTTGTGCAGCGACAGCCGTACGCCCATGACCTCGGCGGCGCTCTCGTGGTCCCGCACGGCGCGCAGTGCCCGGCCGGCCCGGGACCGCAGCAGGTTGCGGGCGAGCAGCAGGGCCGACGCGGTGATGGCGAGGACGACGAAGTACATCCACTGGTCCTCTGCCAGCCCGCTCCACGCGGGCGGCTGCAACTTGTCCACGGTCAGGCCCATGGAGCCGCCCGTCACCGGTTCGAGTCGCTTGAGCAAGGGCGGCAGGAACACCGCGAACGACAGGGTGACCAGGGCCAGGTACAGCCCACGCAGCCGTAGCGCGGGCACTCCGAACCCGAAGCCCAGCAGGAAGCACCCGGCGGCCGCGACCGGCAGTGTGGCCAGGTGGCCGGTGTCGTAGCGATCGAGCATGACAGCCGCCGTGTAGGCCCCCGCCGCGAAGAACGCCCCGTGCCCGAGCGAGATCTGCCCGCCGAAGCCGACCAGCAGGTTCAGGCCGGCCAGCGCCACGGTGTACAGGAGCACCATGGTCAGCTGGAAGACCTGGAAGGGGGCGAAGTAGAACGGAGCGCCGACGGCCACTGCCGTCGCGAGCAGCACGGTGAGCGCGGCCCGCAGCCGCCGGAGGCGGTCCGTGCCGAGTATGGCGACGATCGTGCTCATGCGCGTTCCACCGCCGCTCGTCCGAAGAGGCCCTGAGGCCGCACGAGCAGCACCGCCAGAATGATCACCAGGGGGACGCCGACCTTCAGATCCTCACCGATCACGTCCACGTACGCCCCGGTCAGCGTCTCGGCGACACCCACGAACAGGCCGCCGACGACCGCACCGACCGGACTGTCGAAGCCTCCGAGGGTGGCCGCGGCGAACGCGTAGATCAGCACTCCGCCCATCATGTTGGGCTCGAGGAACAGCACCGGGGCGACGAGCACGCCCGAGACCGCGCCGACCGCGGCGGCCAGCCCCCAGCCGAGCATCAGCACCCGGCTCACCCGGATGCCCGAGAGCCGGGCGGAGGCCGGGTTGCCGGCGACCGCCCGCATCACCAGGCCGACGGAGGTGTGCCGGAACAGCAGATACAGCAGCCCCATCACGACGGCCACCACACCGATGATGCCGAGCGCCGACCAGCCCACGCGCACCCCGGCCAGGTCGAGCCCGCCGTCGGGGAACGGCTGCGGGAAGTCCTTCACGGTGAACGACCAGATCAAGCCGGCCAACGCGTTGACGAAGACGAACAGGCCGACCGTGACGATGACCACCGTCAGCTCGGGCGCGTCCCGCACGGGGCGGATGACGATCCGCTCGACCAGCATGCCGCCCGTGAAGGACACCGCGAGGGTGACCGGCAGCGCCAGCCAGAACGGCATCCCGGACGCCATCAGTTGCCAGGCGACGTACGCCGAGAGCATGGCCAGCTCGCCCTGCGCGAAGTTGACGATCCCCGTGAATCGGTGGATCAGCACCAGGGCCAGCGCCAGGCTGGCGTACACCGCGCCGGAGCCGAGACCTTCCACCATTTGCTGCAGAAGATCGGTCATGGCGCTCACCCGGCCTTCGGGGAGCGGACGGAGACCCCGAGGTACACCTCGGCGACCTGCCCGTCCTCGCGGATCCGCTGAGCCGGTCCGGACAGCACCAGGCGGCCGGCCTCCAGTACGTGCGCCCGGTGCGCGATATCCAGCGCGAGCTGGGCGTTCTGCTCGACGACGACCACGGTGGTGCGTTCCTCCTCGTTGACGGTACGGACGATCTCGAACAGCTCGCGGGTGATCAGCGGCGCGAGCCCCAGGGACGGCTCGTCCAGGAGCAGCAGCGAGGGCCGCAGCATCAGCGCCCTGCCGACGGCGAGCATCTGCTGCTCGCCGCCGCTGAGGCTGCCGGCGGCCTGACCCGACCGCTGGCGCAGTTTGGGGAAGTAGCCGTAGACCCGCTCCAGGTCGGCTGCCACGGCCGCCCGCCGGCCGCTGCCCCGCCACCGGTGGCCGGTGCGCAGATGGGCGCCGATGCGCAGGTTCTCCTCGACGGTCAGGTCGTTGAAGGTGCCCCGGCCCTCGGGGACATGTGCCACGCCGAGCCGGGCGGCCTGCTCGGGCGAGCGGCCCAGTAGTTCCGTGCCGTTCAGAGTCACCGAGCCACGGCCGCGGACCATGCCGCTCAGCGCCCGCAGCGTCGTGGTCTTGCCCGCGCCGTTGGGCCCGAGGAGCGCGCACACCTCGCCGCGGGCGACGGCGAAGTCGAGGCCCTGGAGCACGTGGGCCTGGCCGTACCCGGCGTGCAGGCCGGAGACGCGCAGGAAGTCCGGTTCCGCGCCGGGCTGGGCCTCGGTGCGCACCGGGGTGGGCTCGCTCATGCGGCCACCCCCAGGTACGCCTCCACGACCGCCGGGTCGCGCTGGATCTGTTCCGGCGAGCCCTCGGCGATCTTGCGGCCGAAGTCGAGGCAGACCACCTTGTCGCACAGGCCCATCACGAACCCCATGTGATGTTCGACCACCACGAGGGTGAGGTCGAAGTCCTGGCGCAGCGAGCGGACCAGATCCGCGAATTGGCCGACCTCGCCGTGGCTGAGCCCGTTGACGGGTTCGTCGAGCAGCAGCAGCCGGGGCCGTACAGCGAGTGCCCGGGCGAGTTCGACGCGTTTGAGTGTGCCGAACGGCAGGCCGCGGGCGGGGTGATCGGCGACGTCCGCCAGATCGAGGCGCCGTAGCAGGTCGTCTGCCTGGTCACGTAGTTCCCTCTCCTCCCGCCGGACGCGGGGCAGCCGGAGCGCCGCGGCGAGGTGTCCGGTGCGCCCCCGGCTGTGGGCGCCGACCATGACGTTCTCCCGAACCGTGAGCTGCGGGAACAGCCCCAGGTTCTGGAAGGTGCGGGCGATGCCGCGGCCGGCCACGGCGTGCGGCGGGAGGGCGAGCAGGTCCTCCTCCTCGAACCGCACGTCTCCCCCGTCGGGGGTGCAGCGCCTGGTGAGGCAGTTGAACAAGGTGGTCTTGCCGGCTCCGTTCGGCCCGATGAGCCCTACGGCGGTGCCCGGCTCGACGGTGAAAGCGACACCGTCCAGTGCCGTGATCCCGCCGAAGCGCACGGTGATACCGTCGACCGCGAGCATGAGTGACGCCCCTTCCGACGTGCTGGGGGGTGGGCGAGCGTCACAGTAGGTGGGGGCGTTCCAGGCGCACATTGGGTGTGAGCACCCAACTTCCCGGTCCTCGGATTGTGCGCCGCGCACAGGTGCCGGGAGATGTCTCACGCCAGGCCTGTTGACGGAGGACGAGGCGGACGGCGACGATCGGCGGCATGCCTCGCGGTCCTGCCCTGGACACTCCACCACCCTCCGAACCACTCCGCCGGGAGCGGTGGCGGATCCTGCTCGCCGTCCACGACCGGGTGGAGGAGGTGGCGGAGAGCGCCGTCGAGGTGATGCGCGCGGAGATCCCGTCGTACGCACTGCAGGACGAGCGGTTCTTCGACGAGGTCCGGGAGCAGGTGCTCGAGCACTACCGGATGCAGCTGGCGGTGCTGGCCGGCGACCGCGACATCGCTTCCGACGACCTGGTCTTCAGCCGCGCCGCGGCCCTGCGCCGAGCACGCGCCGGGTTCGCCCTGGAAGACTGGATCAGCGCCTTCCGGGTCGGCCGGCAGGTGATGTGGGACGCGTTGCTGGACTGTGCGGGCACGTCCGCCGAGGCCCAGCAGGCCGCGCTGTCCCTCGTCACCCCGCTGATGCGGTACGTCGACTACGCCAGCACCCATGCCGCGCAGGCATACGTCGAGTACCAGCAGCACGTGGTGGCGGACGCGGACCGGGAGCGACGTGATCTCCTGGACCAGCTCCTGGCCGGCCTCGCGCCGACGCGCGGTCCGCTGTCCGCCGCGGCGCAGGCGTACGGCATCGGTCCGCGCTCGCCGATGATGGCGGTCGTGGCGGTGGGTGTCGGCGACACTCGCACCGGGGACCTCACCTCGGCCGAGCACGGGTATGCCACCAGCGCGTCGATCAGCGTCGCAGGGCCCTGGGCCGGCAGAACCCTGGTCGTGGTGCGCCACGGCGAGGTGGTGGCCGTGCCCGTGGTCCGGGCCGGCATGAGCGCAGACGACATATGCACCCACTTCGAGGCCGTGCAACGGCGGCTCGCGCAGGAGGGAACGACGCTCTCCATGGGCATCAGCACGGTCGCACAGGGGGCGTCCGAACTGCCGCGCGTCTACGACGAGGCACGGGCCGCCCTCGACCTGGTGCCGAGCGGGGGCGGGGTGGCGGCGCTGCCCCGGCTCTCCCCCTTCGACTACCTGGCGCTGCGCGCCGACGACCTCGCCCGCAAGCTGGTCGATCCCCGTGTGCGGGGGCTCCTGGAGGAGGACCGCAGACGCGGCGACACGCTGGCCGGCACCATACGGGCCTTCGCGGAGGCGGACCTCAATCTGCGGCTGGCCGCCGACAGGCTGCGGGTTCATCACAACACGGCGCACTACCGGTTGCGCCGGATCGAGGAACGCACCGGCCGCAATCCGCGCCGGATCGCCGACCTCCTGGAGCTGCTGGTCGCCCTCGCCATCCGCGACGGCGCAGGGGAAGGTGAGGATCGCTCGTGAGCGGCATCGTGGAATCCGCCGGGACCGCGGCGGCACGGCAACTGCCGGGCGGTCAGGGGCGCACGGTCCTGCCGACTGGACACGGCGGGGAGGGCCGGACGGTCCGTCAAGTGCTGCTGGACGCCGCACTGGAGGTGTTCACCGAGCGCGGTTACACCGACGCCGGCCTCACCGAGATCGCGGCGCGCTCCGGCATCCCGGCAGGCACCCTCTTCCAGCACTACGGAGGAAAGCGAGGGCTCTACCTCGCCCTGTGGGAGGAGTTCCGGGAGGAGCAGGAGCACCGGACCGCGGCCACGCTGACGGCCGAGCGCGGGCGTGGCGTGGACGACCCGATCGCCCTCTTCGTGGCGGGAGCCAGGGCGTACCTGGAGGGTGCCTGGGACAACCGGCGGCTCGCCAGGCTCCTCGCGGAGGACGACGGCCCGGCGGGCTTCGATACGCTGCGCCGCCAGTGGGACCGCGCGTGGGTACGGCGCAACGCCCGGCTCCTGGAGGTGGACGAGCGTCGACGCGCCGGCCGGGTCCGGGTGAGCGTGCTGACCACCGTCATCGGAGGGGCGGCGCGTGAGCTGGGCGACTGCGGGGACGAGACGGAGGCCCGGGAGATCGTGGACGAGGTGTGCGGAATCCTGGTCCATCTGTCGGCTCCGCCCGGCTGAAACACCCGTCGCACGCCTTTGCGGCGGGGGGCGCGCCGGGTGGAGCCGGCCTTCTCGAGCTCGGCTGAGCGGCGTCTGCAGCGCGGAGGGGGCCGGTTGTGCAGAGCGTCCCACCAGCAGACCGACTACGTGCTGGACCGAAGCGCACCGAGCCCGGGCGCCGTGCCCCGCCGGTGCGGCGGGCGGTCGTGGAGGTGCGGCGCGCAGCGGAGCCCTGCCGGTGTCTCAGCCACCGGCTTCCCCTGTGCCGCTCGGGGAGCCACTACTGGTGGGAGAGGCACTGATGCTGCCGGAAGGACTGACGGAGGGGCTGGCGGAGGGCCTCGCGGAAGGGGCTGCCGTGCGCGAGGGCGGGCCGGGACGGCCACTGGAGGCTCGGGGGGTCGGCTTCGCCTTCGCCGGTGGCGGCACGCTGCTGGTGACGGGAGGTCCGGAGACCGGTGACGTGCTGCGAGTAGCCGTTGGCAGAGGACGCCGGGCCCCCTCACTGTTTCGGTCCCGGACGCCCTTTCGGCCCGGGTGCGTGGTCACATGCTCCGGTGAAGCCTGATCGGGAACGCGGACCCCGGGTTCTCCGGGGGATGACTGTTCCGGGATCGAGGCTGCTCGTGGGGCTGTCGACTGAGGAGACACCGATGCGGCGGCCAGGCCCCCGAGGAGGGTGAAGGCTGCTGCGGCAAGAGACCGGACGGCATACTTCTTCAGGCGCGCGGGACGGTCGTACGGGTCAGCCGACAGATCGTGCGAGACAGCCGGTGACCCGAGAAGGGGCGACCCGGAGGAGCTCGTTGCCCCGCTCGGGCGGACCTCCGGCATCGCGGCGTCGACGGCCGGAGCACCGTCTCTCGGATCGCTCGGCTGTGTCATGCCGGGGTCGTATGCCCCGCACTCCGGGCACGTCACAGCGCCGTTGAGCGTGCGGCTGCACGGGATGCAGTAGTCCATGAAGCGACCGTTTCAGTCCTTGAGTTGACGGGAGCAAAGGTGCACCCAGTCCCTGCGGCAGTCAGCGGCGGGGAGACGCCACTTGCTTCGTTTCGGACCGATTCTCGACATGTGCGAACCTCACTTACCGGTCTGCGGGTGGGTCACCGGTTACCGGGGTCAACGGGGCGCGTCGAATGAGCGCTCACACACAGGCGGAAAAGTGGGGCATGTAACTCTGCCGGACGGGACGTCGATGACCGGGACGGCGCGGCACCCTCGGCGTACGAGCCGAACGGCTGCGCACTCGAACCGGGCCGAGTGCTGCTCACTTCCCACCGCTCGGCGCCCCCCGCGCGTCAGTTCTTCGCACCTGTGACGCCCCGGGCGAAGTGGCCGGGCGGAGGAGAGTTCCCCGGGCGGAGCGAATCGACTGGTCTACACCCTTGACTGGTACAGACCAAAGCGGTTGCATGTGCCTCCACACCCCCCACCACGGCCGCGCCCACGCCGTGGCCGGTCCGACCGGCACGTCGTACGAGGTCCGGTTTCGCGCTGCCCTTGTCCGGGTGCGGCCGTGCTCCGCAGAGGAGTTGATCCTGTGTCGAAACGCCGCCTCTCCGCCGTGGTCGCCGCACTCGCCCTGGCAAGCGCCGTTCCTGTCCTGCTGCCGGCCACGGACGCGTCCGCCGCCGGGTGTTCGAGCTACCCGAGCTGGGTTGCCGGAAGGTCGTACGCGACAGGCGACATCGTGCGGTACACCGACGGCAAGGCGTACATCGCCGAACACGACAACCCGGGCTACGACCCGACCATCAGCACCTGGTACTGGGAGCCGTACGCCTGCGACAGCGGCCCCCAGGTCCCCGTCGGCACGTTCGTGGTGAGCGAGGCCCAGTTCAACCAGATGTTCCCGAACCGGAACCCCTTCTACACGTACAGCGGCCTCACCGCCGCCCTGCACGCCTACCCCGCTTTCGCGAACAGCGGCAGCGACCAGGTCAGGAAGCAGGAGGCCGCGGCCTTCCTCGCCAACGTCAGCCACGAGACCGGCGGTCTGGTGTACGTGGTCGAGCAGAACTCCGCCAACTACCCGCACTATTGCGACTGGAGTCAGCCGTACGGATGTCCGGCCGGCCAGGCGGCCTACTACGGGCGCGGCCCCATTCAGCTCAGCTGGAACTACAACTACAAAGCCGCGGGCGACGCGCTCGGCATCGACCTCCTCAACAATCCGTGGCTGGTGCAGAATGACGCGGCTGTGGCCTGGAAGACGGGGCTCTGGTACTGGAACACCCAGTCCGGACCCGGCACCATGACGCCTCACAACGCCATGGTCAACAGCGTCGGCTTCGGCCAGACGATCCGCAGTATCAACGGCTCCCTCGAGTGCGACGGCAGGAATCCGGCGCAGGTCCAGAGCCGCGTGGACGCCTATCAGCGGTTCGCGCAGATCCTCGGGACGCCACCCGGCGGCAATCTCTACTGCTGAGCGCCATAGCCGACTTCGTGAAGCGATGTGCTTGGGAAAGGCGCGTCGGACCGGGCGACCGGCGGCCTGCGCCCGGGCGTCAACGACTGTGCGAGCACCAGCCCGTCGACGACCGGATCGTCAACGAAGTCAAGGAGCGGGCAGGCGGCCCGTGAGGTCGACGCCGAGGGCGGGGAAGCGGCGGTCCACCGCCCCGGCGTCGATTCCGGCGATGTCCGCGCGGCCGAGCGCGCCCGCAATGCCCGCGTTGGCGAAGTGGAGGCCGACCGGGCCGACGGTGCTCTCCGCCAGGGCCGTCAACTGCTCCATCCGGCAGGTGTCCGACGCGCCCGGGCCGGCGCTGGGCCGGCAGACAGGCCGATCAGCGGTGGCCGGGGAAGCGAAGGGCGTTCGCCCAGAGCCGGGTGACCGCGGACACGAGTTCCTCGAAGTGGACCGGCGCGCTTTCCTCTTGTCCCGCACAGAGCACGAAGGCGTTGTAGGCCATGCCGCTGACCATGCCCGAAAGCGCGCGGGAGGCCATCATCGGATCGACCTCAGGGTCGGCGACACCCCGCGCCTGCAGGTCGGCGATGCCGCGGGCGTTGCGGCGGATGAACGCGTCCCCGCGCCGCCTTCGGAACTCACGGAACTCGGGCTCCACCTGGGCGACCTGCTCAAGCAGTGCCATCATCTTCGCGTTCCGTCTGTACGCCTCGAGATACCCGCGATTGCTCGCCTCGAGCACCGCGTAGGGATCGTCGGTACCCTGCACCCGGCCCATGCCGGGGTGCATCATGTCCTCCTGCGCCTCCAGGAGGACGGCGGCCAGCACTTCCTCCTTGTTGGCGAAGTAGGTGTAGAAGGATCCCGCCGCGCAACGAGCCTCTTTGGTGATGTCGGTCAGGCGGGTGTCGAGGTAGCCGTCTCGCTCGAACACCTTCCGCGCGGCCTTCACCAGAGCAGCCCGGGTCCGTGCTCCACGCTGCGTCGTCGGCGGCTCACGAAGATGGGAGAGAGGCGCCATGGGCGGCGCCGGCTCGCTGTCGATCTCCTCGGGCGTGGGGGTGTCCATCCTCCGAACCCTACTTGAATCCGACGCCATGGTCATAAGGCCCCGGAGCCCCGTCACCACGGCGGACCAGGGACGTTCATGACCGGCGAGCGACGGCATGGCGGGCGCGGTGCGCGAGTCGGGACCGTACGGTCGATGGACCGCTCAGGGACCGTACGGTCGGTCTCGCCTTCGCCGTTCAGGTGGTTCGGCCCGGCCTCGACACCAGGTCCTCGGACGGCGTGGCCGAGGACGCCCTGGGGGCTGATCCCACCGCGTCCGGCAGGCCGGTCCGTCAGGCGGTGATCCCGAAACGCTCGGCGAGTTGGCGCCGAGTGTCGGACGCACTGGTGTGCAGCACGCCTCCGATTCCGATGCGCGCCGCTCCGTCGAGGTTCTGCTGCAGATCGTCGATCATGACGGCCTCCTCAGGTTCGACGCCGAGGCGTTCACAGGCGATCGCGTATATCCGCCGGGACGGCTTGCGGATTCCCACCTCGGCGGAGATGACGACCACGTCGGCGACAGCGGCGAGGTCCACGCCGTCGTAGGTTCCGGTACCGAACGAGTTGGACACCAGCGCGACGGGACGGCCGGCGGCGCGAAACTCACCCAGCAGCGCGAGCATGTCCTGGTCGATCGACATTCCCGCTTGCATCCGGGCCGTGAGACCTTCGGCCGGCACGCGGGCGCCGTGGGCGCGCAGGCGCTCGGCGAATCCACGCTCGAAGGCCTCGGCGTCGATACGACCGCATTCGTGGTCGGCCAGGAGGGCCCGTGAGCGCTGGTCCCGGCGCAGAAGGTACAGCGGCAGGCGCGGGTCGCCGCCGAGTGAGGCGCCGAAGTCGGTGAAGGCCCGCAGCACACTGGAGGTGATGACACCGCCGAAGTCCACCAGGACCGCGGTTCGCGTCCTCTCCACCACGTCCGACATGCTGTCCGGCTCCTCTCCTCGGTTCGCCGCCGCCACAGTGGGGACGGCAGCCGTGTCTCGCCCGCAGGGATGCGGATCTCAGGCGACTTCGAACAGTCCGGCCGCGCCCATTCCGCCGCCGACACACATCGAGATCACCACATACCGGGCACCGCGGCGCTTGCCCTCGACAAGGGCATGCCCCACCAGGCGGGCACCGGTCATTCCGTAGGGATGGCCGACCGAGATCGCGCCGCCGTTGACGTTGAAGCGCTCCGGGTCGATGTGCAGTTCGTCGCGGCAGTACAGCGCCTGGGAAGCGAACGCCTCGTTGAGCTCCCACAGACCGATGTCGTCGACGCCGAGGTGGTGCTGCTTCAGCAGCTTCGGAATGGCGAACACCGGGCCGATGCCCATCTCGTCCGGCCCGCAACCGGCGACGGCCATACCCCGGTAGACACCCAGCGGCTCCAGACCGCGGCGCTCGGCCTCCGTCGCCTCCATCAACACCGATGCCGAGGCTCCGTCCGACAGTTGCGAGGAATTGCCGGCCGTCACGCTGGAGTGCGCCCCCACCTGACCGTCGGGCAGTACCGGAACCAGGCCGGCCAGGCCCTCGAGCGTCGTCGAGGCGCGGTTGCCCTCGTCCCGGGTCAGGGTGACCTCCTCGTCCCGCACCTCCCCGGACTGCTTGTCGAGGACCTTCTTGACGCTGGTGAGCGCGACGATCTCCTGGTCGAACCGGCCGGCCTCCTGCGCCGCGGCGGTGCGCCGCTGTGACAGCAGGGCGAACTCGTCCTGGCGCTCCCGGCTCACGCCGTAGCGTTCGGCGACGATCTCCGCCGTCTGCAGCATCGGCATGTAGATGCTCGGCTTGTGTCCGACCAGCCAGGGATCCGCCGCGCGATGGGTGTTCATGTGGTCGTTCTGCACCAGGGAGATCGACTCGACACCGCCGCCGACGGCGACCTGCATACCGTCCGCGACGATCTGTTTGGCGGCCGTCGCTATGGCCATCAGGCCCGAGGAGCACTGCCGGTCGATCGTCATCCCCGGCACGCCGTCCGGAAGCCCGGCCCGCAGAGCGGCCTGGCGCGCGACGTTGAAACCGGTGGACCCCTGCTGGACCGCGCAACCGAAGATCACGTCCTCGACCTCGCCTCCTTCCAGCCCCGCGCGCCGCACCGCGTGCCCGAGTGCATGGGCGGCGAGTTCCTGGGCCTGTGTGTCGTTGAACGCGCCGCGGTACGCCCTGCCGATCGGCGTCCGCGCCGTCGAGACGATGACTGCTTCCCTCATTGGCCTCACTGCTTCCTGTGGGTCCCGCGGGTCCGGGAGCTCGGGGGCGTCCTTCCGGGTCTCGCTGCCGGCGAGCCGGCCCGACGCCAACGGAGGCGCCGTGAGCGGTCGTCGGCCGTCTCCCTCGTCGAGCGATGAGGTGAGCCATGACCGCGGCAGGTGACGGAGTCGGCCGCCCCACGGTTATATTTGAATTCGGCGTCATGTTCAACCGTGGGCTCTCCGACGCTCGCGGCCTTGACAGCCCGCCTCCGCGACTGAAGGCTACCGACCAGTCGGTATGAAGAGGTGGGTCGTGACCGATGTGAGCATCGTCACCGGTGCGGGCGTGTTCGACGCGACCGTGGCGGGTCCGACCGAGGGCCGCCCGGTGCTGCTTCTGCACGGCTTCCCGCAGACGAGGCTGGTGTGGCGGCGGCAGATCGCGGCACTGGCCGCGCACGGCTGCCGGGTGGCGGCGCCCGACCAGCGTGGATACTCCCCGGGCACCCGCCCGCAGCGACCCGAGGACTATCGCGTCGATCGCCTCGTGGACGACGTGGTCGCGATCACCGAGAGACTGGGCTGGGCGGCGTTCGACCTGGTCGGGCACGACTGGGGAGGAGCGGTGGCCTGGTGGACCGCGCACGCCCACCCCGGCCGCGTGCGCACCCTGACCGTCGTCTCGACCCCTCACCCCGGCGCTCTGGCCACCACGCTGCGCGCCGACCGGGATCAACGCGCACGCTCGCGCTACATGATCGACTGGCGCGAGACACCCGCGACCGAAGAGCGCATGCTCGCCCACGACGCCCAAGTGCTTCGCGCGCTCTACGCCGGAAAGGTCCCCCGGGACAGTACCGAGGCCTATGTACGGCACCTGTCCCGGCCGGGCGCTCTCACCGCGGCGCTGAACTGGTACCGGGCCGGCCGCCCCGACGGCGCGATCGGCGTGATCGACGTGCCCACGCTGTATGTCTGGAGCACGGAGGACAGCGCGTTCGGCCCGGCGGCCGCGCGGGAGACCGGGCAGTGGGTCAAGGGGCCGTACCGGTTCGAGACCCTTCAGGGCGTCAGCCACTGGGTCCCCGAGGAGGCGCCCGAGACGCTGAGCGGCCTGCTGCTCGAGCACCTGCGAACGCACGGTTGGCAGAAACCGCGACGCATGCCCCGTGCGTCGACTCTCCGATCTCCGAAGAGGTGACCCCATGAAGACAGCGCGTGCAGCCTGGCGCCGCCTGGAGCCCGTACACGGCATGATCTACTTCATTCCCGAGGCAAGGCGAAGGTACGCGGAGCTCGGACTCAGCGGACGCGCCGGGTACTTCGCCTCCCGCGGCGCCGCCTTCGGCCGGGCGTCCGCCGAGCTGATCATCTCGACCTTCTACAACTTCAACCCCGATTTCGTATGCCGGGCGGTAGCGGGGGTCTGGGACGCGACTGAGCCGCAGCAGGTGCTGGACGCGCGGTACGCCGCGGCGGGCGAAGGCCTGCGGCGGGCGGGAATCCACGAGCTGCCCCACTTGGAGGAGGTCCTGACGCTGACCCGCCGGGCGGCCGAGGCGGCCTGTGAACACGCGCAGGGCCGCCCGCTGTTCGCCGCGCATGCCGCGCTGCCCTGGCCGGAGGAACCGGTGCTGCAGCTGTGGCACGCCCAGACGGTGCTCCGGGAGTTCCGTGGAGACGGCCATGTCGCGTGCCTGCTGAGTGAGGGCGTCGGAGGCCTGGAGGCACTGATTCTGCACGCCGCCACCGGTGAGGTTCCCGTCGACTTCCTCCGGGCGAGCCGCGCCTGGCCCGAGGACGAGTGGGCCGCCACCCGGGAGCACCTGCGGGAGCGAGGCCTTCTCGACGGCGACTCCCTCAGCGCTCAAGGCGCACTCCTGCGCGGGCACATCGAGGACCGCACCGACCGCCTGGCCCTTCCCGCCTACGCCGCCCTGAGTGACGCCGAGTGCGAGCGTCTCGCCGAACTGGCCCGCCCGTTCGGCCACGCCGTCATCGACGCCGGCCTTCTCAAGATCGGCTGACCGCCGCCCCACGCCACGAGAATGAGCGGCGAGCCGGTCCCCGGGCACTCACCCGTCGACGAAAACCGGCTCCCCGGTCTCCGGAGGGCCGACTGAGCCACGCCGGCACAGTCGGTCCTGGTCCCGGTGTCGGCTGTGCGGCCGCCTTCGATGCCCGCGCGGCCGGGACCGCCGTACCGCCGGAACCCCACCGGTGACGCGCTGGGGAAGTACTGCCGACCAAGGACCACCGGCCGAGCGGTCCGTGGACCTTTCCAGGCCGGCCGCGGCGACGGTGAACCTTCCCGAGCCACGCGCCCGGGACGGCACTCGCTTCTCCCTTCCGTGAGCCGGCATGGTGGCCACACGCATAGCCAAGCCCCGAACTGTGTTGCCCCACCACATGTGCGCCTGACGTGCGTCTTCCTACCGTGTGCCGACACGTACCCGTCCCCACCGCACACGAGGAAGTGGCGCACATGGCATCCCGAGCAGCATCCGCTCCCCCACCCCCCGCCAGCCTCCCCCGTATCGTCGCCGCCAGCCTCATCGGCACCACCATCGAGTGGTACGACTTCTTCCTGTACGGCTCCGCCGCCGCGCTGGTGTTCAACAAGCTCTTCTTCCCGGACTCCGACCCGCTCGTCGGAACACTACTGTCGTTCCTGACGTACGCCGTCGGGTTCGCGGCCCGCCCGCTGGGAGCCCTGGTGTTCGGGCACTACGGTGACCGTCTCGGGCGCAAGAAGCTGCTGGTGCTGAGCCTGCTGATGATGGGCGGCGCCACCTTCGCCATCGGCCTGCTGCCGACGCACGCGACGGTCGGCTCCGCCGCGCCGGTGCTGCTGACCACGCTGCGCCTGGTGCAGGGATTCGCGCTGGGCGGTGAGTGGGGCGGCGCCGTGCTGCTGGTCTCCGAGCACGGGGACGCGCGGCGGCGCGGATTCTGGGCCTCCTGGCCGCAGACCGGGGCGCCGGCCGGGCAGTTGCTCGCCACCGGTGTGCTGTCGCTGCTCACCGCCGTGCTCTCGGACGACGCCTTCGGCACCTGGGGATGGCGCGTACCGTTCCTGCTCTCCGGTGTGCTGGTGATGGTCGGCCTGTGGATCCGCCTCTCCGTGGACGAGTCCCCCGTCTTCAAGGAGGCGCTGGCGCGGGCCGAGACCCGGCGCGCGGAGGAGCCGGAGAAGCTGCCGCTCGTCTCCGTGCTGCGCCACCACTGGAAGGACGTGCTGGTCGCCATGGGCGCCCGCATGGCGGAGAACATCAGCTACTACGTCATCACCGCGTTCATCCTCGTCTACGCCACCACCTCCGCCGGCGTCTCGAAGCAGACCGCGCTGAACGCCGTACTCATCGCCTCCGCCGTGCACTTCGCCGTGATCCCGGCCTGGGGCGCGCTCTCCGACCGGGTCGGACGGCGGCCGGTGTACCTGCTGGGCGCGGCCGGCGTCGGGCTGTGGATGTTCCCGTTCTTCGCGCTCATCGACACCGGTTCGTTCGGGTACCTGCTGCTGGCCGTGACCGTCGGACTGGTGCTGCACGGAGCCATGTACGCGCCCCAGGCGGCGTTCTTCGCCGAGATGTTCGCGACCCGGATGCGGTACTCCGGCGCCTCGATCGGCGCCCAGTTCGCCTCCGTCGCCGCCGGTGCGCCCGCGCCGCTGATCGCCACCGCGCTGCTGTCCGACTACGGCGACTCCACTCCGATCGCCCTGTACGTGATCGCGGCGGCCGTGCTCACCCTGATCGCCGTGGGAGTGGCCAAGGAGACCCGGCACCGGGACCTCGCCGAGGTGGAGGCCGGGGACGGCGAGCCCGCCGACGCGAGCCCGGCGGCCAGGGCCGGCACCGTCTGACCGGCCGTACGAACCGCTCACCGCACCGACCGGCTCCCCTGACGGGGGGCCGGTCAGTGCCGTTCCGGGGTCGCCAGCCGGTGCAGCCGCAGGGCGAGCTGGATCTCCAGGGCGCGGGCCGGCGCCTGCCAGTCCTGGCCCAGCAGGCGGCCCACGCGCTCCAGCCGCTGGGCGACGGTGTTCACGTGCACGTGGAGGGCGTCCTTGGTGCGGGCCGGGCTCATCCCGCAGGCGAAGTAGGCGTCGAGGGTGTGCAGCAGTTCCGTGCCGCGGCGCTCGTCGTAGTCCACGACCGGGCCGATGGTGCGGCCGACGAAACCGCCCACGTCCCGGTCGCCGGCGAGCAGCAGGCCGAGGAAGCCGAAGTCCTCGGCCGCCGCGCCGTCGCCGCCGCGGCCCAGCAGGAGCAGCGCGTCGAGGCAGCGGCGGCCCTCGGCATAGGCGGCGGCCACGGTGTCGTGGTGGACGGTGAGGTCGGTGACCGGGGCGGAGGCGCCGACGGTGACCGGCTGGTGGACGGCCGTACCGAGGTGGCGGGCGGTCCGGCGGGCCAGCTCCGTGGCGCTGTCGCCGGCGGCGAGCGGGAGCAGCAGGACCGTGCCGCCGTCCCGGGCGGCCGCAAGGCCGTGCCGGGTGGCGGCGAGATGGGAGGCCGCGGACCACAGGCGGCGCCGGGCGGCGGCCTCCTCGTCGGCGTCGGCGGCCGGCCCGTCGAGCCGGGCGGCGAGGACGACGTGGGTGGCGTCCAGGTCGGCGTGCAGCCGGGCGGCGCGCTCGCGCAGCAGGCGCGGATCGCGGTCGCGGGCGTCCAGGAGGTCGTCGAGCAGTTCGCCCCGCACCCGGTGCTCGGCCTCGGCGGCGGAGCGGCGGGCCAGCAGGAGCAGCGAGGTGACCATCGCCGCGCGTTCCAGGGTGCGCTGGTCGACCGGGTCGAGGTCCGGGTGGCCGCGCAGCACGAGCGCGCCGAGGAGTTCGCCGCCGGCGACCACCGCGGCGATCCAGTCGCTCTGGTGCCGTACCGCGTGCCCCTCGGTGCGGGACGCCTTCAGGGCCGCGGCCGGCGCCGTGCCTGCCTCGGTGAACTCGACCGTGCCGTCGATGACCTGGGAGACGGCCGCGGCCACGTCGTGGACGCCGCCGCCGCGCAGCACCAGTTCGGCGAGCCGGTCGTGCACCTCGGAGGCGCGCTCGATGACCGCGCTGCGGTCCCGGATGATCTCGTTGGCCCGCTCCAGGCCGGCCAGCGCCGAGCGGGTCTCGGTGAGCAGGTTGGCGGTGTCGATGGCGGCCGCGGCGAGCGCGGCGAAGGAGCCGAGCAGGGCGATCTGCCCGCGTTCGAAGACACGGGCGCGCCGGTCGGCGGCGAACAGGACGCCGATGACGCTGGAGCCGAGCATCAGCGGTACGCCGAGGATGGCGATCAGGCCCTCGTCCTCGACGCCGGCGTCGATGGCGCGGGTGTGCTGGAAGCGGGCGTCCTTGAAGTAGTCGTCGGTGACGTAGGGCCGCGCGGTCTGGGCGACCAGTCCGCCGAGTCCCTCGCCCATGCCGAGGCGCAGTTGCTGGAAGCGGGCGGCCACCGAGCCCTCGGTCACGCGCATGTAGGTGTCGCCGCGTGCCGGGTCGTTGAGGCTGAGGTAGGCGACGTCCGTGCCCAGCAGGGACCGGGCGCGCTGCACGATGGCCTGCAGCACGGCGTCCAGGTCCCGCAGGCCGGCCAGGTCGTGGGCGGTCTCGAACAGCGCCGACAGCTCGGCCTCACGGCGGCGGCGTCCCTCCAGCTCGGAACGGACCCGCAGGGCGAGCAGCTTGGCGCGCTCCAGCGCGGCGATCCGGTCGGCCGGCTGCCCCTCGGCCCGGGCGAGCAGCACCGGCTGCTCGTAGGCCTCCACCGGGGCGTCGCGGGCCAGCAGCTCGAGGTACGGGGCGCCCGCGCCGTCGCCGGACACCCCCGCGGCGCCTTCGGAGGCGGGGGTTGCGGCCGGCTGGACGTGATCGCGAGACATGGTCACAGGATTACGCATCGGCGGTCCGGCCTGCCGGGCCTGTGGAAAACTCCCGGGCCCGGCGGCGCCGGTCCGCTCAGTGGGCCGTCCACCCGCCGTCGAGGACGAGGGAGGTGCCGGTGACGAAGGAGGCCTGAGGACCGCACAGGTAGGCCACGGCGTCGGCCACCTCCTCGGGTTCGATGAGCCGCTGGACGGCGCTGTCCTTCAGCAGGATCTCGGACAGGACGCGTTCCTCGGGGATGCCGTGGGCCTGCGCCTGGTCGGCGATCTGCTTCTCGACCAGCGGGGTGCGGACGTAGGCGGGGTTCACGCAGTTGGAGGTCACGCCGTGCGGGGCGCCCTCCAGCGCGGCCGTCTTGGACAGGCCTTCGAGGCCGTGCTTGGCGGCCACGTAGGCGGACTTGAACGCCGAGGCGCGCAGTCCGTGCACGGAGGACACGTTGACGATCCGCCCCCATCCTTGCGCGTACATGTGCGGGAGGGCGCCGCGGATGAGCCGGAACGGCGCCTCCAGCATCACGGTGAGCACGGTGTGGAAGACGTCGGGCGGGAACTGCTCCAGCGGACGTACCAGCTGCAGTCCGGCGTTGTTGACGAGGACGTCGGTGCCGGCGGCTACCCGCTCGGCGGCGTCGAGGTCGGTGAGGTCCAGGGTGTGGGGTACGACCGTGCCCGCGAGGTCGCCGGCCCGCTGGGCGAGTTCCGCCAGCTCGGCGAGGCCCGCGGCGTCCCGGTCGACGGCTCTCACCTCGGCGCCGGCGGCGGCGAGCCGCAGCGCGCAGGCGCGCCCGATGCCGCTGGCGGCGCCGGTGACGAGGGCGGTGCGGCCGCCGAGGTCGAGGGAGTCATGGGGGGCGGGGGGCTGGGCGGCCGGTGGCGGGCTGGACGTGGTCATGAGCCGACGATAAGTGGGGCCCACCCCTCACCACATGTGGCTGCCACCCACACTTCAGCCCATAGTCATAGGGTCGAACCATGTGGGTGACTCGGACATGGCCTGCTTGATCCGGAAGAGCCCGAACTCGTGCAGGTCCGGCAGCGCGTCCACCGTGAACCAGCCCACCTCGAGCGACTCGTCGTCGTTGACCCGGGCCTCGCCGCCCACCGCACGGCAGCGGAAGGTGATGTCCATGTACTGGCAGACGTCCCCGTTGGGGTAGGTCACCGGCTGCAGTGCCTGGACCAGCACGACCCGCTCGGGGACGCAGTCCACCGCCGTCTCCTCGAACACCTCCCGCACCGCGCAGGCGGCGGGCTGCTCGCCCGGTTCCGGGATGCCCCCGATCACCGACCACTTGCGGGTGTCGGACCGCCGGCCCAGCAGCACTCTGCCCTCGTCGTCGAAGACGATCGCGGTGACCCCGGGAAGCCACAGCAGCTGCTGACCGGCGCTGGCCCGGACGGTGCGGATGAAGTCGGGAGTAGCCATGGACCGACCCTAACGGGCCGGTCCACGGCTCCCTCGCATGTCAGGGGGCGCAGGACCGCCGTACGGTCACGCGCGTCCGGCGCGCCGGGCGCGCGCCCCGGAGCCGGTCGCCCAGCCGAGTCCACCCGCCGCGACCAGCACGAGGGCGATCTCCGGCAGGATGCCGAGCCGGGTCGCGGGCGTCTCGGAGGTGCGCAGCGGCACCTTCTGCACCAGGTAGGCGGGCACGAACATGCCGGTCTTCTGCGTGATCGTGCCGTCCGGCATGATGATCGCGCTGACGCCGCTGGTGACCGGCACGGTCACGGTCCGGCTGTGCTCGACGGCCCGGACGCGGGACATGGCGAGCTGCTGGTAGGTCATCTCGCTGCGGTCGAAGGTGGCGTTGTTGCTCGGCACCGAGATCATCTGCGCGCCGTGCGTGACGGTGTCCCGCACCGCCCAGTCGAAGGCGGCCTCGTAGCACGTGGCGAGGCCGACCTTGGCGCCGCCGAAGTCGAAGACGCCCGGCTCGCTGCCCCGGCTGAAGTCCTGGCGGACCATGCCGGTCCAGTCCTTGTTGATCGCTCCGACCAGGCCGCGCAGCGGAAGGTACTCGCCGAACGGCTGCACCTGGCGCTTGTCGTAGGTCTGGGTCGGTCCCTTGACCGGGTCCCACAGGATCTGCTCGTTGAGCAGCCTGCCGTCCTTCTCCACGACCCCGCCGACCGAGATCGGCACCCCGACGGCCCTGGCCGCCTCGTTGATGACGGCGGCCGCGTCCGGATTGGTGAAGGGGTCGATGTCGGAGGAGTTCTCCGGCCACAGCACGTAGTCCGGCTTCGCGGTCTTGCCCGCCTTGATGTCGGCGGCCAGCTTGAGCGTCTCGCGCGCGTGGTGGTCGAGCACGGCCCGGCGCTGGGCGCTGAACTCCAGACCGGCGCGGGGGACGTTGCCCTGGATGACCGCGACGGTCGCGGTGCCGGCCTGCGCCTCATCGCTGACCAGCGGCCGCGCGGCGACCGCTCCCGCGACCGGCACGGCGACGCTGAGCAGGGCCGCGGCCGCCGCCCCGCGCCGCAGGGTCCGGGTGCGGCGCCGCTCGGCGATCAGGCGCCCGGCCTCGTACAGGCCGAAGCCGCACAGGACGACGGCGAAACCGAGCACCGGAGTGCCGCCCACCGCGGCGAGCGGCAGGAAGACGCCGTCCGCCTGGCCGAACGCGATCTTGCCCCAGGGGAAGCCGCGGAAGGGCACGCGCGCGCGTACCGCCTCGCCGGCGATCCACAGGGCGGCCGCCCACACCGGCCAGGCAGGCAGTCTGGACACCGCGGCCACGCCGACGCCGACCAGGGCCACGAAGACCGCCTCGATGGCCGCGAGAGCGAGCCAGGGGCCGGGGCCGACCTCCACGCCCGTCCACACCAGCAGCGGCAGCAGGAAGCCGAGCCCGAAGAGGTAGCCGAGGCCGAGGGCCGCTTTCCAGCCGCGGCCGCGCAGCACCCAGGCGAAGCCGGCGAAGGCGGGCAGGGCCAGCCACCACAGGGGGCGCGGCGGGAAGCTGACGTAGAGCAGCACGCCGCACAGGGCGGAGGCGGCGGCCGGGACCAGTCGCCGGAGCCGGCTGCCGCGCGCACTCCTCGCGGAGGGCGGCCTGAGCTGGTCGGACTGGTCCACGGAAGTTGCGGTGACGGTCACCCGGGGAGTGTACGGCGGGCGCACTCGATGCCGACAGCGCAGTCCAGGACGTCCCGGCCGCCCCAGGAGTACGGTCGCCGGTCATGCGTTCGCGCGGGACTCGTCCACAAATCGGCGACCAGCCGTTACCGTGTGCCCAGCCTCTGCGGTGCGGCCCGGTCCGGTGCGCTCCGCCGGGGACCGCCACAGGTCGGGGGACCTGGGTACGAGGGGCTACGGGGTGGGGTCGACGGAACTGGGATCCGCGGCCGGCGCGGACGGCGCGGGCTGCCGAGAGGCCGGACGAAACGTTTCCGACGGGGCGGGCATGATCCTCCTGGGGGCGTGCGCCGCCTGGTCGCTGATCACGGCGGCGGCTCACGAGGGACGGCCCGAGGGCGTGCTGCTCGCGGTGCTCGCCCTGGCCGCGGGCCATGCCGCGGGGCGGATCTCCGGGTCACTGCTGCCGGTGGCCGCGCCGGCGGCCGGCGCGGTCGCGGGGGCGGCCCTGCCGCTGGTCATGCCGGACCTCTCCCCCGGCGCCCGGTACGCCGTCCCGCTCGGGCACGCCGGCGCCACGGCCGCGGTGCTGGCCCTCGCCACCGGGGCGGCCTGCTGCGCCGCCTGGTCGGCGCGCCGACCGGCGACCCGGGCCCTGCTGCGGCTGCTGGCCGCCGGCATCGCGCTGACCGGCGCCGTGACGGGCTCGGCCGCCGGCTGCGCCGCCAGCGCGGCCGTGCTGCTGTGCTCGCTCGCGGCGGGCGCGATGCCGTACCGGGGCGCCGGTGTCGCCGGCCTGGCCCTCGCGGCGGCCGTCCCCGTGGCGGCGGTCTGCACGGTCGCGGCGGACGCGCTGCCCGCCGGGCTCACCGACGCGCTGAGCGGCCGGTTCACCGCGAGCCGGCTCGGGCTGTGGCGGGACGCCGCGCGGCTGGCCGGCCGCGACGCCCTGCTCGGCGTCGGCCCGGGCCGCTTCGCCGAGTTCACGGCGGCCGGTCCGCGGGGAGCGGGGCTGCTCGCCTACGGCAGACCGCACTCGGCGCCGCTCCAGCAGGCGGCCGAGCAGGGTCTGATCGGGGTCCTGCTGCTGATCGCCGTGCACGGCTGGATCCTGCACGCCCTGTGGCGCTCCCCGCGCTCCACGCCGGTGGCCCTCACCGCGGGCGCGGCGCTGACCGCGCTCGCCGTGCTCGCCGCAGTGGGCAACGCGCTCAGCTTCGCCACGGTGACGGCGGGCGCGGGACTGCTGGCGGGGTGGGCGACGGCGCGGCCATGGGCGGGGGACGGCGGGGAGCCGTAGGGATGGACGTCCGCGGGTGGCCGTGGCGGGCAATGCGGCCGGGGACGGCAGGAAGCCGTAGTGGATCGACGCGGACCGGGGACGGCACGCGGCGGTAGTGGATCGACGCGGGCCAGGGACGGGCAAGCGGCGGTAGCGGTCGGCGCGGGCCGGGACGGCCGCCGGCCGCGGTTCAGCTGATGGTGCCCGGTGTGATCGCCCGCAGCCGGGCCCTGATGACGCGGACCGCGGACTCCGCGTTGTCCACGGTGATGGTGAAGGTGTGGCCGTCCCAGAGTCTGAGCACGATGCCCTCGCCGCGGCGGACGACGACCGCGGTCCCCTTCTCCGGACGCCAGCGGTAACCCCAGCCGCCCCAGTTGCAGGGGGTGACGAGGGCGGCGAAGTCGGCTCCGGCGACCTCGGACAGCGGGATGCGGCGGCGCGGCACACCGATGTGGCCGCAGCGCACCTCGAGGCAGTCCTTCTCAAGTTTCAGGTCGACGTGCACGAAGGCCAGCGTGCCGAAGAGGACCAGCAGGCCGGCCGCGATGCAGCCGACGACGGACATCGCCAGCGCGGCGACGCCGGAGGTCCAGGCGGATTCCACGGCCAGTTCGATACCGAGGGCCATGCAGGCGGCGCCCACCAGCGCCAGCAGCCACTGGACCCGGTTGGTGGCGCGTCCGGTCCAGACGTCGGGGTGCGAGGCGTCCTCGGTGCGGCGGTGCTCGCTCATGGATACGAGGTTACTCAGGTTTCGGTGCGCGGGTACCCGCTCGCGGAGCGTGACTCCTTCAGGCGGCCCAGGCGCCGGCCGCAGGGATCTCCGAGTCAGCGCCGGTCGGCGAGCGGCCCGGCGGACGGCAGCAGCCGGCCCTCGGCATAGCGCAGCGCGGCCGCGGGCAGCGCGCCCTCGCGACCGCTGAGCAGCACCGTCAGCGTGCCTTCGGCCGGGGCGTCGGGGGCGGCTTGTTCGCCGAGACGGCGCAGGGCCTGGGCGGCGACCGCCCCGGCGGAGCCGTGCAGGGCGAGCGGGGCGGCGCTTCCGTTCCGTACGGCGGCGCGGATGCGGTCCGCCACCAGTTCGTAGTGGGTGCAGCCGAGGACGACGGTGGTGACGTCGTCCGGGGTCAGCGCGGCCGCGGCGGCGACGGCCGCGTCGATGGCCGCCTCGTCCGCGTGCTCCACGGCCTCGGCCAGCCCCCAGCAGGGCACCTCGGCGACCCGGACGCCGTCGGCGAACTGCTCGATGAGACCGCGCTGGTAGGGGCTTCCGGTGGTGGCGGGCGTGGCCCAGATGGCGACCGGGCCGCCCCCGGCGACGGCCGGCTTGATCGCCGGGACCGTGCCGATCACCGGGATGCCGGGCTCCAGCCGGGCGCGCAGGGCGGGCAGCGCGTGCACGGTGGCGGTGTTGCAGCCGATGATCAGGGCGTCCGGCCGGTGGGCCGCGGCGGCCTCGGCGACGGCCAGGGCGCGTGCGGTGAGGTCCTCGGTGGTGCGCGGCCCCCAGGGCATGCCGTCGGGGTCGAGGGAGAGGACGAGGTCCGCGTCGGGCCGCAGGCGCCGTACCGCGGCGGTGGCCGCCAGCAGGCCGATTCCGGAGTCCATGAGCGCGATCTTCACCCGGCCACGATAGACGATGGGCCCCGATCGGCCGGTCGGGTGGGGCAGACTGCGCCCGTGAGCGCCATCGTGTGGATCGCCGTCGCCTCCCTCGCCGCCTGGTGCTGGCTGCTGCTGTGCCAGGGCTTCTTCTGGCGCACGGACGTCCGGCTGCCACCGCGCCGCACTCCCGGTGACTGGCCGCCGGTGTGCGTCGTGGTTCCGGCCCGGGACGAGGCCGAGGTGCTGCCCGCGAGTCTGCCGTCGCTGCTCGCCCAGGACTATCCGGGGCGCGCCGAGGTCGTCCTGGTGGACGACGGGAGCACGGACGGCACCGGGGAGCTGGCGCGCGAGCTGTCCCGCCGGCACGGAGGGCTGCCGCTGACGGTGGCCTCCCCCGGCGAGCCGCCGGCCGGCTGGACGGGCAAGCTGTGGGCGGTGCGGCACGGCGTCGCCCTCGCGCACGCGCGTGACCCCGAGTACCTGCTCCTGACGGACGCCGACATCGCGCACGCGCCGGACAGTCTGCGTGAGCTGGTGGCGGCGGCCCGCACGGGCGGCTTCGACGCGGTGTCGCTGATGGCGCGGCTGCGGGTGGAGAGCCTGTGGGAGCGGCTCGTGGTGCCGGCGTTCGTCTACTTCTTCGCACAGCTCTACCCGTTCCGCCGGATCGGCCGGCGGGGGTCGCGTACGGCGGCGGCGGCCGGCGGCTGCGTGCTGCTGCGCGCCGGCATGGCGCGGCGGGCGGGGATCCCGGACGCCATCCGGCACGCCGTGATCGACGACGTCGCCCTCGCGCGCGCGGTGAAGCGCGCCGGCGGTCATGTCTGGCTCGGGCTGGCCGACCGGGTGGACAGCGTGCGGCCCTATCCGCGGCTGCACGACCTGTGGCGGATGGTCTCGCGCAGCGCCTACGCCCAGTTGCGGCACAGCCCGTCGCTGCTGCTCGGCACGGTCGCCGGGCTCGCCCTGGTGTACCTGGCCCCGCCCGCGGCCGTGGTGGCGGGGACGGCCGGGGGGTCCACGGCCGCGGCGGTGGCGGGCGGGCTGGCGTGGGCGGTGATGGCGGGGACGTACCTGCCGATGCTCCGCTACTACCGGCAGCCGCTGTGGCTCGCGCCGCTGCTGCCGTTCACCGCTCTCCTCTATCTCCTGATGACGGTGGACTCGGCCGTGCAGCACTACCGGGGGCGGGGTGCGGCCTGGAAGGGCCGCACCTACGCGCGTCCGGAGGTGCGGCCCGACGAGGGCTGACCCGGCTCACTTGCGGCCGGGCGTCCAGTTCATGCCCCAGCCGTAGACGCGGTCTATGGTCCGCTGCGGGCTCACTCCGCGGTCGGGCACCAGGTACCGCGCCTCGCGCTGGACGACGAGGTCGCCGCCCGTGCCGGTGATCAGGGCGAGCGCGCAGACCGTGGACGGGACCGTGCACTCGTCCAGCGAGAAGTCGATCGGCGCGCCGTGCTGGGGCTGGAGGGTGACCGTGGCGTGCAGGTCGGCGAAGGAGGCGGCGCCCTCGTAGATGGTGACGAAGACCAGGATGCGCCGGAAGTCCTGTTTGTGGTCGAGGTTGACGGTGAGGTTCTCGCCGCTCGCCACGGCGCCGGTGCGGTCGTCGCCGTCCAGGTGGATGTACGGCGGACGGTCCAGCGATCCGAAGGCGTTGCCGAGGGCCTGTACGACGCCCTTGCGCCCGTCGGCGAGTTCGTACAGGGCGCACAGGTCGAGGTCGACGTCGCCCTGACCGCCACCCCAGCGGCCGAGCCGGCCCGGGAACTGCTTGCGCACCTGCCAGTTGAGGTTGACCCGCAGGGCCCCGGAGGTGCCGCCCTGCTTGGCCAGCGAGACGGACGGGGCGGCCTTGGTGAGGGTGACCTTGGAAAGGCGGACCGGCGCGGCGGCCGCCGGGGGCGGCGGCAGCGGGACCGGCGTGGTGACCGGCGGCGGCAGGGTCACCGGCGGCGTGGCGGGCGGGGGCGGGGGTGCGGCGGGCCGGGAGGGCGGCGGCGCGGCGGGCGACGGGGGCGCGGGCGGCGGCGCGTGCCGCTGCGGTTCGTCGACCGTGATGCCGAAGTCCGTCGCCAGGCCCTCGAGTCCGCTGCTGTACCCCTGGCCGACGGCGCGGAACTTCCAGCCGCCCTGGCGCCGGTAGAACTCGCCGAGCAGGAAGGCGGTCTCGGAGGTCGCGCCGGGGCTGTCGAAGCGGGCGACCACCGCACCGCCGCTCTCCTCGGTCACCTCGACGTAGAGGCCGGGCACCTGCCCGAACGTCCCGCCGTCGGCCGAGGCCGCGAGGACGATCCGGTCGATCCCGCTCTCCACGCGCGCGAGGTCGACGAGGAGGGTGTCGGTGATCCGCTCGCCGGCCGTCCGCTTGCCCTGGTGCCGGACCGCGCCGGAGGCGTGAGCGGGCTGGTTGTAGAAGACGAAGTCCCCGTCGGAGCGGACCTTTCCGGCCGTCAGCAGCAGCGCCGAGGCGTCCGCGTCGGGCACCGCGGGCCCCGGGCGCCAGCCCAATTCGACGCGCAGGGCCGTGGTCGGCACCGGCGCATTCGATCCTTTCGCCATTGTCATGTCCGCCCCCATCACGTGTCGGTGTGCGCCCCGGACGTTCCCGGGCGCCCCGGATGATCGCTACCCGCCCAACCTATTCCCGGGAGCGGCGAACGCACCCGGGCGGCGCGGGCCGGCCGGCGAAGACCGCCGGTCAACCGCCGGTAACCCGCCAGGAACTCGGCCTTTACAGGATCCAAACCCGGATCGGCGTCCTTTTTTGCCGAGTTCGCTCGTATTGGGGATCCCGCGTCACGGCCGACACGGAAAACAACCCTCTTATCGGTCTCCCCAACCAGCACATCGTGGGCTTAACTTATGTGCCATGACCTCCCCCCGCTCCACTTATGGCGGCGGCTACTACTCCGCCTCCTTCCCGGACACCCCGATCTACGACTCGCTCGTGGCCGAGCGGGGCACCCCGCAGATCGCCCCGATCCGGGTCCCCGCCGCGTACGACACCGGCAGCAACCTGCCCGCCCTGCCGTCGGCGCTGCCCGCCCTCCCAGCCGGCCCGTCGTACCAGTCGGCCCCCGCCTACGGGTACCCGCAGATGCCGCAGCCCGCCCCGCTGCAGCAGGCGCCCACGGCGTACATCCCGCAGCAGGCGAGCGCGCCGCGCGGCTACCCAGGCCCGCAGGCGCCGCAGCAGCAGCGCCCGATGGGCGGCGGCACGGGGTACGAGGCGATGCGTCCGGCCGCCCCGCGACCCGCGGCGGCGCCGTACCAGGACCCGTACAACAACCAGCAGTACCGCGGCTACTGACCCGCAGCCCCGGCTGCCGCCGCCACCTGGCACGATGGCCGTATGGGGAACGCACGACTGCGGTCGATCCACGTCCATCCGGTCAAGGCGTTCCGGGGCGTCTCGCCCCGGGAGGCCGTGGTGGAGCCCTGGGGGCTGGCCGGGGACCGACGCTGGACACTGATTGACGACGGGGGAAAGGTCGTCACACAGCGCGAGCAGCCGCGTCTCGCGCTCGCCGCCGCCGAGCCCTTGCCCGGCGGCGGCATCCGTCTGTCGGGGCCCGGACGTGAACCGCTGGAGGTCGCGGTCCCGGAACCGGTCGCCACGGTCCCGGCGAGCGTGTTCGGCACCAAGGTGGCGGCGGTCCCGGCGTCCGGCGCCGCCCACGCGTGGTGTTCGGGTCTTCTGGGCGCCGGGGTCCGTCTGGTCCACATGGACGACCCGGCCTCCCGCCGGCCGCTGGACCCCGATTACGCGCGGCCGGGCGAGACGGTGAGCTTCGCCGACGGCTATCCGCTGCTGGTCACCACCGTCGCCTCCCTCGACGCCCTGAACGAACTGGTGGCACGGGGCGATCACGCGCAGGAGGGCCCGCTGCCGATGAACCGCTTCCGTCCGAGCGTGGTCGTCGAGGGCACCGAGCCGTGGGCGGAGGACGGCTGGTCGGGCCTCTCCATCGGCGAGGTGGACTTCCGGGTCGCCAAGCCCTGCGCGCGCTGCGTGGTGACCACGACCGACCAGGACACCGCCCGGCGCGGCCGCGAACCCCTGCACACCCTGGCCCGGCACCGCAAGGCCGGCGGCCGGCTGCTGTTCGGGCAGAACCTGGTGCCGCTCGCGCCCGGCACCATCCGGGTGGGCGACCCGGTACGGGTGTCGTCGTGACTCCCGGGAACCCCGGCGCGGGGCCCGGTCGTTGGGACACCATGAGCGATGCGTGAACGGTCCGGGCCGGGAGTGGGAGCACTCGCGGCCCGGGCCAGGGGTGGGCGGCTCCTCGGGGGACCACCGAGGAGCGGAAGGGGGTGGGGGGCGTGCGGGCCATCGGGGGACTGTGGCGCTGGCGGGGGAATCCGCTGCGCCGTGCGACCGATCTGACCGAGGCCTGGGTGGCGCTCGTGGCACTGGTGCTGATCGCCGTGGCCGCGCCGGTGACCGGTGCCCTGGTCGGAGTGACGGCTCACGGCTCCCTGCAGCGATCGGCGCGCGAGCAGCAGCGCGAACGCCACCTCGTCACGGCGACCGTGGTGCGAATACTCGGCGGCGCTCCGGTGGAGACCGACCCCGACACCAGCGCCGTGGGGGACGCGCACAGCCGGGTCCTCGCGGAGTGGACGGCGCCCGACGGCCGGCACCGGCGCGGCGCGGCCCTGGCGAAACTCAGATCGCCGGGCGCCGGCGACCGCTTCGCGCTCTGGACGGACCGGCACGGCCGGGTGACGACACGCCCGCTGGACTCCCCCACGGCGACGACGCACGCCGTACTCGCGGGTCTGGGCGCCGCGTTGCTCACCGCGGGCCTGATCGAGTGCGGCCGGCGGCTGGTCGTGTGGCGCATGGTCCGCCGCAGGTACGCGCGTTGGGACCGGGCCTGGGACCGGGCGGGTCCGGACTGGGGCAAGGCGGGCACCGGCAGCTGACGGCCTTCCGCCTCTGGTCATCCCACCACCCGCGCGCACGCTACGGTGGAGCGGCCGACTCGCACTCGGCACCAAAACCCGCGTACTACGAGGTGGGGGCACGGCAACGCCATGGCACAGGGCACGGTCCAGGTGACGCACAGCGGTACGTCGCGGTGGCGTCGCCGCACGGGTGAGTACGCTTCGCTCGCCGCAGCCCTGGAGGCCGCCGCCGACGGCGACGTCCTCACCATCGCCCCCGGCACGTACCGGGAGAACCTGGTCGTGCGGCGGCCGGTGACCCTGCGGGGTCCCGAGGGCGCCCCGGGCTCGGTGCGGATCGCGCCGGCGGACGGTGTCCCGCTGACCGTGCGGGCCTCGGCGGTGGTGCAGGACCTGCACGTGGAGGGCCAGGACGCGGCGGCCCCCGCCCTGCTGGTGGAGGAGGGTACGCCCGAGCTGATGGACGTGCGGATCGTCACCCGGTCCGCCGCGGGCATCGAGGTCCGGGGCGGGGCGCGGCCGACCGTGCGCCGCTGCACCGTCGACAATCCGGCCGGCATCGGCATCGCCGTACTCGACGGCGCGGGCGGGGTGTTCGAGGAGTGCGAGGTCGTCGCGGCGGGTCAGGCGGGGGTGTCGGTGCACGGCGGCGGCCGTCCCCGGCTGGAGCGCTGCCGGGTGCACCACGCCGCCGGCAACGGGCTGACCGCGACCGGGGAGAACTCGGCGCTGGAGGCGGTCGGTTGCGAGGTGTACGAGGTCCGGGGCTCCGGAGTGCAGATCACCGGGCGGGCCACGGCCCATCTCACCGACTGCGATCTGCACCGCACCACGGCCGACGGCGTCACGCTGGACACGGACGCGGTGCTCACGCTCGCCGACTGCCGCATCCACGACGTCCCGGAGAACGCGATCGACCTGCGCTCCCGCTCGGTGCTCACGCTGACCCGGACGACGGTGCGCCAGTTCGGCCGCAACGGCCTGTCCGTGTGGGACCCGGGCACCCGGGTCGACGCGAACCAGTGCGAGATCTTCGACAGCACTGGTGACTACCCGGCGGTGTGGGTGAGCGACGGCGCGACCGCGGTGCTCGACGCCTGCCGGGTGCACGACGTGCCGGACGCGCTGTTCGTGCTGGACCGCGGCTCGCGCGCGGACGTCGTGGACAGCGATCTGTACCAGGTGCGCAACACGGCGGTGTCGGTGAGCGACGGCGCGACCGCGCAGCTCGACGACTGCCGGATCCGGGACGCGGCCACCGGCGCCTGGTTCCGCGACCACGGCAGCGGCGGCAACCTCGGCAACTGCACCCTGGACGGCACCCAGACCGGTGTGATCGTCACCAAGGGCGCCGACCCCACCGTCGAGCGGTGCACGGTCGACTCCCCCGCCGAGGCGGGCTTCTACGTGTCCGCGGGCGGCCGGGGCACGTTCGTGAACTGCCGGGTCAGCGGCAGCGGCGGCTACGGCTTCCATGTGATCGACGGCTGCCGCACGACGCTGCGCAAGTGCCGCACGGAGCGGTGTGCGCGCGGTGGTTACGAGTTCGCGGACGCCGGGCCGGACACGGGCTCCGGGACGGGGCCGGTGGTGGAGGACTGCACCAGCGACGAGAGCGGCGGCATCCGGCCGCCGGCCCAGCGCGAGACGGCCGAGCAGTCGGCGTCCCCCTCCTCCGCGGGCCTGCTCGGGGCGATCCCCGGCCAGCGCGCCCTGGACGCGGAACCGGCCGTCGCCGCCGAGCCGGAGCAGCCGGCCCGCTCCTCGAAGGCCGTGCTGGGCGAACTGGACGCGCTGGTGGGCCTGGAGAGCGTCAAGCGGGAGGTCCGGGCGCTGACCGACATGATCGAGGTGGGCCGGCGCCGGCAGCAGGCGGGCCTGAAGGCCGCCTCGGTCAAGCGGCACCTGGTGTTCACCGGCTCCCCCGGCACGGGCAAGACGACGGTGGCCCGGCTGTACGGCGAGATCCTCGCCTCCCTCGGGGTGCTGGAGAAGGGGCATCTCGTCGAGGTGTCGCGGGTCGACCTGGTCGGCGAGCACATCGGCTCGACCGCGATCCGCACCCAGGAGGCCTTCCAGCGGGCGCGCGGCGGTGTGCTGTTCATCGACGAGGCGTACGCGCTGTCCCCGGAGGACGCCGGCCGCGACTTCGGCAAGGAGGCCATCGACACGCTGGTGAAGCTGATGGAGGACCACCGGGACGCGGTCGTGGTGATCGTCGCCGGCTACACGGCCGAGATGGAGCGCTTCCTCTCCGTCAACCCCGGCGTCGCCTCCCGCTTCTCACGGACCATCACCTTCGGCGACTACGGCCCGGACGAACTGCTCAGGATCGTGGAGCAGCAGGCCGACGAGCACGAGTACCGGCTGACCCCGGGGGCGTCGGAGGCGCTGCTCAAGTACTTCACGGCGATCCCGAAGGGCGCCGCGTTCGGCAACGGCCGGACCGCGCGCCAGACCTTCGAGGCGATGGTGGAGCGGCACGCGAGCCGGGTCGCCCAGGTCGCCGACCCCAGTACCGACGACCTGACCCTGCTGTACGGCGAGGACCTGCCCGAGCTGCCCTGACCGCGGTGACCGGCCTGGGAGCGTCATGGTTCCGGGCGTTCGGGGCGCTGGGTGGGCAGGTCCGGGCGCAGCCGGGCCAGGAGGCGGGCCCGTTCGCGGGCGAAGGCCGGGTCGGCCTGGTAGTCGGAGTGGCCGAGGATCGGGGCCGGCAGCGGGTGCTCGGGGGTGCGGCCGTAGGCGAGGGGGTCGCGCAGGGGCTCGTGGTCGACCTCGGGGCCGCAGTCGCCGGGCAGACGGACCGGGCCGCCGATGGGATCGGTGGGGCGGTGGAGGTTGCGCCAGCAGGCGACGTCCCGGTGCAGGGCGGCCAGCGCGGCCGGGCCGAAGTGCGCCGGGAACCAGCGGCCGTAGAGACGTTCCAGCGGGGAGCCGTAGGTGAGCAGTGCCACGCGCCGGCGGGCCGAGGGGCTGAGCTGCCAGGCGGCGGAGGCGGCCAGCACGCTGCCCTGGGAGTGGCCGGACAGGACGAGGCGGCCCCCGGTGCGCGCGGTCCAGGTCGCCATCCGCCAGGTCAGGTCCGGCACCGCACGCTCGGCGTAGCAGGGCGGGGCGAACGGGTGGGCGGCGCGCGGCCAGAAGGTGCCGACGTCCCAGAGGATGCCGATGGTGCGCCGGGCGGAGGCGTCCCGGTAGGCGCGCCGGCCCCAGGTGACGAACAGCAGGAAGCCTATGCCGACCAGCCAGGAGCCCAGTGCCTGTGAGGTCTCGGCGGCCGCCTGGACGACGTCGTACGTGCGCCGGGCCGCGCCTTCGGGGGGCTTGCCGGTGGCCAGGGCGCCGGCGAGCGCGGCGGCGCCCAGCAGCAGGGTGGTGGCGCAGAGCACACCGATGACCAGGGGCGTCCGGTCGGTGAGGGTGGCCATGGCCCGTGCGTGGGCGATACGGCGGGTGCGGGAGGGGTCCTCGGGCTCGCCGGGGTGCTCGTGCCGCACCCGTTCGCGCTCGGCGCGGGCGAGCCGCGCGGTGCGCCGGGCCAGGTGGGCGGCGAGGACCAGCAGCACCGCGAGCAGCGGCGGGATGACGGAGGCCTGCCAGGTCAGCAGGACCGGCGGACCGTCGAGGAGGGCACGGGTGCCGTCCAGCCAGTCGGCGACGCGCTGCGCGACGCCGCCGGACATCACCCCGCCCAGCGCGCAGGCGAGCAGCGCGACCGCGGGACCGCCGAGCCCGTGTCCCGCGGCGCGCGGGTCGGGGCGCCTGCGGTACAGGTCGTGGGCGACGGCGGCGAGGACGACGACGAGCAGTCCCTGGGTCAGCATGAGGGTGCCGAAGGCCGTGTCGCCGGGCAGCCGGCCGGCGGACCGCCAGCCGGGGCGGGACCAGGCGGCGTGGACGAGGGTGAGCAGCAGCAGGACGAGCGCGGCGAGCGGCAGGCGGCGTACGAGGTGGCGGTCGAGCCGGTGGTCGGGGCACCGCTCGCTGCGGCCGCGGCGGCAGACGACGGCCACCACGGCGCCCGCGCAGCCGAGCAGGGCCGCGGCGAGGAGCCACCCGAGCAGGTCCAGCGCGGCCGGGCCGCCGGGGCGGTGGTCGAAGCGGGCCGTGGGCGTGGCGACGGCGGCGGCGACCGTGAGCAGGCCGGCCGCGGTATGGGCGGCGCGCAGCCGGGCCACCAGGCGGCGCCCGTACCAGAAGCCGGGCCGGGCCAGGGCGCTCGCGTCGGGCTCGGGCTCGGGGTCGCGGGACATCGGCTGGTGGGACTCGTAGGCGTTCCAGGTGCGGTGCGAGAGGTACCAGAGCAGGGCGGTCAGCGCGACCGGGATCAGCGCGGCGAGCGCGAGGCGGCGGCCGGGCTGGGTCCACCAGGCGTCGCCGGCGGCGGCCGGGGAGAGGAAGCCCAGCCAGGTGTGGCGGCGCGCGCAGTCCGCGACGCCCGCGCACTGCCAGGCGACCAGGTCGAGGGCGACCTCGCAGGCGGCGGCCGTGAACAGCACGGTGAGGGTGAGCGCGGCCAGCCGTACGAGGAGTCCGTAGAGCCGGACGGTGCGCCTGCGGCCGTGGGCGGCGGGGCGCATCCAGTGGGCCAGGTTCACCACCATGAAGGGCAGCAGCAGGAGCCACAGGGCGCGGGTGCCGTCGCCGGAGGTGAGGTTGCACCAGACGTACGCCTCGCGGACCGGTTCGCCGCGGGGTCCGTCCGCGGCGACCGGTCTCGCGGCGTCGGCGGCGCGCCGGAAGATCGCGGCGGTCTCGTCGCCGGTGATCCGGACGGTGCGCGGGTCGCCGAGCATCTTCTCGGGGGTGCTGCCGCCGACGCCGTGCACCAGGAGTTCCAGTTCGGCACCGGCCGGTGCGGGCCGTAAGGCGGAGCCGTCCGTCTCCGGTCCGGGATTGCGTTCCTGCGCCCGTTCCACTGTCAGTACTTCCCCCGTGACACGCCTGCTGGACACCTGTCCACGCGGGCTTCAGGTTCTCCGTTTCCGGGCCCGCGTACACCTCCCGTCACGGAATCTCCCCGATCCGTGTGAAAGCGGACCGGGTCCCCGGCACCGGGCAGGGCGGGATGGCATGTGCGCGTCGGGAAAGGCGGTGGCGCGACCGCCGCCGTCCCGTGAAAAGATGGAACGCCCGTGCACGGCCGACCGCTGGACCTCCAGGTCGGAGCCGGTGCGGCGGGCGGGTCGGACGACGGATCGCGGCGAAGGGACCGGAGCGTACGTGAGTGAGAATCAGAACCTCCTCGCGGAGCAGCGCCGCGCCCTGATCCTGGACGAGGTCCGGCGCAGGGGCGGCGTCCGGGTCAACGAGCTGACCCGCAAGCTCGGAGTGTCCGACATGACCGTGCGGCGCGATCTGGACGCGCTGGCCCGCCAGGGCATGCTGGAGAAGGTGCACGGCGGCGCGGTCCCGGTGGTCGAGGCGAGCACGCACGAGCCCGGTTTCGAGGCGAAGTCGGCCCTGGAGCTGACCGCCAAGGAGGACATCGCGCGCTCCGCCGCCCGGCTGGTCGCCCCGGGCACCGCGATCGCCCTGTCCGGCGGTACGACGACCTACGCGCTCGCGCAGCACCTGCTGGAGGTGCCCGACCTCACCGTGGTGACGAACTCGGTGCGGGTCGCCGACGTCTTCCACGCGGCGCAGCGCACCTCGGGACAGCGGCAGGGCGCGGCGACGGTGGTGCTGACCGGCGGGGTGCGCACCCCGTCCGACTCACTGGTGGGCCCGGTGGCGGACCAGGCGATCGCCGCGCTCCACTTCGATCTGCTGTTCCTCGGGGTGCACGGGATATCGGTGGAGGCCGGACTGTCCACGCCGAACCTCGCGGAGGCGGAGACGAACCGCCGGCTGGTGCAGTCGGCGCGCCGCGTGGTCGTGGTGGCCGACCACACCAAGTGGGGCACGGTGGGCCTGAGTTCGTTCGCCGGGCTGGCGCAGGTGGACACGCTGGTCACCGACGCGGGTCTGCCCGCCGAGGCACGCGCGGAGATCGCGGAGCATCTGCACCGGCTGGTGGTGGCCGGCGAGACCGAGGACGACGAGGACGTCTGACGGCGCGTCGGCCGGCATTCAGTCCGGCCACACGCCCGTGGCCAGCAGCGACTCGATAGCGGCCGTGTAGGGGGCGATGTCCAGTCCCTGCTCCTCGAGCCAGGAGTCGGAGAAGTACTTGTCCAGGTAGCGGTCTCCCGGGTCGCACAGCAGGGTGACGACGCTGCCGGTGCGGCCCTCGGCCACCATCTCGGAGACGATCTTCAGCGCGCTCCACAGGCCGGTGCCCGTCGAGCCGCCCGCCTTGCGCCCGATGACCCGCTCCAGGGCCCGTACGGCGGCGACGCTGGCCGCGTCCGGGACCTTCATCATCCGGTCGATCGCTCCGGGCACGAAGCTGGGCTCCATGCGCGGCCGGCCGATGCCCTCGATCCGGGAGCCGCAGTCACAGGTGACGTCCGGATCGCCGGTGGTCCAGCCCTCGAAGAAACAGGAGTTGTCCGGGTCGGCGACGCAGATGCGGGTGTCGTACTGCATGTAGTGCACGTAGCGCGCCAGGGTGGCCGAGGTGCCGCCGGTGCCGGCCGTGGCGACGATCCAGGCGGGCTCCGGGAAACGCTCCAACTCCAGCTGGCGGAAGATGGATTCGGCGATGTTGTTGTTGCCGCGCCAGTCGGTGGCCCGCTCGGCGTAGGTGAACTGGTCCATGTAGTGGCCGCCGGTCTCCACCGCGAGACGGGCGGACTCCTCGTACATCTTCCGGGAGTCGTCCACGAAGTGGCACCGGCCGCCGTGGAACTCGATCAGACGGCACTTCTCGGCGCTCGTCGTGCGCGGCATGACGGCGATGAAGGGCACACCGATGAGCTTCGCGAAGTACGCCTCGGAGACGGCGGTGGAGCCGCTGGACGCCTCGATCACCGGGCGGTCCGGCCGGATCCAGCCATTGCACAGGCCGTAGAGGAAGAGTGAGCGGGCGAGCCGGTGCTTGAGGCTGCCGGTGGGGTGCGTCGACTCGTCCTTCAGGTAGAGGTCGATGCCCCACCGCTCGGGCAGCGGGAAGCGCAGCAGGTGCGTGTCCGCCGAGCGGTTGGCGTCGGCCTGGACCTTGCGGACGGCGTCTTTCAGCCAGCCGCGGTAGGCGGCGTCGCTGCGGTCGACGTCGAGGGTGGCGCCGGTCCGGGTCTGTGGGGTGGTGCTCACGGCGGGGCTCCTTACGCTGAGCGCCGACGGCGCCTCCGGCGGCCGGCACTTCGCATCATAGGCACCTTCCACACCTGTTCTCACCTGCATAAACGCATCTTTGAGCCGGTCAAAGGGAGGCTGGGGCGCAGCCGTGCGAGGCGCCCCGGGGCGCACGGGCGCGAGTGCTCCGGGCGCCCCCCGCGCGCGCCCCCTGCGCACTGGTGCTCCCGACCTCGCGGAGGCAGACTGCACCGGACGGGACGATCGTCCCGGACAGCGGCGCACACTGGACCACAGCACCGCGCCGGCCCGGACCGGTACGACCGGACGCGGGCCGGATCCGGACCCACGCGGTCCGGCGTCGCGGCGAAGGACGCGCACAAGGGGGCGGCAGGACATGGCGGAGCCGGAGTTCACGGCCAAGGGCGTGCGGATCGGCAAACGGCTGCGGTCGCTCACCCGGGCCGGGCAGGTCCGGATCAGCGACGGCCGGGTGGAGTTGCTGACCAGCTACGGCAGCGAGATCGACAGCGCGCCGGTGCAGGCGGTGCGCGCCTCAAGGCCGTGGTTCGCCCCGGAGGACCGGGCGCACGCGGATCTCAACGGCAAGCGGTACTCGCTGACGCTGGGTGAGCACGACCCCGCCCCGGGCGAGCCGGGGCCGCCCGCGGCACGGCGGTTCATCGAGGCGGTGCGCCGCGCGGCCGGGCGCGGTGGCTGACCGGCAACCGACGGTGGCGAGTTGCGGGAGCGCACCCGCTGCGTCACGCTGTTCTCACGTCACTCTGGGTTTACCGGCGATAACGCTGCGAACCAGCCCGCCGGCCCGCACAGCAGGCGGACGTTTGGACGCAAGCACCCTGCTGGATCCGTTTGTTCTCCGTGTTTCCTCCGGTTCCTCCGGACCTCACATCGGGGAGTCGCAGCCGTGATCAGTCACTCAAGCAGGCACTGCACGGTGGAGCTCCAAGCCCTGCCGTCGCGGATCGGCCAGGTCCGCAGAATCGTATCTGCGCAGTTGCGCTACTGGCATATGGACCCGTTGATAGACCGGGCCGCGCTCGGTGTGACCGAGCTGCTCAGCAACGTCCACCGGCACGCCCGGCCCGACAAGTCGTGCACCGTCGAGCTGGAACTGCTGGTCGACCGGCTCACGGTCTCGGTGCGCGACCACGATCCGCGCCTTCCCGTGGTCGCCGACGCCGCCGACGCGCCGGACCTCGTCCCGCTGGCCACCTGCGGGCGCGGGCTGGCGATGGTGGCGGCGATGAGCGAGAGCTGGGGCGCGCGCCCCGAGGGCGACGACGGCAAGGTCGTGTGGTTCACGCTGCCCGCGCCGTCCGCGGCGGTCCGCCGGCCGGCCCGCTCGCCCCGTCCGGCGGCCGAGCGGCGCCCCACGCCCCGGCTCACCGAGGCCCGGCCGGCCCCGGTCCCGCCCACGCCGGTCACCGCCGCGCCCACGCCGGTCGCCGCGGCTCACGCCCCGGCCGCGGCATCCGCTCCCGCCCGGTCGGCCGTTCCCGGCTGACCGGGCGGTGACGCCACCACGACGTATGGAGCGGGTGGGTCACGACGGCCGCCCGCCCCTGTCCCGTGAGGGGACGCCGCGAGGGGACGCCATCCGCGCTCCCGGCCCGGCCGTGCACCGTCCGGCCGTCTCCGCCGGCAGCGGTCGGGACCCGGCGGTCCGTTTCGCGCGTGGACGCGTGACGTACGTCCGCTCCGGGACGTGTGTGGACGCAGGGCCACCGGCCGGCCACGGCGACCGAATCGCCGCCCGCGCCACCATGGCCGACGCGTGGCTCAGGCCGTTCCACCGGCCCCGGCGACCGAACCGCCCCCACCGCGGCCGACCCACGGCTCAGACCGCGGTATCCGCGTAGCGACGAAGAACCCGCTCCAGGCAGTCGGCGCCCGGCCCCTCCAGGCCGTTCCACCGGCCCCGGCGACCGAACCGCCCCCACCGCGGCCGGCCCACGGCTCAAATCTCGGTATCCGCGTAGTGGCGGAGGACCGGCTCCAGGCAGTCGACGGCCGGGCCCACGGCTCAGACCTCGGTATCCGCGTAGTGGCGGAGGACCGGTTCCAGGTAGTCCACGTGCGGCCCCTCCAGGGCGTCCAGGCCGCCCGGCGGCCGGATCAGTGAGATCCGGTCGAACTCGGGCTCGCGGCCCTCGCCCGTCTCGGTGCTCACCAGCCGCGCGTACCGCTCGCGCAGTTCCCGGCCGGGGCACGGCGGGGCGAGGAACATGACGCCGACGCCGCCGCCCGCACCCTGGGTGGTCAGCCACAGGGCCAGGGCCTCGGCGGGGGTGTCGGAGCCGGTCTCCTCGGACAGCTCGCGGGCCGCGTGCCGGCGCAGCCCGTCGACGTCCAGCTCTGCGCCCTCCTCCGGCGGCTCGACGGTCCCGCCGGGGAGCTGCCACCGGCCCGGCGCCGCGGTCGAGGCGGCCATCCGCCCCACCATCAGGCGGCCGTCGCCGGACGGCTGCACCACGGAGACGAACAGGGAACAGCACACCGGCGCGTCCGGCACCCCGCGCAGCGCGCGGTACCGGTAGGTGGCCCGGGCCCACGACAGCACCAGGCCGTCCCGCCCGTCCCGCTGCAGGCCGGTCAGCGCGGCCACCGGACCGTCGAAGAGCGCCGGGTTGGCCCGTACCGCCTGCGCCCACCGGCGGTCCATGGCCGACCGGTGCTCCGGGGACAGCTCGGGCGCGGCGGTCTCGACGAGCCGGATGCGCGGGGCGTCCAGCAGCTCCACGTGCCCGGCCCGCGTCACAGCACCGACAGCGGATCGTCCAGCACCGGCTGCCAGGCCAGTTCGGCCGCGCCGACCAGGCTGTTGTGGTCCAGGGTGCAGGCCAGGACGGGGACGCCGCCGCTCTGCCCCCACAGGCTGCGGTCGGCGACCACCGCGCGCAGGCGTCCGGGGTCGGCGTCGAGCAGGGTGCGGTGCAGGCCGCCGAGGATGATGCGGTCGGGATTGAGGATGTTGACCAGACCGGCCAGGCCGAGTCCGAGGCGGTCGATCAGGGCCTCGGCGGCGGTGCGCACGGCCGGGTCGCTGTACTGCTCGCGCAGCATGTCGTCGGCCTGCTGGAGCAGGGAGACCTCGGGACCCGGCTCGCGGCCCGCCTCGACGAGCAGGGCCAGCGGGTCCGTCTCCACGTCGAGGCAGCCGCGGCTGCCGCAGTGGCACGGGCGGCCCTCCGGATTGACGGTGAGATGCCCGACCTCCAGGGCGAGGCCCGAACTCCCCATGTGCAGGCGGCCGTCGAGGACCAGTGCGCCGCCCACCCCCCGGTGCCCGGTGGCCACGCACAGCAGGTCCCGGGCGCCCCGGCCGGCGCCGTGCCGGTGCTCGGCGAGCGCGGCCAGGTTGACGTCGTTGGCCGCGAAGGCGGGGCCGGTGATGCCGGCGGCCCGCACGCACTCCCCGAAGATCCGGCGGACCGGCGCGCCCACCGGCCAGGCCAGGTGGAGCGGGTTGAGGGCCAGGCCGTCGGGTTCGGCGACGGCGGAGGGCACGGCGAGTCCGGCGCCCACGCAGCGGCGGCCGGTGGTGCGCAGGAGTTCGGCGCCCGCCTCGACGACCGAGCCGAGCACCTTCGCGGGGTCCGCGTCCACGGTCTCGCAGCCGGGCGCCGTCGCCACGATCCGCCCGCCGAGGCCCACCAGCGCGGCCCGGAAGCCGTCGGCGTGGACCTGCGCGGCGAGCACCACCGGGCCGTCCTCGGCGACCTCGAGACGGTGCGAGGGGCGCCCCTGGGACCCGGCCGCCGCGCCCGGCCGGGCGTTCACCCGGATCAGCCCGAGCGCCTCCAGCTCGGCCGCCACCGCTCCGGCGGTCGCCCGGGTCACCCCGAGTTCGGCGGTGAGCACGGCCCGGGTCGGCGCCCGCCCGGTGTGCACGAGCTCCAGCGCGGGTCCGAGCGCGCCGCGCCCCCGGTCCAGCCGCGCCCTCGAGGTGGTCCCTTCCCCCGCCCTACGGGGGTCCGCCTTGCCGCTCATGAGGGCGAGTCTCCCATGATCCGCAGCCGTCGTGGCCCGTGCCGGGTCTACAGTCCGCTGACCCGCAGGGTGATGTTCAGCCGCCCGGTCAGCCCGAGTTCCGGCGGCGCCGTGCCCGGACGCACGCGCGGCACCCCGTGGAAGGCCTGCCGGGACGGTCCGCCGAACACGAACAGGTCGCCGTCGCGCAGTTCGACGTCCGTGTACGGCCTGGTGCGGGTCTCGGTGTTGCCGAACCTGAAGACGCAGGTGTCGCCCAGGCTCAGCGACACGACCGGCGCGTCCGACCGCTCGTCGCTGTCGCGGTGCATGCCCATGCGGGCGTCGCCGTCGTAGAAGTTGATCAGTGCGATGTCGTACGGCTCGGCCGGGAGCGCGCGCCGGCCGAGCGCGTCGGTCACGGCGGTCCGGGCCAGCTCGTCCAGCCAGGCGGGGAACGGCTTCACGGGCGTGCCGTCGCCGTCGACGACGGTGGGGGCGTAGCCGTACGGGTACCAGTGCCGGCCCAGGCATACCTGCCGTGCGCTCATCGTGCCGCCGCCGGGGGTGCGGACGGTGCGCAGTCCGGCCGGGGGGCGGGCCCACTCGCGGCAGGCGGCGAGCAGCGCGCGCCGGCGCTCGGGGGGCAGCCAGCCGGGGACGTGCACGGCGCCCGGCGCGATCCGCGCCGGCTCCCTGGCGAACAGTCCGGCGTCCATGCCTTCCATGCCCTCCATGCTCCCGCATCCGGCACGAACGGTCGTGAGCTGCGGCTCGGCTAGCCTGGAGCGCGATGAACGACCGTATGACGACGCCATGGGGCGAGTTCGAGCTGTCCCGCTTCCCCGAGGATCCCCGCGACCCGCTGCGCGCCTGGGACGCCTCCGACACGTACCTGCTGCGGCACCTGGCCGAGGAGGAGGTGCCGCTGACGGGCGCGGTCGTGGTGGTCGGGGACCGCTGGGGCGCGCTGGTCACGGCGCTCGCCCGGCACCGGCCGGCACAGATCACCGACTCCTTCCTCGGGCAGGAGGCGACCCGGGCGAACCTGGCCCGGGCGGGCGTCGAACCCGGTGCCGTGCGGCTGCTGACCACCCAGGACCCGCCGCCGGAGCGGGTGGACGTGCTGCTCGTTCGGGTGCCGAAGAGCCTGGCGCTGCTGGAGGACCAGCTGCTGCGGCTCGCGCCCGCGGTGCACGCGGGCACGGTCGTGGTCGGCACCGGGATGGTGAAGGAGATCCACACCTCCACGCTGAACCTGTTCGAGCGGATCCTCGGGCCGACCCGGACCTCACTGGCCCGGCAGAAGGCCCGGCTGATCCTCTGCTCCCCGGACCCCGCCCTGGAGCGGCCCGCGAACCCGTGGCCGTACGGCTACGACCTGCCCGGGGACCTCGGGGCGGTCTCCGGGCGCCGGGTGGTCAACCACGCGGGTGTCTTCTGCGCCGACCGGCTCGACATCGGCACCCGCTTCTTCCTGCGGCACCTGCCCACCGGGCCGGGCGTCGGGCGGGTGGCGGACCTCGGCTGCGGCAACGGCGTGGTCGGCACGGCGATGGCGCTGGCCGATCCGGGGGCCGAAGTGCTGTTCGTGGACGAGTCGTTCCAGGCCGTGGCCTCCGCCGAGGCGACGTACAGGGCCAACGGGGTGCCGGGGCACGCGGAGTTCCGGGTCGGGGACGGGCTGGCGGGGGTGGCGCCCGGCAGTGTGGACCTCGTGCTGAACAACCCGCCGTTCCACTCCCACCAGGCGACCACCGACGCGACGGCCTGGCGGATGTTCACCGGGGCGAAGCGGGCGTTGCGCCCCGGTGGCGAGCTGTGGGTGATCGGCAACCGGCATCTGGGCTACCACGTCAAGCTGAAGCGGCTGTTCGGCAACAGCACGCTGGTGGCGAGCGATCCGAAGTTCGTGGTGCTGAAGGCGGTCAAGCGGAGCTGACCGCCTCGTCGGGGGACGCGGTCCGGCCGCCGGTCAGGACCCCGATGATCCGGGCCACTTCCCGGGCCATCGCCTCCCTGCCCACGTGCAGGTACGTGCGGGAGTCGACGGCCTCCGGGTGGGCGGCCAGGAAGTCCCTGACCGCTCCCGTCATGGCGGCGTTGAGGGCGGTGCCGACGTTGACCTTGGTGATGCCGCCCGCGACGGCGGCCACCAGGCCGTGGTCCGGCACGCCGGAGGAGCCGTGCAGGACCAGGGGCACGGACAGCGCGGCGGACAGCCGCCCGAGCAGGGCGTGGTCCAGGGTCGCGGTGCGGGTGGTCATGGCGTGGACGCTGCCGATGGCGACGGCGAGCGCGTCGACCCCGGTGGCGGTGACGAAGTCGCCCGCCTGGGCCGGGTCGGTGCGCGCGCCGGGTGCGTGGGCGTCGAGCGGGGCCCGGCCGTCCTTGCCGCCGATCTGTCCCAGCTCCGCCTCGATCCACAGGCGCCGGGAGTGGGCCCAGTCGGCGGCGGCCCGGGTCGCGGCGAGGTTGTCGGCGTAGGGCAGGTGGGCGGCGTCGTACATCACCGAGCCGAACCCGGCGCCGGGGGCCTGGCGCAGCAGGTCGTCGCTCTTGACGTGGTCGAGGTGCAGCGCGACGGGGACGTCGGCGCGTTCGGCGGCGGCGACGGCGGCGCGGGCCAGCGGCAGCAGGCGCCCGTAGCGGAACTTCACCGCGTTCTCGCTGACTTGGAGGATCACGGGGGCGCCGGAGGACTCGGCGCCGGCGATGACGGCCTCGACGTGTTCCAGGGTGATGACGTTGAACGCGGCGACGGCGGAGCGGGTTTCGGCGGCGCGGGTGACCAGCTCGCCGGTGATGGCCAGGGGCACGGCATGTCTCCCTTCCGGAAGGGCGGTCAGGAGGCGAGGATCACCGAGCGGGTGAGGTGGCGCGGGCGGTCGGGGTCAAGGCCCCGGCGGGAGGCGACGGCGACCGCGAGGCGCTGGACGCGGACGAGTTCGGCGAGCGGGTCGAGCGTGCCGGCGATCCACGATCCGCCGGTGCCGCGCACCTGTTCGGCGAGGCCGGCGGGCGCCTCGCCGAGCATCCAGGTGGCGGTGCCCTCGGTGGTGACGCTGATCGGCCCGTGCCGGTACTCCATCGCCGGGTAGGCCTCGGTCCAGGACAGCGAGGCCTCGCGCATCTTCAGGCCGGCCTCGTTCGCGAGCCCCACGGTCCAGCCGCGTCCGAGGAACGTGAACTGCGTGCTGTCGACCAGGCCTTCGGGCAGCGGGGCGGTGAGAGCCGTGCGAGCGTCGGCGACGACGGCCGCGGTGTGCAGGCCGAGGTGGGCGCGCAGCAGTGTGAGCGCGGTGGTGGCGAACCGGGTCTGGACGACGGAGCGTTCGTCGGCGAAGTCCAGCACGACGAGGTCGTCGGCGGCCGACATCACCGGGGTGGCGGGATCGGCGGTGATCGCGGTCGTCCTGGCGCCGCCCCGCGACCGCGCGAGCAGTTCCAGCACTTCGGTGGTGGTGCCGGAGCGGGTGAGGGCGACGACCCGGTCGTAGGACCGTCCCGGCGGGAACTCGGAGGCGGCGAAGGCGTCCGTCTCCCCCTGCCCGGCGGCCTCGCGCAGGGCGGCGGCCGCCTGCGCCATGAAGTACGAGGTCCCGCATCCGACGATCGCGACCCGCTCGCCCGGTGCCGGCAGCGCCCCGCGGTGCCGCTCGGCCTCCTCGGCCGCGCGTATCCAGCACTCGGGCTGGCTGTTCAGCTCGTCCTCGACATGGCTCATGCCACACCCTCCCCTTGCTGATTTTTCTTGCAAGATATAGCGGCGTTTCGATCACAATCAAGCATTCGGACGAAGGGAGAGGTGCGCTAGGGTCGCCGGGGGTACGGAGAACGGAGGCCGCGGATGTCCCGGGACGCCCGCTGGAAGGCGCTGCTGGAACTGCTCGTGGAGCGCGGCCGGCTGGAGGTCGAGGAGGCGGCGGCCGAGCTGGAGGTGTCGGCGGCCACGATCCGCCGGGACCTCGACCAGCTCGCCGAGCAGCAGATGCTGGTGCGCACGCGGGGCGGGGCGGTGGTGCACGGGGTGTCGTACGAGCTGCCGTTGCGCTACAAGACGGCCCGCCGCGCCTCGGAGAAGCAGCGGATCGCCAAGGCGGTGGCCGATCTCGTCGCACCGGGCGAGGCGGTGGGACTGACCGGCGGCACCACCACCACCGAGGTGGCCCGCGCACTCGCTGTGCGCGGCGACCTGGGCACCGGCTCACCCGCCCTGACCGTCGTGACCAACGCGCTGAACATCGCCAACGAGCTGGCAGTGCGGCCCCAGTTCAAGATCGTGGTGACCGGCGGGGTCGCGCGTCCGCAGTCGTACGAGCTCATCGGTCCGCTCGCGGACGGGGTGCTGGGGCAGATCACGCTGGACGTGGCGGTGCTCGGCGTGGTCGCGTTCGATGTCACGCACGGCGCGGCGGCGCACGACGAGGCGGAGGCCGCGATCAACCGGCTGCTGTGCGAACGCGCCGAGCGGGTCGTGGTGGCCGCCGACTCCAGCAAGCTGGGGCGGCGGGCCTTCGCCCGGATCTGCGCGGCGGAGCAGGTGGACACGCTCGTCACGGACACGGCGGTGCCCGAGGACACCGTGCACCGCTTCGAGGAGGCGGGAGTACGGGTCCTGGCGGTGTGAGGCCGCGGCCCGAGGGCGCGCGGGGGCACGCGCCGCCGGCCGGGTCGGGCCCGCGGCTCAGTAGCCGCTGCGGTCGGCGCTCACGAATCCGGCGCCGCGCTGGTCGTTGCAACCGGACACCGCCCGCCCCTCCGGGTCCGGCCAGGACTGCCGGGCCTGCAGCGCCACGCTCACCAGGGTCAGCAGCAGATCGACGTCGCTGGCCGCGTCGAGCCGGAGGGTGACCCACGGGGAGCCCGGCACGATGCGGACCGCGCCCGAGGCCTTCAGATCCTTGGCGAAGCGCTGGACGGCCCGGCCGGTCAGCAGCAGATCGACGTCCCGGTCGGAGTGGAAGTGAACGATCTCACCCTCGGCCGAGTCGACCGCCTCTCCCGTGCCGCAGCTCGGGACGGCGCGTCTCAGGTCCGGCCAGGTCGCCAATTGCGCGAGCGCGCGAGGCCAACGTCATGAGGCCATCATGACTTGCTCACCGCCCGGCAACCAGCCGGTGCGCAAGCATTAACCGACCTGTATCCGCTGCGGTTTCCGGGGCTCGGACGGCCGTCCGAGCCTCCGAGTGCTCCTCAAGTCGACGTTTTGCGCGCGTACGTGGCGCACCGTCGGAGCAAGTCACTCCTGCTCAGCGGCACTTGGCCTGAGTTCGGCACCTCGTCGGACCGTGCGGCCGACGGCCGGCCCGGGGCCGGACGGCCCGGTGGGCGGCGAGAGGTGCGCTCCGCCGCCACCGGTGCCCTCCGCCGGCGCCGTCACCGGTCCCGCCGGACACATGCCCGAGGCAACCGTCGACTCTTGCGTCAGCTCGACGGACGCCCTTAGCCTGCGTTTGTGCCGCAAATAAACAAAACCCGAACGCACAGCGTCGTGCCGGGTCACGGGCTCACGCGCCTCCGCGCCGCGATCACGGCCTTCTTCGCCCTGGACGGCTTCGTCTTCGCCGGCTGGGTCGTCCGCATCCCCGACATCAAGGAACAGACGCACGCCTCCGCCAGCACCCTCGGGCTCGCCCTGCTCGGGGTCTCCGCCGGAGCCGTCCTGACCATGACCATGACCGGCCGGTTCTGCCGGCGCTACGGCAGCCACCCGGTGACGGTGGTGTGCATGACCGTCCTCGCGCTGAGCGTCGCGCTGCCGCCCCTCACCCACTCCGCGCCCGCGCTGGGCGCCGTCCTGCTGCTCTTCGGAGCGGCCTACGGCGGGGTCAACGTGGCGTTCAACAGCGCCGCCGTCGACCTGGTTGCCGCCCTTCGCAGACCGATCATGCCCAGCTTCCACGCGGCCTTCAGCCTCGGCGGGATGATCGGCGCGGGCCTCGGCGGGCTGGTGGCCGGCGCCCTCTCCCCCACCCGGCACCTGCTCGGCATCACCGTGCTCGGACTGCTGGTCACCGCCGTCGCCGGGCGCACTCTGCTGCGGCACGAGGCGCCGGTCCCGCCGGAGCGCGGGAACCCGGAGCCCGGCAGCGGTGCGCGGCGGCCGGACGGCAGGACACGCCTCGTGGTCGTCGTCTTCGGACTGATCGCGCTGTGCACCGCCTACGGCGAGGGCGCCATGGCCGACTGGGGCGCCCTGCACCTCCAGCAGGACCTCACGGCGTCCGCGGGGACGGCGGCCGCGGGCTACTCGCTCTTCGCGCTCGCCATGACCGTCGGACGCCTGACCGGGACGGCCCTGCTGGAACGCCTCGGCCGTGGCCGCACGGTGGTCGCGGGCGGCGCCACCGCGGCCGCCGGCATGCTGCTGGGCTCGCTGGCGCCCTCCGTGTGGGCGGCACTGCTCGGCTTCGCCGTCACCGGGCTCGGTCTCGCCAACCTCTTCCCGGTCGCGGTGGAACGGGCGGGTGCGCTGGCCGGGCCGTCCGGTGTGGCCGTCGCCTCCACCCTGGGCTACGGCGGCATGCTCCTCGGGCCGCCCGCGATCGGCTTCATGGCCGACTGGTTCTCCCTGCCCACCGCGCTCACCAGCGTGGCCGCCCTGGCCGCCGTCGCCGCGGCCATCGGGGCGACGACCCGGCGGAAGCTGAGCGGCTGAGCGCGGCGGCGCCGGACGCGCGGACGTGGGCCCGGTGCGCCCCGCCCCGCGCCCGCTCGGGCCTGGAAAACCCGTCCCTTCGAGGCCACTCCATCGGGCAGAGTGGCCGCCATGGAGACTGCCGAGTTCCTTCACACGCTGGACCGGGAAGGCCGGCTGCTGGCCGCGGCCGCCGAGCTGGCGGGCACCGACGCCAAGGTGCCGACGTGCCCGGGGTGGCAGGTGCGGGACCTGCTGCGGCACACCGGCGCCGTGCACCGGTGGGCCGCCGGGATCGTCGCCGACGGGCACACCGCGCCGCGCCCCCTCCCCGAAGGCCCCGACCTGGACGGCGCCGAGCTGGTGACCTGGTACCGGGACAGCCATCGCCGGCTGGTCGAGACACTGGCCGGCGCCCCGGCCGACCTGGACTGCTGGACCTTCCACCCCGCGCCCTGCCCGTCGCCGCTGGCCTTCTGGACCCGCCGGCAGGCCCACGAGACGACCGTCCACCGCCACGACGCGGAGGCGGCGCGGGGCGGCCCGGCGACCCCGGTGGCCACCGGATTCGCCGCGGACGGTGTCGACGAGCTGCTGCGCGGCTTCCACGCCCGGGCGAGGAGCCGGGTCCGCACCGACCGGCCGCGGGTGCTGCGGATACGCGCGCTGGACGCGGGCGCGGACGCCGTGTGGACCGTACGGCTGTCTCGAGCAGCCGCCGGCGACCTCGCGGGACGCGGACGCGGAGGCGGACGCCGAACTGGCCGGAACGGCCGAGCGGTTGTACCTGGCGCTGTGGAACCGGGCGCCGCTCCCCGACATGACGGGCGACCGCGCGCTCGCGGCGCTGTGGCGGGAGAACTCCGGGATCTGACGCCCGGTCAGCCGGACCCGGCCAGCATGCGGCCGAGCACCGCGCGCTGCACGGGCAGCACCTCACCGTGCAGCGCGCGCCCCTTCGCCGTGAGGGCCACACGGACCCCGCGCCGGTCCTCCTCGCACATGGCCCGGCACACCAGGCCGTCCTTCTCCAGACGGCCTATCAGGCGCGACAGCGCGCTCTGGCTGAGATGGACCCGCTCGGAGATCTCCTGCACGCGGTAGGCGCACCCGCCGTCCGCCGCCGCGCCCTCGGCGAGCACGTCGAGCACCTCGAAGTCACTGGCGCACAGGCCGTGTCCGTGCAGGGCGCGGTCCAGCTCGCACTGGGTGCGGGCGTGCAGCGACAGGATGTCCCGCCACTGCTCCACGAGCGTGTTCTCGGCGTTGTTCCCCGTCATGGGCGCACCGTAGCAGAGGAATCGAATTGTTGCACCGTAATTAAATGCGTTTGCATTCGATGCGCGTGCATGTAGTCTCCTCGCATGACCTCTCCGCTCACCACCCCCGCCGCCGAGGGACGCTGGACTCCCCGGCTGTGGGGCACCCTGCTGGTGCTGTGCGCCGCGATGTTCCTGGACGCGCTGGACGTGTCCATGGTCGGCGTCGCACTGCCGTCCATCGGCGCCGACCTCCATCTGTCCACGTCGACGCTGCAATGGATCGTCAGCGGCTACATCCTCGGGTACGGCGGGCTGCTCCTGCTCGGCGGCCGCACCGCCGACCTGCTGGGCCGGCGCCGGGTGTTCCTGGTGGCTCTCGGCGTCTTCGCGCTGGCCTCACTGCTCGGCGGACTCGTGGACTCCGGTCCGCTGCTGATCGCCAGCCGCTTCATCAAGGGGCTGAGCGCGGCCTTCACGGCACCGGCGGGCCTGTCGATCATCACCACGACGTTCCCCGAGGGGCCGCTGCGCAACCGCGCGCTCTCCATCTACACCACCTGCGCCGCCACCGGGTTCTCCATGGGCCTGGTCCTCTCCGGCCTGCTCACCGAGGCCAGTTGGCGCCTGACCATGCTGCTGCCCGCGCCGGTCGCGGTGATCGCCCTCCTCGCCGGCCTCCGGCTGCTGCCCCGCAGCGCCCGCGAGGAGAACCACGGCGGCTACGACATCCCGGGCGCCGTCCTCGGCACCGCGTCGATGCTGCTGCTGGTCTTCACCGTGGTCCAGGCGCCGGAGGCCGGCTGGGCCTCGGCCCGCACGCTGCTGTCCTTCCTGGCCGTCGTCGTCCTGCTGACCGCTTTCGTCCTCGTCGAGCGGCGCTCGCCGAGCCCGCTGATCCGGCTCGGCGTGCTGCGCTCGGGCAGCCAGGTCCGGGCCCAGCTCGGCGCGGTGGCCTTCTTCGGCTCCTACGTCGGCTTCCAGTTCCTGACCACCCTCTACATGCAGTCGCTGCTCGGCTGGTCGGCGCTGCACACGGCGCTCGCCTTCCTGCCGGCGGGTGCTCTGGTGGCCGTCTCGTCGACGAAGGTCGGCGCGATCGTCGACCGGTTCGGCACCCCGCGGCTGATCGCGACCGGCTTCGCCCTGATGGTCGCCGGGTACGCGCTGTTCCTGCGCGTCGACCTGAATCCGGTGTACGCGGCCGTGATCCTGCCGTCGATGCTGCTGATCGGCGCGGCCTGCGCGCTGGTCTTCCCCTCGCTCAACATCCAGGCCACCAACGGGGTCGAGGACCACGAGCAGGGCATGGTCTCCGGGCTGCTGAACACCTCGGTGCAGGTGGGCGGCGCGATCTTCCTGGCGGTCGTGACGGCCGTGGTGACCGCGGCCGCGCCCGCCGCCCCCACCCCGCAGGGCGTCCTGGACAGCTACCGGCCGGGATTCATGGTGGTCACGGGCATCGCCGTGGCCGGACTGCTGATGACGCTCACCGGGATGCGCCGCCACCGCAGCCTGCCGTCGCTCGTCGTCGCCCGGTCCGCGGTCGAGGAACCGCGAGCGGAACGCGTACCGGTCCGCGACTGACGAATGGCGGCCGGCGGGAACGGCGCGAGGTGTGCGTCCGGCGGGAGTTGTGGCCCGCCGGACGCACACCGGCGCGTACCGGAGACCGGGTCCCGGCCCGGCCGGCCCCGGGGCGAGCGGAGTTGGGCGCGCCTCACCTCGCCGGTCGGCCCGGTGACAAGCGGAACCGGGCGCGCCTCACTCTCGCCGGCCGCCCGTGAGCGCCGCCGCGGCCGGATCCCGGCCCCCATGCGGCCGCGGTGAGGCCGGCACCTGCCCTCCGTCCGGCTGCGCGAGAGGCCGGCGCTTGCCTGGGCGTTGACGGGGAAGGTGCCGCGCGCGAGCACGCAGTGCCCGATTCGGGGGCGATCCGCGACCGCTCGGCGTCCACGCCCCGCCGGACGACCTAGGCGCGGCCCGCGCACGTACCCCACCGCCCGCGTCGCAGACCGGGCACGCCCCGGGCGGCAGACGCCAACCAGCCGGAAGCCCTCGGCCGCTTCCGCCACCGCGCACCAACACCGGGGGGCGGCCGGGCCGAACTCCCGCTGGGCGAGCCCCTGGCGTCAGGACCGGAGGGTCGGGCCACAGCTTCCGGCGAGCCGCATCACCGCGCGCTGACACCGGGGACGGCTGGGCCGAACTCCCGCTCGGCGAGCCCTTGGCGTCGGGACCAGAGCGTCAGGCCACAGCCTCCGGCGAGCCGCATCACCGCGCGCCGACGCCGGGGACGGCTGGGCCGAACTCCCGCTCGGCGAGCCCCAGATGTCATGACAGGAGCGTCAGGCCACAGCCTCCGGCGCCCCGCGTCACCGCGCGCCGACGCCAGGGGCGGCTGGGCCGAACTCCCGATGGGCGAGCCCCGGATGTCAGGACCGGAGCGTCAGGCCGCAGCTTTCGGCGAGCCGCGTCACCGCGTGGCGGAAGAAGGCTTCGCGGTCCTCGACCACCCGGTTGAACTGTCCGAACACCTCGAAGCCGACCAGCCCGAAGAGTTCGGCCCAGGCCGCCACCAGGGCCGCCGCCGCCTCAGCGGGGAGGCCGGGCGCGAGGTCGGCCGCCAGCCGCTCGGCCTCGGGGCGCAGCTCGGCGGTGAGGGGCAGCTCGGCGAGGCCGCCGGCGCCGTGCACGTCGCGGACGATGCCGATGAGGAGCAGTCCGACGCGTGCGGCGGCCGGGACGGTGGTCTGCGGTGCGGAGTACCCCGGCACCGGAGAGCCGTAGATCAGCGCGTACTCGTGCGGATGGGCGAGGGCCCAGACGCGTACCGCCTCGCACACCGCCGTCCAGCGCCGCACGGGGTCGCCGCTGGGCGCCGCCGGGTGGGCGGCCTCGGCCGCCTCGCCGAGGGAGTCGTAGGCGTCGATGATCAGCGCGGTCAGCAGGTCGTCCCGACTGGGGAAGTACCGGTACAGCGCGGAGGAGACCATCCCCAGTTCGCGGGCGACGGCCCGCAGCGAGAGCTTGGCCGCGCCCTCCTGCGCGAGCTGTCTGCGCGCCGCGTCCTTGATGGCCGCGGTCACTTCGGTCCTGGCCCGCGCGCGGGCGCCCTGTGCGGTGCTCATGGCAGCAGTGTCCCACGAAGGCGGATCAGTGCACACAATCGAGAGCAGTGAACATAAAAGAGAGCACTGCTCTTGCTTCGGAGCACCCGTCTGCTCCACACTGGAGTCAGCCGAGAGCACTGCTCTCCAGAATCGTGGGGGTCGCCATGTCGTCGTCTTCTTCTTCGCCGTACTACCTCAAGGGCAGTCCGCTGAACGTCCGGCTCAACGGGGTCATCGGCTGGCTCGCCCGGCACGGACTCAGCCTCGCCGGAAGCGCCGAGATGTCCGTGCGGGGCCGCAAGAGCGGGCAGATGCAGCGCATCCCGGTCAACCCGCACAGCCACGAGGGCGCGCGCTATCTCGTCTCGGCGCGCGGCCACTCCCAGTGGGTGCGCAACATGCGGGTCGCCGGCGGCGGCGAGCTGCGGGTGGGCCGCAAGGTGCGCGCGTTCACCGCGGTGGAGCTCCCCGACGCCGAGAAGCTCCCGATCCTGCGGACCTACCTGGAGAAGTGGGGCTGGGAGGTCAACCAGTACTTCCAGGGCGTGACGGCCAAGTCCTCCGACGAGGAGATCCTGGCGGCGGCCGGCGACCACCCCGTCTTCCGGATCACGGTCACGGAGTGACGGTGTCCTCCGCGACGGCCGGCGCGTCCGTGCCCCGGCTCCGGTCGAACGCGGTCAGGGCGCGCTGGGCGAGCGGATGGGAACGGACCAGCTCACCAAGGGACGTCGACCCCTGCGTGATCTCCTTGAACGCCTTCCACGCGGGACGGAAGCCGGTGAGGACCGCGTGGAAGACCCCGGGACGGCGCTCGAACGCGACCAGCATCCGCTTGCCGACGCTCATCTCGACGCCGAGCCCCGCCTTGATCGCGAACGCGTAGTTCAGGGCCTGGCGACGGGTGTCCACCGCGTCGTGCGCCTCGGCGATCCGGACCGCCCACTCGCCGGCCAGCCGGCCCGAGCGCAGCGCGAAGGAGATGCCCTCCCGGGTCCACGGCTCCAGCAGCCCCGCCGCGTCGCCGCAGACCAGCACCCGGCCGCGGGAGAGCGGCGAGTCGTCGGCGCGGCAGCGCGTCAAATGCCCCGAGGAGATGCTCGGCTCGAAGCCGGCGAGACCGAGCCGGGCGATGAAGTCCTCCAGGTACCGCTTGGTGGCCGCACCCTCGCCGCGCGCCGAGATCACACCGACCGTGAGCGTGTCGCCCTTCGGGAAGACCCAGCCGTAACTGCCCGGCATGGGGCCCCAGTCGATGAGCACCCGCCCCTTCCAGTCCTCGGCGACGGTCTCCGGCACCGGGATCTCCGCCTCCAGGCCGAGGTCGACCTGGTCCAGCTTCACGCCGACGTGCGCCCCTATGCGGCTGGCGCTGCCGTCGGCGCCGACGACCGCACGGGCCAGCACGGTCTCCCCGCCCTGCAGCACCACCGCGACGGTGCGCCGGTCGGGCACCGTCGAGCCGTGCTGCTCGACACGCTGGACGGCGACGCCGGTGCGCAGCTCGGCGCCCGCCTTCTGCGCGTGCTCGACCAGTTGAGCGTCGAACTCGGGCCGGTTGATCAGCCCGAACAGCATCTGCCGGGACCGGCGGGTGCGGGCGAAGCGGCCGTTGTGGGAGAAGGTCACCGCGTGCACGCGGTCCCGGAAGGGAAGCTCGAAGCCCGGTGGCAGCGAGTCACGGGACGGGCCGATGATGCCGCCGCCGCACGTCTTGTAGCGCGGCAGCTCGGCTTTCTCCAGCAACAGCACGCGCCGCCCCGCGACCGCCGCCGCGTAGGCCGCCGAGGCGCCCGCGGGTCCCGCGCCCACCACGACGACGTCCCATACCCGCTGCACGTCGTCCGCCGAAGAGTTCTCGCCGCTCACGATGGTCTACTGCTCCGATCAAGCCGCTGCCGCACTGTCCCCCGCATCCTACGGCGACGATCACGACGGACCGCTGTGGGAGGATCGGTGTACTCACCCGGTACAACGTCGCACCCACGAGGAGCGTGCCCATGTCGTCGAATCCGGTCGCCGAGACCGTCGCCTCGCTGCTGCCCGGGGCCAGGGCGGAGCTGGCCGAACTGGTCGCCTTCAAGTCGGTGGCCGACTTCGCGCAGTTCCCGAGGAGCGAGAGCGAGGGCGCCGCGAACTGGATCGCGGACGCGCTGCGCGCCGAGGGTTTCGTGGACGTGGCCCTGCTGGACACCCCGGACGGCACCCAGTCGGTGTACGGCTTCCTGCCGGGCCCGGAGGGTGCAAAAACGGTTCTTCTGTACGCGCACTACGACGTCCAGCCGCCGCTCGACGAGGCCGGCTGGACCACTCCGCCGTTCGAGCTGACCGAGCGGGACGGCCGCTGGTACGGCCGCGGCAGCGCCGACTGCAAGGGCGGCGTGATCATGCACCTGCTCGCGCTGCGCGCGCTCAAGGCCAACGGCGGCGTCCCGGTGAACGTCAAGGTGATCGTCGAGGGCTCCGAGGAGCAGGGCACGGGCGGTCTGGAGCGCTACGCCGAGCAGCACCCCGAGCTGCTGCGCGCGGACACGATCGTCATCGGCGACGCCGGCAACTTCCGGGTCGGTCTGCCCACGGTCACCACCACCCTGCGCGGCATGACCATGATCCGGGTCCAGGTCGACACCCTCGCCGGCAACCTGCACTCGGGCCAGTTCGGCGGCGCCGCCCCGGACGCGCTCGGCGCGCTGATCCGGATCCTGGACTCGCTGCGCGCCGAGGACGGCTCGACCACGGTCGACGGGCTCGACGCCACCGCGCGCTGGGACGGTCTCGAGTACACCGAGGAGCAGTTCCGCAAGGACGCCAGGGTGCTGGACGGCGTGGACCTGATCGGCGGCGGCTCGGTCGCGGACCGCATCTGGGCCCGCCCCGCGGTCACCGTGCTCGGCATCGACTGCCCGCCGGTCGTGGGCGCCACCCCGTCGGTGCAGGCCGGCGCGCGGGCGCTGATCAGCCTGCGGGTGCCGCCGGGCGTGGACGCGGCGGAGGCCACCAAGCTGCTGCAGGCGCACATCGAGGCGCGCACCCCGTGGGGCGCCCGGGTCACCACCGAGCAGATCGGCCAGGGCCAGCCCTTCCGCGCCGACACCTCCAGCCCGGCCTACCAGGCGATGGCCGACGCGATGGCGGTCGCCTACCCGGGTGAGGCGATGAGCTACGCAGGCCAGGGCGGCTCGATCCCGCTGTGCAACACCCTCGCCGGCCTCTACCCGCAGGCGGAGATCCTGCTGATCGGCCTGAGCGAGCCCGAGGCGCAGATCCACGCGGTCAACGAGAGCGTGTCCCCGCAGGAGCTGGAGCGGCTGTCGGTCGCCGAGGCGCTGTTCCTGACCAACTACGCGGCGGGCTGAACCCTTCTGCCCGCGGCAGAGCGCCCTCGCCACCCGGCGGGGGCGCCGCCTACCTTCGGCGCATGGACGTCGTAGAGCTGCTCCCCCGCCTGCACCTGCTGCGCTTCCCGGTCGGCCAGGCCTATCTCTGGCGCGATGGCGACGAGCTGTCGCTGATCGACACCGGGGTGCTGGGCGCCGGCCGCGCGATCGCCGGGGCGGTCACGGCGCTGGGCCGCGCCCCCGGGGACGTACGGCGGATCGTGCTGACCCATTTCCACGAGGACCACGCCGGCGGCGCGGCCGAGTTCGCCGCGCTGAGCGGCGCCGAGGTGTTCGCGCACGAGCTGGACGCGCCGTTCGTGCTCGGTGAACGCCCGGGCCCGGCACCGCGGTTCGAGGACTGGGAGGTGCCGATCCACGCGGAGGCGTCACGGCACCTTCCGAGGGGCGAGCCGGAGCGTCCCCGGCAGGTCACTCCGCTGTCCGACGGCGCGGTGCTCGGCTTCGGCGGCGGCGCGCGGGTGCTGCACGTCCCCGGGCACACGGACGGCAGCATCGCGCTGTTCGTGCCCGACGAGGGCGTGCTGTTCACCGGCGACACGGTGGCCGCCTCGCCGGTCGACGGGTCGGTCATGCCGGGCGTGTTCAACCTCGACCGCCCACGACTGCTGCGGTCCCTGGACCGACTGGCCGCGCTCGATGCCCGACTGGCCTGCTTCGGGCACGGCGAACCGGTGCTGGGCGGTGCGTCGGCCGCCCTGAGGAGAGCGGCCGACGGCGGTCCGGCCGCCGGCTGACGGCGAGAGCGGTCAGCGGCGGCGAGGGCGGTCAAGGGGCGGCGAGGGCGGCGACGGACGGAAGTGCGTCAGGCCGCCCGGCCCACGACCGGCACCCCGGCCTCCAGATACACGGCGGATCCCCGCTCCCGGGCGCGGAGTGCCCAGCGCAGCCGCTCGTAGCGCACCGGCGGCAGCATGCCGGCGGCCTCCTGCTCGGTCGCGAACCGCCAGCCGCGCAGCTCCGGCCCCGGCAGCAGCACCCGGGCCGCCTCGGCGGAGTCCAGCCTGCCGCCGTCGAAGAGCAGGCGCAGTCCGCCGTAGCCGGGCGGGGCGGGCCGCTCCCAGTCCACGACCAGCAGCCGGGGCACCTCGCGCAGCCGTATGCCGGTCTCCTCGGCCACCTCCCGCATCCCGGCCCGGGCGGGCGCCTCACCGCGCTCGACGACTCCGCCGGGGAACTCCCAGCCGGGCTTGTAGGTGGGGTCCACGAGCAGCACCCGGTCCTGCTCGTCGAAGAGCAGCACCCCGGCGGCGAGGGTCTCCGCGGTCGGCTCGGGCGTCTGCACTATGTCGACGTGGGGCACGGCGCCGCTGCCCACGGCGTCGGCGATGCGGACGGCGGTCTGGTACGGGGTGAGGTGGCTGGTGTCCACGAGGTGGGCGTCGGCGGTGAGCCAGGAGGCGAGGGCGGCCCGGTAGGGCTCCAGGTGGTCGTAGGCCCACTGCCGTTGCCCTGGGGCGCCGGCGGGAACGTCCGGCGGGAACTCGCGAGCGGCCGAGCGCTCCCGCAGGATCGTTTCCGCCGGGGCGAGCAGCAGATGCCGCACGGGGATCCGGCGGGCGGCGAGGCCGCCGAAGATCTCGTCGCGGTACTCCTGGCGCAGCAGGGTCATGGGAACGACGAGCGTGCCGCCCAGCTCAGCCAGCATCGCGGCCGCCGTATCGATCACGAGCCGGCGCCAGATGGGCAGGTCCTGGAAGTCGCCGACCTCGGCGAGGCGTTTGGGCGGCAGCAGGTGCGGAAGCGCCGCGCTGATGACCTCGGGGTCGAAGAGCGTGCTGTTCGGGATCAGTTCGATCAGTTCCCGTGCGGTCGTGGTCTTCCCCGCACCGAACGCGCCGTTGATCCAGACGACGGTCACGGACTCCCCCTCTTCTGTTGGCCCCCTGTGGCTTGCCCGCTCCACCCTGCCACGGAAACCACGCCCAGTTGAGGGCGCGCTCACGCCAGTGCCGGTGCCTCCCGCGAGGGTGACACCGGCACTTTCGCCCGGGGTGCGGGGACTACTTCCTGCCCCGCGCGTCCTCCGCCACGGCCAGGGTGGCCTGGTTGACCAGGTGGTCCACGTCGCCGAGGGTGTTGGTCAGCTTGAGCCCACGGACGGGCTGCTGGTCCGCGGCGTGGGACGGGGTGACGGCGGCCACCACGAATCCGGTGGCGAGGGAGGCGATGGCGAGCATGCTGCGCTTCTTCATGCCCTGATCAACTGCCGAACCCTGCGCGGGGTCACGCGGATGACGCGGATTCGCCCCCGCCCGGGCTACGGCGGCCCGGTCCCGAGGCCGTGGCCGACGGCTGCCGGGCTCAGACCCCCGCCGCCGTCGCGTCCGGACGGCGGGACAGCGCGGCCGCCGCGGCGCCGACCAGGCCCGCGTCCGTGCCCATCTGCGCCGGGGTGACCGTCAGGCGCCGCACGAAGGAGAGGGTCGCGTAGTCGGTGAGCGCCTTGCGCAGAGGCGTGAAAAGGATGTCGCCGGCCTTGCCGACGCCCCCGCCGATCACGGCGATGTCGATCTCCACCAGCGTCGCGGTGGCCGCGATCCCGGCGGCCAGGGCCTGCGCGGCCCGTTCGAAGGACGCCACGGCCACCGGGTCGCCGGCCCGCGCGGCGGCGGCGACGGCAGCGGCGGAGGCGTCCCCGTCGGGACCGGGCCGCCAGCCCCGCTCCAGGGCCCGCCGGGCGATGTTGGGGCCGCTGGCGATGCGCTCGACGCAGCCGCGGGCGCCGCACGGGCACGGGTCGCCGTCGAGGTCGACGCTGATGTGCCCGATGTGCCCGGCGTTGCCGGTCGGACCGGGATGCAGCCGGCCGCCCAGCACCAGACCGCCGCCGACGCCCGTGGAGACCACCATGCACAGCGCGTTGTCGTGGCCGCGGGCGGCCCCCTGCCAGTGCTCCGCCGCGGTGATGGCCACCCCGTCGCCGATCAGCTCCACCGGCAGCCCGCCGGTGGCCTCACGCACCCGCTCGACCAGCGGGAAATCACGCCAGCCCGGCACGTTCACCGGGCTCACGGTGCCCGCCGAGGCGTCCACCGGGCCCGCGCTGCCGATGCCGACGGAGCCAGCCCGTTCCCACAGCGGGGAGCCGGCGAGATCGACGAGCACTCCCCCGACGGCCCGCATGACCGTTTCTCCGTCCTGCTGGGCCGGTGTCGCGCGCTGGGCACGGGCCAGGATCCGTCCGTGCCCGTCCACCAGCGCGCCGGCGATCTTGGTGCCGCCGATGTCGAGGGCCGCCACCAGGTCGGTGTACATCACAGTCAGATCTCCCCGTTGATGCTCGAAAACCAAACAGACGCGGCCGGTCAGACGGTGGGGGCGCAGGCCGGAGACAGCGGTGAACAGTCTGTCCGCATCTGACAACGTTGTCCAGGCTCTATGCTCGACGCCACATCCTCATACAAACCATCGAACGCAGCAGCCGCCCCACCGGAATCCACGGACACAGGACAGGACACCGCATCGTGCCCGAGACCACCCGCCGCGCAGACCGCCTCCCCGGGAACCGTTACGGCAACCGCCCGACGATGAAGGACGTGGCGGCCCGGGCCGGGGTGGGCCTGAAGACGGTGTCCCGGGTGGTCAACGGCGAGCCCGGCGTCACCCCGGACACCGAGCGCCGGGTGCAGGAGGCGATCGAGGCGCTCGGCTTCCGCCGCAACGACAGCGCGCGGGTGCTGCGCAAGGGCCGTACCGCCAGCATCGGCCTGATCCTGGAGGATCTCGCGGACCCCTTCTACGGCCCGCTCAGCCGCGCGGTGGAGGAGGTGGCCCGCGCCCACGGCGCGCTGCTGATCAACGGTTCCAGCGCGGAGGACCCGGACCGCGAGCAGGAGCTGGCGCTGGCGCTGTGCGCGCGGCGGGTGGACGGACTGGTGATCATCCCGGCCGGCGACGACCACCGCTATCTGGAGCCGGAGCTGCGGGCGGGCGTGGCCACGGTGTTCGTGGACCGGCCCGCCGGGAAGATCGACGCCGACGTCGTCCTCTCCGACAACCACGGGGGCGCCCGGGACGGCGTGGCCCACCTGATCGCGCACGGCCACCGCCGGATCGGCTTCATCGGCGACATGCCCCGCATCCACACCGCGGCGGAGCGGCTGCGCGGCTACCGGGCCGCCATGGAGGACGCCGGGATACCCGTCGAGGACGCCTGGATGTCCCTCGGCGCGACGAACCCCGAGCGGGTGCGCCGGGCGGCCGAGGAGATGCTGTCCGGCCCCTCCCCCGTCACCGCGATCTTCACCGGCAACAACCGGGTGACGGTCACCGTCATCCGGGTCCTCGCCGAGCGGCCCCGTCCGGCCGCGCTCGTCGGCTTCGACGACATCGAGCTGGCGGACCTGCTCCAGCCGGGCGTCACCGTCGTCGCCCAGGACGCGGCCGCGCTCGGCCGGACCGCCGCCGAGCGCCTCTTCCGCCAGCTGGACGGCAGCCTCGTCGCGCCGGAGCGCATCGAACTGCCGACCCGGCTGATCACCCGCGGCTCGGGCGAGCTGCCGCCCGCCGGCTGAGCCGCTCTCCCGCGGCCCGGCCGGCCGGACGTTCCGGCTACGCGGATACCGTCAGGTCGCCGCGGCGGGGCGCCGCGAAACCCTCCAGGTCGGCCCGGGTCAGTCCGCTCAGCCGGGCCACCTCGGCGATGTCGAGGGCCCCGCAGTCCAGGCCGCGCAGCAGGTAGCCGCTGAGGGCCTTGGCGGTGGCGGGCTCGTCCATGACGTCGCCGCCGGCCCGGCTGGCGTAGCGGGCGAGGCGGCCCGCGGCCTGCTCGAAGCCCTCGCGGTAGAAGGCGAAGACGGCGGCGTAGCGGGTCGGGATGTGGCCGGGGTGCATGTCCCAGCCCTGGTAGTAGGCGCGGGCCAGGGCGCGGCGGGTGAGGCCGTAGTGCAGGCGCCAGGCGTTGTGGACCTGCTCGGCCGGGCCGACCGGGAGGACGTTGGTGGAGCCGTCCGAGACGCGTACGCCGGTGCCCGCGGCCGCGACCTGCATGACCGCCTTGGCGTGGTCGGCGGCGGGGTGGTCGCTCGCCTGGTGGGCGGCGGAGACGCCGAGGCAGGCGCTGTAGTCGAAGGTGCCGTAGTGCAGTCCGGTGGCCCGGCCGCCGGCGGCCTGGATCATCCGGGCGACGGTGGCGGTGCCGTCGGCGGCGAGGATGGACTGGCTGGTCTCGATCTGGATCTCGAAGCCGAGCCGCCCGGCCGCCAGTCCGTGTGCCTCCTCGAAGGCCCCCAGCAGCCGCGCGAACGCCGCGACCTGTTCGGCGTACGTCACCTTCGGCAGGGTCAGCACGAGTCCGGCGGGGAGTCCGCCGGCCTCCATCAGTCCGGTGAGGAAGACGTCGAGGGTGCGGATGCCCCGGTCGCGCACCGCGGCCTCCATGCACTTCATGCGGATCCCCATGTACGGGGCCGCGGTGCCGTCGCGGTACGCCTCGGCGATCAGCCGGGCGGCGCGCGCGGCGGTCTCGTCCTCCTCGGCGTCCGGACGGGGGCCGTAGCCGTCCTCGAAGTCGACGCGCAGGTCCTCCACCGGCTCGCGCTCCAGCTTGGCGCGGACGCGGGAGTACACCGGCTCGGCGAGTTCGTCGGACAGGCCGAGCACCGCGGCGAAGGAGGCGGCGTCGGGGGCGTGTTCGTCGAGCGCCGCGAGGGCCCGGTCGCCCCACGAGCGGATGGTGCCGGCGTCGAAGGCGTCACCGGGGACGTACACCGTGTGGACGGGCTGCCGGGTGCCGGGGTCGCCCGGGTAGCGGCGCGCCAGCTCCGCGTCGACCGGCGCGAGGGAGGCGCTGATCTCCTCGCTGACGACGCCCGCGAGGCTCGTGGCCACCTTCTCCTGCTGACCCATCCCACACCCTCCAATTTTCCGCTCTACGGAATCAACAATCCGTTGAACGAAGTTATCCGGGGTGCTTCCGCGCGGTCAACACCCCGGCGGCACCGGCGGCACCGGTGCGGTTGTGTCCAGGATGCGCCGAGGCCCCCGTGACCGCGCCGGTCACAGGGGCCTCGTGGTGCGAGGGGGAACTCAGCCCTTGCGGGCCTTGACCTCGTCGGTGAGCTGCGGGACGACGTCGAAGAGGTCGCCGACCACGCCGTAGTCGACCAGGTCGAAGATCGGGGCCTCGGCGTCCTTGTTGACGGCCACGATCGTCTTCGAGGTCTGCATGCCCGCGCGGTGCTGGATCGCGCCGGAGATGCCGTTGGCGATGTAGAGCTGCGGCGAGACCGACTTGCCGGTCTGGCCGACCTGGTTGGTGTGCGGGTACCAGCCCGCGTCCACCGCGGCGCGCGAGGCGCCGACGGCCGCGCCGAGGGAGTCGGCAAGCGCCTCGATGATCGAGAAGTTCTCGGCGCCGTTGACGCCGCGGCCGCCGGAGACCACGATCGCGGCCTCGGTCAGCTCCGGGCGGCCCGTCGACTCACGCGGCGTACGGCCGGTGACCTTGGTGCCGGTGGCCTTCTCGGAGAAGGACACGCTCAGGGCCTCGACCGCACCGGCGGCCGGGGCGGCCTCCACGGCGGCCGAGTTCGGCTTGACCGTGATGACCGGGGTGCCCTTGCTGACGCGGGACTTGGTGGTGAAGGACGCGGCGAACACCGACTGGGTGGCCACCGGGCCCTCGTCGCCGGCCTCGAGGTCGACGGCGTCGGTGATGATGCCGGAGCCGATACGCAGCGCCAGACGGGCGGCGATCTCCTTGCCCTCGGCGGAGGACGGGACCAGCACGGCGGCCGGGGAGACGGCCTCGACGGCGGCCTGCAGGGCGTCCACCTTCGGGACGACCAGGTAGTCGGCGTACTCGGACGCCTCGTGGGTGAGGACCTTCACCGCACCGTGCTCGGCGAGCGCGGCGGCGGTGTCGGCGGCGCCGTTGCCCAGCGCGACGGCGACCGGCTCGCCGATGCGGCGGGCCAGGGTCAGCAGCTCGAGGGTCGGCTTGCGGACGGCACCGTCCACGTGGTCGACGTAGACGAGGACTTCAGCCATGGGATTGCTCTCCTGCGTAACGAAGTTGAGGGGCGGTCAGCGGGGGCGAGCCCTTAGATGAACTTCTGGCTCGCGAGGTACTCGGCGAGCTGCTTGCCGCCCTCGCCCTCGTCCTTGACGATGGTGCCGGCCGTGCGGGCCGGACGCTCGTTCGCGGCGTCGACCTTGGTCCAGGCGCCCTCCAGGCCGACTTCCTCGGCCTCGATGTCCAGGTCGGACAGGTCCCAGGACTCCACCGGCTTCTTCTTGGCCGCCATGATGCCCTTGAAGGAGGGGTAGCGCGCTTCGCCCGACTGGTCGGTGACGGACACGACGGCCGGCAGGGAGGCCTCGAGCTGCTCGCTGGCGGCGTCGCCGTCACGGCGGCCCTTGACCGTGCCGTCCTCGACCGAGACCTCGGAGAGCAGCGTGACCTGCGGGACGCCGAGACGCTCGGCGACCAGCGCCGGGACGACGCCCATGGTGCCGTCGGTGGAGGCCATGCCGGAGATCACCAGGTCGTAGCCGGCCTTCTCGATGGCCTTGGCCAGCACCAGGGACGTACCGATGGCGTCGGTGCCGTGCAGGTCGTCGTCCTCGACGTGGATCGCCTTGTCGGCGCCCATCGACAGGGCCTTGCGGAGCGCGTCCTTGGCGTCCTCGGGACCGATGGTCAGCACGGTGACCTCGGCGTCGTCCGCGTCCTCCGCGATCTGCAGCGCCTGCTCGACCGCGTACTCGTCCAGTTCGGAGAGCAGACCGTCCACGTCGTCGCGGTCGACGGTCAGGTCATCGGCGAAGTGCCGGTCGCCAGTGGCGTCGGGCACGTACTTCACAGTGACAACGATCCTCAAGCTCACGCCGGCTCTCCTACTGCATCGTCTATTTCCGGGCTGCCTCTTGGAGGCAGCATAGGCGCCTCAAGCGGCCGATCCCGGTCGGGGCGTCCGCGCGCTCCGACCGAAATATTACTCGTCAGTACACCCAGTTCATGCCCGCTAAGCAAGCGCTTTGAACTGTGACCTTCGCAACGCAGCGTAACCGGGATCGGACGTCGGCGCAGGGTGGCGGCGGCGTGATCAGTCCCGCAGTCCGCTGAAGCGGCCCTGGTGGAAGAGGAGGGGGCGGCCGGCGCCCGCCGAGTCGCCGAGGACCACCTCGGCGAGCACGATGCGGTGGTCGCCGGCCGGGACGCGGCCGACCACGCGGCAGACCAGCCAGGCGAGCACGTCGTCGAGCACGGGCACGCCTTCCGGACCCTCGCGCCAGACCGTGGGCGCCCCGAACCGGTCGGCCCCGCTGCGGGCGAAGGTGGCCGCCAGGTCGCTCTGGTGCTCACCGAGTATGTGGACGCCCACGTACTCGGACGTCGCCACGGCGGGCCAGCTCGAGCCGCCGGTGCCGATGCCGAAGGAGACGAGCGGCGGCTCGGCCGAGACGGAGGTGAGGGAGGTGGCGGTGAAGCCGACCGGTCCCGCGGCGCCACGCGCGGTGATCACCGCCACGCCCGCGGCGTGCCGGCGGAAGGTGGAGCGCAGCAGATCGGGAGAGGCGAGCTGGTGGGCGCCGAGTTCGTCAGTGGCCGTCACGTGGTTGTCCTTCTGCGAGGGGGGTCGAGCGGGGCCGGGGGCGGTCAACGGCCCGGACAGCGCGCGCTCGCGGTGCGGGCCAGGTCGACGTGGACCCGCGCGAAGAGAAGGAGTTCTGTCGGCACACGGTCAGGCTGACGACAGATGGCACGCACAGTCAAGTTCGGTCCGGATCCGGGAGCGGGCTCACCCGGCTCCCGCGGGCCTCACACCGCCTCCCCGAGCGCCGCGATCACGTCGGCCCTGCGGGGCTGTCCGGCGGCGCGCCGCACCACCCGCCCCTCGGCGTCGAGGACCAGGACGGTGGGCGTCTTGAGGATGTCCAGCGCGCGTACCAGGTCCAGCCGGGCCTCGGCGTCGATCTCGATGTGGGTGACGCCCGGCACCATCTCCGCGACCTCGCCGAGGACGCGCCGGGTGGCCCGGCAGGGGGCGCAGAAGGCGCTGGAGAACTGCACCAGCGTGGCGCGCGCGCCCAGTTCGCCGCCCAGCTCCTCGGCACCGAGCCGTCTGCCCTCGTCCCGCCCGCGCACCCGTACCCTCCCGCTCCGCCGCCCGTGCAGCACTCCGTACGCGCTCGCCACGGCGAGCACCGCCACGCACACCATCAGTCCGGTCATCATCGGCACAAGCGTTCACGAGACCGCAAAGATTCCCGCGGCCCTCAAGAGCCGCCGTTGCGGAATGCTTTGTTCATGGACATCGACGCGAGAGGTCCGCGCTTCGGTGCGGCCGTCACGACCGTGGTGCTGGCCGCGGCGCTGATCACACGGAACCCCTGGGTACTGGCCTGGCAGACCGCGGTGTTCGCGCTCGGCGCGGCCGGCGGGGTCGGGCGGTCGCCGTACGGCGTGCTGTTCCGGAGGCTGGTGCGGCCGCGGCTCGGGCCGCCGACGGAGTTCGAGGCGCCCGAACCGCCGCGCTTCGCACAGGCCGTGGGTCTGCTCTTCGCCGGCCTCGGGCTGGTGGGTCTCACGGTGGGGCCGGCCTGGCTGGGGCTCGGGGCGACCGGAGCGGCGCTCGCGGCCGCCTTCCTCAACGCCGCGTTCGGCCACTGCCTGGGGTGCGAGATGTACCTGCTGCTGAAGAGGGTGACGGTACGGCCGGAGTGACGAGGATCTCGCCGTGTCCGGGCACCAGGACTGGCTACCCGTCCGTTCTTCGGGCACGATCTGCGAGACGCCGTAAACCTACGGCTGCGTAACTTTCCCGCCGGGAGCCCCCCTTTCCCGAGCAGAGCAGAAAGGGCCCACCCCGCCCATGGCAGAGCTGGTCTATCGTCCCGTCATCGGTTTCGCCAAGACGCTGTTCAAGGCCTGGGACCTGAAGATCGACTGCCAAGGTTCCGAGAACATCCCGCGCACGGGCGGTGCGGTGCTGGTGAGCAATCACATCAGCTACCTGGACTTCATCTTCAACGGCCTGGCCGCCCTGCCGCAGAAGCGCCTGGTGCGGTTCATGGCGAAGGAGTCCGTCTTCCGCCACAAGGTGTCCGGCCCGCTGATGCGCGGCATGAAGCACATCCCGGTGGACCGGCGGCAGGGTGAGGCGGCGTTCGAGCACGCCCTGGACTCGCTGCGCTCGGGAGAGGTCATCGGGGTGTTCCCGGAGGCCACGATCTCGCAGTCGTTCACGCTGAAGAGCTTCAAGTCGGGCGCCGCCCGCCTGGCACAGGAGGCGGGCGTGCCGCTCGTCCCGATGGCGGTGTGGGGCACTCAGCGGCTGTGGACCAAGGGGCAGCCGCGCAACTTCCGGCGCAGCCACACCCCGATCACCATCCGGGTCGGCGAGCCGGTCGAGGCCCCGCGCGACCAGTACGCGGGCGCCATCACCCGCCGTCTGCGCGAGCGCGTCCAGGAGCTGCTGGAGGCCGCCCAGCGCGCCTATCCCGCCCGCCCCAAGGGCTCGGAGGACTCCTGGTGGATGCCCGCCCACCTGGGCGGTTCGGCGCCGACGGCGGAGCAGCTGCGGGCGGCCGAGGCGCACTGACCCGCCGCGGACGAACGTCCGCCGCCGTCAGCCAAGTTCACGACGGGACGGGCCGCCCTGGAGGCTCTCGGGCAGCGTCCGCCACAGGTGCGGCCGGTCCGGGGCGGCCTTGAGGGCGCCGAGGACCGCCGGATGCGGTGCCGCGTAGAGGACGGGGTGGTCCATCTCGCCGGACGCGGGGTCCGGGACCCAGGCGAGCCGCTCACCCTCGAGGGAGAACCGGGCGTCCACCCCGGGCTTGTTGCCGCGCGGGTCCTGCCGGTGCCAGGCGCCGTGGAAGCGCACCGCCACCAGACCGTGCAGGACATGGCCGCCGTCGTCGTGCGTAAGCCGCTGGTAGCAGAGCGCCGTCGGGATGTCCTCGGCGCGCAGCAGGGCCGCCAGGGCGTGCGCCTTGGCGTGGCAGATGCCGGTGCGCAGCGCCAGCACGTCGGAGGCCCGCCAGGTCACGCGCGGGTCGTCCGCGTCGGCGGAGTGCGGCACGGTGTCGCGCACGAACTCGTACGCGGACTGTGCATAGGCATACGAGTCCGCGACATTCTCGGCGAGACGGGCGGCCGTCGCCCGCACCACCGGGTGATGATGGTCGATGACCTCGTCAGCGGCCAGATAGGCGGAGAGGTCGGCGGTGTCCTGGATCAGCTCCATGCCCGCAGAGCATAGGTATGCGATCACCCGACAGTCAATGACTTTTCAGGTGACCGCATACTTATGCATAGCTGGGGACTAGCGGGCCATCTCCTCCTTGAGCGCGGCCACGAAGAGGTCGACGTCCTCCTCCTTGGTGTCGAAGGAGCACATCCAGCGCACGTCGCCGGCCGCCTCGTCCCAGAAGTAGAAGCGGAACCGCTTCTGCAGGCGCACGCTCACCTCGTGCGGCAGCCGGGCGAAGACGCCGTTGGCCTGCACCGGGTAGAGGATCTCCACGCCGTGGACCGCCCGGACGCCCTCGGCGAGCCGCTGGGCCATCTCGTTGGCGTGGCGGGCGTTGCGCAGCCACAGGTCCTTGGCGAGCAGCGCCTCGAGCTGGACCGACACGAAGCGCATCTTGGAGGCGAGCTGCATGCTCATCTTCCGGATGTGCTTCATGTGCGAGACCGCGTCCTGGTTGATGACCACGACCGCCTCGCCGAACAGGGCGCCGTTCTTCGTGCCGCCGAGCGAGAGGATGTCCACCCCGACGGCGTTGGTGAAGGTCCGCATGGGCACGTCGAGGGACGCGGCGGCGTTCGCTATCCGGGAGCCGTCCAGGTGCACCTTCATGCCGTGCGCGTGGGCGTGCTCGCAGATCGCGCGGATCTCGCCGGGCGTGTAGAGCGTGCCCAGCTCGGTGCTCTGGGTGATCGACACGACCTGCGGCATGGCGCGGTGCTCGTCGTCCCAGCCGAAGGCCTGCCGGTCGATCAGCTCGGGCGTCAGCTTGCCGTCGGGCGTGGGCACGCTGAGCAGCTTGAGACCGCCCATGCGCTCGGGGGCGCCGCCCTCGTCGACGTTGATGTGCGCGCTCTCGGCGCAGATCACCGCGCCCCAGCGGTCGGTGACCGCCTGGAGCGCGACGACGTTCGCGCCGGTGCCGTTGAAGACCGGGAAGGCCTCGGCCGTGGGGCCGAAGTGCCCGCGGACGATCCGCTGCAGGTTCTCGGTGTAGTCGTCCTCGCCGTACGCCACCTGGTGGCCGCCGTTGGCCAGGGCGATGGCGGCCAGCACCTCCGGGTGGACTCCGGCGTAGTTGTCACTGGCGAAACCGCGGACCTCGGGGTCGTGATGACGACGCGCGTCGGTCCTGGGAGGGTTCACGGCTTCTCGGTCAGCCACAGACGGTTTCCGTTCACTTCGGCGGCGGTCTTGCTCCAGACGCCCTCGATGGCCTCGGCCAGCTCCTTGACGTCCGTGAAGCCCGCGAACTTCGCGTTGGGGCGTTCGGCGCGCATCGCGTCGTGCACCAGCGCCTTCACCACCAGGATGGCAGCCGCCGAGCGCGGACCCGCCTCGCCCCCCGCCTTGCGGAAGCCGTCCGCCATGGCGAGCGTCCAGGCCTCCGCCGCGGCCTTGGCGGCGGAGTACGCCGCGTTCCCGGCGGTCGGCTTCGACGCGCCGGCGGCGCTGATCAGCAGGTAGCGGCCGCGGTCGCTGCGCTGCAGGACGTCGTAGAAGGCCAGGGAGGTGTTCTGGACGGTGCGGACGAGCAGCTTCTCCAGCAGCTCCCAGTCGGCGAGGTCGGTCTCGGCGAAGGTGGCGCTGCCGCGCCAGCCGCCGACGAGGTGGACCAGGCCGTCGATGCGGCCGAACTCCTTCTCGGTGCGGTCGGCCCAGGCGCGGGTGGAGTCCAGGTCGAGCAGGTCGACCGTCTCACCCGTGACCGTGGCGCCGCCGCCCGCGTAGCGGGCCGCGTCCACGGCCTCCGCGAGGCGCTCGGGGTTGTTGTCGGCGCCGACGACGATCGCGCCCGCCTCGGCGAGCCGGACCAGCGCGGCGTGCCCGGCGGGTCCGCCCGCACCGGCCACCGCGATCACCGCACCACTGAGAGACCCGTTCCCCACCATGTTCTTCCCCTCTTGAGCAGTGTCCTTCAGGCGGTCGCTCACGCGGCGGCCCGCTCGGCGCCGTCCGCGGTGATGCCCTTGGTGGAGGCGATCACGTTCTTCAGCTTCTTGGACAGGGCCTCATAGAACATGCTCAGCGGAAACTCGTCCGGAAGCACGTCGTCGACGAGCTTGCGCGGCGGCTGGGTCAGGTCCAGGGCGTCCGGGCCCTTGGCCCACTTGGAGCCGGGGTGCGGGGCCAGGTAGGTGGCGACCAGCTCGTAGCCGGCGAACCAGTGCACCAGCTTGGGGCGGTCGATGCCGTCCTTGTACAGCTTCTCGATGTCGGCGCAGAGCTGGTTGGTGACCTGCGGCGCGCGCTCCCAGTCGATGGAGAGCTTGTTGTCGGTCCAGCGGACGACGTCGTGCTTGTGCAGGTAGGCGAAGAGCAGCTGGCCGCCGAGGCCGTCGTAGTTGCGGTTGCGGTCGCCGGTGACCGGGAAGCGGAACATCCGGTCGAAGAGCACCGCGTACTGCACGTCACGGGCCTGCGGGACGCCGTCCGCCTCGAGCTTCACGGCCTCCTTGAAGGCGGTGAGGTCGCAGCGCAGCTCCTCCAGGCCGTACATCCAGAACGGCTGGCGCTGCTTGATCATGAACGGGTCGAAAGGGAGGTCGCCGTGGCTGTGGGTGCGGTCGTGGACCATGTCCCAGAGCACGAAGGCCTCCTCGCAGCGCTTCTGGTCGTGGACCATGGCGGCGATGTCCTCGGGCAGCTTCAGGCCGAGGATGTCCACGGAGGCGTCGGTCACCCGGCGGAAGCGGGCGGCCTCGCGGTCACAGAAGATGCCACCCCAGGAGAATCGTTCCGGCGCCTCGCGCACGGCGATGGTCTCCGGGAAGAGGACGGCGGAGTTGGTGTCGTAGCCGGCCGTGAAGTCCTCGAACTTGATGCCGCAGAAGAGCGGGTTGTCGTACCGGGTGCGCTCCAGCTCGGCCAGCCAGTCCGGCCAGACCATGCGCAGCACGACCGCCTCGAGGTTGCGGTCGGGGTTGCCGTTCTGGGTGTACATCGGGAAGACGACCAGGTGCTGCAGGCCGTCCGCCCGGCTCGCCGCGGGCTGGAAGGCCAGCAGGGAGTCCAGGAAGTCCGGGACCTGGAAGCCCGCGTCAGCCCAGCGGCGCAGGTCCGTGACGAGCGCCTCGTGGTAGGCCGCGTCGTGCGGGAGCAGCGGGGAGAGCCGCTCGACCGACTCGACGACACGGCGCACGGCGGCCTCGGCGTCGGCGCGCTCCGGGGCGCCCTCGGCCTCGAAGTCGATCGACCCGTCCTTGGACTGCCATGGCCGGATCTGCTCCACGCCATCCTTGAGCACGGGCCAGGCCGGGTGCTCCACCACCCTGGTCAGCGAAGGAACCTTCTCCTCCGTAGCCGCCTGCACAAGAATTTCCGTCATGTCCCATCCTCCACGGGAGAACCTCGCGTACGCACACCGTAGCCATACCCGGTTTCTCCCAGCAAGAGGCAGCTCGGGAAATTATTCTGCGCAACCCCATGGTCACCGATGTTTTTCCTGCCCGAAACCGTGACGGCGGTCACTTTGACTGATCCCAGAAGTGGCGTACGGGCGGTGACGGGCCGGGCACCCCTTGGTTCCGGCCGGTCAACTCCGGTGGGACGCGCCCACGCCCGGGTGACAACAGGGGCGGATACGAGCCAGTCGCCGCACGCCCCGCGCTCCGATCCCCCGCGCAGGTGCGGGTCCATCGCGGGACCCGGCCGTTAGGCTGCGACTCTGCCGCGTGGACAGTGACGCCCTCAGCGGGTCCACGGGTGCCGAGCCGCCGTCGACGGAAGCGAGTTGAACCTTGAACTTCCTTACCATCGGTCACCGCGGGGTCATGGGTGTGGAGCCCGAGAACACCCTTCGTTCCTTCGTCGCCGCGCAACAGGCCGGCCTCGACCTGATCGAACTCGATCTTCACCTGAGCAAGGACGGCGCCCTGGTCGTCATGCACGACGCGGAAGTGGACCGCACGACCGACGGCACGGGTCCCATCGCCGAGATGACCCTCGCGGAGCTGCGCGCCCTGGACGCGGGGCGCGGGGAGCGCGTGCCGGTCTTCGAGGAGGTCCTGGACGCGGTGCGGACGCCGCTGCAGGCGGAGATCAAGGACGTGGCGGCGGCCCGGGCGCTGGCGGAGGTCATGCACCGGCGGGACCTGGTCTCGCGGGTGGAGGTGTCCTCGTTCCACGACGAGGCGATCGCCGAGATCGCCCGGCTGGTGCCGGGCGTGCGCACCGCGCTCATCGCCAGCCGCTACGGCACCGACGTCGTGGACCGCGCCCGGGCGGCCGGGGCCGCGACCGTCTGCCTCAACATCAGGCCGCTGAGCCTGGAGGTCGTCGAGCAGGCGCGGGCGGCCGAGCTGAGCATCATCGGCTGGGTGGTCAACACGCAGGACCATCTGCGGCTCGTCCGGGCGCTCGGGCTGGACGGGGCGACCACCGACTACCCGGAGATCAAGCGCACCGGCCGCTTCACCGCGTGAGCCGGCGCGCCGTCTCCCCTGTGATCGTCATACGAGCGGCTTGACCAGCAGCTCGAACCGGAGGTCGTCGCGCTGCGGGATGCCGAAGCGTTCGTCGCCGTACGGGAACGGGGTCGTCTCTCCCGTACGGCGGTAGCCGCGGCGCTCGTACCAGGCGATGAGGTCCTCGCGGACCGAGATCACCGTCATGTGCATCTCCGTGACCCCCCAGGTGTCCCGCGCCTGGCGCTCCGCCTCCGCGATGACGGCCTTGCCGAGGCCCGCGCCCTGGAGGGTGGGGCTGACCGCGAACATGCCGAAGTAGGCGGCGTCGCCGCGGTGCTCGAGCTGGCAGCAGGCGACGATCCGGCCGCCCTGCTCGACGGTCAGCAGCCGGCTGTCGGGCGCCTTGATGACCTCCAGCACGCCCTCGGGGTCGGTCCGCTGGCCCTGGAGGATGTCCGCCTCGGTGGTCCACCCGGCCCGGCTGGCGTCGCCCCGGTACGCCGACTCGATCAGCACGACGAGTGCGTCGACGTCGGCGTCACCGGCGTCACGGAACGTCAGTGCGGTGGCGGCGGTTTCCATGGGGCGTTCTCCGATCTCGGGCGCTGCTGAAGCAGGGACGAGGGTAACCCTGCCACTAAGCTCCGGATGCATGGTGCATGTACTCAGCAGCCGGACACTTCTGCGCCCCACCGACCCCGAACGTTCCCGCGCCTTCTACGGGGAGCGGCTGGGCCTTGCCGTCTACCGCGAGTTCGGCACCGGCCCCGAGCGCGGGACCGTGTACTTCCTCGGCGGCGGATTCCTGGAGGTCTCCGGCCGCTCCGAGACCCCGGTGCCACCGGATGTGCGGCTGTGGCTGCAGGTGGCGGACGTGGCGGCGGCCCACGAGGAACTGCTGGCCAAGGACGTCGAGATCGTGCGGCCCCCGGTGAAGGAGCCGTGGGGCCTGATCGAGATGTGGATCGCCGACCCGGACGGCACCCCGATCGTGCTGGTGGAGATCCCGGCCGACCATCCACTGCGCTACCGGCCCGGGATCTAGGGCCGCGCGACGGCCCGCTCGGAGGTGGAGGTCGGTTGCGACGTGGTGGTGATGCTCGCGTCGCACCGGCGGAGCCCGACTGCGTGCGGCGGGACTCCGTCCCGCGGGACCCGCGCGGCGGGCGGGGCGGACCCCGCGGTTCAGGCCGCCGGTGCCGCGGGGCGCGGCGTTCGGTGGCCGCCGGGACGGCAAGGGCCGAGCGGCAGGGCGCGCGGTCTGACCGCCGGTACAGCCGGACGGCGTTCGGTGCGCGCCGGAGACGGCTAGGAGACGAACGGCAGGTCCCTTGGTCTCCTACCGCCAGTACGCCCTGACGCGGCGTTCGGTGCGCGCCGGGACGGCAAGAGGCCAAGCGGCGGTCCCGTCCCGCTGTCCATGGCCGCCTGTGTTGAGGGGCGCGGCGTTCGGGGCCCGCCGGGACGGCGGGAGGCCGAGCGGCGGTCCCCCGATCTCCGGTGCTGAGGGTGCGCGGCGTTCGGTGCGCGCCGGGACGGCGGGGCGACGGGCCGCGGCTCGGCGGGTCAGGTGTGCACGGGGCCCGTTCGGCCCTCCAGGCGGCTGAGCAGGTCGCCCAGGAGCGCGGCCAGGTGGTCCTGGCCCTCGGGGGCGAGGACGGACAGCACGGCCGTCTCGTAGGCGAGCTGCTCGGGGAGGATGCCGTCCACGAGGTCGCGGCCCGCGTCGGTCAGACGGAGGTGGGCGACCCGGCGGTCGCGGGTGTCGCCACGCCGCTCGATCAGTCCGCGCTCGGTGAGCTGCTTGAGCCGTTTGGTCACGGCGGCCCCCGAGGAGAAGGTCTCCCGGGCCAGCTCGCTCGGGGTCAGCTCGTGCCCGGTACGGCGCAGCGCGCCGAGCAGGTCGAACTCGGCACGGCTCAGTCCCGCCCGGCGCAGCGGGGCGTCCTCGGCCTGCTGGAGCAGGGCGGAACACCTGTTGATCCGGCCGATGACCTCCATGGGCCCGGTGTTCAGCTCGGGATGCACGGCACGCCACTGCCGGACCACGGAGGCGACGGTGTCGCCCTCACCGCTCACGGCGTCCCGCCGCCCCCACCCGGCGTCAGCCGCAGGCCCGTAGCCCGCCCCCTGCCCGGCCTCTCCCCCGGTCTCCGGCGAGCCTTCCGCCCGGCCGGCCGGCGCCGTCGAGCGCTCCTCGGCCGCTCCCCGCACGGCGTCGGGCGCACCGCCCGACCCGCCGTCACCCCCGGCCGACCGGGCCCGCGTCTGCGCGGTTCCGGCCGCCGGCAGCGGACCGTTCACGCCTCCCCCGGAGGCACCCCCGGCAGCGGTCGCGCCCGCCGAACCCGGCACGGCCGTACCGGCGCCGCCCGCGGTGGGGGCCCCGGGCTCCGTCGGTGCGCCGGCGCCGGCGTGCCCGGCCGGCGGTCGTCCGTTCGTCGGGGTCATGGCCGTGCGTCCTCCGTCGTGGTGCCCGTGTCCTGCGCCAGCGGGGCGAGCCCCTGGCGTCGTACCGTCGCGGCGAGCGTACGGTGTCCCGACTGCTCGACCAGTGCGACCCGCTCCTCGGGCAGGGCGCGCTGCCACCACTCTCCGGAGGCCGCGTCGGCCGTGGCGCGCAGGTCGACCAGCGCGGCGGCCAGGGCGCGCCGGGCGCTCTCCAGGGCGCGGGGCGCCGGGTGCGGCTCGGCCAGCAGCCGTGCGGCGTTCTCTCGGGCGCGCTCGGCGGCGGTCAGCGCGTTGTTCAGTCGGTCGCCCGCGCGCCGGTTGGTGACCGCGACGGCCGCCACGAAGCCGACCAGCGCGCCGACGAGGGTGTCGAGGACACGCTCGCCGATGAGCTGTCCGGGGTTCTGGGCACGGGCGAACTCGGTGATGAGCAGCGCCATCGGCGTGACGCAGACGGAGCCGAGCCAGTAGTTGCGGCTGATCAGCGCCTCGGCGCCGAAGTTGAAGGCGGCGCAGCACAGCACCAGGGCCGCCGGGTGGAGGTGAGCGAGGGGCGCCACCGCGGCGAAGACGAGGACGCCGAGGAGGTTGCCGACGACGCGCTGGATGCTCCGGTTCCAGGTGAGGGTCACGTTGGCCTGGTAGAGCGAGGCCGCGGTGACCAGCGCCCAGTAGGGGCGGCCGACGCCGAACGCCAGGGAGGCGTAACCGGCGAGGGCGCAGCCGATCGCGGTGCGCGCGGCGATGGGGGCGAGCGGGGCGAGCCGTTCCCGCAGCGGGCGGCGGGGGGCGGCGAGTTCGGCGTCCACACCGAGCAGTTCGTCGGCGGACTCACGCGGGGACTCCACCCGCGGGATCCGGCCGGTGCCCCGCAGCTCGCGGGCCCAGGCACGCAGTCGCGCGGGGTCGGCGTCGGCGGGGGCGGCGAGCGCGACCTCGGCGCGGACGAGGAGCTGTTCGAGCGCACGGCGGGTGCGGTCGGTCCGGGCGCCGCCGGCGAGCAGGGTCTGCCAGGCGGCGTGCACGGCCGCGGCGGTGGCGGCACGGGCCCCGGCGTGGCCCTCGGCGGTGCCGCCGGTCCCTGCGTAGGCGGCGGCCGCGGTCAGGGCCTGGGCGGTGGCCCGGCGCTCCGGGCCGTGCGGGCGCAGCAGCCCGGGCGCCATCCCGACCAGCCAGGCCCAGGCGCCCGCGAGCAGGGCGAGCCCCACGTGTCCCGGCACCTGGCCGAGGCTCTGCGGCATGAAGAGGGAGGCGGAGGTGATGAAGGTGAGGATCACATGTCCGGGCGGGCCGATGCGGCTCACGTCGCACACCGCCTTCTGCACGGCCGCCATGAGGGCGCCCACGGCGACCAGCACGACCGCGCTGGTGGTGAGCGAGGCCGCGACCAGCGCGAGGGCGAGGCCGCCGACCATGCCGAGCACCACCCAGGCGAGGACGCGGGCCCGGGCGGCATAGGGCCGGTTGTGGCCGTAGAGCGCGCAGAGCGAGCCGGCCATCGAGTACGCCGCCAGGTCGAGGCGGCCGAGGGCCAGCAGGACCAGGTTGGGCGGAGCGGTGGCGACGACCACGCTGAGCGCGGGCTTGAACCAGATGTCGGAGGGCCGCCCGAGGCGGAGCACGCCGGCGAGGGGAAGACGAAGTCGGGTCGCACTGCTCATGCCTACAAAGTTAGCATGTGTTTTACCAGTAAAACGTCTAAGCTTCCGCCCGCTCACCTGCTGTGCTCCGGCGAACGCTCCCCGCGTACACCCTTGCGCTTGCGTGCGCGCCGCATGCCGTGGGCATCGCATCCCTCGACCGACCGTCGATCGGGGGGGGTGCGCGTGCACGGCTCGGGTTCGCCGGCCTGGCTGCTGGTCGCGCTGTGCGCGGCCACCGGCGCCTACTGCCTGCTGCGGATGCGCAGCGGTGTCGAGGAGCAGCGCCGGGCCGCGGGCGGCGAGGCGCTGATGGGGTTCGGCATGGCCGCCATGGCCGTGCCCGCGACGGTGTTCAGCACGCCGGGGTGGGCCTGGCCGCTGTACGCGGCCGTGTTCGCGGCGGCCGCGCTGCGGGCCCTGTGGGCCGCCCGCACCGGCGCGCACCACCTGCACCATCTGGTGGGGACGGCGGCGATGGTCTACATGTCCCTCGCCATGGCGGTCTCCCCCGCCTCGCACCACGCGCACACCGGCGCCGGAGTGCCGCTGGTGACGGGCGCGCTCCTGCTCTACTTCACCGGATACGTGCTGCTGGCGGGCGCCCGTCTGGTGCCCTCAGCCGTCCCTGCGGGCGCCCGGACAGGGGTGCGCTGGGGCGACCGTCCGGAACTGGCGCGGGCGTGCCGGCTGTCGATGGGGATCGGCATGGTCGCCATGCTGCTGGCTATGTGATCGGCATGGTCGCCACGCTGCCGGCGATGCGATCGGCATGATCGCCACGCTGCCGGCGATGCGATCGGCATGATCGCCATGCCGCTGGCGATGTGAGCCGCCGGTCGGCGGGGCCGGCATGGCGGCCCGAGGCGCCCGTCGGCACGGACGGCGGAGCGTTGTCTGCGTCACTTCGGGCCCGTGGACCGTACCCGCGGGCGGCGGTGCGCTCATAGGGTGCTGCCCATGATGGTCCCCGCTGCCCTGCTGCTGCTCGGCGCCCTGACCGCCGTCGTCGCCCCGCGGCTGCTCGCCCGGGCGGGCTGGCCGGACCGGGAACCGGTGGTCGCCCTGTGGGCGTGGCAGTGCGTGGTGGCGGCCGTGCTGCTGTGCTGCGCGCTGTCGATGACGCTGAGCGCCGCCGCGGCCTGGCAGTCGGTACGCGGCCATGTCTTCGGTACGGCTCCGCGCGCGGTGGTGGACGCCTACGCCCTCGGCACGGCCGGCCCCTGGGCGGCGCCGCTCGCGGTGACGCTGGCCTGCGGCGGACTGTGGAGCGTGGCGATGCTCGCACGCCAGATCGTCGGGGCCCGCTCGCGGCGGCGGGTACGCCGGGCCGAACTGCTGCTGCGGGCGCCGCTGTTGCCCGGCGAGGAGCAGGCCGGCGGCCGGCTCGTGGTGCTCGAGGGTCAGCGGCCCGACGCCTGGTGGCTGCCCGGTGCGGCGCCCCGGCTCGTCGTCACCACGGCCGCCCTCGCCCGGCTGAAGGGGCGTCAACTGGACGCCCTGCTCGCTCATGAGCAGGGGCACGCCCAGGCCCGGCACGACTGGCTGCTGCACTGCTCGACGGCGCTGGCGGACGGATTCCCGCAGGTACCGGTGTTCGCCGCATTCCGCGACGAGATGCACCGGCTGGTCGAGCTGGCGGCCGACGACATGGCGTCCCGGCGCTTCGGCCGGCTGACGACCGCGCTCGCCCTGGTCGGACTCAACGAGGACCGGGGCGTGTTCGGGCCCTGCCCGACCCCGGAGGCGTTCGTGCCGCAGCGCGTGCACCGGCTGCTCACTCCCCCGGACCGCCTCCCGGCCCTGCACCGGCTGCGCCTGACCGCGGCCGCGGCCCTGGTACCGGTGGTCCCGGTCCTGGTGGCCTTCGTACCGGGCCTGCGGGCACTGGGCTAGCGCCGGCCCACGGCGCCCCGGCACACGCTCCGATTCCCCACGTCACGATCCCCCGATGCGCGCCGGGCGCCCGGGACGGTGGCCATCGGGCCACCTCGTCGACGAAGATCGCAGCATGCGCCGCCAGCCGATCGAGTCCCCGCCCCGCACACCGCCCCACCGCACCGCGGCCCGCGCGGCCGCCGTTCTCGCCGTCTGCTGCGGGCTGCTGCTGGCCGTCGTCGTACTGCGCTGGCGGCCGCTGCTCGTCCTGGACAGCGACATCTCGCTGACCACCCACCGCTGGGCGGTGAGCGATCACGGTGTCACGCACGCCTTCCGCGTCCTGACGGACTGGGTGTGGGATCCGCTGACCATGCGCCTGGTGTGCGCCGCCGCCGCGGTGTGGCTCGTGTGGCGCCGCGCTGCCTGGTGGACGGCGCTGTGGCTGGGGGTCGCCGTGGCGCTGGCCACGGTCCTGCAGCAGGGGCTGAAGACGGCCGTCGGGCGCCCCCGGCCGGTCTGGCCGGACCCCGTCGACAGCGCGCACTACGCGGCCTTCCCGTCCGGTCACGCCATGACGGCCACCGTCGTCTGCGGCCTCCTGCTGTGGCTGCTGCACCGCCACGGCGCGGGTCGGACCCTGTGGCGTACGGCCGTCGCCCTGGCGGTCGTCTCGGTGGCCGGTGTGGGCCTGACGCGGGTATGGCTGGGTGTCCACTGGCCGTCGGACGTGCTGGGCGGCTGGCTGCTGGGGGCGCTGGTGGTCGCGGTGGCCGTGGCGGTGTACGAGTGGCCGAGGGACGGGCGCTCCGTCCCAACGTCCCGATAGAGTCCGGCACATGGCTGCCGTGCTCTTCGATTTCTCCGGGACTCTGTTTCGTGTCGAGTCCACCGAGTCCTGGCTGAGTGCCGTGCTGAGGGAGGCCGGACTCGCGCTCCCGGGCCCCGAACTGAGCAGGGCCGCCGCCGCGTTGGAGGCGGCGGGGGCGCTGCCGGGCGGGGCGGAACCGGTCGGGGTGCCGGAGGAACTGGCCGGGCTGTGGGCCGTCCGGGACCAGAGCGCCGAACAGCACCGGGCCGCCTTCACCGGCCTGTCCCGGCGCGTCCCGCTGCCCAGCCCCGAGCTCCACGACGCCCTGTACGACCGGCACATGACGCCCGCCGCCTGGTCGCCCTACCAGGACGCCGCCGACGTGCTGCGCACGCTGCGCGAGCGCGGTGTCGCTGTGGGCGTGGTCAGCAACATCGGCTGGGACCTGCGCCCGGTCTTCCGCGAGCACGGCCTCGACGCGTACGTGGACGCCTATGTGCTGTCGTACGAGCACGGCGTGCAGAAGCCGGACCCGCGGCTCTTCTCGGCCGCCTGCGAGGAACTGGGCGCCGACCCGCGCCAGGTGCTGATGGTCGGGGACAACAGGACGGCGGACGGCGGTGCGGCCGCGCTGGGCTGCCGCGTGCACTTCGTGGACCACCTGCCGGTGGCCCAGCGGCCGGACGCGCTGCTGCCGGTCCTGGACCTGGTCGGCTGACCGGCCCGGGCGTGCCGGTGACCCGGGCGGCTGCTGAAGCGCGGGGAGGCGTGGCCGCGGCACCGGCCGGGCCGCCGCGCTGCGGACCGCCGCCGACGGCGTCCGCCCGCGGTCATCGCGGCGCCGGCCGACCGTCCGTCTCGGCGCTGTCGCCGGCGAGGTGGGGTCCGAGGCGGGCCAGGGAGCGAATGCGCGGTATCGGTGAGGGGAGCAGCCACAGCAGCGACAGCGCTCCTCCCACGGCGGCCGTGACCAGGGTCGTCCTGAGCCCGACGGCGGTGGCCAGCACGCCTCCGACGAGGGCGCCGACGGGGCGGATGCCGTAGTTGACCGTGCTGAAGGCGCCGGCCACGCGACTGCGCATGCCGTCCGGTATGACCGCGGTCTGCAGGGAGTTGAGATTGACGTCGAACAGCATGACGCCGATCCCGGCGAGGAATTCCGCGAGACCCAGCGTCCCCGCCCGGGCCCATGTGGGACCGCCGGCTGCGGCGGCCACGGCGAGGGGGGCCGGGAACAGCACCGCGCCGACCGCGACGCTTCGCCCCAGGCCGATCCGGCGCGCGACCGCCGGGGCGATCACCGCGCCCAGGAGGGCCCCGGTTGATCCGATCCCGAAGGCCAGGCCGATGGCCCCTGCGGACAGACCGAGCACGCGGTCGGCGAACAGCACGGTCAGACCGGTGCCCGTCAGGAAGGTGAAGAAGTTGACGGTCGTCGCGCAGCCGAGACTCGCTCGCAGTACGGGGTGACGGACGATGAACGCCAGTCCTTCCCCGGCACGGCGCAGCAGGGAGGAGTTCGCCTGCTCACCGCCGGCGGCCCGGGGTTCGTCCACCTTGATCGGTCCCACGAGGGCGGCCGAGACCAGGTAGGTCAGGGCGTCCGCGATCACGGCGACGGGCGCGGTGACGGCCTGGACGAGCGCCCCGCCGAGGGCGGGGCCCGCGACGTAGGAGGCGGACCGGCTGGCGCTGAGCTTGCTGTTGGCGTCGACGTAGGACGAGCGCGGCACGAGGTGCGCGAAGAAGGGTGGGTAGGCCGTGTTGAACAGCACCCCTGCGGCTCCGGTCAGCAGCGCGACCGCGTAGAGCTGGACGAGCGTCACACCGCCGGCCAGGTATGCGGTCGGCAAGGTGAGCAGCAGGCAGCCGCGAGCCAGGTCGGCGAGGACCATCAGGCGGCGCTTGCGCGCTCTGCGATCGGCCCAGGCGCCCAGCACGATGGCGAGGAGGTTCGGCGCCCAGGCGAGCGCGGTCAGCCACGCGACCTCGTTGGCCGAGGCGTGGAGAGCCCCCACGGCGATCAGGGGTAACGCCAGTTCGGAGATGCGGTCACCGAACTGGGACACCGACTGTCCCGCCCAGAAGCGGACGAACCGCCGGTCCCGCCACAGCGACGGCGGCGGGAGGCTCATGCGTTTTCGCCGGTCTGCTCGTCGGCGCCTTCCGGAAGGTGGTAGCGCAGGAACCGGACACCGCGGGCGTCGCCCGGCCGCTCCTCCGGGTCGCGCATCACGTAGGGGGCGAGGACGCTCTCGATCGCGTCCTCGATGGCCGCCAGTTCTTCGGCGGACACCATCACGCGGGTGTTGGCCAGCCCGGCGAGCCTGCGCCACTTCGGATCCAGTCCGGGTTCGGTCTCGGCGATCCACCTGAGCGGCAGGTCGGCGGAGCGGACGAACATCTCCCGGGACAGCACACGCGCGGCCGACTCGCCTTCCGCGTCCTCGGGTATCTCGAACCGGAAGCCCCGGGCAGCGGCTTCCCACCGCCGTTCCCGGCGGTCCGTGCCGGCCTCGGCGTCGCGGACGAGTGCGAAGCCCGCCAGATGGCGCAGATGCCAGCTCGTCACCGACGGAGTCGCTCCGACGTGCGGTGACAGCTGCGTGGCCGTCGCGGGGCCGTGCCGTTGAAGGCGTTCAAGAATGGCGAGCCGCACGGGGTGCGCCAGCGCACGCATGGCTTTCGGGTCGGTGATCTCGAGATCGCCCAGGCGATTGTCTCGGTCCATGACCTGAGAGTGTTCTCTCACAATGTATGAGAGTCAACTCTCACACATGGCAACGGAGATGAGTCGACTGAGACTGGTCCTGTGGAAGTCGACCGGGGGCGTCGCCCGGGCGGCGGACGGCCTCGACGGCGGCGGCGATTCACTCCGGAAGGGGGCAGGGCGCCGAGTGCGACCCCGCCCTGTCAGAAAAACGCCGTCCGCCTGAGACGATCCCCCGTGTCGCCCCAGACGGACGGCAGCTCTGAACGGACTCCGCGCACGGCGGAGCCCCTGCGTCCGAGTATAGTTGGCTGGCAGCCAGTCAACGCAGGAGTTACAGGATGTCCCCGCGCAGCGCCTCGGTCAATGAAGAGTTGCGGCGGCGTTCCCGGGAGCGGCTTCTGCAGGCCGCGGTCGAACTGGTCGACGAGCACGGGTTCGAGGCCACCACGCTGGCCGACATCGCGGACCGGGCGGGCTCGGCGCGCGGGCTGGTGTCGTACTACTTCCCGGGCAAGCGCCAGCTCGTCCAGTCGGCCGTGCACCGGCTGATGCACCGCACGCTGGAGGAGGCACTGGAGCGGGAGCCGTGGACGGAGGACGGCGGCGAACGCCTCGCCCGCGCCATCGACGCGATCCTGGGCCTCGCCCACGACCATCCGGTGCTCATGCGCCAGCACATGGCCGGCCTGCTCCAGGCCGAGGGCTTCGTGCAGTGCCCGGAGCAGCGGCGGCTGTCCGAGCTGCTGAGCGACACGGTCTCCCGGTACGGCTCGGCGGATGTGACGGCCGACTACCCGATGCTGCGGGCCACGCTCATGGGCGCGGTGTTCGCGGCGCTGGTGCCCGGGGTGCCGATGCCGGTCCCGACGCTGCGGGCCGAGCTGTTCAGGCGGTACCGGCTCGGCTGGGAGCTGGGCACGCCCCCGGGCAGCGGTCCGGACGCCGCGGCGGCGGCCCCGTGCCAGGATCTGTCACGCTTCTTCGCGACCGGGGAGCGGCCCGGGCCGGCGGTGCCCGGGAATCCCGCCGAACAGGGCACGCGCCGGGGACGGACCGAGCGGACGCCACCGGAGAAGCCGGTCCAGTAGGCCGCACCCCCGTAGCAGACCGAGCGGACGCAACCTGAGAAGCCCGTCCAGTAGGCCGCACCCCCGTAGCAGACCGAGCGGACGCAACCTGAGAAGCCCGTCCAGTAGGCCGCACCCCGGTAGCAGACCGAGCGGACGGCACCTGGGAGGACGGTCGAGCCACGCCCCGTAGCAGCGGTGTCGGCGGCACCCGGAGGCGGTGCGTACGCGGGCCGGCGCCCAGGTCACTCTCCCGGCCTCTGCCGCCCCGGACCGGGCGGTGCCATGCTGGAGCCGTCCGCACACTTTTCTCCTTCGGGGCAGGGAGTATCGCCGTGCTGCGTGTCGCCGTCGTCGGTTCCGGGCCGAGCGGGTGCTACACCGCCCAGAACCTGGTCCAGCTCGATCCCGAGGTCCGGGTGGACGTGCTGGACCGGCTGCCGTGCCCCTACGGCCTGGTGCGGTACGGCGTCGCCCCGGACCACGAGAAGATCAAGTCCCTGCAGGGCAGCCTGCGCGCGGTCCTGGAGCACGACCGGGTGCGGTTCCTCGGCGGAGTCCGGGTGGGCGGCCCGGGCGGCCTGCCCGTGGAGCGGCTGCGCGAGCTGTACGACGCGGTCGTGTACTGCGTGGGCGCCGCGGCGGACCGCCGGCTGGGCATCCCCGGCGAGGAGCTGCCGGGGAGCTGGTCGGCGACCGAGTTCGTGTCCTGGTACAGCGCCCATCCGGACGCGGCCGACGCCGGGTTCGTGCGCGGGGTGCGGTCGGCCGTGGTCATCGGGGTGGGCAACGTGGCCGTGGACGTGACACGGATGCTGGCGCGCGGCCCCGGCGAGCTGCGCCCGACGGACATGCCGCAGGCGGCGCTGGACGCGCTGGCGGCGAGCGGGGTCGCCGAGGTGCACATGGTCGGCCGGCGCGGCCCCTCGCAGGCCCGTTTCACCACCAAGGAGCTGCGCGAGCTGGGCGGCCTGCCCGGCACCGAGGTGTCAGTGGACGCGGACGAACTGGCGCTGGACCCCGGCTGCGCCGACCCGGCGGCACTGCCGGCCGTACAGCGGCGCAACGTGGAGGCGCTGCGCGGCTGGGCGGCGGGCCGGCCCGGCGGGGCCGACCGCCGGATCCGCCTGCGGTTCTTTCTGCGGCCGGTGGAACTGCTCGCGCGGGACGGCCGGGTGGGCGCCGTGCGCTTCGAACGGACCTCGCCGGACGGCCACGGGGGCGTGACGGGCACGGGCCGCTTCGAGACGGTGGCGGCCCAGCTGGTGCTGCGGTCGGTCGGCTACCGCGGAGTGCCGCTGGAGGGGCTGCCGTTCGACGCGGCGAGCGGCACCGTGCCGAACCGGCAGGGGCGCGTGCTGCGCGAGGGCGCCACCTCAGCGGGCGAGTACGTCGCCGGATGGATCAAACGCGGCCCGACGGGGGTCATCGGCACCAACCGGCCCTGCGCCAAGGAGACGGTGACCTCCCTGCTCACTGACGCCCCCGCGCTCGTGCGCGACCGGACGCCCGACGATCCGCTGCCGGCGCTGCGGGCGGCCGGGGTCGAGCCGGTGCCGTGGACCGGCTGGCTCGCCATCGAGCGCGCCGAGGCCGAGCTGGGCGCGCGACTGGGGCGGGGCGTGGTGAAACTGGCCGACTGGGACGCCCTGCTGACGGCGGCCCGCACCGGGTAGCGGAGTCGACGGCACACCGGGGGGCATGACACACACCGGCAACACCGCAGAAATCAACAAACTGTTCAAGGCCCTTACGGTCTCGTGCTGTCCGGATGCCACTCCCCCACCCGCCGCTCTGGAGTCCCCATGTCCACGACCGCAGCAGAGATACACCCCGTCGACGAGGTGCCGCCGGCGCGGCAGCTCGCCGCCTTCGGCCTGCAGCACGTGCTCGCGATGTACGCGGGCGCCGTAGCGGTGCCCCTGATCGTGGGCGGCGCGATGAAGCTGTCGCCGGCCGACCTGGCCTATCTGATCACCGCCGACCTCCTGGTGTGCGGCATCGCCACACTGATCCAGTGCGTCGGCTTCTGGCGGTTCGGTGTGCGGCTGCCGATCATGCAGGGCTGTACGTTCGCTGCCGTGTCGCCGATGGTCCTCATCGGCACGACGGGCGGCGGACTGCCCGCCGTCTACGGCTCGGTGATCGTCGCGGGTCTGGCGATCATGCTGCTCGCGCCGGTCTTCGGCCGGCTGCTGCGCTTCTTCCCGCCGCTGGTCACGGGCACCGTGATCCTGATCATCGGCCTCTCGCTGCTCCCGGTCGCGGGCAACTGGGCGGCGGGCGGCGCCGGCGCGAAGGACTTCGGAGAGCCGCGGAACCTGGCACTGGCGGCCTTCGTACTCGCGGTGGTGCTGGGCGTGCAGCGCTTCGCGCCCCCGTTCCTGAGCCGCATCGCCGTCCTCATCGGGATCGTCGTCGGCCTGGCGGTGGCCGTGCCCCTCGGGTTCACCGACTTCGGCGGCGTCGGCGACGCGGACTGGGTGGGCATCAGCACCCCGTTCCACTTCGGGGCACCGGAGTTCAGGGCGTCGGCGATCGTGTCCATGCTGGTGGTGGCGATGGTGACGATGACGGAGACGACCGGCGACCTGATCGCGGTGGGTGAGCTGACGGAGCGGCGGGTGGAGCCGCGCTCCCTGGCCGACGGGCTGCGCGCGGACGGTCTCTCGACCGTGCTCGGCGGCGTCTTCAACACCTTTCCGTACACGGCGTACGCGCAGAACGTGGGGCTGGTCGGGATGACCCGGGTGCGCAGCCGGTGGGTGGTCGCGGCGGCCGGCGGCATGCTCGTGCTGCTCGGTCTGCTTCCCAAGCTGGGAGCGGTGGTCGCGGCGATTCCGGCGCCGGTGCTCGGCGGGGCGGGCCTGGTGATGTTCGGCAGCGTCGCGGCGAGCGGTCTGCGCACGCTGGCCCGCGTCGACTTCAGGGGCAACGACAACCTGACCGTGGTGGCCGTCTCGGTGGCGGTCGGCATGCTGCCGGTGGGTGTGCCGACGGTCTACGCGAAGTTCCCCGACTGGTTCCAGACGGTGATGAACAGCGGCATCAGCGCGGGGTGCCTGACGGCGGTCGTCCTGAACCTGCTCTTCAACCACCTGCCGGGCCGCTCCGGCTCGGCGGCGGCCGGGGCCGGAGCGGAGGCCGGCGCCGGTGCCGGGGCCGACGCCGGGCGGGGCGCCGGGGCCGGAGCGGGGACCGAAGGCGGCGAGGAGGGGGCCGGGCGCACGGCCCTCGGCACGGCGTGAGTCCGTGACCCGGGCGGCGGCCCACACCGCCGCCCGGGTCACTTCCCGTCGAACTCGGCACGGCTCCCGGCAGACGTCCAGGTGACCGAAAAACGACCACCGGAGGCGTTGACCAGAAAGCGCTTACCCCATACGTTCCCGTTCATCAACGTGACCGTCCGGCCCGGCAGTTGCGGCCCGACAGCCACGAGAGCACCCATGCGCGTTCCACATGGCGTACGTCATTCACGTACACAAACCGACCCCCACTCGAAGGGACGCACCCGCATGCGCAAGCGACACCTCACCGGAGCGGCGACGGCCGCCGTCGCCCTCGCGGCCACGGCCGTGCTCGCACTGCCCCAGGCGGCCGGCGCGGCCGACACCGCACCCGTCGGCTTCGGCGCCGGCACCACGGGCGGCGGCGGCGCCACGGCGGTGACCGTCTCCACGCCCGACGCCTTCAAGGCGGCCGTCGCCGGCGGTTCGGCCAAGGTCGTGAAGGTGAACGGGCTGATCTCGCTGAGCGGTCAGATCGACATCGGTTCCAACACCACGCTCCTTGGCGTCGGTTCGTCCTCCGGATTCACCGGCGGCGGACTGCGCCTGAAGAAGGTCACCAACGTCGTCGTCCGCAACCTCAACCTCAGCAAGGCCGTCAAGACCGACGCGATCACCGTGCAGGCCTCGACGAAGGTGTGGATCGACCACAACACCCTGTCCTCGGACCGCGATCACGGCAAGGACTACTACGACGGCCTGGTCGACATCACCCACGGCTCCGACTACGTGACCGTCTCCTGGAACACCTTCAAGGACCACTACAAGGGCTCGCTCGTGGGCCACAGCGACAGCAACGCGAGCGAGGACACCGGACACCTGCGGGTGACGTACCACCACAACTGGTTCGACAACGTCAACTCCCGCATTCCCAGCCTGCGTTTCGGCACCGGGCACTTCTACGACAACTACGTCGTCGGCGCCGAGACCGCCGTGCACTCGCGGATGGGCGCCCAGATGCTGGTCGAGAACAACGTCTTCCGCGACACCGCCGTCGCCGTCACCACCAGCCGGGACAGCGACGTGGACGGTTACGCCAACCTGCGCGGCAACGACCTCGGCGGAGCCGCGACCGAGATCTCCCGGACCGGCACCTTCACCAGCCCGCCGTACGGCTACACCGCCGAGCCCGCGTCCGGGGTCGCCGCCTCGGTGACGGCCGGCGCCGGCGCCGGAAGGATCTGACCCCCCACTCACAGGAAGGCATCGGGACATGAGCCCAACGGCACTCACGCGCACGGGATCGGGCCGCGCGCTGCTGGGCGGACTCGCCGCTCTCGGCCTGTCGCTTGGCATGATCATGACTAGCGGGCCGACGGCGGCCGCGACCTGGCCCTCGGCCAACGGCAGTCAGGCGGTGACGTCCACCATCTCGGTATCCGGCACCAAGGACTACGGGATGAAGCGCCTGTACGGTTCCGGGGACCTCGGCACCGGCGGCCAGGACGAGGACCAGGGGCCCATCCTGGAACTCGCGCCCGGCGCGGTGGTCAAGAACGTCGTCATCGGCTCGCCGGCCGCGGACGGCATCCACTGCCTGGGCAGCTGCACGCTGCAGAACGTCTGGTGGGAGGACGTCGGCGAGGACGCGGCCACGTTCCTCGGCTCCTCGTCCTCCAACGTCTACAACGTCACCGGCGGCGGAGCCAAGGAGGCCAGCGACAAGGTGTTCCAGTTCAACGGCGCCGGGACGCTGAACGTCTCGAACTTCGCCGTGCGGAACTTCGGCACCTTCGCCCGCTCGTGCGGGAACTGCAAGACGCAGTACAAGCGCACGGTCAACCTGAACTCCGTCGAAGCGACGTACAAGGGCAGCAAGCTCGTCGGCATCAACACCAACTACGGCGACAGCGCGACCCTGAAGAACATCACGATCGTCGGGGACAGCGGCAAGAAGATCGTCCCGTGCCAGAAGTACATCGGCAACAACACGGGCAAGGAGCCGTCGACGAACGGCTCGGGCGCCGACGGCACCTACTGCAGGTACTCGTCCTCGGACATCACCTACAAGTGAGCGCCCGCAGGGTGTGAGGAGCCGCCGTCCCGCCGGGGCGGCGGCTTCGCACGTACGGGCGCGGGCCTACCGCGCACGCCCCCGCGATCCCAGCAGGGCGGACAGTTCCCGCTGGTAGTCCGCGTACGCGGCGCGCAAAGCCTCTCCCGGCCAGTCGGCTGGCAGCAGGCCGGCCGGCAGGACGGGGTCGGCGAGCAGGTGGCGCACGGCGGCCGCGAAGGCGGTGAGGCGGTCGGCCGGCCGGCGGGCCGCGGTCGCGTGGGCGAACAGGGCGCGCGCCGTGGCGGCCCACTCCTCCAGGGGCCACAGCCGGGCGGCCAGATCCCGCGGGTCACCGTCGGGGCGCGCGGTGTACGACAGCGTCACGCGCGTGAGGCCGTCGGGCAGCGGCCGGTCCAGGTTGGCCGGGCGCAGCCACACGCCCTCGCGGAGTTCGGCCAGGCGCAGGGCGGTCAGACGGGTGCGCAGATCGGCCCGCTCCGCGGGACCGCGTCCCGTCGCCGTGATCACCAGCATCTCCCAGTCGCCGTGCCACGCGCGCGTGCGAGGGCGCAGCGCCTCGTCCTGACGGCGCTGACGGGCCAGCAGCCGGTCGCTGAGCCGGTAGACGGCGTCCGTACGCCGGAGGTCGCCCGCCGCCACCATGCGGCTGAGCGCCGCCCGCAGCGTGGAGCCGCCCACGCCGAACGGCTCCACCAGACCGACCAGGTCTTTCACCGGCAGCTCGGGCGGGTGCGCCCCCAGAAGCAGGCTGAGCACGACCGACCGCGCGGACAGCGGCCGCAGTGTGGCTCCGCCCGGTTCGGCCGACACGTTCATGCGCATGGGCACACACTGTACGGAGACTTCTTGTTGCATCATTGCTACAGCCGCACCGAGAGTGCAACATGGCTTCATGGTCTCGACATCCGCGCAGCCGCAGCCTCAGCAGCAGTACGCCACCCACGACGTCACCAACCAGGCCCCGCCCCTCGCTCCGTACGACGCCTCGGAGGACCGGGCGCTCCTGGAGGGCCTGCGCCGGGAGGGCGCCGGCTGGGCCGAGGACGGCCTGAGACGGCTGGGGCGGCAGGCCGGAAGCGCGGAGGCACAGGAGTGGGGCGAGCTGGCCAACCTGCACGAGCCGCGGCTGCGCACCCACGACCGCTACGGCCACCGGGTCGACGAGGTCGAGTTCCACCCCAGCTGGCACCACCTGATGCGCACGGCGGTCGCCGAGGGCCTGGCCGGCGCTCCCTGGGCGGACGACCGCACCGGCGCCCACGTGGCCCGCACGGCGGGCGGCCTGGTGTGGGGGCACACGGAGGCCGGGCACGGCTGCCCGACCTCGATGACGTACGCCGCCGTGCCCGCGCTGCGCGCCCAGCCGGACCTCGCCAAGGTCTACGAGCCGCTGCTGACCAGCCGCGAGTACGACCCCGAGCTGCGCGTCCCCACCGAGAAGCCCGGGCTGCTCGCCGGGATGGGCATGACCGAGAAGCAGGGCGGTTCCGACGTCCGCACCAACACCACCGTGGCGACGCCCACCGCGGAGGCGGGCGTCTACACGCTGTGCGGGCACAAGTGGTTCACCTCGGCGCCCATGTGCGACGTCTTCCTGGTGCTCGCGCAGGCGCCGGGCGGTCTGTCGTGCTTCCTGGTGCCGCGCGTGCTGCCGGACGGCAGCCGGAACACGTTCCGCATCCAGCGCCTGAAGGACAAGCTCGGCAACCGGTCCAACGCCTCCTCCGAGCCGGAGTTCGACCGGACGGTGGCCTGGCTGGTCGGGCCGGAGGGCCGGGGGGTGAAGACGATCATCGAGATGGTCAACTGCACCCGGCTGGACTGCGTGATGTCCTCGGCCACCCTGATGCGCAAGACACTCGTCGAGGCGGGCCATCACGCGCGCCATCGCAGCGCGTTCGGCGCCCGGCTGATCGACCAGCCGCTGATGCGCAACGTCCTGGCCGACCTCGCGCTGGAGTCGGAGGCGGCGACCACGCTCACCCTGCGGCTGGCCGGCGCCGCGGACCGGGCCGTGCGCGGGGACGCCGGGGAGCGGGCCTTCAGGCGGATCGCCACCGCCGTCGGCAAGTACTGGGTCACCAAGCGGGGTCCCGCGTTCACCGCGGAGGCCCTGGAGTGCCTGGGCGGCAACGGGTACGTCGAGGAGTCGGGGATGCCCCGCCACTACCGGGAGGCCCCGCTGCTGTCCATCTGGGAGGGCTCGGGCAACGTCAACGCGCTCGACGTGCTGCGCGCCCTGGGGCGGGAACCGGACACCGCCGAGGCCCTGTTCGGCGAACTCGCCCTCGCGCACGGGGCGGACGCCCGGCTTGACGCCGCGGTGGCCGGACTGCGGGCGCAGTTGGCCGAGACCGGGCAGGTGGGCGCCCGCCGGCTGGTCGAGCGGATGGCGCTCGCGCTGCAGGCGTCCCTGCTGGTCCGGTACGCCCCGCACCCGGTGGCGGACGCCTTCTGCGCGACCCGGCTGGGCGGCGACTGGGGGCACTCGTTCGGCACGCTGCCCGCCGGAACCGGCCTGGACGCGATCCTGGAGCGGGCCCTGCCCGACGCGGGCTGAGCCCCGCCCGGGCCCGGGGTCACGGGCTCCCCGCAGTGGCCGGTGACAGCCGACGGATCGCACACAGTCAGCGCGTGCTCGCGCTTCGTTGTCGGTGCCGTGGTGCAGACTCGCGATCAGGTGCCACTCGTCTGGGGGAGGGGATCGTGTTCACCGGGATCGACGAGGTCGACTGGGCCTCGCTGCGGCACGCGCACGGGAGCGCACGGGAGGTGCCCGGGTGGCTGCGCGGACTGGCGTCCACGGACGCCGCCGAGCGGCAGACCGCGCTGGACGGCATGTACGGCACGGTGCACCACGAGGGGAACGTGTACGACTCGACGCTCGCCTGCGTTCCCTTCCTGTTCTCGCTCGCCGCCCGCGAGGCGGTGCCGGAGCGGGGCTGCATCGTGGAACTGCTGGTCAGCATCGGGGCGGAGAGCGGGGACGCACGGGCGCGCGAGGCGGTCCGGGCGGACGGCGAGGTCTTCGTGTCGCTGCTCGGGGATCCGGACCCGGGGGTACGGCGGGCGGCGGCCGGCGCGATGGTCCGGTTCGTCGACGACCCGGGGCGCGTGCTGGGGCTGTTGCGGCAGCGGATACCCGTCGAGCGGGACGGCCGGGTGCTGCTCGCCCTCACCGAGGCCGTCGGTGTGTTCGTGCGCCGGTACCCGGCGCGCGCCGACGCGGTGGACCTGCTGGTGGCGCAGAGCGCTCCGCCGCACGACCCCGGGCTGCGTCTCGCGGCGCTCGGCCAGCTCGCGCTCGGCGCCCCGGGCAGGCTCCCCGGCGACCTGGTGCCGACGGCCGTCCGGTTGCTGCGGGAGCGGTCCGCCCGCCGTGCCCGCGTCCCGGACCGCTCCGCCAACGACACCCTGGTGGGCCGATTACGGCGGCTGCGCCCTTCGGACGAGGAGGGCGCCCGGCTGCTGCGCACGCTGCACACCGCGCTCGGCGACCGGACCGGCGACCGGATCGACCTGCTGGGCGGGCAGTTGACCAGTCCCGACCCGGTCGACCGGGGCAACGCCGTATGGATGGCGGCGGTGCTGTTCCGCGGCTGGCGGGCCGACTTCGCCCGGCCGGTGGCCCTGGTCGGCGGTCAACTGGGCTCGGAGGAGGAGTGGTTGCGGGACGCGGCGGTCTCCGTCCTGTCGGAGCTGTTCGGCCTGGCCGCTCCCGCGGCGGACGACCTGCACGCGCTGGTGGCCTCCCGGCCCGATCTGTGGACCCATCGCTGGGAGCGCGGCTCCCCCACCGTGGGCGGCGCGCTCAAGGCACTCGCCCGCAGCGGTGATCCGCGGGCCGTGCCGGTGCTGGCCCAGGTGCTGGCCGGTCCGGTGGTGCCCGGGGGCCTGGGGGACGAGATCGCGCATCTGGGCCCGGCCGCCGCTCCCCTCGCTCCCGCCCTGCGGCACCGACTGGGGCGGATTCCGCTGGACTCACCGGCCGCGGACACCCGGGCGGCACCGCTGCTGACGGCGCTCGGGGCCATCGGGGACGTGGACGCGGTGCCGGAGGTGCTGCGGCTGCTGAACGGGGCCCCGGACGGCCTCGGGGTCCGGGACAAGATCGCCGGACAGACCGTCGCGACACTGGACGTCCTCGGCGCCGCCGGCCGGGCGGCACCGGTCCTGCGCGCACTGCTGCACACACGGCACGCGGCCGCGGCGGCGGGCGCGCTGTGGTCGGCCGACGGCGACGCCCCGGCCGTGCTCCCCGTGCTGGTACGGGAGCTGAGACAGGGCGAGCCAGGGGTCCGCCGGCTGGCCGCACGGCAGTTGGCCAGGCTCGGCCCCGCGGCTCGTCCGGCCCTGCCGGAGCTCCGCCGTGCGGCGGCATCCGGGCAGGCCGGGCTGCGCACCCACGCCGCGTGCGCGCTGTGGCACGTGGGCCGGGACCCCGAACCCGTGCTGCCGGTGCTCCGGGCCGCCTGGTCGGAGAGTCCCGGCGCCCGCGGCCCGATCGCCCGGTGCCTCGCCGCGATGGGCCCGGCGGGCATGCCGCTGCGGGACCTGGTGAGCGCGGAACTGACCGCCCCACGACGCCACACGGCACGCACCGGCGGCCACGGCGGCCGTGCGATCGCCGAGGACGAGACCCTGCGCGGCCTCTGCGAGGAGGTACTGGCCCGCCAGACCAGGTCCTTGTGAACCCCGTGCAGCCCATGCGGCAGGTCAAGTCCTCGTGAACCCTTCCGGCCCATGCGGGAGGGCGGGGCCCTGGGCCGGTGCGTTGTCCGGGGCTCGAGAAGCCTTCAGTGGGTCGACGTGGGGTGCGGAGCATCGGGGGCTTCGGGCCGACGTGCCCTGCCGGGCTCTGAGGCAGGGTCAGCGCGGGGTCCCAGGGAGTGCTGGGCCGACGAAAGGTGCCGAACGCCGGGGTTCCTCGGCCGACGGAGCGTGCCGGACAGCAGGTTCTCTTCGGCTGGCGTGACGTGCGGCGCGCCCGAGTTGGCTTGCTACGTGCGAAAACGCCAAGGGGCTGTGGGTCGGCCGCGACCGCGGGACGCCGGAAGCCCGCGAGCCCGTGAGCCGACCGTGATGAGTGCGACGCCCGGGCCCTGCGGGCCGGCTCCGCCCGCGGGACACCGGGGCCCCGTGGGCTGCTCAACCCGCAGGACACCCGGGCCTCGCGGGCGGCACGCCCTGCGAGGCGCCAGGAGCCCGTCAGTGGGTCGGCGTGGGGTGCGGGGCCCCCGGGCGTTCCCGGCCGTGTTTTGGTGCGGTCGAGGGCGTCACCACGTCTTCCGTCCCCACTGCGGACCCAGTCGGGCCCACTCCGCGTCCCAGTCGTCCATGCGGCGGCGTTCCAGCCGGCCGCGGAGGGCGAGTCCTCCGACGAAGGGGACGGCGGCGGCGCTCAGCCCGACCAGGCCGCCCATGAGGACGGCGCGGAAGGCTGCCTCGGAGGCGGTGGCCGGGCGGCTGACGAGGTGACCCCGCGGGTCGGTCCACACGGTGACCGGGCTGCCGGCCGCGCTGCCCGGCGCGACCCGCGCCTGGCCGGTGTGCGCCGAGCCGTCGGCGGCGGTCCAGCGCACCTCCGCCCAGACCCGCTCGGCGCCGGAGGTCTCGGAGGCGGACCTTCCGGGGGCCTTGGCGACGACGCGGGCCACGGCCGGTCGCCAGGCGGCGCGTTCCCGGGCCAGGCCGTCGTCCACCGATCGGGCGGCGGCGAGTCCGGCCGACACCCCCGCCAGGACGGTCAGCAGCCAGGCGGCGAGCACCACCCAGGCCTCCAGTACGTCGGCCCGGCGTCGCAGCGGATTGCGCCGCCAGCGCCACAGCCACACCTTGGGACCACGGAACGCCTTCAAAGGCATCCTCCTCACGAGCGCACCGACAGGCCGGACCGCACTCCCATACGGGCGCGGCCGCCCCGTTGCTCACGACGAACCGTCTCCCCGACGGTCGCACGAGAGCCCCCCTCCGCGCAGGCGCATGACGCAACGCATCGGCGCCGGTCCGCGCGACGGGCCGACCTCACCGCTGTGACCTGCGACGACACGGTGTCCAGGGGTGACTGTCAGTGGTGGGGTGCAGACTGGCCGGTATCTGACGACTACCTGGACGACGATGTCCCGGAGGTGACCGGCATGACCGAGGTCCTGCTCGCCGTGGGTACCCGAAAGGGCCTGTTCATCGGGCGGAGGCGAGGTGGCGGCTGGGAGTTCGACGAGACTCCCTACTTCAACGCGCAGGCGGTCTACTCGGTCGCCATCGACACCCGGGGGGACCGCCCCCGGCTGCTGGCGGGCGGCGACAGCGCGCACTGGGGTCCCTCGGTGTTCCACTCCGACGACCTGGGCCGCACCTGGACCGAACCGGCCCGGCCCGCCGTCAAGTTCCCCAAGGACACCGGCGCCTCCCTGGAGCGGGTCTGGCAGCTCCACCCGGCCGCCGCCGAGCCGGGCGTGGTGTACGCGGGGACCGAACCGGCCGCGCTGTACCGCTCGGAGGACCGCGGGGAGAGCTTCGAGCTGGTGCGCCCGCTGTGGGAGCACCCGACCCGTTCCCGGTGGGTGCCGGGCGGTGGCGGCGAGGGGCTGCACACGGTGCTCACCGACGCGCGCGACCCGCGGGCGGTGACCGTGGCCGTGTCCACCGCCGGGGTGTTCCGCACCCAGGACGGCGGTTCGAGCTGGGCGCCGTCCAACTCCGGTGTGTCCGCGGTGTTCCTGCCGGATCCCGACCCGGAGTTCGGCCAGTGCGTGCACAAGGTCGCGCGCGACGCGGCCGACCCGGACCGGCTGTACCTGCAGAACCACTGGGGTGTGTACCGCAGCGACGACGCGGGCGGGAAGTGGACCGACATCGGTGCGGGGCTGCCGTCGACGTTCGGCTTCGCGGTGGCCGCCCATCCGCACCGGGGCGGGACGGCGTACGTCTTCCCGATCAACGCCGACGCCGACCGGGTGCCGGCCGAGCGCCGCTGCCGGGTCTTCCGTACGGCCGACGCGGGTGAGAGCTGGGAGCCGCTGTCGAAGGGGCTGCCGTCCGAGGACCACTACGGCACCGTGCTGCGCGACGCGCTCTGCACGGACGACGCCGATCCGGCCGGGGTCTACTTCGGCAACCGCAACGGCGAGGTGTTCGCCTCGGCCGACGACGGCGACTCCTGGCGGCAACTGGCCTCCCATCTGCCGGACGTGCTCTGCGTACGGGCGGCCGTGATCGGCTGACACGGTCCGCCCCGTGCGGAGTGCGGGGGCGGCGGCCGGCGGGGCGGCCGCCGGCCCGCCGGACCCGGTCGCGGCTTGATCGCCGACCGGTGCCCGGCAGTAGGGTGACGCCCGTGGCACCACGACCCCTGCATGAAATCGTCGAACCGGGCTGGGCGAAGGCCCTGGAACCCGTCGCCGGACGCGTCGCCGCGATGGGCGACTTCCTGCGCGCGGAGATCGCCGCGGGACGCACCTACCTCCCCGCCGGGCCGAACGTCCTGCGCGCCTTCCAGCAACCTTTCGACGACGTACGGGTCCTGATCGTCGGTCAGGACCCCTATCCGACCCCGGGACACGCGGTCGGGCTCTCGTTCTCGGTCGCGCCCGAGGTGCGTCCGCTGCCGCCGAGCCTGATCAACATCTTCCGCGAGCTGAACAGCGACCTGGGACTGCCCCAGCCGTCCACCGGTGACCTCACACCCTGGACGCAGCAGGGCGTGCTGCTGCTCAACAGGGCGCTCACCACCGCACCGCGCAGTCCGGCCGCCCATCGCGGCAAGGGCTGGGAGGAGGTCACCGAGCAGGCGATCCGGGCCCTGGCCGGGCGCGGCAAGCCGCTGGTGTCGATCCTGTGGGGGCGGGACGCCCGCAACCTGCGTCCGCTGCTGGGGCGGCTGCCGGCCGTGGAGTCGGCGCACCCGTCGCCCATGTCGGCCGACCGCGGGTTCTTCGGGTCGCGTCCGTTCAGCCGCGCCAACGACCTGTTGATCGAGCAGGGCGGACAGCCGGTGGACTGGCGTCTGCCGTGACCGCCGCCGGTTTCCTGGCCGTGGACTCCGGGGGTTCCGGCCTCCGGGTCGCCGTCGGGGTGCCGGGGCGGCCGCCGTCGGCCCGGGGGGAGTCGCGGGAGCCGGTGCGTACCGGTGCCCGGGGCATCGATCCCGCGCACCTCATGGCGCAACTCCTGCCGCTGGCCCGGGAGCTGACCGGACGGGCCGGGCTCGACGAGCTGAGCACGGCCGTCGTCGGCGCCGCCGGGTTCGCCACCCTGGGCGACGCCCTGCGCGCCGAGCTGCCGGGCCTGCTCGCCCGCGAACTGGGCGTGCGGGCCGTGGCGCTCGCCGCCGACGCCGTGACGGCTTATGTGGGCGCCCTGGGACCTCGGCCGGGTGCGGTGGTCGCCGCCGGCACCGGTCTGATCGCGATCGGCACCGATCTGCGCCGCTGGCACCGGGCTGACGGCTGGGGACATCTGCTGGGCGACTGCGGCGGCGGGGCCTGGATCGGGCGGGCCGGTCTGGAGGCGGCGCTGCGCGCGCACGACGGCCGCGACGGAGGTTCCGCGGCGCTGCGGGCCGGCGCCGAGGAACAGTTCGGCCCGCTGCCCGGACTGCCCGGGCTGCTCTACCCACGCTCCGACCGCCCGGCGCTGCTCGCCTCGTTCGCGCCGCGGGTCGCGGCCTGCGCCCCGCACGACCCGGTGGCCGCCGGCATCCTGCGCGCGGCGGCCCGCGCCGTCGCCGAGTCCGCGGCGGCCGTCTGCCCGGCTTCCGGGGCGGCCGAAGTGGCACTCACCGGCGGCCTCTTCAACATGGGCGACCCGCTCCTCGTACCGGTGCGCGAGGAGTTCGCCGACCGGCTGCCGCGGGCCCGGCTGGTCCCGGCCGAGGGCGACCCGCTGCACGGCTGCGTGCGGATCGCGGGCGAGCTGGCGGCCGAACGGCTCACCCTTCCGGGTGAATCGGCCATGCTTCATATCGTCCGCACATAAGCGGATCGCCTGCTGTTCGTTCCGTCTGCCCAGCACGTGCCCGAAACACATGCCAAACGGGCGTAACTCATCAGACAAAAGCGGACGGATACCGCTCACCTGCACCCTCCCCGAACAGGGGAGCCCAAAGAGTTAGTAACATGCGGCGCCATGAGCTCCCCCACTGGGCCCGCGTCCGGCCTGCCAGTACGAATGCCGCGACCCCGCCAGCCCGGAAGGCACCGCCGACCGGAACCGCTGGTGGCTCCCGAGGGCGCGCCCGCGCTCGTCCTCGCGGTGCCCGGCGTGCCCAGCGCCGCCTCGCGCGGCCTCGCCGAGGAGGTCGTGAGCATCGCCCGCTCCGAGCTGCCCGGCCTGGACGCCCGCATCGGTTACCTGGACGGGGACGACGCCGAGTTCCCCAGCCTGCGCTCGGTGCTGACCGGCGCCGCCGAGGAGCGGACCGCGCGCTTCGAGCAGGCCCGCGCCGCCGGTGCCGACGTCAACGAGCCCGACGGCCCGGTCGCCGTCGTCGTCCCGCTGCTGGCCGGTCCGGACAGCGCGCTGCTGCGCCAGGTCCGCCAGGCCGTGATGGACAGCCGGATCGCCGCCGAGCTGACCGACGTCCTCGGTCCGCACCCGCTGCTCGCCGAGGCGCTGCACGTGCGGCTGTCCGAGGCGGGCCTGGCCCGCGCCGACCGCGCCCGGCTGTTCACCGTGGCCACGGCCGCCGACGGCATCATCCTGGCCTCGGTGGGCGGCGAGGAGGCCGTGCAGGCGGCCGGCATCACCGGCATGCTGCTCGCCGCGCGCCTGGCCGTCCCGGTCATGGCGGCGGCGCTCGACCAGGAGGGCGCGATCACCTCGGTCGCCGCGGAGCTGCGTTCCTCCGGTTCCCAGCAGCTCGCCCTCGCGCCGTACCTGATCGGCCCCGAGATCGACTCGGCGCTGCTGGCCGCGGCCGCCGAGGAGGCCGGCTGCGCCACCGCGGAGGCGCTCGGCGCCTACCCGGCGATCGGCAAGCTCGCCCTCGCCAAGTACACGACCGCGCTCGGCATCGCCTCGCCGCAGCAGCAGGGCACGCCGGTCCGCTGACGCGACGGCACCCCCGTACGGCACAAGGGCCCGCTCCGTCACCGGAGCGGGCCCTTCGGCATGCGGCGGGACCGCGCGAGCGCCCGTTCAGCCGAAGACGACGCACGCGGCCGCGGCGACCTCGACGGAGCCGTCGTAGTGGGGAAGTCTCGTGCGCTCCCGGACGTCGAACCAGGTCACGTCTCCGGAGCGCTCGTTGGCGCAGTAGAGGAAGCCGTCGTGCTCGGCCAGCGCGCGGGGCCAGTGCCCGCCGCACGGCACCGTCCCCGCCAGCCGGAGGGCGTCGCCCTGGACGGCGAGCACGGACAGGACGTCCTCTCCGCGGGTCGCGGTCCACACGAAGCGGCCGTCCGGCGAGACCACGATGCCCGAGGGGTAGGCGTCGCCCGCTGGGGCGCCCGGCAGCACCGGGACCTCGGCCAGCGGCTTCAGGGAGCCGCCGTCCGCGTCCCAGAGGCACACGGTGACCGTCGGGGTGAGCTCGTTGAGCACGTAGGCGTGCTCGCCGTCCGGGTGGAAGGCCAGGTGGCGGGGGCCCGAGCCGGGGCGCAGCGCGATCTCGCGGTGCAGCGCCGGCACGCCCCCGTCGAGGGTGCACACCCGTACCGAGTCCGTGCCGAGGTCGACGCTCACGATCCACCGGCCGCCGGGGGCGGGCTGCACCTGGTGGGCGTGCGGGCCGCGCTGGCGGCGCTCGTGCGGGCCGGAGCCGGTGTGCCGCAGCACCCCGGAGGGCGCCGCGGCGAGGCTGCCGTCGGGGCGCAGCGGTACGGCGGTGACGCTGCCCGAGCCGTAGTCGGCGGTCAGCACGTGGCCGGCGTGCAGGGTGAGGTGGGTGGGCCCGCCCCCGACGGGAACGGGCGGCCCGGCGGGTTCCGGCTTGTCCCCGCCGACGCGGTACGCGGCGACGGCTCCCTCGGCGGTCTCGCTGACCGCGTAGAGCATGTCGCCGTCCGGGGAGAGCGCCAGGTAGGAGGGGTCGGGCACGGTGCCGAGGCGGCCGGTGAGGGCGAGCGCTCCGGTGTCCGGGCGAACCTCCGCGGTGACCAGTCCGGGGCCGCCGGCCGCCGTGAACGACCCGATGAACGCCCTGTGCCGTCTGCCGACTGCTGCCACCGCTGTCCCCTCTCGGTCCGCGCCAGTGGTGCCGACGGTAGCAGTCGGTCACCGTCGGTCTAGACCAACAGGGGGCGTTTCCTCTCAGGCGCCGACGAGCCGTGAGCCGGAGGGCGCCCGCAGCGGCTCGGCCAGCTCGGCGAGCGCCCGCTCCAGGCCGTGCAGGTGGGCCAGGGCGGGCTCGGCCGGGGCCTCGGCGGGCCGGTGGACCTGCTCGAGGCCGCCGTCGGTGAGCGCCTCGACCGCGGCCTCCACCCGCCAGCAGGCGGCCGCCAGGCGGGCGTCGTGGGAGGCCTCGGGGTCGGCGGCGACCGCGACCAGTCCGCGGATCTCGCGGGCGCAGTCGTCGAGCAGGGCGAGCACCCGCCGCGCGCGCCGCTTGCGGCCGAGCATCGGGTTCAGCGGGTGCACGAGCGGGGCGACCGAGAGCCGAACCCGGCCGAGGAGCTGTTCCAGTTCGGCCACGCGCGGCGCCGGGTCGACCGCCGATCCGGCGAGCCGTGCGGCGGCCTCGGCGGTGCAGGCGTGCACGCAGCGCAGGGCGCGCTGGATCCAGGCGTCGGTGGTGGCGTGCGTGGTCACGGGCAGCACGAAGAGGACGGCGAGCGCGGCGCCGAGGGCGCCGACACCGGTCTCGGCCAGCCGCAGGGCGAGCAGGCCGGGGCTGAGGACGCCGAGAAGGCCGTACAGCGAGGCGGCGAGCACGGTCACCCAGAGCATCATCCAGGTGTAGGAGACGGCGGCCGTGTAGAAGATGCCGAAGACGGCGACCGCCACCAGGACGGCGGTGGGCACGGCCGCTCCGTGCACCGGCACGGCGACCAGGAAGCCCAGGCCGATGCCGATGACGGTGCCGAGGACCCGCCGGAAGCCGCGGACCAGTGTCTCGCCGCGCGAGGCGGTGTTCACGAAGACCCACCAGGTGGCGCCCACCGCCCAGTACCAGCGCTGCCCGGACATGAGCTGCCCGGCGACCAGGGCGAAGCCCGCGCCCGCGGTCGCCTGCACGGCCTGTCGTGTGGTCACCCGGGCCAGGCCGGCGCCGGCGGGCGGCGCGGGCACCGCGGCCGGGGGCAGCCGGCGCTCGTAGCACCACAGGCCGAAGCGCACGGCGGCCGCGCTGAGCACGGACAGCAGGACGGCGGCGTACAGCGCGGGGAGCTGTCCGGGCGTGGTGTGCAGGAACTGGGCCATGAAGAAGGTCATGAAGGCGAAGACGCCGAGGCTGTGGCCGCGCGGGCCCCAGCGGCGGGCGTACACGCCGGCGCCGACCACGGCGAGGAACACCAGGTCCCGCGCCACGGGGAAGTCGTGCAACTCGGCCGCGGCGGCGAGCACGGGCAGGCCGACGGCGGGGAGCAGGGCGGTGGTGACCGCCTGTCCGCGCACGGTGGCGTCGGCGACGGTGAACAGGGCGAGCAGCGCGGCGAGGCCACCGGTGACCGCGCCCGCCAGGGACTGCCCAGCCGCCCCGCAGACGACGACCGCGAGCCCGATGCCGAGCACGGCCCGCGCGGCGAAGCGCAGCCGCGCCCGCCCCGGGTCCGCGGCGACGAACACCCTCTTCAGCACTGATCCCCTCCTTCGGCGCCCCGGGACGCCCGGAACACCTGGCACGCCGGACGGCACACCGGCACAGAAAAGGCGCCGCGGGGTCCGCAGCGCCATCGACGTCTCCATGAGACCATCACCGAGGTCAGTGGCTCAAGTGTTGCCCTCATCACTGATCCAATGGCCCAGCGATCCGCCGGTGCGGGCAGGCCCCCGGAACACCAACGGACCAGGTCGGGCGGCCTGGACGGCCACCTCACCGGTGAGCCATTGGTACAGTCGTGCATCATGAGCGTGGACGCACTCGACACCCGCATCCTGCGGCTGCTGCTGGAGCAGCCGCGCACCAGCGTGCGCGAGTACGCCCGCATCCTCGGCGTGGCCCGGGGCACCCTCCAGGCCCGTCTGGACCGCATGGAGCGCGACGGCGTCATCACCGGTACGGGCCCCTCGCTGTCCCCCGCCGCGCTGGGCCACCCGGTGCTGGCCTTCGTGCACATCGAGGTGACCCAGGGCCACCTGGACGACGTGGGGGACGCGCTCGCCGCCGTGCCGGAGATCGTCGAGGCGTTCTCGATCACGGGCGGCGGCGACCTGCTGGCCCGGGTGGTGGGGCGGGACAACGCCCATCTGGAGGACGTGATCCAGAAGCTGATCAGCCTGCCGGGCGTGGTGCGCACCCGCACCGAGGTGGCCCTGCGCGAGCGTGTGCCGTACCGGCTGCTCCCCCTGGTGGAGTCGGTCGGACGGGCGGACCGCGCCTGACGCCGGGCATGCTGGACGGCATGAGCGAGCCCGGCACCCTTGCGGTCGTCTTCGACCTGGACGGAACGCTGGTGGACAGCGAGCCGAACTACTACGAGGCGGGCCGGCTGACCCTGGCCGAGCACGGCGTCGCGGACTTCACCTGGACGGAGCACGAGAGCTATGTCGGTGTCAGCACCCTGGACAGCGTCGCCCTCTGGCGGGAGCGCTACGCCCTGAGCGCCTCGGTGGAGGAGCTGTTCGAGGCGACGAACCGGCGCTATCTGGAACTGGCCCGCACCGGCACGCGCGCGTACCCGGAGATGCGGAAGTTCGTGGAGCTGCTGGCCGCCGAGGGCGTTCCGATCGCGGTGGCCTCCGGCTCCTCCCTGGAAGCGATCAAGGCGATCCTCGCCGGCACCGGCCTCGACGCCCAGCTGCGCACCGTCGTCTCGGCCGACGAGGTGCCCCGCGGCAAACCCGCCCCCGACGTCTTCCTCGAGGCTGCCCGCCGGCTCGGCGTGGATCCGGCTGGCTGCGTGGTGGTCGAGGACGCCGCGCCGGGCGCGGCGGCCGCGCACGCGGCCGGGATGCGCTGCATCGCCGTCCCGTACGTGGCGGCGCAGGCGGACGCGCCCGAGTTCGCCACGGCGGACCTGCTGGTGCGGGGCGGCCAGGCCGAGTTCACGGCGCAGTCGGCGTACGCGTGGCTCATGGACGCGGCCGGCTCCCGCTGACCCGGACGGGATCTCACGAGCCGCGCGGTGGCGCTCCCGGAGTGCGCCCGGCCGAACGGCTGCTTAGCGTGATCGCATGACCACAGTCCAGGCAGGGCCCACCCCCGACGACCGGCGGTGGAAGGCGCTCGCGGTCTGTCTGACGGCGGGGTTCATCTCGCTGCTCGACACCTCGATCGTGAACGTGGCACTGCCCTCGATGGAGCACGGACTGGGCGCCTCCGAGGCGGCCCAGTCCTGGGTGGTCTCCGGATACGCCCTGACCTTCGGGCTCGCGCTCGTCCCGGCGGGCCGGCTGGGCGACATGCGCGGCCGACGGCAGGCCTTCCTGTTCGGGCTGGCCCTGTTCACGCTGGCCTCGGCGGCGTGCGGGCTCGCTCCCGGGCCGTCCTGGCTGGTGGTGTTCCGGCTGATCCAGGGCACCGCCGCGGGCATGGTCGCGCCCCAGACGTCGGGGCTGATCCAGCAGATGTTCCAGGGCTCCGAGCGGGCCAAGGCCTTCGGTCTGCTCGGCAGCGTCATCGGGGTCTCGACGGCGGTGGGGCCGCTGGCGGGCGGCGTGCTGATCGACGCCGTCGGCACCGCCGACGGCTGGCGCTGGGTGTTCTTCGTCAACCTGCCCATCGGGGTGGCCGCCTTCGCCGCCGGGCTGAGGCTGCTCCCCCGCTTCCCGGTCGCCGCCGACAAGCGGGAGACGTTCGACCTGTTCGGAGTGCTGCTCCTCGGCTCCGGCGTGCTCGCGCTGATGCTGCCGCTGGTGCAGGAGCAGCAGTGGACCGGGCGGCTGAAGTGGGCGCTGCTGCCGGTGGCGGCGCTGCTGCTGGCCGCGTTCTGGGCCTGGGAGAGACGCCAGGGGCGACGCGGGCGGGCCCCGCTGGTCGACCTGGCCCTGTTCTCGCTGCGGTCCTTCACGCTCGGCGCCCTGATCAGCCTCACCTACTTCGCCGGCTTCACCACCGTCTTCTTCGTCTACACCCTGTTCCTCCAGAACACGGTCGGCTACAGCGCCCTGGCCGCGGGCCTGACGGTGCTGCCGTTCGCTGCGGCCTCGGCGGTCGGCGCGGCCGCGGGAGGCCGGCTGGTGGTGCGCTTCGGCCGCAGACTGGTCGTCATCGGGCTGAGCGGGGTGGCGCTGGGGCTGCTCGGCGTGGTCGCGGCGGTGGAGCTGGTGCCCGGGCGGAACGTCGGCTGGGCGACCGCGCTGCCACTGCTGATCGGCGGGATCGGCTCCGGTCTGACGGTCTCCCCCAACACGACCCTCACCCTCACCCGGGTCCCCGTGCACCGGGCCGGCGCGGCCGGTGGTGTCCTCCAGACGGGCCAACGGGTCGGTTCGGCGGCCGGCATCGCCGTGGTGGGCGCGGTGTACTTCGCGCACCAGGCGGGCCCCGGGTACTCCGTCACGGCCATTCAGCTCGGGCTGCTCACCGCGGTCGGGCTCATCGTGATCGCGCTGGCGCTGGCGGTGGCGGACCTGCGCGAGCGCCAGACGCGCCCCGAACCGGCACGGGCCGCGGAGGGGGTCCGGCGCGGCTCCGCGGAGGGCGGTGCCGAGGCGCCGGTGCGGCCGGGGTCCTGAGCAGCCTGCGCCGCTCGTTCCCGGCCCTCAGCCCGCGCGCTCCGAGTTCTGAGCCCGCGCGCCGCTGCACCCCGGCGCCGGCGCAGAGGACACGGAAGGACGGCCGACTACGACTTGCGGCGCGGCTTGCCCCGTTTGGCCGGTTTGCCCGCCTTCCCGCCGCCCCCGGCGCCGGTGCGGCCCCGCGCGGTACGGCTCGCCGGCTTCGAACCGGTCGACTTCCCGGCCGCCGGCTTCGCACGGCCGCCGCCCTGCTGGGCCCGCCCGCGCCGCTGCTCCGCCTCGGCCTTCTCCGTCGTACGGCCCCGCGAGCTGTTGACGGTGCGGCCGCGGACGATCCCGATGAAGTCCTCCACCAGGTCGGTGGTCGCCTCCTCGGGCCAGGACAGGGCGATGCTCGACTGGGGCGCGTCGGTGACGGGCCGGTAAGTGAGGTCCCTGCGGTGGTACAGCCGGGCCAGGGACTGCGGGACGATCAGCAGACCGACGCCGGCCGCGACCAGTTCGATGGCGTCGGGTGTCGTCGCGGGACGCTCGAAGGCGGGCTCGCCGGGCGGGGCGGCCCAGTCGAAGACGTCGTCGAGGGGATGGAACACGACCTCGTCGGCGAGGTCGGCCAGGGTCACCTCGTCGGCCGCCGTGATGAGGTGGTCCTTGGGCACGACGACCACCGTGGTCTCGGTGTAGAGGGGGATCGCGCTGAAGAACGAACGGTCGACCGGCAGCCGTACGAAGGCCGCGTCCGCCTCTCCGGCGCGCAGCAGCCCGGGCGCCTCGGGGGCGGGGACCTGCAGGAGGTCGAGCGGGACGCCGGGCCGGCGCTCCTGCCAGATCCGCACCCACTTGGCCGGCGTCACTCCGGGAACGTACGCGAGCCGGAACGACGGTGATTCATCCGAGCCTGTCACCAGGCCAGGCTACCGGCCGTGGTCGGCCGTCCCGCACCCGGCCGATACCCTTGACCTCATGAGTTCGCAGCAGAGCACCCAGACGATGAAGCCCGCGACCGCGGCGAAGAAGCTGGGTGTGTACCTCCCCGCCACCCCCGCCGACTTCCAGGAGGGTGTGGTCACGCGCGCCGAGCTGAACGAGCTGCAGGCCAACCCGCCCGAGTGGCTGCGCGCGCTGCGAGCGGACGGTCCGCACCCGCGTCCGGTGGTCGCCGCGAAGCTCGGCGTGTCCATCTCCGGCCTCGCGCGCGCCGGCGTCACCGAGGCGCTGACCACCGAGCAGATCGAGGCGCTCAAGCAGGAGCGGCCCGAGTGGCTGGAGAAGGAGCGGGCCACCCAGGCCGAGGTCCGCAAGGAGGGCGCACGCCTGAAGAGCCTCAAGAAGGAACAGGAAGCGCCGCACGCCTGACCCGAATGACGCCCCCGGCCCCCGGGGGCGTTGTCGTCGGCTGCCCTGCCGTCGCGCCCGATCGATCACTGCGCGTGCGAAGGGTGGGCTTCTGAGGGGCGCACCACGGCTGGAAGGGCGCGGGCCGCCGTTCCCCCGCGCCGGCGGCCCGCCCGGCGTTCGCCCGAGCAGGCCGGACGCGCCGGGTTGAAGTGTGCGGCATCCGGGGAGGGCGCGGGTATGCGTACAAGTACGTACGCGGCGCCGGCCGGGGGACGGCGCAGGGGACACACGCGGAGACGGATCTCGTGGCACAGGGGCAGGAGAAGGCCTACGAACGTCTGGTGGCGGTGGCCGTGGCTGCGCTGCACGAACGGGAGCCCGGGCGGCTGTGGCCCTCGCTGAGCGGCGCCCTGACCGAACTGTGCGGCGGCGAGGCGGCCGTCCACAAGCTGGACGACTGGAGTGAGCGCAGCGGCACGGTGGCCGCGGCCCCCGGTGCCGCCGCCCGCGAACTGGGCCGGCTCCCGGCGGCCGACCTGGGCCTGCTGCGCACCGGCTACCCCTTCGCCCGCCACTACGCGCGGCGGCCCGAGCGGTCGCCGGTCACCGCGCGCCGCGTGGCCGGCCGGGGCTGGCGGGACAGTGCGACGGCCAGGCTGCTCGGCAGGGCGCTGGACGTCGACCATGTGCTCGGCGTGCCGCTGCCCGGCAGTTCCGCGCCGATCACCGGCTGCCTGGTCTTCCGGTCCGGGACGGACTTCACCGACGACCACCTCGCCATGGCGATGCGCGCCCAGCCGCTGATGGAGGCCGTGGAGCGGCAGCGCCGGCTCCTGGAGGAGTGGCGGCGGTCCCTGGCAACGGCCGGGGCGACCGGCGAGCCGGCCGCCGACTGCGCGCTGACGCCGCGCGAGACGGCCGTACTGCTGCTGCTCGCCGAGGCGCTGACCGCCGACGCCATCGGACGGCGCCTCGGCATCTCGGCCCGCACGGTCCACAAGCACGTCGAGAACATCTACCGCAAGCTGGGCACCCGCGACCGGATCGGCACCCTCCTGCGCGCGCAGCGGCTCGGGCTGGTCGCGGCGCCCGGTGGCCGCTAGCGGTGCTCGGGGTTCTCGAAGTCGTGGCGGCATCCGGCGTCCCAGGCGGTGCGCTGGTTGCCGTAGGCGGGAATGCCGCCGATGTCCTTCAGCGCCCGCGCCAGGTGCAGCAGGTTCCAGGTCATGAAGGTGGTGTTGCGGTTGGTGAAGTCGTTCTCCGGACCACCCGATCCGGGGTCCAGGTACGAGGGTCCGGGGCCCGCCTCCCCGATCCATCCGGCGTCCGCCTGCGGCGGGATGGTGTAGCCCAGGTGCTGCAGGCTGTAGAGGACGTTCATCGCGCAGTGCTTGACGCCGTCCTCGTTGCCGGTGATCAGGCAGCCGCCGACACGGCCGTAATAGGCGTACTGCCCGGCGTCGTTGAGCAGACTCGAGCAGGAGTAGAGACGCTCGATCACCTGCTTCATGACGGAACTGTTGTCGCCCAGCCAGATCGGGCCCGCCAGTACGAGGATGTCGGCCGCCAGGACCTGCTGGTAGAGGTCCGGCCAGGCGTCGGTCTCCCAGCCGTGCTCGGTCATGTCGGGCCAGACGCCGGTGGCGATGTCGTGGTCCACGGCCCGTACGACGTCTACCCGCACGCCCTGCGCGTCCATCAGACCGGTGCTCCGGTCGATCAGCCCCTGGGTGTTGCTCGTCTCCGGCGAGCGTTTGAGGGTGCAGTTGACCACCAGGGCGCGCAGGTCGTCGTACCGGGCCGGCGGTGCGCCGGTGGCGGGCGGCGAAGCGGTCACGAGGTCCTCCCGGAGCCGTTGGTTCGGGGACAGGCCGGAGTCATTCCGCGGCCGGCGGGATGTTCTGGTTGGCGTGGAAGAGGTTGTCCGGGTCGTAGACGCGCTTGACCGAGGCGAGGCGGTCGTAGTGCCCCCGGTAGGTGGCCCGGATCCGGTCCGGGTTCTCCTGTTCGCCGATGAAGTTGACGTAGGTGCCGCCCATGGAGTGCGGGTGCAGGTCGGTCCAGTAGTCGACGCACCACTGCCGCACCAGCCCGGCGTTGGCGGGGTCGGGGTCTATGCCGCCGATCACGACGGACCAGACGGCGTCCCGGTACGCCCAGGCCGTGTCGTCGGGGCCGACACGCTGGGCCGCGCCGTCCACCGGGTACATGTGCATGGTCGAAAGGCCGGTGGGGATGTTCTCGGCGTACTTGCGGTGCACGTCGACGGCGCCGTCGGGGACGGCGTCGAAGAAGTCACCGCGCCAGTACCACTGCAGTCCCTTGGGGATCAGCGTGTCGAACATGGTCTGCAGCGCCGGGTAGGGCATGGGGGTGGTGAAGTGGAAGGCCGGCGGAGCCGGTTCGTTCACCCCCGAGAGCACCTCGGCCAGACGGTCGTCGGCGAGGCCGCCGGTGTAGCACCAGATGACGCCGCACACCTTCTCGCCGTGGATCGGCTCGGGGAACGGCGGGCCCGGCGGCACGACCAGCACGGCGAAGAAGCCGCTGAGGTCCTCGGGTGCGGCGGGCAGGAACTCCCGGTACCAGCGCAGCACGTCCTCGATGCGGTCGACGGGCCAGACCGTCACCGCGACCCCGACCGTGGCGGCCGGGTGCAGCCGGAAGGTGAACGAGGTGACGACGCCGAAGTTGCCGCCTCCGCCCCGCAGCGCCCAGAACAGGTCCGGATGGCGCTCCGCCGACGCGGTGACGCAACTGCCGTCGGCCAGGACGACGTCGGCCGACACCAGGCTGTCGATGGTCAGCCCGTACCTGCGGGTGAGATGACCGTGGCCGCCGCCGAGCGTGAGGCCGCCGACGCCGGTGGTCGACATGATCCCCGCCGGTACGGCGAGCCCGAAGGCGTGGGTCGCGTGGTCGAGGTCCCCGATCTGGCTGCCGCCGCCCACCTGGACCGTCTTGGACTCGGGGTCGACCCGGACCCAGCGCATCGGCGAGAGGTCGAGCACGAGCCCGTCGTCGACCAGGCACAGGCCCGGCCCGCTGTGGCCGCCGCCGCGCACCGCCAGCTCGGCGCCGGTGTCCCGGGCGAAGGAGATCACCGCCTGCACGTCCGCCACGTCCACGCACCGCGCGAAGGCCGCGGGCCGCCGGTCGATCATGGCGTTGTAGATGCTGCGGGCCTCGTCGTAGCCGGGGTCACGCGGGGCGATCACCGGCCCGCGCAGTGCCTCGCGCAGACCGCCGACAGCCGTTTCGTCGATAGCGCCCATGGCTGAGGACCTCTGTGTGGAGCGTGGTTCCGGTGATCGGACGCGCCACCTCGCCCGCGCGCCCGGTCTTCAGTTTTCACCCGCGAGTGACGCCCCGCACGTCGGCGTCGCGGGGCCGCAGGGCGCACCGGGGCCGCGCTCGGCCCAGGAGGCTCAGCCCAGGAAGCTCAGCCGGACCTGGCGTTCGCGGTTGTCCTTGTTCGTGTCGACGAGGCAGACCGACTGCCAGGTCCCCAGTTCCAGGCGCCCGCCGATGACCGGAAGGGTCGCGTACGGCGGGACGAGGGCGGGGAGGACGTGGTCGCGGCCGTGGCCCGGGCTGCCGTGCCGGTGCTGCCAGCGGTCGTCGGCGGGCAGCAGGGAGTGCAGGGCGGCGAGGAGGTCCTCGTCGCTGCCGGCGCCCGTCTCGATGATCGCGAGGCCGGCCGTGGCGTGCGGGACGAAGATGTTGAGCAGGCCGTCGCGGCCGGCCGCGGCATCCCGCAGGAAGTCCTCGCACTCGCCGGTGAGATCGACGACCCGCTCCCGGGAACCGGTGGTGACGTTCAGCATTCGGGTGGTGAAGGCATCTGACATGCCCTCCATCCTGACCCATGTGCCGGGTTTCACACGCTGTGAGGCACCGGCTCGGGCGGCGTGCCGGGCGGGCGGGAAGATCCGCGAGCGCCCCGCTGTTGGCAGGGGCGTGAGCGAGACGCGTGCGGTCGACGTGGTCGTCATAGGCGCTGGACAGGCGGGTCTGTCCAGCGCCTATCACCTGCGGCGGGCCGGACTGGAGCCGGACCGCGACTTCGTGGTCCTGGACCACTCCCCCGCGCCGGGCGGCGCCTGGCAGTTCCGCTGGCCGTCGCTGACGTACGGCAAGGTGCACGGGATGCACTCGCTGCCCGGCATGGAGTTGACGGACGCCGATCCGGCGCGGCCGTCGGCGGAGGTCGTCGGCGGCTATTTCGGCCACTACGAGCGGGCCTTCGACCTGCGCGTACGCCGTCCTGTCGATGTGACGGCCGTACGCCAGGGGGAGGAGGGCCGGGACGGACGGCTGTCCGTGGAGACCTCGGACGGCGGCTGGGCCACGCGGACGCTGATCAACGCGACCGGTACCTGGGACCGGCCGTTCTGGCCGCGTTACCCGGGCCAGGAGACTTTTCGGGGACGGCAGTTGCACACGGCGCAGTACGCCGGGCCGGCGGAGTTCGCCGGCCGTCGGGTCGTGGTGGTGGGCGGCGGCGCCTCCGGCACCCAGCACCTGCTGGAACTCGCCCCGTACGCGGCCGCCACCACCTGGGTCACCCGCAGGCCCCCGGTCTTCCGAGAGGGTCCGTTCGACCAGGAGGCGGGCCGGGCGGCCGTGGCGCTGGTGGATGAGCGGGTACGGCAGGGCCTGGTGCCGAGGAGCGTCGTCTCCGTCACCGGGCTGCCGCTGAACGACGCCGTCCGGCAGGGCCTCGCCGACGGCGTCCTGGACCGCAGGCCGATGTTCGACCGGATCACCCCGGACGGGGTGGAGTGGAATGACGGACAGCGCGTCGAGGCCGACGTCATCCTCTGGGCCACCGGTTTCCGCGCGGCACTGGATCATCTCGCACCGCTGCGGCTGCGGGAGCCGGGCGGCGGGATCCGGGTGGACGGGACCCGGGCGGTCGCCGATCCGCGCGTCCACCTCGTCGGCTACGGTCCGTCGGCCAGTACGGTGGGCGCGAACCGGGCCGGGCGCGCGGCCGTCCGGGACATCGTGCGCCTGCTGGCCGGGGAGCCGGTCGGGCCGCTCGCCGCGTGACGTTGCGCCGGTTCAGCGTGGCGGCTGGGGTGCCGCGGGCTGTCCGGAGCCGCTGCCGCTGGGCTGCGGCGAGGGCGCCGGGCTCTGGTGGCGGGCGCTGAACTCGGTCACGTTGCGCACGTGTTCGGCGTAGTCCGCGGTGAAGCGGGTGTCGCCGGGCTTGACCGTGACGTAGTACAGCCAGTCGCCGGACGGCGGGTTGGTGACGGCGCGCATGGCCTCCGGGCCGGGGTTGCCGATCGGGGTGGGCGGCAGTCCGACGCGCCGGTAGGAGTTGTAGGGGCTGTCCGAGTCGGCGTGGTCGCCCGCGTTTCCGCCGGTGCGGTTCAGCGCGTAGTTGAGCGTGGTGCCCACCTGCAGCGGCATGCCCCGCTGGAGCCGGTTGAGGATGACCCGCGCCACCTTCCCCATGTCGGCCTTGGCGGTCGACTCGGCCTGGACGATGCTGGCGACGATGATCGTCTGGTAGACGTTCAGCGTGTTGCGCTGGGCCCCGGCGGCGACCGGGGGCGTGTCGAACTTCTTCTCGGCCGTGCCGACCATGAGCCGCAGCAGCGACTCGGGGGTGGCGCCCTTCGCGAGGGGATAGGTGCCTGGGAAGAGGTAACCCTCCGGGTTGCCCGCAGCCTCCTTGGGCAGCTTGAGGCCGGCCTTGCCCAGTGACTTGCGGGTGCTGCCCGGGGGCAGTTCGAGGGCCTTGTCGACGGCCTCGTACACCTGGCTCGCGCGCCGGCCCTCCGGGATGACCAGCGTGCGGGGCCTGACCTGCTCCGTACGGCCGCCCGCGAGGCTCAGCAGCGGCACCGCCACGGCGGTGCCGGCCAGGACGGCGCCGGTCACGACGAGGGCGAGCTTGCCCCGGCGCGTCAGTCGCATCGTGCTCCGTGGTGGAGTGTTCATCTGCATGCGGGCACGGTAGTACGCGTATGGTCGTAAACCCGACATATCGTCAGCTTGTCGGCGAGGGCCCGCCGTACGTCAGCCCGCCGGGGTCAGCCGGGCGTCCCGCCGCACCAGGGCCGCGTACCGTCCGTCCAGTTCCAGCAGTTCCTCGTGCGTGCCCCGTTCGGCGACCCGGCCGGAGTCCAGGACGACGATCTGGTCGGCACCGCGGACGGTGGACAGGCGGTGGGCGATGGTGAGCGTCGTCCGGTCGGCCGACAGGGCGTCGATGGCCTGCTGCACGGCGGCTTCCGTGCGGGTGTCCAGGGCGCTGGTCGCCTCGTCCAGGATGAGCACCGGCGGATCGCGCAGGATGGTGCGGGCTATCGCCAGACGCTGCTTCTCACCGCCGGAGAAGCGGTGGCCGCGCTCGCCGACGACGGTCTCGTAGCCGTCGGGCAGCGCGGAGATGTGGTCGTGGATCTGGGCGGCCCGCGCGGCCGCGTACAGCTCCTCGTCGGTGGCGTCCGGCTTGGCGAAGCGGAGGTTGTCGGCGACCGAGGCGTGGAAGAGGTAGGTCTCCTGCGAGACGACGCCGACGGCACGCGCGAGGGTGTCGAAGTCGAGGTCGCGCACGTCCACTCCGTCGATGGTGACGCGGCCGCCGGTGACGTCGTAGAGCCGGGGCACGAGGCAGCCGAGGGTGGACTTGCCGGCGCCGGTGGGACCGACGACGGCGAGACTGCCGCCGGCGGGCACGGTGATGTCGAGGCCGTCGAGGACCGGGGCGCCCTTGCCGTCGTAGCGGAACTCAACGTCCTCGAAGCGCACTTCGCCCTTGACCTCGTCGAGCCGGACCGGCCGCTCCCGCTCGGTGATGTCGACGGGCAGGTCCAGGTACTCGAAGATGCGCTGGAAGAGCGCGAGGGAGGTCTGCACCTGCACGCCGGTCGCCAGCAGGCTCACCGCGGGACGGAACAGACCCTGCTGGAGCGAGACGAAGGCGACGATGGTGCCGAGCGAGACCTGCGGGCCGCCGAGCTGGAGGGCGAGCCCCGCGGTCCAGTAGATGACGGCGGGCATGGCGGCCATGACGATCGTGATCACGGCCATCCGCCAGCGGCCGGCCATGTTGGACCTCACCTCGAGGTCAACCAGTTGCTCGGACTCCGCGGCGAAGGACGCGGTGAGCGAGTCGGAGCGCCCCATGGTGCGCCCGAGCAGGATGCCGCTGACGGAGAGCGACTCGGTGACCGTGGCGGCCATCGCGGCCATCTGCTTCTGGCGCTGGGTGGTGATCTTCTTGCGCTCGTTGCCGACGCGGCGGCTGATCCACACGAACACCGGAAGCAGGAGCAGCGAGACGACGGTGAGCCGCCAGTCGAGGGCCACCATGGCGACGATCGTGGCGACGACACTGGTGACGTTGGAGACCAGCGAGGTCGCGGTGGAGGTGACGGTGGCCTGCATGCCGCCGATGTCGTTGGCGATACGGGACTGCACCTCGCCGGTGCGGGTGCGGGTGAAGAAGGCGAGCGACATGCGCTGCAGGCGGCCGTAGACGGCCGTGCGCAGGTCGTGCATGACGCGCTGGCCGACGGTGGTCGAGATCAGGGTCTGCAGGACGCCGAAGACGCTGGAGAGGACCGCGCTCAGGATCATGCCGAGCGCGAGCAGGCTCAGCAGGCCGGTGCGACGCTCGGGGAGCGCCACGTCGAGGATCTCCTTGAGAAGGAACGGCGTGGCCACCGAGACCAGCGACGAGGCGCCGACCAGCAGGCCGACGATCGCGAGGCGCCCGCGGTAGGGGCGGAACAGCTTCAGGATGCGGCGCACCTGCCGAGGCTGTTCGCCGGTGTCGGCAGGCGGGGTCCAGGAGGGTTCTCGTTCGGGATGCATGGGCTCCTACGGAGGTGGCGGGCGGCGGCCGGGACCGGACGCCGGCGACTTATGGATCGTAGCTCATTGTTACCTATACTCACAATGAACGGCATCCTGATATTGTTCCCGCATGACCTCCCCCGATCCCGACGGCCTGCTCGCCGAGCAGTTGCTGCGGCTCACCCGCCGGGTCCACCGCATCCAGAAACGCCATCTGGAGCGGCGGGAACTGGGCGTCACCCCGGCCCAGTCCCGGCTGCTGCGCACCCTCGCGCACTACGGCTCGCCCCCGCGCATGGCCGACCTCGCCGAGCGCCTCGAAGTGGTGCCGCGCGCGGTGACGACGCTGGTCGACGGCCTCGAGGCGAGCGGCAAGGTGCGCCGGGTCCCGGACCCGTCGAACCGGCGGGTGACCCGGATCGAGCTGACGGACGAGGGCCACGAGACCCTGCGCGAGGTGCGCGGGGCGCGCCGGTCGGCCGCCGAGGAGATACTCGCCCCGCTGACGGAGAAGGAGCGCGCGGTGCTCGGCGTGCTCCTGAACACGCTGGTCGACTCGGAGACCGCCAGACACTGCTGAACCCGGGCGTTCCCCGTTCCCGCTCCCTCGCGTGGCGCGGGCGCGGGAGCGGGGGTGGGGGCGCCGGCCGGCCTCAGCAGCGTCGGCGGTCCTCCGTGAGCGCGCCCTGCGCCGTGCTCAGCGTGCGGTCGTAGCACCCCGCCGAGCCGTCCACGCGGTAGCGCTCACTGGACGTGCCGACCGCGTGCCGCTGGTCGCGCGGGACGCCGAGCGTGTACGCGGCGTCGCCGCTGTAGGTGTCGTCGAGTCGCGACCACGCGGTGCGCCGGCCGCCCTCGTGCCGCACGAGCGTGGCCCGGTCGCCCAGGGTGAGCACGGTGCGCAGCCGGTCGTCCGTGCCGAGGGTGGTCGCGCCGTTCATCGTGTACGTCCGGTGGGTGTGCGTCGTGCGTGCCGCGCCCGCCTCCGCCACGGCGACGGTCTCGTCGTCCGTCCAGGCCGCGTCGAGTCCGTCGGTGTTCTCGCCGTCGGTCCAGCGGTGCGCGGAGGTGTTGGCGAGGGCGCGGGTGACGGTGGTGGTCACGCGGCCGTGCGAGGTGTTCAGGTAGCCCGAGACGGTGAGCCGGTGGCCGGCCTCGGTGTCGACCCGGTTCTCCGCGCCCGGCGTGTAGACCGAGGAGTCGGCGACATCGGTCGCCTCGGAACGGGTGAGCGCCCCGGTGACGTGGGCCCGGTGCGCGTCCTGCCACACCAGCACGTTCACGGGGGCGCTCCACCCGGACTGCCCGGCGGGCACGCCGACCACGGAGACCTCGACGCGGTGCGGGCGGCCGTCGTTGAGGAGCCCGGCGAACGGGGTGAGGTCGTACTCGACGGGCCGCACGTCGAAGGCGCGCGGCGCCGGGAGGACGTACCAGAGGAAGGGGTTGGACCAGCCGCCGGTCCACACGTGGGGGAACGGCGCGGCGATCCCGGCGAGCCGTCCGTCGACCTTGATCTGCACCTCGCGGTACGGACCGTGGTCGGCCTTGCAGGAGTAGGCGGCCGGATCGGCCACGGTCAGGTACCAGAACTCCTCGCAGCCGCCGCCGGATCCGGTGGCGTACACCTCCGCGACGATGCGCTCGCTGTTGCGCGGTGTGGTGAGGGTGGTCGCGTCCGGCGCGCCGTCGAGGGTGAGGACGCGGTCGGGCGCCGGCGCGTCGGGGCGGCCCCGGTAGAAGGTGAGCGTCACCTTGACGTCGATGACGCCGGTGTAGGTGTCGTCCACGACGTTCCCGATGAGCATCTCGACGTCCTGCGGTCCGCGGAGGACGTCGCTGTACCGGGTGACGTCCTTCTCCACGTGCCACTCGATGCCGTCGGGCGACGGCTCCGGTGTCGAGGTGCGCAGGATCTCGGCGCCGCCGACGTGCAGGTAGCCGAGGCGGTCGAACTGACGGCCCTTCACCTCGCCGTCGAGCCGCAGCACGACCTTGCTCCAGCGGTCGCCGCAGCCCCGTGGCGGTGTGTACGCGCCCCGGTAGGGAGTGAAGTCACGGAACTGGTTCTCGGCCAGGGTGACCTGGCAGGACTTGGTGTGCGGCCGGGTGACGGGCGGGACGGCGGTCACCGGATCGTGCCAGTCGGTGCCGAACTCGGCGGGAGCGCCCGCGGATCGGGGCGCCGTCCCGGCGGCAGCCGCGCCGGTACCGAAGAGCGTGCTCGCCAGGAGGGTCGCCCCGGCGAGCATGGACATGACTATCCGTCTTCTCATGGGCCCGGTTCTACGGGCAGTCGGGCCCCGCCCGCAATGAGGCGTGGCGCATCCTCACCCGCCCGTCAGGTCCGCCCTGTCCCCCATCACCACGACGGGACGCCGGTCCGGATCGAGCTCGCGCAGCAGGAACTCCATGGCCTGCCTGGACATGCTGACGCAGCCCGAGGTGCCGCTGCCGTGGTCCATGTGCAGCCAGATGCTCCCGCCCTTCCCCTCGCCTTCCGGCCGCCTCGGGTCGTTCGGCGGGACGCCCCGGACCCGGTTGTAGTCGATGGCGATGACGTAGTCGAAGTCGTGCCAGTAGGGCTTCGCCCACCAGCGAGGGGCGGCGAAGGACCGGTCCTGCGTGTACGGCAGTTCGGTGCCCGGATCGCCCAGTACGCCGCCCGCGTCGGTGAGGGTGAACACGCCGACGGGACTGCGCCGGTCGCCGGAGCGGTGGTTTCTGCTCCACCCGTTCCCGCCGTTGTGCGCCGGCCAGTCACGGACGTGCCGCCACGCCCCGTCGTGCCTGGTGTAGAGCACGACCGTGGAATCGGCCGAGTTCCTGCCGTCGCCGTAGACGGCGACCACCTGCCCGGAACCGGCCGGGATGCGCCGCAGCATCGCAGGGCCGATGCCCGGGACGCGATGCGGGTCGCGCCCGTCCGCGCCGGACCGCCCGGCCCGGCCGTCCGGTTCCGGGGCTCCGCTGCCACTGTCCGAGGAACCGCAGGCCGCCAGGGCCGCGAGCAGGGTCCCGGCGGCCATGACCGCCCACGCCGTACACCGCGCTCTGTCGCTCCGCACGCCGCCCATGCTGGCATCGGCCGCCGGTTCGCCGTGCGGTCTCACGGACTTTCACCCGGCCGGGCTACGGCAGCCGCCCGCCGCCGCCCCACACCTGGCCGGAACACGGCGAACCGCGCGGACCGTCGGGGGAAAACCGGTTGAAATTCCCCGGCCCGCGACGCGACCCTTTCACGGTTTGTTGCCGCTCCCCCACCCTCCCTGACACGAGCCACTGGGACGTCATGCGAATCCAAGACCTTCCGTATCCCGATCCGGGCGTACCGGACGCGCGTTCGGGTCCTCACCTCCTGTGGTGGCTCTGGCGCAACCAGCTGGGCGGCCAGCTCAAGGCGCTGGCCTGGGGCCTGCTGCACTTCGTGGCCGTCTCCGCGCTGCCCTTCTGCGTCGGTCTCGCCGTCCAGGCCGTGGTGGACCGCTCCGGCAGCCGACTGGCCCTGACGGGGGGCCTGATGGCGTTGTGCGGCACGGCGATCGCGGTCGGCGACACCTTCCTGCACCGGTCCGCCGTCACCAACTGGATCACCGCGGCCGCCCGGATCCAGCAGCTGCTGGCCCGCAAGGCGGCCCGGCTGGGCTCCGCGCTGACCCGGCGGGTAGCGGCCGGCGAAGTGGTGTCCGTGTCCACCGGGGACGTGGAGAAGATCGGCTGGTTCGTCGAGGCCGTCTCCCGGTTCACCGCCGCCGCGCTCACCGTCGTCGTGGTCTGCGTCGGCCTGGTCGTCTACCAGCCCGCGCTCGGCGTGGTCGTCGCCGTGGGCCTGCCGGTCGTCGCGCTCGCCGTGCTCCCCCTGCTGCCCAGGGCCACCCGGCGGGCCGACGAGCAGCGCGAGAAGGCCGGGCGGGCCACCGAGCTGGCCTCCGACACGGTGGCCGGCTTGCGGGTGCTGCGCGGGATCGGCGGCGAGGAGCTCTTCCTCGACCGCTACCGCCGCGCCTCCCAGGAGGTACGGCACGCGGCCGTGCGCAGCGCCCGCATGTGGTCGCTGATCTCCGCGATCCAGGTGCTGCTCCCGGGACTGCTGCTGATCGCGGTGGTCTGGCACGGCACCCACCTGGCCCGCCAGGGCCGGATCACGGTCGGCGAACTCGTCACCGTCTACAGCGCGGTGATGGTGCTCAACTACCCCTTGCGGCACTTCGAGGAGATCGCGATGGCCTACTCCTTCTCGCGCCCCTCGGCCAGGCGGGCCGCGCGCGTGCTGTCGCTGCAGCGGTCCACGGACGCCGGTGGGGCGCGCGGGGCGGAGGTGCCGGGCGGCGACCTGTACGACCCGGACACCGGCCTGCTCGCGCCGGCCGGTCTGCTCACCGCGGTGGTGTGCGGCGACCCCGACGCGGCCGGACGGCTGGCGGAACGCCTGGGCGGGCACCCCGCAGAGGCGGGTACGCCGGTGCTGCTCGGCGGCGTACCCCTCGACGAGCTCCCGCTCGACAGCGCCCGCACGGCCGTCCTCGTCCAGGACAAGGACCCGGTGCTGCTGTCCGGAACGCTGCGCGAGCTGCTCGACGTGCCCGCGTCCGGTGCCGTACGGCCCGAGGACGCGCTGGCAGCCGCCCGGTGCGAGGACGTGCTGGACGCGCTGGTGCAGGGGTCGCTGGACGCCGTCGACCCGCTGGACTCCCGGATCACCGAGCGGGGCCGCTCCCTCTCGGGCGGCCAGCGACAGCGGCTCGCCCTGGCCCGGTCGCTCATCACCGACCCCGAAGTACTCGTCCTGGACGAGCCGACGTCCGCCGTCGACTCGCACACCGAGGCGTGGATCGCGCAGGGTCTGCGGCGGCTGCGCTCGGGACGGACGACCGTGGTGTTCACGTCCTCCCCCCTGCTGCTCGACCACGCGGACCGGGTCGTCCTCGTCCACGACGGCGAGGTCACGGCGGTCGGCGTGCACCGTGAACTGGTCGACGCGGAGCCGCTGTACCGGGCCGTGGTGACCCGGGAGACCGACGACGAGCGGGCCGAGGCCGAGGCGGACCTGCCCGCACGGGGCGCCCTCCTGGGCGCGTTCGGCACGCTGGACGAGATCGAGGAGAGCGCATGATCGGCGTTGCGCCACCGGCGTACGACCCGGCGGCCCCGACGACCGCCACCACCCTCCCCGTCGGCGCGGCCGCGACCGTGCGCGCCTACGTGGCCGAGCTGTTCCGCCGACACCGCCGGTCCTTCCTGCTCCTGGTCGCCGTCAACACCGTGGCCGTGATCGCGTCCATGGTGGGCCCGTACCTCCTCGGCGGTCTCGTCGAGCGGGTGTCGGACGGAGCGCGGGAACTGCATCTGGGCCTGACCACCGGGTCGTTCGTGCTCGCGCTGCTCGTACAGGCCGTCTTCGTGCGGCAGGTGCGGCTGCGGGGCGCGATGCTCGGCGAGCGGATGCTGGCCGACCTGCGCGAGGACTTCCTCGTCCGGTCGGTCGGACTGCCGCCGGGCGTGCTGGAGCGGGCGGGCACCGGTGACCTGCTGTCCCGCATCACCACCGACATCGACCGCCTCGCCAACGCCATGCGGGAGGCGGTGCCGCAGCTCGCCATCGGCGTGGTGTGGGCCCTGCTGCTGCTCGGCGGCCTGGTGGTGACGGCCCCACCGCTCGCGGCCGCCGTGCTGCTCGCCGTGCCCGTGCTGGTGGTGGGGTGCCGCTGGTACTTCAGACGGGCGCCCTCCGGCTACCGCTCGGAGGCGGCCGGGTACGCCGCCGTCGCCGCCGCGCTCGCCGAGACCGTGGACGCGGGCCGCACCGTCGAGGCGCACCGGCTGGGCGAGCGGCGCATCGCCCTGTCGGAGCGGCGGATCAAGGAGTGGACGGCCTGGGAGCGCTACACCCTCTGGCTGCGGTCCGTGCTCTTCCCCGTCATCAACGCCGTCCACGTCATCGTGCTCGGCTCGGTGCTGATGGTGGGCGGCTTCTTCGTGCTGCGGGGGTGGATCGGGGTCGGACAGCTGACGACGGGCGCGCTCGTCGCGCAGATGCTCGTCGATCCCGTGAACCTGATCCTTCGCTGGTACGACGAGGTGCAGGTGGCCCAGGTGTCGCTGGCCCGGCTGGTCGGCGTCCGGGACATCGAGCCGGCCGCCGGGGACGCCTCCCTGGCCCCCGGCGGCCGGGACGTGCACGCGGACCGGGTGCACTTCGGCTACCGGGAGGGCGTCGACGTGCTGCGCCAGGTGTCCCTGGAGGTAGCCCCGGGCACCCGGCTGGCCCTGGTCGGTCCGTCCGGCGCGGGCAAGTCCACGCTGGGCAGGCTGCTCGCCGGGATCTACGCGCCCCGGGACGGCCGCGTCACCCTGGGCGGTGCCGAACTGTCCCGGATGCCGGCGGAACGCGTCCGCTCGCACGTCGCCCTGGTCAACCAGGAACACCACGTCTTCGTGGGTTCCCTGCGGGACAACCTGCTGCTCGCCCGCACCGACGCCGCCGACGCCGAGCTCTGGGCGGCGTTGGGCGCGGTCGACGCGGACGGCTGGGCCCGGGCGCTGGACGACGGGCTGGACACCGAGGTCGGGTCCGGCGGGCTGGCCCTGACCCCGGCGCAGGCCCAGCAGATCGCGCTGGCCCGGCTGGTGCTGGCCGACCCGCACACGCTGGTCCTGGACGAGGCGACCTCGCTGCTCGACCCGCGCGCGGCCCGGCACCTGGAACGCTCGCTGGCCCGTGTGCTGGACGGGCGCACGGTGGTCGCGATCGCCCACCGGCTGCACACCGCCCACGACGCCGATGTGATCGCCGTCGTGGAGAACGGCCGGATCAGCGAGCTGGGCAGCCATGCGGAGCTGGTCGCCGCGGACGGCGCGTACGCGGCGCTGTGGCGCTCGTGGCACGGGTGAGCCGGGGACGCCGTGGCGGAATGCCCGGCGCGGGGGCGACCCGGGCGAGCCTGCGGGCTCGGGCGGCCTTGGGGGCTGCGGCGACTCCGGGAGCTTCGGCGGCTCGAAGGGCTGCAGCGACTCCGCGAGCATCGGCGACTCCGGGAGCTCCGACGACTTCGCCGCGATGAGATCGTCTGTCCGGTCGCGCGGCCCCGCGCGGCCGGGCCGGTCGGAGGCCGGACGGGCGGGCCGGTCGGAGGCCGGACGGGCGCGCCCGGCTGTGCCCTGGCGGCCGGGCCAGGCGCCGTACAGGCTCGCGAACAGCCCCGGGCCCGAGGAAACGATGCGACTCGCGGCCGTGGCAGGACGCCCGGGCGTGCCTGGACGGGCGAGCGCCGCCGGACCTGCGGGCGCGACCGCCCGGTCGCGCCGCGCGGTGGCCGGGCGCGCGATGGCGTTGCGGCGGGCGCACGAGGACGGCCGGGGGCGGCGGTTCCGTGCGGTCCGGCCGGGGTACGCGACCCCAGGCCACCACCCGTGCCGTTGCGCGCGGGCGAACAGGGGTGGAAGGCTGGATAGCGGCATCGGTTCGGGGGACGGCCGGGAACCCGTCGGGTCCCGGCGTACGCGACCGGTGCCGGGCGTGCCGACGGCGCACTGCCCCTCCTGGGGGCACAAGGCCGTCCTCACCACATGGAGGTACCCGTGGACAGCGCCGACGGATGGGGGGATGACGTCTACCAGCCCGATCCCTCGGAGATCCGGGAGGACTCGGGTGTCCTCGACGCCGAGGACACCCTGGAACTCGACGGTGTCGACGATCCTCTCGACCGCGGCTGGTCCCCTCCCGAGCGCCCGTGGGCGGTGGAGCACACCGGCGTGACGGCCGGCGAACGCCTGACCGGGGAGACCCTGGACCAGCGGCTCGCCGAGGAGCTGCCCGACTCCCCCGCCCCCGACGGAGACGGCATCGGTGACTGCGAAGGCACCGACGGGGAACTCCTCGACAACGAGGTCGGCGCTTCCCGCTCCGGCCGCCTGGTCGCCCCGGACGAGGGTGCGCACGAGGACGACGAGAGCGCCCTCGTGGCCACCGACGTCGGCATCGACGGCGCCGCCGCCTCCGCCGAGGAGGCCGCGATGCACATCGTCGACGAGGACGCTTCCTCCGGCTGACCCGGACGCCCCCTGCCCGACCGCCCCGCGCGAGGAGCCGCCATGCAGCAGGACAAGCACCCCGACTACCACTCCGTGGTCTTCCGGGACCGCGCCGCCGGGTACGCGTTCCTGACCCGGTCCACCGCGAACAGCGAGCAGACCATCGAGTGGGACGACGGTGAGACCTACCCGGTGATCGACGTGGAGATCTCCTCCGAGAGCCACCCCTTCTACACGGGCAAGGCCCGCACGGTGGACACGGAGGGCCGCATCGCCCGGTTCGAGCGCCGCTACGGCGGAGGCGAGGCCGGTGGCGGGGAGGCCTGAGAGGCCGCGGCGCGTCAGATCACGTTGAGCGCCGCCGCACAGCCCGCCCCGCCCAGCAGCATGAACAAGGGCATCAGCACCCTCAGCTCGACCCAGCTGCCCGCCCGGAAGCGCAGCGCCTTCGGCGGCCCCAGCGGGTACCAGCGCTTGCGGCCCACCGGGATCGGCCACAGGATCGGGCAGCCGGACACCGTCAGCGCGTCCCCGATGTCGTGGACCAGGGCGCCCAGGACGATCGGCAGCCCCAGCCACAGGTACTCCTGCCCGGGCTCGGTGAACAGCCAGTCGGAGCCGTTGCCCGGCTTGTCCAGCATCCCCGCAAGGATCCACGCGCTGGTCGCCGCGAGCAGCCAGACCAGGACGTCGCTGCTCGAACCGCGGGCCGCGCGCCACAGCAGTCCCTCGATCGCCAGCACCATGTGCACGAAGAGGATCGCCAGCACCGCCCAGCGGCCTCCGGCGATCGCCGCACCGGAGCTCCCCGCACCGATGAGTACCGCCCACAGCCAGGTGTGGGTGAGGGTGCGGTGGCCGCCCGAGCGGCGGGCGTCGCCCTTCATCCTGGTCGCCTTGTAGACGGCGTAGGAGAGCTTGTCGACGATCTCGCAGATCCACCGGGAGATCGGGCCGAAGGCCCGGGAGATGGTGGCGGCCTTGTGGTCCAGATCGGGGGCGAGTGCGGCACCGGCGCAGATCAGGGCTCCGACGAGAAGGACGGGCCAGGGCATCGGGTGTCCGGCCGCGGCGGCGGCCGCTCCGACGCCCAGCCAGGCCGCGGCCCCCGACAGTGAGTGTGCTGGTCCCATCATGGCCGCTTCCCGCCCCGTTCCTCTTGTGCCGCTGTGCAGTTGACCTGGAGCGCTGACGCGCCGTCGGCGACACAGCGTAGCGGCAGTGATCTTCGTACCCGCAGCCGATTCCCCCCTCGGGCCCAAGGCCAGGCAAGATGGGGGCGTGACCCTCATCGATCAGCTCCCGCCGACCGCCGACCCCGACGCCCTGTACGAAGCCTTCGAGTCGTGGGCGCAGGAGCGCGGCCTCACCCTGTACCCCCACCAGGAGGAGGCGCTGATCGAGGTGGTGTCCGGGGCGAACGTGATCGTCTCGACGCCCACCGGCTCCGGCAAGAGCATGATCGCCGCGGGCGCCCACTTCGCCGCGCTGGCCCGGGACGAGGTCACCTTCTACACCGCCCCGATCAAGGCGCTGGTGTCGGAGAAGTTCTTCGAGCTGTGCAAGCTGTTCGGCACCGAGAACGTCGGCATGCTGACCGGCGACGCCTCCGTGAACTCCGACGCGCCGGTGATCTGCTGCACCGCAGAGGTGCTGGCCTCCATCGCGCTGCGCGACGGCAGGAACGCCGATGTCGGCCAGGTCGTCATGGACGAGTTCCACTTCTACGCGGAGGGCGACCGCGGCTGGGCGTGGCAGATCCCGCTGCTGGAGCTCCCGCAGGCCCAGTTCATTCTGATGTCCGCCACTTTGGGTGATGTGTCCTTCTTCGAGAAGGATCTCACCCGCCGCACCGGCCGTCCGACCTCGGTGGTCCGCTCGGCCACCCGCCCGGTGCCCCTCTCCTACGAGTACGAGCTCACCCCGCTCACCGAGACGCTCACCGAGCTGCTGGCGAGCAAGCAGGCGCCGGTGTACATCGTGCACTTCACCCAGGCGCAGGCCGTGGAGCGGGCGCAGGCGCTGATGAGCATCAACATGTGCACGCGCGAGGAGAAGGACCGGATCGCCGAGCTGATCGGCAACTTCCGCTTCACCACCAAGTTCGGCCGCAACCTCTCCCGTTACGTCCGGCACGGCATCGGCGTCCACCACGCCGGCATGCTGCCCAAGTACCGGCGCCTGGTGGAGAAGCTCGCGCAGGCCGGCCTGCTGAAGGTCATCTGCGGTACGGACACGCTGGGCGTGGGTGTCAACGTGCCCATCCGCACCGTGCTGTTCACGGCGCTCACAAAGTACGACGGCACCCGGGTGCGTACCCTGCGCGCCCGCGAGTTCCACCAGATCGCGGGCCGCGCCGGCCGGGCCGGTTTCGACACCGCCGGGCTCGTGGTGGCCCAGGCGCCCGAGCACGTCATCGAGAACGAGAAGGCCCTCGCCAAGGCGGGCGACGATCCCAAGAAGCGCCGCAAGGTGGTGCGCAAGAAGGCTCCGGAGGGCTTCGTCGCCTGGACGGAGAACACCTTCGAGAAGCTGATCACCTCCGAACCCGAGCCGCTGACCTCGCGCTTCCGGGTGACGCACACGATGCTGCTGTCGGTGATCGCCCGGCCCGGCAACGCGTTCGAGGCGATGCGCCATCTCCTCGAGGACAACCACGAGCCGCGCCGGCAGCAGCTCAGGCACATCCGCAGGGCCATCGCGATCTACCGTTCGCTGCTGGACGGCGGGATCGTGGAGAAGCTCGACAAGCCGGACGCCGAGGGCCGCATCGTCCGGCTCACGGTCGACCTGCAGCAGGACTTCGCGCTGAACCAGCCGCTGTCGACGTTCGCGCTCGCCGCGTTCGAGCTCCTCGACCCCGAGTCGCCCTCCTACGCGCTCGACATGGTGTCCGTCGTCGAGTCCACGCTGGACGACCCCCGGCAGATCCTCGTCGCCCAGCAGAACAAGGCCCGAGGCGAGGCGGTCGCCGCCATGAAGGCGGACGGCGTCGAGTACGAGGAGCGCATGGAGCGCCTCCAGGACGTCACGTACCCGAAGCCGCTGGAGGAGCTGCTCTTCCACGCGTACGACACGTACCGCAAGAGCCACCCGTGGGTCGGCGACCACCCGCTGTCGCCGAAGTCCGTGATCCGCGACATGTACGAACGCGCGCTGTCGTTCACGGAACTGGTGTCCTTCTACGAGCTCGCCCGCACCGAGGGCATCGTGCTGCGCTACCTCGCCAGCGCCTACAAGACCCTGGACCACACGATCCCGGACGACCTGAAGTCCGAGGACCTCCAGGACCTGATCGAGTGGCTCGGCGAGATGGTGCGCCAGGTGGACTCCAGCCTTCTGGACGAGTGGGAGCAGCTGGCCAACCCGGAGGAGATGACCGCCGAGGAGGCACAGGAGAAGGCCGACGAGGTCAAGCCGGTCACCGCCAACGCGCGCGCCTTCCGGGTCCTGGTCCGCAACGCCATGTTCCGCCGGGTGGAGCTCGCCGCTCTCGACCAGGTCGGGGACCTGGGCGAGCTGGACGCCGAGTCCGGCTGGGACGCCGAGGCGTGGGGCGAGGCGATGGACAAGTACTGGGACGAGTACGAGGACCTCGGCACCGGACCGGACGCCCGCGGCCCCAAGCTGCTGGTCATCAAGGAGGAGCCGGAGAACGGCCTGTGGCGGGTCCGGCAGATCTTCGACGACCCGAACGGCGACCACGACTGGGGCATCAGCGCGGAGATCGACCTCGCCGCGTCCGACGCCGAGGGCCGTGCGGTCGTACGCGTCACCGATGTCGGCCAGCTGTGAGCACGGGAGAACTCCACCGATGACGACGAACCCCGCCGAGAGGCTGGTCGATCTGCTCGACCTGGAGCAGATCGAGGTCAACATCTTCCGCGGCCGGAGCCCGCAGGAGTCCCTGCAGCGGGTCTTCGGCGGCCAGGTGGCGGGCCAGGCGCTGGTCGCCGCCGGCCGCACCACCGACGGCGAGCGCCCGGTCCACTCGCTGCACGCGTACTTCCTGCGCCCGGGCCGGCCGGGTGTGCCCATCGTGTACCAGGTGGAACGGGTGCGTGACGGCCGGTCGTTCACCACCCGACGGGTGACGGCCGTGCAGCAGGGCCGCACGATCTTCAATCTCACCGCCTCCTTTCACAAGCCTGAGGAAGGCCCCTTCGAGCACCAGCTGCCGCCCGCCCGGGAGGTGCCGGACCCGGAGTCCCTGCCGACGGTGTCCGAGGAGATCCGCAAGCATCTGGGCGCGCTGCCGGAGCAGTTGGAGCGGATGGCACGCCGCCAGCCGTTCGACATCCGCTACGTGGACCGGCTGCGCTGGAACACGGAGGAGATCCAGGGGGCCGAGCCGCGCAGCGCCGTGTGGATGCGCGCGGTCGGTCCGCTGGGGGACGACCCGCTGGTGCACACCTGCGCACTGACCTACGCCAGTGACATGACCCTGCTGGACGCGGTCCGCATTCCGGTCGAACCCCTCTGGGGCCCGCGGAACTTCGACATGGCCTCGCTGGATCACGCCATGTGGTTCCACCGGCCGTTCCGCGCGGACGAGTGGTTCCTGTACGACCAGGAGTCCCCGGTCGCGACCGGCGGGCGCGGGCTGGCCCGCGGCCGTATCTACGACGTGCGCGGCCGGCTGCTCGTCTCCGTCGTGCAGGAAGGTCTGTTCCGGGCCTTGTGACGCGGCAGCGCTCCCCCGGACCGGGAGTTCGCGCGGGACAGCCACGCCCGGAGGCCCCGGGCCGGCCGGTGCACCGCTGGACGGGTGTCTCGGGGCCGGCGCTGCGCCGCAGGGTTCGGCGGCGCCTCGGCGTGCGCCGCCGCCCGGCCCCGCCGTGCGGACCCGCTGTCACTCGCCGCGCCGGGACTTGCCGGCACAGGTCCCGCGGCATGCTCGTTCCCCGCAGTGGGCTCCGCGGTCTCCGGGAGCCGGACCGGTGGGCTCGCGACAGGCGATGGGGCGCGCGCCTCCTGGATCGCCTGCGCCAGCTCAGCACGCAGCCAGCCGACTTCGTCTTGGTCCTGCGCGGTCATGAGGTGCTCGGCGAGGTGGGCGAAGGAGGAGCCCGGTGCGCCGTGGGCGGGCGGGGCGGGCCGGAGCCGCTCCAGCAGGGCGCGCTCGTGGAGGTCCCGGACGACTTCGGCGACTTCTGTGGGCGCCAGGAACGCGGCCACCGCCGCCGCTCGCGCCCAGGGGCTCCCGGCCTGCCGCATCAGGAAACCGAAGTGCCGGCCCCGCCAGTTACGGGCTCGCAGGTCGACCCCGGTCGCCAACTGACCCCTGAGGGTCTCCGGCGTACGGCCCTTGAGCAGGCGGGCGTTCCCCGCGCCGGCCGCGAACTGCTCGAGCTCCTCGGCCAGATACAGCCAGACCACGGCGCGGTAGCGGTTCAGATAAAACCGGACCGGAACCAGCAGGCCCAGCCGGGCGAGCCGGGCGAACCTGCCCGCGGGAATCCCCATGAGCGCGGCGCCGTCCGCCGTGCCCACCAACCGCACATGGTCACGGAGGGTGCTGGGAAAGCCATACTGGGTCCGCAGCCGGTCGATCTCGACCTGCTCCACCCTGCGGCCTCCGCCTCCGCCTTCGTCGGCCACCGTCCGGATCCGGCCGAGATGGACGGCGAGGTCGAACTCCGCGCGTTTGAGGCCCAGTTCCCGAGCCGCCCGGCTCGGCGAGCAGGCCGCGGGGACGGCGGTGACAAGGGTGCTGTCCGGCATGGTGGTACTCCCCCGTGGAGTGATCGGCTCACGCCCTGTGCGTTGCCCGTGCACACACCGTAGCCAAAAGCGGTCGAGGTGCGGCGACCCTGTGGACAACTCCGCGGGGTATGGAGATCAGGCGGGTCAGAGGTCCGTCACGGGCCGGTCGGGCTGCCGGGCGTCCACACCGAGGTGTTCGCCGACGCGGTTGACTAGCAGGGTCATCTCATAGGCGATCTGGCCGATGTCGACTTCGGCGCCGCTGAGCACGCACAGACAGCTGCCGGTGCCGGCCGCGGTCACGAACAGCACGGCGTCGTCGTACTCGATCATCGTCTGGCGGACCGTGCCCGCGCCGAAGTGGCGCCCGGAACCCTTCGCCAGGCTGTGCAACCCGGAGGCGACCGCGGCCAGGTGTTCGGCGTCCTCACGGCGCAGCCCGGTGCTCGCGCCGGTGACCAGACCGTCGTTGGACAGGACCAGCGCGTGCCGCACGTGGTCCACTCGCTGGGTCAGGTCGTCCAGGAGCCAGCCGAGTCCCTGGTTCTGCGCCATGTTCCGTCTCCCCGTGTGACGTCTCCTCCCGGCCGGAGGATCTGTCCGCCAGCCTTCCCCACGACCCGCGTCCGGGCAAGCAGGATGGGCGTATGGCACAGAAGATGACCGATGAGGAATGGCGGGCGTTCGTCTCGAACGGCACCCGAACCGGCAAGTTGTCCACCGTCAGCGCCGATGGGAGCCCACATGTGGCCCCGATCTGGTTCCTGCTGGACGGCGACGAGCTGGTGTTCAACACCGGCAAGGGAACCGTGAAAGGGCGCAATCTCGCCCGTGACGGACGGATCGCCCTGTGCGTGGACGACGACCGGCCGCCCTTTCACTTCGTGGTGGTGAGCGGCCGGGCCCGGTTGTCGGAGGAACTGGACGACGTGCGGCTGTGGGCCACCCGCATCGCCGCCCGGTACATGGGAGACGAGCGCGCCGAGGAGTACGGGGCCCGCAACGGCGTCCCGGGCGAGCTGCTGGTCCGGGTCACCGTCGACAAGGTGGTGGCGGTCAAGGACCTGGCCGCCTGAGCGGACACGGTCAGCTCACGGAGTCGAGGAGCCGGGCGGTGTGCATCCGCCCGGCGTACTCGACGAGCCGGATCAGCACCTCCTTGCCGGAGTCCCGCTCGCGCGCGTCGCACAGGACGACCGGTGTCCCGTGGTCCAGGTCGAGTGCCCGGGAGACGTCGTCGGCGCCGTAGCCGCGTGCTCCGGGAAAGCAGTTGACGGCCACTACGAACGGAATGCGCCGGTGCTCGAAGTAGTCGACCGCCGGGAAGCAGTCCTCCAGGCGCCGGGTGTCGGCGAGGACCACGGCGCCGAGCGCTCCTTGGGACAGCTCGTCCCACAGGAACCAGAAGCGGTCCTGCCCCGGCGTCCCGAAGAGGTACAGGGAGAGGCCCGAACGTATGGTGATGCGCCCGAAGTCCATGGCGACGGTCGTGGTGACCTTGTGGTCCACGCCGTCGGTGTCGTCCACCGACTGACCGGCTTCACTGAGCAGTTCCTCGGTGCGCAGCGGACGGATCTCGCTGACGGCGCCGACGAGGGTCGTCTTGCCGACCCCGAAGCCGCCGGCGACCAGGATCTTCAGCGCCAGGGCGGTGGAGTCGGCTGCTGCGTCGGAGTGCTCGGAGACCATGATCACTTCTCTCGGCGTGAGGTGGGGGTTCCACAGGGTTCATCTACAGCGCCCGCAGCCCTTCGATGACTTCGCGCAGAACGCGTTCGTCCGGCAGGTGGGCCGGCGGCACCGGACGGCTGACGGTGACATGGCCCAGTTCGAGCAGGTCGCCCAGGAGCACTCTGACCACGCCCACCGGCAGGTCCGCACCGGCCGCGAGTTCGGCGACGGACTGCGTCTCCAGGCGGCACAGGCCGATCAGCGCCCGGTGTTCGGGGCCGAGGGCGCTGTCGTCGTCCATCGCCGGTGCGGCCGGGTCGAGGGTGACGAGGGCGATCAGGTCGAAGCTCACTCCGGAGGGGCCCGGCTGGGTTCGTCCGCCCGTCATGGCGTAGGGGCGGACGAGGGGACCGGCCTCGCCGTCGTACCACTGGATGCCCGGTGTGCTCGGGCCGCCGGTCGGGATGTCGGTCATCGCTGCCGCTCTTCCCGCTCATCCGGCGGCGGGCGGCCGGGCGGTGATCCGCGGCGCGGTGTACAGGTGCTCGCCCACGCGCCTGACCAGTCGTGCCATCTCGTAGGCGACCAGGCCGATGTCCGCGGTGACGGCGGTGAGCACGGTGAGGCAGGAGCCTTCTCCGGCGGCCGCGACGAAGAGGAAGGCATCGTCCATCTCCACCATGGTCTGGCGTACGCCGCCCGCTCCGAAGTGGCGGCCGGCGCCCTTGGCGAGGCTGTTGAAACCGGAGGCCACGGCGGCCAGATGCTCGGCGTCGTCCCGTCTCAGACCGCTGGAGGCGCCCACCGCCAGGCCGTCGTTGGACAGCACGACGGCGTGCCGTACCTCGCTCACCCGCGTCACCAGGTCGTCCAGCAGCCAGTCGAGTTCGCCGGACCGCTGGGCGGCCCTCGTGTTCGGGTCCTGGATCACGCCGGGTCTCCTTCACTGCTCGCACTGCCTGTCGCTGTTCCGGGGCCGGTGCCGTGACCGGCCTGTCGCCCACCGCCCCGCACCCAGCCGTCGCGGTAGGCCGCCATGCGGTCCCGTACGACTTCCGGGGTACGCCCCTCGTCCCCGTGCGGGGCGGTTTCCGGTGCCGGCTCCTCGGGGGACTGCCGGCGGAGTTGTGGAGCGAGGTTCGCCTGGCGCACGCGGCGCGGGAGGACGTCGGAGGACTCGGAATCCTGCGGCGGGCGGTGCGGCCTCAGGGCGGTGACTCCGGGAGGCGGCGGCTCGTGCGCGGGAGCCGAGGGCGCCGGAGCGGGGGCCGGCGCCTGGTGTGCGGGCGGCGAGGGCCGGCCTTCGGGGGCCGGGGGCCGGTGTGCGGGGGCGGTGGCCGCGAGGGCGGGGCGGCCGGCCCGGGCGGTGACCTCGGGAGGAACGGGGGGCTCGTCCGGTACGCGCGCGTACTCGGGCCGGTGCGGCGGGGCCGTCGGCGCCTCCTCCACCGCGGGATGTGCCGGGGAGCCGGTGTGCAGAAGGGCGGTGGGCAGCAGGACGACCGCGGTGGTGCCTCCGTAGGGGGAGGTGCGCAGGTGCACCTTGATGTCGTGCCGGGAGGCGAGTCTGCTGACCACGAAGAGGCCGAGCCGGTCGCTGTCGAACAGATCGAGGGCCTCGGACTGCTCGATCCGCCGGTTCGCCTCCGCGAGGACCTCGGACCCCATGCCGAGACCCCGGTCCTCGACCTCCAGCACGTAGCCGTTGCCGACGGGCTCGCCGGTGACCCGCACGCGCGTGTGCGGTGGCGAGAACTGGGCGGCGTTCTCGACGAGTTCGGCCAGCAGATGGGTGAGGTCGGCGACGGCCGCTCCGACGACGGCCACCGCCGGGAGCCCGCGCACCTCCACGCGCGCGTAGTCCTCGACCTCGGACACCGCCGCGCGTACGACGTTCGTCAGGGCCACCGGAGTGCGCCAGGCCCGGCCCGGCGCCGCTCCGGAAAGGATGATCAGACTCTCGGCGTGCCGCCGCATCCGGGTGGTGAGGTGGTCGAGCCGGAACAGGTCGCTCAGCTCGTCGGGGTCGTCGGAGCGCCGTTCCATACTGTCCAGGAGGCTGAGCTGACGGTGGACCAGCACCTGGCTGCGCCGGGCCAGGTTGACGAAGACCCCGGAGATGCCGCCGGCGAGTTCGGCGCGCTCCGCCGCCGCGCGCAGAGCCGCGCGGTGCACGACGGTCAGGGCCTCGGCCACCTGGCCGGTCTCGTCCTCCGCCGGCTGCCCCGCGGGCGCCTCGGCATCGACGTCGATCTCCTCGCCGGTGCGCAGTTTCCGCATCGCCGCGGGGAGTTTGCGGCGGGCGATCTCCAGGGCGTCGTTGCGCAGGCTGACCAGTTCAATCACGAGGGCCCGGCCGATGCGGACGGAGATGACGAGCGAGGTCGCGACGGCGACGAGGCCGAACAGCACGGCGGCACCCGCCGGACTCAGCAGTCCGCGCCTGTAGGGGTCGGACCGGCCCGCCACGGCACGTCCGGTGTCCGCGGCCACGGTCCGCATGCCGTCCCGTACGCGCGCGTGGGCACTGTTCCAGGCCTCCCCCGGTGCCGTGCCGGCCGCCTTGTCGCCGGGTCCGGCGGCGAGGATCCCGTCCTCGACGGCGGTGAGGGCGGTGTAGGGACCGCTGCCTGCGAGGTCGTGCCAGGCGGCGCGCTGGGCGCCGGGGAGGTCGGCGACGGCGGCCTCGGTGAGCGCGCGGCGCGTGGCGACGGCGGCGGCGAACAGCCGCAACCGCTCCCCCTGCGGATGGGCGCCCGGGCGCGTCCCGCCGAGGACGGCGTCCTCCTGGGCCAGTGCCTCGGCGGCGCGGGAGAATTCGAGCAGCACGCGCGCGTCCGAGCCGACGTCCGCCTGCTGGATGCCGGTGAGGGCGCCGTCCACGGTGAAGGCCGTACCGATGGTCTTCGTGTACTGGTCGTAGGCCTGACCCCAGCCGGTCCTGCGGTCGAGTACGGCGGTCCGCAGCGCGCGCAGGCGCTCGGCGCCGGTGACGAACGCGTCCAGCCGCTCGGCGACGCGTCCCGGGAGCTCCTGGCTGTCGGCGACCGTGCTGTCGTCGCCGAGTCGCAGCGCCGTCAGCGCGCGGTCGGTACGGGTGGCCGTGGACCGCAGGTCGTCGGCGCGCGCCGCGCCGGGCCCGGCGGCGTAGCGGACGGCCGCGGCCCGCTCGTTCTGCAGTGCCGTGACGGCGGCGGCCACCGGGACGCGCAGTTCGGTGTCGACGCGCTGGGACTGGCGGAGCCGGGCGATGTCCTGAGCGGTGCTGACGGTGGCGTACGCCCACAGGGCGAGCAGGGAGACGACGGGCACCATCAGCAGGCAGATCACCTTGGCGCGCACCGTGCGGGGGCGCAGGCGCCGGCGGCCCGCGCGCGCGGGCGGGTCGTAGGCGGGAAGGCCGAGGGGCTGATCCATGCCTTCGTCGGCCGGCGGTCCGGCGTGCGCACGGCGGCCGCGCGGCGGGGGCGGGATCTGTCCGGGTGAGCCGGCCTGCGGGGTGTCTCGGGGTGGGCGCATGGCCTCCTCGCTCGGGACGTGGGACAAGGGTCCGGGGACGGGGTCCCGCTAGCGGGCGGCGCTCTGGACGGGCCGCTGAGCGGAGGCGGACGCCTCACGCTCGCCGGCCGTGGGCGAGAGGGCGACGAACGCCGACGTGAGGAACAGGTACGACCCGAGGCCGACGGCGAGGGGGAAGATGAACTGCATCGCCGTGGCCCCGGGCAGGACTTCGCCGGAGGGGGCGACGCGCACCCGCACGGCGAGCATTCCGGTGTAGTGCATGCTGCTGACGGCCGCTCCCATGACCAGGGAGGCGAGGGTGACCGCGAGGGGCGACTTGATGTTGAGCCCCGCCCACAGCGCCGCGGTCGCCGCCACGACGGCGATCAGCACGGAGAGTCCGACGAGGAGGGGCCGGTAGGTCACGTGGCCGTGCAGCCGTACGGCCGCCATGCCCAGGTAGTGCATGCTCGCGACGCCCAGCCCGGTGGTGAGGCCGCCGAGCAGGAGCGCGCGGTTGCGGTCCCGGCTGTAGCCGACGGCGAAGACGCCGGCGCAGACGACGGCCATGGCGACGACCAGGCTGAGGATGGTCAGCGGTACGTCGTAGCGGATGTCGGTGCCGCTGACGCGGAAGCCGAGCATGGCCACGAAGTGCATGGTCCAGATGCCCGTGCCGATCGCGGAGGCCGCGGTGAGGAGCCAGTTGCGGCGCGACCGCCCGGTGGCGGCGAGTGCGCGGACGGTGCAGCGCAGTCCCAGTGCGGCGCCCGTGCAGGCCATCAGATACGACAGCACGGGGGTCAGCCAGCCGAAGGCGGCGTGGTCCAGGTGTCCCATGGCCCCGGGACGCTAGCCGGGTCAGGGGCGCACGAAGGGGGCGCATTTCGAAAGGTGTTGGAATATGACGTAGAGAGGTGGCGGAACGATCGGGTCGCGCTCGAACGTGCGCACAGGAGTGTCCCTCGTGGCGGTGAGGAATCATGCCGGACATGAGCGACGACCACACACACGTCCAGGAGTTCTTCGCCGCCCGTGCGGCCGGGTGGGACAGCAAGTTCCCCGATGACGGTCCCGCCTTCGCGGCCGCCGTGGCGGAGATGGGACTGCGTCCGGGCGACCGCGTGCTCGACGCCGGATGCGGCACGGGCCGCGCCCTGCCGCCGCTGCGGGCCGCGGTCGGACCTGCCGGGGTGGTGGTCGGCGTCGATCTGACTCCCGCGATGCTCCAGGCCGCCGTCCGGGCCGGCCGGGACCGGGCGGGCCGTCTGCTGCTCGCGGACGTGGCCGCGCTGCCGCTGCGCCGGGGCGCTCTGGACGCGGTCTTCGCGGCAGGCCTGATCGCGCACCTGCCGGAGCCGGTGGCGAACCTGCGGGAACTGGCCCGTGTGGTGCGCCCGGGCGGCAGGCTCGCGCTGTTCCATCCCATCGGCCGGGTCGCCCTGGCGGCACGTCAGGGGCGGCGGATCACTCCGGACGATCTCCGCGCCGAGGCCAATCTCCGTCCGCTGCTGGAGCGCGCGGGCTGGCGCATGACCTCGTACGCCGACGAGGAGGCCCGCTTCCTCGCGCTGGCGACCCGCGAGGACTGACCGCGGGTCGCGTCAGCCCTGTCCGGCCACGGCCGCCACGAAGGCGTCGGGGTTGTCGAACATGACGTTGTGCCCGGCGCCCGGCACCGTGAGAACGCGGACGCCCGCGGCCTCCAGGCTCCGCCGGCCCGGGACTTCGCCGCTGTGCTCGCCATGGAGGTAGACGCGGTCGACCTCCAGGCCTTCGAGGATCGTGCGCATGACGGGATCCGAGCCGCGGCGGAGGCCGACGGCGCTGCGGTGCAGCGCCCGGGGGCCGGCCAGCCGCATCGTGGCGGCCCGCAAAGGACCGACGGCGTCCAGCACGCGCGCGTACTGACTCTCGACGAACTGGTCCCCCCGTACGTGGCGATCGAGCTGCTGCCGGCCGTGGCCGGCGGGAAGGCGTCGAGGTTGGCCTCGGTGAGGACCAGCTGTGAGACCAGGTCGGGCCGCCGGTGCGCGACACCCTGAACTCACTCGGGGACGTCACCCGCTGAGACGTCCAGGTGGCGCACCGGGCACCCGCCCGCCCCCGGGACCGGGCGGGTGCCCAGGTCGGCCGGACGGTAGCCGTTCGGGTAGCTCCTGATCTCCCGGTTCTGCCGCGCGAAGTGCGGTGCGCGGCGGGGCGGGAGCAGGCGGACCAGCCGGCCGCGCGCCCGGACCGCGCGGCGTACGAGTGCGGCGGAGACGGGGCCCGGCGGCTCGTAGTGGAACGCGCGCAGCAGCGGTTCGTCGAGCAGGGCGAGCGTGGCCGTGCGCAGCAGGGGCGCCAGCGGGCGCGGATACCAGGACGCCATCAGGTCGAGCGTGGCGTCGGAGACCCGCCGGGCCTGCTCGTCCCAGGCGAAGTGGGCCTGCTCGTACGCGTCGAGCAGCGCCTCGAACTCCTCGTAGGTCTCCGGGATCCCGGGGATGCCCATGTGCCGGCCGAGGGTGCGGTAGTACTCGGTGGCGGCGACGATCTCGTGCCGGGACAGGCGGCGCCAGCCGTAGGTGTCGATCCAGCGCCGGGGCACCACCACGAACGTGGACAGCACGTACCGCATGTCGTCGTCGCTGATGTCGTAGCTGCGGTGCATCTGGTTGATCCGGCGGATCGCGGTGCGGCCCTCGAGGGCGTCGAATCCGTGCTCCACGACGGTGTCGAGGAGAAGCGCGGTGTCGTCGTACCGCTTCTGCGTGCGCTCGGTGAGCTCTCCCGTCCGTGCGAGCAGCCGCCCGATGGAGGGGATGGCGTAGGTACGGTACAGAGCCAGTTCCAGGGCCCGTGTGTAGTCCCACGGAAATTCGAACGCCGTGCTGAGCCGGTAGATCTCGTGAGCGTCCGTCACCGGGTCCATCCGCTGGATCCGCCTGAGCCGGTCGAAGCGCACCGTCACTGCCCCCTTTTACCGCCGGAGCTTCAACTCTACGTTGAGCAGTGCCGGATGGGTGGTCGGTGACGACCCCGTTCAGAGGAAGGCGGGTCAGGTGTTCGACGCGATGCGCAAGTACGCCGCCAGGTTCCGTACGTCTCCGCGCGCGGAGACGACGGTCAGCCGGGAACGGCGTCCACACAACTTGTTCGAGGCCGCGGCGGCCTATGTGGCGGCCCGCACGGAGGACGACCAGGACGGCATCGACGAGGCGTCGGCGTGGGTGTCCCCGGAGGCGCTGTCGTTCGGGGTGAACGAACTGGCGTGCCGGGCGGTCGTCGCCCTGGCCCGGGAACGCGACCAGTCGCCCCGGACGGTGGCCCGCGACCTCCTCGGCCTGCCGGCCGCCTGAGCCGGCCCGTGCCGACGCGGATCACGGGCTTCGGACGGCGGCCGTTTCGCCCCCGTCCAGGTGGAAACCTGCAGCTCCGCGTGGTGTGTGGAGTCGTGACAAGCACCTCCCACTCGCACTAGGGTGCGCGCCGATGGACGAACCACTGGGAGGGCTGTGATGGCCGGGACGGACGAGCAGGCCGTCGCCGCCGCGGACGAGGCGCTGTATGTGCTCACGGCGGTGCTGCTGACGCCCGCACAGTTCCCGAGCGTGCTGGGCGACGACTATCCCGAAGCGTGCGCGGCGCTGGGTCTGGCGCCGTGCGCCGACGGGTACGGCCTGGTGCTGGGGCAGGACGGTGACGGCGCCCGCTGGACGGTCGCCATCGACGACGTGTCCCTGGTCGCCGTGGCGATCGCGTCCTGGGACTGCGGCATGGAGTACGAACTGTCTCCGGACGAGAACACGGTGGTCGCCGCCCTGCCGGGCTGGCCGCTGGCCGTCGCCGTAGCCGCCCCGGGGGTGCCCGCACCGCACGATCCCACCCCGGACGCCGCGGACGGGCCCGCGCTGACCCCGCCGGACACCAGCTCCTGGGGGCCGGCCCAGCGCCGCCTGGGCGCCGACGAGATCGCGCTGCAATGGGCCGTCTGGCGGGAGCAGATCGGCGACGTCTTCACGCCCTCCCCCGGCGCGCCCGCCGAAGCGGCGCAGCCGTCGGCGGACGACGCGGGCGATGCGCCCAAGTCCGGGCATCGCGGCGTCCGGCGCGTGCTGGCGGAGGCACGCGCCTACCTCGACTCGCCGCCGCCGCTCGGCCGGGTCCGCTCCTCCTTCGCCCCGGGCGACGCTCGTACGCTGCGGGCCGACGGCCCGGGCTGGTCGATCGTGGCGCGCACCGACGACATCGCGTTCGTCCTGCTGGACGAGGAGCCGGGTGAGGTACTGCCGGTGGGCCGGGGCCCCGAGCTGCCCGGCCTGCTGGAGGCACTCGACAAGCTGGCCGTACGCCCCCTGTGATCCTGTGGAGCCGTGCCGCGGGCGCAGCGGCACGGCTCCTCGCCCACCGGCTCAGGACCCGCCGGGCGCCCTGCCCCTGTCCCTGCCCGCCCCTGTCCGTGCTGTGCTCGTGCGCGTTTCGGGACCGGGCAACGGCTCTCAGCGGGACCCGTGCAGCGAACCCTCAGCGGCCCAGTTCCTTGCGCGTCACACGACGGAGTCTGCGCCGCTGTGCGGGGTCCAGGGCCAGGTAGGCGGCGACCGGGACTCCCACCACGATGAGGAACGCCACCCACCAGGGCAGCCAGATCAGCAGGAGCAGACCGACCGCCACGCCCCCTGCGGCGATCTTCGCGTTCTTGGACATGAGCGTCGCCTCCTCCGCGGCAGCCCTTGCCGCTCTCTGTCCTGAGAACGGGCGCACGCTTCCCGCGGTTCCGAGGCCCGCCCCTGAGACTTCCCCCATACCTATCCCCTAGTGGCTTGCATCACACGCACGCCCCTCGGCCCCCGTCTCGACGTGCTGTACCCTCGGCGGCTCCGAGCCAGTAGTCAAATTTGAGGAGCGCGGGCCGAATCGTGCAGAGGATCTCCACCGCACCGCCCAACGAACATTCCGAGCAGCCCTTACCTTCTGACGCGACCCAACCGTCCGAACGGTCCGAGCCGTCTGACGCCTCCACCCCGTCCGACCCGTACGAGCCGTCCGTCCTGTCCCGGCTGGACGGCTTCCGCGCCGTCTTCCTCCCCTCCGACCCGCCGCGCGCCGGCAGGATGGCCTTCTGGCGGCCGGACGGCGCGGCTCTCCCGGCCGTCGCCCAGGGGTCCGCCGCCGAGCTGGACCTGGTGCTGCCCGCGCCGGACGGCGACGTGGAGCGGGTGCGGCTGCCCGCCGTTCTCCTGCCGGTCCGGGCGGCCCTGCCGCTGCTCACCCGGCCGGGGCGGGACGGGCGGCACCGAGCAGTCGAGTTCTGGGGTACTGCCGGTCTGCTCGCCCTGCGGTTCCTGGCGCGCGGTCTGCTCCTGCCCGGCCTGTCGCCGGCCGATCACGACGCATGGCGGGTGGGACCGCTGTCCGCGCGCGACGCTGAGCTGGTCCGCGAACTCGCCGCCGCCATGCCCCCGGAGGCACACGCCACGCCCCTCGCGGTGGACGGACGCCCGCGCCTGCCGGACCCGGAACGGCTGTTGCGCTCCTTCCTGGACGCGGTCGCCGACGCCCTCCCGCGCTCCCCCGCCGCCGCTCTGGTGACGGGCGGCGCCGCGTTCGCCGCATCGGAGCCGCAGTGCCTGCCCGGTCTCCGCGGGTGGGCCGACGACCTCGCCGCCGATCACGACACGGGCCTCCGGCTGTCGTTGCGGGTGGAGGCGACCGGCCTCCACGACCCCGTCGGCGAGGATCAGGCCTCCGTGCGGTTCCGTGCGGTACTCCAAGTGCACGGCATCAGCGGGGCGGCGGAGGTCGCGGACGCCGCCGGGCTCTGGTCCGGTCCGGCGGCCGCGCGAGACGCGTTCGGGCCGCGCGCGCGGGCGGACGCGCTGCTGGCGCTGCGCCGCGCGGTCCGGGCGTGGCCGCCGCTCACGCCGCTGCTCACCGCCGCCGTTCCCGACGCAGTGCACCTCGCCGACGACGAGATCGCCGACCTCCTGGGCGAGGGTGCCCGGGCCCTGGCCGCGGCCGGTGTCGACGTGCACTGGCCGAAGGAGCTGTCACGCGGACTGACCACGTACGCGTCCATCGGCCCGCCGGACGGGCAGGCCGAAGCGCGGCCCTCGTTCCGCTCCGCCGACGCCGGGCCGGCCTTCCGGTGGTCGTTCGCGCTGGGCGGCCGCGAGCTGTCGCGGGAGGAACTGGATCTGCTGGCGGATGCCAAGCGCCCCCTGGTCCGGCTGCGCGACCGCTGGGTGCTCGTCGACCCCCGGGAAGCGGAGCAGGCGCGGGGCCGCGAGGACCGTTCCATCACCCCGGTCGAGGCCCTGGCGGCCGCCCTGACGGGCTCGGCCGACGCCGACGGCCTCCGTGTCGACGTACGGCCCACAGGGTGGCTGGAGCGGCTACGGGAACGGCTCGCCGACCCGGAGGCCGCCGAACCGGTGGGACCGCCGCCGGAGCTCGCCGCAACCCTGCGCGACTACCAGCTGCGCGGCCTCGGCTGGCTCGCCCGGACGACGGCCCTCGGACTGGGCTGCTGTCTGGCCGACGACATGGGGCTGGGGAAGACGGTCACTCTGATCGCGCTCCATCTGCACCGGCAGGCGGATCCCGGGTCGGCCGGCGCCACGCTGGTGGTCTGCCCCGCCTCCCTGCTCGGCAACTGGCAGCGCGAGATCGAGCGGTTCGCGCCCGGTGTCCCGGTGCGCCGGTTCCACGGCCTCGCGCGCGGCCTCGAGTCCCTGGCGGACGGCGAGTTCGTGCTCACCACCTACGGCACGATGCGTCTGGACGCCGAACGGCTCGCCGGAGTGCCCTGGGGGATGGTCGTCGCCGACGAGGCACAGCATGTGAAGAACCCCTACGCGGCGACCGCACGCGCACTGCGTTCCATCGACGCACGCGCACGCGTGGCGCTCACCGGCACACCGGTGGAGAACGACCTGACGGAACTGTGGGCGATCCTCGACTGGGCCACCCCGGGGCTGCTCGGCCGCCTCAGCGCCTTCCGCGCGCTGTACGCGCGGCCCGTCGAGGGCGGCGGGGACCCGGCCGCGGCGGAGCGTCTGGCGCGGCTCGTGCGGCCGTTCCTGCTGCGGCGCCGCAAGTCGGACCCGGGCATCGCGCCGGAACTGCCGCCGAAGACCGAGACCGACCACCCCGTGGGGCTCACGCACGAGCAGACCGGCCTCTACGAGGCACTCGTCCGCGAGACCCTCGGCCGGATCGCGGACGCCGACGGCATGGCCCGCCGGGGTCTCATCGTGAAGCTGCTGACCGGGCTGAAGCAGATCTGCAACCACCCGGCGCAGTTCCTCAAGGAGGACCATCCGGGACCCGCGGGACGCTCCGGCAAGCTGGAGCTGCTGGACGAACTCCTCGACACCATCCTGACGCAGCGCTCGGGAGTGCTCGTCTTCACGCAGTACGTGCGCATGGCCCGTCTGCTCGAACGGCACCTGACGGCCCGTGGGGTCCCCTCCCAGCTTCTGCACGGCGGCACTCCCGTCGCCGAGCGCGAGTCGCTGGTGCGCCGCTTCCAGGACGGTGAGGTGCCGGTGTTCCTCCTGTCGTTGAAGGCCGCGGGGACCGGCCTCAACCTCACCCGGGCCGATCACGTGGTGCACTACGACCGCTGGTGGAACCCGGCGGTCGAGGCCCAGGCCACCGACCGGGCGTACCGGATCGGACAGACCCGCCCCGTGCAGGTGCACCGGCTGATCGCCGAGGGAACCGTCGAGGACCGCATCGCGGAGATGCTCGGGCGCAAGCGCGCGCTCGCGGACGCCGTGCTGGGCGCCGGCGGCGCCGCCCCGGCGGAACTGACGGAGTTGACGGACGCGGAACTCGCCACGCTGGTGGAACTGCGCGGGGAGGCGCGATGAGCCGTTACGAGCCCGAGCACGAAGGCGGCCCGGAGCGCACGTTCGCCGCCTTGCCGCCCGCGCGCGGGAAGGCGTTCGCGCGGACCTGGTGGGGCCGCGCCTGGCTCGCGGCGCTTGAGGACGCGGCGCTTGAGGCCACCGCGGTGAAGGCGGGGCGCCGGCTCGCGCGCGCGGGCGAGGTGGGCGCGGTGACCGTACGGCCGGGCCGGGTCACCGCCGTCGTACGGGAGCCGAAGGGCGGGGCGCACCGGGCCGACGTCCTGGTGCCCGAGCTGTCCGAGCGGGAGTGGGCGCGCTTCGAGGACCTGGCCGTCGAACAGGCGGGACACCTGGCCGCGCTCCTCGACGGGGACCTGCCGTCCCACCTGATCGAGGACGCGGCGATCAGGGGGATCGACCTGCTGCCCGGTCTCGGCGAGCTGGAACCCGAGTGCGACTGCGGCGCCTGGGACCACTGCGGGCACACCGCGGCCCTGTGCCATCAGGTGGCACGGCTGCTGGACGAGGATCCGTTCGTGCTGCTGCTGATGCGCGGCCGGGGAGAGAGCACGTTCCTGCGGAAACTGCACCAGCGGAGCACGTCGGCCCCGGACGAGCCGTCGGAGCCGGGCGAGCCGTACGAGGCCGAGGGCGTGGACGCCGCGGAGGCGTGGGCGGCCGCGGACATCCTGCCCGGGCTCCCCGCGCTGCCCGACGTCCCGGAGGAGGCCGGCGAACCACCGTCCTACGACGCCGGGACGGCACCGACGCCGGCCGTCGACCCCGCGGCCCTGCGGTATCTGGCCGGGAAGAGCGCCCAGGAGGCTCACCGACTGCTGGCGCAGGCCCTCGGCGACCGGGGTGCCGAGAAACGGGACGAGCGGACGCTGACCGCGGCCGAGGACGTCGTACGGCTCGCCGACGGCGCGGTGCCCGGTGCCGTGGCGGAGCGGCTCGCCGAGGGGTCGGGGCGGGGCCGCGAGGGGCTGGCGACGGCCGTCCTGGCCTGGCGGCTTGGAGGACCGGCAGCGCTGACCGTTCTCGACGAGGAGTGGCAGGTCGAGGAGAGTGCCCTAGCACGCGCGCGTGCCGCTCTGGACGCGGCCTGGGAGGCGGACGAACGGCCGTCGTTCCGGCGGAGCGGCAACCGGTGGGCGGTCCCCGACGAAGGGTTGGAACTGCGGCTCGGACCGGACGGCCGCTGGTGGCCGTACCGCGCGGAGGAGGAGCGCCGGCTTCCGGCGGGCGCCCCGGACCGCAACCCGGCGACAGCGCTGGCGACGGGACGGCTGACGACCCCGGAGGGCCGGACGTCCCGAGGCGTCTGACGGCCGCCACGGCCGGCGGGGCGGCTCGCCGGCCGGCAGGGCATCTCGTCGGCCGGCGGGAACAGGATGTGCGCGAACGGTGCTCGCCGGCAGGGCCGCCCAGGGGCATTCCGAAGCCGCCCGGCGGCTTCGGAATGCCCCCGGCGGTGCTCAGCCCCGGGCGCCCAGCAGGTGATCCATGGCCAGCTGGTCGAGCCGCTCGAAGGCCATCCCGCGCGCGGCGGCCGCCTCCACGTCGAAGTCCTCGAAGGCGGCGCGGTCGTCGAGCAGGCCCTGCAGGCCGTCCGCCGCGGTCGGCTGGGCGAGTTCGTCGAGCCGCGAGGCGCGCAGCGCGTCCTGGACCTCCGGGTCGGCACGGAACGCGGCGGCACGCTCCTTCAGGATGAGGTAGTTGCGCATGCAGCCGGCCGCCGACGCCCACACGCCGTCGAGGTCCTCGGTCCGCGGCGGCTTGAAGTCGAAGTGCCGGGGCCCTTCGTAACCCGCGGTCTCCAGCAGGTCGACGAGCCAGAAAGCGGCCCGCAGGTCACCGGCGCCGAACCGCAGGTCCTGGTCGTACTTGATGCCGGACTGGCCGTTGAGGTCGATGTGGAAGAGCTTGCCGGCCCACAGGGCCTGCGCGATGCCGTGCGGGAAGTTCAGCCCGGCCATCTGCTCGTGCCCCACCTCGGGGTTCACACCGTACAGCTCGGGACGCTCCAGGCGCTCGATGAAGGCGAGCGCGTGACCGACCGTGGGCAGCAGGATGTCGCCGCGCGGCTCGTTGGGCTTGGGCTCGATGGCGAACCGGAGGTCGTAGCCCTGGGAGGTGACGTACTCACCCAGGAGGTCGAAGGCCTCCTTCATACGGTCCAGGGCGACGCGGACGTCCTTGGCGGCGCCGGACTCGGCGCCCTCGCGACCGCCCCAGGCGACGTACGTCTTCGCGCCCAGTTCGGCGGCGAGGTCGATGTTGCGGATCGTCTTGCGCAGGGCGTAGCGCCGGACGTCGCGGTCGTTGGCGGTGAACGCGCCGTCCTTGAAGACGGGGTGCGTGAAGAGGTTGGTGGTGGCCATCGGCACGCTCATGCCGGTGGCGTCCAGGGCCTGGCGGAAGCGCTTGATGTGGGACTCGCGCTCGGTGTCCGACGACCCGAACGGGATCAGGTCGTCGTCGTGGAAGGTCACTCCGTGGGCGCCGAGCTCCGCCAGGCGCCGCACCGTCTCGACCGGGTCGAGGGCGCGGCGGGTGGCGTCGCCGAACGGGTCCCTGCCCTGCCAGCCAACGGTCCACAGGCCGAAGGTGAACCTGTCCTCGGGGGTGGGCTGGTAGCTCATGCCGCGGCTCCTTGCTTGGTACGACTATTTCGTCATGGCCGTTTACAAATTAGTATGCACACGCACCTCTGGGAAGACACAAGGTGTGTCCTCGTCGGCGGAGGATCCATTCCACCGCCGCCGCGGACCGATGTCCTGCCGGGTCACGGCACACCCCGCGGAGCCGCGGAAAGAGGGAGAGCCCGATGTCAGCAGCCGAGGGTCCGCTCGTCGTGGGCGTGGACACCTCCACGCAGTCCACGAAGGCACTGGTCGTCGACTCGGCCACCGGCGAGGTGGTGGCGAGCGGGCAGGCGCCGCACACCGTGTCCTCCGGGGCGGGCCGGGAGAGTGATCCGCGCCAGTGGTGGGACGCGCTGCGCGAGGCGCTGCGCCAGTGCGGCGAACCGGCGCGCGAAGCCGCCGCGGTGTCGATCGGCGGCCAGCAGCACGGCCTGGTCACGCTGGACGAGCGGGGTGAGCCGGTGCGCCCGGCACTGCTCTGGAACGACGTCCGCTCCGCACCGCAGGCACGCCGGCTCGTGGAGGAGCTGGGCGGCCCGAAGGCGTGGGCGGAGCGGACCGGCAGCGTGCCCGGGGCGTCGTTCACGGTGACGAAGTGGGCCTGGCTGGCCGAGCACGAGCCGGAGGCCGTCCGCGCCACCAGGGCGGTACGGCTCCCCCACGACTACCTCACCGAGCGGCTGACCGGACAGGGCACGACCGACCGCGGCGACGCGTCCGGCACGGGCTGGTGGGCCGCCGGCACGGAGGCGTACGACGAGGAGACGCTGGCGCATGTGGGGCTCGACCCGGCGCTGCTGCCCCGGGTGGTGCGGCCCGGCGAGGTGGCCGGCACCGTGCGCGACGGCCACGACCTGCCGTTCTCCAAGGGCACCCTGGTGGCGCCGGGCACCGGTGACAACGCCGCCGCCGCGCTGGGCCTCGGGCTCCGGCCGGGCACGCCGGTGCTGAGCCTCGGCACGTCCGGCACCGTGTACGCGGTCGCCAGGCGCCGGCCCGCCGATCCGACGGGCACGGTGGCCGGTTTCGCGGACGCCCACGGGGACTGGCTGCCGCTCGCGTGCACGCTGAACTGCACCCTCGCCGTGGACCGGGTCGCGGCGCTGCTGGGCCTGGACCGGGAGGCCGTGGAGCCCGGCACCTCCGTCACCCTGCTGCCGTACCTGGACGGCGAGCGCACCCCGAACCTCCCCAACGCCGCCGGACTGCTGACCGGGCTACGCCACGACACGACGGCCGGCCAGTTGCTGCAGGCGGCCTACGACGGCGCGGTGCACGCCCTGCTCGGCGCGCTCGAACTGGTCCTGGACGAGGACGCGGACCGCAGCACGCCGCTGCTGCTGATCGGCGGCGGAGCCCGGGGCACCGCCTGGCAACAGACCGTACGGCGGCTGTCGGGCCGGCCGGTCCAGATCCCCAGGGCCGCGGAACTGGTCGCCCTGGGGGCCGCCGCACAGGCCGCAGGACTGCTGACCGGCGAGGATCCGGGCGCGGTGGCACGCCGCTGGAACACGGCCGCCGGCCCGGTGCTGGACGCCGTCGAGCGGGACGAGGCGACGCTGGCGCGGATCAGCGGGGTACTCTCCGACGCGGCCCCGCTGCTGGAGCGGGGGACGGAATCGCGGTAGGCCCCAGCCCGGGCACGCGCGCAAGGTCCGGATTCCGGGTACGGGCACGGGGTCCGGCCGCAGACACCGAGGATTGACGACGGGCATGACCGCACCACTGCACGAGGGCCGCTCGCGCGGCACCGGACGCTCCCTGCCGGACACCCAGCAGGGCATGCGCCGGCGCAACCTCGCCCGGGTGATGCACGCCGTCAGCGCGGCGGGTCCGCTGTCCCGGGCGGCGGTCGCCTCGCACATCGGACTGACCCGGGCCGCGGTGTCGACCCTCGTGGACGACCTGGTCCGCTGGGGACTGCTGGAGGAGCTGGGCCCGGAGCGGCCGGGCCGGGTGGGCCGCCCCGGATCGGCTCTCGCGGTGAGCGGACGCGGCCCGGCCGGCATCGGAGCGGAGATCGGCGTCGACCATCTCGCGGTGTGCGCGGCCGACCTGCGCGGCACCGTCCGCGCGCGTGCCGTGCGGTACGGCGCCAACCGCGGCCGGGCCCCGAAGCCCGTACTGGAGGAGCTGACGGAACTGGTCGGCCGGGTCCTGGCGGAGGCCGAACGGGAGGGGCTGTGGCCCGCCGGGCTCGCGGTCGCCGTACCGGGACTCGTGGCGAGCGACGGCCGCACCGTCGTGCGCGCCCCGAACCTCGACTGGCACGATGTGGACCTCGGTTCCCTGTTGCCCGGCGGCCTGCCGCTGACCGTGGACAACGAGGCCAACTTCGGTGCTCTGGCCGAGCTGTGGCTCGGCGCCGGCACACCGCGCGACTTCCTGCACGTCTCGGCCGAGATCGGTATCGGCGCCGCGGTCGTCGTGGAGGGGCAGGTGCTGCGCGGCACCCGCGGTTTCGCGGGCGAGCTGGGCCATGTGCCCGTCCGGCCCGACGGCCCCGCCTGCCCCTGCGGCGGGCGCGGCTGCCTGGAGCAGTACGCCGGCGAGGAGGCGGTGCTGCGCGCGGCCGGCCTCGAACCGCGCGAGGACCTGGCCGGACTGCTCGCGGAGCGCGCCGAAGAGGGCGACGAGGCCGTACGCCGGGCCCTGCGGGACGCCGGAACGGCCCTCGGGATAGCCCTGACCGGGGCCGTCAATCTGCTCGACCCCGAGACGGTCGTCCTGGGCGGGGCGCTCGCGGGCCTCTCCCCCTGGCTGCTGCCTTCGCTGACCGCGGAGCTGGCGGGCCGTACGGCCGGTCCGGCCTGCCCGGTGGCCGTGTCCACGCTCGGCTCTGAGGGCCCGCTGCTGGGCGCCGCCCACTATGTCGTCCGCGCGGTGCTCGACGATCCGGCGACGGTCGCGGAACGGCCCGTGGCGGAGCGGGGCTGACGGACCGCCCTTGGGAGGCCGAATCTGACGGCCCACCCCCGGGAAGCCGAACCTGACGGCCCACCACGAACGCCTCGGCGTAGCCCGTTCAGGTGGCCGAGTTCTCCACACAGCTCGCCGTGTCCACAGATACGCGGCGCACCCTTCTGCCCAACTCCCCCACGCCGTAACGTAATTCGCACGAGACGCAGCCGCCGGGCGATCCCGCCGGCTGCCTCACGGCGGTGTCTCGCGCGACAAGGAAACGCCCGCACCGCGTGAGGCCGGCCGGCGCACCCGTCGTGGGAGGCGCCGACATCCAGGGGGAAGGGGTGGCCGTGGAGTGCGCACTGACCAGCGTGACGAGCGTCGGTCACCCCAAGCCCGTCGTCACCCCCTGGACCCGGTTGGAGTCAGACACGCGGCCGATCTCGGCCGGGTCGGCGCGTCCGCTGGAGGACGCGTGGCTGATACCGCAGCTTGACCTGGTGCGGTGGCTGGCACGCGGCACGCACACGCGGCCGCGCGAGACCGCACCGCCTCTCGACCCCTGAAGGCACGTCAGCCATTCAGCCACCCATGGCACGGCCCCCCATCCTCCCCCACCCGCTCCCGAAAGGCAGCCGACGATGGACATGAACCGGCCCGGACTCCAGCTCAGCAGGCGACGGATCCTGATGGGCGCGGCACTCGCCGCGGCCCCTTCCGCGCTGCTCACCGACGCCCGCGCGGGTGCGCAGGCAGCCGTGGACTATCCCTCGGCCGAGTGGCAGCCCGCGGTCTCCACGAACTACACGGCGTCGAACCGCCCCGGCAGCTACACGATCGACCGCGTGATCATCCACATCACGCAGGAGACGTACAGCGACACCCTGGCCATCTTCCGCAACCCCGACAAGAAGGTGTCCGCCCACTACGTGGTCCGCTCGGCGGACGGTCACGTGGCGCAGTGCGTGCGCGAGGCGAACGTCGCCTGGCACGCGGGCAACTGGGACTACAACACCCGCAGCGTCGGCATCGAGCACGAAGGCTGGGTGGACCAGCCGGCCTACCTCACCGACGCCCTCTACGAGCAGTCGGCGAAGCTGACGGCCGCGATCTGCGCCCACTACGGCGTCCCCAAGGACAGACAGCACATCATCGGCCACTACGAGGTGCCGGGCAGCGATCACTCCGATCCCGGACCGCTGTGGGACTGGGTGCGCTACATCAGACTGGTCAATTTCGCCTAGGCGGCTGTCGAACCGGTTGTCCCCACCAACACGTCGAGTGACGATGGTGCCAGCCGTTTCACCGTCCGGGAGGGCCAGTTGACCGATCCCTGGGTGGCCCTGGAACCGGGGGCCGATCCCGCCGAGCGCGTCCGGGCATTGCGCCGGGCACACGAGACGTTCACCACGGCGGGCACGGTGCCGCGGCCGGTGCGCTCGGTGGTGGCGGAGTCCTGGCGGCGCAGCGCGCGGGCCGGCGTGGGGCCGGACGGCACGGCCAACGTGGAGCTGACCGACGGCGATCTCGGCGCCCATCGGGCCGAGCACCCACTGGCCCGGGTGATGCCGCTGTTCCGGGAGCTGATGGGCTCGTTCGCCGCCGACGGCGAGCACCTGCTGGCGGTGTGCGACGCGCACGGCAGGCTGCTCTGGGTCGAGGGGCACCCGGCGACCCGGCGCCTGGCCGACCGGATGAACTTCGTGCCGGGCGCGCTCTGGTCCGAGGCGGCGGTCGGCACCAACGCGCCGGGGACGGCCGTGGCACTCGACCGGCCGGTGCAGGTGTTCGCGGCGGAGCACTTCATACGGCGGGTGCAGCCCTGGACCTGCGCGGCCGCGCCGGTGCACGACCCGCACACCGGGCGGGTCCTGGGCGCCGTCGACATCACCGGCGGCGACGGGCTGGCGCACCCGCACAGCCTGGGCTTCGTCCAGGCCGTGGCCCGGGCCGCCGAGTCACAACTCGCACTGCTGGCGCCGCCCCGGCACGCCGAGGACACGGCCCTGCTCAGCGCGCTGGGCCGGGACGAGGCCGAACTCCGCCTGGGCGGACGGCGGGTCCGGCTCGGGCGCCGGCACAGTGAGATCCTCGTGCTGCTGGCCCGCCATCCGGAAGGGCTGACCGGAGACGAACTGCTCTGCGCGCTGTACGAGGACGAGGCGGTGACACCGGTGACGCTGCGTGCCGAGCTGGCACGACTGCGCCGCCTGATCGGCCCGGGACTGCTCGCCTCGCGGCCGTACCGGCTGTCGGTCGCGGTGGAGTGCGACGCCACCGTGGTGGAGCGGCGGCTGGAGGCGGGCGCGCTGACCGGGGCGGTGACGGCGTACACCGGTCCGCTGCTGCCGGGTTCCCAGGCCCCGGCGGTGGTGCGGCTGCGGCGGCGCCTCGCCGAGGGGATGCGGTCGGCGCTCATCGCCCACCGCGACCCCGACCTGCTCGCCGGCTGGGCGCGCACCCCATGGGGCGAGGACGACCTGGAGGTGTGGCGGGCTCTGGCGGCGGTGCGGCCGTCGGCGTCGGTACGGGCGCGGCTCGCGGCACTGGAGGGAGAGCTGGCTCTGCCGGCACCGCCGCCCTGCCGGGCGCCCGCGCCGCCGGGCCGCGGCGCAACGTACTCGCAACGTCCGCGCGCCTAGCCTCGCGCCGAGAGCTGCCCAACGGCGGGCAGCGCTTCACCGGGAGGCAGACCAGCATGACCCGTTACGCGGCGCCCGGCACCGAGGGCGCGATCGTCTCCTACCAGGCGCGCTACGACCACTTCATCGGCGGCGAGTACGTGCCGCCGGTGCGCGGGCAGTACTTCGAGAACCCGTCACCGGTCAACGGGCAGCCGTTCACCGAGATCGCGCGCGGCACCGCGGAGGACGTCGAGCGGGCACTGGACGCGGCGCACGAGGCGGCGCCCGGCTGGGCCCGTACGTCGGTGACGGAGCGGTCCGACATCCTGCTGCGGATCGCCGACCGCATGCAGGCGAACCTCGAGGCCCTCGCGGTGGCCGAGACCTGGGAGAACGGCAAGCCGGTGCGCGAGACGCTGGCGGCCGACATCCCGCTCGCCATCGACCACTTCCGCTACTTCGCGGGCGCAATCCGCGCACAGGAGGGCTCGCTCAGCGAGATCGACGACGACACGGTGGCGTACCACTTCCACGAGCCGCTCGGCGTGGTGGCGCAGATCATCCCGTGGAACTTCCCGATCCTGATGGCCACCTGGAAGCTCGCGCCGGCGCTCGCCGCGGGCAACGCGGTCGTCCTCAAGCCGGCCGAGCAGACCCCGGCGTCCATCCACTACTGGGTGAGCCTGATCGCCGACCTGCTGCCGCCGGGTGTGCTCAACATCGTCAACGGCTTCGGCGCGGAGGCGGGCAAGCCGCTGGCCTCAAGTCCCCGGGTGGCGAAGGTGGCGTTCACCGGGGAGACCACGACCGGGCGGCTGATCATGCAGTACGCCTCGGAGAACATCAAGCCCGTCACGCTGGAACTCGGCGGCAAGTCGCCGAACATCTTCTTCGACGACGTCTGGGCGCACGACGACGACTTCCGGGACAAGGCGCTCGAGGGCTTCACGATGTTCGCGCTCAACCAGGGAGAGGTGTGCACCTGCCCCTCGCGGGCGCTCGTCCAAAGGGGCCATTACGCCGAGTTCCTTGAGGCGGCGGTGGCCCGTACCCGGCTGATCAAACCGGGGCACCCGCTCGACACCGACACGATGATCGGCGCGCAGGCCTCCAACGACCAGCTGGAGAAGATCCTCTCCTACCTGGACATCGGCCGGCAGGAGGGCGCCAAGGTCCTCACCGGTGGCGAGCGCGTCGAGTACGACGGCGAGTTGAAGGGCGGCTACTACGTCCAGCCGACCATCTTCGAGGGCGACAACCGCATGCGGATCTTCCAGGAGGAGATCTTCGGACCGGTCGTCTCGGTGGCCTCCTTCGACGACTTCGACGACGCCGTCAAGATCGCGAACGACACCCTGTACGGCCTGGGCGCCGGGGTGTGGACGCGTGACGTCAACACCGCCTACCGGGCGGGCCGGGCGATCCAGGCGGGCCGGGTCTGGACGAACTGCTACCACGCCTACCCGGCGCATGCCGCGTTCGGCGGTTACAAGCAGTCCGGGATCGGCCGCGAGACGCACCGGATGATGCTCGACCACTACCAGCAGACGAAGAACCTGCTGGTGTCGTACTCGCCGAAGAAGCTGGGCTTCTTCTAGGGCCCGCGGAGTCCTGGAGTCGGGTTGCCCGGAGACGTGCTGGTGCTCCGGGCAACCCGTTGTCGGTGCCGCGTGAGACCCTGGACGGCAGCCTGGTCAGAGAGGGGAAGCGTGACCGACACCAGCAACACCCGACCCGCCGACGGCGAAGCGCAGGCTCCGCGGAAGAGCCGTCTGCACCGCCTGATGCGCTTCATCCCCCTGATCGCGCCCGTACTTCTGTGGACCGTGCCCTGCTGGGTGCTCCTCTACGCCGGCCAGCACTGGCCGCTGTCCGTCACGCTGGTCGGCACCGCCCTGTTCGTCCTCGGCCTCGGCGGGATGCCGCTCGCGATGATGCGCGGGCACGGCCGGCGCCAGCAGGACGGGGCGGCGATCATCGGCGCCACCCTGCTGGGCGCGAGCTGGGTCCTGTTCACCTGGTCCGTTCTGCTCGGCGTCTTCCTGCGGCTCGCCCTGGTCCTGGCCGGCGTCGGCGAGAGCCAGGACCGGGCTCGAACCGTCACCTGGGCCGTACTCGGCGTAACCGCCGTGCTGCTGGCCTGGGGGTACGCCGAGGCCCGCCGCGTGCCACGGGTGCGCAGACTCGACGTACAGCTCCCACGGCTCGGAGCCGGACTGGACGGCCTCCGCGTCGCCCTCATCACCGACACCCACTACGGCCCACTCGATCGCGCCCGCTGGTCGGCACGGGTCTGCGAGACGGTGAACAGCCTGGAAGCCGACCTGGTCTGCCACACCGGCGACATCGCGGACGGCACGGCCGAACGCCGCCGCGCCCAGGCCGCCCCACTCGGCACTGTGCGCGCCACCCGGGCCCGTGTGTACGTCACCGGCAACCACGAGTACTACAGCGAGGCCCAGGGCTGGGTCGACCTGATGGACGAGCTGGGCTGGGAGCCGCTGCGCAACCGCCATCTGCTGCTCGAACGCGGTGGCGACACCCTCGTGGTCGCCGGCGTGGACGACGTCACCGCCGAGTCCTCCGGCCTGGCGGGCCACCGCGCCCACCTCGACGGAGCCCTGGACGGCGCCGACCCGGACCTGCCGGTCCTGCTCCTGGCACACCAGCCCAAGTTCATCGACCGTGCGGCGGCCGCCGGCATCGACCTGCAGCTCTCCGGCCACACGCACGGCGGCCAAATATGGCCCTTCCACCACCTCGTCCGCATCGACCAGCCCGCCCTCGCCGGCCTCAGCCACCACGGCCCCCGCACCCTCCTCTACACCAGCCGCGGCACCGGCTTCTGGGGCCCGCCGTTCCGCGTCTTCGCGCCCAGCGAGATCACCCTGCTCGTACTGCGCTCGCCGCAGGTGTCCCACCCGACGTAGCTCGGCCTCCGCCGCGCCGGTCACCCCACCGCGGCGGCGGGAGTCGTGTCCGGTCACTGCTGCAGCAGCCGAGGAGTCCGGACGGCCAGTTGGTCGGGGATCCGCTGGACGAGGTTCCGCCGTTGGCGACCGAAGCCCGGCGCTGCTCCAAGACGTCCCACAGCGGGCTCAGCACGGGCTCGACGTGCGAGCGTGGCGTCCACAGATGCAGCAGGTGGTCGATGACAGCGGTACGGACTGGGTACGGAACTCCGCGGTGGTCTCCCGGAACACGGTCTCCGGGACGGGCGCTCTCCCCTCGGCGGCGGATGAGCAAAAGTACAACTACGCAATGAAACAGGCTGGTTGGCGTGCATCATGACCCTCTACGGCACCTCGGAGCGAACGGAACGGATGGATATGGCTGAGTGGTCCACCCGGGCGGCCGATACCACCGATCTGGCCGGACTGCGCCTCCTGCTCGCCGAGTCGTGTGAGGCCGCGGTCGTCCCGTCGCCCGCGCTCCTCACCGAGGCCGTCGAGAGCGGGCTGGTCAGGGTTGCCGAAGCCGACGGCGAGCTGGTGGGATGCGTCGCCGCGGAGAGGCCCTCGCCGGGGCATGTGCGTCTGTCGGTGATCGCGGTCAGGGACCGGATGCGGAGGCAGGGTGTCGGCTCACTGCTCCTGGCCGAGACGGTGGCGCGCTCGGCCCGGGGATCGAACGAGCCGCCGCTCATATCCGCCGTCACAAGGACCGAGGAGACGGCACTCACCCGCCTCCTGCTGGTGAGCGGCTTCATCGGGACCCGGGTGATGCACACGGATGGCGCGGGCGACGCTCTCCACATCCACTTCCAGTACAAGGCACGCGTCGAGTACCTGGACCCGGATGCCCGGCACCTCGTGCACGTCCGTGCACGCCAGCAGCTCGTGGAGTCGTTGGCACCCTCCGACCACGCGGTGACGGCACTGGTGACGCTGGCCGGTGAACCCGCCTTCGAGATCGCCCGGTTCGAGCAGGACGACCCCGCGACCCTCCAGTCCGGAGAAGCCGCGGCCGGCATAGCGTTCTCGGGCTCGATCCTCGCCGCGATCACCTTCCTGCTGGGCTTCGCGTTCACGTCGAGCCGCTTCCCCGACGACGTTCGTCTGCTTCTCATCGGAGCGACGTTCAGCACGGTGCTCTCCCTGATCGTCTACGCGAGCGCCTCGGGAGAACTGGCCCGGATCCGCTCGAACGCCTTCGGCAAGATCATGAAGTGGGGGAACGTTCTGTCCGAGTACGGCGGGGTGTTCCCCTTCCTCATCTCGCTTCCGGTCACCTACGCGCAGGCCAGCCGCGACCCGTGGACGACCATGGTCCTGGCCGTCCTGCTCAGCGCCGCCATCGCCTGGTACGAACGCTCCGAGTTCTCCATCGCCCACCGGTTCCGGCGAAGCCGTACCGAGCGCGCACTAATGATCATCACGGCGGCCTCGCCGACGGTCGGCTCTGCACTGGTGGCAGCGGACGTCACCAGCTGGCCGTGGACCACGGTGCTGACCGCGACGCTCGCGGCCAGGACCTGGCTGTACCTTTTCCGCAGAGGGGCGGAGGCCGACATCGCGGAGCGCCGGCAGTGGCAGATCAGGGGGTAGTGCGGTTGGGTCCCATGACGGTACGGACCCGCTCCGCGATCTCGCCGGCGCAGCCCCAGGACAGGGTGACCCCGGCTCCGCCATGCCCGTAGTTGTGCAGCAGCAGCGAGTCCCCGTGCCACTCGCCGCCGAGCCGGACGCGCTTGCGCACCGGCCTCAGGCCGACCCGGTGTTCGAGCACGCGGGCTCCGGCGACGGAAGGCTCGACGGCAGCGCAGCGGCGGACGATCTCCCGGGCCGCGGCCTGGTCGGGGCGCTGCTCCCAGTTCCCCGGGTCCGCCGTTCCCCCCAGGACCAGTACGTCGGCGTGGGGGTAGATGTAGATGAGTTCCTCGGCGTCAGGAGTGTCGTCGCAGAAGAAGGACCGGACACCGGGGTTCTCCGTGACGACGAGCTGCCCGCGCACCACCTCGACCGATGCGTCGTCCGCCAGGAAACGTGCCCCGGCACCGGAGCAGTTGACCACGACGGGCGCCTCTCGCAGCGCCTCATCGAGGGTGTTGTAGTGGTGGCGGCGCATCCGACCGCCGGCCTGCGCGAGCCGTCGTACGAGGTAGTCGAGATAGCGGGGCATGTCGACCAGGGGCGCGCGATAGCTCCAGCCGACCGCGTAGCCCTGACGGAGGTCCTCCGCCGGACACATGCGAGCCCCCACCAGGCTGCCCCAGTCCGGCATGTCGCAAGGGATCCGGGACTCGTGCGTCCCTTCCACCAGCCGGACGCCCGTCCGTGCGTCCGCGCTCAGCTCGTTCAGTACCGCCAGGGTGTCGCGGCTCCAGCGCTCGACCAGGTCTCTGGGCTCGGCCAGGAAGGGGTCCCACATCGCGCCCGCGGCCGCGGAGGTCGTCGCAGCGGGGGGCTGATCGGCGTCCACCCGGACGTCCATCCCGGCCTCCGCCAGGCACACGGCGGTGGTGAGTCCCGCCACTCCGGCGCCGATCACCACCGCATTGGCAGCCACTGCCCGCCTCCCGCGTCCGAAACTCCCGGCGCCCGTACGGCGACGCTGTCGCCGGAGGCTTCCGAGACTATCCGAACTCTCCGAACCGGTGTACGCGCGCCCGCCACCGTGCGCCGACGCAGCGTTCACGGCGGTTCCCAGTACCTGTCGCCCGCGAGCCGGCCGGCCAGCAGGCCGAACGCCTCCCAACTGTCCGGTACCGACATCCAAAGGCGACAAATCGCTTCAGCGTCGCCGCTGGTCGGTGCGCAGCTCGAAGTCGCCGTAACTGCTGTCGACCGGGTTGACCGTGACGCCCAGGGCGACGATCTGGTCGATGGCGTCGAGGACGTCGGAGGCCAGGGCGACGTCGGCGGCGGGGAGGAACGCCCGCAGTTGCTCCATGGTGCGGAGACCGATGATCGCCGAGGTGACGCCCGGGTGGTTGAGGACGAAGGCGACGGCCGGCTCGATCAGGGTGAGGTCCGCCTGGTGGCGGGGACATCCCACGTCCGGGGGTGTCCCGATGGCGGTCCGGTGGTTCGCCACGGACGATGAGGGCGACCCCTCGGCACGGTGGCGGATCCTCCGCGGCCGCGCCGCACACGTGTGTCTCGGAGGTGATCGGGTGCGGACTCCGCCCAGGCCACACCCCGGCTTACACCCGAAGGCGGTACGGCCTTCGCTGCGCACCTGGCAGTCCCGGGTGTCCTTCGCGGTGATGCTGCTGACCTTGATCCTGTCGACGGTCTTGCTGGCCCGGTTCGGCAGCGAGGACTTCTTCCACGCGCTGACCTTTCCCGGCCGCATCACCGGTACCGCTCTTCTGGCGGTCGCGCTCACCACCCTGGTGGGCGCCGCCGGGGTCGTGGACCACTGGGTGCGGCACACCTTCCCGTACTCCGGCCTGGTCGCCCTGATCGGCTCGTTCGCCGCCCTGCTTACCAACGTCCTGATCCTCGTCGGGACGGTGAGGGACGGTGATTCCAAGTGGTATCCGACGGTGCTCGCCGCGCTCTCGGCCGGTGCGGCATGGGCCGTTCTCGCGGTGTGGCGGACCTCGGTCCTGATTCCGGCTCCGAAGCGGGTGGCCGCCGCGGTGATCGTCTCCTCGGTCATCGCGGTCGCCAATTTCGGCTACCAGAACCTATACGTGCCGTACCAGCGGGAGACCAGGCCCCTCATCACCCTGTCCCTGGGCAAGGCCGTGCTCAGCAAGGACCGCAAGGCCTTCTCCGTACCGGTAGACATCACCCTCCAAAACCACGGATCCGTCGGCTTCTACGTGCTCGGCACCGAGGTCCACGCCATGGGGTTGCGCGTGCCGCTCAGCCGCCGGGACCGGCTCCGCCAGCAGTGGCGGGACGACGCGGCGCAGTGGTCCAAATCCTCGGAGGTGAACCCGCTCTCCCGCCGGGAGGTGCACCAGCCCGGCGAACTGGTCGAGGCGCAACCATGGATGCCGTACGGCCAATGGATCGAGTCGAGCGACACCTTCGCCACCCGGCTGGTGGTGCAACTGCCCATGAACACGCCGTACGACCAGGTGGCCTTCTACGCCACCGCGAGCCTCGCGCGCAAGGACCGGCTCGTGCTGCAGCCGCCGCTGCAGTTCCAGGGGTACTCCTGGGACGGCAGCAAGACCTCGGGGCAGGTGGAAAGGGATCAGAAGAACGGCGTCGACTCCCTCATCTACCGTGCCAGGGTGCACGAGAACAACGCCCTCGACGAGTACACCAGGGATGCGCGATTCGTCACCGTGTACTGGAAGTTCGGCCCGCAGGGCGCGAGCGTGGCGACATCCGTCGCCCGTAAGGGAGAGGAGAACCGCGTCCTCACGCCGGCGGAACTGCGCGAGCTGATCAGCCGCTACGGCCTCGTCGACCTCATCGCGGGACCGCATGTGCGCACCCTCTGGGACATCAAGAGCCAGCGTTGAGCCGCTCCAGCCAGGCGACCAGGGCGAGGGAGCTGTTCACTCGGTCCCAGGAGTAGGAGTCCCCGGTGCCGAGTTGGGCCTCGCGTACGGCTTGGCACAGGGTTTCCACGTCGAACATCTCGGCGATCAGCGGATGCCGGGCGGAACGGCACAGGGCGATGAGTTCCTCGCCGTGTGCCCGCAGGCCGCGGGCGTAGAGGTCGTCGAAGGGGACCTTGCACGTCCTGCCGGCGATCGGGGCGGGGAGCAGGTCCGCCATCGCCGCGCGCAGAACGGCTTTGGGGCGGCCGGGCTCGAACGTGACCGAGGCGGGCAGGCCGCTCATCGTGGCGATGACGTCCGGGTCGAGGAAGGGGTGCGAGAGGAGGAACCCGTCCCGTGGCGCCCGCTGCCAGGACAGCGGGTCGGGTGCGGCGGCGTAGTTGGCGGCGTCGTACAGGGACAGTTCCGGTCTTCTTCCGAAGACGAAGCGGCTCTCGGCGGCACCGGCCTGCCGGTAGCCGTGTGCCCGCGCGAAGCCGGGCCGCAGCCATCCGGGGCGGTTGAAGGTGCCGAGGCCGCCGAGCACCGTGCCGCCGCCGGCCAGGGCGGTGACGCGCTCGGCCGCGAGCGGAAGGGCCGGCTGGACCACGTAGGCGTGGACCACGTCCCGCAGACCCCGCTCGCCGCCCGCGGCCCAGGCCCGTGCCTGCCGGGTCATCTGCCGCAACCGGCCCGTGCGGGCCAGCCGGTGCAGGAGGTACGGGTTGGCGTCGGCGACCGGGTCGGCCCCGCAGCCGGTGAGGAGGGTGTCGCAGCCCAGCCCGGCGGCCGCGGCGTGGAGCCTGCTCCAGAACGGAGCGCGGAAGGCGTGCGGATGCGGCTCGTCCGCGTCTCCCGCGTGGTGCTCGAAGTCGTCGAAGTCGGCCACGTCGTCGGCGTCGACGACCAGCGGGCGGGCGGAGGGCGCGCAGCGGCGGATTGTTCGCATCGCCAGGTCCAGGTAGGGCCGTTCCGCGGCCAGCTCGCCTTGGGTGAAACGCCCGGCGAGCAGGACGAGTTGTCCGCGGTCGTCGTGCTCCTCGGCCAGCAGGCGTGCGGCGAGCAGTGCGACGCTGGTGGAGTCGGTACCGCCCGACACATGACATGCCGTCGCGGTGCCCATACGGCGGCCGACCGCGTTCTCCAGGGCCAGCCGCAGCTCCTTCGCGGCCTGCCCGCGGGTGAGTCCGTCGGCTGCCGGCTGGGGCGGGCTGGTGGCCCGGCGGACGCGGCGCAGCGTACGGCCGCGTATCCGGCCGGTGCAGGAGAGCTCCACGACCTCTCCGCCGAGGACGCGGTGGACGCCGGTGAAGGGGGTGAGGTCCGTGTGCGGTTGTGCCAGGTTGCCGGTCAGGTAGCGGCAGAAGTAGCGCGGGTCCAGTGCGGCGGCGCTGCCGAGGTCGCGCGCCGCGGTGCCGGCGGCGGTCACGCGGCCGGAGGACTCGCTGAAGAACAGCGGTACGCGTGCCTGCTCGTCGCGCAGCAGGAGGACGCGGTCGCCGTACACCAGGACGGCCGCGTAGTCGCCGGGCGGCAACGGCGGGCCGGCTCCCGGCCGGCCGAAGGCGTCGAGGAGATCGCGCGCGCCCGCCTCCCGGTCGCGGGCCGAGCCGGTCCAGCCGACGACGGCCGCGGTCCCGGCCGGTGAGGAGACGGTCGTCACGAGGCCCTGACGGGTCATGGCGCGGGCCGTCCGCAGTCTCGGCGCGCCCCCGGCCCACTCGAGGCGGAGCGCGTCCATGTCACCGGCCCCAGCAGTCGATCGCGAGCACCGATGTGAAGGCGTGCCCGCGCGGATCGGCGTCGGGGATGCACACGCCCGCCGACTCGGTCCAGGCGTGCATGGCGAACGGGTGCTCGCGTACACCGACGTGCAGGACGGCCTCCAGGCCGCTGCGCCGCAACAGGACGAAGGCCGTCACCGCCTCGGACTTGCAGTCGCCGTTGACGAGCCAGCTGTCCCTGCTGTGCGTCCGCACCGCCTGCTTCAGCCGGGCTACCTCGTCGGCGGAGGGGGCGTCCGCACGGGCGTAGCCGGGCGCGGCCAGGGACATCATCCTGAGGACGCGCCCGAATCCGGCGGTCCGGATCAGCAGGTGCACCCCGCGCAACCAGGTCCCGACGACCGCTTCGGCCCGGGGCGTCCGGCGGTCCGTCGCGCACCCGGCGCGTCTCAGGGCATCGAGGAGTTCGGCGCGTTCCACGGGGCTTCCCTCGGTCAGCTTGCGGACGTCCGCCGCCGCCATGCCGATGAAACGCGTCCGCTTCCAGTCCGCGATGAGGGCTCCGTCGGACATCGCGGTGACGCGGCAGTGCGGTGACAGAAGCCTTGCCATGGCCGCCAGGGCCTGGGTGTCCTCTGTCACCGCATTTCCTCCAGGATTCAACCGCGAACGGTGTCAGGGCTGGTAACCGTGACCGTCGTACATTCCGCCACTGAAGCCCCGGATGAGACGGCCGTCGCCGAGAAGGACGAGCCGGTGCGGCCTACGACGCCGCAGCAATCGGAGAAACATCGCCCACCTCCAGAATCAGGCAGGACCGATCAAGTTCCACGCTACTCCGCCCGCAATGCCCCGCAACCGGATCACGGGCGACCGCTCGGCAGCGCGGAGAGTGAGACGACGCGTCGTCAACAGCTGCGATTCCGGGCGAGGTTGAGATACGCCTACGTTCGGCGACTGCCGGGGTCGCGACCCGCCGGTTCGCGGAGCACGATGGAAACAGGGGTGCGCAGGGGACGCACGCGAGCGGGGGGGGGACGAATCAGGGGGGCTCCGCCCCGCGAGCCGGGGGGCCGTCCGCGGGGCCGGCCGAGGAGATCAGCGATGGGTCAGCCCGAAATCCGGCTGGGCGGCATCGAATCGGAGAACCATCCGTGGAAGATCCGCCTCGTCGAGCATCCGAAGCGCTTCGAATCGTCACACTTCCGGGCCGCCAAGGCGACGGCCCGGAAGATCCTCCACACCATGGACGACGCCGACCTGCCCTACGGACCCCGGCCCCTGGCGGCCCATGAGAGGGCTGAAGCGGGGGCCGAGGCGGGGGCGGCGAACTCCGAGCGGTGGGAGATGCACCACGGCGGCAGCCTGTGGGTGAAGGGGGCGCGCGGCTGGCTCATGTACCGCGCGCGGGTCGGCATCGAGTGGAGCATGCAGTTCTGCGCCGACCCGGCGAAGGTGGACCGGCTGCGGCTGGACGCCGCCGAACTGGTCGACGCCTTCCCGCTCACCCTGCCCGCCCTGGCGGAGCTGGGCTACGAGCGGGCCGAGGACCTGCTGCGCACGCCCATCGAGGACGCCGACGCCGTCGAGGCTTGGACCGACTCGCTGTTCAACTCCTGCGTGCCCCTGAGCCACGGCAACCACCAGGGCATCCTCCCGAGCGTGCCCGGCGAGCACCATTACCCCTGGCCGGTCAAGGGCGCGGACTTCGTCCGGTACGACGACTTCCAGCTGTGGGTGACGCTGCCCGACGGCACCCATGGCGCCGTGGCGCCGGTGGACCGGCGTGGTTCGGGAGACGGGCATGTCCGGCTGGCCTTCGTCCCCGAGGGAAGCGTCGCCGCGCCGGCGGTCGCGGAGGCCCAGGAACGCGGGCTGATGGCGGTCCTGCCGGCCAACAGCGACGTGGCCATGCAGGCGTTCGCCCTGCAGGTCGCTCCGGGCCGGCGCACGGCCTCCGGTCCGCTGGCGCCGCGCGCCCGACGGGGTGGCAGTCACACGTCCGCCTGACGGGCTCGACGTATCCGCCTGGCGTGGTCGACGCGCCCGCCTGACGGCTTGACGGGCACGGGCGCGAGTCCGGTCGGCGGCCGGTTCTGGGGCGCGCTTGTCGATCACTCGGATGGCATGGCTCAAACTCGCATCGCTTCTGCGCGCTCGGGGTTGGCGATGCCCTCGTCCTCCAGGCAGTGACGGAGGCGGTCGAGTCCGCGCCGGGTGTGGCTCTTGACGGTGCCGAGCGGCCAGCCGGTGACGTCGGCGATCTGCGTCTGGGTCAGGTCCTCGTAGTAGGCCAGGTGCAGCACCTGGCGCTGCGGGGTGCTGAGCTGACGCAGGGCCCGCCCGACGACCATCCGGTCAAGGGCGGCCTCGGGCTCGCCGGTGTCGTCGCGGCTCTGGGCCGGGGGCTGCTCGGCGGCCGCCGCCACGAGCCGCGCGCGCCGCGCACGGGCGGCCAGCGCGTCCGCCACCTTCCGCCGGGTGATGCCCACCAGCCAGGCGGCCGGGGTGCCGCGCTCCGGCGTGTAACCGTGCCGGCCGCGCCAGGCGTCGGCGAACACCTGCTGGGCCACGTCCTCGGCGTCCCTCGCGTCGCCGAGCGCCCGCTGGGCCAGTCCGTGGACCAACCCGCCCCACTGGCGGTGGATCTCGGCCCAGGACGCGTCGTCGGCGGTGGGCGTGGGGCCGTCCCCCGTCGTCGGCGGCAGGCCGGCGGCGCGGGGGCCGACGGTGACTACGGAGCCCGATACAGCCGCGATACGGTCCATGACCACGTCTCTCCTCGTGAGCCCGGTGTGCGTCGTCGGTGTCCCGCGGCGCCCCTCCGGCCAGCGGCCCGGCCCGGTTCTGCACCGTGCCCGCGTCCTCCGCTGTCCGTGTCTCCACCCTGCGCGAGGTACCCCTGGTCCCACAACTCGCATCGATATCGCATCGAGTACCCTGGGACGCGCGAACGGGAAGCGGGACGGGCGGGCCTACGGGTCCTCGGAGCGACGGGCTGACGGTCATGAGTGAAGTGGACGTGGCGGAGGCGGCCGGCCTGACCACGGGCGCGGTGGCCCGGCGCCTGGGTGTCTCCCCCACCACGCTGCGCTCCTGGGACCGGCGCTACGGGCTGGGGCCGGCGTCGCGGTCACAGGGGCGGCACCGGCGCTGGAGCCCGCAGGACGTGGCGATGGTCGAGGAGATGTGCCGGCTGGCGGCGACCGGCGTGGCCCCCGCCGAGGCGGCACGCGTGGCCCGCTCCACGCACGGCGAGGGGGCCCCGCCCGCGGCGGGGGTGCCGGCCGCCCCTGCCCCCGCCCCGGAGCCGGTTCGGCCGCCCGAGACGGCCGGCCGGCGCGGCGGTGCCGGCGGCGGACTGCCGCTCGGTGACGTGCGCCAGGAGTGCCGGGGGCTGGCCCGGGCCGCGGTGCGGCTGGACGCGCCGGAGCTGGAGAGCCGGCTGCTGGACGCCGTCAGGCAGCACGGGCTGACGACGGCGTGGGAGGAGGTGATGGTGCCGACGCTGCGGGCGGTGGGACGCAAGTGGGAGTCGTCGGGCGACCGTTACGTGGAGGTGGAGCACCTGCTGTCCTGGCAGATCTCCACCGCGCTGCGCCGCGCGCCGCTGGTGCTGCCGCGCCCCACCGATGTCACCGGCACCGAGCCGGTGGTACTGGCCTGCGCGCCCGGCGAGCAGCACTCGCTGCCGCTGGAGGCGCTGGACGCGGCGCTGGCCGAGCTGGGCGTGCCGACGCGCATGCTGGGCGCCGCCGTGCCGGTGGAGGCGCTGCTGGCCTGTGTCCGGCGCACGGGCGCGGTCGCCGTCGTCCTGTGGGCGCAGACCCGCTCGACGGCGTCGGGACCGCTGGCCCGGCACGTGGCGGGTCTTCAGTGGGGCCCGTCGGGCGCCCGCAGGCGTCCCTTCGTCCTGCCGGCGGGCCCGGGCTGGGACCGCAGGGCGGCCGGAGACTTCCCACGCTGCGGCGGCCTGCGGGACGCGGTGCGGACGCTGGGCGGCCTGTACGGCGTGGAGGGTGCTTCTCGGTCCACTCGGCGCGGGTGAGCTACTTGTTCGGCCGGGCCGGGGGGTGAGCGTCACGGTCCGCTGGGCTGAGACCTCATCGCGGCCCGCGTGCACGCCCCGCGGCCGCCCTCCCACGCGTCCAAGCGTCCAGGGACTTGCCGTCGGACCGTTGGCGCCGTTCTCCCCGGCCCGGCTCATGCCACGCGTCACGACCGCCGCGCGCCACGGCCGCCGGCCGACGCAGCCCGGACCGGGCACGGGGCGCCCGGGGCACGAGCACACGGCGTTCGTCCCGGGCCGCAGGGCCCGGGTCGCTCGTCACGCCGGGTACGCGGGGCGCGTTCCGGGTGGCGCAGCGGGTCCGGGCCTGTGGTCACCCGGGGAAGCGTCCCGTGGAGCGCAGTTCCCAGCGTCGTTCGGCGTAGGCCAGGTCGTCGCGCCAGAGGCGGCCCGCCGCGAAACGCATGACGGGGCGGAGCAGCGGGGCGGTGCGGCGGGCGACGGCGAAGCCCGGGCGCTCGGAGGTGGCCAGCACCGCCTCCACCACCGCGGTACGCGGCCTGCCCTGGCTGTCCGGGCCGAGCGGTGTCGCGTGCGTCTCCACGACGGAGCCCTCTCCCTCACCGCCGGTGATCCGCATGACCACCGTGCGCGGTCCGGGGGCGGTGAACACGGCGCGGACCGGTACGACGAGGCGGCCCGCGACCTTGAAGGAGACGTCGACCGTGAACGCGTCCTCGGCGTCGTCCCGCCCCGGGGCGTCCACGACGGTGAGGTCGACGAAGGAGTACGGGTGGAACCAGGCCCCGTGCCAGGGGTCGAGTCGGTTGGCGACCACGTCGGCCGGTTCGCAGACGCCCTGCCCCGTGTAGACGGCGGTCAGCGCGCCGGCCACGGCGGGCCGCTCCGGCACCGGCGGCCGGGAGGTGGGTTCCTCGCCCCCGACGTCGTCCAGCCGCACCCACAGCAGTACCCCGTCGTCGTACGCCGGCCAGGGCTCCCAGCCGCCGAACGGAGCGCCGTTGAGGGCCAGTCCGTGCCAATGGCAGACAAGGGTGCCGCACCGCACCGGGCTGTCCCGCAGCGGCGCGCCCAGGTGCGGGCAGACGCCGGGGCCGGCGACGAGCCGGTCCTGCACGTCGCGCCAGAGCACGACCTCCTGACCGGCGACGGAACGGGCCAGCGGGCGGTCCTTCGGCAGGTCGCGGGAGGCGCCGACGACGAACCAGTTGCCGCTGGGCCGCTGCTGCGCCCGCTTGAGCGCGTCGGCGATGAGCGCGGGCCGGGCCTCACGCCACGTCGGCCGCTGGCGTTCCCACGCCACGGGGTCGCGCCGCAGGCGCAGGGGCAGGCGGGCTCGTCGGAACGGACGATCGGGCATCACGCGGCCTCCTCGCAGCGTACGGACGGGTGAAGTGCGCGGGCGGACCCACGACGGGCCCCCGGGCGGACCGCCGCCACCCGCAGCGGGGACAGGCCGTCCGCGGCGACCAGCGCGCCGCGCCCGCACGGCACCGCGGCGCCACACGCTGCCACCTCACGGCCGGGACACACACGCAGACCGGCTCGGCGGAGCCGACGACCCGGCATCACGCGGCCTCCTCGCAGAGTGCGGACGGGTGAAGTGCGCGGGCGGACCCACGGCGGGCCCCCGGGCGGACCGTCGCCACCCGCAGCGGGGACAGGCCGTCCGCGGCGACCAGCGCGCCGCGCCCGCACGGCAGCGCGGCGCCACACGCGGCCGCCTCACGGCCGGGACACACACGCAGACCGGCTCGGCGGAGCCGACGACCCGGCATCACGCGGCCTCCTCGCACGGTGTGGAGGGGCGCGGGGCACGGGCCGGTTCGCGGCGGGCCGCCAGGCGGGCCGCGGCCACGCGGAGCAGGCCGTCCGCGGCGACCAGGGCGCGGCGTCTGCGGGGGACCGCCGCGCGGCGGTTCAGGGCCGCCCAGCCGGTGTCGGCCACGGCGTCCAGGATGCCGCCGTAGAGCACGAACGCCGTGCGGATGCAGGGGCGGGCGACGGGGTCGAGCATCGGTACGCCGGGCGCGGCTCGCCGGTAGGCGGCGCGGGTGAGGTCGGCGAAGGCGCGCAGGGCCTCGGTGACCCGGCCGTCGGTGCGGCCGTCGTCCCGGCAGCGGCGCAGCAGCTCGCGGTCGACGCCGTGTGCGGCGAGCAGGTCCTGGGGCAGGTAGATCCGGCCGCGGTCGAGGTCCTCCCCGACGTCCCGGAGGAAGTTCGTGAGCTGGAAGGCGACGCCCAGTTCGGCCGCGTACGGGGCGGCCTCCTCGCGTGGCACGACGGTGCCGAGGACGGGCAGCATCTGCAGGCCGATCACCGCCGCCGAGCCGTGCATGTAGCCGCGCAGCGCCGCGTAGTCGGCGTACTCGGTGACCGTCAGGTCGCTGCGCATGGAGGCCAGGAAGTCGGTGAAGTGGCGCGGGTCGATGGCGTAGCGGCCGCTGGTGTCGGCGAGGGCGGTGACCACCGGCTCGGTGCTGTGTCCGCCCGCCAGGCCCCGGATCAGGTCGGCGCTCAGGCGGTCCAGGGCGGCGGCCCGCCGCGCCGCCACGTCGCCGGTGGGGGCGCCGGGGCCGTCCGCGAGCGAGTCGACGATGTCGTCGGCCCAGCGGGCGAAGCCGTACAGGGCGTGCACGGCGGGCCGCCGGTCGGGGGGCAGCAGGCGGGTGGCGAGGAAGTAGGTGCGGCCGTGCCGGGCGTTCAGTTCCCGGCAGCGGGTGTAGGCGGCGCGCAGTCCGGGGTCGGTGATGCGAGCGGCGTCCAGCTCGCGGGTGGTCATGGCCGTGCTCCTTCGGCGGTCCGCCGGGCGTCCCGGCGGGTGGTGGTGCGGATGCGGGCGCCGCCGGTGACCCGGGCCGCGGCCAGCTTCCCGGACAGCAGGACGGGCGGGACGCCCACGCCGGGTGTGGTGCCGCAGCCGGCGAGGACGGCGTTGGCGGTGCCGCGAACCAGGTTGCGCGGGCGGAAGGGGCCCGTCTGGGCGAAGGTGTGCGCGGCGGAGAACGGTGTGCCGGCGGCGTGTCCCTGCGCGCTCCAGTCGGCCGGGGTCACCAGGCACTCCTCCTCGATGGCGGACGCGATGCCCGTGAGGCCGCGGCGGTCGAGTTCGCCGAGCAGGCTGTCGCGGTAGCGCGCGCCGAGGTCGGGCCAGTCGGCGCCGTCCGGACCGATGTCGGTGTTGGGGCACGGGGCGAGGACGTAGTGCAGATGGCGGCCGGGCGGGGCCAGGCCGGGGTCGGTCGCGGTGGGCCGGGTGATCAGCAGGGAGGGGTCGCTCATCAGCTCACCGGTGTGGGTGAGTTCGCGGAAGGTGCGCCGCCAGGCGTGGCCGAAGGACAGGGTGTGGTGGGCCAGTTCGGGCCAGGTGCGGTCGCAGCCGGCGTGCAGGATCACCGCCGACGGGGAGTGCCTGAGGCGTGCGGGGCGGCGCGGGGAGCGGCCGAGCAGGCGGTAGGTCACCGGCAGGTCGGGGGTGAGGACGACGGCGTCGCAGGGGATGCGCTGGTCGTCGGTCACCACGGCGGTGACGCGCTCGCCTGAGCGTTCCAGGCGGGTCACCCGCTGCCCGTAGTGGAACGTCGCCCCCGCCTCGGCCGCCGCCTCGGCCATGGCCCGCGGCAGGGCGTACATGCCGCCGCGCGGGAAGTACACCCCGGCGACGGTGTCCATGTAGGCGATCACCGCGTAGGCGGCCATCGCCCGCTCCGGCGGTACGCCGGCGTACAGGGCCTGGAAGGAGAAGACACGGCGCAGCCGCTCGTCGCGTACGTGGCGGCCGATCTGCGCCTCCCAGCGGCCGAAGCCGCCCAGTGCGGCGAGCCGGACCAGGTCGGGGCCGAGCAGTTGCAGCGGCGAGTCGAAGTCGGCGTCGAGGAAGCGGCCCCGCTCGGCCTGGTAGAGCTGCCCCAGCCAGTGGCGCAGCCGCCGGTAGCCGGCCGCTTCGGCGCCGCCGGCGAACCGCTCGATCTCCGCCTCCATCGCCTCGGCGTCGGTGTGCACGTCGAGGGTGCTGCCGTCGGCGAAGCGCGCCCGGTAGGCCGGATGGAGCTCGATCAGCTCGACGCGGTCGCGCAGCGAGGTGCCGACCGCGGCGAACGCCTCGTCGGCGATCTCCGGCATGGTGAGCACGGTGGGCCCGGTGTCGATCAGGTAGTCGCCGAGCTCCATGCGGCCGGCGCGCCCGCCGGGCCGGGGGTCGCGTTCGACGACGGTGACGCGGCGGCCGGCGCCGAGCAGGTGCAGCGCGGTGGACAGGCCGGCAAGGCCTGCGCCGACGACGACCACGTGGTCGGTGGGTCCAGCGATGTTCCGCGTCACCGGCCCGCCTCCGTTCCGGCGGCGGCCAGGGCGCCGGGTCGCGGAGCCGCGGCGGGCTCGGGCACCTGGCCGGCCGTTCCGGTGATCTCCGCCAGCAGGTCGCGCAGCCGGGCGGTCGCGCCGGGTTCCAGGGAGGCCTCGCCGAGGTGGCGCAGGGAGCGCCGGGTGAGCCGGGCGATCCGCGCCTCGACGTGGTCGCGGGCTCCGACGGCGACGAGCACCTCGCGTACGCCGGCCAGTTCGCCGTCGGTGAGGTCGGCGCGGCCCATCGCGTGCTCGAGCACGCCGAGCGCGTGCCGGTCGCCGGCCGCGTCGGCGAGGGACCGGGCCACGGCCAGCGGGTAGGTCGGGGTGCCCTCGCGCACGTCGCCGCCGGACGGCTTGCCGGTGATCCGGGGGTCGGCGAAGAGGTCGTCGAGGTCGTCCCGCAGCTGGAAGGCGAGGCCCGCGCAGCGTCCCGCGCGGCGCAGGGTCCTGACGGTGAGGTCGTCGGCTCCGGCGAGCACCGCGCCCAGGTGCAGGGGCCGTTCCACCGTGTAGAGGGCGCTCTTGAGGCATGCGGCCCGGATCGACCGGGCCGGGGTGCCGGACGACACGGCCTGGCCGCGCACGTCGAGGTACTGGCCCGCCACCATCTCCGTGCGCAGCGCCCGCCACACCTCGTGCAGCCGGTGCGCGGCGTCGCGGGGCAGCCCGGGGTCCAGCAGCAGCCCGGACAGGACGTCGTCCGCCCAGGCCAGGGCGAGGTCGCCGGCGAGCACCGCGGTGGACGCGCCGAGCCGCTGGGCGGCGGGGCCCGCCGCGGCACCGGCGTACTGCTCGGCCACGTCGGCGTGCATCGCCGGTTCGCCGCGGCGGGTGGGCGCCTGGTCCATCAGGTCGTCGTGGACCAGGGCGCAGGTCTGGAGCAGTTCCAGCGCCGCCGCCGTGCGCAGCGCCACCCGTACCTGGGCCGGGTCCCCGCCGCCGCAGGCGCGCAGCGACCACCACAGGAGCCGGGGCCGGATGCGGCGGCCGCCGCGCCGGGTGAAGCGGGCGGTCCGCTCGGCGACGTCCCGCGCGAACACCGGGTCGAGCCCGTGGCAGCCCGCGAGGCGGTCGGCGAGCAGTTCGCGCAGTTCCCGGCCGACGGCGCCGGCCACGTCTTCGTCGACGTCGCGGGCGCCGCCGGGTGCGGCCCCTTCCCCGGTGTCGTCGGAATCGGCCACGGCGGGCGGCCTGCGCGGCGGGTCTGCCGTGAGACGGCCGATCGCCTGGGTGGAACGCATCGCGGATCCTCTCGCCGGTCGGTGAGCCGGACCGCCTGTCGGCGGGCCGGCCGGGTCGCGCTGTGCCGGCACCGGTCGCGTCGGGTGCCGGCACGGTCGCGACCGGTACGTCGTCGTGACACATTCCGCGCGGGTCGCCCCGCCGGATGCGCCATTCGGTGGACATGCCGGCGCCATGGGTAACCACCCGCACGACACGCTCCCGGCTGCATCCGCCGGGACCGGTGCGCGGGAAGACTGGCCGGATCCGCCGGTCCGCCGAGAGAGCTGCGGAGAGAGCCGCCGTGGAGGGAGCCGCCGTGGAGGTGGAGTCGGACGTCGCCGTCGTGGGCGCCGGGGCCGCAGGGCTGTCGCTGGCGCTGCGGCTGGCCCGCCCGCCCGCGGACGGGCGCCGGGTGACGGCGGTGCTGCTGGCCGCGCCACCGGGGCCGTTCCGCGCGGCACGGCGCACCTGGTGCTTCTGGGAGGCGGGCGCGGGGCCGTACGACGAGGCGCTGACGGCCTCCTGGCAGCGGCTGCGGGTGCGGTCCCGGGACGGACGGACGGTGGACGCGGCCATCGCGCCGCTGCGCTACAAGATGCTGCGCTCCGACGCGCTGGAGGAACTGGCCGGGCGGGCGCTCGCGGAGAGCCCGTGGGTGACGACCGTGGAGGCCGTCGCCGAGCGGGTCGAGTCCGCGCCCGGCGGTGCGGTGGTGCACGCGCGCCGGGCCGACGGCGGCCAAGTGACGGTGCGCGCCCGCTGGGTGTTCGACTCACGGCCGCCCGAACGGCTGCCACCGGCCCGCACGACGCTGCTGCAGCACTTCCGCGGCTGGTTCGTGCGCACCCGCCGCCCGGTGTTCGATCCCGGCGTCGTGGAGCTGATGGACTTCCGCACCCCGCAGCCCGCGCACGGCCTGTCCTTCGGCTACGTCCTGCCGACCGGCCCCCGGGAGGCGCTGGTGGAGTACACCGAGTTCTCCCGCAGCCCGCTCGGCCGGGACGCCTACGACCGCGCGCTGCGGCACTACCTCGGCGATGTGCTGGGCGCGGGCGACCACGAGGTGCTGGACTGCGAGCAGGGTGTGATCCCGATGACGGACGCGGACTTCCCCCGCCGGACCGCGGCGTCCGTGTTCCGCATCGGCGCCGCGGCCGGGGCCACCCGGCCCGCGACCGGCTACACCTTCAGCGCCGTGCAGCGCCAGACCGGCGCGGTGGCCGCGGCCCTGCACGCCGGGCGCCGCCCCGTGCCGCCGCACGCCCACTCGGCCCGCTCCCGGCTCATGGACGCGGTCCTGCTGCACGCCCTCGACCACGGCCGGGTGGACGGTCCGGCCTTCTTCACCCGCCTGTTCACCCGGGTGCCCGCGCCCCGCCTGCTGCGTTTCCTCGACGGGCGCACCGGCCTCGCGGAGGACGTCTCCATCGGGCTGCACGTGCCCGTCGCCGCGATGCTCGGCTCGGCGCTCTCCCTGCCGTTCGCCCCGCGACGCAGCGCCCCGGCGACCTGACCCCCTCACCACCCGGTCCATGTCCCCGACCCGCGTGACCGACGACCCCGCCGGCCCTGCACCTGACGACCCCGCACCTGACGACCCCGGACCTGTTCCCACTACCTCTCACGGAGATGGCATGCCCGTGCTGCGCGACGCCGAGCTGGCGACCGCGTTCGACCACGCCGCCCGGAGCTACGACACGCTCGTGGCGGCGAATCCCGGTTACCACGCCCACCTGCGCCGCTCCGCCCGGCGCCTCGGCCTCCCCGGCGGTGTCGCGGCCCCGAGGGTGCTGGACCTCGGCTGCGGTACCGGCGCCTCGACCGCGGCGCTGGCCGCGGCACTGCCCTGCGCGGACATCACCGCCGTGGACGCGTCGGCCGGGATGCTGCGACGGGCGGCCCGGCGCCCCTGGCCGAGGCCGGTGCGCTTCGTGCAGGCGCCGGTGGAGCGGCTGGCGGCGGCCGGGGTGCGCGGCCCGTTCGACGCGGTGTTCGCCGCGTACCTGCTGCGCAACACCGCCGACCCGGACGCGGTGCTCGCCCAGGCCTACCGGCTGCTGGCGCCGGGCGGCCGGCTGGCGGTGCACGAGTACGCGCTGAGCGGGCGGACGGCGCACCGCGCGGTGTGGAACGCGGTGTGCGGCGGGGTCGTCCTGCCGGTCGCGACGCTGCTCGGCGACGGACCGCTCTACCGCCATCTGTGGCGCAGCGTCGTCTCCTTCGACACCGCCGGGCAGCTCGCGCGCCGGGTGGAGCGGGCGGGGTTCGAACGGGTGCGGGTACTTCCGCTGCCCGGCTGGCAGACCGGCATCACCCACACCGTCGTCGCCCGCCGCCCGTTCGCCGACGGCTCGGAGACGGGCCGATGACCGGGCCGGCGGCCGGGCCGCGCCGTCCCGCCGGATCCGGTGTCCGCCCGCCCCGCCCCGGCCGGGACCGGCTGGCCCGGCTGCTGCCCGCGCCGCCCGGCGCCGGTCGTGCCGAGGAGTCCACAGCGCCGCGGGCGGCGGTCGTGGGCGGCGGCATCGCCGGCCTGACGGCGGCGACCGCGCTGGCCGAGCGCGGGGTGCGGGTCACCGTGTACGAGCGCGACGCGCAGCTCGGCGGCAGGCTGGCGGGGTGGTCCACGCGGCTGGCCGACGGCACGACGGTGACCATGAGCCGGGGCTTCCACGCGTTCTTCCGGCAGTACTACAACCTGCGCGCGCTGCTGCGCCGGACCGATCCGGCCCTGAGCCGCCTCACCGGCCTGCCGGACTACCCCCTGCGGCACGGCAGCGGCCGGCAGGACAGCTTCCGGCACGTGCCGCGCACCCCGCCGCTGAGCGCGCTCGGGTTCGTGGCGCTGAGCGAGTCGTTCTCCCTGCGCGACCTGGCCCGGATGCGCCCGAGCGCGGCCCTGCCGCTGCTGGACGTGCGGGTGCCCGAGGTGTACGAACGGCTCGACGGCGTCAGCGCGTACGACTTCCTGGAGGACATCCGGTTCCCGCCGGCGGCGCGGCACCTGGCCTTCGAGGTGTTCTCCCGCAGCTTCTTCGCCGATCCGCGGAAGCTGTCGGCGGCGGAGATGGCGCTGATGTTCCACATCTACTTCCTCGGCTCGGCCGAGGGCCTGCTGTTCGACGTGCCCCGGGAACCGTTCCCGCAGGCGCTGTGGGACCCGATCGCCGCACGACTGGAGCGGCTCCGCGCGCGCGTGCGCACCAGCACCGCGGTGGAGGGCGTCTCCGCGCTGCCGTCGGGCGGCTTCGCGGTGACCGCCGCCGGCGGCGAGGAGCCGTACGACGCCGTGGTGCTGGCCCTGGACCCGGGGGGCCTGCGCTCCCTGGTGGGCCGCTGCGACGGTCTCGGGGACGCCGGGTGGCGCGAGCGGGTGGCGCGGCTGCGCACCGCCCCGCCCTTCCTGGTGTCCCGCCTGTGGCTGGACCGGCCCGTGCGCGCGGACCGGCCCGGCTTCCTCGGCACCAGCGGCTTCGGGGCCCTGGACAACGTCAGCGTGCTCAGCGGCTGGGAGGGCGAGGCCGCCCGTTGGGCCGACCGCACCGGCGGCTCGGTCGTCGAACTGCACGCCTACGCCGTGCCCGGGGACGCCGACCGGGAGACCACGCAGAAGGAGCTGCTCGGCGAACTGCACCGGCTCTACCCCGAGACGGCCCGGGCCCGGGTGGTGGACGCCCGTCACGAGTGGCGGGCCGACTGCCCCCTGTTCCCGGTGGGCGGCCACGCGGACCGGCCGACGGTCACCACCCCCACGCCGGGCCTGGTCGTGGCGGGCGACACGGTGCGCACCGGTCTGCCGGTGGCCCTGATGGAGCGGGCCGCGACCAGCGGCTTCCTCGCGGCCAACGAGCTGCTGGGGAGCTGGGGCCTGCGCGGGCACGCGTTGTGGACCGTACCGGGCCGGGGGCGCCTCGCCGCCCTGCGCTGGGCGGCGGCCAGGGCGGGCGGCGGGTGAGCTGACGCCCGGCGAGGTCGGGGCCGGGGCTTCCGCGGCGGGCTCCGCGTCACCGGTCGGCGTCGTCCACCCCGGCCGCACCGCCCACCCCGGCCGCCAGGTCTGCACCGTCCGCCCGGCCGGCCCCGGCCGCCAGGTCGGCACCGTCCGCCCGGCCGGCCCCGGCCGCCAGGTCGACACCGTCCGCCCGGCCGGACGGTGCCGCCGCCGTGTGCCGGACGACTCCGTCCCCTCGGACCAGCGCCTCCGTGACCGTGCGGATCGCCTCGGACCGCGGCAGACCCGGGGGCAGCCGGGGCGGGGACCCGGTCACGGCGCGGCCGGCGAAAGCGGTCGCGACGTGGGGCAGGCGTACGTCCACCACCCGGACGCCCGCCGGGCGCAGTTCGCGGCGCAGCGCGTGCAGCCAGGCGGCGAGCGCCGCCTTGGCCGCGCTGTAGTCGGCCATCCGCGGCACGGGCGTGTCGACGACGACACCGGTGACCGCGGCCAGCACCCCGCCTCGGCCCACGAGGGGTACGGCGGCCCGGAGCAGGGCCATGGGCGCGAGCGCGTTGACGCTGAGGAGGTGTTCGGCCACCGCGTCGTCCACCTCGGCGGCGGGACCGAAGGCGGTGACGCCGACGCAGACCGCCACCGCGTCCAGGCCGCCCCACCGCCGCGCGGCGCCGCGCACGGCCGCTGCGCAGACGTCGGGCCGGTAGGCGTCGATGCCGAAGGCCGGGGCGTCGCCGCAGTCCCGGGCCACGCCTGTGAGCCGGTCCGGGTCCCGGCCCGCGACGGCGACCCGGGCGTCCCGCCGGTGCAGGTCGCGGGCGAGAGCGGAGCCGATCTCGCCGGTGGCTCCGGCGACCAGTACCCGTGATCCGGCTAGTTCCATGTCATGCCTCCCGATGAGCGGACGCCGCGTGGACCGGGCGAGCCGTGCGTCCCGGCGGTGCGCATCCGCCGCATCCGGTGGTCCGGCCGGCTCGGAAGAGTCCGAGAGGGACCGGTTCGCCGGCGTGCGCCGCACGGCCTCGGCGATCGGCTCCCACCGCCCGGACCCTGGAGGTGGAAACGATGACCGACTCCCTGCGCCCTCCCGGAGAGACACCGCCCGTCGAGGGATCGACGGCGGAAGCGCACCCCGAGCGACCCGACGGCGGCATCTGGGAACATCCTGGCGTCTGGATGGCACTCATCGTGATCGGCTGCCTTCTCGTCGCCGCGTTCTTCGTGGTGCGGATGATCGATCTGTGAGCCCTCGGGGTACGGCTCCCGTCGAGCGTGGGCGGCACCGCGAATCGCGGTGCCGCCCTTGTCGTGCCGGAGGGCCGTGCCGGGGAGTCCGTCGCACCGGTGTGCCGGCGGGCGGGGGTTCAGCCGTGCGGCCGGGTGGCCGGGAGCCGGGACGGGGCGTCCGGCGCCGTGGTCAGGGAGAGCGCCCGCTCCCTGCGCCGGGCGGCCAGGGACTCCCGTGCCGCCTCCCTCGGGTGGCGGCGGCGCCAGTACGGGTTGTCGTGCGGCAGCCCGCCGGTGACCCGGCCGTACATCCCGAAGGTGAGGATGAGCAGGCCCATGACGAAGGTGAAGAAGACGTTCGTCATACCGAAGTCGAGGATGTTGGCGCTCCGGTCGAGGACGAAGACGTGCACGAAACCGCTGACGAGGAACAGCGTCCCCACGGCCATGTTGAGCGTGGAGGCGAAGTTCCCCCCGACCACGGCGCCGCCGATCAGCAGCAGGCCGAAGAGCACCGAGATCAGGCTCAGCAGTCCGTTCGTCGACATGCCCGCGATGCGGGTGCCGTCCGTGCCGAAGGGGCTGAGTTCGTCGGCGAAGCCGAGACAGCCGAACAGCAGCAGGACACCGCCGCAGAGTCCGGCGCCGTAGCGGTAGACCGTCGCCAGCCGGTGGTCGACCGGCCATTCGTCGCGAAGCCTCATGACACATCCTTTCCGATGCGTGCCAGGCCCCCCAGGGGTGGGGACGGCTCGGACCGCCCTGCCACCCACGTCGCTGTCTCTTCCGGCGGCGCGTGCGAAACGGTTGCACGCGGAGGTCGCGGAGATCGCCCGCGTCCTCGCGGCGGCCGCCGGCCGCCCGCATCCACCCCGGGCCCCCGCGGGGAAGTGGGGGGTGCGGGGCTTCGCGCAGGGCGGGGCCCACGATCCACCTCATCCGGGAGGCGTCATGCACTCCACCGACCCCGACCGGACCAGGCGTCTCCACACCGACCTGGACATCGGTCTGGTTCTCAGCGACGCGGAGGCCCTCCGGCTCGAGGTCCGCTTCAGCTACGAGTCGGCCGATCCGTTCGCCGTGCGCATGGACTTCCGCGACGGCCCCGACACCGTCGCGCCCTGGCTGTTCTCACGCGATCTGCTCGACGCCGGACTGCGGGTGCCGTCCGGGGAGGGTTCCGTACGCGTCTGGCCGCCCTGCCGCTGCCACGGGTCCACCACCCTGCGGATCCTGCTGCGCGGCCCGGGCGGGGCCGCCGTGCTGTACATACCGGCCGACCCGTTCGAGGGCTGGCTGGCCCAGACGTTCGAGGCGGTGCCCGCAGGCTCGGAGAGCTCCCACCTGGTCTGGGACGACATCCTGGCGAAACTGCTGCGCGGCGACTGACCGACGGGTGGCATCGGGCGACGCCCGGGAAGACGTGAGGACATGAAGGTGATCAGCGAACGGGCAGGCGCCCGGCGGCCCGGCCCCTGGCTGCGGTACGGCGCGACCGCCGCGGCGGTGGCCGTCACCGCCGCCGTGGGCGCCACGGCGACCGATCCGGACAGCACCTGGTACGCCTCGCTGCGCAAGCCGTCCTGGCAGCCGCCGTCCTGGGCGTTCGGCCTGGTGTGGACCCCGCTGTACGCGTCGATCGCCTGCGCGGCGGGCCACGCGCTCGGGCGCGCCCCCGATCCGCGCCGGCGGGCCGGGATCGCCGCCGAGCTGGCCGCGAACCTGGCGCTGAACGCCTCGTGGAGCCGGCTGTTCTTCGCCCGCCGCGACCCCGAGGCGGCGCTCGCCGGGAACGTGCTGCTCAACCTCAGCAACGCCCGGCTCATCCGGCGGATCGGCCGCACCGACCGGGCCGCGGCCGCGGCCCTCGCGCCCTACGCCGGCTGGTGCGCCTTCGCGGCCGCCCTGAACGCCTCCATCGTCCGGCTCAACCGCTGACGGACTTCGCTCCGGCCTGTTGCGTCTGCGTACAGTGGGGCGTATGCGACGTCGGCCCAGAAACACAGCGAACCGAACATGAGGGACTTCTCCGCCATGCCGGACGACGACGCGCTGTTCGGACTCGACGCCCTGCCCGGCGCCGGGCCCGCCGGGGGCGAGCCGGCCCGGCCGCCGGCCGCCGGTCCGCTGTTCCGCGACTCCGACGCCGCCCGGCGGCTGCTGCCCGTGCGGACGATCTACGCCGAGCCCGCTGCCGCCGCCTCGCCCCGCGGCCGCCAGATCCTCGCCCGGCACCCCGCCGCGCGGGTCGTCGAGGTGGACTCCCACTGGCGCATCCCGCAGCTGCACGGCGACGAGGGGAACGTCGGGCGCTGGGTGCGGGTGAAGGGCGAGACGCTGGTGCTGGGCGAGCGCAAGACGCTCACCACCCGGCCCAACGGCCGGTCGGCCGACTGGATCGCCCCCGGTCCGTCCAACGGCTGCGCCATGGCCTGCGTGTACTGCTACGTGCCGCGCCGCAAGGGATACGCCAATCCCGTCACCGTCTTCACCAACATCGAGCGGATCATCGCCCACCTGGGCCGGCACATCGCGCGCCAGGGCCCCAAGCGGGAACCCAACCAGTGCGACGACCGGGCGTGGGTCTACGACATCGGCGAGAACGGCGACTGCTCGGTGGACGCGCTGATCTGCGACAACACCGCCGATCTCGTGCACGCATTCCGGCAGTGGCCCACCGCCAAGGCGTCCTTCGCCACGAAGTTCGTGAACCCGGATCTGCTCGCGCTGGACCCGCGGGGCCGCACCCGCGTCCGGTTCTCGGTCATGCCGGGCGAGGACTCGCGGCTGCTGGACATCCGGACGTCGCCGGTGGCCGAGCGGATCGCCGCCGCGGCCGACTTCCTGGACGCGGGGTACGAGGTGCACTTCAACCTCTCCCCCGTCGTGCTGCGCCCCGGATGGCAGGAGGCCTGGGCCGAGCTGCTCCGGCAGCTCGACGACGTGCTCCCGGACCGGGTCAGACGGCAGGCCGCCGCCGAAGTGATCATGCTGACCCACAACCGGGAACTGCACGAGGTGAACCTCGGCTGGCATCCGCGCGCCGAGGACGTGCTCTGGCAGCCCGGCGTCCAGGAGGGCAAACGCTCCGAGAACGGGGCGCTGAACGTGCGCTACGACCACGCGGTCAAGGCGAGGGCGCTGGACGAGCTGCGCGGGCTCGTCGCGGCGCACGCCCCCTGGCTGCGCATCCGGTACGCCTTCTGAACCGGGCCCCGCGGACCGCTCCTGACGACGGCCGCGGGGTCCTCCGGCCGACGCGCGGCTTTGGGGAACCGTAAGATAGGGGCTCCGCTTCCCTGGGTCGGCTTCTGCCGCCGCCCCACCCCTATAACCACACCCACCGACCCACCC
>NZ_JBVJXS010000006.1:0-160617 GCF_055601245.1 Streptomyces sp. NPDC038135 | reverse complement strand
TCGCTGGGGAGAGGGTGGGGGGGGGTTGTGTGTTGTCTGAGGTGATGGGAGGGCGGGTGCGTGTTCTTCCGACCCCCTCTCTCGCGTCCGGGGGGGGTGCCTCAGTGATGCGCGGCCGGGGCGCCCAGACCGGCGGCCCGGCGTCCGCCCGGCCCGCGTTCCGCGGCGAGCACGCGTTCCGCGAGGACGCCGAAGACCAGTCCGAACGAGGTCCACAGCGTCGCCTGGACGGCCAGCGCGGCCAGACGGAACTGCCAGAGCAGGCTCGGGGAGAAGTCCTTGGGGACCTCGTCGACGGCCGGCAGGAACGCGTAGGCGAGCCCGGCGGCCAGGAGGAAGAACGCGCCCGCGGCCACCGTCGCGTTCCAGTTGCCCAGCCGGGGGGCGAGCCGCTTGCCGAGGATCACCGTGGCGACCGCCAGCAGCACGCTCAGGACCAGCATCAGGAAGTACAGCGCGGTGCGCCTGCCGATCGTGTCGGGGTCGCCGACGGATGGCGGATTGGCCGGGTACTTCAGGAACGGCACGACGTAGACGGCGACGAGGCCCGCGGCCGCCAGGAGCAGCGCGCTCGCGCGGGGCCCGAAGCGGCCTACGCGGCCCAGCGCGAAGCAGTAGGCGAGGGCGGCGATGCCGCCGAACGCGATGCCGTAGACGAGCACGCCGGTGGACAGGCCGGCGGTCGACTGCATCGTGCGGGAGACCGCCTCCACGCCGTGTTCGTGGGAGTGCGCCTCTTCGTAGGCGATGGCCGCGTCGACACGCGGCTCACCGAGGAAGTAGGCGACGACGAGGGCGAGCAGGCCCGCGGTGAGTCCCGCGAGCATGCCACGCACCAACAGGTTCCGGACGGTTGCCGAATTCATGAGCCCGTGCGCTTCCTCGCCCGGTCAGTGGCAGGGGAAGCCGAGCAGATGCCGGGCGTCGTGCACCCACTCGTGCACGTTCTCACCGGACGTCACGGAGGTGGCGCCCTGTTCGGCGCCGACGAAGTACAGCAGGACCAGCATCAGGACGCCGAAGAAGACCGCCCAGGGGACGATGGCGCCGATCGGCAGCTTGGCGGGAAGGGCGGTGGGGGTGGGCTGAATGGCGGACTGCGCCATGGCAGGACCTCCTGGGGAACTCGCGTCCCTGCTCGGTGGTGCACGGGACGACGGGCGGGTCTGACTTGCCCGGCCCGCACCGGGATGGGTGCGTATAGGGCTCACAGTGGCGCGACCGTGCCGGATTCCCACCGGCTTCCGCGTTCCGTCGTCTCTGTCGCCGAGAAGGTACCGCGAAGTGCGGGTGCGGCCAAGTGCGCACGGGCCGGGGACTGCGCGCCCCCGCGACCGCCGTAGGCTGTGGAACCCCTGTGCCGAAAGGGCCGTTGACGATGCGGGCGACCTCATGACGACCCGAGTGACGCTGGTCTCACCGGCGATGAACCCCTCCCTGCGGGAGGCCCGCTTCGACGACGGGTGCTCGCTCGACGCGGCCGGCGCCGCGCGCGCCCACGCGGTCGCCGGCGAACTGCGGACCGCCGCGACGGCCCTCGTCTCCCCCACCGTCCGCTGCCGGGAGACGGCGGCCGCGCTGGGTCTCGACGCACGCGCCGAACCCGCCCTGGCGGGCCTCGACATGGGCCGCTGGCGGGGGCGGACCCTCGACGAGGTCGGCGCCGGGGAGCCGGAGGCGCTGGCCCGGTGGCTGGCCGACCCGGCGGCTACCCCGCACGGCGGGGAGTCGGTGCGCCTTCTGTGCGCCCGGGTCGGGGACTGGCTGGAGGAGGCCGCCCGGTGCGCCGGCCGCACGGTGGCGGTGGTCGAGCCGGAGGTCGTGCGGGCCGTGGCCGTGCGGGTGCTCGGCGCTCCGGAGACGGCCTTCTGGCGGATCGACGTACCGCCCCTGACCGCCACCTCGTTCACCGGCCGGGCGGGACGCTGGAACCTCACGCCCGGCACCGCGCTGGGCGGATCGAGCGGCACCCCGTAGACCCCCTCAGGACGCTGACGGACGCGCACTGGACGCCGTTGTGCCCGGCCGTGAGACTGGGCCGGGTCCGACGCCCCCGGCTCCCCAGGACGGTGACCATGCAAGAGGAACTGCCCCGCGTCGAACTCACCCCGCAGGCCGCGGAACTGGTGCGCCGGCTGCGGGCCGAGCACGGGCCGCTGATGTTCCACCAGTCCGGCGGCTGCTGTGACGGCAGCGCGCCCATGTGCTACCCCGACGGGGAGTTCCGCACCGGCGGTTCGGACGTGCTGCTGGCCGAGCTGGCGGTGGACGGGGTCGAGGAGCCCGTGACCTTCTGGATGTCGCGGAGCCAGTACGAGGCCTGGAGCCACACCCGGCTCATCGTGGACGTCGTACCCGGCAGAGGGAGCGGTTTCTCGCTGGAGGCACCCGAGGGAGTACGTTTTCTCACCCGTTCTCGCGTAGTCGACGCCTAGCCGTCCCGCTCGTCACCGTCGTCTGGTGCACTTCCCCCGAGTGCTGATGACGGTTGACGAGGCATCAGGGGGCGCTATGACGCGAGGCGGACGGCGGACGGCGGCAGGCAGATCGGTTCTCACGGTTCTCACGGCGTTCGGCGTCCTCGCCGGCGCGGCTCTGACGGGGGCGGCGCCGGCCGGTGCCGCCCCCCTGGAGAGACCCGGCAAGCGGATCGCTCCGGGGGTCACCTACCGGGAGTTCGACATCACGGCGGCGGCCGGGCGGACCCGCGCCCATCTGCTCACCGTCGACCTGGGCGATCCGCACGTGCGGACGGGCCTGCTGTACCCCGGCGCGGTCGCGGCCCGGGCGACCGTGTCCCGGCTGGCCGACACGGCCGGCGCGGTCGCCGGGGTCAACGGCGACTTCTTCGACATCACCGAGGCCCAGCACCCGGGGGTCGAGGCCACCGGCGCGACCGTCGGTCCGGCGGTGGCGGACGGTCGGGTGCTCAAGGCGGCGGTGCCCGTGGGCCAGCGGTTCGGGCCGGCGCTGCCGCCCGGGACCACCACGCGGGAGGTGCTCGGGGTGGGCGCCGACCGGCGGGCCCGCCTCGACCGCCTCTCGCTCACCGGCTCGGTGACCACACCGCGGGGGAGGTTCCCGCTGGGCGGCCTCAACCAGTACGCGCTGCCGCAGAACTCGGTGGGCGCGTTCACCTCCCGGTGGGGCGCGGCCTCCCGGGTGCGCGCCGTCTGCGGCACCGACACCGACCGGGCGGCGGCCTGCACCACCGACACCTACGAGGTGAAGGTGCGCGGCGGCCGGGTGGCCGACGCCGCCGCCACTCCGGGCAGCGGTTCGATCCCCGCGGGTACCACCGTCCTGGTGGGCCGCGAGCAGGGGGCGCGGGAGCTGCGCGCGCTGGCCGTGGGCGACGCGGTGACCGTCACCCACCATCTAGTGGCGGCCACCGCCAAGGCGCCCTACGCGTTCGCGATCGGCGGCTGTCCGGTGCTCCGCGACGGCAGGCCGGTGTCCGGGCTCGACGACACGGTCTCCGCCGTACGCACCGCCGCGGGCTTCAAGAACGGCGGACGGCGGCTGCTGCTGCTCGCGCTGGACGGCGCCGACGACTCCCGCACCGGCCTGACGGTCGCCGAGGAGGCCGCCACCATGCGGGAGCTGGGCGCCTCCGACGCGTTCAACCTCGACGGCGGCGGTTCGAGCGAGATGGTCACCCGCGACGTGGGCGCGAGCGGGGTGACGGTCCGCAACCACCCGAGCGGCGGCGCCGAACGCCCGGTGCCCAACGGCATCGGGGTCTTCTCCGGCTGACCTCGCCGCTCACGGCCGCAGGCTGCTCACCAGGTCGGCCGTCGCGGTGAGCCCGCTGTGGATGGTGGGCGCCATGCTGGTGCTGGCCAGGTAGAACCCGAGCAGCATGCAGACCAGGGCGTGCGACATCTTCAGCGCGCCGTTGCGGATGAACACCACCGCCAGGATCAGGAGCAGCAGCACCACAGAGATGGAAATGGCCATCGTCAACCTCCTCCGCCACGCGCCATGAGCGGCGTTCGGCCGCAAGTGTGGCGTAGCGGAGGGTTTGTCCGGGTGGCTGACGTGTCCTCCGATCGTGTGATGTCAGGCGGACGGGTGTGCGTCAGGGCAGCGGCGAAGCCCGCCCCCCGGGGAGGGGCGGGCTTGACGCGCCGGGTGTCAGGGCGCCCGGAGGTCGACCAGCGCGGCCAGCGCCTCGCGGTGGGCGCCCGCGGTGCCGTAGGCGATCGAGTCGGCCTTGGCCCGCTTGAGGTGCAGGTGGGCGGGGTGTTCCCAGGTCATTCCGATGCCGCCGTGCAGCTGCACCGCCTCCTCGGTGGCGCGTACGGCCACCGGGCCGGCGTAGGCCTGGGCGACGGTCACGGTGACGTCGGTGTCCGCGCCGGTCGCGAGGGCGTCGGCGGCGGCGCGGGCGGCGGCCCGGAGGCTGACGACCTCGAGCCAGAGCTGGGCCAGCCGGTGCTTGAGCGCCTGGAAGCCGCCGACCGGCCGGTTGAACTGCTTGCGCTCCTTCAGGTAGCGCACGGTCTCGGTCAACGCCCAGTCCGCCACGCCCAGTTGCTCGGAGGCGAGCAGTCCGGCGCCGGCCCGCAGGGCCCGGCGTACGGCCGGTTCCGCGTCGCCGACGCGGCGTCCGGGCACTCCGTCGAGCGTGACGGTGGCGACCGGGCGGGTCAGGTCGAGGGAGACCTGCGGGGTGACGGTCGCCGCCTCGGCGGCCACGGCGTACAGCCCGCCGTCGTCGGCCGGGACGAGCAGGACGTCGGCCGCGGCGGCGTCCGCCACGCCGGTCAGCTCACCGTGCAGCGAGCCGTTCTCCAGCCGTGCGGTGCGATGGGCGGCGCCCGGAGCGGTGTGCAGGCCCACGGCGAGGACGCCGATGGTCCGGCCGGACGCCAGGCGGCCCAGCAACTCCTCGTCACCGCAGGCGAGCAGGGCCTCGGTGGCGACGACCGCGCTGCTGAGGTAGGGCACCGGGGCGACGGCGCGCCCCAGCTCCTCCAGGACGACGGCGGCCTCGCGGTGGGTGGCGCCCTGGCCGCCCAGCGCCTCCGGCACCAGCAGTCCGGCCAGGCCCATGCCGTCGGCGAGGGACTTGAACAGCGCGAGGTCGTGCGGGGCGTCCGACTCGGTGCGGGCGATCACGCCGGCCGCGTCGCAGTGGTCCGTGAGCAGGTCGCGGACCGCGGCGCGCAGCGCCTCTTCCTCCTCGGAGTAGAGGAGATCCGGCTGGGTGCTCATCGGGCCAGGTCCTTCCAGGCGACGTCCTTGTCGGTGCGCGGCTCGGCCGGCAGGCCCAGGACGCGCTCGGCGACGATGTTCAGCAGGACCTCGCTGGTCCCGCCCTCGATGCTGTTGCCCTTGGAGCGCAGGTAGCGGTAGCCGGCGTCGCGGCCGGTGAAGTCCACCAGTTCCGGGCGGCGCATGGTCCAGTCGTCGTACAGCAGCCCCTCCTCGCCGCGGAGTTCCACCTCCAGGCCGCTGATCTCCTGGTTGAGGCGGGCGAAGGCGAGCTTCATGCCTGCGCCCTCGGGGCCGGGCTGGCCCGCGACGAGCTGCTGGCGCAGGCGTTCGCCGGTGAGGCGGGCGACCTCGGCCTCGACCCAGAGCTTCAGCAGCCGCTGGTGCAGGTCGTGGGTGCGCAGCTCCGGCCGCTCGCGCCAGGTCCTGGACACCGGGCCGATCATGCCGCCCTCGCGGGGCAGCCGCATGCCGCCGATGGCGACGCGCTCGTTGTTCAGCGTGGTCTGCGCGACCCGCCAGCCGTCGCCGGTCTCACCGAGGCGGAGGCTGTCCGGGATGCGGACGTCCGTCAGGAAGACCTCGTTGAACTCGGCCTCGCCGGTGATCTGGCGCAGCGGCCGCACCTCGACGCCGGGGTCGGTCATGTCGCAGAGGAAGTAGGTGATGCCCCGGTGCTTGGGCAGGTCCGGGTCGGTGCGGGCGATGAGAATGGCCCAGCGGGCGAGGTGGGCGCTGGAGGTCCACACCTTCTGCCCGTTGACCACCCAGGTGTCGCCTTCGCGTACGGCCCGGGTGCCGAGCGCGGCCAGGTCGGAGCCGGCGCCGGGCTCGCTGAAGAGCTGGCACCAGACCTCCTCCCCGGTCCACAGGGGCCGCAGGAAGCGCCGCTTCTGCTCGTCCGTGCCGTACTTGAGGATCGTCGGGGCGGCCATGCCGAGGCCGATGCCGATGCGCCGGGGGTCGTTGTCCGGGGCCCCGGCGGCCTCGAGTTCGGCGTCCACGACGGCCTGCAGCGAGCGCGGGGCGTCCAGTCCGCCGAGGCCCTCGGGGAAGTGCACCCAGGCGAGGCCCGCGTCGAACCGGGCCCGCAGGAACTCCAGGCGATCGGTCCCGGCCGGCGGGTGTGCGGCCAGCAACTCCTGTGTACGGCGGCGCAGTTCCGCTGCGTCGGTCATGCGACGGCTCCCTTGTCCAGGACCACGGCCACCCGGCCGGTGGTCACCCCGTCGGCGACCCGCTGCACGGCGTCGGCGGCGCCGTCCAGCGGCACCCGCTCGCTCACCAGCGGCTTGATCCCGCCGGACGCGGCCAGCTCGGTGAGCCGCTCGTGGCAGCGCAGGACCAGCGCGGGGTTCTTGGTGTTGTACAGGCCCCAGTGCAGGCCGAGGATGGCGTAGTTCTTCACCAGGGCGTGGTTGAGGGCTGGGCTCGGGATGGCGCCGCCGGCGAACCCGACGACGACGATCCGGCCCTCGAAGGCGACGACCTTGGCGGACTGGGCGTAGGCCTCGCCGCCGACCGGGTCGTAGATCACGTCGGCGCCCCGGCCGCCGGTGGCCTCCTTCACGGCCGCGACGACGTCCTCGGCGTGCCGGTCGACGACCACGTCACAGCCCAGTTCCCGGGCCACGGCGGCCTTCCGCGCGCCGCCGACCACACCGATCACGGTGGCGCCGGCGGCCTTGCCGAGCTGTACGGCCGCGCTGCCGACCCCGCCGGCGGCGGCGTGCACCAGCAGGGTCTCCCCCGCCTCCAGGCGGGCCCGGCGGTGCAGGCCGAACCAGCCCGTCTGGTAGCCGATGTGCAGCGCGGCGGCCTCGGCGTCGTCCAGGGAGTCCGGCGCGGGCAGCAGCGCGCGGGCGTCGGCCACGGCGTACTCGGCGAAACCGCCGTACGGCAGGGCGGGGTTGGCGATCACCCGGCGGCCGTCCTCGGTCTCGGCGCAGATCTCCACGCCGGGCGTGAACGGCAGCGGGGGCCGCACCTGGTACTGGCCCCGGCAGAGCAGGGCGTCCGGGAAGTTGATGTTGGCCGCCCGCACCCGCAGCAGCACCTGGCCGTCACCGGGCGTGGGCCGCTCCACCTCCGCCAGGCGCATCACCTCGCGCGGCTCGCCGTTCTCGTGCACTTGCCATGCCTGCATGCGGGGCCTCCACGGGACTGCTTCGTCTGACCGGGTTCCGACGGCATACTAAGCGGTCGCTTGCCGATCAGGGAACAGTAGTCCGCGTCACTCGCGCCGGGGCCGCGCCCGGACGTGCATCCGCTCCCCCTGGGGCCCGAACAGGCTGAGGAACTCCACCGGCCCCTCCCCCGTCGAGCCGAACCAGTGCGGCACCCGGGTGTCGAACTCCGCCGCCTCGCCCGCCGAGAGCACCACGTCGTGCTCGCCGAGCACCAGCCGCAGCCGCCCCGACAGCACGTACAGCCACTCGTAACCCTCGTGGGTGCGCTGGTCCGGCTCCTGCCGACGCTGCGGCTCCAGGATCTTGAAGGCCTGCAGTCCCCCGGGCTGGCGGGTCAGCGGCCAGAAGACCCGGCCGTGCCGCTCGACGGGCTTCGCCCGCACCACGGGGTCGCCGACCGGCGGGGCGCCGACCAGCTCGTCCAGCGCCACCTGGTGAGCCCGCGCGATGGGCAGCAGCAGTTCCAGGCTGGGCCGGCGCAGGCCGGACTCCAGCCGGGACAGGGTGCTGACGGAGATGCCGGTGGCCTCGGACAGCGCCGCCAGGGTCACCTCCCGGTCCTTGCGGATCCGCCGCAGCCTCGGCCCGACGCCCGCCAGCACGCCGTCGGTGTCCTCGGCGCCCGCTTCGCCGCCGGCGGTCCCGCCGTGTTCGCCGTTCATGTCCTCATTGCAGGATCGGCAAAGAGATTTGTCAATACGGCACCGGCCGCGCGACCGTCGGCGGCGGAGGTGGGTCACATGACCGAGAGCTACGAGGCCGTCGTGGTCGGCGGCGGAGCCGCCGGGCTGTCCGCGGCGCTGGTGCTGGGCCGGGCCGGGCGGCGCACGCTGGTCGTCGACGCCGGCGAGCCGCGCAACGCGCCGTCCGCGCACATGCAGGGCTATCTGTCCCGGGACGGGATGTCCCCCGCGGAGTTCCTGGCGACCGGACGCGAGGAGATCGCCCGGTACGGCGTGGAGCTGGTCCGGGACCGGGTGGTGGACGCGACGCGGGACGGTGACTTCACCCTGACGCCGGCGGGCGGCGGCAGCGTCCGGGCCCGGCACCTGGTGATCGCGACCGGGCTGAAGGACGAGCTCCCGCCGGTCCCGGGCCTCGCCGAGCGGTTCGGCCGGGACGTGGTCCACTGCCCGTACTGCCACGGCTGGGAGGTCCGCGGCCTGGCGACCGGCGTGCTCGCCACCACCGCGCTCAGCGTGCACCAGGCGCTGATGGTCACCCAGTGGTCCAAGGACGTGCGGCTCTTCCTGCACCAGGTGCCGGAGGCGGAGCTGACGGACGTCGACCGGCGCCGGCTGGCCGCCGCCGGGGTCGAGGTCGTGCCCGGTGAGGTGGCCGAGGTGCTGACCGAGGACGACCGGCTCACCGGCGTCCGGCTCACCGGGGACGGCTCCGCGGAAGGCGCGGTCCACGAGCGCGAGGTGCTCTACGTCGCCCCGCGCGCCGTCCCGCGGAACGAGCTGTTCGTGCGGCTGGGCGCCGAGCTGCGGGAGACGCCGTTCGGCAGCTACCCGGTGATCGACGAGCGGGGCCTCACGAGCGTGCCCGGGCTGTGGGCGGCGGGCAACGCGAGCGGCTTCGCCGAGCAGGTCGTGAACGCGGCCGGCCGCGGCTACCGGGCCGGGGCGGCGATCAACGGGGAACTGCTCCTCGCCGACCTCGACGCGGCCGCGCAGGTGTAGACCCCGCCCCCGCGGTGCACCATGACTGCATGCTGCTGACCCGGCTGGCCGAGGTGTCCGGGGAGGTCGCCGCGACGGCGGCCAGATCCCGCAAGACCGCCCTGCTCGCGGAGCTGTTCCGGGAGGCGGAGGCGGACGACGTGCCGATCGTCATCCCCTACCTGGCCGGGCGGATCCCGCAGGGCCGGCTGGGCGTCGGCTGGAAGGTGCTGAGCCGTCCGGTCCCGCCGGCCGGCGCGCCGTCCCTCACGGTGCGCGAGGTCGACGCCCGGCTCGGCGAGCTGGGCAAGGTGTCCGGGCCCGGCTCCCAGGCGGAGCGGGTCCGGCTCGTCGGCGAGCTGATGGGCGCGGCCACCGAGGCCGAGCAGCGCTTCCTGCGCGGGCTGCTCACCGGCGAGGTCCGGCAGGGCGCCCTTGACGCGGTGGCGGTGGAGGGGCTCGCCCGGGCGACCGGCGCGGACCCGGCGGACGTCCGGCGGGCGGTGATGCTCGCCGGATCTCTGCAGACGGTGGCGCAGACGCTGCTGGCCGAGGGGCCCGGGGCGCTGGAGCGGTTCCGGCTGACCGTGGGCCGCCCGGTGCATCCGATGCTCGCGCACAGCGCCTCCTCGGTCGCCGAGGCGGTGGAGAAGCTGGGCGCGTGCGCGGTGGAGGAGAAGCTGGACGGCATCCGCGTCCAGGTCCACCGGGACGGCGACAGCGTCCGGATCCACACCCGCACGCTGGACGACATCACCGACCGGCTCCCCGAGGTGACCGCCGCCGCGCTCGGCCTCGCGGGCGAGCGGTTCATCCTGGACGGCGAGGTGATCTCCTTCGGCGCGGACGGCCGGCCCCGCTCCTTCCAGGAGACGGCCGGCCGGGTCGGCTCGCGCACGGACGTGGCGCGGGCGGCCGGCGAGACCCCCGTCTCCCCCGTGTTCTTCGACGCCCTGTCGGTCGACGGCCGCGACCTGCTGGACCTGCCGTTCGCCGAGCGGCACGCGGAGCTGGCCCGGCTGGTGCCGGAGCCCATGCGGGTGCGCCGGACGGTGGTGTCCGGGCCGGAGGAGGCCGGCGCCGCGGAACGGTTCCTCGCGGACACGCTCGCGCGCGGCCACGAGGGCGTGGTGGTCAAGGCGCTGGACGCCGCCTACAGCGCGGGCCGGCGCGGCGCCTCCTGGCTGAAGGTCAAGCCGGTGCACACCCTGGACCTGGTCGTGCTCGCCGCCGAGTGGGGGCACGGCCGCCGCACCGGCAGGCTCTCCAACCTCCACCTCGGCGCCCGCACGGCGGACGGCGGCTTCGCGATGCTCGGCAAGACCTTCAAGGGCATGACCGACGCGATGCTCGCCTGGCAGACGGAGAGGCTGCGGGAACTGGCCGTCGAGGACGCCGGCTGGGGGGTCAGGGTGCGTCCCGAACTCGTCGTGGAGATCGCCTACGACGGTCTGCAGCGCTCCTCCCGCTACCCGGCCGGCGTCACCCTGCGCTTCGCCCGGGTGATCCGCTACCGCGAGGACAAGCGGCCCGAGGAGGCCGACACCGTCGAGGCCCTGCTGGCGGCCCACCCGGAGGTCAGGCCGTGACGGCCCGGGCGGCGAGGCGCAGCGCCGGACTGCTGCTGTTCCGGCGCGCCGACGACGGGCTCCAGGTGCTGCTCGGCCACATGGGCGGCCCGTTCTTCGCGAAGAAGGACGCCGGCGCGTGGACCGTGGTCAAGGGCGAGTACGACGCGGGCGAGCCGGCCTGGGAGGCGGCCCGGCGGGAGTTCCGTGAGGAGCTGGGGCTGGCGCCGCCCGAGGGGGACGCCGTGCCGCTGGGCGAGGTCGTGCAGCGCGGCGGCAAGGTCGTCACGGCGTGGGCGGTGGAAGCGGATCTGGACCCGGAGACCGTCGCGCCGGGCACCTTCACCATGGAGTGGCCGCCGAGGTCCGGCCGCGCCCAGGAGTTCCCCGAGCTGGACCGGGTCGCCTGGTTCGGTCTCGACCGGGCCCGCGAGGTGATCGTCTCGGCCCAGACGGCGTTTCTCGACCGGCTGGCGGAGCACTCGGTCTGAACAGCGGCGTACGCGTTGCGACGGGCGGTGTCGCGCGCGAAGGTCGAAGCAAGCCCGCTCCCAGGGAGGTCAGCCATGCCCATCGCGACGGTGAACCCGGCGAACGGCGAGACGCTCAAGACGTACGAGGCCATGGGCGAGGAGGAGCTGGAGCGCCGGCTCCAGCTCGCCGAGGCCACGTTCCGCACGTACCGGACGGCCACGTTCGCCGAACGCGCACGGATGATGAACAGGGCCGCCGACCTGCTGGAGGAGGACCAGGAGGAGATCGGCCGGGTGATGACCACCGAGATGGGAAAGCCGGTCAAGCAGGCCCGCGCGGAGGCCGCCAAGTGCGCCAAGGCGATGCGCTGGTACGCCGAGCGCGCGGAGGGACTGCTCGCCGACGAGGAGCCGCCCGAGCAGGACGTGCGGGACTCCGGCGCCTCCCGGGTCCGGGTCCGCTACCGGCCGCTCGGCCCGGTGCTCGCCGTGATGCCGTGGAACTTCCCGCTGTGGCAGGTGATCCGCTTCGCCGCGCCCGCGCTGATGGCCGGCAACGTGGGCCTGCTCAAGCACGCCTCGAACGTCCCGCAGACGGCGCTGTACCTGGAGGACCTCTTCCACCGGGCGGGCTTCACGGAGGGCTGCTTCCAGACGCTGCTGATCGGCTCGGCCGCGGTGGACGACATCCTGCGCGACGAGCGGGTCAGGGCCGCGACGCTGACCGGCAGCGAACCGGCCGGACGGGCCGTCGCCTCCACCGCCGGCGAGATGATCAAGAAGACGGTGCTGGAGCTGGGCGGCAGCGACCCGTACGTCGTCATGCCCTCCGCCGACCTCGACCGCGCGGCCTCCGTCGCCGTGACCGCCCGCGTCCAGAACAACGGGCAGTCCTGCATCGCGGCCAAGCGGTTCATCGTGCACGCCGACGTGTACGACGCCTTCGCGGAGAGGTTCGTCGCGGGCATGCAGGCGCTGCGCACGGGCGACCCGCTGGAAGAGGAGACCGAGGTCGGACCGCTTGCCAGCGAGCAGGGGCGCAAGGACATCGAGGAACTGGTCGACGACGCGAGGCGGTCCGGGGCCGAGGTGCTCTGCGGCGGCGAGCGTCCGGACGGGCCCGGCTGGTACTACCCGCCGACCGTGCTGGCGGGTATCACCCGGGAGATGCGCATCCACCGCGAGGAGGCCTTCGGGCCGGTCGCCACGCTGTACCGGGCCGGCGACCTGGACGAGGCGGTGCTCATCGCCAACGACTCCCCGTTCGGACTGAGTTCGAACGTGTGGACCAGGGACGAGCGCGAGGTGGAGCGGTTCGCCCGGGACCTGGAGGCGGGCGCCGTGTACGTGAACGGGATGACGGCCTCCCATCCGGCGTTCCCCTTCGGTGGCGTGAAGCGCTCCGGCTACGGGCGTGAGCTGTCCGGGCACGGAATCCGGGAGTTCTGCAACATCACCACGGTTTGGCAGGGTGCGTGAGGACCGCGCGGCTACCATCCCGATTGTGAACCGCGAAGTGACCCTGCCTCTGATCGTCGACGACCGCGGTACCTTGCAGGTGGCAGCGGCCGACGTGAGCAAGTTGTTGCGGACCGTGGGCGGGCGGTGGCTGCATCTCGTCGAGGCCGGGGAGCGTCTGGACGAGGACACGGTGGCCGCGTTGACCATCGAACTGGCGAAGCTCGCGGACCGTATCGACGTGGCGTGCATCGCCCACAGCAGCGGGGCGCCGTAGCCCTTCCAGGCGGTTCCGCAGCGTGTTCGTCCCTGACCGCTTGTCACCGGTTCGGAGTAGTCCGACGCGAGATCGTCGCCCCGTCGGGTGAACCTGGGTGGACCACCTTCTGACGGCGGGCGAAGGCCTGCCGGACGGCGAAAGCAGGGACGGCTCATGGCGACTTTGTGCAGACCCTCGGTGTCCGTACCAGAGCATGTGATCACGATGGAGGAGACGCTGGAGCTGGCGCGCCTGCACCACGCGGACCACCCCCAGCTCCCGCTGGCCCTCCGCCTGATCGAGAACACGGGCGTCCGCACCCGGCACATCGTGCAGCCCATCGAGGAAACCCTGAAGCACCCGGGCTTCGAGGACCGCAACAAGCTCTACGAGGCGGAGGCCAAGGCCCGCGTCCCCGCGGTGATCCAGCGGGCGCTCGACGACGCCGAGCTTCTGACGACCGACATCGATGTCATCATCTACGTGTCGTGCACGGGCTTCATGATGCCCTCGCTCACCGCGTGGCTGATCAACGAGATGGACTTCTCGAGCACCACCCGGCAGCTCCCCATCGCCCAGCTCGGCTGCGCGGCCGGCGGCGCGGCCATCAACCGGGCGCACGACTTCTGTTCGGCCTACCCCGAGGCCAACGCCCTCATCGTCGCCTGCGAGTTCTGCTCGCTGTGCTACCAGCCCACCGACCTCGGCGTCGGCTCGCTGCTCTCCAACGGCCTGTTCGGCGACGGCATCGCGGCCGCCGTGGTGCGCGGGCGCGGCGGCACGGGCGTCCAACTGGAGCGCAACGGCTCGTACCTGATCCCGAAGACCGAGGACTGGATCGCGTACGACGTCCGGGCGACCGGCTTCCACTTCCTGCTGGACAAGCGGGTGCCGACCACCATGGAGCCGCTCGCCCCGGCGCTCCAGGACCTCGCGGGCAACCACGGCTGGGACGCCTCCGACCTGGACTTCTACATCATCCACGCCGGCGGCCCCCGAATACTCGACGACCTCAGCAAGTTCCTGCAGGTCGAACCGCACGCGTTCCGGTTCAGCCGGTCGACGCTCACCGAGTACGGCAACATCGCCAGCGCCGTCGTGCTGGACGCGCTGCGCCGGCTCTTCGACGAGGGCGGTGCCGAGCACCGGGCGCGCGGACTGCTGGCCGGCTTCGGACCCGGCATCACCGCCGAGATGACCGTGGGCCGCTGGGTCCAGGACGGCGAGAAGACACGATGACCGAAGAGACCCTCACCGAGACCCTGCCCCCGGTCCGGCACTGGCCGGCGGCCGACCTGACCGGGACGGACTTCGACCCGGTGCTGGCCGACCTGATGAGCGAGGGCCCGGTCACCCGCATCCAGCTCCCCAACGGCGAGGGCTGGGCCTGGCTGGTCACCCGGTACGACGACGTGCGCATGGTGACCAACGACCCGCGCTTCGGCCGCGAGGCCGTGATGGACAAGCAGGTCACGAGGCTCGCCCCGCACTTCATCCCGGACCGGGGCGCGGTCGGCTTCCTCGACCCGCCCGACCACACCCGGCTGCGTCGCTCGGTGGCCGCCGCGTTCACCGCGAAGGGCGTGGAGCGGATCCGCGACAAGGCGCGCGCGATGCTCGACGAGCTGGTGGACGAGCTGCTCCAGGACGGGCCGCCCGCCGACCTGACCAGCGCGGTGCTCAGCCCCTTCCCCATCGCGGTGATCTGCGAGCTGATGGGCGTGCCGGCCGCCGACCGGCACGGCATGCACACCTGGACCCAGCTCATCCTGTCCTCCGCACACGGCAAGGAGCTCAGCGAGAAGGCCAAACGCGAGATGAGCGCCTACTTCTCCGATCTCGTCGCCCTGCGCGAGAACAGCGCGGGCGAGGACGTGGCCTCGCTGCTCGGCGCCGCCGTGGGCCGCCAGGAGGTCACCCTGGAGGAGGCCGTCGGCCTCGCGGTCCTGCTGCAGATCGGCGGCGAGGCGGTCACCAACAACAGCGGGCAGATGTTCTACCTGCTGCTGACCCGTCCCGAACTGGCCGCGCGGCTGCGCTCCGAGCCGGAGATCAGGCCGAAGGCCATCGACGAGCTGCTGCGGTACATCCCGCACCGCAACGCCGTCGGGCTGTCCCGGATCGCCCTGGAGGACGTGGACCTCCACGGCGTCCGCATCCGGGCCGGCGACGCGGTCTACGTCTCCTACCTGGCCGCCAACCGCGACCCGGAGGTCTTCCCCGACCCGGAGACCATCGACGTCTCGCGCAGCCCGAATCCGCATGTGGCGTTCGGCTTCGGCCCGCACTACTGCCCCGGCGGCATGCTGGCCAGGCTGGAGTCGGAGCTGCTGGTGGACGCCCTGCTGGACCGGGTGCCGGGCCTCCGGCTGGCCGTGGCGCCGGCCCAGGTGCCCTTCCGCAAGGGCGCGCTGATCCGCGGGCCCGCGGCCCTGCCGGTGACGTGGTGAGCCGGCGATGACCACCACGGAGGGACTGGCGGTACCCGAAGGGCCCGCGGCACGGGGAGTCGCGCCCGCCCAGGCGGATCCGCCGGTCCAGGAGGCGGCACCGGCCGAAGGGCTGCTGGTGCCGCCGGGCGAGGGCCGGGTCGTGGACACACCGGCCCAGCGGGTGACGTTCAAGGTCACCGGCACCCACTCCCGGACGGCCTCCACCTTCGAGGTGGAGGTCCCGCCGGGGTTCGACGTCGGCGCCCATGTGCACACGCGCAGCGAGGAGCTGTTCTACGTCCTCGAGGGCGAGCTGGACGTGCTCGCCTTCGAGCCACGCATCCGGACTCCCGACAACTGGCAGCGTTGGGAGTCGAGTTCCGGGAGCCGGGTGGTCCGGGCGACGCCGGGCACGGTCATCGTCGTACCGCCCGGCTGCCCCCACGCGTTCGCCAATCCGACGGACACGCCCGCGAGGATGTTCTTCCAGGCGTCCCCGCCGCCGGACCACGAGCGCTACTTCGAGGAGCTGCTGGAGATCCTGCGCGACGGCGGGCCGCCGGACCGCGAGGCGATCGAGCGGCTGCGGCGGCGCTACGACATCGAGCAGCTCACACCGCTGCGGCACAGATGATCTCCGCCCGCCGGCGGCCACCGGGGGCGCGGGGCCGTTCCGGCGCCCGCGCCCCTCGGCGCTAGCGGATCGGCATCCCGGCGAGGGTGCGGGCGATGACCAGGCGCTGGATCTCGCTCGTGCCCTCGAAGATGGTGTAGATCGCGCTGTCGCGGTGCATCCGCTCCACCGGGTACTCGCGGGTGTAGCCGTTGCCGCCGAGGATCTGGATGGCCTGCGCGGTCACCTTCTTCGCCGTCTCGCTGGCGAAGAGCTTGGACATGGAGCCCTCGGCGGCCGTGAACGGCTTGCCGTTGACCGCCATCCAGGACGCCCGCCACACCAGCAGCCGCGCGGCGTCGATCTGCGTGCGCATGTCCGCGAGCTGGAAGGCCACGCCCTGATTGTCGATGATGGGCCGGCCGAACTGCTCACGGGTCTTCGCGTAGTCGAGGGCGACCTCGTAGGCGGCCCGGGCGGTGCCGACCGCCATCGCGCCCACGGCGGGACGCGAGGCCTCGAAGGTGGCCATGGCCGCGTTCTTCACCCGCTCGCCGCCCGCCTTGGCCCGCTCCCGGGCCCGGGCGAGCCGCTCGTCCAGCTTCTCCTTGCCGCCGAGCAGGCAGGAGCCGGGGACCCGGACGTTGTCGAGGATGACCTCGGCGGTGTGCGAGGCGCGGATGCCGTGCTTCTTGAACTTCTGGCCCTGGGCGAGTCCCGGCGTGCCGGCCGGGACGATGAAGGAGGCGTGCCCCTTGGAGCCCAGCTCCGGGTCGACGACGGCGACGACGACGTGGACGTTGGCGATGCCGCCGTTGGTCGCCCAGGTCTTCGTGCCGTTGATCACCCACTCGTCCTTGGCCTCGTCGTAGACCGCGCGCGTGCGCATGGAGGCCACGTCGGAGCCGGCGTCCGGCTCGGAGGAGCAGAAGGCGGCGACCTTCACGTCGTTCTGGTCGCCGTACATCTGCGGGATCCAGGTGCCGATCTGCTCCTCGGTCCCGTTGGCGAGGACGCCCACGGCGGCCAGACCGGTGCCCACAATGGAGAGGGCGATGCCCGCGTCGCCCCAGAACAGCTCCTCCATGGCCATCGGGATACCGAGACCGGTGGGGTCGAAGTACTGCTGCGCGTAGAAGTCGAGGGAGTAGATGCCGACCTTCGCGGCCTCCTGGATGACCGGCCAGGGAGTCTCCTCACGCTCGTCCCATTCGGCGGCCGCGGGGCGGATGACGTCGGCCGCGAAGCCGTGCAGCCACTCCCGGACCTCCTTCTGTTCGTCGTTGAGCTCCATGGTGAACTCGGCCATGTCCCCTCCAGCGGCGGTACGTGCGGTCTTACCAGTGATGTTACTAGCGGTAACGCGAGTGTGTTACCGACCAGTAGGAAAAGTCAACTCCTGATGACGCCTCGGCATCCCGTTCGATGCCGCGGGCGCGGGCAGTGTTAGTTTGCGCAGGCGTCACCGAATCAGCACGGGTGGGGAGACCACATGGACACCACACAGCGGACCGATCAGCAGCGGTCCGCCGACCGCCGACGGCGTGAGCTGCTGGAGGCCGCCGACCGGGTGGTGCTGCGCGACGGCCCGCAGGCGTCGATGAACGCGATCGCCGCCGAGGCCGGCATCACGAAGCCGATCCTCTACCGCCACTTCGGCGACAAGGGCGGCCTGTACGCGGCCCTGGCCAAGCGGCACACGGACGCCCTGCTGGACTCCCTGCGCGCCGCGCTGGACGCGCCCGCCGAGCGGCGCGAGCGGGTGGAGTCCACCCTGGACACCTATCTCGCGGCGATCGAGGCACGGCCGCAGGTCTACCGGTTCCTCATGCATCCGGCGGAGGGCAGCACCGCCGGCGACCAGGGGTTCGACGTCGGCAAGCACAGCGCCCCGCTCCTTCGCCGGATGGGCGAGGAGCTGGCCCAGGTCATCGAGGACCGGGTGGACCTCGGGCCGGGCAGCCAGCAGCTCGCCCGGGTCTGGGGACACGGGATCGTCGGGATGATGCACGCGGCCGGCGACTGGTGGCTCGGCGAGCGGCCGTGCTCCCGGGCCGAGTTGGTCCGCTCGCTCGCCGACCTGCTGTGGGGCAGGCTCGCCGCGGCCGGTGACCGGGTCGGCGGCCCGGGGTTCTGACGCCGGGGCTCAGTCCCCGGCGCGGCCGCCCGGCCGGTGCCAGGCGGCCCGTTCGATCCGCCGCCGCAGCCGCCGGCGGCGCAGCCCCGTCACGCGGTCGGCGTAGACCGTGCCCGCCAGGTGGTCGCACTCGTGCTGGAGGCACCTGGCGAAGAATCCCGTGCCGTGGACGGTGACCGGTTCCCCGGCCGCCGTGAAGCCCTCGACCACCGCGTGGTCGTACCGCTCCGTCCCCGCCTCCAGGCCCGGCAGGGACAGACAGCCCTCCGGGCCCCGGATCGTCACGCCGTCCGTCTCCACCAGGCGCGAGTTCACCACGTGGCCGAGGTGGCGGACGTCCTCGTCGTCGGGACAGTCGTATACGAACACCCGCAAAGGGACCCCGATCTGGTTCGCGGCCAGGCCCACCCCCTGGGCCGCGTACATGGTCGCGAACAAGTCCTCCACGAGTCGGGCGAGTTCGGGGCCGAAGTCGGTGACGTCCGCGCAGGGCCCGTGCAGAACGGGGTCCCCGAGCAGGGAAAGGGGCCGGACGCGCCCGTGGGCGCCCGGGATCGGGCGGTGTCGCATGGCGGCAAGGGTACGGTTCGTTCGACCCATGCCCGCCGCGAGGCGTGGGCCGCGATTCGGGTGTGCGAATGGATCTCGATAGGCTGAGGTCCACACCACGCTGCCGGATGGCCCCAGGCGCGGCGCGTACGCAAGGAGGATCGAGAACTGATGGCAGGCAACTCGGACCCGCTCTCGCCGCGGGCCAAGCTGGCCGTGACCGCGGGCAAGGCGGTCGCTGCGGCATCGCGCGCCGCTGGACGCGGCAGCGGGTCGGTGATCGGTGGCCGGGTCGCGCTGAAACTCGACCCCGACCTCCTCGGACGGCTGGCCCAGAACCTGGACGTCATCCTGGTCTCCGCCACCAACGGCAAGACCACGACCACCCGGCTGATCGCCGAGGCGCTGCGCGCCGCCGGGCCGGTGGTGTCGAACGCGCTCGGCGCCAACATGCCCGCCGGCATCACCTCGGCGCTGGCCGGCGGCTCGGACGCGAAGTTCGGCGTCATCGAGGTCGACGAGAAGTACCTGGCCGGAGTGGCCCGGGACACCGGCCCCAAGTGCATCGCCCTGCTGAACCTCTCCCGGGACCAGCTCGACCGCGCCGCCGAGACCCGGATGCTCGCCGAGAACTGGCGCGAGGGCCTGGCCGGCTCCAAGGCCGTCGTCGTCGCCAACTGCGACGACCCGCTGGTGGTGTGGGCCGCCTCCTCCTCCCCCAATGTGATCTGGGTCGCGGCCGGGCAGATGTGGAAGGACGACGCCTGGTCCTGCCCGTCCTGCGGCGGCGTGATGCAGCGTCCGGGCGAGGACTGGTTCTGCGGCGAGTGCGGCTTCCGCCGGCCCACGCCGAGCTGGGCGCTGTCCGGGGACCACGTCCTCGACCCGCACGGCTCCGCCTGGCCGATCCACCTGCAGCTTCCGGGCCGCGCCAACAAGGCGAACGCGGCCAGCTCCGCGGCCGTCGCCGCCGTCTTCGGGGTGCCCCCGCAGGTCGCCCTGGAGCGGATGTACCAGGTGCAGGCCGTGGCCGGCCGGTACGACGTCGTCCAGTTCATGAACCGCGACCTCAGGCTGCTGCTGGCCAAGAACCCGGCCGGCTGGCTGGAGACGTTCTCCCTGATCGACCCGCCGCCCACCCCGGTGATCCTCTCCGTGAACGCGCGCGGAGCCGACGGCACCGACACCTCCTGGCTGTGGGACGTCGACTACACGCGGCTGACCGGCCACCCGATCTTCGTGATCGGCGACCGCAAGCTGGACCTCGCCGTCCGCCTCGAAGTCGCGAACCAGCAGTTCCAGGTGTGCGACAACCTCGACCAGGCCGTCCAGGCGGCCCCGCCGGGACGCATCGAGGTCATCGCGAACTACACCGCGTTCCAGGACCTGCGCCGCCGCGTCGGCAACTGATCTTCGAAGGGCGATCACCTCATGAGCGACAACCAACTGCGGCTGGTGTGGATCTACCCCGACCTGCTGAGCACCTACGGCGACCAGGGCAACGCGCTGGTCGTGGAGCGGCGGGCGCGCCAGCGCGGCCTGGACGTGGCCCGGCTGGACGTGCGCAGCGACCAGCCGATCCCGACGTCCGGTGACATCTACCTGATCGGCGGCGGCGAGGACCGGCCGCAGCGGCTCGCGGCCGAGCGGCTGCGGCGCGACGGGCACCTGCACCGGGCCGTGGAGAACGGCGCGATCGTGTTCTCGGTGTGCGCCGGCTACCAGATCCTCGGCCACGAGTTCATCAACGACCTCGGCCAGCGGGAGCCGGGCCTCGGCCTGCTCGACGTGACGTCGGTGCGCGGCGAGGGCGAGCGGTGCGTCGGCGACGTCCTCGCGGACATCGACCCGCAGCTCGGCCTGCCGCAGCTGACGGGCTTCGAGAACCACCAGGGCGTCACCCACCTCGGCGCCAGTGCGCGCCCGTTCGCCCGCACCCGGATCGGCAGGGGCAACGGCACCGGAGACGGCACCGAGGGCGCGTACAACGGGACCGTCTTCGGCACCTACATGCACGGCCCGGTCCTCGCCCGCAACCCGCAGATCGCCGACCTGCTGCTGAAGCTGGCGCTCGACGTCAACGCGCTGCCGCCGGTCGACGACCGCTGGTACGAGGCGCTGCGGGGCGAGCGCATCGCGGCCGCGCAGGCGCCCGCGTAAGGCTCGCGTCAGAGGCCTCTCAGCGTTCTCCGGCAGGCTTGTTACGGGCCCGCCTGACGGCTCGTCCGCTCACATGTGCGGGCGCGTCCAGCAGGCGGACGCCCGCTACGGAGCCACCCCCTCACGCCGGTAGGGTGGCCGGGAACCCGCCGGACGACGTGGTCCGGTATCCCGGCCCACGTTGAGAAGGTATTTCGGGCTATGCGCATTGGTGTCCTCACGTCCGGCGGCGACTGCCCCGGCCTGAACGCCGTCATCCGGTCCGTCGTGCACCGTGCCGTGGCCGACCACGGTGACGAGGTCATCGGTTTCCGGGACGGCTGGAAGGGCCTCCTGGAATGCGACTACACGAAGCTCGACCTCGACGCCGTGGGCGGCATCCTGGCGCGCGGCGGCACCATCCTCGGTTCCTCCAGGGTCCGCCCCGAGCATCTGCGCGACGGCGTGGAGCGGGCCCGGGGCCATGTCGCGGAACTGGGCCTGGACGCGATCATCCCGATCGGCGGTGAGGGCACCCTGAAGGCGGCCCGGCTGCTGTCGGACAACGGGCTGCCCATCGTGGGCGTGCCGAAGACCATCGACAACGACATCGCCGTCACGGACGTCACCTTCGGCTTCGACACGGCGGTCGGGGTCGCGACCGAGGCGCTGGACCGGCTGAAGACCACCGCCGAGTCCCACCAGCGGGTGCTGATCGTGGAGGTCATGGGCCGCCACACCGGCTGGATCGCGCTGCACTCGGGCATGGCGGCCGGCGCCCACGCCATCGTCGTGCCGGAACGGCCCTTCGACATCGACGAGCTGACGCGGAAGGTGGGCGCGCGGTTCGAGGCGGGCAAGCGGTTCGCCATCGTCGTCGCCGCCGAGGGGGCCAAGCCGCGGCCCGGCTCCATGGAGTTCGACGAGGGCGGCAAGGACGTCTACGGCCACGAGCGCTTCGCGGGCATCGCGCGGCAGCTCTCGGTCGAGCTGGAGCACCGGCTCGGCAAGGAGGCGCGGCCGGTCATCCTCGGGCACGTGCAGCGGGGCGGCACGCCGACGGCGTACGACCGGGTGCTGGCCACGCGCTTCGGATGGCACGCGGTGGAGGCCGTGCACCGGGGCGAGTTCGGGCGGATGACGGCGCTGCGCGGCACCGACATCGTGATGGTGTCGCTGGCGGAGGCCGTGGAGACCCTGAAGACGGTGCCCGGCGAGCGGTACGACGAGGCGGAGTGCGTGCTGTAGCCCGCTTCGCGAGCCACCCGCCCCCGGTCACGGCGCCGACCGGGGGCGGTTCTACTCTTGTGGGCGGACAGACGCGTACAACCCCCACGAATCAGGAGCCGGCGGATGGATCACAGCGGCCACGGCATGACGATGGACCTGCCGCCGTTCACGCTGGCGCGGGGGCTGCACTGGTCGGCCGACCCCTTCTTCCTCGTCGCCTGCGTCGCGGGACTGGCGCTGTACGGGTGGGGCGTCGTGCGGCTGCGGCGGCGCGGGGACGCCTGGCCGGCTTCCCGCACCGTGTCGTACACCGTCGGCGTCCTCACCATCGCCCTGATGATGTGCACCCGGCTGAACGACTACGGCATGGTCATGTTCAGCGTGCACATGGTGCAGCACATGGTGATCAGCATGCTGTCGCCGATCCTGGTCCTGCTGGGCGCCCCGGTGACCCTGGCGCTGCGCGCGCTGCCGACCGCCGGCCGGGGCCGCAAGGGTCCGCGTGAACTGCTGCTGGCGCTGCTGCACAGCCGCTACATGCGCGTGATCACGCACCCGGTGTTCACCATCCCGCTGTTCATCGCGAGCCTGTACGCGCTGTACTTCACCCCGCTGTTCGACTTCCTCATGGGCTCCCGTACCGGGCACGTCGCGATGATGGTGCACTTCCTCGCCGTGGGCGTCGTGTTCTTCTGGCCGATCATCGGCGTGGACCCCGGGCCGCACCGGCCGGGCTACCTGATGCGGATGCTGGAGCTGTTCGCGGGCATGCCGTTCCACGCCTTCTTCGGCATCGCGCTGATGATGGGGTCCACGCCCATGGTGGAGACCTTCCGGAACCCGCCCGCCTCGCTCGGCGTCGACGCGCTCTCCGACCAGAACGCGGCCGGCGGCATCGCCTGGGCGTTCAGCGAGATCCCGTCCGTGCTGGTGCTGATCGCGCTGCTGTTCCAGTGGTACGGCTCGGAGCAGCGGCAGGCCAGGCGCAAGGACCGGGCCGCGGACCGGGACGGTGACAAGGAGCTGGAGGCGTACAACGCCTATCTGGCCTCCCTCAGCGCGCGCGAGGGCTGAGTACGCGGTATGCCTTCCGGGCGGAAACCGGGGCACCATGGTTCTGGACGGACCATGAGGAGGGTGTCGCGATGCCCGGTTCCACGAACGGTTCCACCAAGGCGATGGGGGCGATGACGGCCGGCGCGCTCGTCGTCGTGACGGCCTACACCGTCGCGCTCGGCAGCAACGGCTGGCTGTGGTTCGGCTGGGTGGTCCTCGGGCTGCTGACACTCGCGATGGTCGTCACCCAGTCGTAGGCCCGGCCGCGGGCACGGCTGATTACAGTGCCCGCATGAACAGCAGGACCGCGTCGTTCGACGACCTCGACCGGAAGATCATCACCGCGCTGATGGCGAACGCCAGGACCAGCTTCGCCGAGATCGGCGCGGCGGTCGGGCTGTCGTCCACGGCGGTCAAGCGGCGCGTGGACCGGCTGCGCGAGACCGGGGTGATCACCGGGTTCACGGCGACCGTGCGGCCCTCCGCGCTGGGCTGGCGCACGGAGGCGTACGTCGAGGTGTACTGCGAGGGCGCGGCCCCGCCCAGGCGCCTGGCGGAGGTCGTCCGCAACCATCCGGAGATCGCGGCCGCCATGACGGTGACCGGCGGGGCGGACGCGCTGCTGCACGTGCGGGCGCGGGACGTGGAGCACTTCGAGGAGGTGCTGGAGCGCATCCGCGCCGAGCCCTTCATCCGGAAGACGATCAGCGTGATGGTGCTCTCCCACCTCCTCCCCGAGAGCCCGGAGGCGGGCGCGACCCAGCCGGCGCCACAGTGAGCGCCGCCCGGCGCACTTCCAAACCCGTTTCCGCGCAGCGATGATGCGTCCGCGCCGAGGCGGACGCAGCGAAGCTGCGCAGGCGCGCAGCCTTCGTTTCTTGTCGTCCGTCCGCCCCGCTTTCTACCGTGGTGTCATCCTTCAGTGACACACAGGAAAGCGGAGGGAACCCTCTGTGCCCGACAGCCGTGTGCCGCGCCATCGGCGCTTTCTCGTCTGCGAACCCAGACACTTCGCCGTGCAGTACGCGATCAATCCGTGGATGCATCCCGACCGGCCGGTCGACGTGGACCTGGCCCGGGAGCAGTGGCAGGCCCTGATCGGCGCCTACCGCGCCCACGGCCACACCGTGGACGCGGTCGACCCGGTCCCCGGCCTGCCCGACATGGTCTTCTCCGCCAACGCCGCGATCGTGGTCGGCGGCCGGGTCTTCGGGTCCCTGTTCCACGCGCCGGAGCGGCGCCCCGAGTCGGTCCACTACGACACCTGGTTCAAGTCGGCCGGGTTCGACGTCCACCGCCCCGAGTCGGTCACCGAAGGTGAGGGCGACCTGGTGTGGACGGGCCGCTACGTGCTGGCCGGCACCGGCTTCCGCACCACCCGCGAGGCGCACCGCGAGGCCCAGGAGTTCCTCGGCCACCCGGTGATCGGCCTGACGCTGGTGGACCCGTACTTCTACCACCTGGACACGGCGCTGTTCGTCCTGGACGACGACAACATCGTCTACTACCCGGAGGCGTTCTCCCCGGGCAGCCGGGAGGTGCTGCGGCGCCTGTACCCGGACGCCGTGCTCGCCACCCGCGACGACGCCATGGCGTTCGGCCTGAACTCCGTGTCCGACGGAAAGCACGTCTTCATCGCCCCCCAGGCCGAGGCGCTGGCCGAGCGCCTGGACGGCCACGGCTACGTCCCCGTCCCCGTCGACCTTTCCGAGTTCCACAAGGCCGGCGGCGGCATCAAGTGCTGCACCCAGGAGATCCGCTGATGACCGCACCCGCGCGCACCCGTACGTCCGAGGACCTGATCCGGGCGGAGGAGCCGGTCCTCGCGCACAACTACCACCCGCTGCCCGTGGTCGTGGCCCGGGCCGAGGGCGCCTGGGTGGAGGACGTGGAGGGCCGCCGCTACCTCGACATGCTGGCCGGCTACTCGGCCCTCAACTTCGGGCACCGGCACCCGGAGCTGATCGAGGCCGCGCACCGGCAGCTCGACCGGCTGACCCTCACCTCGCGCGCCTTCCACAACGACCGGCTCGCCGAGTTCGCGGAGCGGCTCGCCGCGCTGACCGGGCTCGACATGGTGCTGCCCATGAACACCGGCGCCGAGGCGGTGGAGAGCGGCATCAAGGTGGCCCGCAAGTGGGCGTACGACGTGAAGGGCGTCCCCGCCGACCGGGCGACGATCGTGGTCGCGGCCGAGAACTTCCACGGCCGCACCACGACGATCGTCAGCTTCTCCACGGACGAGTCGGCCCGGGCGGGTTTCGGCCCGTTCACGCCCGGCTTCAAGGTCGTGCCGTACAACGACCTGGCCGCGCTGGAGGCGGCCGTCGACGAGACGACGGCCGCGGTGCTGATCGAGCCGATCCAGGGCGAGGCCGGGGTCGTCATCCCCGACGACGGCTATCTCGCCGGTGTCCGTGAGCTGACCCGCCGCAAGGGCTGCCTGTTCGTGGCGGACGAGATCCAGTCGGGCCTCGGCCGCACCGGCCGCACCCTCGCCGTCGAGCACGAGGACGTCGTCCCCGACGTGCTGCTGCTGGGCAAGGCGCTGGGCGGCGGCATCGTGCCGGTGTCGGCGGTGGTGGCCCGGCGCGAGGTGCTGGGCGTGCTGCACCCGGGCGAGCACGGGTCCACGTTCGGCGGCAACCCGCTGGCCGCGGCGGTCGGCTCGGCGGTCGTCGGGCTGCTGGAGACGGGCGAGTACCAGCGCCGGGCGGCCGAGCTGGGCCTGGTCCTGCGCGACGGCCTGACCGAGCTGGTCGGCAGGGGCGTGACCGGGTTCCGGGCGCGCGGGCTGTGGGCGGGCGTCGACGTCGACCCGGCGATCGGCACCGGCCGTGAGATCAGCGAGCGGCTCATGCGGGAGGGTGTCCTGGTCAAGGACACCCACGGCTCCACGATCCGGCTGGCGCCCCCGCTGACCGTCACGGCCGAGGAGCTGCGCTCGGCGCTGGGCTCCCTGGAGAAGGTGCTGGGCTGAGCGGACGGGGGGCCGGAGCGGTGCCGGCCCCCCGCTCGTCGTCAGCTCCCGCCGAGGAGCCGCTCCATCTCCCGGATCTCGGCGTTCTGCGCCCGGACGATGTCACCGGCCATGGTCCTGGCGGGGCCGTAGGCGCCCTTGGTCCTCTCGGTGCCGGCCATCTCGACGGCGCCCCGGTGGTGCTCCACCATCAGGGACAGGAACCTGCTGTCGAAGTCCGCGCCGGTGGCCTTCTTCAGGGCCGCCATGTCGTCGTCGCTCATCATCCCGGCCATGCCGGTCATGCCGGAGTGGCCCGAGTGGTCCATGCCCGCCATGGGCACCTGCTCGCCCCAGGCGGTCAGCCAGCCGGTCATGGTGCGGATCTCCGGGTCCTGCGCCTTCTCGATCCGGGCGGCGAGGTCCTTCACCCGGGCCGAGGAGGCCCGGCCGTCGGCGAGCTTCGCCATCTCCAGGGCCTGCTGGTGGTGCGGGATCATGCCCTGGGCGAAGGAGACGTCCTGGGCGTTGTGCGCTCCGGCCGTGGCGGACGCGGACGGCGACGCCTGGCCGCCGTGTCCCGCGCGGGCCGCGCCGTCGCCGCCGCCGCAGGCGGCGAGGGCCAGCGAGGCGGTCGCGGTGACCGCCAGGAGGGCGGCGCGGCGCGTCAGGGTACGGATGGTCATGCTGGAACTCCTGCTGTCGTGAGGGTGTCTTCGGGCACGCGTGGGTGGACGGCCGCCGTGCGGGCGGTCGTCGGTGCCTCTAGATCCGCAGGAGCTGCAGTTCGGCCAGGGTGGGCGGGGCGCGGGCGCCGTCCGGCGCGGTGCCGGCGAGGGAGGGGCACGCTTCGGACGCGGCCTGGGCGGTCACCGGGCCGGGGGCCGGAACCGGTGATCCGGGGCCGTCCTTGACGGCGCCGGAAGCGCAGGACGCGTCGGCGTGGTGCAGGTGGTCGCCGCCGCAGTGGCCGTCCGGACAGGCGTCCTGAGCCATGACGGCGACCGCGCGGTACCCGGTGTGGGCCCGCGCCGGGTGCCCGGTGCCGCCGCCGGGCGCCAGGGCGTGCATGCCGAGCAGACCGGCCAGTACCGCCAGCACGAGCAGCGCACGACGGGGCCGTCGAGGCGGTCGGGGGGCGCGCTGCTGTCTGCTGGGCATCGCGGACATCGTACGGGGGCGGGCGGCGCGAGCGGCGACAGGACTCGCGCGACGGCCGCGACGGTGGCCGGGCAGGAGGCGCCGCTACGGGCGCGTGGTGGCGTAGTCGGCTCCGTCCACCCGGGGGTATCGCAGGGGGTCGTCGCAGGTCCCGGCGGACGGGACGAAGGCGTGGGCGGCCTCCCGGCCCGCGTGCAGGCGGGGGTTCCGGTGGATCACGGTGAACCGCCGGGTCGCCTCGAAGGCGGCGGAGCCGACACTGACGTCCCAGTGACCGCGCTGCCAGGTGAGGGATACCGGGGACAGGGGCGGCACGTCGAGGCGCCAGAACGCCCTCGCCGGCACGGACAGGGCGTGCACGAGCGCGGCCCGGACGACGGCCGGTCCGGTGACGGCCAGCACGTGGCCGGGCTCGTCGGCGACGGCGTCGAGCCAGTTGGCGGTGCGCCGGCAGAACCGGCGTACCGACTCGCCTCCGTGCGGTGCGGCGTCCGGGTCGGTCAGCCACGCGGTGAAGGCGTGCGGGTCCGTGGCGGCGACCTCCTCGACGGTACGGCCCTGCCACGCGCCGACGTCGAGGTCGCGCAGCGCGGGCTCGTCCGCCGCCGCCAGGCCCAGGGCCTCGGCGGTCAGCCGGCAGCGCAGGGACGGCGCGCGCACGGCCCGGGTGTGGGGAGGGAGGTCCGCTCGGGCCGCGCGCGCCTCGCCCAGTTCGCGTTCGGTCGGCGGGGCGTCACCGAAGCGGGCGCCGGGGGTGGGTTCCCCGCCGCTCGTGCTCAGGAACGTGAGGCGGATCGTCATGCGACTGACCTCCTTGGTGCACCGGCACGGCTCCCGACCAGCGGGTCCGGGCACGGATGAGCTCCTCGCTCATGCGTACCAGGGTCCGTGGCCGCCACCTGCCGCGACCATCCGGCGGATGTCCGGAACCGCCCCGCCGACCGGCTGGGCCGGCCCCGCCGCCCGGCTGAACCCGCCCGCGGGCGGGCACGGCGCGCCGCTCGGCGCGGTACGGATCAGACTGGAGACCGGCAGCGAGTGGAGCACACGTGATCCGGGTTTTGGTGGTCGACGACGAGGCCCTCATCCGCACGGGCTTCCAGCACATCCTCGACGCGGCGGACGACATCGAGGTCGCGGCGGCGGTGCCCGGCGGCCAGGCGCTCACCGCGGTGCGGGAGACGGAGCCGGACGTCGTGCTGCTGGACATCCGGATGCCGGACGTGGACGGGCTGACCCTCCTCGCGGAGCTGCGCCGGCTGCCGCGCCCGCCGGTCGTGGCCATGCTCACCACGTTCGACATGGACGAGTACGTGGAGACGGCCCTGCGCTCGGGCGCGGCGGGCTTCCTGCTCAAGGACACCGATCCCGAGGAGCTGCCGTTCCTGGTGCGGGCCCTCGCCGAGGGCGGGACCGTGCTGTCGTCCAAGGTGACCCGGACGGTCGTGGACGGATTCCTGGGCGCCGGTTCCCAGGAGGCGGCCGCCCGCACCCTCGACCGGCTGACCGAGCGTGAGCGCCATGTGCTGCTCCTGGTCGCGGAGGGGCTGTCCAACGGCGACATCGCCACCCGGATGCATCTGAGCACCGGGACGGTCAAGGACCACGTGAGCGCCATCCTGACCAAGCTGGAGGTGGGCGGCCGCGTCCAGGCCGCCCTGCTCGCCCAACGGGCCGGGCTCCTCACGAAGGGGGACGGATGACACCACGCCGCCCGCCCGCGCCGCTGCTGGACGCCGCCGTCGTCGTCTGCTCGCTGTTCGACGTCTGGGTGCACTTCGACGGCGACGAGCCGCTGCGCATGGCCTTCGCCCTGACCGCCGCCCTCGCGCTGCTGATGCGACGGCGCCTGCCGCTGCTGACGTTCCTGCTCACCCTGCCCTCGGTGCTGCTCTCGGACGCCGTCTTCGCCGCGCTGGCCGCGCTGTACACCCTGGCCTCCCTCACCCGCCGCCGGGTCATGCTGGCGCTGTGCGCTCTGACGTTCACGCTCAGTGACGTCACCCGATGGCCGTCGCCGGCGATAGACCTGCTGGGCACCTCGACCCTGATCACCCTGACCTACACCGCGGCGATGGCCGCCGCCCCCGTGTTCCTCGGCCAGCTCGTCCAGACCCGGCGCGATCTGTCGCTGCGGCTCGCCGAGATCTCCGAGGCGCGCGACCACGAGCAGCTGCTGACCGCGCAGGCCGCGCTGTCCAAGGAACGCGCGCAGCTCGCCCGCGAGATGCACGACGTGGTCTCCCACCAGGTCAGCCTGATCGCGGTACGGGCGGGCGCCCTGCAGGTGGGCAGCCGGGACCCGGAGGCCAAGGAGGCGGCGGCCACGATCCGGCGGCTGAGCGTGCAGACACTGGACGAGCTGCGGCACATGGTCAACGTCCTGCGGGCCTCCGGCGGGCGCCCGACCGAGCTGACCCCGCAGCCGTCCCTGGCCGACCTCCAGCAGCTCGTCGCCGGCAGCGGCATCGAGACCAAGCTGCGCATGGACCTGCCGGAGGACCTTCCGCCGACCGTGCAGCGCGCCGTCTACCGCACCGTCCAGGAGGCGCTGACCAACATCCGCAAGCACGCCCCGGGCGCCGCGGCCAGCGTCTGCCTCGGCCACCAGGACGGCACCGTGCTCGTCACGGTCACGAACTCCGCGCCGACGCGCCCCGGCCTCCCGCTGCCCAGCTCGCACTACGGCCTGGTCAGCCTGGGCCAGCGCGCCTCGCTCCTCGGCGGCACCATCACCTCCGGACCGACCACGGAGGGCGGCTATGAGCTGCGCCTGCGACTGCCGGCGACGGGCGCGCCCTGAACGGCCAGGGGGGAGTCCGGCCGGCGCCGGATCGGTCACCGGTCGCGATGTGCGACGGGGCGCCGCGGGCGGCCGCCGGAGTTCGGTCGGCACCCGTTCGGGGCAGCCGGTGAGGGGCGGACCCGACACGGTCCGGACCGGTGCCGGACGGCCGCGCCTGCACCTAGACTGACAGCCCACGACAGGGCGAATGACGTGGAAGAACGCGGTGGTTGAGCCAGTCCGCCAGGAGTGAGGAGCGACCCGTTGTTCTACTACCTGCTCAAGTACGTCCTTCTGGGCCCTCTGCTCAGGCTGGCCTTCCGGCCCCGGATCGAGGGGCTCGAGCACGTGCCGGCGGATGGTCCGGCGATCGTCGCGGGGAACCATCTGTCCTTCTCGGACCACTTCCTGATGCCGGCGATCCTGAAGCGGCGCATCACCTTCCTCGCCAAGGCCGAGTACTTCACCGGGCCGGGGGTCAAGGGCCGCCTCACGGCGTTCTTCTTCCGCAGCGCCGGGCAGATCCCGGTGGACCGCTCGGGCAAGGAAGCGGGGCAGGCCGCGATCCGCGAGGGGCTCGGGGTGCTCGGCAAGGGCGAGCTGCTCGGCATCTACCCGGAGGGGACCCGGTCGCACGACGGCCGCCTGTACAAGGGCAAGGTCGGGGTCGCGGTCATGGCGCTGCGGGCCGGGGTGCCCGTCGTGCCCTGCGCGATGATCGGCACCTTCGAGGCGCAGCCGCCGGGCAGGGTCGTACCGCACCTCCGCCCCGTCACGATCCGCTTCGGCGAGCCGCTGGACTTCTCGCGCTACGCCGGCATGGAGAAGGAGAAGGCCGTGCTGCGGGCGATCACCGACGAGATCATGTACGCGATCCTCTCGCTCTCCGGCCAGGAGTACGTCGACCGGTACGCGGCCGACGTCAAGGCTGAGCAGGCGGAGGCGAAGAAGGACCGCAAGTCCCCCCGGACGCAGCTCGGTTGATCTCTGCCCTCGGCAGAACGGCTCGGATCCGGCGGCGTCCCGCGCCTAGGCTCGCCGTATGAAGAGGGCAGTGGTGATCGGAGCGAGCGGGCAGATCGGCCGTCCGGTGGTGGCGGCGCTGGCACGGGACGGCTGGGAGGTGACGGCCGCCTCGCGGGGCGGCGGCCGGGACGGGTCGTGGGACGGCGGCGTGCGGGTGGCACGCCTGGACCGGTCCGACGACGGCGCGCTCGCCGCCGTGGTGGGCGACGGCTGCGACCTGGTGGTGGACATGGTGGCGTACGACGCCGCGCACGCACGGCAGTTGACGTCCCTCGCGGGACGGATCGGCTCCGCGGTCGTGGTCTCCAGTGTGTCGGTGTACGAGGACGGCGCGGGGCGCGGCTTCGACACCGCCGGCGAGCCGGACGGCTTCCCGGTGTATCCGGTGCCGGTGCCCGAGTCCCAGCCGGCGGTGGCGCCGGGCCCGGCGACCTACTCCACCCGCAAGGCGGCTCTGGAGCGAGAACTCCTGTCCGCCGGCGACGAGTTGCCGACCACGGTGCTGCGGGCGGGCGCGGTGCACGGTCCGCACAGCCCGCTCCCCCGCGAGCTGTACTTCGTGAAGCGGAACCTGGACGGCAGGCGCCGCCGGGTGCTCGCGTACCGCGGGGAGAGCCGCTTCCATCCGGCGAGCGCCCGGAACGTCGCCGAGCTGGTGCGGCTGGCGGCGGCCCGGCCCGGGTCCCGGGTGCTCAACGCCTGCGACGGCGAGGCGCCGACGGCGGCGGAGATCGGGGCGGCGATCGACACGGTCATGGGCGTGGAGACGGAGACTGCGCCGCTGGACGGCCCGCCGCCCGGCGGGACGGTGGGCGCGAGCCCGTGGTCGGTGCCGCTGCCGGTGGTCGTCGACATGTCCGCCGCCGAACGGGAGCTGGGCTACCGGCCGGTGGTGTCGTACCCGGACAGCCTGCCGGAGACGGTGGACTGGCTGACGGGTGCGCTGCGCGAGGGCGACTGGCGGGAACGCTTCCCGGTCATGGCGCGGGCCTACCCCGGCTCCTTCGACTACGCGGCCGAGGACGCCTGGTGGGAGCGGGTGTGACGAAGGGGCGGCCGGGAGTCCCGGCCGCCCCTGTGGTCCGTGCCGAAGCCGGTTACGGCTTGGGCGTGGCGTGCGGCGCGCAGGTCACGTCGGCGGAGTCCAGCTTGCCGCCGAGGAGATAGGCGTCGACCCGGTCGTTGATGCAGGGGTTGACCAGGCCCGTCACACCGTGCGAGCCGGCGTCCCGCTCGGTGATGAGACGGGAGCCCTTGAAGCGCTTGTGCAGTTCGACGGCGCCCGCGTAGGGGGTCGCCGCGTCACGCGTCGACTGGACGATCAGCACCTGCGGAAGACCCCGGTGGGTGCCCACCTCGACGGGGGTCCGCTGCTTGGCCGGCCAGGTGGCGCAGGGAAGGTTCATCCAGGCGTTGGCCCAGGTCATGAACGGGTGGTCCCGGTGGAGCCGGGTGTTGTCCCGGTCCCACCTGCTCCAGCTGGTGGGCCACTTCGCGTCGGCGCACTCCACCGCGGTGTAGACCGCGTTGCTGTTCTCCGCGCCGGCGTTGCCGGCCTTGTCCGCCATGTCGGGGGCGGCGGCGTCGATCAGGGCCTGGGTGTCGCCGGCCACGTACTTGCTGAACACCGAGGCGACCGGAACCCACGAGGAGTCGTAGTACGGGGCGCTCTGGAAGAAGGAGATCAGCTCGGCCGGGCCGACGACGCCGCCGAGGGGGTGCTTCTTGGCGGTGGCGCGCAGTTCGAGCCACTTGGCCTGCACGGCGGCGCGGGTGGTGCCCAGGTGGAAGGCGGCGTCGTTGGCGGCGACCCAGTCCTGCCAGTCCTTCCAGCGGCTCTCGAAGGCGACGTCCTGGTCCAGGTTGGCCTGGTACCAGATGTTGCGCTTCGACGGGTTCACCACGCTGTCCACGACCATGCGGCGCAGGTGGCCCGGGAAGAGGGTGCCGTAGACGGCGCCGAGGTAGGTGCCGTAGGAGACGCCGAGGTAGTTGAGCTTGCGCTCACCGAGCGCGGCGCGGATGACGTCCAGGTCGCGCGCGGTGTTCGGCGTGGTCATGTGCGGCAGCATCGTGCCGCTGCGCTCGGCGCAGCCCTCCGCGTACTCGCGGGCGAGCTTGCGCTGGGCGGTCTTGTCGGCCTCGGTGTCCGGCACCGGGTCGGCCTTGGGCGCCTTGACGAACTCCTGCGGGTCGATGCAGGAGATGGGCGCCGAGTGACCGACGCCGCGCGGGTCGAAGCCCACGAAGTCGTAGGCCTTCGCCACGTTCGCCCACACGGCGCTCTTGGTGGTGACCCGGCGCGGGAAGCGCAGGCCGGAACCACCGGGACCGCCCGGGTTGTACAGGAGGGCGCCCTGGCGCTCCTTCGGGGTTCCCGTGTTGCCGATGCGGTCGACGGCGAGCTCTATCTGCTTGCCGTCGGGCTTGCTGTAGTCGAGCGGCACGGAGACCCAGCCGCACTGGATGGGCTTCTCCAGGCCCCAGTCGGCCGGGCAGTCCCGCCAGTCGATGCCGGCCTTGGCGGCGCGGGCTGCGGCGATCTCGGCGCCGACGGCCTCGCGGTCCCGTCCGTGGCGGCTGTCGGCGCTGGCCGCGGGCGCCGACATCGCGCCGGCTATCAGGGTCGCCGTGACGAGCGCTCCGGCCGAACTGAGCGCCACGAGGCGGCTCTTCGGTCTGTTGTCCCTCAAGTGGGCTCCCATTGCACATCGCTGCGAGTGGTCAGACGGGGATCCTCGCGGCTGTGAGCCACCTGAGAACAGGGGAGGCGAGCCTTCTTTACCAATCCGATAAACGGATCGACGCGTCTCCTCAGCGGGACACCTGGGTGAGCAGGGCGAGCGCCTCGTCGAGCAGCCCCCGCAGTTTCAGTGCGTCGGGGGCCACGGCGCTGACGAGCACCGCCGGACCGGCGAGCGGCATCAGCGCCGCGCACTCCCCCAGCGCCCGGGCCGCGGGGAGCCGGTCCGCGAACTCGGGTCGCACCACGACCAGTTGCCCCACGGACCGGTGGCCGCCGAGCACGGCGGGGCCGTCCCAGCCGCCCGGTGCTCCGGGCCCGCAGCTCAGCTCCTGGTCCAGCAGGGTCCGGCCGGCATACCGCACGGTGAGCCGGCTGGTGAGCCGTCCGGGTTCCTCTCCGGCCCGCCCCAGCACCTGCTCCTCGCGCAGCACGAGCCGTGCCCCGGCGCCGAGTTCGGCCCGGGTGGTGACGCGCAGGTCGCTGCCGCCGGCCGAGATGAGCTGCTCCGGCAGCCAGTCGAGCTCCGCTCCCCCGGCCACGTCGAGTCGGACGTCGTACCGCGCCTCGCCCTTGTGCTGGCCCGGCAGCGCGATGGTGGCGGCCGCCGAGCCGACGTGCAGCCGGGCGCCCTCGGCCACCCGCGCCCGCAGCGCGAAGCGGTCGCCGCCGAGCGGGCCGCTCATCGCGCCAACGACCATCACCCGCGCCTCGTCACCGCTCGCCCGGATCCGGCGCAGCGCGAGCGGGCCGGCGCCCTCCAGCACGGGCAGCGCGGTGCCGCCCCGCCCGTCGCCGCGGGCGACGATCCGCGCCCGGGCCCGGACCCCGGTCGCCGTCACGCCGTCCACGCGGCCAGCCGTCCCCGCACCCACGCGGCCACGTCCGACACTCCGGCCCCGCCCCGCAACGACTGCAGGATCACGGGGAGTTCGGCGCGCTGCGCCTTGGCGTCGGCGGCCATCCGGGCGAGGTCGGAGCCGACGTACGGCGCCAGGTCGGTCTTGTTGACGACGAGCAGGTCGGCGGTGGTGACGCCGGGGCCGCCCTTGCGCGGGATGTCGTCGCCGCCGGCCACGTCGATCACGAAGACCTGCGCGTCGACGAGGCCCTTGGAGAACGTGGCCGTGAGGTTGTCCCCGCCGGACTCCACGAGGATCAGGTCCAGCGGCCCGACCGCCTCCTCCAGGTCCTCCACCGCCTCGAGGTTGGCGGAGATGTCGTCGCGGATCGCGGTGTGCGGGCAGGCGCCGGTCTCCACGGCCGTGATCCGCTCGGGCGGCAGCACGGCCTCCCGGAGCAGGAACTCGGCGTCCTCGCGGGTGTAGATGTCGTTGGTGACGACGGCCAGCGAGAGCTCGTCCCGCAGGGCCCGGCAGAGCGCGGCGACGGTGGCGGTCTTCCCGGATCCGACCGGACCGCCCAGCCCGATGCGCAGGGCGCGCCGGGTCCCGTCGGGCCGTCGGGCGTCGGCACTCACGGCGGAGGGACCGTGCGGCGAGTGGTCGAGGTGCATGTACGGCTCCTGTCTGGGACGCCTCGGGCGAGGGGCGGCGCCCTTCGCGGGCGGTGGGCGTGGTGGGGTCGGGCGTGGGGCGGGGCAGGTCTGGCCAGGTTGGGCGTGGCGGGGGCCCGGCGTGACGGGCGTCGAGCGTGGCGGGAGGCGCGGTCCCTCAGGACGCGAACAGCCGTACGGGCCAGGCCGCGTGCCACTCGGCGCCGGCCTCCAGCAGCGGTCCGGACCCGGCCGGCAGCTCGTCGGCTCCCCCGCCGGGGACCCGCCGCGCCGCCGCCACCGCCCGGTCCACGACCCGGTCCAGCTCCGGGGCCAGCCGCGCCAGCACCCCGGTCGCGTCGAACGGGTCGAGGCTGAGCAGCCGGACCGTCGCCGTCGCCGGGCCGCTGACGCTCTCGTACGCCGCGCAGTACGCCGCGTCCGCGGGTGCGAGACCGGCCGCGCGGGCGGTGAGGCCGAGCACGACCGGCTGGTGCGCCCCCTTGGGGAACTCCGCCGCCAGTGCGTCGAGTTCGTCGCAGGGCCAGCAGGCCCGGGCGGCCCGCAGCAGCTGCCGTCCGAGCCGCCGTGCGGCGGCCCGCAGCGCGGGTGAGGGGGTGCGGGCGTCCGCGGCCGCGTCCAGTTCCCGTGGCTCGACGCCCAGGACGGCGGCCGCCGCGAGCGCGCCCGCGACCAGCCCGGCGGTGTGCAGACGTCCGCGGCAGAAGTCCTCCAGGCCGGCGGCGGAGGTGATCCGCCCCGCCTTCACGGCGGCCTCCGCCCCGCCGGAGTGCGCGTGCCCTCCGGCGGGGAACCGGCCGTCGGCCAGGACGAGCAGGGCTGCCCTGGACATCAGAAGAGGAAGTAACGCTGGGCCATGGGCAGTTCCGCGGCCGGAGTCGCCTCGACCAGCTCACCGTCGATGTGCACGGCGAAGCTGTCCGGGTCGACCCGCACCCGCGGCCGCGCGTCGTTCTCCCGCATGTCGGCCTTGGTGACCGACCGCGTCGAGTCGATGGCGGCGAACCGCTTGCCGAGCCCGAGCCGCTCCGGCAGCCCGTCCTCCACGGCGAGCGGCGCCACGAAGTTGACCGAGTTCCCGGCCGGCGCCCGTCCGATCGCCCCGTACATCGGCCGGGGCAGGACGGGCTGCGGGGTGGGGATGGAGGCGTTGGCGTCGCCCATCTGCGCGTAGGCGATCTGGCCGCCCTTGATGACGAGGAGCGGTTTGACGCCGAAGAACGCCGGCTCCCACAGCACCAGGTCGGCGAGCTTGCCGGTCTCCACCGACCCGATCTCCCGGGCGAGTCCCTGGGCGAGCGCGGGGTTGATCGTGTACTTGGCGACGTAGCGCCGCACCCGGTGGTTGTCCGCCCGGCCGTCGCCGGGCAGCGCGCCGCGCCGCCGCTTCATGACGTGGGCGGTCTGCCAGGTGCGCAGCACGACCTCGCCGACCCGGCCCATGGCCTGCGAGTCCGAGGAGATGATGGAGATCGCGCCGAGGTCGTGCAGGACGTCCTCGGCGCCGATGGTGGAGGGCCGGATACGGGACTCGGCGAAGGCCAGGTCCTCCGGGACCGCCGGGTTCAGGTGGTGGCAGACCATCAGCATGTCGAGGTGTTCCTCGGCGGTGTTGACGGTGAAGGGCCGGGTCGGGTTCGTCGAACTCGGCAGCACGTGCGGCTCGGAGACGACCGTCATGATGTCCGGCGCGTGCCCGCCGCCCGCGCCCTCGGTGTGGTAGGCGTGGATGCCCCGCCCGGCGATCGCGGCGAGCGTGTCGCCCACGAATCCGGCCTCGTTGAGGGTGTCGGTGTGGATGGCGACCTGGATGCCGGTCCGGTCGGCGACGGTCAGCGAGGCGTCGATGACGGCCGGGGTGGACCCCCAGTCCTCGTGCAGTTTGAGCCCGAGGGCGCCGCCGCGGATCTGGGAGAGCATCGCCTCGTGGGAGACGGTGTTCCCCTTGCCCAGCAGGCCGATGTTGAGCGGGTACTGCTCCATCGCGGCGAACATCCGGGCCAGGTGCCAGGGGCCGGGCGTCACGGTGGTCGCCTTGGAGCCCTCGGCGGGGCCGGTGCCGCCGCCGACCAGGGTGGTGATGCCGGCGGCCAGCGCCTCGTCGGCGACCTGCGGGCAGATGAAGTGCACATGGGCGTCGATCGCGCCGGCGGTGAGGATCCGCCCGTTGCCCGCGATGATCTCGGTCTCCGGGCCGATCACCAGGTCGGCGTGGACGCCGTCCATGGTGTCCGGGTTGCCGGCCTTGCCGATGCCGGTGACGCGGCCGTCGCGGATGCCGACGTCGGCCTTGACGACGCCCCAGTGGTCGACGACGACGACTCCGGTGATGACGGTGTCGGGGGTGCCCTCGGCGCGGGTGGCCCGGGACTGGCCCATGGACTCGCGGATGACCTTGCCGCCGCCGAAGACCGCCTCGTCCCCGGCGAGTCCAGGCCCGCCGGAGCGGTCCTCCTCGATCTCGATCAGCAGATCGGTGTCGGCCAGCCGGATGCGGTCGCCGGTGGTCGGGCCGAACAGGTCGGCGTACGCGGCGCGGGAGATCTCAGGCATCCAGGGCACCTCCGGTGGCGCCGCGCAGTCCGGGCACGATCCGGGCGCCGGCCAGGGGCACGAGTTCCACGGCGACGGGAATGCCGGGCTCGAAGCGCACGGCGGTGCCGGCGGCGACGTTCAGCCGCTTGCCGTGCGCGGCGGCGCGGTCGAACTCCAGGCCGGGGTTGGCCTCGGCGAAGTGGTAGTGGGAGCCGACCTGGACGGGCCGGTCGGCGGCGTTGAGGACGGTGAGGCGGGTGACCTCGCGGCCCTCGTTGCAGACGACGGGGCCGCCCGCGAACAGGATCTCTCCGGGAATCATCGCGGGCCCCCTCAGACGATCGGCTCGTGCACGGTGACGAGCTTGGTGCCGTCCGGGAAGGTGGCCTCGACCTGGACGTCGTGGATCATCTCCGGGATGCCGTCCATGACGTCGTCCCGGGTGAGGAGCTTCCGGCCGGACGCCATCAGCTCGGCGACGGTACGGCCGTCGCGTGCGCCCTCCAGGATGTGCGAGGTGATGAGGGCGACCGCCTCGGGGTGGTTGAGCTTCAGTCCGCGGGCCCTGCGCCTCTCGGCCACGTCGGCGGCCACATGGATCAGCAGCCGCTCTTGCTCGTGCGGGGTCAGTTGCACGTCCCACCTCACAGTCCTCGCTCCGGACCGTGCGGGGTCCGGTTGCCGCAGCCACCGCGACGGGGACAGATGTAACACACAGACAAATTGCCCCGATGGTGATCAACGCGGGCAGAAAAACCCCTGGTGGCGTGGATCGGCAGGCTAGTTCGCCGGAGTTTCAGCGACGTTAACCAGCCTTTGGCCGGCCCATGACCACTCGATGGACTCCCCCATACGCGGACGGTGACCGGCCCTCGGCGCGCGGGGCTAGGAGACGCCGGGCCCCCGATGCTCGGCCGCGATGCCGAACCGCTGCCGCTCCCGGGCCGCGGGCGCCGCCTCGCGCACCTTGGACACGGAGCTGACGATCTCCTCCTCGGCCGGCTCCTCGGACGCCTCCAGCCGTTCCAGATCGACGGCCGAGACCAGTGCGACGAGCGGCTTGCCGTGCCGCGTCACGACGACGCGCTCACCGCCGTACACCACCCGGTTGATCAGGTCGGCGAACTCAGCCCTGGCTTGCGTCACCGGAATCTCATAGGCCATGCCCCCATCATAACGTCACGTACTTCCTGTACATTCTGTACAGAAGCGGGGCCGCCGGAGGTCCCGTCGTGAGGAGGGGTACGCCCATGGCTCGACCGTCCGCCCGCCACGTCCTGCCCGAGTTCACCGAGCGCACCGGCACGGGCGGGCACCGCACGCTCGACCCGTACTCGAAGCTGTTCGAGAGCCGGGTGATCTTCCTCGGCACCCCGCTCGACGACACCGCCGCGACCGACGTGATCACCCAGTTCATGCATCTCGAACACGCGGCGCCGGACCGGGAGATCACGCTGTACCTCAACTGCCCGGGCGGCTCGTTCGGCGCCATGACCGCCGTCTACGACACGATGCGCTACGTCCACTGCGACGTGGAGACCTACTGCCTGGGCCAGGCCGCCTCGGTCGCCGCGGTCCTGCTCGCGGCCGGCGCCCCGGGCAAGCGCTTCATCCTGCCGGGGGCGCGGGTGGTGCTGGAGCAGCCCGCGCTGGCCGAGCCGGCCCACGGGCAGCCGAGCGACCTCCTCATCCAGGCCGGGGAACTGACCCGGGCACGGGCGCTGCTGGAGGAACTGCTGGTCCGGCACACCGGGCGCACGCCGGAGCAGGTCGGCCGGGACCTGGAGCGCGACCTGGTGCTGGACGCGCCGGGCGCGCTGGCGTACGGCCTGGTGGACGGCGTCGTGCCGAGCCGCAAGGCCGGTCCCGGCGCCGAGCGGGCGAGGTGACCCGCCGTGCTGCCGCCCGAGCTGCCGCCGCTGCCCGCGCTGACCAGGGCCGAGGGTGAGCTGATCGACCGTTACCTGGAGGCGGCCGACCTGCTCGGCCGGATCAACCCGGCGCGACCGGGAGACACCTACAGCGGGCTGCGCGCGGCGCAGGCCCTGGTGCGCAAGGCCGCCGAGCTGCGCGACGCGCTCGCCCTGATGCACCGGCGGGGCGAGACGGAGCTGCACGGGGACACGCTGGCACGGGCGCTGAGGGTGCTCGACGGCGAGCGCCGTACCGCGCGCGTCGTGCTCCCGCCCGATGGCGTGGGCTGACCCGGACGCCGGTTCCCGCGCCGGGTGGACCCGGTCGTCGACGGTCCGCCCGGCGTCGAGTTGAAACGGCCCGAACGACGTACCCCCGGCCGGAGTATCTCCGGGCTTTTTTTCTGACCCTCCGACTTGCGCGATCGGCCGCTCGGGGACCTGCCCGGAGGTGCTTCGTCCCAGGTCCGGGGCTACGCGCGGGAGTTGACGACGACTCGAACAGAGCAGTGTCCACCCGAACGGGTGAGTGGTGAGTAACGCCACAAATCCCCGGTTCCGTTGGGATTTTCGGACACCTGTGAGTGAAGATCCCTGTCTGACGACAAGCCCCCGCCACCGCGGCGGGGCGATCCGTGCGGACGCCGAGTCCTGCCGCCGCCCGGATGACCGGTCGACAGGAGTGGATCGGCAGGAGTGGAGGACCCAGGCAAGACGGGTCGCCGGGACGGACGTTCGTCGCAGACGGACGGTCGTGCCGAGCAGCCCTTGGGGTGAAGCCGCGGCAACGCGGCCGGGCCACTTCGCCAGCCCGAATCCGACAGGTCATCCTTCACAGGCGGCTGACGAAGGGTTGCGCATGACTGCGCTGAATCGTGTCCCGTCGATGATGGCCCGGGCCGGCACGGCCTCGGCTCTTACGCTTGCCGCGGTGGGCGGCTCCATCGCAGTGCCCGGCCTGGCCAACGAGGCCTCGGCCGCCACTCTGGCGACGAAGGCCCTGCACATCGCCGCCTCCAAGAAGGGCTCGCCTTACCAGTACGGGGCTACCGGTCCGCGCCGGTTCGACTGCTCGGGTCTGACGCTCTACTCGTTCAAGAAGGCGGGCAAGAAGCTGCCGCGCACGGCGGCCCAGCAGTACAACAGGACCCGCCATATCTCCGCCGGCCACCGCCGGGCCGGCGACCTGGTCTTCTTCCACTCCGGTTCCAGCGTTTACCACGTCGGCATCTACGCCGGGAAGGGCAAGATCTGGCACGCCCCGAAGACCGGGGCCGTGGTCCGGCTCGAGAAGATCTGGACCCGCAGCGTCTGGTACGGCCGGGTCAGCTGACCCCGCCCAGCCCCGGAACGGCTCCAGCAGCGGGGCCGCTCCCCCTGACCGTCGGCGCCGTCCCGGCGTCCGCCTGAAGCACGCGGGCGGCCCCGGGGCGGCGCAGCCGCGTCCGGGGCCCGTGCGGCACCGCGGGACGGTCACGGGGCCGCGCACCGGGCCCCGGTTCGCCGGCTTTCAGGGAGGCTCCTCAGGGTTCCTGCTGTCCGGCCGCGGTGAGCCGCTCCCCCTGGTGGGTCCACGGCAGTTCGATCGACACCGTCTTGCCGCCCTCGCGGGTGGGCCGGACGCGGAGCCTGCCACCGCACTCGGCGGTGAGCCAGCGGATGATGACCATGCCCCGCCCGTTGTCCTGCTGGACGGCGGCGGGCAGTCTTTTGGGGAAGCGCGGATGACTGTCCGTGACGCCGATGCGCAGGTGTTCGTCACGGTCGAGCGCGATGTCGACCGTGAAGGTGGGTGACTGGCCGAAGGTGTGCTGCACGGCGTTGGTGGCGAGTTCGGAGACGATGAGGCGCACGGTGTCGGCCACTTCGGTGTCCGACGGCAGGCCCCACTCCGCGAGGGTGCTCAGTACGTAGGAACGGGCCGCGGAGACCGAGGCGGGATCGCTCGGCAGAGTGACGGATGCTTCCAGGTGGTCTGCCATGGCGACGTCGTCCCTTTCCCACGGGACCGCGGTCCGACGAGGAGCGGATGGTTCGAGTACGGTCCCGGACTGGTGCTTCGCCGCCAGACTGCCACCACCGGGCCGGTCAGGGGAGCGATCCACCAAGATATGCATATATCTGTCGCCCGAAGCGGTGAACTCTGCGACGCGCAACCGTATCCGGGCGGCCCGGAAGGAGTAAGGAGTTCCCATGCAGAACGGTCCCGCGGTGCGCCGCCGCAAACTGGGCGCCGAACTGCGCGCGCTGCGCACCGGGGCCGGGCTCACCAGTGGCGAGGCGGCCCTCCTGGTGGGCTGGCACCAGTCGAAGGTGAGCCGCATCGAGACCGGCGCCAGCGGGGTGAGACCGGCCGACGTGCGGTTACTCCTCGACGCCTACGAGGTGCGGGACCGGCAACTGCGCGACATGCTGCTGATGCTGACGGGCACGGAGGACGCGGGCGGCCGCAACCGCTGGTGGCACGCCTACCGGGGCGTCCTGCCGCCCACCTACCGCGACTTCATCAGCCTGGAGTCGCAGGCGAGCGGGATGCGCACCCTGGAGACCACGGTGGTTCCCGGCCTTCTGCAGACGCCCGAATACGCTCGCGCGGTGACCCGCGCGGCGGTGGAGGGCGTCGACGAGGAGCGGCTGGACGCGCTGGTGGAGGTGCGGCTGGCGAGGCAGGACGTGCTCCGGTCCGAGCCGCCGCTGGAGCTGACCGCGGTGCTGGACGAGGCGGTGCTGCGGCGCGAGGTGGGCGGTCCCGAGGTGATGGCGCGGCAACTGGAACGGCTGGTGGAGGCCGCTCGGCTGCCCCAAGTACGGCTCCAGGTACTGCCGTTCGCGGCGGGGGCGCATGTCGGCCTCACCGGGCCTTTCGTTATCTTCTCATTTCCGAGCACTTCTGATCTGGACGTAGTTGTTCTCGACCAGTTGACGAGTAGCCTCTACCTGGAACGGAAAGAAGACCTCATGGCCTATGCCGAGGCCTTCGACACCCTTCAGTTCCACGCCCTTTCACCCGAGGAATCGTTGGACTACATCGCCGAGATAGGTGACGGCGCGTAAGGAGGCACCATGACAGCTCTGCCTCGGAACGTCCCAGCCAGTACCGATCTGCACGACGTGCGGTGGCTGCGCAGCAGCTACAGCACCGGAGCGAACAACTGCGTGGAGACGGCCCGGCCGCACTCCGGCCCGTGCGCCGGACTGCTCGCCGTGCGCGACTCCAAGGCCCCCGCGGGACCCGCGCTGCTCTTCTCCCCCGGGAGCTGGGCGGGCTTCGTGGCCGCGCTCCGGTGACCGGGCCGGACCCGGCCTGAGAACCGGCCGGCGGACCGACCCCTACTGATCAGATCCGATCACTTTCGCCAGATGTGCGGCCGTGTCACGCCGACTCATGGTCGCGCCTCGCGAATCACACGTACAGCGCGTTCGATCTCGGCCCCGGACAGGTCCGCGCGGGCGGTCAGCCGCAGCCGTGAGATGCCGTCGGGCACGGAAGGAGGACGGAAGCAGCCCACGGCCAGGCCTGCCGTACGGCAGTCGGCCGCCCAGCGCACGGCCTGCTCCGGGGACGGAGCCCGCACGGAGACCACCGCGGCGTCCGGTCGCACCGCCTCCAGACCCGCGGCGGTCAGCCGTGCGTGCAGTTCGGCGGCGACCGCGCGGGCCCGCTCCGCCCGCGCCGGCTCGCGCCGCAGCAGCCGCAGCGCCGCGAGCGCGGCGCCCACGGCGGCGGGGGCCAGACCCGTGTCGAAGATGAAGGTGCGGGCCGCGTTGACCAGATGGGCGATGACCCGGGCCGGGCCGAGGACCACACCGCCCTGGCTGCCCAGCGACTTCGACAGCGTGGCGGTGACGACCACGTCGTCGGCGCCCGCCAGTCCGGCCGCGTACGGGGCGCCCCGGCCGCCGTCGCCCAGCACGCCGAGCCCGTGCGCGTCGTCAAGGACCAGCCCGGCGCCGTGCTCGCGGCACGCCTCGGCCAGCGCGGCCAGCGGCGCCGCGTCGCCGTCGACGGAGAACACCGTGTCGGAGACGGCGATCGCCGGACCGGGATGCGTGCCGAGCGCCTTGCGCGCGGCCTGCGGATCGGCGTGCCCGACCACCTGGGTGGCGCCCCGGGCGAGCCGGCAGCCGTCGATGAGCGAGGCGTGGTTGCCCGCGTCGGACACGATCAGGGACCCGTGCGGGCCCAGCGCGGTGACCGCGGCCAGGTTGGCGGCGTAGCCGGAGGAGAACACCAGGGCCGCCTCGAAGCCGCAGAAGTCGGCCAGTTCCCGCTCCAGCTCGGTGTGCAGCTCGGTGGTGCCGGTGACCAGCCGGGACCCGGTGGCCCCGCCGCCCCAGACGCGGGCGGCCGCGGCGGCCCCCTCGGCGACCTCCGGATGGTGGGCGAGACCCAGGTAGTCGTTGCTCGCCAGGTCCAGCAGCGGCGAGTCGGCCGGACGCGGGCGCAGGGTCCGTACGAGTCCGGCGCGGCGGCGCGCCTCGGCCTGCTCGTCGATCCAGCCGAACGCCATGGGTCCTCCGGGGCTTTTGTAGGTAGCGGACAGACACTAGCCGTACGGCCGCCCGCCCATGGTGTGGCAATACCCACACGGTGAACCGTCTCCGTTGTGCAAACTCTCCTTGGCCCGAGGCGGTCCCGTAGGACAGGATCGTGCCTCATGGACCTGCTGAACACGCTGGTGGACAAGGGGCTTCGGCGCGAGACGCCGACCCGCGACGAGGCTCTCGCCGTGCTCGCCACCTCCGACGACGACCTGCTCGATGTGGTGGCCGCGGCCGGCAAGGTGCGCCGGCACTGGTTCGGCCGGCGCGTGAAACTCAACTATCTGGTCAACCTCAAGTCCGGCCTGTGCCCCGAGGACTGCTCCTACTGCTCCCAGCGGCTCGGCTCCACCGCCGGCATCCTCAAGTACACCTGGCTCAAGCCCGGCGAGGCCTCCGAGGCCGCCGCCGCGGGCCTGGCGGGCGGCGCCAAGCGGGTCTGCCTGGTGGCGTCCGGGCGCGGCCCCACGGACCGGGACGTGGACCGGGTCTCCGAGACCATCCGGACCATCAAGGACCAGCACGAGAACGTCGAGGTGTGCGCCTGTCTCGGCCTGCTCTCCGACGGCCAGGCCGAGCGGCTGCGCGAGGCGGGCGCGGACGCCTACAACCACAACCTGAACACCTCCGAGGCCACGTACGGGGACATCACCACCACCCACACGTACGCCGACCGGGTGGACACGGTGAACAAGGCGCACGCGGCCGGGCTGTCCGCCTGCTCCGGGCTGATCGCCGGTATGGGTGAGAGCGACGAGGACCTGGTGGACGTCGTGTTCTCGCTGCGCGAGCTCGACCCCGACTCCGTTCCGGTGAACTTCCTGATCCCGTTCGAGGGAACCCCGCTCGCCAAGGAGTGGAACCTCACCCCGCAGCGCTGTCTGCGCATCCTCGCCATGGTCCGCTTCGTCTGCCCGGACGCCGAGGTGCGCATCGCGGGCGGCCGCGAGGTCCATCTGCGCACCATGCAGCCCCTGGCCCTGAACCTGGCCAACTCCATCTTCCTGGGCGACTACCTGACCAGTGAGGGCCAGGCGGGCAAGGCCGACCTGGAGATGATCGCGGACGCCGGGTTCGAGGTGGAGGGCGCCGAGCAGGTGACCCTGCCCGAGCACCGGGCGGCGGCCGCGGGCGGCTGCGGCTCCCACGAGGGCGCCGGGTGCGGATCGCGGGCGGAGGCCGGCTGCGGCTCGCACGCGGAGGCCGGCTGCGGCTCGCACGAGGGCGGTGGCGTCTGCGGTACGGCGCCCGCGCCGGAGCCGGCGGCGAACGAGGCGCGCACCGATCTCGTCGCCGTGCGCCGCCGGGGCGCCGGAACGGATCTCGCGCCCAATGCCTGACCTGCCCGGCCTGAGCGTGCCCGAGCTGCTGGAGCTGGACCGCCGGCACGTGTGGCATCCGTACGGTCCGATGCCCGGGCGCGGCGAACCGCTCGTCGTGGAGTCGGCGAGCGGGGTCCGGCTGCGCCCGGCCGACGGTTCGGGCGAGCTGGTCGACGGCATGTCCTCCTGGTGGTCGGCGATCCACGGCTACAACCACCCCGTCCTCAACGAGGCGGCCCGTGAGCAGCTCGGGCGGATGAGCCACGTCATGTTCGGCGGGCTCACGCACGAGCCCGCCGTCCGGCTCGCGAAGCTCCTTGTCGACATGTCTCCAGAGGGACTCGAGCACGTGTTCCTCGCCGACTCCGGCTCGGTGTCGGTCGAGGTCGCGGTGAAGATGTGCCTGCAGTACTGGCGTTCGCTCGGCCGTCCGGCCAAGCAGCGGCTGCTGACCTGGCGCGGCGGCTACCACGGGGACACCTGGAACCCGATGTCGGTGTGCGACCCCGACGGCGGGATGCACGGCCTGTGGGCCGGTGTGCTGCCGCGCCAGGTGTTCGCGGACGCCCCGCCGGCCGAGTACGAGGAGTCGTACGCGCTGCGGTTGCGGGAGCTGATCGGGCGGCACGCCGACGAACTGGCCGCGGTGATCGTGGAACCGGTGGTGCAGGGGGCCGGCGGGATGCGGTTCCACTCCCCCGCGTACCTGCGGGTGCTGCGCGAGGCCTGCGACGAGCACGGCGTGCTGCTGGTGTTCGACGAGATCGCCACCGGATTCGGGCGCACGGGCGAGCTGTTCGCGGCGGAGCACGCGGGTGTCACCCCGGACGTGATGTGCGTGGGGAAGGCGCTGACCGGCGGCTATCTCACCATGGCGGCCACGCTGTGCACCGCGCGGGTGGCCGACGGCATCTCGCGGGGCGAGGTGCCCGTGCTCGCCCACGGCCCGACCTTCATGGGCAACCCGCTGGCGGCGGCCGTGGCCTGCGCCTCGATCGGCCTGCTGCTCGGGCAGGACTGGCGGTCGGAGGTCCGGCGGATCGAGGCGGGCCTGCGGGCGGGCCTGGCGCCCGCCGCCGCGCTGCCCGGCGTGAAGGACGTCCGCGTCCTGGGCGCCATCGGCGTGGTGCAGCTCGACCACGAGGTCGACATGGCGGCGGCCACCCGGGCCGCCGTGCGGGAGGGCGTGTGGCTGCGCCCGTTCCGCGACCTGGTCTACACGATGCCGCCGTACGTCACCTCGGACGAGGACGTGGCACGGATCGCGCGCGCGGTGTGCGCCGCGGCGCGGGAGGGATGACATGCCGGTACTGGTGATCACGGGGACGGGCACGGAGGTCGGCAAGACCGTCACGACCGCGGCCGTCGCCGCCACGGCGCTCGCCGCCGGGCGTTCGGTGGCGGTGCTGAAGGCCGCGCAGACGGGTGTCCGGCCGGACGAGCGCGGCGACGCGGACGAGGTGGCCCGGCTGGCCGGACCGGTCACGGCCGGCGAACTGGCCCGTTTCCCCGAACCGTTGGCGCCGGGTACGGCGGCCCGCCGGGCGGGGATGGCGCCGGTGCATCCGCACGAGGTGGCCGAGGCCGCGGCGAAGCTGGCCACCGAGCACGATCTGGTGCTGGTCGAGGGGGCGGGCGGGCTGCTCGTCCGGTTCGACGCGGCGGGCGGGACCCTGGCGGACACGGCCCGGCTGCTGGACGCGCCGGTGCTGGTCGTCGCCTCGGCCGGGCTCGGCACGCTCAACACCACGGAGCTGACGGCACGTGAACTGCGGGCCCGCGAGCTGGATCTCGCCGGGATCGTGATCGGGAGCTGGCCCGACGAGCCGGATCTGGCCTGCCGCTGCAACGTGGCGGACCTGCCGGAGGTGGCGGGCGCCCCGCTGCTCGGCGCGCTGCCGGCCGGTGCGGGCGCGCTCCCGCCGGCCGCCTTCCGGGCCGCCGCGCCGGGCTGGCTGGCCGGGCGGCTGGACGGGACGTGGGACGCGGAGGCGTTCCGCATCCGGCAGGCGCCCTGAGGGACGGCCCCGCACGCCTCGCCGGCCGCTCATGACCATGGACGCGGCGGGGTGTGCCGGGGCTCCCCGGGGGAGAATCCCGGTAGGCCCTGCCCGGGAGGTTGCCATGCGGTTGTCGTCGGCCGGTTCCGGCACGGTGGCGCGGAGCCCCGTCCACCACCCGTTCTTCGCCCGTTCCTACGCCCGGCTCAGCGTGGGCGCCGAGACCCGGCTCGGGATGGCCGCGATCCGCGAGCGGCTGCTGGCCGGACTGTCCGGGCGGGTGATCGAGATCGGCGCCGGGAACGGGCTGAACTTCGGGCACTATCCCGGGGCGGTCGCGGAGGTCGTCGCGATCGAACCCGAGCCGCTGCTGCGGAAGCTGGCCCTGGAGTCGGCCCTGCGCGTCCAGGTGCCGGTCGACGTGGTGCCCGGGGTCGCGGAGGCGCTGCCGGTGAAGAGCGAGGCCTTCGACGCGGCCGTGCTGTCACTGGTGCTGTGCAGCGTGCGGGACGTGGCACGGGCGCTGGGCGAGGTGCGGCGGGTGCTCAGGCCGGGTGGCGAGGTGCGGTTCTTCGAGCACGGCCGGGGCGGCGGCCGGATGATGGTGCTGACCCAGCGCACCCTGGACCGCACCGTCTGGCCCGCGCTGAGCGGCGGCTGTCACCTGGCCCGCGACCCGGTCGCCGGGCTGCGGGACGCCGGGTTCGAACTGGGTCCGCAGCGGCGGATCCTGCTGCCCGAGCGGGGACCGCGGCTGCCCACCTCGTACTGCTCGCTGGGCACGGCCTGGCGGCCCGGGGAACCGGCCGGGCGCTGACCGCCGCGGGCCGCCCCGGCACCGGACGCCGGCACACGCGGCGGCGGGCCCGCTGGGCCGTACCGGGGACCGTGTCCCCTACACGGTGTGCGTGTCGTCGGCCCCGGGAGGGATACCGGCTGTGCAGCCGGTCACACTAGGCTCGGTCGGGACGAGGGAGTCGACGACCGGGAGGCGGTCTTGACCACACCTGCAGCGGAGCACGCACCGGGCCTGACGCCGGACGGCGGGATCGCGGCCCGCGCGCGAGGGCTGACCAAGGCGTACGGCTCGGGCGAGACAGCGGTGCTCGCCCTGGACTCGGTGGACGTGGACATCGCCCGCGGCCGGTTCACCGCCGTGATGGGCCCTTCGGGCTCGGGGAAGTCCACGCTGATGCACTGTCTCGCGGGCCTGGACGACGTGTCCGCCGGTCAGGTCTGGCTCGGCGACACCGAGATCACCGGCATGAAGGACCGGGAGCTGACCCGGCTGCGGCGGGACCGGGTCGGCTTCATGTTCCAGTCGTTCAACCTGATCCCGACGCTGACCGCGGCGGAGAACATCACGCTGCCGATGGACATCGCGGGCCGCAGACCCGATCAGGCCTGGCTCGACCAGGTCATCGACACCCTCGGGCTGCGCGGGCGGCTGTCCCACCGGCCGGCGCAGCTCTCGGGCGGTCAGCAGCAGCGGGTGGCGTGCGCGCGGGCGCTGGCCTCCCAGCCCGAGCTGATCTTCGCCGACGAGCCGACGGGCAACCTGGACTCGCGGGCGGGGCTCGAGGTGCTGGGCTTCCTGCGCAGCGCCGTCGACGATCTCGGGCAGACGGTCGTCATGGTCACCCACGACCCGGGCGCCGCGGCCCACTCCGACCTGGTGCTCTTCCTCGCCGACGGGCGGATCGTGGACGAGATGGCGCGTCCGACGGCCGACGCCGTGCTGGAGCGCATGAAGGCGTTCGACGTCGTGCGCGGGCGGCTCGGCGACGACGTCACCGCGCAGGAGGGCTGACCCCGGTGCTCCGGGCGACCCTGCGCGGTTTCCTCGCCCACAAGGGCCGGCTGGCGCTGTCCGCGCTGGCCGTCGTGCTGTCCGTGGCGTTCGTCGCGGGCAGTCTGATCTTCTCCGACACCGTCGGCCGCACCTTCGACCGGCTCTTCGCCTCCACCGCCGCCGACGTGACCGTGGAACCGAAGGAGGACCTGAGGTCCCCGGTGCCCGGCGGCGTGGTCCGGACCGTCCCGGCGGGCCTGACGGAGCGGATCGCGAAGGTGGCCGGGGTCGCCGCCGTGTACGCGGACGTCTCGGTGCGGAACGTGGTGGTCGTCGACCGCCACGACCGGTCCGTGGGGCCGGTCACCGGCGCCCCGACCGTCGCCGGCTCCTGGTACGCAACCCGCCGCAGCCCGGTGCGGCTGACCTCCGGTCACGCGCCGCACGGCGCGGACGAGGCGCTGCTCGACGCGGACACCGCCGGCAAGAGGCACGTGCGGATCGGCGACCCGCTGACGGTGCAGGCGCAGCCGGGTTCGTTCCGGGTCCGGGTCGTCGGCATCGTCACGTTCACCACCACCAACCCCGGCGCCGCCCGGGTGTTCCTGGACCCGGCGGTGGCCGGCCGGGTGCTGCTCGGCTCCGCGGACCGGGCCACCGGCGTCTCGGTGAACGCGGTGCAGGGCGTGACCGACACGGAGCTGAAGCACCGGGTCGGCGCGGCGGTCGGCACCGGGACCTACGACCTGCGGACCGCCGACGAGCAGGCCAAGTCGGCCGCGGCCGACCTCGGCGGCTTTCTCGACGTCGTCAAGTACGTGATGCTCGGCTTCGCCGGGATCGCCGTGCTCGTCGGCGTCTTCCTGATCGTCAACACGTTCTCCATGCTGATCGCCCAGCGCACCCGCGAACTGGGCCTGCTGCGGGCGCTGGGCGCGGACCGGCGGCAGGTGCGGCGGTCGGTGCTGACGGAGGCGGTGCTGCTCGGCGTCGCCGGCTCCACGCTCGGTCTGGCCGCCGGGATCGGCCTGGCGTTCGGTCTGATCCGGCTGATGGCCGCGTTCGGGATGAACCTGAAGGCCACCGAGATGGTCATCGGCTGGGGCACCCCGGTCGCCGCGTACGCGGTCGGCGTCGGCGTCACCTTCGTCGCCGCGTATCTGCCCGCGCGCCGGGCCGAGGCCGTCTCCCCGATGGCGGCACTGGCGGACGCCGAGGTGGCCGGTGCGGGCAGGCCGTTGCGGATCCGGGCGGTCACCGGGTCCGTGGTGGGGGTGGCCGGGGCGGCCGCGCTGGCCGGCTGCGCGGCGGCCACCCGGACCGCCCCGGCGGCCTCGCTGCTGGGCCTCGGCGTGGTGCTGACGCTGATCGCCACCGTGATCGCGGGGCCGCTGCTGGTGCGGCCGGTGATCCGGGTCCTCGGCGGCGCCTTCCCCGCCCTGTTCGGGCCCGTCGGCCGGATGAGCCAGCGCAACGCGCTCCGCAATCCGCGCCGCACCGGCGCCACCGCCGCCGCGCTGATGGTGGGCCTGGCCCTGGTCGGCGGCATGTCCGTGGCGAGCGCGTCGATGTCGGCGTCGTTCGACCGGCAGATCGACCGGACGCTCGGTGCCGACTTCATCGTGCAGGGCACCGAGTTCAGGCCGTTCACCAAGGACGTCACGGACGCCGTGGCCGGCACCCCGGGCGCCGGGCTCGTGGTGCGGCAGCGGATCGCCCCGATCGCCCTGCGGCTGCCCGACGGCAGGCGCGTCGAGACCACCGTCACCGGGTACGACCCCCGGCTCGACGACGTCGCCCACCTCACCTACGCCCGGGGCGGCTCGCCCGCGGCGCTGGCGCCCGGGCGGCTCGCCATGGACGCCGGCTTCGCCCGGGACCACCGGGTGCGGATCGGCACCGTGCTCCCGGTCGAGTTCCAGGGCGGCCGCCTGGCCTCGCTGACCGTGGGGGCCCTGACCGACCAGGAGGGCTCACAGGCCTTCGGGTCGCAGGGCGGTGTCCTCCTCGGCCTCGCGACGCTCGGCGAGTACGTGCCGGACGGGCAGGACTCCGCGCTCTACGTCAACGCGGCTCCCGGCACCGGTACCCGGGAGCTGCGCGCGGGCCTCGAACGCTCGCTCAAACCGTTCCCGCAGGTCCAGGTGCGCGACCAGGCCGACTACAAGAAGCTCGTGCACGACCAGATCGCGGTGCTGCTGTACCTCGTGTACGCGCTCCTCGGACTGGCGATCGTCATCGCCGTGCTGGGCGTGGTCAACACCCTCGCCCTGTCCGTGGTGGAGCGCACCCGGGAGATCGGGCTGCTGCGCGCCATCGGGCTGAGCCGTCGGCAGCTGCGCCGGATGATCCGGCTGGAGTCGGTGGTGATCGCGGTGTTCGGGGCGGTCCTCGGACTGGGGCTCGGACTGGTGTGGGGCGTCTGCATGCAGCGGGTGCTGGCCCTGCAGGGCATGACCGCGCTCGCCATCCCGTGGGGCACCGTCGTCGCGGTCGTGATCGGCGCGGCGGTGGTCGGCATCGTGGCGGCCCTGCTGCCGGCACTGCGGGCGTCCCGCATGAACGTACTCACGGCGATCGCCCACGAGTGAGGCGGCCCTCGCGGGGCGGCTCGATGCTCGCTCGTCGTGTGAGACGGGCATCCCCCCGCGGGCGGCGCGGGCTTCTCAGTGAGGCGGCGGAAGGCGTGGTGGAATCTAGTCGCCAGGTTCAAGTCACCCGCCGTCGAGGAGAGTTCATGCCGCGCCCGTTCCGTTTCGGGGTCAATCTGCTCGCTCCCTCGCCCGCCGCCGAGTGGCGGGCCACGTGCCGTCGCGCCGAGGAGCTGGGATACGACGTGATCCTGGTCCCCGACCACCTCGGCATGGTCGCGCCGTTCCCCGCGCTGGTGGCGGCCGCCGAGGCCACCGAGCGGCCACGGCTCGGCACGTTCGTGCTCAACGCGGGCTTCTGGAACCCCGCGCTGCTGGCACGCGAGGTCGCGACCACCGACGCGCTCACCGGCGGACGGCTCGAACTCGGCCTCGGCACCGGCTACGTCGAGGCCGAGCACGAGGCGGCCGGACTGCCGTACGGCTCCCCGCGCGAACGGGTGGACCACCTGCGGCGCACGGTCCTGGAGCTGGACCGGCTGCTCGGCTCGCCGGAGCACCGGCCGGAGCCCGAGCAGCGCCGGGTGCCCCTGCTGATCGGCGCCAACGGGGACCGCATGCTGCGGCTGACCGCCGAGCACGCGGACATCGCGGCGTTCACCGGAGCCCGGCCGGGACGCACCGCGGGGACGCTGGAGCCGCTGACGGCCGGCGAACTGGACGAGCGGGTGGCCCGCTACCGGGAGCACGCGGCGGGCCGGGCCGAGGAGGCCGAGCTGAACCTGCTCATCCAGCTCGTCGCCGTCACCGACGACCCGGAACCGGTCCTCAAGCCCCTTCTCGAGCGCCAGCCGCAGCTCAGCCTGGAGGATGCGCTGGCCCTGCCCATCGTGCTGGTCGGCCCGCTCGATCAGCTCGTGGAGCGGGTGCGGGCGCAGCGCGAGCGCTTCGGATTCTCGTACCTGACGGTCCTGGAGCCGTCGATGGAGGCGTTCGCCCCGGTGCTGGCCCGGTTGCGCGAGGAGTCCGCATGATGGAATTCCGGGGCGGAAGCGCCGTCGTGTGATGGGGTCCTCGCATGACCGGACTCCGCCTGCGCCCCGCCCTGCCCGCCGACCTGGACGCCGTTCTCGCGTTCTGGCGAACGGCCGCCGAGGGCACCAGCATCAGTGACGACCGCGACGGGGTGGAGCGGCTGGTGGCCCGCGATCCCGGGGCGCTGATCCTCGCCGAGTCGGAGGGCGAGCTGGTCGGCACGGTGATCGCCGGGTTCGACGGCTGGCGCTGCCATCTGTACCGGCTCGCGGTGTGTCCCGGGCGGCGGCGGCAGGGCGTCGGCTCGGCGCTGCTGGCCGCCGCCGAGGAGCGGTTCGCGGCGCTCGGCGGGCGGCGCGCGGACGCGATGGTGCTGGTCCGCAACGAGAGCGCGCACCACGCGTGGCGGGCCGCCGGGTACGGGCCCGAGGAGCGGTGGCGGCGCTGGGTGAAGCCGCTCGCGGGCTGACCGACTCCCGGCCGCTCGCCGGCCGGTCCACGGCGGCTCGCCGGCCGCGGTCCACGGCGGCTCGCCGACCGGTCTCCAGCGGCTTCCGGACCGGGTTCCGCCCCTGTTCGGCCCCGCGTCCCGCCGTTCACTGACCGCATCCCAGGACTCTTTGCCCATCCTTTACTCTTGAGGGAGCACTCGGCCCTCCATGAAAGGTTGTGAGAGTCCGCCCATGGGCGATCCTCCCAGTCCGCGACACCGCGCGTTCCGCCGCGCCCTGCCCGATCATGGGACGGGGGTGACCCGATGACCGAAGTGCTGCTCCTCCTGCTGGCGATCCTGCTCGCCGTGGCGTGCGGCGCCTTCGTCGCGGCCGAGTTCTCGCTGACCACCGTCGAGCGCGGCGAGCTGGAACGGGCCGCCGAACGCGGCGAGCGGGGCGCCGCCGGCGCCCTGAAGGCCGTACGGAACCTGACCTTCCAGCTCTCCGGCGCACAGCTCGGCATCACCGTCACCAACCTGGTGGTCGGCATGCTCGCCGAGCCGTCCATCGCCAAGCTCCTCGCCGGCCCCTTCGAGGCGCTCGGCCTGTCCGCCACCACGGCGAGTTCGGTCGCGCTGGTGGTGGGCACGGCCCTGTCCACGGTGTTCCTGATGGTGGTCGGCGAGCTGGTGCCGAAGAACTGGGCGATCTCCTCGCCGCTGGCCGTGGCCAAACGGGTGGGCAACGCGCAGCGCTGGTTCAGCGCCGCCTTCCGCCCCTTCATCACGCACCTGAACAACATGGCCAACCGGGTGGTGCGCCGGATCGGCGTCGAGCCCGCCGAGGAGCTGGCCTCCGCGCGCGGACCGCAGGAGCTCGCGGCCCTCGCCCGGCACTCAGCGAAGGCGGGCGCGCTGGAGGCGGACACCGCCGAGCTGTTCGTCCGGACGCTGAACCTGGCCGACCTGACCGCGGAGAACGTGATGACCCCGCGCGTCCAGGTCGTCGCCCTCGACGCCCAGGCGACCTGCGAGGACGTCGCGAACGCGACCCGGGCGACGGGCCTGTCCCGCTTCCCGGTCTACCGGGGCAGCCTCGACTCGGTCGTGGGCGTCGCCCACATCAAGGACGTCCTGGCCATGCCCGCCGACCAGCGCACCCGCCGCTCCGTCGGCCAGGTGATGCGCGAGCCGCTGATGGTGCCCGAGTCGCTCACCGTGGACCGGCTGCTGGACCGGCTGTCCGGCAAGCGCACCATGGCCGTCGTCATCGACGAGTACGGCGGCACGGCCGGCGTGGCCACGCTGGAGGACATCGTCGAGGAGGTCGTCGGCGAGGTGCGGGACGAGCACGACCCGCACGAGACGCCCGACCTCGCCCCCGCGGGGGCCGACGCCGAGGGCCGGGCCCTGTACTCGGCGGACGGCGCCGCCCGCACCGACCAGCTCGCGCGGGTGGGCCTGCGGGCGCCCGAGGGGCCGTACGAGACGCTGGCCGGCCTCGTCGCCGCCGAGCTGGGCCGCATACCCAGCGTCGGGGACACCGTCGAGGTGGCCGGGTGGCGGCTGGACGTGGTGGACGCCTCGGGGCGCCGCGCCGCCCGGGTGCTGCTGCACGCACCGCTGGACGACGAGGAGCACGACCGCCGGACGGAGGGGGCGCGATGACCGCCGTACAACTGCTGATCGGTCTGGCGACCCTGGTCGTCAACGCCTTCTTCGTGGGCGCCGAGTTCGCGCTGATCTCGGTGCGCCGCTCGCAGATCGAGCCGCTCGCCCAGGAGGGCGACCGGCGCGCGAAGAGCGTGCTGTGGGGCCTGGAGCACGTGTCCGCGCTGCTGGCCGCCGCCCAGCTCGGCATCACGCTGTGCACGCTGGTCCTCGGTGTGGTCGCCGAGCCGGCGATCGCGCACCTGCTGGAGCCGGTGTTCCACGCGGTCGGCGTGTCCGCGGGCGTGGGCCACGCGGTGTCCTTCGTGATCGCGCTGAGTCTGGCCACCTATCTGCACATGCTGCTGGGCGAGATGGTGCCCAAGAACATCTCGCTCGCCGAACCCGTGCGCAGCGCGCTGCTGCTCGGCCCGCCGCTGGTCGCGCTCTCCCGGGCGCTGCGCCCGGTGATCTTCGCGATCAACGCCTTCGCGAACGGGCTGCTGAGGCTGCTCAGGGTGGAGGCGAAGGACGAGGTGTCGGCGACCTTCACGGACACCGAACTCGCCGAGATCGTCAAGGACGCCAGCGAGGCGGGCCTCATCGACGGCCGGGCGCAGGAGCGGCTGCACGACGCCCTGGAGCTGGGCCGCCGCCCGGTGAAGGACGTCGTCGTCCCGCTCCGGCGAGTGGTCTACGCGCGCGTGGGCGTCACCCCCGAGCAGTTGGAGCGGCTGTCGGCCGAGTCCGGCTTCTCCCGGTTCCCCGTGGTCGACGAGGGTCGCCGGATCGTCGGCTACCTGCACGTCAAGGACGCGCTGGACGCCCTGCCCCGGGACCTGCCGTTCCGGCTGCGGGACATGCGGCCCATCGCGCGCGTCCGGGAGAGCACACCGCTGGACGACGTGCTCACCGCGATGCGCGGCAGCCGTACCCACGTGGCGGGCGTGCTCGGCGACGACGGCCGGCTGGCGGGCCTCGTGACCATGGAGGACGTCCTGCGGGAGCTGTTCGGGCAGCCCGCCTGAGTCCCTGCCGCCGGTCGCCCTCCGGCCCGCCCGGAGCGGGCCGGAGGGCGACCGACCGACGGGTATGGAACCGGGTTACCATCGCTGACGCCATGCACACGAATTCCATATCTCCCGCGTACACCAGCCTGGTCGCGCTCGGCGACTCCTTCACCGAGGGCATGTCGGACCTGCTGCCCGACGGCTCCTACCGGGGCTGGGCCGATCTGCTAGCCACGCGGATGGCCGCCCGCACGCCCGGTTTCCGGTACGCCAACCTCGCGGTGCGCGGGAAGCTGATCAAGCAGATCGTCGACGAGCAGGTCGACGTGGCGGCCGCGATGGGCGCCGATGTGATCACCCTCGTCGGCGGACTCAACGACACGCTGCGGCCCAAGTGCGACATGGGGCGGGTGCGGGATCTCCTGACGGAGGCCGTGGAACGGCTCGCGCCGAGCTGCCGGCAGCTCGTGCTGATGCGCAGCCCCGGCCGGCAGGGCCCGGTGCTGGAGCGGTTCCGGCCGCGCATGGAGGAGCTGTTCGCCTGCGTCGACGAGCTGGCCGCCAAGCACGGCGCGCTGGTGGTCGACCTGTACGGGGCGCCGTCGCTCGCGGACCCGCGGCTGTGGGACGTGGACCGGCTGCACCTGACGGGCGAGGGGCACCGCAGGGTCGCCGAGGCGGTGTGGCAGGCGCTCGGCCACGAGCCCGAGGACCCCGAGTGGCACGTCCCGGCGCCGGCCACGCTGCCGCCCGGCTGGGTGCACCGGCGCGTCGCCGACGCGCGGTTCGCCCGGCAGCACCTGCTGCCCTGGATAGGCCGCCGGCTGACCGGCCGCTCCTCCGGCGACGGCCGCCCGGCGAAGCGCCCCGACCTGCTGCCGTACGAGGAACGGGCGTAGCGCTCCGCGCGGAGCCGGGCCGCGACCGCCGAGGGGCCGGCGGGCCGCTCGGAGTGACGTGGCTCTCGTAGCTTCCGCCGAACAGGACCGTGGCGCTGGCCTGCACGAACCGCCAGTAGAATCTGGACACGTGACTTCCGCTCCCGCCAAGCCCCGCATCCCGAACGTCCTCGCCGGACGCTACGCCTCCGCCGAGCTCGCCACGCTCTGGTCGCCCGAGCAGAAGGTGAGGCTGGAGCGGCAGCTCTGGCTCGCCGTGCTGCGGGCCCAGAAGGACCTCGGCATCGAGGTGCCGGACGAGGCGATCGCCGACTACGAGCGCGTCCTCGACACCGTCGACCTGGCCTCGATCGCCGAGCGCGAGAAGGTCACCCGGCACGACGTGAAGGCGCGGATCGAGGAGTTCAACGACCTCGCCGGGCACGAGCACGTGCACAAGGGCATGACCTCGCGCGACCTCACCGAGAACGTCGAGCAGCTCCAGATCCGGCTCTCCCTGGAGCTGGTGCGCGACCGCACCGTCGCCGTCCTGGCGCGGCTCGGCAAGCTGGCGGGCGAGTACGCGGAGCTGGTCATGGCCGGCCGCTCGCACAACGTGGCCGCCCAGGCCACCACCCTCGGCAAGCGGTTCGCGACCGCCGCCGACGAGCTGCTGGTCGCGCACGGCCGGGTCGAGGAGCTGCTGGGCCGCTACCCGCTGCGCGGCATCAAGGGCCCGGTCGGCACCGCCCAGGACATGCTGGACCTGCTCGGCGGCGACGCGGCGAAGCTGGCCGAGCTGGAGGACCGCATCGCGCGGCACCTGGGCTTCTCGCAGGCGTTCACCTCGGTCGGCCAGGTGTACCCGCGCTCGCTGGACTACGAGGTCGTGACCGCGCTGGTGCAGCTCGCCGCCGCGCCGTCCTCGCTGGCGAAGACGATCCGGCTGATGGCCGGGCACGAGCTGGTCACCGAGGGCTTCAAGCCGGGCCAGGTGGGCTCCTCGGCGATGCCGCACAAGATGAACACCCGCTCCTGCGAGCGCGTCAACGGCCTGATGGTGATCCTGCGCGGCTACGCCTCGATGACCGGCGAGCTGGCGGGCGACCAGTGGAACGAGGGCGACGTCTCCTGCTCGGTGGTGCGCCGGGTGGCCCTCCCCGACGCGTTCTTCGCGCTGGACGGCCTGCTGGAGACCTTCCTGACCGTGCTCGACGAGTTCGGGGCCTTCCCGGCCGTCGTCGCCCGCGAGCTGGACCGGTACCTGCCGTTCCTCGCCACCACCAAGGTGCTCATGGGCGCCGTGCGGGCGGGCGTCGGCCGCGAGGTCGGGCACGAGGCCATCAAGGAGAACGCCGTGGCCACCGCGCTCGCGATGCGTGAGCAGGGCGCCGAGCGCAACGACCTGCTCGACAAGCTCGCCGCCGACGAGCGGCTGCCGCTCGGCCGCGAGGAGCTGGCCGCGCTGATGGCCGACAAGCTGTCCTTCACCGGTGCGGCCGCCGCCCAGGTCGGCGTGGTCGTGGGCCGGATCGAGGAGATCGTCAAGCAGCATCCCGAGGCCGCCGGCTACACCCCCGGAGCGATCCTCTGACCCGCTTCACCCCGGCGGAACTGGAGGCCGCCCGCGACCGTCTCCTCCCGGACGTGGTCGCGGACGGCCTCCGGGTCCTCTTCTGCGGCATCAACCCCGGACTGATGTCGGCGGCGACCGGACACCACTTCGCCCGCCCGGGCAACCGGTTCTGGCCGGTGCTGCATCTGTCCGGCTTCACGCCGAGGCTGCTGAAGCCCGCCGAGCAGCGGGAACTGCTGACGTACGGGCTGGGCATCACCAACGTCGTGGCGCGGGCGACCGCTCGCGCCGACGAGCTGACCGCCGAGGAGTACGTGGCGGGCGGGCGGACGCTGGCGGACAAGGTGACGCGGCTGAGGCCGGCGTGGCTGGCCGTGGTCGGCGTGACCGCGTACCGGGCCGCCTTCGGCGACCGCAAGGCCGGGGTGGGGCCGCAGGAGAGGGCCGTCGGCGGCACGCGGGTGTGGGTGCTGCCCAACCCCAGCGGGCTGAACGCGCACTGGACCACGGCGACGATGGCGGAGGAGTTCGCGCGGCTGCGGAAGGCCGCGGAGGGAGCCTGACGGGTCAGGGCGGGTCCGTGTCCGTTACCACCGCCAGCAACCGGCAGGGGAGTTCACCGTCCCGCCGGGACACGCCCAGGGCGACCCAGCGGTCCGGCCCGGCCCGCCACAGGTGCACGTCCGGCACGTGAGCGGCCAGCGTGCCCCACGGTTCCGCGGCCGCCTCCCCCTCCGCGCTCCGCAGGAGCACGCCGGCCAGACCGAACACGTCCGCCGGCCCCCACCGTTCGGTGAGCCGCTCGGCGAGCGCGTCCCGGTCGGCCTCGTACTGCGCCTCCACCGTCTCCCGCTCGGCGCCGTCGTCCCCCTGGAGGTCGCCGCTGGTCCGCAGGGCGGCCATCAGGTAACCCGGCCCGCCCGTGCCGACGTCCGTCCTGCCGTGCTCCGCCGGGAACTCCCGTGCGCACAGCCGCTCTATCAGAGCAAGACAGTTCGCGATGTCCATGTGATCCAGTAAAACGGGCGGCACTGACAATTGGCACGCCGTCAGGCGTCCCTGCGCCGCACGCTCCACGCTCCCGCGGACAGGGCCGCCGCCGCCCAGAGCGCGGCCACCGCGAGCCCGGTCCAGGGACCGAGGGCTCCGTCGTGGCCGCTGTGCAGGGCGACTTGGCCGGCCCGGTCGGGCAGCAGGTCGGCCACGCCCGAGGACATGTCGCCGATGACGAAGGACACGATCAGCAGGAACGGGATCAGCACGGAGAGCGTCGCGACGCCGCTGCGCAGCACGGCCGTGAGTCCCGCGGCGAACAGCGCCATCAGCGTGAGCTGGAGACCGCAGCCGACGGCGCCGCGCAGCCCCTCGGTCCAGGTGGGCCCGGAGTCGCCGAGGACGGACTTGCCCACCAGCAGTGTCACCAGGCCGGTGAGCAGCCCCGTCGCCAGCACCGGCAGGGCGATGGCCGTCGCCTTCGCGGCGAACCACCGCCGCCGGTCGGGTACGGCCGACAGCGTCAGCCGCAGCGCGCCACCCCGGAACTCGGAGGCGACGGCCGTCGTACCGAAGGCGATCGCGGCGATCTGGCCGAAGTTGACGCCGAAGAACACCGAGAACAGCGGGTCCGCGTCGTCGGCGTCGGCGGAGGCGAGCGCGGAGAACGCGACGGTGGCGAGGAGGACGGCGACGAGGCTGCCGACGAGCGAGCGCAGGGTGCGGATCTTGATCCACTCCGCGTGTAGAACCGGGGCGAACGGCATGGTCAGGCCTCCTGGGGCTGGGCGGTGAACTCGGCCTCGGCGGCCGTCAGATCGAGGTAGGCCTCTTCGAGGGTGGCCTCCTGGGCGGTGAGTTCCAGCACGGGCACGCCCGCCTCCGAGACCAGGCGGCCGATGTCGTCCACGCGCGCGTGCCGCACCGTCCAGGCGCCGTCCTCGTCCTGGGAGGCGTCGTGGCCGTGGCGGGCGAGCAGGGCGCCGAGCGCGGCGGCGTCCGTGGTGCGGATCCTGACCCGGGGCCGCACGCGCGCGTGGATGAACTCCTGGACCGGGGTGTCGGCGAGGAGTCTGCCCCGGCCGAGGATCACCAGGTGGTCGGCGAAGGCGGCGGTCTCGTGCATCAGATGGCTGGAGACGAGGACCGTACGGCCCTCGTCGGCGAGCCCGCGCAGCAGGGTGCGGATCCAGATGATGCCCTCCGGGTCGAGGCCGTTGGCGGGCTCGTCCAGCAGGATCACCTCCGGGTCGCCGAGGAGCGCGGCGGCGATCCCGAGCCGCTGGCGCATGCCCAGGGAGTACGTCCGCACCCGGCGGCGGGCCACGTCGGCGAGCCCGGTCCGCTCCAGGACGGTGTCCACCCGGTGGGCCGGGATGCGGTTGCTCACCGCGAGAGCCCGCAGATGGTCGCGCGCGGTGCGGGAGCCGTGCGCGGCCCCGGCGTCCAGCAGGGCGCCCACCCGGCGCAGGGGGTCCTGGAGTTCGGCGTAGGCGCGGCCGCCGATCCGGGCCGTCCCGGAGGTCGGCCGGTCGAGGCCGAGGACGAGCCGCATGGTGGTGGACTTCCCCGCGCCGTTGGGGCCGAGGAATCCGGTGACCCGGCCGGGACGGACGCCGAAGGTCAGCCGGTCCACGGCGCGCCGGCCGCCGTACTCCTTGGTGAGGTCTCGCACGTCGATGCTGGTCATGGCAACAGCCTCGCGGGGAACGGGCGTCGGATCCTCCCCCGCCGGCGGGGAGCGTCTCCCCCGCGCGGGGGAGGTCCGCTCGCCCGGGCCCCTGCGAGGATGGGCCCATGGTCCGTTTCCTGCGCCCGCTGTCGCGCGGGACGACGTACACCCGTCTGCTGCATCTGTGGGTCCCCATGCTGCTGCAGAGCGTGTGGATGCTGATCGACGAGTCGAAGCCCTGGGTGCCCGCGCTCGTGCTCGTCCCGGTCGGCCTGGTGCCCGCCGTGCGCGTGGGCGAGGGCGTGCAGGGCCGGCTGCTGCTGACGCCCGGCGTGGAGGACCCCGGCATCTCCGCCACGCCGTCGGCGAGTTGGCGGGACCGTGGCCGCACGGTGCTGTGGCTGGAGCTGCGGATGCTCCTCGGCTGGGTGACGTCGTTCTTCTCGGTGTGGATGCCGATCGCGGCGTACGAGCTGGCGAAGTTCGCCTGGGGGCGCGCTCCTTCGGGGGTGCCCGTGCTGGACCTGCTGCCGCCGGACCGGGCCTGGGCCCTGCTGGCGCCGCTGCCGCTGCTCGCCCTGTACGGGGCCGTCGTCGGACTCGGCCGGCTGGTCACCGCGTGGGCCCGCCGGTTCCTCGGGCCGTCCGCCGCCGAGCGGCTGGCCGCGCTGGAGGAGCGGACCGAGCGGCTGCTGGAACGCACCCGGATCGCGCGGGAGTTGCACGACTCCATCGGGCACGCCCTGACGGTGGCGGTGGTGCAGGCCGGCGCGGCGCGGGCGGCGGGTGATCCGGAGTTCACCGACCGCGCCCTGGAGGCCATCGAGGAGACCGGCCGGGCCGCGCTCGACGATCTGGAGCGGGTGCTCGGGGTGCTGCGGGAGTCGGAGCGGCCGGCGAGCGCCCGGCCCACCCTCGCCGACGCCGATCGCCTGCTGGAGTCGGCACGCGCCTCCGGAGCCAAGGTCGAGGCCGAGGTGACCGGCCCGGTGGACGCCGTGCCGGGGCCGGTCTCGCGCGAGGGGTACCGGATCCTGCAGGAGGCGCTCACCAACGTGCTGCGGCACGCCGGGGCCGTCCCGGTGCGGGTCCGGGTGTCCGTGCGCGGGGACGCGCTCACCCTGGAGGTCCGCAACCCGCTGCCGGCCGGGCCGCCGGGGGCCGGACGGGGCAGCGGGCTGCGCGGTATCCGGGAGCGGGCCGCGCTGCTCGGGGGCAGCGCCCGCACCGGCCCCGACGAGGGCGACTGGCAGGTGCGGGCGGAGCTTCCGCTCGGTTGATCTACGCTGGCCGGATGCCGGTCTCCGTACTCCTGGTCGACGACGAGCCCCTGGTGCGCGCGGGTCTGCGCGCCGTGCTGGAGGCGCAGCCCGACATCCGGGTGGTCGGTGAGGCCGCCGACGGGGCGGCGGTCATCCCGCTGGTGCGCCGGCTGCGGCCGGACGTGGTGGCGATGGACGTGCGGATGCCGCTGATGGACGGGATCGAGGCCACGCGTGCGGTGCTGCGCACGGTGGACGCACCGCCCAAGATCATCGTGGTGACCACCTTCGAGGACGACGAGTTCGTGTACGAGGCGCTGCGGGCCGGCGCCGACGGGTTCCTGCTGAAGCGGTCCCGGCCGGCCGAGATCGTGCACGCGGTACGGCTGGTGGCCGACGGCGAGTCGCTCCTGTTCCCGGCGTCCGTACGGCGCCTGGCCGCCCGGTTCGGGGAGCGGCGCGCGGCCGGCGCCCCGCTGACCGGGGCCGGGCTGACGGAGCGGGAGGCGGAGGTGCTGCGGCTGATGGCACGGGGGCTGTCGAACGCGGAGATCGCCGCCCGGCTGGTGGTCGGGACGGAGACGGTGAAGTCGCACGTGAGCGCCGTGCTGGCCAAGCTGGGGGCGCGGGACCGCACCCAGGCGGTGATCGCCGCCTACGAGTCGGGGTTCGTCGCGCCGGGCTGACCGGGCGGGTGCCGCGGGGCCTGCGGGGCCCGGCACTCGCAGGGGTGGGCCGGGCCGAGTACGATCCGCCCAACACGCCCGCGAGCTGGGAGGACGGACGGTGGGGCAGCTTACCGGCGGCGATCCCTCGCTGCTGCGAAGGATCAACTCCGCGGTGGTGCTGCACGCGTTGCGGACCACGGACTGCGCGACGCTCACCGAGGTCACCCGGGTCACCGGTCTGTCCCGGCCGACCGTCGAGGGCGTCGTCGAGGGGCTCATCGAGGCGGGGCTGGTGGTCGAGAAGGCCGCCGACGAGGGCACCGCGCGCCGGCAGGGGCGGCCTGCCCGGAGGTTCCGGTTCCGGGCCGAGGCCGGTCATCTGCTGGGCCTGGAGATCGGGCCGCACCGGGTCGCCGCGCTCCTGTCCGACCTGGACGGGCGGGTGCTGGGCTCGCAGGCCAAGGAGGTGGCCGAGACGGCGCCGGCGGACGAGCGGCTGGACCGGCTGCGCGGCGCGGTCGCCGAACTGCTGCGCCGGGCCGGGGTGGCACGCGGCTCGCTGCGCGCGGTGGGCGTGGCCTCGCCGGGGATCGTGGAGGCGGACGGGACGGTCCGGCTGTGCACGGCGCTGCCGGGGTGGACGGGTCTGCGGCTCGGCGAGCGGCTCGGCCGCTCCTTCAAGTGCCCGGTGCTGGTGGAGAACGACGCCAACGCGGCGGCCGTCGCCGAGCACTGGAAGGGCGCGGCGACGGAGACCGACGACCTGGTGTTCGTCCTGGCCGGGCTCAGCCCGGGCGCGGGCGCGCTGATCGGCGGCCGGCTGCACCGGGGGTACGGCGGGGCGGCCGGGGAGATCGGCGCGCTGCACCTGCTGGGCCGGGAGGTGACCCCGGAGACCCTGCTGTCCACCACCGACGAGCCGCTGCACCCGCTGGACGAGCAGGCGGTCGCCGAGGTGTTCGCGCTCGCCCGGGACGGCGACCAGCGGGCGGGGGCGGCGGTGGAGCGGTTCATCCAGCGGCTCGTCCACGACGTGGCCGCGCTGGTGCTGGCCCTCGACCCCGAGCTGGTGGTGATCGGCGGCTGGGCGGCGGGCCTCGACGGTGTGCTCGATCCGCTGCGCCGCGAGCTCGCGCGCTACTGCCTGCGCCCGCCCGGGGTGGCGCTGTCCGCGCTCGGCGGGGCGGCGGTGGCCACGGGTGCGCTGCGTCTCGCCCTCGACCACGTGGAGGCGGAGCTGTTCGCGGTGGAGGGAACGGTCACCGCGCGGCGTTGACACCGGACATGTGAGCGCCGGGGCTGCGGCGACGACGGCCGGCGAGGGAGACGTCCGGCCGCGCCCGGCTGGAGGTCCGGGGCGCGGCCGAGGACGCGTCGCTCAGGAGGCCCGCCGCTCGGGGTCGTGGTGTATCTCCACGTCGGGCGAGTCCCCGAAGGTCAGCCGGCAGGTGTCGGCGCGGTAGGTCGCCACGGAGATGGCGGCGGTGCGGCCCTCGGCGAAGAAACGCGTGGTGACGACGAGCACGGGCGCGCCGGGCAGCCGGTCGAGGTCCTTGGCGTCGTCCGCGCGGGCGGAGCCCAGTTCGACGGCGCGGTCCTGGCCCTCGAGCTCCAGGCGCTGCAGTTCGCGCAGCACCGCACGCGCGCGTGCCGCGCCGGACGGCGCGTCGATGGCGGTCAGGTCGGGCACCGAGGCGTCGGGGACGTGGAGCAGTTCGGTGGCGACGCGCTGGCCGCCCGACATCCGCGATCGGCGCACGATGTGCACCGGCTCACCGGAGCCGGTCTCCAGGGCGGCGGCGACCGCGGCGGGCGGCGCGGAGCGCACGCTGTCCACGGGCTGCCAGGCGTCGTCGGCGGCTCCCGGCCAGGTGTGCTGCCGGCTGCCCACGGCCACGCCCACGCGCGGGGGCGCGACGGTCGTGCCGACGCCGCGCCGGCGCTGCAGCCGGCCTTCCAGCTCGAGCTGTTCGAGGGCCTGGCGGAGCGTGGCGCGGGCGACGCCGAAGCGGGCGGCCAGGTCGCGCTCGTTGGGCAGGATCTCGCCGACCGAGAACTCCGAGTCGAGTGCCTCACTGAGCACGGTCTTGAGATGCCAGTACTTCGGTTCCGGCACCGATTCCAGCTGCGTGGTCCCCACCCTGTCCTCCGCAAGTGCCGTGATCCGGCGGTTTTTAGCGCCCTTGTTTATTAAAGGTTGTTGCACTTATCTGCGACCATAGGACGGCCCACACCCTTGGTCAAGACCAATCCTCGATCCCTGGGGCGACACACGGGTGAGGAGCCGTGCAGCGTTCACACGGCGTTCGCACGGGTGGACGCATGCGGGCATCCAGGAGGAGTCCGGCGCAGCGCCCCTGGGGGCCGGCGGACGCGCGGACTCGGGGAGGCGAGCAAGGGGCTACCCGTCGGTAGTTATTGCTGACAAACTGTCTACGGCGTCCGTCAGCAGCCCAGCCGAGGAGCACTCCATGTCCGCCACCGCCACCTTCCCGGTCCCCACTCCGCACGGCCCGCGGGACGTGACCGTCTCCTACGCGCGCGTGGGACGCGGTGCGCCCCTGGTCCTGCTGCACGGCATCGGCCACCACCGGCAGGCCTGGGACCCGGTGGTGGACATCCTCGCCACCGAGCGCGAGGTGATCGCGGTGGACCTGCCGGGCTTCGGCGCGTCCCCCGGTTTGCCGGACGGCCTGCCGTACGACCTGCCCACGACCAACGCCGTGCTCGCCGCCCTCTTCGAGGCGCTGGAGCTGGACCGCCCGCACGTGGCCGGCAACTCGCTGGGCGGCCTGCTGGCCCTGGAGCTGGGCCGCGAGAAGCTCGTACGGTCCGTCACCGCCCTCTCCCCCGCCGGGTTCTGGACGCAGGCCGAACGCCGCTACGCGTTCGCGATGCTGCAGACCATGCGGGGTGTCGCCCAGCGCCTGCCACTGCCCCTGGTGGAGCGGATGTCGCGCTCCGCGGCCGGACGCACCGCGCTGACCAGCACCATCTACCGCCGGCCCGGCCGCCGTTCGCCCGACGCCGTGGTCGCCGAGACGCTCGCGCTGGCCGGCGCCACCGGCTTCGACGCCACCCTGCGGGCGGGTGTCACCGTCCAGTTCACCGACGGCCTGCCGGGGCTGCCGGTCACCGTCGCGTGGGGGACCCAGGACCGGCTCCTGGTGCGCCGCCAGGGCGTCCGCGCCAAGACGATCATCCCGCACGCCCGGCTGGTGCGGCTGCCCGGCTGCGGGCACGTCCCGATGAACGACGACCCGGCGCTGGTCGCCCGCGTCATCCTCGACGGCAGCCGCTGACCGGCTGAACGCTCCCGGGACGGCCCATTGTTCACCTGCGGTTCGCGCGCGCGCCGCGGCGCACCAGTAGGTGTGGCTCTGCACACCGGCCGGATCCCGTCCTTGGAGGCACAGCCATGTCCCACCGCCCGCTCCCCGGCCGCCGCGGCGTGCTGCGCGGCTCGCTCGCCGCGTCGGCGGCCCTGACCCTGCCCGTGGGCCTCGGCGCGGCCCCCGCCTTCGCGCGTTCCGGGCGCCCCTCGGCGGACTGGGGCGTGCAGACGGGAGACGTGACCACCGACTCCGGCCTGGTCTGGGTGCGTTCGGACCGGCCGGCCCGGATGACCGTGGAGACCTCGGCGACCGAGTCGTTCCGGAACCCGCGCCGGTGGCACGGTCCGCTGCTGGGCGCCGGCACGGACTTCACCGGCACCACCCGACTGCACGGCCTGCCCTCCGGCGAGCAGATCCACTACCGGGTGCTGCTCGCCGACCCCGACGACCCGCGCCGTACCGGCGAGCCGGTGACCGGCACCTTCCGCACCGTCTCCCGGCACCGCCGGGACGGCGTGCGGTTCCTGTGGTCGGGCGACCTGGCCGGGCAGGGCTGGGGCATCAACCCCGACCTGGGCGGCTACCGGATCTACGACGCGATGGCGAAGCTGGACCCGGACTTCTTCCTGTGCAGCGGCGACAACGTGTACGCCGACGGCCCCATCGCCGCCACCCAGGCCCTGCCCGGCGGCGGCACCTGGCGGAACGTCACCACCGAGGAGAAGGCGAAGGTCGCCGAGACCCTCGCCGAGTACCGGGGCAACTTCCGCTACAACCTGCTGGACGACAACCTCAGGCGGTTCAACGCCCAGGTGCCGTCCATCGTGCAGTGGGACGACCACGAGGTGCGCAACAACTGGTACCCGGGCGAGGTGATCGCCGCCTCGGACACCCGGTACACCGAGAAGAGCGTCGACGTGCTGGCGGCACGCGCGCGGCGGGCGTTCAGCGAGTACTTCCCGGTCTCCACGCTGCGGCCGGGCGCGAAGGAGGGCCGGGTGCAGCGCGTGCTGCGCCAGGGCCCGCTGCTGGACGTGTTCGTGCTGGACATGCGCACCTACCGCGACGCCAACTCGCCCGGCGACCAGACCACGGACCCGCAGGGCATCCTCGGCCGTGAGCAGCTCGACTGGCTGAAGCGGGAGCTGGCGCGGTCGCGGGCGGTGTGGAAGGTGATCGCCGCGGACATGCCGATCGGTCTCGTGGTGCCCGACACCACGGAGGGCCGGCCGAACTTCGAGGCGGTGGCGCAGGGCGACCCCGGCGCCCCGCTGGGCCGGGAGCTGCAGATCGCCGAGCTGCTGCGCTTCGTCAAGCACCGCCGGATCACCGGCACGGTGTGGCTGACGGCGGACGTCCACCACACCTCGGCGCAGCACTACCAGCCGTCCCGGGCGGCGTTCACCGACTTCGAGCCGTTCTGGGAGTTCGTCTCGGGCCCGCTGAACGCCGGCGCCTTCCCGGCCAGCGAGCTGGACGCGACCTTCGGCCCGGAGCGGGTGTTCGTGAAGGCGCCGACCGCGTCGAACGTCTCGCCCGCGGGCGGGTACCAGTTCTTCGGCGAGGTCGACATCGACGGCGGCAGCGGCGAGCTGACGGTACGGCTGCGCGAGCAGGACGGCACGGTGCTGTTCACGCGGACCCTGCAGCCGGGCCGGGTCGGCCAGTAGGACCCCCGCCGGGACCGCCGGGTCCCGTACCCTCGACGCAGTGCCGCGCGCCGGCGTCATCCCCCGGGGCGCGGCACGGGTCAACTTCGTTCCCGCCGACGCGTTTCGGGGGTACTGAAAGATCGTCGGCGGCGGCCGGGAGTCTCGTGACCTGCCGGGGTCCGCAGTACTGGAAAGTCCAACAAAACGGACGGAGCATGCTTTACCCATCGGTCACAAACCGTTCGTGATCACGCAACACCGTTCCTTCACAGTGGCTGCATGACTTCAGACATGTCTCGAGTGACCCGGACGAAGCACGGCCGGCCCGTGCACCACTGGCGGCGGGACCTCGTCGAGCTCGCGGCCCTGTTCACGGCGGTGGCGGTGGCGGACGGCGTGGCCAACCTGGTCGGACACGGCCCCGACGGTCCCGCGCTGCTGGTGGTCTCGGCGGTCCTGCTGGCCGCGACGGCGGGCTTCCACACCTGGTGGGCACGCCGCCACGGGCACGCGCCGCCGACCGGGCATACCGGTGCCCGGCCGGCCGCCGAGGTGCGGCCGGCCGGGCCCGCGCACGCCCCGGACGCGCCGGCGCCGGACACGGCCGGGGCGAGCACGCTGTGGCGGATGCGGACCACGGTGCGGGACGAACCCGGCTCGCTGGCCGCGCTGTGCACGGCGCTGGCCGGACGGCGGGTCGACATCCTGAGTCTGCAGACGCACCCGCTGGCGGAGGGCACCGTGGACGAGTTCCTGCTGCGGGCGCCCGAGGCGCTCGCGGCGACCGAGCTCACCCGGACGGTGTCGCTGGCCGGTGGCACGTCCACCTGGATCGAGCGGGCCGACGCGCACGACCTGGTGGACGCCCCGACCCGGGTCCTGGCCCTCGCCGCGCGCACCGCGCTGGACACGGCGGAACTGCCGCTGGCCCTCAGGCAGTTGCTGGGCCGGTGCACGATCCGCTCGCTGCCCGCCACGCCCTTCGGCGGCGGCCGCGGACCGGAGCCGGTGCCCACGGAGGGGGTGCTGGAGGACACCGTCATGCGGCTGCGGGCGCCCGGGGGCGGCGTACTCACCGTGGAGCGGCCGTATCTGCCGTTCACCCCGGCGGAGTTCGCGCGGGCCAGGGCGCTGGTGGAGCTGGACAGCCGGCTCGGTCCGCGGATCCCGGGCGGCCACGACGTGCTGACGCTGCCCGAGGGCGCCGACATCACCGTGCGCCGGGTGGACACCGGTGACCTCGACGCGGCCAGGGCCATGCACGAGCGGTGCTCGCGGCGCACCCTCGGCCTGCGCTACCACGGGCCGGTCGGCGACACCGACCGCTATCTGAACCACCTGCTCAGCCCCCGGTTCGGCCGGACGCTGGCCGCGCAGACCGCCTCCGGGCGCATCGTCGGCCTCGGTCATCTGCTGTGGGACGGCGACGAGACCGAGGTCGCGCTGCTCGTGGAGGACGCGTGGCAGCGGCGCGGCATCGGCGCCGAACTGCTCGGCCGCCTGGTGGCGATGGCCGTGGAGGCCGGCTGCGAGAGCGTGTACGCCGTGACGCAGGCCTCCAACACCGGGATGGTCGCGGCGATGCGCGGCCTCGGGCTGCCCCTGGACTACCAGATCGAGGAGGGCACCCTGGTCGTCACGGCACGCCTGGACACCGCTGCCGTCGGCACCCGGGCGACGCACGGGGGCCGGGCGGAGCGGCTCGGCGAAGCGACCCGCCGCGACTGAAGACCGCGGCGGGAACGGCGGCCCGGCCCCCCCGCACCGGGCCGCCGTCGTCCGTACGGGGCCGTCAGCCCACGGTCTCCTGGAGGGGGGCCGCGTCCCGCAGCGGGACCGGCGTCAGGGTCCGCTCTCCCAGCGCCCGGTCCAGGTCCGCCCACAGGTCGTCGACGTCCTCGAGACCCACCGACATCCGCAGCAGCCGGTCGCTCACCCCGGCGCCGCGCCGGTCGTCGGCGTCGACGATGCGGTGGCTGATCGAGGCGGGGTGCTGGATCAGGGTGTCGACGCTGCCCAGGCTGACCGCCGGGGTGATCAGACCGACCCGGGCGATCACCTCGTGCGGGTCGCCGTGCGTCTCGAAGGCGACCATCGCGCCGCCCAGCTTCGGGTAGTGCACGCGGGCCACCCGCGGGTCGGCGGCGAGCCGGCCGGCGAGCTCGGCGGCGCTCGCGGAGGCGGCCCGGACCCGCACCGGCAGCGTGGACAGGCCCCGCAGCAGCAGGTAGCCGGCCAGGGGATGCAGGACACCGCCGGTGGCGAAACGTATCTGCCGGAGCCGTCCGGCGAACTCCTCGTCACAGGCCACCACACCGGCGAGGACGTCACCGTGGCCGCCGAGGTACTTCGTGGCGCTGTGCAGCACCAGCCGCGCGCCGTGTTCGGCGGGACGCTGGAGGACGGGGGTGGCGAAGGTGTTGTCGGCGAGCAGCGGGACCGAACCGCAGGCGTGGGCGACGGCCCGCAGGTCGACCTCGGCGAGGGTCGGGTTGGCCGGTGACTCGACCATCACCAGGCCGGTGTCGGGGCGCAGCGCGTCGGTGATCCCGGCCGGATCGGTCCAGGTCACCTCGGTGCCGAGGAGCCCGGCGGTCAGCAGGTGGTCGCTGCAGCCGTACAGCGGGCGCACCGCGACCACATGGCGCAGCCCCGTCGCGGACCGCGCGAGGAGGACCGCGCTGAGCGCGGCCATGCCGCTGGCGAAGGCGACGGCGGACTCGGTGCCCTCCAGGCGGGCGAGGGCGGTCTCGAAGCGGGCCACGGTCGGGTTGCCGAGACGGCCGTAGATCGGCGGGCCGTCGGGGTCGGCGCCGTCGGTGGCGAACGCGTCGATGCGGGCGGCCTCGCCCCGGCTGTCGAAGGAGGGGTAGGTGGTGGACAGGTCGATCGGCGGGGCGTGCAGTCCCTGGCGGGCGAGATCGTCGCGGCCGGCGTGCACGGCCTCGGTGGCCAGTGCTCTCGATGCGGGGCGTACGGCGTCGTAGGCACCCGTGCTCGCTGTGTCCATGGGCGGAAGGGTGAACACCGGACGGGATGCGGGGGCGGGACACCGTGCTACGTTCGGCACATGGCCGAATCTGTCGCACTGGATCCGGTGGATCTCCATCTGCTGCGGCTGCTGCAGAACGACGCCCGGACCACCTACCGCGATCTCGCCGCCCAGGTGGGCGTGGCGCCGTCGACGTGCCTGGACCGGGTGACGCGGCTGCGCCGCGCGGGCGTGATCCTCGGCCACCAACTGCGGCTCGACCCGGCCAGGCTGGGGCGCGGTCTGGAGGCGCTGCTGCTGGTGCAGGTGCGGCCGCACCGCCGGGAACTGGTGGGGCCGTTCGTGGAGCGGATCCGCGCGCTGCCGGAGTCGCGGTCGGTGTTCCATCTGACCGGTCCCGACGACTACCTGGTGCACGTGGCCGTGACGGACATGGCCGATCTGCAGCGGCTGGTGCTGGACGGGTTCACCGCGCGGCGGGAGGTGGCCCGGGTGGAGACCCGGCTGATCTTCCAGCAGTGGGACTGCGGGCCGCTTCTGCCCCCGGCTGAATCCGGGACGCACGGGTGACGCGGGCGCCGTCCGCGTATGAGGATGGGCGCCATGTCCGACATCCAGAGCCCGCTGCCCCGACAGGTCGCCGACGCGTACGTGGACGACCTCATCGCCCTCGACCCGGTCACCGGTACCTACCTCGGTGTGAAGGAGAGTTCGACCAGGCTGCCCGACTACTCCCCGGCCGGCCAGGAGGCCCTGGCGGAACTGGCGCGGACGACGCTCGCGCGGCTCGACGAGGCCGAGCGGCGGCCCGGAGCGGACAGTGACGTGGAGCGTCGCTGCGGCCGGCTGCTGCGGGAGCGGCTGACCGCCGAACTGGCCGTGCACGAGGCCGACGAGCATCTGCGCGCGGTCGGCAACATGAGCACGCCGGGCCACTCGGTGCGGGAGGTGTTCACCGTGATGCCGGCGCAGACCGAGGAGGACTGGGCGGCGATCGCCCAGCGGCTGCGTGCGGTGCCGGCCGCGGTCGCGGGCTACCGGGAGTCGCTGGAGCTGGGCCTGGAGCGCAAGCTGTACGCGGCGCCCCGGCCGACCGCCACGTACGTCGAGCAGCTCTCCGAGTGGACGGACACCGACGGCAAGGGCCGCGGCTGGTACGAGGACTTCGCCACGGCCGGTCCGGACGCGCTGCGCGCGGAACTGGACGAGGCGGCGCGGACGGCGACCGCCTCGCTGGTGGAGCTGCGGGACTGGATGCGGGACGTGTACGCACCGGCCGTCGAGGGCGCGCCGAACACGGTGGGCCGCGAGCGGTACGCCCGCTGGGCCCGCTACTTCAACGGCACCGACCTGGACCTGGACGAGGCGTACGCGTACGGCTGGTCGGAGTTCCACCGCATCCTCGGCGAGATGAAGCAGGAGGCGGAGAAGATCCTGCCCGGCGCCGGGACGCCGTGGGTGGCGCTGGCGCACCTGGACGAGCACGGCCGGCACATCGAGGGCGTCGACGAGGTCCGCGAGTGGCTGCAGGGCCTGATGGACCGGGCCATCGCGGACCTGGACGGCACGCACTTCGAACTCGCCGAGCGGGTGCGGAAGGTGGAGTCGCACATCGCCCCGCCCGGCGGCGCCGCCGCCCCGTACTACACCGCTCCGTCGGAGGACTTCTCCCGTCCGGGCCGGACCTGGCTGCCGACCATGGGCCTGACCCGGTTCCCGGTGTACGACCTGGTGTCGACGTGGTACCACGAGGGCGTGCCCGGGCACCATCTGCAGCTCGCGCAGTGGGCGCACGTGGCGAAGGACCTCTCCCGCTACCAGGCCACCGTCGGCGGGGTCAGCGCCAACGCCGAGGGCTGGGCGCTGTACGCGGAGCGGCTGATGGACGAACTCGGCTATCTGACGGACCCGGAGGAGCGGCTCGGTTACCTGGACGCGCAGATGATGCGCGCGGCGCGGGTCATCGTCGACATCGGCATGCACCTGGAACTGGAGATCCCGGCGGACTCGCCGTTCCACCCCGGTGAGCGCTGGACGCCGGAGCTGGCGCAGGAGTTCTTCGGCTCGCACAGCAGCCGTCCGGCGGACTTCGTGGAGAGCGAGCTGACCCGGTACCTGACGATTCCCGGCCAGGCGATCGGCTACAAGCTCGGCGAGCGCGCCTGGCTGCGGGGCCGCGAGAACGCCCGCGCGCGGCACGGCGACTCCTTCGACCTGAAGGCCTGGCACATGGCCGCCCTCTCCCAGGGCTCGCTGGGCCTGGACGACCTGCTGGACGAGCTGTCCCGGCTCTGACCGCACCGGCCCCTCGAGGGTCCGGCCGGACGTCGACCGGACGGACCGGCCCCCGAGGGTCGCTACGCCCGGGAGCGGGCGGGGCCGGTCACCGCCCCCGGCGGCGGCCGGCCCCGCCGCGTTCCGGCTCAGGGGCGTGCGCGCGTGCCCTCCGGCTCGGGGGCGCGGCGGGGCGCGGCACCGCCGGCCAGGAGCACCGGGCTAAAGCGCGCCTGCCGCTCGCGGTAGGTACGCGCGAGGTGGTGCTGCAGCCGTACGTGGCGGAACCGGTAGACGGCGCCGGTCTGCCGCAGGACGCCGCGCCGGGCCTCGCACCGGAGCGGCGACTCGGGCGCCCCCGCGGTCTGGCACGTGCCGGGCAGCCAGTAACCGTCGGACGCGAACGGCTTCGAGGCGTCGGGACCGTGGGCCGGCATCACGAAGGCCGTCATCCTGGGCCCGGCGCCGTGGACACCCGGATGCGCGGCGTCGCGTGCGCGCAGGTCGGCGAGGATGTCCCGGGTGACCGACCAGCCCTGAGGCATGGCGGGCGGCGGGGACGTCCGTGCGGCGGCTCCGCCGTACGGACGTCCCCGGTGGCGCGGGGCGGGGCGAGGCCGCTTGCTGGTGCCCGGGCTGTGCGACGGGAGGCGGGCCGGCATGCGGGACATGGGACCGGGACAGCGGGCGATGGAGACGCCGCGGGCCGCCGGGCTGGCTGGAGTGGTGTTCGCCGTGCTGCTGGCGGCGGCGATCGTGCTGGTCAGGCTGGCCATGCCCGAAGGCGCTGAGGCGGCCACCGCGCGGGCGACCACCCCCGGGAAGCGGGACGCGGTGCAGTGGGCGCTCGACCTGGTCCCGTTCGCCGGGATCTTCTTCCTGTGGTTCCTCGGCGCCGTACGGGCCCATGTGGGCGAGGTGGAGGACAGGTTCCTCGCCACGGTCCTGCTCGGCAGCGGGCTGGTCTTCACCGCCACGATGTTCGGCGGCGCCGCGGCCGCCGCCGCCGTCCTGCAGATCGGCCGGTCCTCCGGGGGCGCCACCGGCCAGGCCGCCTGGGACTTCGGCCGCGACCTCGCGTACTCGCTGCTGACCGGGTACGCGATGCGGATGGCGGCCGTCTTCGTGTCCTCCCTGTCGGTGATCGGGCACCGGCTCGGCGCCCTGCCGCGGTGGCTCATGGTCCTCGGCGTCCTCACCGCCCTGACGCTGCTCTTCGTCTCGTCGAACGTCCCCTGGGCGGAACTGGCCTTCCCGGTCTGGTCGCTGGTGCTGAGCCTGTACATCGTCGCCGGCCGGCGCGGCGGGTCCCGGACCCGCCCGGCCACGTGAGACGGGGCGTCCCGCCGCGCGGGGCCGCTCACCCGAACGGCCCGCCCGGCGCGCGGGGCGCCCGCGCGGCTCTCATGCTGGCCAGCGGGACATGACCGCCGTCCGGGGATGCCCGCCCTGGGCGGGTGGTGAGCACCGGACCTGGCCACCGGAAGGGCGGAGCGTCGATGCGGCTCGTCGTCGATCTCAACAAGTGCCAGGGATACGCGCAGTGCGCGTTCCTCGCACCCGATGTCTTCACCATGCACGGCGAGGAGTCGCTGGTCTACGACCCCCGGGCGCACGAGGACCAGCGCGAACGGCTGGCCCGGGCGGTGGCCGCGTGCCCGGTCCAGGCGATCACTGCCGACGGACTGGACGGCCCGGCCGCCGGTGCGCCCGGATCCGCCGGGGAGGCCTCCGATGGCCGCTGACCACGTGGACTGGCTCCGGCGCGAGGGCCGGATCGTGATCGTCGGCGCCTCGCTGGCCGGGCTCCGGGCAGCCGAGACGCTGCGCGCCGAGGGGTTCACCGGTTCGCTCACGATGATCGGTGACGAGCCGTACGAGCCCTACGACCGGCCGCCGCTGTCCAAGGCCGTGCTGCTGGGCAAGGCGTCCCCGCACCGCACCGAGCTGCCCCACCGCCGGGAGGTCGACGCCAAGTGGCGGCTCGGCGTGGCGGCGACGGGCCTCGACCTGTCCGCCAAGCGGGTGCGGCTCGCCGACGGGGACGAGGTGGAGTACGACCGGCTGCTGATCGCGACCGGGGTGCGGGCCCGGCCCTGGTTCAAGGAGGAGGAGGGCCGCCTGGACGGCGTCTTCCTGCTGCGCACCCGCGACGACGCGGCCCGGCTGTTGCAGCGGCTGAGGTCGGCGCGCCGGGTGTTCATCATCGGCGCCGGGTTCGCCGGGTGCGAAGTCGCCTCGGCGTGCCGGGAGATGGGGCTCGCCGTCACGCTGGCGGAGCGGGCCGGAGCCCCGCTGGTGGGTGCGCTCGGCGGGGTGATCGGCGCCGTCGCCGCCGAGCTGCAGACCGAGAACGGCGTGGACCTGCGCACCGGTGTCACGGTCACCGCGCTGGAGGGCGACCCGGCCGGCCGGGTGCGCGCCGTCCACCTGTCCGACGGGAGCCAGGTCGAGTCGGACGTCGTGGTGGTCTCGCTCGGTTCGCTGCGCAACACCGAGTGGCTGACCGGGTCGGGACTCGGCGCGGGACCGCGGGGCATCGCCTGCGACGCCGGCTGCCGGGCCTTCGACTTCCGGGGCATCGTCACCGACGACGTGTTCGTCGCGGGTGACGTCGCACGCTCGCCGCACGCGCTGTTCGGCTACCAGTTCCTCTCGCTGGAGCACTGGGGCAACGCCGTCGCCCAGGCGGAGACCGCCGCGCACAACATGATCTGCCGGGGCGCCGACCGGCGCCCGCACCTGTGGATGCCGGCCTTCTGGTCCTCGCAGTTCAGGGTGAACATCAAATCCGTCGGCGTGCCGCCCATGGGCGACCAGATCATGATCACGCAGGGGTCGCTGGCCGAGCGCCGGTTCGTCGGCGTCTACGGCCACAAGGGCCGGGTGGTCGCCGCCGTCAGCTTCGACAACACCCGCTGGCTGGAGTTCTACCAGCGGCAGATCGAGCGGGGCGCGCCGTTCCCGGTGGAGTACCCGACGGTGGACCGGCGCCCCGAGGGCCGCCAGCCCCTCGACGCCGACTTCCCCGACCCGTCCCTGCCGACCCACGGCCCCACCGTGACCCTGAGCGGCTACTCACCGGCCGACCAGCAGCTGGTGTTCACCCCGGCCCACCACTGAACGCCGCCGTGGCCCCGACGCCCCAAGGACTCGTCATGACGCAGGCCTCACTGTTCCGCCGCATCACCGACTTCGCCAACCGCGCCGACCCCTATCCGCTGTACGAGGAGCTCCGCCGGACTCCGGTGCTGCACGAGGAGGAGGACGGCCCTTACGTCATCAGTTCGTACTGGGACATCGAGAGCCTGCTGCACGATCCGCGGATCAGCTCCGACGCCGCCAACCTGGCCGCCGCCGGGGACGAACTGGCCGAGGCGCAGAGCACCGGGCTCCCCCCGTCCTTCCTCAGGCTCGACCCGCCGGAGCACGACCGGCTGCGGCGGATCGCCAACAGCGCCTTCGGGCCGCCCCACAAGCCGCACCGGATCGACTCCATGCGCGGCGAGCTGCACGACATCGTCGGCTCGCTGATCGACGGCTTCGGCGAGGCACGCGAGATCGACCTGGTGGACCAGTTCGCCTACCCGTTCCCGGTCACGGTCATCTGCCGGCTGCTGGGCGTGCCCCGCGAGGACGAGCCGCGCTTCCGCTCCTGGGTCGACCCGCTGGTGGCCAGCCTGGACCCGGAGACGCGCGAGAGCGCGGACGAGGAGTTCGTGAAGAAGGCGCAGGAGGCGCGGATGCAGCTCGGCATGTATCTGGCCGGGCTGGTCGAGCAGCGCACCAAGGACCCGCAGGACGACATGCTGTCGGACCTCGCGGACAGCCGCGGCCCGGAAGGCGCCATGACGATGATGGAGGTGATGAGCACCGCGGTGCTGCTGCTGATCGCCGGTCACGAGACGACGGTCAACCTCATCACCAACGGCATGCTCACCCTGCTGCGCCACCCGGACGTGCTGCGGCGGCTGCGGGAGGACCCGGGCCTCGCACCCCGGGTCGTGGAGGAGCTGCTGCGGTACGAGCCGCCGGTGCAGATCGTGCCCCAGCGCACCTGTATCGCCGACATCGAGGTGCGCGGCGTGACCATCCCCAAGGGTTCGCGGATCTGGCTGATGCTCGCCGCCGGCAACCGGGACCCGGAGCGGTTCAAGGACCCCGAGCGGTTCGACCCGGACCGCGGCGACATCCAGCATCTCGGTTTCGGCAGCGGCATCCACAGCTGCTTCGGCGCTCCGCTGGCCCGTCTGGAGGCGCAGATCGCGCTGTCCGAACTGGCCCGGCGGCTGGACGGCCCCCGTCTGGTCGAGGACCCGCCGCCCTACCGGCAGAACGCGGTGCTGCGCGGCCCGCGCCATCTGCGGATCGCCTTCGACGACCGGCGCTGACCCGCGGGCCGCGCAGGTCAGCGGGCGAGCCGCCTCACCCGGACCAGACCCAGCCAGGTCTCGGGTCCCGGCTGGGCGTAGGCGGCGGCGACCGCGTACGGGCCCGGCGCCAGCGGGACACGCAGGTGTCCGGCGCGGTCCGCCGTCCCGCCCGGCCGGGCGGCGTCGAAGAGCACCACCGGGCCCGGCACCTGCCAGCGGACCTCGGGCCCCCACGCGGCAGTGCCGAGCGCGGCGGGAACGTGGGCGAGCAGTTCGCGCTCGGAGTGCGCTGCGGACCAGCGCACGAAGACGCCCTCGTCGGGCAGGTAGGCGGTGGCCGCCGGTTCGTCGCCGAGGACGAGGGCCGCGCTGTCGCCCACCGGGAGCAGGCCGGCGTATCCGTCCACCTCGCACGCGCGGTCGTAGTCGGTGGCGAACTCCTCGCTGTCGGCGCCCGCCCAGAACGGCAGGACCGTCTCCGGCACGGCTATCAGGGGCCCTCCGCCCGACTCCACCCACTGCAGTGCGCCCGGATCCGCGTATCGAGACATGGGCAGAACCTACACGCACGGCGATCACCCGGCGGGGTCAGCAGCCGCATTCGCCTGCGACCGGTGCGGTCAGCGGGTCGGGATCGCGCCGGGCTTCGCCCCGCCAGGTCCCGTAGGCGAGGCCCTCCCGCGCCCAGTACTCGAAGCCGCCGAGCAACTCCTTGACGCGGTAACCGAGTTCGGCGAGCGCGAGGGCGGCGCGGGTGGCGCCGTTGCAGCCGGGGCCCCAGCAGTACGTCACCACGGGCACGGCCTTGTCCAGGAGCCGCTCGGCCTGCTCGGGGATGAGCGCGGTGGGCAGGTGGACGGCGCCGGGGATGTGCCCCTGGTCCCACGACTCGGTGGAGCGGGAGTCGACCAGGACGAAGCCGGGGTCGCCGCCGGCCGCGAGTGCGGCGGCGACGTCGGAGACGTCGGCGTGGAAGGCCAGCGAGGCCCGGAAGTAGGCGGCGGCCACGGCCGGGTCGGCGGGGGCGACGCGCAGGACGGGGTTCACGGTGTCGTCGATCATGACGGGAAATCTATGGCCGCCGGCCCGCCCGGCGAAGGGGCGATCCCCTGGGCTGCGCTTGATCGGCCGCTGTTTTCCCTGCTATCCATCCCGCATGACCGTGTATTCCCCGGACGCCACCGACTGGCGCATCCTGGACGTCCTGCAGCGCGACGGCCGGGCCAGCTACGCCGAGCTGGCGCGGGCCGTCTCGATGTCGCCGAGCGCCGTCACCGAGCGGGTGCGCCGGCTGGAGGAGGCCGGCGTGATCCGGGGGTACGCGGCGGTCGTCGACCCCGAGCGGCTCGGACTGCCGATCCTCGCCTTCGTCCGGCTGCGCTACCCGCACGGCAACTACAAGCCGTTCCACGACCTGGTGGCGGCGACGCCGGAGATCCTGGAGGCCCATCACGTGACCGGTGACGACTGCTTCGTCATCAAGGTCGCCGCGCGCTCGATGCCGCACCTGGAGGAGATCTCCGGGAGGATCGGCGGGCTGGGCTCGGTGACCACGAGCGTGGTGTACTCCTCGCCGCTCCCCCGGCGTCCGCTCGGCCGCTGACCGGTCAGCCCCCGCGCTGCCGCAGCGAGGACCCCGATCTGCCCTTCACCACCTCGAGCTGGGCGTGGACACGGCGGCGCAGGTCGGCGACGTGACTGACGATGCCGACGCTGCGGTCGCGCTCGCGCAGCGTGTCCAGGACGTCCAGGACCTCGTCGAGGGTCTGGTCGTCCAGGCTGCCGAAGCCCTCGTCGATGAAGAGGGTGTCCAGGCGGACGCCGCCCGCCTCGTCGGTGACGACGTCGGCGAGGCCGAGGGCCAGGGCGAGGGAGGCGAAGAAGGTCTCACCGCCGGACAGGGTCGCGGTGTCCCGCTCGCGGCCGGTCCACGCGTCGACGACGTGCAGGCCGAGGCCGCTGCGGCCGCGCCCCGTGCGGTCGTCGGAGTGGACGAGCGTGTAGCGGCCCGAGGACATGCGGTGCAGGCGGACGGTCGCGGCGGCGGCGACCTGTTCGAGACGGGCCGCGAGCACGTACGACTCCAGCCGCATCCGGCGCTCGTTGTCGGCGGAGGTGCCGGCGGTGAGGGCGGCCAGGCGCGCCACCCGGTCGTACTCCTCGCGCAGGGGCCCGAGCCGGCGCACCGACTCGGCGGCCCGGGCGGAGAGCCGGTCCAGTTCGCTGCTGCGGCGGGCCGCGGCGTCCCGTGCGGAGGCCGCCTCGCGCAGCCGCCGTGCCGCCTCGGCCGCCGTCCGCTCGGCGGCGTCCGGGTCGGCGGGGGGCTGCTGGGCTGCGGCAGCGGTGCCGGACTCCGCGAGCACCGCGCGTACCGCGGCTTCCTCGTGCTGCCAGGCGTCGAGGCGGTGCTGGAGCTCGCGGTGGGCCGCGTCGTCGAGGAGGGCGGCGGCCGCGGCCCGCGGGGTGTCGAAACCGGCGCGGTAGGCGGCGTCGGCGAGGCGGGCGTCGGCGTCCTTGAGCCGCTGGGCGGCGTCCTCGGCGGCGCGGGCGGCGTCGGCGGCCTCGGTGAGCCGGGCCGCCTGCCGCTCCAGCTCGGCGGCCCGGGCGGCCACGCTGGACGCGGATCCGCGCGCCTGGGTCAACTCCTCCTCCAGGGCCGCCTGTTCGCGCTCCAGGTTTTCGCGCCGGGTCAGGCGTGCGGCGGTGCGCACGGCGGCGCGCTGGCGCTCGTCCAGGCGCCGCTCGCGCTCCTGCTCCGCCCGGCGCAGCTCCTCGTGGGCGGCGTGCAGGCCGGAGGCGTCCCGGCGGGCCTCCGCGTGCTCCCGCTCCAGGACGTCGGCCTCGGCCGCCAGCCGCTCCACGGGCGTGTCGCCGGCCTCGGCGGTGGCGGCGGCCAGCGCCTCGCGGACGGCGCCGAGGCTCCGCTCGTCCTCGGCCTGCCGCTCCTCGGCCCGCCGGCAGTCGGTGAGGGCGCGCTCCTCCGTCTCGCGGTCGACGTGCCCGGCGACCTTGCGGGCGGGCGCGGGGTGCTCGGTGGCTCCGCAGACGGCGCAGGGCTCGCCGTCGGCGAGCTGGGCCGCGAGTTCGGCGGCGATGCCGTTGAGCCGCTGCTCCTTGAGGTCGAGCCAGCGGGCACGGGCCTCCACGGCCCGCTGCCCCGAGGCCAGCGCCCGGTCCCGGGCCCGCTCCAGGTCGGCGGCGAGTTCGTCCCGTCTGCGGGCCGCGGCGAGGCGCCGCTGCGCGGGTTCGCGCCGGACGGCGAGCTGTTCGGCGCGGGTGGCCGCCTCCTGGGCGTGCTCGATGCGGGACCGCAGGGCCGCGCGGGTGGCGTCCCAGTCGGCGAGCCAGGCGTCGGCCTCGCGCAGCACGTCTTCGTCGGCGCGCTCCTGCTGGTCGAGCGCGGCCCGCTCCTCGGCGGCCTCGGTGAGCCGGCGTTCGGCGCGCCGGGCCGACTCCAGGCCGCCGAGTTCCCCGGTGGCCCGGCGGGCGGCGGCCGCAAGGCCCGCGGGGCCGTCGCCGGCGTGGGCGCCGGGCAGGTCGACGCGTGCGCGCGCCTCGGCCCTCGCGGCCTCGCGGTGCTCGTCCTCGGCCGCGTCCCGCAGGTCCAGCGCGGGCGCCACCGTCTCAGCCTTGCGGGCCCGCGCCATCCGCTCCTGCGCCTCGCGGTACGCGTCCGCTCCCTGCTGCAGCCGCTCCGCCCGCTCGCGGGCCTCGGCGAACCGGCTCTGCAGCCGGGCGAGTTCACGCGCCTCGTCCAGGGCCTGCCGGGCCGCGTCGTGCGCGGACTCGGCGGTGGCGAGGCGGCACCGGGCGACGGTGAGGTGCTCGCGCGCGGTGCTGCGGGCGACGGCGGCGGCGCCGAGCACGGCCTCGGCGAGACCCGGCTCCCCGGGGCTCAGCTCGGGCAGCTCCATGGCGCCGCCCGCCTCCTGCTGCATGCGGTGGGCGTCGGCGAGCAGCGCGGCGTCGCCTTCGCGCACCCGGGCCTCGCTCGCGCGCCGGCGTTCCGCGAGCCGTTTCTCCACGTCGGCGAAGCGCTGGGTGTCGAAGAGGCGTCCGAGCAGCCGGCCCCGGGCCTCGGCGTCGGCGCGCAGGAAGCGTGCGAAGTCGCCCTGGGGCAGCAGGACCACCTGGCAGAACTGCTCGCGGCTCATGCCGAGGAGCTGGGTGACCTCCTCGCCGATCTCCTGGTGGGAGCGGCTGAGGTCCTTCCAGGCGCCGGCCGGGGCGTCGTACTCGCGCAGCCAGGTCTGCGCCTTGTCGACGGTCGTGCCGGTGCCGCGCAGCTTGCGCCGCTCCCACGGCGGCTGCCGGGTGATCTCCAGCCGCCGTCCGGCGACGGTGAGTTCGAGCCGGATCTCCGTGCGCGTGCCCGGTTCGGCGTGGTCGCTGCGCAGGTTCATGCCCTGGCCGGTCTGCCGGACGCCGGGCACGGTGCCGTAGAGGGCGTAGCAGACGGCGTCCAGGACGGAGGTCTTGCCCGCGCCGGTGGGGCCGTGCAGCAGGAAGAGCCCGGCGGTGGAGAGCGCGTCGAAGTCGACGCTCTGGGAGCCGCCGAAGGGGCCGAAGGCGGTGATGTCGAGCCGGTGCAGCCTCACCGGGCCACCTCCCGCAGGGTGTCGTGGGCGCGCACCGCGTCGAAGGCGTCGCGGAGCACGGCCGCCTCCCGCTCGTCGGGGCCGGCGCCGCGCACATGGGCGACGAAGTCCTCGGCGATCTCCTGGTCGCCGCGGCCGGCCAGCCGCCGGGCGTACGAGACCCGCGGGTCGTCGGGTTCCCGGTCCGGGGCGAAGACCAGGCTGAGGGTGTGCGGGAAGCGCTCGGCGAGGCGGGCCATGGGGTCGGCGGGGCGGACCGGGTCGGTGAGGGTGGCCTCGATCCAGGCGTCCTCGTGGCGGGCGAGAGCGGGGTCGGCGAGCAGCTCCTCCAGGGTGCCCCGGAGGCGGGCCAGCGGGCGCGGGACCGGGCAGTCGAGGCGCTCGGCGGTGACGGAGCCGTCGGCGGCCAGGTCGACGAGCCACATGCTCTTGCGGTGGCCGGCCTCGGAGAAGGAGTAGGCGAGCGGGGAGCCCGAGTAGCGCACCCGCTCGGTGAGGGTCTGGCAGCCGTGCAGGTGCCCGAGCGCCACGTAGTCCACGCCGTCGAAGACCCCGGCCGGCACGGCGGCCACCCCGCCGACGGTGATGTCCCGTTCACTGTCGCTGGCCTGGCCGCCGGTGACGAAGGCGTGGGCGAGGACGACGGAACGGGTGCCCCGGGCGCGGCCGGCGAGGTCGGCGCGGACCCGCTCCATGGCGGCGGCCAGCACGGCCTCGTGGCCCGCCTTCTGCACCGCGAACTCCTCCTTCACCAGGGCGGGTTCGAGGTAGGGCAGACCGTAGAAGGCGACGTCGCCGTGGGCGTCCCGCAGCACCACCGGGGTGCCGACGGCGGACGGCTCGGTGCGCAGGTGGATGCCCGCGCGGTCGATCAGGCCGGCGCCGACGCCGAGGCGGCGGGCCGAGTCGTGGTTGCCGGAGATCATCACCGTGGGCACCCCGAGCTCCGCGAGGCGGTGCAGGGCGTCGTCGAAGAGCTCGACCGCGGCGAGCGGGGGCACCGCGCGGTCGTACACGTCACCGGACACGACCACCGCGTCCACCGCGTGCTCACGCACGGTGGCGACGAGGTGACCGATGAACCCGGCCTGGGCGCCGAGCATGTTCACCCGGTGGAAGGCCCGGCCCAGGTGCCAGTCGGACGTGTGCAGCAGTCTCATGATCCCCGAGACTAACGGCCGGGTCTGACATCACGGGCGGTTACTCCCGTATCAGCCCGTCACGACCCGCCCCGCATGCGGGCGTTATATCCGATTGAGGCTGAACTTCCGTTATGGGGGCGGTGAACGTCACGCGTCCCCGTAGGCCTCCCCGCCCAGTTCGAGGACGGCCGTGCCCGCCGTCGCGTCGGCCAGCCAGCCGCGGAACGCGTCGACGTCGGCGTCCGGCAGACCGATCTCGATGGTGACGGCCTCGCCGTAGCGGACGTCCCGGACCTCGCGTCCGGTGGCGCGCAGGTCGTTCTGGACCTTGCCGGCGCGCTGGTGGTCGACGGTGACTGTGGCGAGCCGGAACCGGCGCCGGGTGATCGTGCCGAGCGCGTCCAGGGCCTCGCCGACGGAGCCGCCGTAGGCCCGGATGAGACCGCCGGCGCCCAGCTTGACGCCGCCGTAGTAGCGGGTGACCACGGCGACCACGTACCGCATGTCGCGGCGCAGCAGCATCTGCAGCATCGGGACGCCGGCCGTGCCGCCGGGTTCGCCGTCGTCGCTCGCCTTCTGGACGGCCGCGTCGGCGCCGATGACGTACGCCCAGCAGTTGTGCGTGGCGTCGGCGTGCTCCTTGCGGACGGCCGCGAGGAACTCCTGGGCCTCCCGCTCGGTGGCCGCCGGGGCGAGGGCGCACAGGAAGCGGGAGCGGTTGACCTCGGTCTCGTGCACGCCCGCGCGGGCGACTGTGCGGTACTCGTCCTGCATCCCGCCAGCCTATGCGAGCACCGGTCCGTCCCCGTTCGCGGTCGGCGCCGGGCTACCGCCTCCGCTCCTTCTTCCCGCGCGGCACGGTGAACGACGTCAGCAGGGCCGCGCCGGGGACGAGGGCCGGCCAGCCGGTGCCGCGCCAGGCCAGCACGGCGAGCGCGGAGGTCGGGAACTTGGCGCGCACCCGGTCGAGGGCGTCGTCGAGGCCGTCCCCGGCCAGGTCCAGGACCAGTTCCTCCAGCCCCGGGTTGTGCCCGACCAGCAGCAGGGTCTCCACCTCGCGCGGCGTCTCGCGCACGGCCTCCATCAGGTCCGGCACGGCGGCCCCGTACAGCCGCGGGTCGTAGCGGACCGGGGGCGGGGTGCCCCACTGGGCGGAGGCCAGCTCCCAGGTGCGGCGGGCGCGCACGGCGGTGGAGCACAGGGCGAGGTCGGGCAGGCAGTCGGCCTCGGCGAGCGCACGGCCGGCGGCCGGGGCGTCCCGCAGCCCGCGCGGCGCCAGCGGACGGCGGTGGTCCGCGACGCCCTCCGGCCAGGCGGACTTGGCGTGCCGCAGCACGACCAGCCGCCGCAGCGGGCCCGCGCCCGCCCGCTCGATCACCCGAGGCTCCCGAGGTCGCGCGGCAGGTCGAGGGCGAGCAGGCGGTCGGCGTACGCGTAGGTCTCGAAACGCGCCCCGTCCGGGATGTCCCGGGCGCCCTCCACGTCGCGCAGCACGCCGAGCACGCCGGGCAGGTCGAGATCGTCCTCCCAGGCGGCCCGCAGGCGTGTCCGCACCTCCTCGGGCACCGGCCGCGAGGGCTGCCGCGCCCACCCGGCCACGGCCCGCCGCCACCGGGCGAGGGTCCGCGCCGCCTCGTCCAGCCGTCCGGCATCCAGCGACGCGGGGGTGCCGCGCGGGACGGAGAGGAAGGCCAGGCGGAGTGCTCCGGGGTCGGCGTCGGCGGCGAGGAGGGCGCGCAGCGGGGCGTCGGCGGCGGGGGCGCCGGGCGGCGCCGCAGCGGCCGGCCCGGGCGGCTCACCGTTCCAGGTCGCCGGAGCGACGGCCACCACCGTGCCCGCGCCCGGCGCCGCGTCCCGCTCCCCCGTCACATGGAGCACCTGGGCCTCCCCCAGGCCCGAGGCGAGGTCGCGGCCGTCCTCGAAGGGGCGGACGGACAGCGCGGTGGCGGCCGCGCGGAGTTCGGCGAGCCGGTGGGGCGCGGTGAGGATGGTCCAGACGGGGGTGCCGCCGAGCTCCAGGGCGCGGACGAGGACATCGGCGGTGAGCAGGACCCGCAGGGCCGTCAGGTCCAGGCCGGAGGCGTAGGCCTCGATCCGGGTCAGGCCGCGGCGGGCGGGCGCGGCGGAGACGGGCTCACCGGTTCGGGCGTCGAGGATGCGCAGCACGGCCCGAGCGTAGGCGCGGCGGCGGCCGTACGCGGGCACCTTGCGCCGATTCCGGTCACCGTGGCGGGGAACCGGGGAGGGAATCAGCACCCGGCGGGTGCTGTTGCCCCGACGACAGTTCCCCGCAGCCCGAGGAGGCGGCCGTGTACGGCGACGAAGCGACGATCCGCAGGATCCTGACCGAGCGGGGAGACACCTGGGCCGTGGTCGGCCTGTCCGCGAACCAGCGGCGGGCCGCCTACGGGGTGGCGCAGGTGCTGCAGCGGTTCGGCAAGCGGATCGTGCCGGTGCACCCGAAGGCGGAGACGGTGCACGGCGAGCCGGGTTACGCCTCCCTCGCGGACATCCCCTTCGAGGTCGACGTCGTGGACGTGTTCGTCAACAGCGAGCTGGCCGGCGCCGTCGCCGACGAGGCGGTGAAGAAGGGCGCGAAGGCGGTGTGGTTCCAGCTCGGCGTCGTCGACGAGGACGCCCTGGAGCGGGTCCGGGCCGCGGGGCTGGACATGGTGATGGACCGCTGCCCGGCGATCGAAATTCCCCGCCTGCATTGAGCTGTCTCACCTTCTTCTCACAATTCACCGCTGAATATTGACATTCCACCTGGGCCTTGACCTGCGTGAAGACTGACGCCAAGACAGTCAAGATCCCGGGTCAAGTTTTCGGAAACAGTCTTTTGCGATGGCGGTGCTCGTTCCTAGCCTGTGGCCTCCTTGCTCGTATTTCCACGTTCACGATCTGAGAGGCCACCAGACATGGTGAAAGTCGACCATGCCGTGCCACAGGCCACGACGGAGTCCGGCGGTCTGCGCCGGGACGTCGGGCTGATCGGACTGATGTGGGCCTCGGTGGGCTCCATCATCGGCTCCGGCTGGCTGTACGGAGCCGAGAAGGCGGTGGTCGTGGCCGGCCCCGCGGCGATCGTCTCGTGGGTGATCGGCGCGGTCGCCATCGTCCTGCTGGCGCTCGTGCACGCCGAACTCGGCGGCATGTTCCCGGTCGCCGGCGGCACCGCCCGCTACCCGCACTACGCCTTCGGCGGCCTGGCCGGCATGTCGTTCGGCTGGTTCGCCTGGCTGCAGGCGGCGACCGTGGCCCCGATCGAGGTCGAGGCCATGATCGGTTACGCCGGTCACTGGGGCTGGGCGCAGGGCCTGCAGCACGCCGACGGCACGCTGACGACCGGCGGTCTCGTCACCGCCGTCGTCCTCATGGCCGCCTTCGTCGGCGTCAACTTCTTCGGCGTCCGGGCCCTGGCCCACACCAACAGCGCCGCGACCTGGTGGAAGATCGCCGTGCCGCTCGGCGCGATCTTCATCATCGCCGTGGGCAACTTCCACCCCGGCAACTTCACCTCGGAGGGCTTCGCGCCCTTCGGCGCCAAGGGCGTGCTCGGCGCGATCAGCTCCAGCGGCATCATCTTCGCGCTGCTCGGCTTCGAGCAGGCCATCCAGCTCGCGGGCGAGAGCCGCAACCCCAAGCGCGACCTGCCGCGGGCGACCCTCGGCTCGGTCGCGATCGGCGCCGTCATCTACATCCTGCTGCAGGTCGTGTTCATCGGCGCGCTGCCGCACTTCTCGTTCGCGCACGGCTGGGCCAAGCTGGACTTCGCCGGCATCAGCGGCCCGTGGGCGGGTCTGGCGACCCTGGTGGGCCTGGGCTGGCTGGGCTGGGTGCTCTACGTCGACGCCATCATCTCCCCCGGCGGCACCGGCCTGATCTACACGACCGCCACCTCGCGCGTCTCCTACGGCCTGGCCAAGAACGGCTACGCGCCGAAGGCGTTCGCGAAGACCGACGCGCGCGGCGTGCCGTGGTTCGGCCTCATCATGTCCTTCGTGACCGGCGTGGTCTGCTTCCTGCCGTTCCCGAGCTGGCAGGAGCTGGTCGGTTTCATCACCTCGGCGAGCGTGCTGATGTACGCGGGCGCGCCCCTGGCCTACGGCGTCTTCGCCGACCGGCTCCCGCACCACGAGCGCCCCTACCGGCTGCCCTTCGGCAAGGTGATCTCGCCGCTGTCGTTCGTGGTCGCCAACCTCATCATCTACTGGGCCGGCTGGGACACCCTGTGGCGGCTGGGCTTCGCGATCCTGCTCGGCTACGTGCTGCTCGGCTCCTACGCCTGGTACGCCATCCGCAAGAACCTGCCCGACGCGCCCCGGCTGGACTTCAAGGCCGCGCAGTGGCTGCCCGGCTACCTGCTGGGCCTGGGCGTGATCTCCTGGCTGGGCGGCTTCGGCGGCCGCGGCTACATCGGCCTGTGGTGGGACATCCTGGTCGTCACGGCCTTCTCGCTGGGCGTCTACTACTGGGCCAAGGCCACCGCGTCGAAGCCCGAGGCGATCGAGCGCAGCATCGAGGAGGTCGTGGTCACGGACGCCCCGGCGCACTGACCCGCTCCCCGACGCCGGTGTCCCGCCGGCCGCGGCGCCCCCGCCGTGGCTGACGGGACACCGTCATAATGCGGAGGTGACAGACCCCTCCCCCCATCTCAACTCCGCGCCTGAGGACGGCCGTACGGAACAACGTACGGTCGTCGTCGTGGGCGCCGGGCCCGCCGGGCTCACCGTCGCCGCCCTGCTGCGGGCCGCCTCCGTCGACTGCGTGGTCCTGGAGACCGAGAGCAGACGGTTCGTCGAGACCCGGCCCCGGGCCGGCTTCCTGGAGGAGTGGGCGGTCCGCGAACTCCAGCGGCGGGGCCTCGCGGAACGCCTGCTGGAGCGCGCCGAGTCGCACGACGCCTGCGAGTTCCGCTTCGACGGCGAGCGGTTCCGCTTCCCGTACGGCGAACTGACGGGCCGACACCACTACGTGTACCCGCAGCCGCTGCTGGTGACGGACCTGGTGCGGGAGTACGCCGACGTGCGCGGCGGCGACATCCGCTTCGGGGTGCGCGACGTACGGCTGCACGACCTGGACTCGGACCGTCCCGCGGTCTCGTACCGGTGCCCGCGGACGGGCGAGCGGCTGGTGCTGCGCTGCGACTTCGTCGCCGGCTGCGACGGTGCGCGCGGGGTGACGCGGGACGCGATACCCCCGGAGCGGATCCGGATCGCCCGGCAGGACGACGGTATCGGCTGGCTGGCGCTGCTCGCCGAGACCCCGCCCTCCTCCGACTGCGTCGTGTTCGGCGTCCATCAGCGCGGTTTCGCCGGGCACATGCCCCGCAGTCCCGAGGTCACCCGTTACTACCTGCAGTGCCCGCCCGGCGACGATCCGGAGAACTGGCCGCACGACCGGGTCTGGGCCGAGCTGCGGACCCGGCTCGGCGCGGCCGGGGCGCCCCCGCTGACCGAGGGGCGGCTGATCGAGAAGCGGGTCCTGGACATGCACCACTACGTCGTCGAACCCCTGCGTCACGGACGGCTGTTGCTGGCCGGTGACGCCGGTCATCTCACGGCCCCGATCGCGGCGAAGGGCATGAACCTGGCCCTGCACGACGCGTTCCTGCTCGGCGACGCCCTCGCCGCACAGGTCACCCGGGGCGACGACAGCGGCCTGGCGGGTTACTCGGCCGCGGCACTGCGCAGGGTGTGGGACTACCAGGAGTTCTCGCAGTGGCTGTCGGACGTCTACCACGGGGTGGCGTCCGGCGATCCGTTCCGGGCCGGCACCACACTGGCCCGGCTGCGCCGGCTGTTCGGCTCACCCGCCGCCGCGGCGGCCTTCGCCGAGCAGTACCTGGGCTCGGCCGCCGCGTTCTGAGCGCGCGAGAGGGGCGTGGGCCCGCGTCCGTCGCGGGCCCGCCGCCCTCCCGGTGTCAGGCGATGCCGAGTCCTTCGACGACCTCCGCGCCGGGCAGTTCGGCCAGCGCCTTGCCCGGCAGCAGCAGCTTGCCGTGCCGGCTCCCGCTGCCCACCAGGACGTACGGCAGGTCGGCCACGGCCGCGTCGACCAGGACCGGCCAGCCCGCGGGCAGCCCGACCGGGGTGATACCGCCGTACTCCATGCCGGTCTCGCCGGTCGCGGTGTCCATCGAGGCGAAGGAGGCCTTGCGGGCGCCGAGCCGGCGGCGCACCGCGCCGTTGACGTCGACCCGGGTGGTGGAGAGCACCAGGCACGCGGCGAGGGTGGTCTCACCGCCCCGCTTGCCCGCGACCACCACGCAGTTCGCCGACCGCTCCAGCAGGTCGCGCCCATAGTGCTCCACGAAGACGGCGGTGTCGGCCCAGCGCGGGTCGGTGTCCACCCAGACGATCCGGTCGGCGGGGACGCTGCCCCGCCAGTGGCGCACGGCGTCGGCGACCGGCGCCGTGAGCCGGTCCAGGCAGTCCGGGGCGGGAACGGCGGTCTCGAAGTCTCCGATGGGTGCGCGCATGGCCGCACGCTAACAAGACGCCCCGGGCCGGTGTACCGGCGTCTCAGTGAACGGGCGGCACCGAGACGGCCATCATCATCTCCATCGGCACCTCGCCCCGGTTGCCGTACAGATGCGGCACGTTGGCCTCGAAGGAGGCGCTCGCGCCGGCCGGGACGCGGTACTCCTCGCCGTCCACGGTGAGCGTGAGCTCGCCCGCGGTGACGTGGACCAGTTCCACGGTTCCGGCGGGGTGCGGCTCGGAGGGGCTGTTCTCGCCCGGCATCAGCCGCCAGTCCCAGATCTCCAGCGGCCCGGGCGCCTCGGTCCCGGCGAGCAGCCGGTTGTAGCTGCCGGCCTCGGTGTGCCACAGCCGTACGGCGCGCTCGGCGGGGACGATGCGGACCTTCGGGCCCCGCTCGTAGTCGAGGAGGGTGGTGACGCTCACCCCGAGCGCGTCGCCGATCTTGACCACGGTGCCGATGCTCGGGTTGGTGCGGGCCTGCTCGATCTGGATGAGCATGCCGCGGCTCACTCCGGCCCGGGCGGCGAGGACGTCCAGCGTGAAGCCGCGCACGGCGCGCCAGTGCCGCACGTTGCGCGCCAGGGACTGGGTCAGGAGTTCGAGGTCCGACACGATCCGTCCAATGTCCGGGGTTCAGCAAACTGTACTGAGCAGTATCTCCCGGCGACCCGCCCCGTCAGCCCTCGGCCTCCAGCCGCGCCAGCTCCGCGACCCCTTCCTCGTCCAGCTCGGCGAGTGCGCTGAGCTGCTGCGGGGTGATCCCCTGCGGGGGCGGCACCGGCGCCGGGGTGCGCAGCGGCGGCTGCCAGCCGTCGTCGGGCGTCCAGCGCCGTACGACCCGGGCGGGCGCGCCCGCCACCACGGCGTGGTCGGGCACCGTGCCGCGCACCACCGCGCCGGCGGCCACCACCACGTTCCGGCCGATCCGGGCGCCGGGCAGGATGACCGCGCCGGTGCCGATCCAGCAGCCCGGGCCGATCTCCACCGGCTCCATGCGCGGCCACTGCCTGCCGATGGGCTCGTGCGGGTCGTCGTAGGAGTGGTTGGTGGAGGTGACGTACACGTACGGCCCGAAGTAGCAGTCGCTGCCGATGGTGACCGTCGTGTCGGCGATGACGTGGCTGCCGCGGCCGAGGACGACGCCGTCGCCGATGCGCAGGATCGGGTCGGGACCGAGGTCGAGGTCCGGCATCAGGCCGGCGGTCAGCGTGACCTGCTCGGCGATGATGCAGTGCGAGCCGATGTGGATCCAGGGTTCGCCGAAGACGGTGCCGAGCGGGAAGGCCAGCCTGGTGACCGGACCGAGCGAGCCGAAGCGGAACCTCCCGGGGTGCTCCGCGCTGACGGACCCCGCGCGCTGCGCCCACGCCCAGACCGCGTGGACGGCGCGCTGGGCGAGGCCCCGCCGCCGGGATGAGAACGTGTTCTTGCGCTTCGGCACGGGCTCACGTTACTCAGCGGGGCCCCCGGGCGAGGGCGTGGGCCGCTGTGATCTTTGCCCCAGTCCTGACGTACCGTGCGCAGTACTACGGCGGACGAGGAGACGGTGATGACGCACAAGGCGCTGATCGTGGGCATCGCAGGGAAGGAACCGCAGGTCGACGCGGAGGCGTTCGTGGCGCCCACGGCCTCGGTGATCGGGGACGTCACGCTGAGCGCCGGCGCCAGTGTCTGGTACGGCGCCGTGGTGCGCGGGGACGTCGAGCGGATCACCGTGGGCGCCGACGCGAACGTGCAGGACAACGTCACGCTGCACGCCGACCCCGGCTTCCCGGTGACCGTCGGGGAGCGGGTCTCCATCGGGCACAACGCGGTGGTGCACGGGGCGACCGTGGAGGACGACTGCCTGGTCGGGATGGGGGCGACGGTGCTGAACGGGGCGGTGATCGGAGCGGGCTCGCTGGTCGCGGCCCAGGCGCTGGTCCCGCAGGGGATGGTCGTGCCGCCGGGGTCGCTGGTGGCGGGGGTGCCCGCCAAGGTGCGGCGGGAGCTGTCCGAGGAGGAACGGCAGGGGGTCACCCTCAACGGCACGCTGTACGCGGAGCTGGCGAAGACCCATCGCGGGGTCCACGAGTAGGTCCCGGGCGGCTCAGTCCCCGGCGGGCACCGGTTCCGGCTCCGGTGCCTCCGCCTGGGCCTTCTTGGCGCGGCGCTTGACGACCAGCATCGACGCCAGTCCGATCAGGACCGCCGCGGCCAGGCCCAGGTAGGAGAAGCGCTTCAGCCAGTCCTCGGCGACGACGCCGACGTAGTAGATGACGGCGGTGGTGCCGCCGGCCCAGCAGATGCCGCCGAGGACGTTGGCGATCAGGAACTTCCAGTACGGCATGTGGAGCACGCCCGCGAGCGGTCCGGCGAAGATGCGCAGCAGGGCGACGAAGCGGCCGAAGAACACCGCCCACATGCCCCACTTCTCGAAGGACCGCTCGGCGGTGGCGACATGCCCCTCGCCGAAGTGCCGCGGGAACTTCCGCCCCAGCCAGGCCAGCAGCGGGCGCCCGCCCTTGCGGCCGATCGCGTAGCCGATGGAGTCGCCGATGACCGCGCCGGCCGTCGCGCAGGCGCCGAGCACCACCGGGTCGACGCCGGTGTGCTGGGAGGACATCAGCGCCGCCGAGACCAGGACGATCTCGCCCGGCAGCGGGATGCCCAGGCTCTCCAGGCCGATCACGAGGGCCACCACGGCGTAGACGGCGGCCGCGGGCACCGTGTCGAGCCATTCCTGGACGTGCACCGCCGGTTCCTCCCGAGTCGCTGTCCCTGTCCACAGACGGAGCGTGGCTTGCGCAGCGCGCCCCATGGGAAGGCTACCTGGTCGGCGGTGAACGGCGGCCCGCGCGCCCGGGCCGCACGGCACCACCGCGCCCTCGCCCCGTCGCTTCCCGGCCACCCCGGTGTCACGCGGGAGGGAAAGGCTCCCCCAGGTTCCGCCGGTCCGCCTCCCCCCTGGCCCCGTGCCGCTCCCCGCCGGGCCCGATGCGGAAGGACGTCGTCCCCGTGTCCTCACCGTCCCCGCTCCCGCCGCTCTCCCCGCCCACCTGTCCGCCGCCGCGCCCGCCGGGGCGGCGCGCCTCCCGGCCGGCCGCCCGGCTCGCCCTGTGCCTGTCCCCCGTGCTGCTCGCCGGGTACTGGGCGCTGGCCAACCGGCCGGTGGCGGCCGAGGGCGCCGCCCGGCTGGCCGCGGCCGACCCCGGCTGGCTGCTGGCCGGGGCCGGTCTCACCTGTCTCACCTGGGTGGCGGCCGCCTGCGTACGGCAGGGCGCGCTGCCGGACCGGTTGCCGCCGGGGCTCCTGCTGGCCTCGCAGTTCGCCGCCGGCGCGGCGAACCACGTGCTGCCCGGCGGCCTCGGCGCGCATGCCGTCACCCTGCGCTTCCTACGCGCCCGGGGCGTGCCGCTGGACCGGGCGACCGCGTCGATCGGCCTGTACTCACTGGCCCGGTCCGTGGCGAGGACGCTGGTGCTGCTGGCCTTCCTGGCGGCCTGCCCGGCCCGCCGCCGGCTCGGCGAGCTGGTACCGGACGGACCGGTGCCGGTGCCCGCCGCCGCGGCCGCCGGCGGCGCGCTCGCCGTCGCCGGGGTGCTGCTGACGGTCGTGCGGCCGGTGCGCCGGCCGGTGACGGGCCTGGTGCGCACCGCCCTCGCCGATGTGCGGGCGGTGCACGCCCGGCCCTGCCGGGTGCTCGCCCTGTGGGGCGGGTCGGCGGCGATGCCGCTGGCCCAGGCGGGCACGCTGGTCTGCGTCGGGACCTCGCTGGGCCTGGGGCTGCCCTGGGAGCAGGTGGCGCTCGCCCATCTCGCGGCGGGCACCGCCGTGGGGGCCGTGCCGGCGCCGGGGGGTCTGGCCGTGGACGCGGCCGTGGTCTGGACGCTGGTGTCGTTCGGCGCCGTGCCGGCGGTGGCCGCGGCGGCCGTGATCGGTCACCGGGTGCTGAACGACTGGCTGCCGCTCCTGCCGGGCGCCCTGACGCTGTCGGCGCTGATCCGCGCGAAGGCGCTGTGAACCTGGCACCGGCACGTCGCCAGCAGGGCGGTCCCGGACGGTTCCCCGACGCCGGCGCCCGCCCGGACTCCGGTGGCCCAGCGCCCTTCGGGGCACGACCCGCTGGAGAGGTCGCCCAGTCTGCCGTAGGCGATCCGGACCCCCTGCCCGCCCGCCGGGGCGGTGCGCCGGCCGTCGGCCGGGGCGGCGCCCCCTGGCGCCTTCGGGAGCGCGGGGCGGGGCCGGGCCCCGGGGGCGGCCGGGCCCGCCGGGCGGCCGGCGGGGGCGCCCAGCGTGGCCGCGGGATGCGGGACACCGTTGTCGCCGGGCCGGTCCATGGCCATGAGGCCGGTGGCGAGCAGCCCCAGCGAGGCGAGGCCGACGACGGCCGCGAGGGTGGTGCGGCGTCCGCCGTCCGGCACGGTGCCGGGCCGGCCCGCGGTCGCCGCCGCGTGCCGCGCCGGCGCCCCGGGCTCCACACGGGCGGCCCGCCCGGGACGGGAGTCGAGGTAGCGCCGGGCGCCCCAGCCGAGCACGCTCTCGGCGATCAGGGCGCCGGCGTCGGCCTCGACCCGGCCGAGCTGCTCGGCGGCGTGCCGGCAGTGGGAGCAGGCGGCGAGATGCCGTCGCTCGTCCGGGACCGGGGCACCGCTCCCGCCCCCGCGATTGTCCGGCGGAGAGAGACGGAAAAGGCATTCCACGGAGGGCGCGAGTTCGCGGTGCGAGCCCAGGAAAGCCGCCCGGAATTCCGCCCGCGCCCGCCGCAGGGCGACCTCGGCGGCGGCCGTGTCCACACCCAGCAGACCAGCGGGTATGTTTATGGATTCCGCCTCGACCTCGGTATGCCACAGAAGGCATTGGGAAGCCACGGGAAGGGCATGGAAAGCGCGTTCGGCGAGTCGCCGTCCGCCGGACGCGCGGAGCACCGCCGCGCGCAGACCGCGGCCGCCGGCGGGCTTGCGCAGTTCCGGCAGGACCAGGCACGCCGCTTCGTCGGCGGCCCAGTCGCGGACGGTGTCCCGGACCGCCGTCAGCAGTCGCGGGCGCAGGGCGCCGCCGGCCGCCGCGCTCACCGGCCGGCCGAGGACCTGCTGGAAGGCGGCGGAGGTCACCAGTCGCGCCGACGGGCCCGCGCCCGCCAGGCAGACGACGGCGTAGTCGAAGGCGGCCGGCCAGTGCCGCTCCAGCAGCAGGGCGACGGCGTCGTGACGGCCGGCCGGTGGGCCGCCCAGCCGGACGGCGAGGGTGTGGTCGGACTCCCCGGACGGGGTGCCGGAGCGGGACGGGAGGGGCGGGTGTGGGGGGTGGGGGGACGGCACGGAACCCATTCCTTTCCAGCCGCGGGACGGCGGCCTACGGATTGGCGTCCTGTCGGAAAGCGGAAAGCGGCACCGCGTCGGTGCGTGGCGGGAGGGCCCGGCCGCACATCCGGAACCGGCCTTCCGCCCTCACGGGAGGGCTCACCTTGGCACAATCGCATCACAGGAAACAAGGCGTTCGAATGGGCTCCGCGGCAACACGGCGGAAATGAAGAATAGTTACCGGCGGTATCCACAGACATGGGCGAAGCCTGGGGCGCAACGGCGCTCAACTTCCGCATACTGGCGGCCCGGTGACGCCCCCGAATCCCGCTTCTCGGCTTCCCGACTTCACAGCGGCCCGGCGGCCCGGCGGCGATCAACCGCAGCCGGCTCAGCAGTCACTCCGGTTCTCCGGCTGCGCGGCGGACGAGGAGGCGGGCGAGGACGGTGTCGTGCGCGTCACTGGCGCAGAAGCCGTCGCGCGAGGAGGCGCCGAGCCGGTAGGCGGTGGTCGGCCGCCACGTCCTCGACCCGGCCGTCTTCGGCGTCCTGGAGCACACCGGGCCCGGCCAGGGCGGCGGGAGCCTGCGGAAGCCGGCACGGTGCGCGGAGCCGTCTCCGAGGGTCCGCGCTGCGGCGCCGGCGACAAGGCCGACCATCTGCGCTCGGTGGTCCGCCTGGCCTGCGCCCGCCCCGACCTCGGTCCCGAGTTCCGCTCCTGGCTGCGGAAGTTGGTGGCGGAGCTGGAGGCCGGCGCGGACCACGGCACCGCCCGGACGGGCGGCCGGGAGCGGCGCCGGGCCGCCTGAGGCGACGCGGGAGGAGGGCGGCCGTAACCGCCCGGGCCGTCGCCGTCGCGGCCGTAACAGCCGCCACCCGGAGGCCCTCCCGAGTCCCCTGAATCCCGGCTCAGTCCTGGCGGTTCGGGCGCAGGGTCCACACGACCTGCATCTCGCCGGTCACGGCCCCGTCCGCGCGCCGGATCTCGACCGTCACCGGGAACTCGGGCCGCTTGCCCGCGTCCAGTTCGGCCACGACCTCTCCGGCCGGGCGGCCCAGGGTCGCGGTCGCCGTGACGGCGCCCATCGCCAGCTTCTTGTAGGCGATCTCGGCCCGGACGGCGAGCGGCACGGCGCGCGAGAGCTGGTCGCCGAACGCGGCCAGCACGATGGCACCGCTGGCCGACTCCCCCAGCGTGAACATGGCGCCGGCGTGCGGCCCGCCCACGTGATTGTGGTACTCGCCCTGGTCCGGCAGGGACACCACGGCTCGCTCCGGAGAGGTCTCCTGGAACTCCAGGTTCAGCGTCCGGGCCATCGGCACGGTGGCGGCGAGCATCTCGCCGATCGACATCTGGTCTGCGCTCATGGGGGCATGTTACTCGCGAGTAGCAGACCTGGCCAGAGCCGTGGTGATCACCGCTGTATCGTTGCGGCCCATGTGGCCAGGGGAACAGCCGCCAGGTAGCGGCCAGCAGCAGAACCCGTACCACCAGCCGGGATACCAGCAGTATCCGCAGGCGAACCCCTACGGGCAGCAGCCGCAGTGGGGGCAGCCCGGACCCGCCGGAGCGCCGCAGCCGCAGCCCCCCAAGGGCGCTGGCGGAGGCCGGACCAAACTGATCGCGATCGTCGCGGCCGCCGCCGTCGTCGTCGCGGCCGGCGTGACCGGCTACCTGCTGCTCGACGGCAAGAAGGACGACGAGGCCCGTCCCGGCCCGACCGCGTCCTCCGCCTCTCCCGCGGCCTCCGCCTCGGCCTCGCCGTCCGGGGAGGCCGACCCGCGGTCGGGCGGCAGCGCCGAGAAGCCGACCGTCGCCGGCTGGAAGACCGTGGTGAACCCGGACACGGGCGTCGCCTTCGACGTTCCTTCCGAGTGGCGGGTGCGGGCCAAGACCTGGGTCACCTACGTCACCGACGACTCCGATCCCGACGAGAAGGTGCTGGCCGGCATGAAGGCCCCCGCCGTGCTCAAGGAGAAGTGGTGCGGTTCGGACGACGACAAGGACGGACGGACCGACTACGACCCCCTGGCCAACGTCGGGACGCGCGGCGACAAGAACGCCACGGACACCGCGAAGATGGCCCGCGAGGAGTCCTCGAACTGGGTGTACGGCTGGTACACCCAGCCGGACCGCAAGACCGTGAAGACCGGACCGGTCACCTCGTACACCACCGCGTCCGGCGTCACGGGCAGCGTCGCCACCTCGCGCTCGTCCGGCGTGCCGAAGCACGGCAAGTGCGACTACGACGGCAAGGCGACCACGTTCGCCTTCAAGGACAAGGACGGCGCGTTCCTCGCATGGTCCTTCGTCGGCGCCGCCGGCGTCTCGGAGGAGGTCCCGGACGCGACCGTGCGCAAGATCATGGCGACGGTCCGGCTCTACGAGGAGTAGGGGCGCCGCGGTTTCGGTACGTCCCTGACGAGGGCCGGTGACCGAATCGTTTCCCCGGGCCCACTAGGGTTGCTGGCCATGTGGCCAGGAGAGCAGCCGCCCGGGGGCGCGCAGAACCCGCAGAACAACCCGTATCAGCAGCCGGGTTACCAGCAGCCGAATCCGTACCAGCAGCCCGGCTACCAGCAGTACCCGCAGGCGAACCCGTACGGGCAGCAGCCGCAGTGGGGGCAGCCCGGGCCCGCCGGAGGCCCGCAGTCGCAGCCCCCCAAGGGCGGTGGCGGAGGCCGGACCAAACTGATCGCGATCGTCGCGGCCGCCGCCGTCGTCGTCGCGGCCGGCGTGACCGGCTACCTGGTCCTCGGGGGCTCGAAGGACGACGAGGCCGGCAAGGGCGGGCGGAAAACCAGCCAGTCGCCGACCCCCGAACCGTCGGCGTCCTCGTCCGCGCCGGAGGACAACCCGCGCGGCGACGCCACCGAGAAGCCCACGGTCGCGGGGTGGAAGGCCGTCGTCAACCCGAAGTTCGGCACGGCGTTCGACGTCCCCGCGGAGTGGGAGCTCCAGTCCACGGACGTCTCCTTCTTCATGGAGGACCACGCCGACGGCGACAAGCTGATCACCTCCGTGTCCGCCCCGGCCTCGTACAAGTCGAAGTGGTGCACGGTCGACAGCGACAAGGACGGCAAGACCGAGGACTCCGCGCTCGCGGTCGCCGGCACCCGCGGCGAGAGCGGCGCGAAGAGCCCGGCCCAGGCGGCGACCACCCGGGTGCCCTGGTACGTCTACGGCGGCTACACCCAGCCGGACAAGAAGACCATCACCTTCGACAAGAAGGCCACGGCGTACAAGACCGCGTCGGGCGTCGAGGGCGCCTACGCGTGGGCCCGCTCCAGCAACACCCCGCAGAAGGGCAAGTGCGCGAGCGACGGCAAGGCGCTGTCGTTCGCCTTCCGGAACTCGGCCGGCGACATCGTCTCGTTCGACTTCTACGGCGCCAAGGGCGTGAACGGCGAGGTCGACACCAAGACGATCATGAAGATCCTCAGCACGGTGCGGCTGCACGGCGACCCGACGGGGAACTGAGCCGCACCCCGGGCCGCCTTCGGCGCGGGGCGGGGCATTCGCTCGACAGGTCGGGCGCGGGCGCGGGGAAACGGTTTGGCAAGCCAGGTGGCGAGCGGCGATAGTCACCCGGTGAACTCCACCGCCGGCGACTCCACCCGCCCCCGCAGACCCGCCTGGGCGGGCCGCAACTACGCGCTGCTCACCTCAGCGGCCATCGTGACCGGCCTTGGCGCGAACGGGTCGCTCATCGCGGCCGCGTTCGCGGTGCTGGACGCCGGCGGGGACGGGGGCGACGTCGGTCTGGTGGCCGCGTCCCGGACCCTGCCGCTGGTGGTGTTCCTGCTCATCGGCGGCGCGATCGCGGACCGGCTGCCCCGGCACCGCGTGATGGTCGCCGCCAACGCGCTCAACTGCCTTTCCCAGGCGGCCTTCGCCGTGCTGGTGCTGACCGGTGAGCCCCGGCTGTGGCAGATGATGCTGCTCACCGCGCTCGGCGGCACCGGGCAGGCGTTCTTCGGCCCGGCGGCCGAGGGCATGCTGCTGTCCTCCGTGGAGGGCGAGCAGGCCGGGCGCGCCTTCGCCCTGTTCCGCATGGCCACCCAGGGTGCGGCGCTGGGCGGCGCGGCCCTCGGCGGCGCCCTGGTCGCGGCCGTCGGCCCCGGCTGGGTCCTCGCCGTCGACGCGGCGGCCTTCGCCCTCGCCGGAGCGCTGCGCGCCTTCCTCGACGTCGGACACATCCCGCCGCGCGCGCCGGGCGGGGGCATGCTGGCCGATCTCCGGGAGGGCTGGCGGGAGTTCATCGGGCGCCCCTGGCTCTGGGGCATCGTCGTGCAGTTCTCGATCGCCAACGCGGTCGTCGCCGCCGCCGACGCCGTCTACGGCCCGCTGGTCGCCCGCGACAGCCTGGGCGGTGCGGGCCCCTGGGGTCTGGCGCTGGCCGCGTTCGGCGCCGGCACGGTGGGCGGCGCCCTGCTGATGACCCGCTGGCGACCGCGCCGCCTGCTGCTGGCCGGCACGCTGTGCGTGTTCCCGCTGGCCCTGCCCTCGGCCGCGCTGGCCGTGCCGGTGCCGGTGGGCGTCCTGTACGCGGTCATGTTCGTCGCCGGCGCGACGGTGGAGGTGTTCGGCGTCTCCTGGATGACCGCGCTGCACCAGGAGATCCCCGAGGACAAGCTGTCCCGGGTCTCGGCGTACGACTGGTTCGGCTCGGTGTCCCTGATGCCGCTGGCCACCGCGCTGGCCGGCCCGGCGGAGTCGGCCTTCGGCCGCACGGCCTCGCTGTGGGGCTGCTCGGGCCTGGTGGTCGTGGTCACGGCGCTGGTCCTGCTGGTCCCCGACGTGCGCACGCTGACCCGGCGCACCACGCGGACGACCAGGCCGCTGCTGCCCTCAGCCGATGCCGAAAGCCCCGTCGGGGGGCTCGGGTGAGGCGACGGCCTCGGCGTCCTGGACCGGCCGCGCGGCTCCGGTGAAGTCCCGCAGCGCCGCGCCGTGTTCGACGCGGGCGGGGAACGCGTCGGCGGCGGCCCGCCGGGCCAGGCCGGCCGTGTCGACGGGCCGGTGCGAGGCCACGAGGACCGCGTTGCCGAACCGCCGCCCGCGCAGCACGCCCGGCTCGGCGATCATCACCAGGTGCTCGAACACAGCCGCGAAGGTGGCCAGTTGGGACCGCAGGAAGCCGAACGGCGCCCCGTCGGCCAGATTGGCCAGATAGACCCCGCCGAACCGCAGCACCCGCTCCGCCTCGCGCGCGTAGCCGAGCGAGGTGAGGTGGGCCGGGACCCGGGAGCCGCCGAACACGTCGGCGACGATCACGTCGGCCGAGTCGTCCGGCGCGGCCCCGAGCCAGGCCCGTGCGTCGGCGGCGTGCAGCGTGACCCCCGAACCCGCGGGCAGCGGCAACCGCTCGACGACCAGCTCCAGCAGCGCCCGGTCGGCCTCGACGACCTGCTGCCGGGAGCCGGGCCGGGTGGCGGCCAGGTAGCGCGGCAGCGTGAGCGCGCCACCGCCGAGGTGCACCACGTCCAGGGGCCGCCCGGGCCCGTCCACCAGGTCGAGGGCGAACCCGAGCCGCCGCGCGTACTCGAACTCCAGGTGACCGGGCTCGTCGAGGTCGACGTACGACTGCGGCGCCCCGTCGACGGTCAGCAGCCAGGCCCGCTCCCGGTCGACGTCGGGCATCAGCTTGGCGGTGCCGTGATCGACGGCCCGGGTCACGGGTATGGCTTCACTCACGCCACCATTGTCACCGGTACACGGCGCCCCCGACGCCCGGGGCGGCGGGGCCCCGCGCGACCGGTGTGACCGGCCCGCGGGCCCCGCGCCCCCGGCTCCTACGGTCCGACGGAGAGGACCGTCCCGGCGCCCACCGTCCGGCCGCCCTCACGGACGGCGAACCCGAGCCCGGGCTCGAGCGGCACCTCCCGCCCCAGCTCCACGGTCATCTCGACCGTCTCGCCGGGCCGGGCGACCGCCGTCTCCCCGAGGTCGACGTCCCCGACCACGTCCGCGGTGCGGATGTAGAACTGCGGCCGGTACCCCGTCGACAGCGCGGTCGTACGGCCGCCCTCCCGGGCCGACAGCACGTACACCCGCGCCACGAAGGTGCGCGCCGGCGCCACGCTGCCCGGCGCCGCCACGACGTGCCCCCGCCGCACCGCGTCCCGGGGCACCCCGCGCAGCAGCAGCGCCACGTTGTCCCCGGCCTGCGCCTCCTGCATCGGCTTGCCGAACGTCTCCAGGCCGGTGACCACGCTCTCCACGTCCGCGCCGAGCACCGCCACCCGGTCCCCCAGGCGGACCGTCCCGCGCTCCACGGCTCCCGTGACGACCGTGCCCCGGCCGGTGATGGTGAGCACGTTCTCCACCGGCAGCAGGAACGGCGCGTCGAGATAGCGCTCGGGCATCGGCACATAGGTGTCCACCGCGTCGAGCAGCGCCTCGACGGACGCCGTCCAGCGCGGGTCGCCCTCCAGCGCCCGCAGTCCGGAGACCCGTACGACGGGTACCGAGTCGCCCGGGTACCCCTGCGCGCTGAGCAGCTCGCGGACCTCCAGCTCGACCAGGTCGGTGAGCTCCTCGTCGCCGGCGTCCGCCTTGTTGAGGGCGACGACGATGTGGTCGACGCCCACCTGCCGGGCCAGCAGCACGTGTTCGGCGGTCTGCGGCATGATCCCGTCGAGCGCGGAGACGACGAGGATCGCCCCGTCGAGCTGCGCGGCGCCGGTGACCATGTTCTTGACGTAGTCGGCGTGGCCCGGCATGTCGACGTGGGCGTAGTGCCGGGTGTCGGTCTCGTACTCGACGTGCGCGATGTTGATGGTGATGCCGCGGGCGGCCTCCTCCGGGGCGCGGTCGATGCGGTCGAAGGGGACGAACGTCCCGGTGCCGCGCTCGGCCAGGACCTTGGTGATGGCGGCGGTCAGGGTGGTCTTGCCGTGGTCGACGTGGCCCATCGTGCCGATGTTCAGGTGCGGCTTGGTGCGCACGTATGCCGTTTTGGACATGGCGGTACCTCGAAGCCTCTCAGCCGTAAGGGAGTTCGGGACCCCGAGGAACTCGCCGACCCTCCCCCTGCGGGGTCCGCCGGTCGATCCGGAGAGGGTCAGCTTCGGGCGCCGTCGGCAGCGGCCGCGAGGAAGGGGACGGCAGCCTTCGGCGCATCCGCGACTGCGGATGCTGCGAGGAGGAAGGCGTACCGGGACATGTCGACGATCATCGCCGAGGGCCCGTCCGGCGTCCAACGGTTTTCCGCGCCGTGCGCGGCGCCACGGCGCGGCCGGGTCCCGCCCCCTCCGGAGCCGGCGCTCCTCGGCGCCCGGTGGCTGATTCAGGGTGCGACGGCCGCGGCGCCCGGCGGCTGCCTCAGGGCCCGATGTTCTTCAGCGCCTCACGGACCGTCAGCGGGGCGAAGCGGCCCCGCTCCCGCGCCAGGAAGTCGCGGACCGCCCCGGGGTCGGTCTTGGCGTACTCGCGCAGCGCCCAGCCGATGGCCTTGCGGACGAAGAAGTCGGGGTGCCCGGACTGCAGCAGGCCGTAGGCGAAGAGCCGGCCCGCGTCGGTGCGCTCCTTGTACCGGAGCTGGTGCAGCAGGGCCGTGCGCGCCACCCAGAGGTCGGCGTCGGCGATCCAGGCGTCCATGTCGGCGATGAGCGCCGGGTCGGCCGCGACCAGGGCGCCTACCAGGTGCGCGGCGAGCGCGTCGACGGTGTCCCACCACGGGACGGTGGTGACCAGGTGCCGGGCCACGGGCAGGAACGCGGAGGAGCAGCGGGCCGCGTGCCGGCGCAGGTAGTCCACCGCGAAGTAGTGGTACTCGCGCTCGGGCAGCGCCCAGCAGCGCAGGGCGACCGCGGCGCAGTCGGCCTCCTCGGGGCGGGGGACGCCGGCCAGGACGGTGCGGGACAGCGCGCGGCGGGCCGGGGTGGGGATGCCGAGGAAGGGCGCCACGTCCTTCATGTACGCCCGCATCGCCGCCGCCCGTCCGGGGTCGGCCGAGGCGGCGTAGGCGGCGGTGAGCCGCTCCAGCACGGCGTCGGCCAGGGCGCTGGACGGCACGTGCGGCGGGGCGGGCGCGGCGGCGGTCATGCACCGAACGATACGGCGGCCGAAGCGGCAGGGGCGGGCGATGAAGACGGTCGGCGGGGCGCGGGCGGACGCGCGCGGACGGGGCGCGGCGCCCGGCGGTCCCGCCGCCGGTGAGACGGACCATACGGCGATCACATGTGTTCGTCGGTTAGTGTCGCCGGATGCTCGATGCCACCAACCGCTCTGGGGGCACCGCCACGGTCTCTCCCCCGGCCGCCGCAACGGAGCTCGCCGCCCCCGCGGTCGCAGCCGGACCGTCCCTGTCCCGCGCGGGGTTCGCCGTCCGCTGCACTCGCGCGGCGCTCTCGCCGTACGCCCGTCTGTCCCTGCTGCTCGTGCTCCTCGCGGGCGCCGCGGCGGGGGTGCTGGCCTTCGAGCCGCAGCGGCTGCTGACGCACGGCTGGCCGCCGCAGCTCGGCGGGGCCGCGGCGGCCGTGGTGTTCGCGGCGGCGTACGGGCTGTGCACGGTGGCGTTCGTGCCGCGTCCGCTGCTGAACCTGGCGGCGGGCGCGCTGTTCGGCTCCGGACTGGGCGTGGGGACGGCGCTGGCGGGCACGGTGCTCGGCGCCGGGCTGGCCTTCGGGCTCGGCCGGATGCTCGGGCAGGAGGCGCTGCGCCCGCTGCTGCGGGGCCGCTGGCTGAAGGCCGCCGACGGGCAGCTCAGCCGGCACGGCTTCCGGTCGATGATGGTGGCCCGGCTCTTCCCGGGCGTGCCGTTCTGGGCGGCGAACTACTGCGCCGCCGTGTCCCGCATGGGCTGGCTGCCCTTCCTGCTGGCGACGGCGCTCGGTTCGATCCCGAACACCGCCGCCTACGCGGTGGCCGGCGCCCGTGCCTCGGCGCCGACCTCCCCGGCCTTCCTGATCGCGATGGCCTGCATCGCCATACCGGCGCTGGTGGGCACGGCGGTGGCCTGGCGCAAGCGTCACCAGTTGCGCGCCGGCTGAGCCGCTGCGGACGCCGGTCCGTCAGACGCCTTCGAGGATCATGGCGTTGGCGAGTCCGCCCGCCTCGCACATGGTCTGCAGGGCGTAGCGGGCGCCTCGCTCGCGCATGGCGTGGACCAGCGTGGTGGTGAGCCGGGTGCCGCTCGCGCCGAGCGGGTGGCCGAGGGCGATCGCGCCGCCGTGCACGTTGACCCTGGCGGGATCGGCGCCCGTCTCCTGCTGCCAGGCCAGGACCACGCTGGAGAACGCCTCGTTGACCTCGAAGAGGTCGATGTCGTCCAGACCGAGCCCCGCGCGGCGCAGCACCTTCTCGGTGGCCGGGACGACTCCGGTGAGCATCAGCAGCGGGTCGGAGCCGGTGACGGCGAAGCTGTGCAGCCGGGCGAGCGGGCGCAGGCCGAGGCGTGCGGCCGTCTCGCCGGAGGTGATCAGCACGGCCGAGGCGCCGTCGTTGACGGGGCTCGCGTTGCCCGCGGTGACGTTCCACTCGATCTGCGGGAAGCGCTCGGCGAAGCCCTCGTCGTAGTAGGCGGGCTTGAGGCCGGCGAGGATCTCCGGGGTGCTGCCGGGCCGTACGCACTCGTCGCGGGCGACGCCGTCCAGGGGCGCCACCTCGGCGTCGAACAGGCCGGCCTGCCACGCGGCGGCGGCCTTCCGGTGCGAGGAGACCGCGAACTCGTCCATCTGGGCGCGCGTGAGGGACCACTTGGCGGCGATGAGTTCGGCGCTGATGCCCTGCGGGACCAGGCCTTCCGGATAGCGCTCGGCGACTCCCGGGCCGAACGGGTCCTTGCCGGCCGGCACGTTGGACCACATCGGCACCCGGCTCATGGACTCCACACCGCAGGCGACGACGAGGTCGTAGGCGCCCGCGAGGACACCCTGCGCGGCGAAGTGCACGGCCTGCTGGGAGGAGCCGCACTGGCGGTCCACCGTGGTCGCCGGGACCGTCTCGGGCAGGCCGGCCGCGAGGGCGGCGTACCGCGTGGTGTTCATGGCCTGCTCGCCGACCTGGTCGACGGCGCCGCCGATGACGTCGTCGATCAGGGCCGGGTCGACGCCGGAGCGCTCGACCAGGGTGCGCAGGGTGTGGGCGAGGAGCTGGACCGGGTGGACGTGGGCGAGGGAGCCGTTCGGCCTGCCCCTGCCGATGGGGGTGCGTACGGCTTCGACGATGACTGCGTCGCGCATGGTGCGGGCCTCCCGCGATGCCTGAGCGTTCACACGCTCGACTACTGGTGAGTAGGAATTTCCAACTCACCATAGCCCTGCGCGTTGGAAAATCAAACCCTCACTTAGACTGGGCCGCATGGCCGCCACCAAGGACCCGCGCCCCTGCTCCATCGCCGACGCCCTCGCACTCGTCGGCGAGAAGTACTCGCTGCTCGTCCTGCGCGAGGTGTGCCTGGGCAACGGCCGCTTCGACCAGCTGGTGCGCAACATCGGCGCGCCGCGCGACATCCTGGCCGCCCGGCTGCGCCGGCTCGTGGGCGCGGGGATCCTCGCCAAGCGCGTCTACAGCGAGCGCCCGCAGCGCTTCGAGTACCGGCCGACGCAGGCGGGGCTGGAGCTGGAGCCGGTCCTGATGACCCTCAAGGAGTGGGGCGACCGCCATCTGCGCGGCGGCGTGGACCTGCCCATGGTCGTGGAGCACCGCTGCGGCAGCGAACTGGTCCCCCAGGTGACGTGCCGGGCCTGCGGCGACCCGGTCCGGCACGAGGACCTGACCGCCCGTCCGCAGTCCCCCGGCTGGACGGTCGCCGGACCGGTGTGAACCCCGGGCCGGAGCCCGCGCCGGCCGCCGCAACCCCTGTGCCCTGCCCGTCACCGGGGCCCGCTACGCTGCCCTCGTCACATGATCAGCACGTATCCCCCTCAGCGCTTGGACGCCTCACCTCCATGTCTTGGTTTGAATCCCTCGTCCTCGGACTCGTCCAGGGACTGACCGAGTTCCTCCCCGTTTCCTCCAGCGCGCACCTGCGGCTGACCGCGGCCTTCGCGGGCTGGGAGGACCCGGGGGCGGCCTTCACGGCGATCACCCAGATCGGCACGGAGGCGGCGGTGCTGATCTACTTCCGCAAGGACATCGGCCGCATCGTCTCCGCCTGGTTCCGGTCGCTGGGCGACAAGGCGATGCGGCACGACCACGACGCCCAGATGGGCTGGCTGGTGATCGTCGGGTCGATCCCGATCGGGCTGCTCGGCGTGACGCTGAAGGACCAGATCGAGGGGCCGTTCCGCGACCTGCGGATCACCGCGACGATGCTCATCGTCGTCGGCGTGGTCATAGGCATAGCCGACCGGCTGGCGGCCCGTGACGAGCAGGGCGGCCGGCACCGGGCGCCCAAGCAGCGCAAGACCCTGGAGAACCTCGGCGTCAAGGACGGCCTGATCTTCGGCCTCTGCCAGGCCTGCGCCCTCATCCCCGGCGTCTCCCGTTCCGGCGCCACCATCAGCGGCGGCCTGTTCATGGGCTACCGGCGCGAGGCCGCGGCCCGTTACTCCTTCCTGCTGGCCATCCCGGCGGTGCTGGCGTCCGGCGTCTTCGAGGTGAAGGACTCGGTGGGCGGCGGTGAAGTCGCCTGGGGGCCCACGCTGTTCGCGACGGTGATCGCCTTCGCGTCCGGGTACGCGGTGATCGCCTGGTTCATGAAGTGGATTTCCAGCAAGAGCTTCATGCCGTTCGTCTGGTACCGGATCGCCCTCGGCGTCGTCATCATCGCGCTGGTGACGGCCGGGGTACTGAGCCCGCACGCGGCCGAGTCCGCGAGCTGAGCCCGTCGGGCACCGGCCAACCTCGGCCACCTGAGTAGCCGTTCGGTAGCGCAGCGTCAGTGTTTGCCCCTAGGCTGGCCCGCATGTCCCCCGATGTCACGTCCCGTGGTTCCGTGCGCTCCGCCGCCGAGCTGAACGAGCGGATCCGGGCGCTCTGGCTGCGCGCCGGCGGCACCCTGTCGCCCCAGGAACGCGCGGAGTACGAGCTGTTGGTGGTCGAGTGGGCCCAGGCCGTCCGCGGCCGCGTCATCGAGGCCGCCTGAGGCGGGAGTCCGGAACCGGGCCGGGCGCCGGCGGCGGCCGGGTATGTTCGGCGGATGCGAGGACTGCCGGAGACCGAGGACCTGCCGGGCCTGGTGCGTGAGGCCCTGGGCCGGGGCTGCCGCGTGGTCGCGGTGGAGCGGTTGCGCGGCGGCAGCAAGAAGGGGGTGTACCGGGTCCGGGTCGACGGCGCCCCCGTGACGCGGGTCATCGTCTACAACTGGGCCGGATCGGAGAATTTCTGGCCCGGACAGCCCGGCGCCGACGCGCGCGACCCGCTCGCACCGGCCTCGGGTCTGGCCCCGTTCCTGGCCGCCCGGGACACTCTGGACGACCTCGGCGTACGCGTTCCGCGGGTGCTGCTGGCGGACGGCGGCCGGCGCCGGTACGCGGCGGACGTGGCCGTGGTCGAGGACGTCGGCGAGGACACCCTCGAAGCGCTCTTCGAGACCGACCCCGCCCGCGCGGCGGCCGCCCTGGACGACCTGGCCGCGGCGACGGACGCCATGCACGGGCACCACGCCCCGCGGTACGGCCGGGTGGACCTGCTGCGGGAGGGCGGCACCGCGAGCGGGGCCTCCTGCGAGCGGCTGGTCCTCGACCGCGCCCAGGCCGACCTCGCGGAGGCCTCGGGCCGGGACGGCCGGATCGCCGCGGTGGCGGACCGGCTGCGCGACCGGCTCCACCACCTGGCGGCGCTGGTGGCCCCGCGCGCCGAATACGGGCTGGTCCACGGGGAGCTGGGCCCCGACCACGTCCTGGTCGACGCCCACGGCCGCGCGGTGCTGATCGACGTCGAGGGCGTCATGCACTTCGACGTCGAGTGGGAGCACGTCTTCCTCCGGCTCCGCTTCGGCGAGCGCTACCGGGCGCTGGACCGCCCCGGTCTGGACCCCCGCCGGATGGACCTCTACGCCCTCGCCATGCGCCTCTCCCTGGTCGCCGGCCCGCTGCGGCTGCTCGACGGCGACTTCCCCGACCGGGCCGCCATGGCGGGGATCGCCGAGCACAACCTCGAGGCGGCCCTGGCTCTCCTGCCCTGAGCGCGCCGGACGCATGGGCCGCTGCCCGGTGCGCCTCGGCCGTAGGTGCGCACCACCGATCTCACCCGTGCACTTGGCACCCGGCCGTCCATGGCCAACACTGTGCCGATGACGCAGCGTGTGGAGCTCGCGACCGTGATGGACCGGCTGGCCGTGGACGAGACGGTCACCGAGTACGCGGTGGCGGTGGACGACGGGGACTGGAACGCCTACCGGGGGCTGTTCACGGCGGACGGGCGGGCCGACTACCGCTCCGCCGGCGGCATCGAGGGCGAGGCCGGCCGGGTGGCCGGGTGGCTCGCCGGCAGCCTGGAGTCGTTCGGGGTGCGCCAGCACCTGATCGTCAACCGGCGGCTGCGGTTCGGGATCCACGAGCACGACACCGGGGACACCGCCCGGGTGCGGGCCGACTACGTCAACCCGATGCGCCTCGCCGGCGACGGCGGCTCCGGCGGCCCCGACCTGGTGTGCGGCGGACGGTACGAGTTCGCGCTGCTGCGCACCCCGGACGGCTGGCGGCTCAGCCGGGTCGTCGTGCACGAGAAGTGGCGCCGGACGCCCGAGCCCGGTCCGGCGGCCGTTCCGGGCTGAGCCGGGGCGCGCGCCGGCGTGCCCTGTCGGAGATCGCTTCCGGCGCGCACACTGGAGCCAGTGCGGGGTAGGGAGACTCCTTATGAGGACGATCGACCACTGGCTCACCTCCCCCTGGCGGCGCTCCGGCGTCACCGCTCTGGCGGGCGCCCTGCCCGTGTTCGCGTTCCCGGCGCCGGCGCTGTGGTGGTTCGCGTACGTCGCCCTGGTGCCCTGGATCCTGCTGGCCCGCTCCGCGCCGACAGCGCGGCGCGCGGCGTACGACGGCTGGTGCGGCGGCTTCGGCTTCATGGTGGCCGTGCACCACTGGCTGCTGCCGAGCCTGCACGTGTTCATCTTCCTGATAGCCGGGCTGCTGGGCGCACTCTGGGCGCCCTGGGGCCTGCTGGTCCGCCGGTTCCTCGGCGGCCGCGCGTCGCCGGGGCGGGGCGCGGCCGCGCTGCTGGTACTGCCCTCGGCGTGGCTGGCGGTGGAGCTGGTCCGCTCCTGGCAGGGCCTCGGCGGCCCCTGGGGAATGCTCGGCTCCAGCCAGTGGCAGGTGGGGCCAGCGCTGCGGCTGGCCTCGGTCGGCGGCGTGTGGCTGCTCAGCTTCCTGGTGGTGGCCGTCAACGTGGCGGTGGCGGTGCTGGTGTCGGTGCGCGCGTCGCGGCTGCCCGCGGTGGCCTCGCTGGTCGCCACGGCCGCGGCGACCTCGGCCGCCTGGGCGTGGGCGCCCCGCCCGGACGTCGACGGCGGGGTGCGGATCGCCGTCGTCCAGCCGGGCGTCGTCGGCGGGACGGACAGCGCCGACCGGCGCTTCGACCGCGAGGAACGACTGACCCGGCAGCTTGCCGGTCAGGGCGTCGACCTGGTCGTGTGGGGCGAGAGCAGCGTCGGCTTCGACCTGGACCAGCGGCCCGACCTGGCCCGGCGGATCGCCGCGCTGTCCCGGCAGACCGGCGCGGACCTGCTGGTCAACGTGGACGCCCGCCGCTCCGACCGGCCCGGCATATACAAGAGCTCGGTCCTCGTCAGCGCGCACGGCCCCACCGGTGAGCGCTACGACAAGATGCGGCTCATCCCCTTCGGCGAGTACATCCCGGCCCGCTCCGTGCTGGGCTGGGCCACCTCGGTGGGCAGGGCGGCCGGTGAGGACCGGCGGCGCGGCACCGAGCAGGTCGTGATGAACGTCGGGCACGGGCTGCGGGTGGGCCCGCTGGTGTGCTTCGAGACGGCGTTCCCCGACATGAGCCGGCGACTGGCGGCGGACGGCGCGGACGTGCTCCTCGGCCAGTCCTCCACCTCCTCCTTCCAGGGCGGCTGGGCCCCGGAGCAGCACGCCTCGCTGGCCGCGCTGCGGGCCGCCGAGACCGGCCGCCCGATGGTGCACTCGACCCTGACCGGCGTCTCCGCCGTCTACGGCCCGGCCGGGCAGCGCCTCGGCCCGTGGCTCGGCACCGGTGCGAGCACCGCCCAGGTGTACGAGGTGCCGCTGGCCCACGGCGTCACCCCGTACGTCCGCTACGGAGACTGGCCGGTGCACGGCGCGCTGCTGGTGCTGGCGGCCCTGTGCGTGGGCGAGGGCGTACGGGCGCTCAGGCTGCGGCGGACCGGTCCCGAACCGCTCGTACCACGCGCTCGCACAGCTCATGGGTCGCCAGTGCGTCCCGGGCGCTGAGCACCTTCCGGGCGCCCACCGCGTCGAGGAAGGCCAGCACCGCCTGCTCTATGCCGCGCTGCCGGGCCACCGGCACCCAGTCGCCGCGCCGGCGCACCGTCGGCTGCCCCTTGTGGTCGGTCACCTCGGCCAGGTTCAGCACCTGGCGCTTGGTGTCCTGTCCGGAGACCTCGAGGATCTCCTCGGCCGAGCCGCTGAGCCGGTTCATCACGCCGAGCGCGGTGAAGCCGTCGCCGGCGAGCTGGAGCACCACGTGGTGGAGCAGGCCGTCCTCGACCCGGGCGCGCACGGTCACGTCGTCCACCACGCCCGGCACCAGGAAGCGCAGGGTGTCGACGACGTGGATGAAGTCGTCGAGGATCAGCGAGCGCGGTTCCTCGGGCAGCCCGATCCGGTTCTTCTGCATGAGGATCAGCTCGCGCGGATGGTCCAGGCACTGCGCGTAAGCGGGGGCGTGACGGCGGTTGAAGCCGACGGCGAGCGAGACGTTCCGCCGTTCGGCGAGCTCCACCAGACGCTCGGAGTCGGCGAGTTCGTAGGCGAGCGGCTTGTCCACGTAGGTGGGCACGCCCGCTTCGAGGAGCCGGGTCACGATGTCCGGGTGGACGGCGGTCGGCGCGTGCACGAAGGCCGCGTCCAGGCCGGCCGCGAGCAGCGAGTCCAGGGTGGTGTGCCGCTGGGCGTCCGGCAGGTGGAGCGAGTCGGCGACCCGGGTGAGGGTGGCGGCCGTCCGGGTCTGCAGGTGCAGTTCGACGCCCGGACGCGTGCCCAGCACCGGCAGGTACGCCTTCTGCGCGATGTCCCCGAGTCCGATGCAGCCGACCTTCACGTGCTCTCCCCTACCGGTTGCCTTCGGATGCCCTGCCGGAAGCATACGGGGGCGGCCGGCGGCCCCGGCGCCCGCGTGTTCGGAGGCCGGAAATCCCTGGTGGGAACGGCCGCGCTGGGCGAGGATGCGGGGATGACCGATGAACGCCGGGAACCCGCGACCGACGCCGACGAACGCACCATGCTGGAGGGCTGGCTCGACTACCACCGGCAGACCCTGGCGTGGAAGTGCGAGGGCCTGACCGACGCCCAGTTGCGGACGGCCTCCGTGCCGCCCTCCACGCTGTCCCTGATGGGGCTGGTGCGGCACATGGCGGAGGTGGAGCGGTCCTGGTTCCGCAGGGTCCTCGCGGACGAGGACGCCAAGCCCATCCACTTCAGCGACGCGGACCCGGACGGCGAGTTCCGGCTCACCGAGGCGGACACCTGGGCCGCGGCCCACGCCACCTGGCGGGCCGAGATCGAGGCGGCCCGGCGCCACGCGGCCGGCTTCGCCCTGGACGACCTGTCCCGGGGCAGGCACCGGCACACCGGCGAGCGGCACAGCCTGCGCTGGATCTACACCCACATGATCGAGGAGTACGCGCGGCACAACGGCCACGCCGATCTGATCCGCGAGCGGATCGACGGCGCCACCGGCGACTGAGCGTCACCCTGGGGGCGCCCGGGCCCTCCGTACGGGGCACGAGATCACCCGTGCGGGGCATCAACCCCCCGCACACGGTGTGCACCAGGTGGCCGAACCAGCAGAGTTGCACGGGTGCATCGAACGACGACGACCGCAGCGCTTCTGGTCACCGTGGCCGTCTCGGCCCTCTCCGGCTGTGTCACCGTACAGCGCCCGGCGGCCCCCGGTCCCCCGCCGGACACCGTGTCCTCGCAGGGCACCGGGCCCCGTCCGGACGGCAGTGCCGTGCCCCGGGTGGTGCAGGCGCCGGTGCGGGAGGCGCTGGAGATGGCCGGCCCGACCCGGCGGCCGCGGCACGGCGAGCCGGCCTCCCCGCGGCGGACGCCCGCGGCGCCCCCGGTCGGCCGCCGCCCGGCCGCCCCGCCCGCGCCCGTTCCGCCGCGCCAGGACCGCCCTCGGCACCAGGGCGGGGGCCTGCCGGGCGTGGTGCAGCCGGTGCCGCAGGCCCCGGACGTGTGCGCCCTCGGCAGGCAGTACGGCGGCTGGCGCGGCGGCAGCCCCGAGTCGGAGATCTGCGAGCAGACCTACGGTCACTGATCCCGGTGGCGCGGTCCGGGTCAGCCGGTGGGCCGCTGCCGCGGCGGTCCCCAGGAGTCGCCCGGGGCGCCCTCGTCCCCGAGCCGGGACTCCAGGCGGCTGATCGCCGCCCGCACCCCGTCGCCGTAGCCGTCGTCGGACAGCGAGCCGGCGGTGCGGCGGGCCCGGCCCAGATGGCTGCGGGCGGCCTCGGCGCGGCCCAGCCTGGCGTAGTCGGCGGCCAGGTTGAGGTGGAGCGAGGGCAGGAAGGCGCGGACGCCGACCGGGTCGCCGGCGCCGCGGCCGTCGGTCAGCTCCTCGGCCGCGGACAGGGCCCGCAGGTCCCAGGCGAGTTCGTCGGCCGGGTCGTCCTGGGTGTCGGCCAGATAGTGGGCCAGGGTGCAGCGGTGCAGCGGGGCCCCTTCCTCGCCGATCTCCGCCCACAGCAGCAGGAGGCGGCGGCGCGCCTCCTCCCGGTCGCCGCCGTGATGCAGCATCACGACCTGCCCGATCCGCGTCAGCACGGCGTCCGGCGCCGCCTGCTCCTGTCGCTCCGCCACCGAGTCCTCCGGCCGTCGTCGGCTGTCGGGTCACCGTCTGCCCCGACGCTAGCCGCAGGCGCCGGCGATCCGGGGCAGGCGGCCCCGTGCGACACGGGACCGCGCGCGGCCGAACGGGTCAGCCGAGGTCGGGGATACGCCAGTCGACGGCCTCGTGCCCCTGGCCGGCCACGGCCTCGTTGATCTGGGTGAAGGGGCGGGAGCCGAAGAACTTCTTGGCGGACAGCGGCGAGGGGTGCGCGCCCTTCACCACCACGTGCCGGGTCTCGTCGATCAGCGGGAGCTTCTTCTGCGCGTAGTTGCCCCACAGCACGAAGACCGCCGGGTCGGGGCGGGAGGCCACGGCGCGGATCACGGCGTCCGTGAACCGCTCCCAGCCCTTGCCCTTGTGCGAGTTCGCCTCCCCGGCGCGGACCGTGAGCACCGCGTTGAGCAGCAGCACGCCCTGTTCGGCCCACGGCATCAGATAGCCGTTGTCCGGGACGGGCAGGCCCAGCTCCTCCTTCATCTCCTTGTAGATGTTCCGCAAGGAGGGCGGGGTCTTCACGCCCGGGCGCACCGAGAAGCACAGACCGTGGCCCTGGCCCTCGCCGTGGTACGGGTCCTGGCCGAGGATCAGCACCTTGACCTTGTCGTACGGCGTCGCGGCCAGCGCGGCGAAGACCTCTTCGCGCGGCGGGTAGACGGGACCCCTCGCCCGCTCCTCCTCGACGAACTCGGTCAGCTCCTTGAAGTAGGGCTGCTGCAGTTCGTCGCCCAGAACCCCGCGCCAGGACTCGGGCAGCATGGCGATGTCGGTCACGTCAACGTCCTCACGGTGTGCGGTCACTTCAGGTTCCCGAACCTACAGGCGACCACTGACAGCCGGGGCGGGAGGACCGTCACCAGCTCGTCTTGCGGTGCAGCTCCCACATCATCATGATCGTCGACGGGTCGAGGGCGCGCTCGCCGCCCGAGATGTCGTCGCTGGCCGCGACGTACTGCCGGCCCTGCCACAGCGGGATCAGCCGGGCGTCGTTCACCAAGAGCTGCTGGGCGGCCTCCAGGTCCTTGACCACCTTGCCGCGGTCGCTCTCGGCGCGCGAGCGGGGCAGCAGCACGTTGGTGATCTGCTTGGACGGGTAGGGCGTCCCCAGCGCGTTGTGCTCGCCGACGAACGGGGCGATGAAGTTGTCCGCGTCGGGGAAGTCCGGGAACCAGCCGCGGCCGAACACCGGGTACTCGCCCTTCTGGTAGCCGACCACATAGGTCTTCCAGGGGCGGCTCTTGAGGGTGACGCTGAACAGCCCGGAGGCGTCGAGCTGCCGCTTGAGCTCCTGGAACATCACGGCCGTCTCGGAGCCGTAGCGGTCGGTGGTGTACCAGAGGGTGAGCGGGACGCGCTGGGTGATGCCCGCGTCGGTGAGGATCTTGCGGGCCTTGGACACGCTCGGGTCGCCGAAGTCGTCGAAGTAGCTGGTGGCGTGCCCGGTCAGGCCGGCCGGGACCATCGAGTACAGCGGGACGACGGTGTCCTTGTAGACCTTGTGCGCGATCGCGCCCCGGTCGACGACCTGGGCGACGGCCTTGCGCACGGCGGGCTGCTTGGCCCACGAGTCCTTGGGGTTGAACACCAGGTAGCTGATGTCCGTGCCGGTGCCGTCCACCAGTTGCAGGTCGGTGGTGCCGGCCCGCTGCAGGGTGAGGATGTCGTCGGCGGCGAGACCGCGGTAGGTGACGTCGATCTGCTTGTCGCGCAGCGCCTTCACCATGGTGGCCGAGTCCTGGAAGTACCGGATGGTCACCGCGCTGTTCTGCCGGTCGGCGAAGCCCTGGTAGCGGTCGTTGCGCACCAGGACGGCCTGCTTGCCCTCCTCGTAGGACTGCAGCGTGTAGGGCCCGGAGCCGAAGACCTTGTTGTCCTTGCGCAGCGAGTTCACCGGGTAGTCGTCGGGGTCGACGACGGACATGGCGGGGGTGGCGAGGACGAACGGGAAGGTGGCGTCGGACTGGTTGAGGTGGAAGACCACCTCGTTGTCGCCGACCGCCTCCACCCGGTCCAGGCTGCCGAGCAGACCGGCGGGGCCGCCGGGGGCGTCGATGGTGCGGATGCGGTTGATGGAGTGCTGGACGGCCTCCGCGTTCAGCGGGTCGCCGTCGGCGAACTTCATGCCCGGGCGCAGCTTGCAGCGGTAGGTGCGGCTGGCGGTGTCGGTGAAGGAGCAGCTCTGCGCGGCGTCCGGCTGCGGCGTCGTGGCGCCGTTCGGGTAGGCGAGGAGCGTCTGGTAGATGTTCCGGTAGAGCTCCCAGGAGCCGTCCCAGGCGCCGGCCGGGTCCAGGGTGCTGGGCGCGCTGGTGGTTCCGACGACGATCGGGCCCTTGCTGTCGGGATCCCCGTCCGAGAACAGACCGCAGCCGGCCACCATGGATATGGACGCGATCGCCGCGACTCTCCGCAGGAATCGGTTCCGGTTGAACACGCGCACGCTCCTCGATCTGCCATACCAAGGGTCGGCAGACCATACCGCAGCGTCCGGCCCCGTGAACCTCCCCTGAACCAGGCGTTCTTGATCGATTGCGCGATGACTACGTTGTCAATCCGCTGTGCGCGTTTTGTGCGGCGTTTCGGGCGCCGTTCCGCTGGGAAACGGCGCCCGAAAAAGACAGCCGGACGGCTACCGGTCAGCCCACGCCGGCGTTGAGGAAGATGCCGCCGTCGACGACGAGCGTCTGGCCGGTGACCCAGTCGGACTGCTCGGAGGTGAGGAACGCGGCGGCCCCGCCGATGTCGGACGGCACACCCAGCCGGCCGAGCGGGTAGGACGCCGCCGCCTCGGCCTCGCGGCCCTCGTAGAGCGCCTGGGCGAACTGGGTCTTCACCACGGCCGGGGCGATCGCGTTGACCCGCACGCGGGGCGCGAACTCGTGCGCCAGCTGCTGGGTCAGGTTGATCATCGCGGCCTTGCTGACGCCGTAGGCGCCGATGAACGGCGAGGGCGCGAGGCCCGCGACGGAGGCGATGTTGACGATCGCGCCGCCGTTGTCCTTCTGCCAGGCGTGCCACGTCTTCTGGGCGAAGCCGAGCGCCGAGATCACATTGGTCTCGAACACCTTGCGGGCGACGTCCAGGTCGAGGTCGGCGATGGGCCCGAAGACGGGGTTGGTGCCGGCGTTGTTGACCAGGAAGTCGACGCGGCCGAAGGCCTCCATGGTCCGCTCGACGGCCTCGGCCTGGTGGCCGAGGTCGTGGGCCTTGCCGGCGACGCCGATGACCCGGTCGGCGCCGAGCCGTTCGACGGCCTCCTTGAGGGCGTCCTCGTTGCGTCCGGTGATGCACACGCGGTCGCCGCGGGCGACGAGCGCCTCGGCGACGCCGTAACCGATGCCGCGGCTGGCGCCGGTGACGATGGCCGCCTTGCCGGAGAGCTCCGGGAGTTCAGTCATGTCCGTGATTCCCCAGACTTCCTAGTCGAGCGGTCCGCCGGCGACGTACAGCACCTGGCCGGAGACGAAGCCGGCCGCCTCGCCGGTGAAGAACGCGATGGCGTTGGCGATGTCCTCGGGCTCGCCCACCCGCTGGACCGGGATCTGGGTGGCGGCGGCGTTCTTGAAGTCGTCGAAGCCCATGCCTACCCGGTCGGCGGTGGCCTTGGTCATCTCGGTGGCGATGAAGCCGGGGGCGACGGCGTTGGCCGTGATGCCGAACTTGCCCAGCTCGATGGCGAGGGTCTTGGTGAAGCCCTGCAGACCCGCCTTGGCGGCCGAGTAGTTGGCCTGGCCGCGGTTGCCGAGCGCGGAGGACGAGGACAGGTTGACGACCCGGCCGAAGCCCGCGTCGACCATGTGCTTCTGGACCGCCTTGGTCATCAGGAACGAGCCGCGCAGGTGCACGTTCAGGACGGTGTCCCAGTCGGAGACGCTCATCTTGAACAGCAGGTTGTCGCGCAGCACGCCGGCGTTGTTGACCAGGATGGTCGGGGCGCCCAGCTCCTCGACGATCCGGGCGACGGCGGCCTCGACCTGCGCCTCGTCGGAGACGTCCGCGCCGACCGCGATCGCCCGGCCGCCGGCCGCGGTGATCTTCTCGACGGTGTCCTTGCAGGCGGCCTCGTCGAGGTCGATCACGGCGACCGCGCGACCCTCGGCGGCCATCCGTACGGCGGTGGCGGCGCCGATGCCGCGTGCCGCGCCGGTGACTACCGCGACCCGCTGTTCAGTGGTGGACATTGCTGCTTCTCCTCGCCCTTGAGAGAACCTGTGCGGCTCCTGGCTGAGCCGGTCAGTGCGGTGAGCGACCGCTTAGTACCTTCAGCACAGGCGACGCTAGAAGCCCTGGCATCCGGTGTCAACGGGACACCGGGCCGGTGTGATCCATTACCTCACCAGGAGGTCCAGCAGACGCTCGGTCTCGGCCGCCGGGTCGGCGGTGAGCCCGGTGTGCACCGGCCCCGGCTGCACGACGGTGGACCGGGGCGCGATCAGCCAGCGGAAGCGCCGTCCGGCGTCGTCACGGGCGGCCTGCCCGGCCTCCTCGCCACCGGCGCAGACCCGTTCGACGGCGCCGAGCGCGGCCCGCACTCCCGCCACGTCCGCCCCGGGGTCCAGGGCGAGCAGCCGGGCCTCGTCCAGATGGGTGCGGGCGCCGACATAGGACCGGGCGCGGCAGTAGACCACCACACCGGCGTTGACGCACTCGCCGCGCTCGATCCGCGGCACGACCCGCAGCAGGGCGTACTCGAACACGTCCCGGTCACCGCCCTGGCCCGCCCGGGTGATGTGGCGCTCGGTCACATGACCGGCCATGTGGATGTGACGCTCGCTCACTTGCCCTCCTCGATGCCGGTGATGCGTTCGGCGACGACGGCCGCGCGGGCGAGCAGCGGCCGCGCGTAGGCGTCCCTGAGTTCGTCCGGGTCGCCGAAGCCCGGCTCGTCGGCCAGCCAGGCGTCCGGGATCTCGGCGGTGACCTCGGCGAGGAGGTCCGCGGTGACCCTGGGCGCCAGCTCGGCCGCGGCGGCGGCGACGTCCGGCGCGAAGCGGGCGAGGGCGTGGTCGGCGGCGTCGTAGGGGCGGGCCGCCGAGGCCTCGGCGGCGGGCCAGTTGTGATGCCAGATCATCGTGGCGCCGTGGTCGATGAGCCACAGTTCGCCGCGGTGCATCAGGAGGTTGGGGTTGCGCCAGGAGCGGTCGACGTTGTTGATCAGCGCGTCGAACCAGACGATCCGCCCGGCCTCGGCGGGGCTCACCGGGAAGGCGAGCGGGTCGTAACCGAGGGCGCCGGAGAGGAAGTCCATGCCGAGGTTGACGCCGCCGCTGGACCGGAGCAGGTCCTGCACCTGCTGCTCGGGTTCGCCCAGGCCCAGCACGGGGTCCAGCCGGACCGTCACCAGGCGGGGCATCCGGAAGCCGAGCCGGCGGGCGAGTTCGCCGCACACCACCTCGGCGACCAGGGTCTTGCGGCCCTGTCCGGCGCCGGTGAACTTCATGACGTAGGTGCCGAAGTCGTCGGCCTCGACGAGTCCCGGCAGCGAGCCGCCCTCACGCAAAGGGGTGATGTAGCGGGTGGCGGTGACTTCCTTGAGCATCGCCCCAGGCTACTGGGGCGGAACCGGGTCCGGCCGATGGGCGGGCCACCGGCACGCGGCCGCGGTCCGGGCATCCGGCCGGCCGCCGTGCTTCCATGCCGCCAGGCCTCCGGAGGGCGAGTGCCGGGCGCCGCTGAACGGGCGGCGGCCGGGGACCGTACCCCTGGACGGATCACGAGACGCTCCGCGGAAGGGAACCACGCCATGACCAGCGCATCGTTCAAGCCCGAATCGGGACCGGCCCGCCGTACCGTCGTGGCGGCGGCCGGAGCGGCCGGGCTCGCCGCCGCGCTGACCGCCTGCGGTTCGGGCGACGGCACTTCGGACACCGTCGACACCGGGGCGGGCACCGCGGGCACGACCGGGTCCACCGGCTCGTCGCAGGACGGGGGTTCCGCGGGGTCCGGCGACTCGGCCGGCGGCGCGGCCCTGGCCCGGACCTCGGACATCCCGGAGGGCGGCGGCAAGATCTTCAAGGACCAGGGTGTGGTGGTCACCCAGCCGACGGCGGGCACCTACAAGGCGTTCTCCGCCAAGTGCACCCACCAGGGCTGCGCCGTGTCCAGCATCTCGGGCGGCGCGATCGTCTGCCCGTGTCACAACAGCCACTTCTCCGTCGAGGACGGCAGCGTGAAGCAGGGGCCCGCGACCAGGGCGCTGGCCGCCCAGAAGATCACCGTCTCGGGCGACGAGATCAAGCTGGCCTGAGGCGGGGGCGGACGAGGCGGGCGGAAACGTCCTGTTCCCTTTCCCGGCGCGATCTCGGAGGATCACGCCAGGGGCGGGTGCCGCCGGTTCGACGTGGGAGAAGAGGGGGCCGTATGACCGTGACGCAGCAGCGCCGGGGCCGGAAGATCATGATGACGCCCGGGGAGCTGGACGACTTCCTGACCAGCCGGCGCACCTGCCGGGTCGCGACCGTCTCGGCGGACGGCACACCGCACGTCAGCGCGCTGTGGTTCGCCTGGGACGGCACCTCGCTGTGGCTGTACTCCGTGGTGCGCAGCAGGCGCTGGGCGCAGTTGAGCCGCGATCCCCGCGTGGCGGTCGTGGTCGACTCGGGCGAGGAGTACGACGAGCTGCGCGGGGCCGAGCTGTCCGGGCGGGTGGAGTTCGTCGGCGAGGTGCCCCGGACCGGGGAGCTGCGCGCCGAACTCGACACGCCGGAGACGGTGTTCGCGCGCAAGTACTTCGGGCTGGACGAGATGCCGCACGACGGCCGGCACGCCTGGGCCCGGCTGACCCCGGACAGGATCGTGTCCTGGGACTTCCGCAAGCTCGGCGCGGCTCGCTGAGGCACGGGCCCAGGTCGTGTCCGCCAAGTCGCGTCGCAGGCGTGACTTCGCGGACACGGCCTAGGCCTGGCTCACCCGCTCGGCCGCCGCGCGCAGCGCCTCGACCGCGGCGCGGATCGAGGGGCGTCGGTCGGCGTCCGCCCGCCAGACGACGTAGACGTGCCGCCGGACCCGCTGGCTGAGCGGGATCATGACGATCCCGGGGGGCACCGGGTGCCGGCCCAGCAGCGGCGCGATGCACACGCCGAGTCCGGCGGCGACCAGCCCGAGCTGGGTGTGGGTCTCGCCGGCCCGGTGCCCGACGATCGGCTCGATGCCCCGGGAGCGCAGGGTGAACATCAGCCACTCGTGGCAGAACTCGCCCTCGCCCCAGGTGATCCACTCGTCCTCGGCGAACTCGGCGAGGTCGACCTCGTCCCGGTCGGCGAGCGGGTGCCCGGCCGGCAGGGCGACATCGGCCGGATCGTCCAGCAGGGGCGCCTTGACCAGGCCGTCGGGCACGGGCATCGGCTTGTTGTACCAGTCGAGGACGACGGCCAGGTCGAGGTCGCCGCGCACGACGGCGGCGACACCGTGCTCGGGCTCCAGTTCGCTGGAGCGCACCCGGAGGGCCGGGTGCCGGCCGCGCAGGTCGCCGAGCGCGGTGGGGAACAGGCCGCGGGCCGCGGTCGGGAACGCCGAGACGCGCAGCTCGCCTGCGACCTGGCCGCGGTGCGCCTCGAGATCGGCCTGGGCCAGCTCCACCTGGGACAGGATGCGGGCCGCGTGCTCCGACAGCAGCCGCCCGGCGTCCGTGAGCCGCACGCCCCGGCCGTTCTTCGCCAGCAGCCGCTGCCCCGCCTCGCGCTCCAGCTTGCCGAGTTGCTGGGAGACCGCGGACGTCGTGACGTGCAGGGCGTCGGCGGCGGCGCTGACCGAGCCGTGCCGGGCGAGGGCGTCCAGGGTGCGCAGGCGCTCCAGGTTCAACATGTAAGTGATTCTAAGAGGTACCCGGCGAGAATTCTCGATTGTGCTACGAGGTCCGGTCCCGCATCGTTGACGCCATGAGCACGGTCACCGCACCCCGAACCCAGGCCCCCGCGCCTGCCCCGCCCCGCGCCCGTCTCGACTGGCGGCTGCGCTTCGGCGCCCTCTCGCTGATCTGGGGCTTCAGCTTCCTGCTGATCAAGGTGGGCACGGAGGGCTACGCGCCGTTCCAGGTCACGCTCGGCCGGCTGGTCTTCGGGACGGCGGTGCTGGCGGCGGCGATGGCCGTGAAGCGGGAGCGGCTGCCCCGCGGGGCCCGGCTGTGGGGGCATATGGCGGTCGCCGCGTTCTTCCTGAACGCCCTGCCGTTCTCCCTCTTCGCGTACTCGGAACTGACCATTCCCTCCACGCTGGCCGGCATCTGCAACGCCACCTCGCCGCTGTGGGGCATGGCGCTGTCGATGGTCGCACTGTCCGAGGACCGTCCCACCCGGATCCGCGTCGCGGGGCTCGGCCTCGGCTTCCTCGGTGTGCTGACGGTGCTGGGCGCCTGGCAGGGCTTCCACGGGCTGGACGCGACGGGCACGGCGATGGCGCTGCTCGCCTCGCTGAGCTACCCGGTCGGCTGGATCTACGTCCGCCGGACCCTGGCCGGCACCGGCAACTCGCACCTGTCCATGACGGGGGCGCAGCTCCTGCTGGCGACGGTGCAACTGGCCGTCGTGACCCCGCTGTTCACCCCGTTCCCGGACCACTTCCCGGTCGTCCCGCTGCTGGCCGTGGCCGCCCTGGGCGCCCTGGGCACGGGTCTTGCGGTGCTCATCCAATACGGCCTGGTCGCCGAGGTGGGCCCCACCACGGCGCAGATGGTCACGTACTTCATCCCGGTCATCGCCACGGCGGCGGGCGTGGCGATCCTCGGGGAGTCGCTGCGCTGGACGACTCCGGTCGGCGCGGTGATCGTCCTCGCCGGGGCCGCGCTCACCCAGGTCAGGCCGAGGGCCTGAGCCGCCGCCCTCTCTCCGGCCCGGTCCTCAGCCGTAGGACCGGGCCGGGGAGGGGCGTACCGCCGCGGCGACCGCGTCCGCCAGGGGGGCGACGTCGCGCGGGGCGAGGGCCGAGACCGTGACGCGGATGCCCGGCGGCGAGCCCAGCCGGAACCGGGCGCCCGGGGCGACCGCCCAGCCCGCGTGCAGCAGGCGGGCCACCACGCCGGTCTCGTCGGGCACCGGCACCCAGACGTTCATGCCGCTGCGGCCGTGCGCCGCCACCCCGCGCGCGGCCAGCGCCTCGACCAGGGCCTCCCGGCGGTCGGCGTACGAGGCCGCGACCGCGCGGGGGTCCACCGCACCGTCGCGCCACAGTTCCACCACGGCCCGCTGGACGAGCCGGCTCACCCAGCCGGGACCCAGCCGCTGCCGCCCGCGCACCCGGTCGACGGTGACGGCGTCCCCGGTGAACAACGCGAGGCGCAGGTCCGGCCCCCAGGCCTTCGCGACGGAGCGGACGAAGGCCCAGTGGCGGGTCACACCGGCCAGCGGCCGCAAGGGGACGTCCACGATGCCGTGGCCGTGGTCGTCCTCGATGAGCAGGGTCCCGGGGTGGTCCCGCAGCACCGAGCGCAGCGCACGCGCGCGCGTGGCGGTCAGCGCGGCGCCGGTCGGGTTCTGCGCGCGGTCGGTCACGATCAGCGCCCGCGCACCGGACTCCAGGGCGTCGCGGACATCGCCCGGCAGCGGGCCGTCGTCGTCGACGCCGACGGGGACCGTGCGCAGGCCGAGCGCCGGGACCAGGTCCAGCACGCTGCCCCAGCCGGGGTCCTCCACCGCCACCCGGTCGCCCGGCTTGAGGTGGGCCGCGAGCACCCGTTCGATGACGTCAAGGGAGCCGGAGGCCGCGGCCACGGGACCGTCGGGCACCCCGTCGGCGTCCAGCGCGGCGCGGGTCAGCCGGGCCAGCTCCGGCTCCACGGGGTCGTGCCCGTAGAGGACCGGCTCCCGGTCGGCGTGCGCGGCGGCCGCGGCGAAGGCATCCGCGAGGCGGGGCAGCAGCGCGGCGTCCGGATTGCCGTCGGCCACGTCCCGCACGCCGGCCGGCACCTCGACGCGGATCTCCTCGCGTCCCGTCGTGGCCGGCTTGGGGCGGACCCTGCTGCCGCGCCGTCCGGCGGTCTCGATCACCCCGCGTTCGCGCAGGGTGCGGTAGGCGGCGGCGACCGTGTTCGGGTTCACCCCGAGCCGGGCCGCCAGATCCCGCATCGGCGGCAGGTGCTGGCCGGGCTCCAACTCCCCCGCGCCGACCGCCCGTTCGACGCTGGCCGCGATCTCCGCTGCGCCCCGGCCCTGAATCAGATACTCTCCTAGCACAAAAACTATTATGCACTAGTGCAATGGAGACCGCCATGCAGGGGACCCGGGAAGCCTCGTCGCCGTCCACCGCGTACACGCCGACCGACCGCACCGTGCCCACGCGTTCCGCGGACCGGGCGTCGTACGACCGGGACGTGGTGCACGCGATACTCGACGAGGGCTACGTCTGCCACCTCGGCTTCGTCCGCGACGGCGCGCCGGTGGTGCTGCCGACGCTGTACGGGCGGGTCGGCGAGCGGCTGTACGTGCACGGGTCCACCGGTTCGCGCCCGCTGCGGATGACCGGCGAGGCGGACCCGGGCCTCCGGGTGTGCCTGACGGTCACCCATGTCGACGGGCTGGTGCTGGCCCGTTCCGCCTTCCACCACTCGATGAACTACCGCTCGGTGGTGGTGCACGGCACCGCCCACGAGGTCACGGACCCCGAGGAGCGGCGGCTGGCCCTTGACGCGCTGGTGGACCACGTCGTGCCGGGCCGGGCCGCCGACTCCCGGCCCGCGAACAAGAAGGAGCTGGCCGCCACCGCGGTCATCCGCCTCGACCTCGACGAGGTCTCGGCGAAGATCCGCACCGGCGGCGCCAACGACGAGCCCGAGGACCTGTCCCTGCCGCACTGGGCCGGGGTCGTGCCGCTGCGCAAGGGCTACGAGGCCCCCGTCCCCAACCCCGACCTGGCGCCCGGCATCGGACTCCCGGACTACCTGACGCCGTGAGCTAGGAGGTCACGGGAACCGGCTCGCGGCGTCCGGCGCCGCGGGCCTCGCCCAGTGCCAGGCCCGCGACGGCGCCGAGCATCAGCAGCGTGCCGGCCAGGGTGGCCGCCGTGAGGCGTTCGCCGAGCAGCGCCACGGCGAGCACGGCCGCGGTCACCGGCTCCAGCAGCATGATGACGGAGACGGTGGCGGACCGGACGACGGCGGCGCCCGCGAAGTACAGGGCGTACGCGAGGGCGGTGGGCACGGACGCGATGTACGCGATCAGGACCAGCAGCCGCACCGGGTGCCCGGTGTGCGGGAACAGCCCCTCGACCAGGGCGAACGGCAGCAGGCACAGGGTGGTGACGGCGAACGCGCCGATGGTGGTGCCGGAGGCGTCGGCGGCGCCGTCGCGCCCCCAGCGCCGGGTCAGCAGCGTCATGCCGCTGTAGCCGGCCGCCGACGCCAGCGCGTACAGCACCCCGAGCGGCCGGACGGTCGCGGCCGAGCCGCCGAGGGTGAGCACGGCCAGGCCGGTGAGGGCTCCGGCGACCGCCAGGGCGCCGCCCGCTCCAAGCCGCTCCCCCAGGGTGAGCCGGGCGCCGAGCGCGATCAGCACGGGTCCCGCGCCCAGCGTGACCACGGTGGCCACGGCGAGCCCGGTGGACCCCACGGCGGCGAAGTAGGCGGTCTGGAACACGGCCAGCCCGACGCCGGTGGCGGCGGCCTTCGCGGCCCTGCGGCGCAGCGGTTCGGGCGCGGCCGCCCGGGTGCGGCCACGCAGCAGCCGACCCGCGAGCAGCAGCACCAGTCCGACGGCGCAGCGCCAGAAGGAGAGGGTGAGGGCGCCCATCTCGCTGGTCCGGTAGACCAGCGAGGCGACGGCGCCCGCGGTGCCCCAGGTGGCACCGGTGACGATCAGATAGAGCAGGCCGCGCCCGACGGGCAGGCCTGAGACAGCGTTCGACACGAGGATTCTCTCCGCAGAAGCGCACCGGAGTGCGGAAGTTCGGAAGGCGACCCGGCTCAGCGGGGCGCGCGGACTTCGTCTGCGGGCAGCACCGTCCAGCCCGGCGCTGGGCGCCGGGCGTTCGTCGCGGAGGCCCGCCTCAGGCGGCGGGGGGCGAGAGGACGAGCGCGTAGGACGTCATGACCAGCACTCTAGGCAGCCGTTCCGCGCGCCGACAACTCCCGCTCCGCGCCGCCGCCCGCGGCCACCGGTTCCCCCGCGCCCTTGGCGGGGGCCGACGACTGGGCGATGTACGCGCCGAGGAGGACCACGGCGCCGCCGACGATCTGCGGCGCGGACAGGTGCTCGCCGAGCAGCACCCAGGCCAGCACGGTCGCGATGACCGCTTCGAGGCAGGCGACGACACCGGCGACCTGCGGGGACAGCCGGCGCACGGAGAGCACACCGGTGACGTACGCGACGACGGTGGCGACGAGGACGATCCAGGCCAGCAGGGCGAGGGCCGGGACGGTGGCGCCGTTCATCCGCGCGGATCCGGTGAGCACCGACCAGTCCATGTTCCACGGGCGTGCCACAGCGGTCAGCACCAGAGCGCCGACGAGCAGGCCGTAGGCGATGACGCCGAGCGGGTCGGGCGCCTGCTCGCCCGCGTCGCTGCCCTGGTCGGACAGGACGAAGTAGCCGACCTGGCAGCAGGCGGCGCCGAGCGCGAGCAGCAGCCCGAACGCGTCGAAGCTGAGCCCCGACCACACCTCCACCACACAGGCGAGGCCGCCGGCCGCGAGGATCACGCCGAGCGCCGCGGCGCGGGTCACCGGCCGTCGCTGCACGAACCGCACCCAGCCGAGCACGAGCGCGGGGGCCAGGTACTCGACGAGCAGCGCCACTCCGACCGGGATGCGGGAGAGCGCTGCGAAGTAGCAGGCCTGGACGCCGGCCACGGCCAGCAGCCCGAACCCGGCGAGCAGCGCGGGGCGGCGGAGCACCAGCGCGCGGTGCCGCACGGCGAGCGGCAGCATGACCACGGCGGCGCCCGCCACCCGCAGCCACACCACGTGGAGCGGGTCGAGTCCCGCCTCGATCAGCGGCTTCGCCGCCACTCCGGACCCGCCGAAGGCGAGCGCGGACAGGAGCGCGAGACCGACCCCGACGCCCTTGCCCCGGCTGCCCCGGCTGCTTGCAGATATAGGCACCGGCACATGATGACAGGCGTTGACATGAGCGTCACCCCCGTTGACACCTGTCTCATGGGGTGGACGGCGTCAGGGCCGGACGTCCGCCGCGCGGCCGTCGAGCCGGGCGCTCAGCTCGCGGGTCCGGATGCCGGCGCGCTCCAGGACCTCGACCGCCCGGGACCGCGGGTCCAGGACCAGTCCGGCGAGCAGGTCGGTTCCGCAGACCCGGGCCGCGCCGCGCCGCCGGGCGCGCCGCCGGGCCTCCTCCAGGGCGGCGGCCGCCACGGGCGACCAGTGGCCGGTGTCGCCGTGCGCACCGCCGGCCGCCCGCTCGGAGCCCTGCGGGGCGGGAGCCGGGACGGCGGCGAGCACGCCGGCGCCCTCCACGGCGCGCTGCCAGCGCAGGCCGTAGCCGATACTGCGCTGCACGAGATAGCCGAGCAGCCGGGTGAGCCGCGGGGCGCCGCCGACGGCGGCCCGGACCTCTGCGTCCTGCTCCAGGAGCGAGTGGAGCAGATGGGCGGTGTCGGTCTGGCGGTCCCCGTCGCGCACCGCCCGGCGGCGGGCACCGGCGACCACCGCCGCCAGCTCCGCACCGAGTGCGGCATCGTCGTCCGTGTGCGGGAGTCCCTGCTCGGGGACGCTCCAGCGGGCTGTACGGGGATGCACACCGCTACCTCATCAGTCCCGGGCGGCCCGGTCATCCACGAGGGGAACCATCTTGACATCCCGCACGCAGTGGACATGGCCCGCCGGGATCTCATCCTCAGGGAGGAGATCAGGCCGTCGACGCGAGGGCGCCCCGCGGAGATTCCGCGGGGCGCCGGGCGCCGTACGGCTCAGTCCTCGTCGGCGAGGATGAGGTACAGCTTCTTCCGGGCCTCGGTGACGACGGCCAGCGCCTTCTCGCGCTGTTCCTTGGTCCCGGTGTTCCAAACCTGCCCGAAGGCCTGCATCAGCCCCATGCCGGCCTGCCGGATCTCGCCGAGGGCCTCCCAGTCGACGCCGCGCGAGGCCTCCTCCCAAGGAGCCTCCGGGCCGTCCTCCGCGGCCGTGCGGCCGCTGTCGGTCAGAGCGAAGAGCTTCTTGCCGCCCTCGCTCTCGCTGACGATCAGACCCTCGTCCTCCAGCAGCTGCAGGGTGGGGTAGACCGAGCCGGGGCTGGGCTTCCAGGCGCCGCCGCTGCGCTCGGCGATCTCCTGGATCATCTCGTAGCCGTGCATGGGCCGCTCCTTGAGCAGGGCCAGGATCGAGGCGCGCACATCACCACGCCGCGCCCTTCCCCTAGGTCCGCCGCGCCCTCGCGGCCCCCACGGTCCCGGTCCGAAGCCGGGCCCGCCGGGTCCCCAGCCGGGACCACCCGGACCGAAGGGCCCGAAGGCGGCCCGCCGCCCCTCGAAGCCGCCGAAGCCGCCCCGGCCGTGCCGGCCCGGGCCGTCCTGACGATGTCCACGCTCGAATCCGTGGCTGCGCATCGTGATCACTCCATTCCATCGCTGACCTGGCACGTCCGCATCGCGTTCTTACGCGATGCGTCAACGATATATCGGAACCGATCGCCCGACAAGACTCTGCCGCACCGAAGTCGGCACTCCCCCGTCCTGACAGTCGGCCTGCGGCCGGCCTCGCCGAACCGCGGGCCGCGACGTCGTGCGCGAATCGGTCCGGACTCGTCGATTGGCCTTGGTCAGCGGGCTGTCGCGGCCCTAGCGTCTGCGTCATGCGCATCCGAATCGTCGACGCCTTCACCGACCGCCCCTTCGCCGGCAACCCCGCCGGCGTCCTGCTCCTGGACGACGTCTTCCCGGACGACGACCGGCTCCAGAACGTCGCCATGGAGGTCAACCACGCCGAGACGGCGTTCGCGCACCGGCTGCCGCCGGGCGGCGAGGCGGACTGGGCGCTGCGCTGGTTCACGCCCGTCGCCGAGGTCGCGATGTGCGGGCACGCCACCCTCGCCACCGCGCACGTCCTGCACACCACCGGCGCCCACGAGGGACCGGTCCGGTTCGCCACCCGCAGCGGGGTCCTGGTCGCCACGCCGGGTCCGGACGGCTGGATCACCATGGACTTCCCGACCGCCCCGCTCACCGCGGTGGAGGTCCCGGACGGCGTCGCGGAGGCGCTGGGCGCCGACCCGCTCGCCGCCTACGACACCGGACCCGACGTCGGCGACCTGCTGGTGGAGCTGGCCGACGAGCGGACGGTGCTCGGGCTCGCTCCGGACCACAAGGCCCTGATGGCGCACTCCTCGCGGGGCGTCATCGCCACCGCCCGCGCCGACGACCCGTCCCGCGGCCACGACTTCGTCTCGCGCTGCTTCTTCCCGAACGTCGGCATCGACGAGGACCCGGTCACCGGCAGCGCCCACACCGCGCTGGCCCCGCACTGGTCGGCACGCCTCGGCCGGGACGATCTCACGGGGCTGCAGGCGTCCCGTCGCTCCGGCCTGGTCCGCACCGGTCTGCGGGGCGACCGCACGCTGCTGACCGGCCGCGCGGTCACCGTCATCGACGGCGAACTGCTCGCCTGACCGGCCGGGGCCGGCCGGGCCTCAGGCCGTCGGCAGCCAGTCCACCTTGCCGGCCAGCAGGGCGTATCCGACGAACGCCCCGATGTCGAGCAGGGAGTGGGCGACGACCAGCGGTCCGACCCGGCCCCAGCGGCGGTAGAGCCAGACGAAGACCACGCCCATCACCATGTTGCCGATGAAACCGCCGATGCCCTGGTAGAGGTGGTACGAGCCGCGCAGGACCGCGCTGGCCACCAGCGCGGCCCCCGCCGTCCAGCCGAGCTGCCCCAGCCTGCGCAGCAGATAGCCGACGACGATCACCTCCTCCAGGACCGCGTTCTGCACCGCGGACAGGATGAGCACCGGGTACTTCCACCACACCTCGGGCAGGGCCTCGGGCACCACGGTGAGGTTGAAGCCCAGGCCGCGGGCGGCCAGGTAGAAGGCGATCCCGGTGCTGCCGATCACCGCCGCGACGCCCGCGCCCCGGCCCAGGTCGGGCCAGGGGCGGGTGCGGTCGAAGCCCAGGGTGCGCAGGCTCTCGCCCTCGCGCATCAGCAGGTGGGCGACCAGCGCCACGGGCACCAGCGCGGAGGCGATGCCGAAGAGCTGCCAGGCCAGGTCGAGCCAGGGGCGCCCGGGCGCAGCCGACGCGTTGAGGGTGGCCGCCTGGTCCTTGAGGCCGCCCGGTTTCGTCACCGACCCGACGAAGCTGATCAGCGCGGAGACCCCGCTCGCGCCGAGCGAGAGCGCCAGCACCAGCAGCGTCTCGTCCCGGAAGATCCGCCGCGGGAACCGCTCCCGCCAAGGGCCGTCCGCCGCCGGGTCCGCCTCCACGTGCACTCCTGTCGTCGCTCCGGCCGTGGGAGCTCACAGCATGCCGGATCGCCTCCCGGAGCGCTTACCCGGGCCGGGTTCGCCGTGGATGCGGACCGCCGGGTCCCGCTCAGCCGAGCGGCACCGGCTCCGGCAGCCCGACCGGCCAGGTGTGCACCGGCTCGCCCACGTGCATCAGCTCGGCGTAGCGGCGTGTCGTCGCGGACAGCGCGGCCGCGCGGCCGAGGCCCTGCTCCAGGGCCCGGTGGAAGGTGGCCGCCTGCCAGGCGGCGCCGTTCATCCGGCGCCGGCAGCGCTCCTCGATGACGCCGAGGTAGAGGTCGCGGTCGGCGGCCTCCACGCCCCACGCGTCGAGCCCGGCGGCGGCGAGCGGCAGCAGTTCGTCCCGGACCAGGGTGACGGCGTCGACCTCGCCCGTACCGCCGTAGCGGCCCCGGCGCGGCCAGACGAAGCGGGCGTCGATGCCGTCCCTGCAGGCCGCGTCGAAGTTGGCCTCGGCCGCCTCGAACGGCAGCCGGGTCCACACCGGACGCGACTCCTCGGCGAGGGCCCGCACCAGGCCGTAGTAGAAGGCCGCGTTGGCGATCACGTCGGTGATGGTCGGCCCGGCCGGCAGCACCCGGTTCTCCACCCGCAGGTGCGGCACGCCGTCGGCGATGTCGTAGACGGGCCGGTTCCAGCGGTACACGGTGCCGTTGTGCAGCACCAGTTCGGCGAGCTTCGGTATGCCCCCTTGGTCGAGGACCTCCAGCGGGTCCTCGTCGTCGCAGATCGGCAGCAGCGCCGGGAAGTAGCGCAGGTTTTCCTCGAACAGCTCACGGGCGGAGGAGATCCACCGTTCGCCGAACCAGGTGCGCGGCCGGACACCCTGCGCCTGCAGCTCCGGCGGCCGGGTGTCGGTGGCCTGCAGGAACAGCGGCGGCCTGGACTCGCGCCACAGCTCGCGTCCGAACAGGAACGGCGAGTTGGCGCCCACGGCGATCTGCGCCGCGGACGCCACCTGGGCGGCGTTCCACACGTCGGCGAAGCGGGCCGGGGTGACCTGGAGGTGCAGCTGCACGGAGGTGCAGGCGGCCTCGGGGGCGATGGACTTCGAGGTGCAGTGCAGGTGCTCCACACCGTCGATGTCGAGCTGGAAGTCCTCGCCGCGCGCCGCCACGATCTGGTCGTTGAGCAGGGTGTAGCGGTCCACCTCGGAGAGGTTGGAGGAGACGAGGTCGTCCCGGTCGAGCGTGGGCAGGATGCCGATCATCACGATGCCGGCGTCCACCTCGCCGGCCTTCCGGTCGGCGTACGCCAGTGAGGTGCGCAGTTCCTCCGCGAGCCGGTCGAATACCCGGCCGCCCAGCCGGTGCGGGGCGATGTTCACCTCGAGGTTGAACATCGCGAGTTCCGTCTGGAAATCACGGCTCGCGATGCGCTCCAGTACCTGCCCGTTCAACATTTTCGGCATACCGTCGCGGCCGGCGAGATTCAATTCGATCTCGACGCCCATGAGGTTCTTGGCGCGGTCGAACCGCTTCTCGTCCAGCAGCCGCTCGAGTCCCGTCAGGCACGTCTGGAGCTTTTCGCGGTAGCGCTGGCGATCGGACAGGTCGAACTGCCCTGCCACGACCTTCTCCCCCATCTGGGTTTCCCTCCTCGGATGGGCGGGCCGCAGACCGGCCGCCGGGGTCCCGGGTTTTGATGATGCCCAGCGGAAGCGATCGATAACGTCCCGCTCGGGCCCGGCGCCCGCTACTCTGTCGGAATGTTCCCGGCGGCACATTCACGGGGCATGACGCAGTACGCACGTTCGTGTGCCCCGATCGCCTCGTGAAAAACGCCGACGACAATCAGCCGACCGCGGCGGCGGCGTATGGCGAGGTCAGCAGGGCCCTCCCGGCACGAAAAGCGGGATGTATGCGTGCGAATCAGCGGCTGAATGAAGCCTTGCCGGGTCGACCGGAATGCGGTAGACGAAACATCGTCTGAACACCCGTCGTATAAACTTCGCGAACAAGGCCTAAGGTTGGTGCCCGCGGTCCCGGTTTCTGTCGTGTTCCTGCCGTAGATTCAGCGGCAGGCCACAGCCGCACCCTCGTTCATCGAACCGGGCCCCACCTCTCAGGCCACCCGTGAGCTGACAGCGCCGTCCGCCCCACCCTCCTCGCGCCGCCGCGCCTGTCGAACGAGAGGCGACCCACCATGCCCCTGCACGCGCCCGCCGCACCCGCGCCCGCACTGCGTTCCGTCCTCACGGCCCTCGGTTCCCCCACCGCGGTCCGTGAGGCCCGAACTCCGTCCCTGCGCGCCGCACAGGGACCCACGACGCCCGAACTCCCGCTTCCGGTGCACGTGTTGGACCGAATCACCGCCCAGGGCCTGTCCGCGACGAGACTGGCCGGCTGGCGCTTCGTGATCCGCTGCGGCGATCGCGCGGTGGCCGCCGCCGACACCATGCTGACTCCGGACGGCTGGGCCTTCTCGCACTTCTTCGAGGGCCCCTGGATCGCCTCCACCGAGCGCGCCCTGCAGCAGGCCGAGGCGCTGACGCAGCCGTACCAGCCGCGCCTGCTGTCCGTGCCCGGTCTGTACATGCTCACCCTGTGGCTGCACGGCGACGTCACGGCCGACGCCTCCGAAGGGCATCCGGCCGCCACCGACCTGCTGGTGCCCCTCGCCCCGGCGCCGCCCGGCATCCCGGCCCACCGGCCGCACCGCGTCGCCGAGTTGCTCCCGGTGCTGACCCATCGGGCGACTCCTCTGCCGCTGCTCGGTTCCATCCCCGCCTGAACGATCCGCGCGTACCCCGCTCCCCGGAAGGGAAGCGGGGTACGCCTGTCTTTCCGGTCAGCCGCTCGCTCGTACGAGCAATTAACCGCTCCTACGAGCCCCGCAAAATGATCTCTGCCGTCCGGACTAGCCCTATCCGACCCCCCAGAACCACCCGAAGTGACAGTGCAGTTGGAATGAACCGTCCGCACGGGTGACGCGTCATGAACCTGTGAGAAGCGGTGCCGCGAAATCCCTGCGGATTGACGCCCATGGGGCAACACTGGGTTCCGACCGACTTATTCACACGGGGGACGGACATGACCACGACAGAGCGAGAGATCCCATCCATGTGCCAGCACCAGCCACCGTGTCCGCAAGCCGAGTCCGCCGACCGGGAGTCCGCCCGCCTCGTGGCGCACCACCCGGAGCAGGGGTGGAGTCTGCTGTGCAACGGCGTCCTGCTCTTCGAGGACACCGGTGAGCTCCTGCCCGACGGCCGCGTCATCGCCCCGCACCGCCCGCTCGGCGCGGACCAGGTGATGACCGCCGCCTGAGGGCGAGCGTTCCGGGCGGCTCCGCCGCGCCGCCCGGCGATCCGAGGGGCCGGCCGCACACACCCGGTGCGCACCGGCCCCGACCCGTGTCCGGGGCCGGCTACCTCAGGTGACCGCCCGCTGCCGCAGCGCGTCCAGCAGCGCGGAGTAGGCGGGTTTGGGGTCCAGCCGCTCGTCCCAGGGCAGGGCCGCTCCCTCTCCGGGGAAGAAGTCCGGGATCCAGGAGTACTTGTCGGTGTAATCCCAGATCGTCACGCCCACACAGCGGTGGACGGCCAGGCACGCCGTGGTGAGGTCCCGGTACCAGGCCGCCTGTTCGGCCAGTTTCGCGTCGGTCACGGGCAGTTGCATGCGTACGTCGACCTCGGTGAGCGCGGTGTCGAGCCCGAGCCGCGAGAAGCGGCGGAGGTTGTCCTCCAGCGTGGCGGGATAGCCGTACTGCAGGGCGAGATGGGCCTGCAGGCCGATGCCGTCGAGCGGCACGCCCCGCGCCTTCAGGTCGGCGGCCAGCCGGTGATAGGCGTCGCTCTTGGGGCCGACGGCCTCGATGTTGTAGTCGTTGAGGTAGAGCCGGGCGTGCGGATCGGCCTCATGTGCCCAGCGCAGCGCGTCGGCGATGTAGCCGGGGCCGAGGGTCTTGTACCAGATGGTCTCGCGGTAGCTGCCGTCCTCGTTGAACGCCTCGTTGACGACGTCCCAGGAGTAGACCTTGCCCCGGTAGTGCCGCACCTCCGTGGTGATGTGCTTCTTCAGCACGGCGCGCAGCTCAGCGGCCGTCCACTCCCTGGAAGTCAGCCAGTCGGGGAGCTGGCTGTGCCAGACGAGGGTGTGGGCCCGGACCCGCTGGTGGTGCCGGCGCGCCAGGTTCACGATCTGGTCGCCGGCGGTCCAGTCGAAGACGCCCTGCTCCGGCTCCGTGGCGTACCACTTCATCCCGTTGCCGGGGGTGATCATGTCGAACTCGCTGCCGAGGATCTTCGTGTAGGCGCTGTCGGTGAGTTCGGGGTTGTCGGTGGCGCTCCCGAAGTAGCGGCCGTGCCGCTCCGCGAGTCCGGCGAGGGTGGGCTGCCGCTCGTGGGCCTGTGCGGTGGGTCCGGCGGCGAGCCCGGCGGCCACCAGGACGGCGGCGAGGGCGCCGACGAGTCCGAGGCGCGTCCTGCGCATGGTGCGACTCCTGTCTGTCGAGGGGATGCGGCTCAGCCCTTGGTGGCGCCCGCGGTCAGACCGCCGACGAGCTGGCGTTCGGCGACCGAGTAGAAGGCGAGGGCGGGGACCATGGCGAGCACGAGGTACGCGAAGACGCGGGCGTACTCCGCCGAGTACTGGCCCTGGAACTGCTGGACGCCGACCGGCAGCGTCCACCAGGTGCTGTCCGTGAACACCAGCAGCGGCAGGAGGAAGTTGTTCCAGCTCGTGACCACGGCGAGGACCGAGACGGTGCCGAGCGCGGGCCGGGCCATGGGCAGCAGCACGCGCCAGAGGAACCCGAAGGCGCTGCAGCCGTCCAGCGTGGCCGCCTCCTCCAGCTCGCCGGGTATCTGCCGGAAGAAGCCGCGCAGGATGATGATCGTCATCGGCAGTCCGAAGGCGGCCTGCGGGAGGATCACGCCGAGCGGGTTGTCCAGCAGGCCGAGGGAGCGCAGCAGCAGGAACAGCGGCAGGGCCGCGACCGCGAAGGGGAACATCAGCCCCATCGTGAAGAGGGTGAACAGCAACTCCCTTCCCCGGAAGGCGAACCGGGCGAAGGAGAAGGCGGCGAGCGCGGACACCGCGACCACCAGCGCCGCCGTCCCCACGGCGATCAGCGTGCTGTTGCCGAGGAGCCGCCAGAAGTCGCCGGAGCGCAGGATGCCGGTGTAGTTGCCGGTCAGCCACCGGTCGGGCAGGCCGAACGGGTTCCGGGACAGCTCGTCGGTGGACTTGAAGCCCGAGAGGATCGCGTACAGCAGGGGTACGACCATCATCGCGCCGACCGCGACGAGGATGACGTGCAGCGGAAGCGAGCGTACGGTCCGGTGCCTCACGTGCCGGCCCCCCTCATCGTCGTGGTGGCCCCCTGCAGGTCGCGGCGGAGCACGAACCGCTGGTAGGCGAGGGCGAAGACGAGGCAGATGCCGAACATGACCACGCTGATCGCGCTGGCGTAGCCGACCTGGTAGCGCTTGAAGCCGTACTGGAACATGGTCACGGCCATCGTCTCGGAGTGATGGTCGGGGCCGCCCTGGGTGACGACCCACACCAGGTCGAAGAGCTGGATCGACCCGATGACGGACAGGAAGACGCTGATGCGCAGGGTGGGCGCGAGCAGCGGCAGGGTGACGTTGCGGAAGCGCTGCCAGGGTCCGGCGCCGTCGATCAGCGCCGCCTCGTGCAACTCGGCCGGTACCGACTGGAGTCCGGCGAGGTACAGCATCATGTGGAAGCCGAAGTACTTCCAGGTCATGACGAGGAACAGCGTGGCCATGACGTAGGACGGATCGGCGAACCACTCACCGCCGAGACCGTCCAGGCCGACGGCGCCGAGGACGTGGTCGGCGAGTCCGTCGTCGGGAGCGAAGATCATGCTGAACAGCACGCCGGTGATGGCCTCGGACAGGACGTACGGCGCGAAGAACAGCATGCGGTACACCGCCCGGCCGCGCAGCCGCTGGTTCAGCAGCACCGCCATGGCGAGGGCGAACGGCAGTTGCAAGGCGAGCGAGAGCACGACGAGGACCAGACAGCGCCACAGGTCGCCGAGGAAGACCGGGTCCTGGAAAAGGCGGCTGAAGTTGTGCGCGCCGGTGTAGTCGGACGGCATGCCGAAGCCGCCCCAGCGGAAGAACGCGGCGTAGAGCGCGAACAGCATCGGCAGCAGCACCAGTCCGATGAACAGCACCAGCGCGGGGACCTGGAAGCCGACCGCGGTGAGCCAGTTCAGCGTGCGCCGCCGCGCCCGCCCGCGGACCGCGCTCGCGGCCGGGGGCGTGCGGTCTACGGCCGGGCCGCCGCGCCGGTCGGGGAGGTAGGTGGAGGTCATCGGCGGCTACTGCTCTTCCTTGGCCGTCTTGGTGATGGACTGGGCCACCTGCTCGGGCGACTTGGACCCGGCTATGAGCGCGGCCACGCTGTCGTTGACCTCCTGCCCGACGGCGGGCGCGTAGGCCTGGTCGAGGTAGAGCTGGAAGCCGGTGGCGGCCTTCAACTGAGCCTGAACGGCCTTGAGGTTGGGGTCGGTGAGCACGTCCTCGGCGGCCGGGACGACCGGCAGCACCCCGGTCTTCTTGACCAGTTCGCGGTCGGTGGTCTCGCTCGCGAAGAACTTGAGGAAGTCCACGGCGGCCTGCGGGGCGCCCTTGCGCAGCGCGTGCGCGCCGCCGCCGCCGAACACCTCGGTGATCTTCCCCTTGCCGCCCTCGACCTCAGGGAACGGGAAGAATCCGAGATTGGCGCCGAGCCCCTTGCCCGCGTCGGCCTCCACGACCGGGGCCCACTGCCCCATGAGTTCCATCGCGGCCTTGCCGTTGCCGACGGTGGCCGCCTGGCCGGTGGGGGTGGAGTAGGCGGCTCCGAGGAAACCCTTCTGGAACGGCTGCAGGGCCACCAGTTCCTTCAGGTGCCGTCCCGCGTCGACGAAGTCGGCGCCGGTGAAGTCCTTGCCGTCCCCCGCCTTCTGCAGCGCACCGGCGCCGGCGGTGCGCATCGACAGGTAGGCCCAGTAGTACATCCCGGGCCACTTCTCCTTGCCCGCGAGGGCGATCGGGGTGACGCCGGCGGACTTCAGGCTCCGCACCGCGTCGAGGAAGCCGCTCCAGGTGGTGGGAGCCGTGGTGATCCCGGCCTTCTTGAAGAGCGCCTTGTTGTACCAGAACCCGATCATGCCGATGTCGAACGGGACGCCGTACACCTTGTCGTCCAGCAGGTACGGCTGCTTGGCGACCGGAAGCAGCCCGTCGGCCCAGGGCTTGGTGCGGTCGGTGAGATCCTCGACCAGCCCGGCGTCGACCTGCTGCCGCAGCACACCGCCGCCCCAGGTGTGGAAGATGTCCGGCAGCTTCCCGGAGGCGGTCAGCGCGGTCATCTTCGACTTGTAGGCGTCGTTCTCGAGCTGGACGATCTTCACCTTGACCTTCGGGTTCTGGGCCTCGAACTTCTTGGCGAGACCGGCCCAGACGGTCTTGGTCGGCTCGGTGGTCGAGATGTTCCACCACTCGATCGTGGTCGTCCCCGAGGACGACCCTCCGTCCGAGTCGCCGCCGCAGCCGCTGAGTGCGGTCACCCCGAGGCCGGCGGCTACGGAGGCCGCCAGGAAGCCGCGGCGGGACAGTGCGGGGTCGCCCATCATGCGCTCCTTCGAAACTTTCGGAAGTGCTTCGGAGAGGTTCCAGACGCGAAAAGCAGGGCCCGCCGCAGGCGCTCATGACGCTCGGCACACTCCGGCGGGTCGAAACATTCGATCAGATTCCCGAACGTTCCGATCCGCGACTCTAGAAAGGCGCGTGAAGAGCGTCAAGGTGTTGCGCATCAGCCGACGGACTCGTACGAGAACCAGTCGAAGGCCGCCCGCCCCTCGGTGACGTACATCCCGAGGACACGGCCGGTGAACCCGCCGGCCACTTCGGTCGCCAGGTAACGGCCGTCGAGCGTGGCCGGCCGGACGACCCCTTCGGAAGTTTCGACGGAGAAGGCGAGGGTGTCGGGGCCGCTGAGGGGCGGCGGGTTCCTGGTCGCCCGGATGTCGACGGCCAGGGTGACCGGGCCCGCCGGCACCGGGTGCGAGGCGACGCACTGCCGCACCGGGCCGATCCGCGCGATCACGGACGCCGCTCCCCCGGCCACCTCGAGGTCGTAGTGATGGGCCTCGTCCAGCCGGACGGACAGCCCGGCCCGCGCCGACGGCCCGGCGTCCAGCCGGACCGCGGCCCGGCAGTCGTGGTGCTGCTGGCGGCGGCCGACGAACGTGTACCCGGGCAGGTCGGTGCTGTCACCGGTGGCCGCGAGCGTCAGCCACCCCGGCCGCTCGGTCAGCGACCAGCAGCCCGTCGGCCGGCGGCGCGGCGAGATCCAGTGCGGCGCCAGCTCCGTGCCGGTGAAGTCGTCCCGTGCCAGGGGCGGTTGGAAGGGCGCCCAGGCGGCCGGCGCCGGGTGCCGCTCCCGCACCGGTCCGAGCCGGGGCCAGCCGTCCGCCCACTCCACGGGCACGAGGAAGGTCTCCCGGCCGAGCACGTGGAACTCGGGGAAGTAGCCGCGCGGCCGCGTGCCCAGCAGCACCATCCACCAGCCGCCGTCGGCCGCCCGGACCAGGTCTCCGTGGCCGGTGCACTGGACCGGCAGCCCGGTGCCGCGATGGGACAGCAGCGGATTGCCGGGGGCCGGCTCCCAGGGGCCGCGCGGGGAGCGGGCGCGGGCGGCCGAGATCCCGTGGCCGAGCGCGGTGCCGCCCTCGGCGATCAGCAGGTACCACCAGTCGCCGACCCGGTACAGGTGCGGCGCCTCCGGGTCCCTCAGGCCGGTGCCGGACCACGTCGGCAGCGGTCCCTCCAGCACTTCTCCGGTGCGGGGATCGATCCGCGCGGCCGTCACACCGGCCATGGCGCACCAGCAGTCGCCGTTCTCGTCCCACGCGAGGTCGGGGTCGATGCCGGGGAGATCGATCCACACGGGGTCCGACCAGGGCCCTTCCGGGCGCTCGGCGGTGACGAGGAAGGTGCCCCCGGCGCCGACGGCGGTGGTGACGACGTGGAAGATCCCGTCGTGGTGCCGGACGGTGGGCGCGTAGACGCCGCCGGAGGCGGGCACGTCGTCGGGCAGCGCCAACTGCCCGGGCCGGTCGAGCACGTTGCCGATCTGACGCCAGTGCACCAGATCCCGGCTGTGGAACAGCGGTATCCCGGGGAAGTACTCGAAACTCGAGCACACCAGGTAGTAGTCGTCTCCCACCCGGCAGACGCTCGGGTCCGGGTGGAAGCCGGGGATGACCGGGTTGCCGTACGTCCGCATGTCCGCCTCACAGAGTCACGGGATGCCCGACGTCACCGGGTGAGCGACGCCGAAAGTTTCGAACTCGCCGCCGAATCTTACTGAGGGACGCGTTCCCCAGGGCCCGTACGGCTGGTCCGGTCTCGCACTCGGGAGTGGGATGGAAGGTAGGCCCTGCACGCGGACACGGCCGGAAGCCGGAGCCCGCGGCGAACCGTGAGGAGCGGTGGAGTCATGTCCGGTTACGACACCTCGGCGGCCCGGGTGGTGGTCGGTGTGAGCGGCTCCCTGGGCAGCGTCACGGCCCTGCGCCGGGCGACCGCGCTGGCCCGCGGGCTCCGCGCCGAGCTATGGCCGGTGCTCGCATGGGAACCGCCCGGGGGCGACGCCACCGCGCGCCGCTCCCCCGCCGCGGCCCTGCTGGTGGAGGAGTGGCAGCGGCTGGCCAAGCAGCGGCTGGCCTCGGTCCTCGGCGAGATCTACGGCGAGGAGGGACCGGGGGTGGTGATGCACGCGGGCATCGTGCGCGGCGCCCCGGGATGGGCACTGGTGGCGACCGCCGACCGCGAGAGCGACCTGCTGGTCGTGGGCGCCGGCCGACGGGGCCTGCAGCGGGCCTTCTCCGGGCACGTGTGCCGGTACTGCCTCACCCACGCCTGCTGCCCGGTGCTGGCCGTGCCTCCGTCGCCGCTCGAGTCGGACCTGGTGGCCGTCCACCGGCGCAACGCGTGGCACCGGCGCATGGACACCAGGGACCTGTGAGAGCGCGTCACCTCGCACGGACCGCCCGGCCCGGGCCGCCTCGCGCTGCGGCTGCGGATCCCGTGGCGCGGGCGCAGCATGGAGGAGTCGTACGAGATGACGCTCGGTGCCCGCCCCCTCAGGGGCGCGGCCGCCCCGCCCGCTACCGCCTCCTGCCCCTCCATCGGCCTCCGGCCTCCGCTTCTTGACGCTTCGCCCCCTTTGCCGGGCCAGTCTTAACGCAAGATTGACGCCCCCCGACCCTCGATCCCGGGGCCACGGCGTCACTCTCTGCTTACGCTGGTGCCGCCGTCCGCGTGATGGCCGGAAACCACTGAGCCACACACCTGGAGCACGCCGATGGTCACGACCGAGCACCCTCCTCCCGGTCGCCTGCGCGCCTGGATGCTGGAGGGGCTGTCCGACATGGGCAAGCACGGCGGCCATACCGGGCCGCACGCCGTGCCGGAGGCTCCGCACCGGGGTCAGCGCTGGTGGCGGGTGATGTGCCTGACCGGTGTCGACTACTTCTCCACCCTCGGCTACCAGCCGGGCATCGCCGCCCTCGCGGCCGGCCTGCTGTCACCGATCGCGACGATCGTCCTGGTGATCGTGACCTTGGCCGGCGCCCTGCCGGTCTACCGCCGGGTGGCCGAGGAGAGCCCGCACGGCGAGGGTTCCATCGCCATGCTGGAACGGCTGCTGTCGTTCTGGAAGGGCAAGCTGTTCGTACTGACCCTGCTGGGTTTCGCGGCCACCGACTTCCTGATCACCATCACCCTGTCGGCGGCCGACGCCTCCACCCACCTGGTGGAGAACCCGCACCTGAACAGCGTGCTCCAGGGCCACCAGATGGTGATCACGCTGTTCCTGGTCGCGCTGCTCGGCGCGGTGTTCCTGAAGGGCTTCCTGGAGGCCATCGGCGTCGCGGTCGCCCTGGTCGGCATCTACCTCGGGCTCAACCTGGTCGTCGTGTTCGACGGCCTCTGGCACGTCGTCACCGCCGAACACGTGGTGGCCGACTGGAGCAGCGCCCTGACCGCGGAGCACGGCAACGTGTTCGTGATGATCGGCGTCGCCCTGATCGTCTTCCCCAAGCTCGCGCTCGGCCTGTCCGGCTTCGAGACCGGTGTGGCCGTGATGCCGCACGTCCAGGGCGAGCCGGGCGACACCGAGGAACGGCCGGCCGGCCGGATCCGGGACACCAAGAAGCTGCTGACCACCGCGGCCCTGATCATGAGCTGCTTCCTGATCGCCACCAGCTTCATCACCACGCTGCTGATCCCGGAGAACGAGTTCAAGCCCGGCGGGCAGGCCAACGGCCGCGCCCTGGCCTACCTCGCGCACGAGTACCTGGGCGGGGCCTTCGGCACGGTCTACGACATCTCGACGATCGCGATCCTGTGGTTCGCGGGCGCGTCGGCGATGGCCGGCCTGCTCAACCTGATGCCGCGCTACCTGCCCCGGTACGGCATGGCCCCGCACTGGGCCAGGGCGGTGCGCCCGATGGTCATCGTCTTCACCCTGGTCGCCTTCCTGGTCACCTGGATCTTCGACGCCAACGTGGACAAGCAGGGCGGCGCCTACGCCACGGGCGTGCTGGTGCTGATCAGCTCCGCGGCGATCGCGGTGACGATCGCCGCGCGCCGGGCCGGGCAGCACCGCTGGAGCATCGCCTTCGCGGTCATCTCGGTGGTGTTCCTCTACACGACCGTCGTGAACGTCATCGAGCGCCCGGACGGCGTGAAGATCGGCGCCTGCTTCATCGCCGGCATCATCCTCGTGTCCTTCCTGTCCCGGCTGGCCCGCGCCTTCGAACTGAGGGTGACCAGCGTGGTCATGGACCCGATGGCGGAGCGCTTCGTCCGGGACATGGCCAGCCGCAAGATGCGGTTCATCGCGAACCAGCCCAACGGGCGGGACAAGGCCGAGTACCGGGACAAGGTCGAGCAGATCCGGGCCGACAACGACATGCCGGAGCAGGAGGACTTCGTCTTCGTCGAGGTGACCGTCACCGACCCGTCCGAGTTCGAGGCGGGCCTTACGGTGCGCGGCGAGGTCCTGCACAACCGCTACCGCGTGCTGACCGTGGAGTCCTCCTCCATCCCCAACGCCCTCGCCGCGCTCCTGCTGCACATACGCGACGTGACCGGCTGCACCCCGCACATCTACTTCGAGTGGACCGAGGGCAACCCGTTCGCGAACTTCCTGCGGTTCTTCCTCTTCGGACAGGGCGAGGTCGCCCCGGTCACCCGTGAGGTCCTGCGCGAGGCGGAACCGGACCGCGCCCGCCGCCCGCGCGTGCACACCGGCTGAGCGGCCCGTCCGGCGCCGGTCCGCCCGGCGGCGTCACCGGGGAGTCCTCACCCGCGAAACGGCCAACCCGATGTCCGGGGTTCCCGGCCGATGGCCCTATCGTGACCGGCATGCAGTCCTACACCATCGGCCAGGCGGCGCGGCTGCTCGGCGTGAGCCCGGACACCGCCCGCCGCTGGGCGGACGCCGGCCGGGTGGCGACCCATCGCGACGAGGCCGGGCGGCGCCTCATCGACGGCAAGGACCTCGCCGCGTTCTCGGTCGAACTGGCCGGGTCCCAGGGCGGCGAGGAGGACGCGCCCTACACCTCCGTGCGCAACGCCTTCCCCGGCATCGTCACCGCCATCAAGCTCGGCGACGTCGCCGCCCAGGTGGAGATCCAGGCGGGCCCGCACCGGCTGGTGTCGCTGCTGACCCGTGAGGCGGTGGAAGAGCTGGGCCTGGAGGTCGGCGTGGAGGCCACCGCGCGCGTGAAGTCCACCAACGTGCACATCGACCGGGTCTGACCGGTTCCCCCGCGAAAGTCCGGCCCCTCGCCTCACCCGGTGTGCGCACGACCCGCCGGGGCCCGCCCCGGCACGCCGAAGCCGTATCCCCCGTCGACCCGGATCGCCGTGATCCCGCTGACGTGCCGGGCCCCGCAGCGATCCTGCGGCAGCACCAGCTGCGGGCCGGCCGCGTCCAGCGGTGCGCCGTCGACGGCGACGGCCAGCAGCACGGCGGCGCCCGCGAAGTCGGGGTCGATCTCCGCCCAGGACAGCACGGCGTGGTGCCCGTCCTTGCCGGCGACGGCGATCAGGAAGCGCAGCCGGTCCTTGCGCCGGGCCGGGTCGAACGACGGACCGGCGTCGGCCAGGACGTCGTAGAGGCGCGGGCCGCTGAACCTGTGGTGCTGGACGCCGCTGGTGGCGCACTCGAAGCTGACCGCCACCCGGTGCTGCGGCCGGCCGAGCAGATCCGGCACGGTCAGCCTGGTGGGGCGCGTCAGATCGCCGGTCAGGGCGAGTTCGGCGAGCTTCACCTGCGACCACCTCCCGGCAGGACCGTACCCGGCCGCCACCCCCGTACAAACGCACATGCCAGCCCATCAGCGAAACCGTCTCGCTCATGCGATGAGACAGCAGACTTACACCTGGCAGATGCGGCAGTATCATCGGCGCACGGCCGGCACCCGGTCGTGGCAGGGCGCGACAGCTCGTCCGAGGACTCGAGGAGTAGATCCGTGATGACCCGTTCCGTGCGCCGGACCCGGCGGATGCTGCAGCTGGCCGGTGCGGGAGCCGCCGCCCTGATATCGCTCAGCGCCTGCTCCTCTTCCTCCGGCGACTCACCGGCCGGCGCTTCGGACGCGTCGGGCTCCGCGTCCCCGAAGCTGTCCGGCTCGGTCACCGTGTTCGCCGCGGCCTCCCTGAAGGAGAGCTTCACGACCTTGGGCAAGCAGTTCGAGAAGCAGCACCCCGGCACCAGGGTCAGCTTCAACTTCGGCGGCAGCGACACGCTCGCCGCGAGCATCACCAGCGGAGCTCCGGCCGATGTGTTCGCCGCCGCCAGCCCCAAGACCATGGCGATCGTGACGGACAGGAAGGACGCGGTGGGCGCTCCCGCGACCTTCGTCCGCAACCAGCTCGAGATCGCCACACTGCCCGGCAACCCCGGCAAGGTGTCCTCCCTGAAGGACCTCACCGAATCCGGCCTCAAGGTCGTGCTGTGCGACAAGACGGTGCCGTGCGGCGCCGCCGCCCAGAAGGCCCTCGACGCCAGCCGGCTCAAGCTCACTCCCGTCTCCTACGAACAGGACGTCAAGAGCGCCCTGACCAAGGTGGAGCTGAAGGAAGCCGACGCCGCCGTGGTCTACAAGACCGATGTGAAGGCGGCGGGTGACAAGGTGGAGGGCGTGGAGTTTCCCGAGTCGGCCAAGGCCGTGAACGACTATCCGATCGCCCTGCTGAAGAACGCGGGCAACGCGCCGGCGGCCAAGGCGTTCATCGCGCTGGTGCGGTCCGTCGAGGGCCGCCGGGTCCTGGGCGAGGCCGGGTTCCTCGAGCCGTGACGTCACCCGGAAAGCCCGGCACCGCGGCCGGCCCCCGCACGGGCGGGCCGCGGGGCCGACGCGCGCGCGGCGTGCCGCTTCCTCTGCTGGTGCCCGGTGTCGTGGCTCTGGCGTTCCTGCTGCTGCCCCTTCTCGCGCTGCTCGTCCGCGCCCCCTGGCGCAGCCTGCCCGATCAGCTGACCAGCGCCGAGGTGTGGCAGGCCCTGCAGCTGTCCCTGGTCACCGCCACGGCGGCGACCGGCGTCAGTCTCGTGCTGGGGGTGCCGCTGGCCTGGCTGCTGGCGCGCACCGACTTTCCCGGCCGCCGTCTCGTACGGGCCCTGGTCACCCTGCCCCTGGTCCTGCCCCCGGTGGTGGGCGGCGTGGCCCTGCTGCTCGCCCTCGGCCGCAACGGGGTGGTCGGCAAGTGGCTGGACGCGTGGTTCGGAATCACCCTGCCCTTCACCACCGCCGGGGTGGTGATCGCGGAGGCCTTCGTCGCGATGCCGTTCCTGGTCATCAGCGTCGAGGGCACCCTGCGCGCCGCCGACCCGCGCTACGAGGAGGCGGCGACCACGCTCGGCGCCTCGCGGTTCACCGCCTTCCGCCGGGTCACCCTGCCGCTGATCGCGCCCGGTGTCGCCGCGGGCGCGGTGCTGGCGTGGGCGCGCGCGCTCGGCGAGTTCGGGGCGACGATCACCTTCGCCGGCAACTTCCCCGGCCGTACGCAGACCATGCCGCTGGCCGTCTACCTCGCCCTGCAGAACGACCCGGAGGCGGCGATCTCGCTGAGCCTGGTCCTGCTGGCCGTGTCGATCGCGGTGCTGGCGGGCCTGCGCGACCGGTGGCTGACGGGGACGTGAGGGCACGATGGGCAGGGAGTCCAGGGTGAGAAGGGAAGGCGAGATGGACACGGACGGCGAGGTGTGGACCGAAGCCGGTCCCGCGCGGGTGCCGACCGGGGCGCGGGCCCCCCTGCCCGCTGCCGGAACCGGCCCGGAGGCCCCCGGCGGGCAGGGGCTCGACGCCCGGCTGGTCGTGGACCGGGAGGGCTTCCGGCTCGACGTCGCGCTGACCGCGGCCCCCGGCGACGTCATCGCCCTGCTCGGCCCGAACGGCGCCGGCAAGACCACCGCCCTGCGCGCCCTCGCCGGACTGCTCCCGCTCACCGGCGGCCACCTGCGGCTGGACGGCACCTCACTGGAGCGCACCCCGCCGGAGTCCCGCCCGGTCGGCGTCGTATTCCAGGACTACCTGCTCTTCCCGCACCTGTCCGCCCTGGACAACGTGGCGTTCGGGCCGCGCTGCCAGGGCGTCGGCAAGGCCGAGGCACGCGCGCAGGCGGCCGCCTGGCTGGACCGCATGGGACTCGCCGGGCACGCCGGGGCCAAGCCCCGCCGCCTGTCCGGCGGCCAGGCCCAGCGCGTCGCGCTCGCCCGCGCCCTGGCCACCCGGCCGAGGCTGCTGCTCCTGGACGAACCGCTCGCCGCGCTGGACGCCCGCACCCGCCTGGACGTCCGGGCCCAGCTCCGTCGCCACCTCGCCGAGTTCGAGGCCGTCGCCGTGCTGGTCACGCACGACCCGCTGGACGCCATGGTGCTCGCGGACCGGCTGGTCGTCGTCGAGCACGGACACGTCGTGCAGCAGGGCACCCCCGGCGAGATCGCCCGCCGGCCGCGCACCGACTACATCGCCCGGCTGGTCGGCCTCAACCTCTACCGCGGGCAGGCCGGCGGGCACGCGGTACGGCTGGACGCCGGCCCCTCGGTGACCACCACGGAGGACCTGTCCGGCCCCGTCTTCGTGGCCTTCCCGCCGGCCGCCGTCACGCTCTTCAGGGACCGGCCCTCGGGCGCCAGCGCCCGCAACCTGTGGGCCTGCGAGGTCGCGGGCCTGGAGACCCACGGCGACCAGATCCGCGCCGACCTCACCGGCGAGCTCCCCCTCGCCGCCGATCTCACCACCGTCGCCGCCGCCGAGCTGGACCTGCACCCGGGTGCGTCGGTCTGGGCGACGGTGAAGGCGACGCAGACCCACGCATACCCGGCCTGACCGGGCGGGCGCTCTACGGTGGGTGCTCATGACTCTGAGCATCCGCAACCAGCTCCCCGGCACTGTGACCGAGGTCCGTCCTGGCGAGGTCATGGCCATCGTCAAGGTGCGGCTCGACGGCGGCCAGGAGCTGACGGCCGCCATCACCCGGGACGCCGCCGAGCAACTCGCCCTCGCCCCCGGCACCGCCGTCCGCGCCCTGGTGAAGTCGACCGAGGTCTCCCTGGCCACCGGCAGGATCGAGGGCCTGTCGATCCGCAACCAGCTCCCCGGCGCGCTCACCCGCCTCACCAGGGGCGAGGTCATGGCCTCCGCGAAGGTCGCCGTCGCGGGCGGCGAGCTGACGGCGGTGGTCACCAGGGACGCGGCCGAGGACCTCGGCCTCTTCGTGGGCTCCGACGTGGTCGCCCTGATCAAGGCGACCGAGGTGTCGCTGGCCACGGCCTGAGGGCGCGTGGAGACGCGGGAGCCCCGCCCGGTCCACGGGCGGGGCTCACACGTACGGCTCGCTCAGTCCTCGTACGCGTCCAGCGGCGGGCAGGAGCACACCAGGTTGCGGTCGCCGAAGGCCTGGTCGATGCGGCGCACCGGCGGCCAGTACTTGTCCGCCACCGAGACACCGCCCGGGAAGACGGCCTCCTCGCGGCTGTAGGCGTGGTCCCAGTCCGCGCCGAGCGCCCGCGCGGTGTGCGGGGCGTTGCGCAGCGGGTTGTCCTCCGCCGGCCAGGCTCCGGAGCCGACCTTCTCGATCTCCGCGCGGATGGCGATCATCGCGTCGCAGAACCGGTCCAGCTCCGCCAGGTCCTCGGACTCGGTCGGCTCGATCATCAGCGTGCCGGCCACCGGGAAGGACATGGTCGGCGCGTGGAAGCCGTAGTCGATGAGCCGCTTGGCGACGTCGTCCACGCTCACGCCGGTCGCCTTGGTCAGCGGGCGCAGGTCGATGATGCACTCGTGCGCGACCAGGCCGCCGGGGCCGTTGTAGAGCACCGGGTAGTGCGGCTCGAGGCGCTTGGCGACGTAGTTGGCGGAGAGCACGGCGACCTGGGTGGCGCGCTTGAGCCCCTCGCCGCCCATCAGGCGGACGTACGCCCACGAGATCGGCAGGATGCCCGCGCTGCCCCACGGCGCGGCGGAGACGGGGCCCACACCGGTCTCGGGGCCGGCCGCCGGCTGCAGCGGGTGGTTCGGCAGGTACGGCGCCAGGTGCGAGCGGACCGCCACCGGGCCGACGCCGGGGCCGCCGCCGCCGTGCGGGATGCAGAACGTCTTGTGCAGGTTCAGGTGCGAGACGTCGCCGCCGAAGTGACCCGGCTTCGCGAGGCCGACCAGCGCGTTGAGGTTGGCGCCGTCGACGTACACCTGGCCGCCCGCGTCGTGGACCTGGGCGCAGATGTCGGCGACGTGCTCCTCGAACACACCGTGCGTCGACGGGTAGGTGATCATCAGCACGGCCAGCTCGTCGCGGTGCTGCTCGATCTTTGCCCGCAGGTCGGCGACGTCGATCTCGCCGTCCTCGGCGGTCTTGACGACGACGACCTTCATGCCGGCCATCACGGCGCTGGCCGCGTTGGTGCCGTGCGCGGAGGAGGGGATCAGGCAGACGGTGCGCTGCTCGTCGCCGTTGGCGCGGTGGTAGCCGCGCACGGCCAGCAGACCGGCCAGCTCGCCCTGCGATCCGGCGTTCGGCTGCAGCGAGACCTTGTCGTAGCCGGTGACCTCGGCGAGCCGGTCCTCCAGCTCGCGGATGAGCGTCAGGTAGCCCTCGGCCTGCTCGGCGGGCGCGAAGGGGTGCAGCTGCCCGAACTCGGGCCAGGTGACCGGCTCCATCTCGGTGGTCGCGTTGAGCTTCATGGTGCAGGAGCCCAGCGGGATCATGCCGCGGTCGAGCGCGTAGTCACGGTCGGCGAGCCGGCGCAGGTAGCGCAGCATCGCGGTCTCGGAGCGGTGCTCGTGGAAGACCGGGTGGGTGAGGTAGTCGTCGGTGCGCAGCAGGGCCTCGGGCAGGGCCTCGCCGGCCGCCGCGTCCAGCGCCTCGATGTCGCCGTCCACGCCGAAGGCCGCGAAGACGGCCTCCACCTGGGCCCGGTTGGTGGTCTCGTCGCAGGCCAGGGAGACCAGGTCGGCGTCGACGAGACGCAGATTGACGCCGCCCGCCCGGGCCGCGTCCACGACCTCGGCGGCCCTGCCGGGCACGCGCGCGGTGAGGGTGTCGAAGTAGGCGCCGTGCACGATCTCGACGCCGCCGGCCTTCAGGCCTTCGGCGAGGATCGTGGCGTAGCGGTGGGTGCGGCGGGCGATGGTGCGCAGCCCCTCGGGGCCGTGGTAGACGGCGTACATGCCGGCCATCACGGCGAGCAGCACCTGGGCGGTGCAGATGTTGCTGGTGGCCTTCTCACGGCGGATGTGCTGCTCACGGGTCTGCAGCGCCAGGCGGTACGCCTTGTGCCCGTCGGCGTCGACGGACACGCCGACGAGACGGCCGGGCAGGCTGCGCGCGAACTTCTCGTGCACCGCCATGTAGCCGGCGTGCGGCCCGCCGAAGCCCATCGGCACGCCGAAGCGCTGGGTGGTGCCGATGGCGATGTCGGCGCCCAGCTCGCCCGGCGAGGTCAGCAGGGTGAGCGCGAGCAGATCGGCCGCGACGGTGACGAGGGCGCCCAGCCCGTGCGCCTGGTCGATGACGGGCTTGATGTCGCGGACGGCGCCGGAGGCGCCCGGGTACTGGAGCAGCACGCCGTTGATCTCGCGCTCGGCGATCTCCGCCGGGATGCCGTCGGAGAGGTCGGCGACGACGACCTCGACGCCGGTCGGCTCGGCGCGCGTCTCGATCACGGCGACGGTCTGCGGCAGGACGTCCGCGTCGATCAGGAACAGGCCCTTCTTGTTCCTGCCCATGCGCCGGGAGAGCGCCATGGCCTCGGCGGCGGCCGTGCCCTCGTCCAGCAGGGACGCGCCGGACGTCGGCAGCCCGGTGAGCTCGGCGACCATGGTCTGGAAGTTCAGCAGAGCCTCGAGCCGGCCCTGGGAGATCTCCGGCTGGTACGGCGTGTAGGCCGTGTACCAGGCGGGGTTCTCCATGACGTTGCGCAGGACGACCGGCGGGGTGAAGGTGCCGTAGTAGCCGAGGCCGATCATGGAGCCGAGGACCTGGTTGCGGTCGGCGAGCGAGCGCAGCTCGGCGAGGACCTCGGCCTCGGTGCGGGCGCCCGGCAGGTCCAGGGCGTCGGCGTTCTTGATCACGTCCGGGACCGCGGCGGCGGTCAGCTCGTCGAGCGAGCCGTAGCCGACGTGCGCGAGCATCTTGGCCCGCGCCTCCTGGTCGGGCCCGATGTGGCGCTGCTCGAAGGGGATGCCCGCTTCGAGCTCGGAGAGCGGGGTGCGATGGGCGGTCATTGCGGAGGCCTCCTGGTCTGACACGACCTTCGAGGGGCACCCCGGTACGGATACCCCGACGGCCTCCCCCTCTGTCATCTCGACCTGAGAGCTTCACCGGCGGCCCGAAGGCGCCGGCTTTCACCGTCGGTGAGGGCGGACGCCGTCGACATCCGCCCTGCTTTCCAGAGTGACCTCGTCCGTGCGGTACGTGGGCCTGAGAGATTCCGGGGAGGATTTGCTCCTTCGGCGCCTCCGAGGTGGTCGGAGGACTCTCCCGCACGGGGTCAGCAGCCGCTGTCAGCCTACCAGCGAGGTCAACGCCCGGGCCTTCGAGTGGCCGCCTCCCTGATTGTGCTCTTTCGTAGTGCTTACGGATGAGTTGCGACCACGTGGAGGGAGAGGGACCGTGCAGACCGACATCGATCCGCGCAACCTGATCGGCCGCAAGGCGTTCGACCGCACCGGCACCAAGATCGGCACCATCGACGAGGTGTACCTCGACGACGCCACCGGCGTGCCGGAGTGGGCCGCCATACGCACCGGTCTGTTCTCCCGGGACGCCTTCGTCCCCCTGGAGCCCAGCGAGATCGTCGAGGGCGCCCTGCGGGTCCCCTTCGACCGCGCGCTCATCAAGGACGCACCCGACTTCGGCGTGGGCCGCCACCTCTCCCCCGAACAGGAACTCCAGCTCTACCACCACTACGGCCTGGACGTGGCTGCGCCCTCCCCGCTCGCGGACCACGACTTCGGCAAGCTGGCGGGCACGGAGGAGCCCTGATCCCGCGCCGTCGGCCACCGCGCGGGGGAAGGCGGAGCACCCCACCACGGTGGCGCCGGCACCCGGTCGGCCCTGCAACCCGCTACGGATCGGCGTCGACAGCGCCCGAAAGGCTCGGCGGCCCCATGTCCGGCACCCCGGGCGACGGCTCCGGGGCCGACACCAGCGGCAGCGGATCCGCCGGCTCCAGCGCGGGATCCCCGACGCCGAACGTCCGCACCCGCCCCGGCCCCGACTGGGGCGTCTCGAAGCGCACGGTCACCCGGCCGAGGCCACTGCCCTGCACCCAGCCGTGGCCCAGCTCGGCGTGCCGCACGTCCTGCCCGGCGCGCCACTGCCGCTCGCCGGGCTCCGGCCGCTCCGGCACGGGCTCGGTCACGGCCTCCTCCGGCGACCGCGCCTCCCCGGACGGCTGCGCCGCCTGGGCGAACAGGTCCTCCTGGGTGTAGTCGGCGAGCCCGGTGACGCCGACCCCCAGCAGCCGCACGCCGCCCGTGGTGTCCACGGAGTCCAGCAGCCGCTCGGCCGCCTCCCGGATCACGGCGGGGTCGTCCGTGGGCCCTCGGAGCGTCTCCGACCGGGTCAGCGTCGAGAAGTCGTACCGGCGGACCTTCAGCACGATGGTCCGCCCCGACAGCCCGGCACCGCGCAGCCGGCCCACGCACCGGTCGGCGAGCCGCCGCACCTCGAGACCGACCCTCATCCGGTCGTGGATGTCCACGTCGTAGGTGTCCTCGACCGACACCGACTTGGCCTCCCGCTCGGCGACCACGGGCCGGTCGTCGCGCGCCAGCGCCATCGCGTACAGCGCGTGCCCGTGCGCCTTGCCGAGGAGCCGTACGAGTTCGTCCTCGCCGGCCTCGGCCAGCTCCTCGACCGTGGTGATCCCGGCCCGCCGCAGGTGGTCCCCCGTCGCCGGTCCCACCCCGGGCAGGATCCGCACCGACATCGGCCCGAGCAGCGCCCGCTCGGTGCCGGGTTCGACGAGGACGAGTCCGTCGGGCTTGGCCTCCTCCGAGGCGATCTTCGCGAGCATCTTGGAGGCGGCCAGCCCCACCGAACCGGTGAGCCCGGTGACCGCCCGTATGTCGCAGCGCAGCTTCGTCCCCACCCGGCGCGCCGAGTCCGCGTCCCAGGCCGCCTCCCGGGCCTCGAGGTCGACGAACGCCTCGTCCAGGCTCAGCGGCTCCACCAGCGGCGACAGCTCCCGCAGCAGCGCCATCACCTGCTCGCTCACGGACCGGTACAGATTGAAGCGGGGCACCAGGTACGCGGCGTTCGGCGCCAGCCGGCGCGCCTGGGCCATCGGCATCGCCGAGTGCACCCCGAACACCCGCGCCTCGTACGAGGCGGTGGCCACCACCCCGCGCGGTCCCAGCCCGCCCACGACCACGGCCTTGCCCCGCAGGCTCGGCTTGGACGCCTGCTCCACGGAGGCGTAGAAGGCATCCATGTCGAGATGCAGGATCGTGGGCGCGTTTCTCACACCTCCGATGCTGCACCACACCACTGACAACGCGGGCGCACGGCCCGCGCGGTGCGGCGCGGATCAGCGGGGCGCGGTCAGACGGCCCGGTTGCGGCGCCGCGCCAGCTCGTCGGCCGGGTTGTGACCGACCAGGGTCTCCCCCGTGTCGACACGCTCACCGTGCAGCTGGGAGAGCGCGCTCTCCACGTCCCGCCAGACCACGCCGACGGCGATCCCGAACACGCCCTGGCCGCCCTGGAGCAGGGCGTGCACCTCGTCCGGCGAGGTGCACTCGTAGACGGTGGCGCCGTCGCTCATGAGGGTCATGCGCTCCAGGTCCTGGAACCCGCGCTCCCGGAGGTGCTGCACGGCCGTGCGGATGTTCTGCAGCGAGACCCCGGTGTCGAGGAACCGCTTCACGATCTTGAGGACGACCACGTCCCGGAAGCTGTAGAGGCGCTGCGTGCCCGAACCGTACGCGGGCCGCACGCTCGGCTCGACCAGTCCGGTGCGGGCCCAGTAGTCCAGTTGCCGGTATGTGATGCCGGCGGCCGCACATGCCGTGGGACCCCGGTAGCCGATCTCCTCGGACGCCATGGACGCCACCCCTCCGCCGTCCGGCACCGCCGTCGGCCGCTGTGGGGCGTGGTCGACCGCGCCGCCGGGATATGCGTACTGCCCACTGGAACGCGGCTGGGAACTCGGGGGAGAGTACGGACCGCTCTCCCCGAAACCGCGTCCGGGGGCACCCCCAGCCGTACCGTCGCCGCTCGTTCTCACGCCGACCTCCGTCCTTGAACTGCCCTCTCGACGGTAGGCAGTCACCAGGGGTGCGTCAACGATCGCCACACTCGCCACGCCGGGTGATAATCACCCTAAGAGTGGTTTCTCGTGCCCCACCGCGGGGAAAGGCTAGCCGAATGCTCTCGCGGAAGACCGCGTGACGCTCTGGATGGCCGGTGGCAATTGCCACGACACTGCACGACCCACCCGCGCCACCGCCCCGGGGCACAGAGCCGCTAGCGGGGCCCGGAACCGCTCGCGCCTCACTGGCTGCTGGTGCCGAAGTCCTCGGGCGAGATCTGGTCGAGGAACTCGCGGAACTTCTCCACCTCGTCCTCCTGCTCGTCCGGGATCGCGATGCCGGCGTCGTCCAGCACCGTGTCGCTGCCGTAGATCGGCGTCCCGGTGCGCAGGGCCAGCGCTATGGCGTCGGAGGGACGGGCGCTCACCTCGACCCCGCTGGCGAAGACCAGCTCCGCGTAGAAGACGCCCTCACGCAGATCCGTGATGCGCACTTCGGTCAGCTCCTGGCCGACGGCCTCCAGCACGTCCTTGAACAGGTCGTGGGTCAGCGGCCGCGCGGGGGCCATGCCCTGCTGGGCGAAGGCGATCGCCGTGGCCTCCCCCGGCCCGATCCAGATGGGGAGGTAACGGTCGCCCCCCACTTCGCGCAGGAGCACGATCGGTTGGTTGGAGGGCATTTCGACCCGGACACCTACGACATCGAGCTCGTTCACACAGCAACCCTAGGCCGTGCTCGGGACCTTTGGGTAGTCGGGCCGGGAACAGGTGCCCGATCCGGCCGCGCGGGACGCCCCGCCGTTCAGGGCAGCCGCACTCCGAGAGCACTCTGCACCAGCGCCGCGTGCAGCCGTGTCGTGAGCGCCGCCAGCTCCTTCGCGCGGGCCTCGGCGTGAGCCCTGGTCTGCGGGTTGCGGTGGCGTTTCAGCGGGGCCACCACCTGGTCCACCAGGCCCGCCTCCCGGTCGGCCGCTGCCTTCATCACCCGCAGATGGCGCGGCTCGATCCCGAACCGCCCCAGCTCGGCCACGAGCGAGGCCACGGTGACGGCCGCCGCGTCGTACACCCCGTCCTCCAGTGGAGCGATCAGCCCGTACGACTGCCACTCCGCGAGGTCGTCCTCGCCGATGCCGGCCGCCGCGAGCAGCTCGGCCCGTCCGACACGGGCCACCGTGGGCCGCTCGGACGGCTCCGGCGGGTCGTCCCCGGTGCGCTGGCGCCCCACCACGGGCAGCTGCACGGCCTCGCCGCGCTCCATGGCGTCCAGGTGCTCACGGATCACCTTGAGCGGCAGATAGTGGTCCCGCTGCATCCGCAGGACGTGCGCGAGGCGCTCGACGTCCCCGGGACCGAACTTGCGGTACCCCGACGGCGTCCGCCGCGGCTCGACGAGCCCCTCTGCCTCCAGGAAGCGGATCTTGGAGATGGTGACGTCGGGGAACTCGTCACGCAGCGCGTTCAGCACCGCGCCGATGCTCATCAGCCCGTCCGTGGCGGCGGTACCGCTTCGGGCACCGCCGCTCGGTGTGTGCAGCATGGACCTTCCCTGGGTTCCCCCGGACGGAAGTCCAGGGGTCAGATGCCCTGCCGGCTCGCGTAGAAGACCAGCCGGTACTTGCCGATCTGCACCTCGTCGCCGTTCGACAGAGGCACCTGGTCGATCCGCTCGCGGTTGACGTACGTGCCGTTCAGGCTGCCCACGTCGGCGACCGTGAACGAGCCGTCCGGGGAGCGCCGGAACTCCACGTGCCGGCGGGAGACCGTGACGTCGTCCAGGAAGATGTCGCTCTGCGGGTGCCGGCCGGCCGTGGTCAGGTCGCTGTCCAGCAGGAAGCGGCTGCCCGAGTTCGGCCCCCGGCGCACCACCAGCAGCGCCGAGCCCAGCGGCAGCGCGTCGACCGCGGCCTGCGCCTCGGGCGAGAGCATCGGCACCTGCGTCTGCCCGGTCACTTCGGCGTCGTAGGCCTCGATGCCGGAGATGGAGATCGTGGACGTGGTCTCCGAGGGACGCTCCGCCGCCACACCGGGCCGCAGCGGCGCACCGCAGTTGGAGCAGAAGCGGGCGTTCTCCGCGTTGCGGTTACCGCACCTCGTACACACCAGGACGGACATGGACGGATCCTCCTGCCGCGGTTGCCCCGCGGGGGCGTTGGGCGCATAGGGGTCGGAGGCAAACCCTCCACCCGCACTTGAGGGTGACGGTTGCCCGAAACCTATGCCGCCGGACTGGGCAGGGTCAACAGACGCCGCGCCCTGGCCTCCGGAAATGTCACCGCCCGGACCAGCGACCTGGTCGCGGAACAGCGGGCGCTGGCCCTCTGCGTCAGGCTGGGCACGATGACGAGCGGTCGCGTTGTCGCCGCCCTCTCGCGCGCTCTTGCCGAACAACTTCGCAAACAACTTCACGGGCGATTCCCCTTGACCGAAACAGACCCGCCCGTGGGGCAGGACGAACCCTGATTGCCTACACCGGTCGACCCGGACATCCTCACAACGTCCGTATCCACCAGACAGTTTCCACCACGCGCCACTTCTTCGGTGCGCCGACCCCCCGCAACCTCATGCCCCTGCCGGACGCCCCCCATGCACCACCGGTTCACTGGGAGGACGACCGAGCGTAGTCAGGCTGCTTCACCTGTCGCAAGGCGTCCACGACGATCTTGTCCGACCGCTCGACGGTCACCGTGGCCTGCTCCTTCTCCAGAGTCTGCACCACGCCTCCCGGAATGTTCAGAGCCGGTTCGAGATCCTGCGACTTGCCGATGACCTGGAAACGATACGGTGCGTTGATCTTGTTCCCGTCGACGCTCACGCTCTTGCCGGAGTCCGTGAAGTAGGTGCTCGCGATCACGCGCACGCCGTTCACCTGGATCGCCTCCGCGCCGGCCGCGCGCAGCTCCTGGATCGCGTCGAGCAGCATGTCCGCCTTGACCGTCCCCTTCGGGTCCTCGATCGTCATGGTGATGCCGGGACCCTGCGCCGCCACGGTGCCCGCCAGAATGCCGAGTTGCTTCTCCTTCTCGGCCGTCTGCCGGCGCGCCTCGGCCGCCTGGTCGGAACTGCTCTGCAGCTCCTGACGCTGCTTGTCGAGTCCCTGCTTCTCGTCCTCAAGACGCTGAGTACGGTCGTCCAGTTCATCGAGGATGCGAACGAGGTCTTCCTGACGTGCCCCGCGCAGCGCGCTGTCGCTGTCGCTGTTCGACGCCACCTGCACGGCCAGACCGAAGCCGAGACCGAACAGCAGCACGGCGACGATGAGTTGGGCCCGGGTGAGGCGCGGCGGCCACACCCCCTTGATCAGCCGCTGGCGGCCGGTGAGCGGGGGTTCGGCGCTCCCGGCTCCCTCGGCGGGCGTCCTCGGCCCGTCGGGCGTCCGCTCCGGGCCCACGGGGGCCCGCTCCGGACCGGTCGGCGTGCGCTCCGGCCGGGCGGCCGGGGCAGGGACCTCGTCGGGCAGTTCCTTGCGCAGCCTGTTCTCCGGCTGCTCGTCCTGGTTGCTCATCGCTCTCAAGCCCGGAAGACGTGTCGCCGGATCGCCGCGGCGTTGGAGAAGATGCGGATGCCGAGGACGACCACGACACCGGTGGACAACTGCGCGCCGACGCCCAGCTTGTCGCCCAGGAAGACGATCAGCGCGGCCACCACCACGTTGGACAGGAACGACACCACGAAGACCTTGTCGTCGAAGATGCCGTCGAGCATGGCCCGCAGACCGCCGAACACCGCGTCGAGCGCGGCCACGACGGCGATCGGCAGATAAGGCTCGACGACCGCCGGAACCTCCGGCCGGACCAACAGGCCGGCCACGACTCCCACGATGAGGCCCAGTACGGCGATCACGATGTGCCCTTCTCAGTCTTATCGGCGTTCGGCTGTGCTGTGCGTACGGTCACACTCGGTGCGGCGGGCAGGCGGACGTCCCCCTCGGTGGAGATGGTGGCCCGGATGCCGAAGTTCTCCTCCAGGGCGTGCAGATACAGCCCGTCGGCGCTGTCCTGGAACCTGGTGCTCAGCTTCTGCCCGTCCCCCACCGCCAGCACCGTGTACGGCGGCACCAGCGGCCTGTTGTCGACCAGTATCGCGTCACCGGCGGCGCGGATCGCGGACAGGGCCGTCAGCCGCTGGCCGTTGATGGAGACGGCCTCGGCCCCAGAGGCCCACAGCCCGTTCACCACCCGCTGCATGTCGCGGTCGCGCACCCGGCCGGTGTCGGAGAAGCCGGAGGTCTCGCGCGGATTGGAGCCGTCGCCGCCGGCGCTGGCCTCCTTGGCGTCGTTCACCACCAGCCTGACGCCGGGGCCGTGCACCGCGGTCGCGCCCGACAGCACACCCATAAGATCGGCCTCGGAGCCCCCGCCGCTGCGTCGCAATGCCGCCCGCCGGCGCGTGTCGACGTCGTCGCGCAGTTTGTCGACGTCGCTCTCGAGCCGGTCCGCGTCCGCGGTCTCCTTGTCGATGCGGTCGATGAGCTCCTGGCGCTCCTTGGCCACCACGGGGGCCGCGATCCTCGCCTGCGCCGCTCCGACGGTGACCACCAGCGCGGCGAGGACCAGGCCCGCCGCCAGGCCCAGCTTCGCGCGGAGCGTCTTCGGCAGCCCGCCGGCCTCACCCTGCGCCTCCCGCCGGGCGGCCGCCTCCGCGTAGCCGTCGTCGAGGCTGTGGTCCATGACGTTGGTGATCAGCGACATGGACGCGTCCGGGCGCGACGGCCGCGGAGGGCTGCTCCGAACGGGGGATTGCTGCGGCATGCCGCACATCGTCGCATGTCGCGAGCAGTACCTCCGAACGGCCCCACGCGCGCGTGCCGGACAGGCCCCCTCGGGGACACCTGTCCGGCACGCGCGCGTGCGGTGGCTTTCGCCGTCCGGAGCCGCCGGTCCTACCGCCCGGCGCTGTCCACCACGGCCGCCCACTCGTCCAGCAGGGCCTGCGCCGAGGCGTCGTCCGGCCCCTCGGCCCACAGGTGGGTGACGGCCTCGGCCGGGTCGGGCAGCACCATCACCCAGCGCCCGTCGGTCTCCACGACCCGCACACCGTCGGTCGTGTCGACGGACCGGTCCCCGGCCGCCTCGACGACCCGCCGCATGACGAGGCCCTTGACGGCCCACGGCGTCGCCAGGTCCCGCTTGAGGACGTGCGCCCGCGGGATCCGCGCGTCGATCTGGCTCAGCGTGAGCTGCGTACGGGCCACCAGCCCGATCAGCCGTACGAAGGCGGCCGTGCCGTCGTAGACGCTGCTGAACTCGGGGACGATGAACCCGCCCTTGCCGTCACCACCGAAGATGGTGCCCTCTTCGCCTCCCACGCGCGTGAGGTCGTCCGGAGAGGTGGTGGTCCACTCGACCTGGGTGCCGTGGTAGGCGGCCACCTGCTCGGCGATCCTGGTCGTGGTCACCGGCAGCGCCACCCGGCCGCTGCGGCGTTCCGCGGCGACCAGGTCCAGCATGACGAGCAGCGCCCGGTCGTCCTCGATGATCCGGCCCTTCTCGTCCACGAGCGACAGCCGCTCGCCGACGGGGTCGAACCGCACACCGAACGCGGCCCCGGAGGACGCCACGATCTCACCGAGACGCACCAGGCCCTTGCGCCGCATCTCCTCGGTCTCCGTCGGACGGGACTCGTCGAGACCGGGATTGATCGTCAGCGAGTCCACGCCGAGCTTGCCGAGGAGGCTGGGCAGCACGAGACCGGCGCTGCCGTTGGACGCGTCCACGACGACCTTGAGGCCCGATTCCGCTATCCCGGTGATGTCGACGTTCCTCAGCAGCGACCCGGTGTACGAGTCGAAGACGCTGGCCGGGAAGTACAGGTCGCCGATCTCACCGGGGAACGCCCGGCGGTACTCCTGCCTTGCGAACACGCGGTCCAGCTTGCGCTGGCCGCCCTGCGACAGGTCCGCGCCCTGTCCGTCGAAGAACATGATGTCGACGGAGTCCGGCACACCCGGCGAGGTCCGGATCATGATGCCGCCGGCGCTGCCGCGCGCGGTCTGCTGCCGGGCCACGGGCAGCGGGACGTTCTCCAGGTCCCGTACGTCGATGGCGCTGGCCTGGAGCGCGGAGATCACCGCTCGCTTGAGTGCGCGGGCGCCTCGGGAGTGGTCACGGGCCGTGGTGACCGTGGCCCCCTTCTTCAGGGTGGTCGCGTAGGCGCCGGCGAGCCGTACGGCCAGCTCGGGGGTGATCTCGACGTTGAGAATGCCCGAGACACCGCGGGCCCCGAACAGGTTGGCCTGCCCCCTGGACTCCCAGATCACCGAGGTGTTGACGAAGGCGCCGGCCTCGATGGTCTTGAACGGGTAGACCCGCACATTGCCCTGGACGATCGATTCTTCACCGATCAGGCACTCGTCGCCGATGACCGCGCCGTCCTCGATCCGGGCGGCTCGCATGATGTCGGTGTTCTTGCCGACGACACAACCGCGCAGATTGCTGTGCTGGCCGATGTACACGTTGTCGTGCACGACGGCCCGGTGCAGGAAGGCGCCGCTCTTCACGACGACGTTGGAACCGACGACCGTGTGCTCGCGGATCTCGGCGCCGGCCTCCACCTTGGCGTAGTCGCCGATGTAGAGCGGGCCGCGGAGCACCGCGTCGGGATGCACCTCGGCGCCCTCGGCCACCCAGACGCCCGGGGAGATCTCGAACCCGTCGATGTCGACGTTGACCTTGCCCTCGAGGACGTCGGCCTGCGCCTTGACGTAGCTCTCGTGGGTGCCGACGTCCTCCCAGTAGCCCTCGGCGACATAGCCGTAGATCGGCTTGCCTTCCTTCATGAGCTGCGGGAAGACGTCGCCGGACCAGTCGACGGAGACGTCGGCCTCGACGTAGTCGAAGACCTCGGGCTCCATGACGTAGATGCCTGTGTTCACCGTGTCGGAGAAGACCTGGCCCCAGGTCGGCTTCTCGAGGAAACGCTCGACCTTGCCTTCCTCGTCGACGATGGTGATGCCGAACTCCAGCGGATTGGGCACCCGGGTCAGGCAAACGGTGACCAGTGCGCCCTTCTCCTTGTGGAAATTGATCAGGTCCGTGAGGTCGAAGTCCGTCAGGGCGTCACCGGAGATGACGAGGAAGGCGTCGTCCTTCAACGCCTCTTCCGCGTTCTTGACGCTTCCGGCGGTACCGAGCGGCTTCTCCTCGTTGGCATAGGTGAGCTCCATTCCGAGCTCTTCGCCGTCGCCGAAGTAGTTCTTGACGAGCGATGCCAGGAACTGCACGGTGACAACGGTCTCGTTGAGCCCATGCCTTTTGAGCAGCCTCAGCACATGCTCCATGATCGGGCGGTTGGCCACAGGCAGGAGCGGCTTGGGCATGCTGGAGGTCATAGGGCGAAGGCGAGTGCCTTCGCCACCGGCCATCACGACGGCCTTCATGTCGGAAGCGTCCTCCTAAAGAGACGACGGTCTAGCCGACTTCACCCGTCCAGATTGTCCCGCACTTCAGGGCGGCGGGCCATCGGACCACTTTGTCCGGACAAGAGACGGGGCTCAATCGGCCGTGGCGTCCGCGCGGACGAGGCGGCGGACTTGTACCACGTAGAGCACTCCTGCCCACCAATAGAGGGTTGTACCCCAACCCGCGAACGCCCATCCGAAAACTGCGGCCAGTGACGCGATCCATCCGTTTCCGTCGCTGAGCAGCAGGAGCGGGAACGCGTACATCAGGTTGAAGGTGGCGGCCTTCCCCAGGAAGTTCACCTGGGGCGGCGGATAGCCGTGCCGCCGCAGGATGCCCACCATCACCAGCAGGACGAGCTCTCGTGCGAGCAGCAGGGCGGTGAGCCACAGCGGCAGGATCTCCCGCCAGGTGAGGCCCAGAAGCGTCGAGAGGACGTACAGGCGGTCGGCCGCGGGGTCGAGCAGCCGGCCGAGGTTGCTGATCTGGTTCCAGCGCCTGGCGAGCTTTCCGTCCAGGTAGTCGCTGATGCCGCTCAGTGCCAGCACAAGAAGGGCCCAGCCGTCGCTCTTGGGGCCGCCGAACTCGGGCCTGAGGATGAGCCACAGGAAGAGCGGTACGCCGGCGAGCCGAGCCATGCTGAGGATGTTGGGGATGGTGAGCACCCGGTCCGTCTGGACACGGGTCTCCTGGACCTCCACCCGGGGGCCTCCTGTGCTGTAAGGAGCGAAACGATGCTCCCCGACCCTACCCCAACGCAAAAAAGCTCCGGCTCCTGGGCAGTGCCCAAGAGCCGGAGCTGTAAAAGGAGTTCGGCGGCGTCCTACTCTCCCACAGGGTCCCCCCTGCAGTACCATCGGCGCTGTGAGGCTTAGCTTCCGGGTTCGGAATGTAACCGGGCGTTT